>CANMKR010000008.1 GCA_947498625.1 uncultured Kangiella sp. | reverse complement strand
TATGAAACTCCAAACCGTCACTACGCACACGTAGACTGCCCAGGTCACGCGGATTATGTAAAGAACATGATTACTGGTGCTGCTCAAATGGACGGCGCTATCTTAGTATGTTCAGCAGCTGACGGCCCAATGCCACAAACTCGTGAGCACATCTTGTTATCACGTCAGGTTGGTGTACCAAAAATCATCGTATTCTTGAACAAATGCGACATGGTTGATGACGAAGAGTTATTAGAGTTAGTAGAAATGGAAATCGTAGAGTTATTAGATCAATACGAATTCCCAGGTGACGAGACTCCAATCATCCGTGGTTCAGCTTTGAAAGCTTTAGAAGGCGACGAAAGCGAGATTGGCGAGAAAGCAATTGTTGCATTAGGCGAAGCTTTAGATACTTATATTCCAGAGCCAGAGCGTGTAACGGACAAGCCATTCTTATTACCGATTGAAGACGTATTCTCAATCTCAGGTCGTGGTACAGTAGTAACAGGCCGTGTAGAGACAGGTATCGTAAAAGTTGGTGAAGAGATTGAAATCGTAGGTATCAAGGAAACGACTACTACTACTGTTACAGGTGTAGAGATGTTCCGTAAGTTACTAGACCAAGGTGAAGCTGGTGATAACGTTGGTGTTTTATTACGTGGTACTAAGCGTGATGAAGTAGAGCGTGGTCAAGTATTGGCTCACAAAGGTACGATTAATCCTCACACTAAGTTTGAATCAGAGGTTTACGTATTGTCTAAAGATGAAGGTGGTCGTCATACTCCATTCTTCAAAGGTTACCGTCCACAGTTCTACTTCCGTACAACTGACGTGACTGGTGCTGTTGAGTTGCCAGAAGGTGTTGAGATGGTAATGCCAGGCGATAACATCAAGATGGTTGTGACTTTGATCAACCCAATCGCGATGGACGAAGGCTTACGTTTCGCAATCCGTGAAGGTGGCCGTACAGTAGGTGCTGGTGTTGTTGCTAAGATCTTTGAATAAG
>CANMKR010000007.1 GCA_947498625.1 uncultured Kangiella sp. | reverse complement strand
CAAGACGTTCTTTAAAAGTTTGTAAGACAATTTGTGTGGGCACTTGATAGGTAATGCATCGCATTATCAATGAAGTGACCAACACCCTAAAATTAATTCGATTAATTGATTTATTTTTAATAAGTTGGTGATTCATTGAGCAAAAGATTAGAGATCTATTCCGATCTCGACAAAACTTTAAACTGAAGAGTTTGATCATGGCTCAGATTGAACGCTGGCGGTATGCTTAACACATGCAAGTCGAACGGTAACATTGGAGCTTGCTCCAGATGACGAGTGGCGGACGGGTGAGTAACACGTAGAAATCTACCGAGTAGTGGGGGATAGCCAGAAGAAATTCTGATTAATACCGCATGTGCACTAAGGTGTAAAGGGGGCCTCTCTTTGAAGCTCTCGCTATTTGATGAGTCTGCGTCAGATTAGCTTGTTGGTGGGGTAATGGCTCACCAAGGCGACGATCTGTAGCTGGTCTGAGAGGATGATCAGCCACACTGGGACTGAGACACGGCCCAGACTCCTACGGGAGGCAGCAGTGGGGAATATTGGACAATGGGCGCAAGCCTGATCCAGCAATACCGCGTGTGTGAAGAAGGCCTTCGGGTTGTAAAGCACTTTCAATAGGGAGGAAAGGGTGCAAGTTAATACCTTGTATCTGTGACGTTACCTATAGAAGAAGCACCGGCTAACTCCGTGCCAGCAGCCGCGGTAATACGGAGGGTGCAAGCGTTAATCGGAATTACTGGGCGTAAAGCGCGCGTAGGTGGTTATTTAAGTCAGATGTGAAAGCCCTGGGCTCAACCTGGGAACTGCATTTGAGACTGGATAACTAGAGTACGGTAGAGGGGAGTGGAATTTCAGGTGTAGCGGTGAAATGCGTAGAGATCTGAAGGAACATCAGTGGCGAAGGCGACTCCCTGGACTGATACTGACACTGAGGTGCGAAAGCGTGGGTAGCGAACAGGATTAGATACCCTGGTAGTCCACGCCGTAAACGATGTCAACTAGCTGTTGGGTATATTAAAATACTTAGTGGCGTAGCTAACGCGATAAGTTGACCGCCTGGGGAGTACGGCCGCAAGGTTAAAACTCAAATGAATTGACGGGGGCCCGCACAAGCGGTGGAGCATGTGGTTTAATTCGATGCAACGCGAAGAACCTTACCAGGTCTTGACATCCAGAGAAGTTTCTAGAGATAGATTCGTGCCTTCGGGAACTCTGTGACAGGTGCTGCATGGCTGTCGTCAGCTCGTGTCGTGAGATGTTGGGTTAAGTCCCGTAACGAGCGCAACCCTTGTCCTTAGTTGCTAACATTTAGTTGAGAACTCTAAGGAGACTGCCGGTGACAAACCGGAGGAAGGTGGGGACGACGTCAAGTCATCATGGCCCTTACGACCTGGGCTACACACGTGCTACAATGGGCAGTACAGAGGGTTGCCAACCCGCGAGGGGGAGCTAATCTCACAAAGCTGTTCGTAGTCCGGATTGCACTCTGCAACTCGAGTGCATGAAGTCGGAATCGCTAGTAATCGTGGATCAGAATGCCACGGTGAATACGTTCCCGGGCCTTGTACACACCGCCCGTCACACCATGGGAGTTGATTGCACCAGAAGTAGCTAGCTTAACATAGGGCGGTTACCACGGTGTGGTTGATGACTGGGGTGAAGTCGTAACAAGGTAGCCGTAGGGGAACCTGCGGCTGGATCACCTCCTTAACGACAACGATGTAATATCGTCAAGTGTTCACACAAATTGTCTTACTATCTGGAACAATCGGTTGTTCAGGCTGTATGTCTGTAACAAGACAGATATAGGTCTGTAGCTCAGCTGGTTAGAGCGCACCCCTGATAAGGGTGAGGTCGGCAGTTCAAGTCTGCCCAGACCTACCAAATTGGTTTTATGCTGCGTTAGATAAGCGTCGCTTAGCATACTAAGCATCCTTATTATCTGCCTTGCCTAAAAGCCAATTACTAACCTACGAAATGGGGCTATAGCTCAGCTGGGAGAGCGCCTGCCTTGCACGCAGGAGGTCAGCAGTTCGATCCTGCTTAGCTCCACCATTTTTTGCCGATTGTTTGAGTATTTAGAGATATAGGGTGTTCTATATCTCTGGGTATTTATACCAGAACGAGTTCTTTAACAATTAGGTAGAAGCTAAAGTAATAAATGAGTAACAAAAGAGTTTTTTAAATTTGTAAGCGAATTTGTATTCATCATGTTGGCGTTGTTAGTTCGAAGTCGGAGCTAGCAACACGAAATACGGTTATTTGAGTGTACCAAGTGGTGATTGCTGAGGTTAGTTAGGGCTATATACAAAAGGCCTGATTAATTGAGGTGATCGAAGACTATTTGGGGTTATATAGTCAAGTGACTAAGAGCATGCGGTGGATGCCTTGGCGACAGAAGGCGATGAAGGACGTGGTAGTCTGCGATAAGCCCGGGGGAGTTGACAACAAACGTTATATCCCGGGATTTCCGAATGGGGAAACCCAGCCAGTATAAGCTGGTTATCTTTAACTGAATACATAGGTTAAAGAGGCGAACGCGGGGAACTGAAACATCTAAGTACCCGTAGGAACAGAAATCAAACGAGATTTCCTTAGTAGCGGCGAGCGAACGGGAATTAGCCCTTAAGCTTCTTATGTGTTAGTGGAATGGTCTGGAAAGTCCAGCGATACAGGGTGATAGCCCCGTACACGAAAGCGCATTTGAAGTGAAATCGAGTAGGTCGGGACACGTGATATCTTGACTGAACATGGGGGGACCATCCTCCAAGGCTAAATACTCTCTGTCGACCGATAGTGAACCAGTACCGTGAGGGAAAGGCGAAAAGAACCCCTGTGAGGGGAGTGAAATAGATCCTGAAACCGCATGCTTACAAGCAGTGGGAGCCAGATTTAGTCTGGTGACTGCGTACCTTTTGTATAATGGGTCAGCGACTTACTCTTCAGTAGCAAGGTTAACCGTTTAGGGGAGCCGTAGGGAAACCGAGTCTTAATAGGGCGTTTAGTTGCTGGAGGTAGACCCGAAACCCGGTGATCTATCCATGGTCAGGTTGAAGGTGAGGTAACACTTACTGGAGGACCGAACCCACTTATGTTGCAAAATGAGGGGATGAACTGTGGATTGGAGTGAAAGGCTAATCAAACCGGGAGATAGCTGGTTCTCCTCGAAATCTATTTAGGTAGAGCCTCGCGTCTTACCCTGGGGGGTAGAGCACTGTTTCGGCTAGGGGGTCATCCCGACTTACCAACCCGATGCAAACTCCGAATACCCAGGAGTACAATCGCGGGAGACACACGGCGGGTGCTAACGTCCGTCGTGGAAAGGGAAACAACCCAGACCGCCAGCTAAGGTCCCCAAGTGTATGTTAAGTGGGAAACGATGTGGGAAGGCTTAGACAGCTAGGAGGTTGGCTTAGAAGCAGCCATCCTTTAAAGAAAGCGTAATAGCTCACTAGTCGAGTCGGCCTGCGCGGAAGATGTAACGGGGCTAAACATACCACCGAAGCTGCGGATGCATACTTGTATGCATGGTAGAGGAGCGTTCTGTAAGCCGTTGAAGGTGTACCGGGAGGTATGCTGGAGGTATCAGAAGTGCGAATGCTGACATGAGTAACGTTAATGCGGGTGAAAAACCCGCACGCCGGAAGACCAAGGTTTCCTGTTCGATGCTAATCAGAGCAGGGTGAGTCGACCCCTAAGGCGAGGCAGAGATGCGTAGTCGATGGGAATCAGGTTAATATTCCTGAACCGGTGTATATTGTGATGGAGAGACGGAGAAGGCTAAACTAGCGCGGCGCTCGGTTGTCCGCGTTTAAGGTTGTAGGCTGGGAACTTAGGCAAATCCGGGTTCCTAAGGCTGAGGATTGATGACGAGCTCCCACGGGAGTGAAGTAGTTGATGCCATGCTTCCAGGAAAATCTTCTAAACTTCAGATATACACCGATCGTACCCCAAACCAACACTGGTGGTCAGGTAGAGAATACTAAGGCGCTTGAGAGAACTCGGGTGAAGGAACTAGGCAAAATGGCACCGTAACTTCGGGAGAAGGTGCGCCGGCTTTGGTGATGGGACTTGCTCCCTGAGCTGAGGCCGGTCGAAGATACCAGGTGGCTGCGACTGTTTATCAAAAACACAGCACTCTGCAAACACGAAAGTGGACGTATAGGGTGTGACGCCTGCCCGGTGCCGGAAGGTTAATTGATGGGGTTAGCGTATGCGAAGCTCTTGATCGAAGCCCCGGTAAACGGCGGCCGTAACTATAACGGTCCTAAGGTAGCGAAATTCCTTGTCGGGTAAGTTCCGACCTGCACGAATGGCGTAACGACGGCCACACTGTCTCCACCCGAGACTCAGTGAAATTGAAATCGCAGTGAAGATGCTGTGTACCCGCGGCTAGACGGAAAGACCCCGTGAACCTTTACTACAGCTTCACACTGGACTTAGAGCCTGCATGTGTAGGATAGCTGGGAGACTTTGAAACTTGTACGCCAGTATGAGTGGAGTCAACCTTGAAATACCAGCCTTGTATGTTTTGAGTTCTAACTCAGGTCCGTTATCCGGATCGAGGACAGTGTGTGGTGGGTAGTTTGACTGGGGCGGTCTCCTCCCAAAGAGTAACGGAGGAGCACGAAGGTTGGCTAATCCTGGTCGGAAATCAGGAGGTTAGTGCAATGGCATAAGCCAGCTTAACTGCGAGACAGACACGTCGAGCAGGTACGAAAGTAGGTCATAGTGATCCGGTGGTTCTGTATGGAAGGGCCATCGCTCAACGGATAAAAGGTACTCCGGGGATAACAGGCTGATACTACCCAAGAGTTCATATCGACGGTAGTGTTTGGCACCTCGATGTCGGCTCATCTCATCCTGGGGCTGTAGCCGGTCCCAAGGGTATGGCTGTTCGCCATTTAAAGAGGTACGCGAGCTGGGTTCAGAACGTCGTGAGACAGTTCGGTCCCTATCTGCCGTGGGCGTTGGATATTTGAAGAGAGCTGCTCCTAGTACGAGAGGACCGGAGTGGACGAACCTCTGGTGTTCCGGTTGTCACGCCAGTGGCATTGCCGGGTAGCTATGTTCGGACAGGATAACCGCTGAAAGCATCTAAGCGGGAAGCCCCCTCTAAGATTAGATATCCCTAGGACTTTAAGTCCTCCGAAGAGCCGTTGTAGACTACGACGTTGATAGGCAAGGTGTGGAAGTGCTGTGAGGCATTAAGCTAACTTGTACTAATTGCTCGCGAGGCTTGACTATATAACACCCAAGTGGTTTAGCCACCATGTAAGTGATAGTCAAATAACTATATTTTAACGAAGACATGATGGAGACATCGCGTACGAATTTAGACTCGAACTG
>CANMKR010000006.1 GCA_947498625.1 uncultured Kangiella sp. | reverse complement strand
TTACCGTGGTCAACGTGGCCAATTGTACCAACATTAACGTGCGGTTTATTACGTTCAAATTTTTCTTTAGCCATCTTAAGCCTCCGGATTATCCGCGTTTTAAGTTTCTCGTTAAAACGGGTGTCTACCGGGGTCATGTGCTTCCGAAAAGAAACTGACGCCCTGCACCCTTAAATTTAATTGTCGCCCATGCGAGCAATTAAAGCTGGTGCCAATAAGCAGATTCGAACTGCTGACCTCACCCTTACCAAGGGTGCGCTCTACCAACTGAGCTATATCGGCAAAATCTTTCTCAATTCGCCACTTTAGATAGAGCGGCACTTAATTTGGAGCGGGTAGCGGGAATCGAACCCGCATGTTCAGCTTGGAAGGCTGACGTTCTACCATTGAACTATACCCGCAAATCCTTTGTTTCATTCAAAAGACCTGAGAGGCCAGTGCCAGTCAGGTCATGAATGCGATATTGAGTCTAATCGACTCTGTTAATCAACCGTACTTTATTAAATACGCTTGATTGAAAAATGGTGGAGGGGGCTGGATTACTCAGGACTTCGTCCTTCGCCCTCTCGGGTCGCCCTTCGGGCGTTCAAAATTGCTCCTCGCAATTTTGTCGAACCGCTTATGCTGGTTCTCATCCAGCTAATTAACTTCTTTAGCCAGACAAAAGGTGGTGGAGGGGGCTGGATTCGAACCAGCGAAGCTTTCGCGTCAGATTTACAGTCTGATCCCTTTGGCCGCTCGGGAACCCCTCCAGGACTTGTGCAGAACGCCTGCTCAAGTGAGCGCGCATCATGCCAATTTGTGAAAAAAAATGCAAGTCATTCTCAGCTATCAATAGCGATGGGAGAACTTAACTTGCACCTTTTATAAAACGCCGTCCTAAGCATTTTAAAGAATAATGGTGCCGACTGCCGGAATCGAACTGGCGACCTACTGATTACAAGTCAGTTGCTCTACCTACTGAGCTAAGTCGGCATAACTTCAATGGCTAATTCTTACAAAAACACCATTGCGTTAAGTGGCGGGAATTTTAGCGATCTCATTTTGGTTTGGCAATGCTTTTTTACTAATTTTTTTAGGTTTCTTTTATTAATTTCAAAAAAGCGGAATTTATATGACCAAAAGACCTCTTTTTAGCCGTTTAGGTGCTGATAATACAAACCTTCAAATACCAACTCAGGGCAATCGAACCAATCTAACTCTTCAGGTTTCATAATCTTGGCCATTAGTACAGCGCCGTCACCACCACAAACATACAGCTTTTTGACCTTGTATTTTCCTACTAAGTGCTCTAAACAAGCCTGCAAATAACCAGTCGCAGCTTGATAAGTGCCAAGCTCAACAGCTTGTAGACTATTCTGGCCTAGCCATTGTTCACTATTGGCTGGTTCAAAGTCCAGTTTGGCTCCGTAAGCAATTTTGCCAGTATCACCAAATAAACTTTTTTGCATCAGACGAATACCCGGCACTATATGTCCACCAAGATGCCGCCCTTTCGCATCTACTAAATCCAAGGTAATAGCAGTACCCGCATCAAACACTCCAAAGGGTTGATTTGCATCGTCAGTTGCCATTTGTCTTTCAAACCCAGCGACCATCGCCAACCAACGATCCACTCCTAGCGCCTTAGGCTTATCATAACTATTAATTAAATCTTTGTTGGCAGATGCATATAAATCTCTAGAATCTAAAAACTCAGGTGTTATGGCAAACACTGCTTGGCAAAAAGTTTTTACTTTATCTTTAATAGCATCGCTAGCAACACTTGCAATTAGAATGGCTTGAATATCAGAATGACGCTGCTTGACTAAAGATAAATTCTGCAACCAATGCGTCTCCGCAAACTCTTGATTATCCCAATTTCTTTTCCCTAGGACTTGATACCGATCCTCTGACGTTATCATCAGTTTGCAACGACTATTGCCAATGTCCATTAATATCCAGCTCATGAAATACCCATCCTTAAACTCACTTCACCGGCAAAAATAGGCTTTATCTTATTATTATTTTCCAATAATAAGGCTCCAGATTCATTAACTCCTTTAGCGGTACCATGCAAGACACCATTAGATTGGTGGATCTCTACTCTTTTATTAAAAGATTCATCGTACTGGTTCCAACTTTGTTGGAATGCGGCAAAACCTTCTTGTGCAAACTTATTCAAATTAGTTTGTAATTGTTTCAAGACAAACATTAAGGTCGCCTGTCTATCAATGGAACGGCCACTAAGACTTGCTAGGCTTGTCCACTCTTGCTCGATAGCTTCTTGTTGTGATTGCATATTAACATTCAGACCAACGCCAATAATAACTTCTAAATCGCCAGCCGCATCGCCAGTGAGCTCTACCAAAATGCCTGCTAACTTTTGTTGTTCTACACGAACATCGTTTGGCCATTTTAATTGTAATTTATCAAAGCCCATAATGTCCAAAGCCTCAACAATTGAAATGCCAACCACTAAACTTAATCCGCCTAACTGTTGCACAGGCAATTCAGTTTTCCAACCATAAGAAAAGTATAGATTAGTCGCTAATGGTGATTGCCAATCACGTCCTCTACGCCCGCGGCCCGCAGTTTGGTATTCAGTAATGACTAAATGCTTATCTTTAAATTTTTCCTTTAGCCTTTGATTGGTTGAATCCATCAAGAACGCATATTCAGAACTTATATTTAAAGCGCCTAATGCCATTATAAATTTTTCGCTATCCAGTAAGGCCGAAGGGCTTTGCCAAACATAACCTTTACCAGAGACGGACTCTAACTCTAAACCATACTCTTGTAGTTGTTGGATCAGCTTCCAGACATAAGCTCGACTAACCTCAAGCTCTTCAGCAAGTTTCTGTCCTGAATGATACTGACCATCACTCAGCAAGCGAATGATTTGTGATAGCTGCTGTTCTTTGTGCGCAGTTTTCGAATTCGAAGTTACCAAGTGGCTTCACCCAAAATCCAAACTTCTGGCTCGATAGTCACTGTAAATTTTTCTACAACCACTTTCGATACATGTCTGGCTAAATTTAGAATATCTTTACCGCTGGCATCGCCATAATTCACCAACACTAGAGCTTGTTGCTTATGTACGCCAGCATCACCCAAGCGATAGCCTTTTAAACCCGCCTGCTCGATTAACCAACCCGCCGCAACTTTGTAGCGATTGTCATCTACTTTAAATGCGACCAACTCTGGAAACTTTTCTTTTAGCAAAGCATATTTTTCGGCTGTCACAATTGGATTTTTGAAAAAAGAACCCGCATTGCCAAGCTCCTCAGGATCAGGCAACTTACTCGAGCGAATTTTTATAACAGCCTCACTGACATCTTTTGGACTTAAGGTTTCTTTATTAGCCTCAGCCAAAACTTTACGAATAGGGCCGTAGTCTAATTTTAAGTCAGCTAGTTTCGATAATTTTAGCGTTACTGAAGTAATTATATATTGGCCTTTTAAACTGCCTTTAAAAATACTATAGCGATAGGCAAAGTCACACTCTTGATGACTAAAGGTGATTTTATCGCCGGTTGCTATTTCCACCGCATCCAATTCTACAAAGATATCTTTCAGTTCAACGCCATAGGCACCAATATTTTGGATGGGGGCCGCTCCAACATTGCCTGGAATTAATGATAAATTTTCTAACCCGAAATAATTTTTATCTAAGGTTTCTAAAACCAATTGATGCCAATTCACACCAGCCCCGGCTTTGACCAAAACATCACTGCCACTTTCTTGATAAGAAATGCCTTGAATATCGGCTTGAATAAACTCTAAAGGAATATGACCGATCAATAAAAGGTTTGAACCACCGCCAATAACAAACAGCTCATTGGGATTTTTTTTATTCTCAGCTAACCAATTGGATAACTCGGTTTCCGACTTAAAGGTGCTAAAGCTATCGCAACTGGCCTCTATGCCAAAACTATTGAATTTTTTTAATGCTGTTTTCGACACAGTTAACCGTTTAATCAATATAACCAAGTAAAAGATAAGTTATTGTAACAAAAGGCTTTTGAATTAGTATATCTTTAAATAACAATTGAATTATCCCTTGAAATCAGTTATTTCTGTTATTCACCATACTATGGAGCACCTAATGAATAAAAAATATTTGCTACCTTTAGCGACACTAGCGATCAGCGTTAGCACAAGCTCTGTGGCCAATGAGCAGTGGCTAAACTGCGGGCAGTTGTTGAATGTTAAGTCGGGTAAGATCGAGTCAAACCAATGGATCCAAATTCAAGATAACAAAATTACTCGAATTCAATCCTCTGCGCCAAAGCAGGCTGAAAATGTCATTTCTTTAAACGATAAAACTTGCCTTCCAGGCTTGATGGATATGCACGTTCACCTAGATGGCGAAATGAATCCAAAAGCTTACGTTGAAAACTTTACTTTGAATGAAGCTGATCTGGCTTTCCGTTCACAAGAATATGCAATGAGAACTTTAAAGGCCGGCTTTACTACCGTGCGGAATCCTGGTGATTCATACAACGTCACTATTGCCTTGCGTAATGCCATCAGCCAAGGCTGGGTTCAAGGCCCTAGAATTTTTTCTGCCGGGAAATCCCTAGCAACTACTGGTGGTCATGCAGATCCTACTAATGGCACTAATGCAACATTGATGGGTAACCCTGGCCCTAAAGAAGGCGTGGTTAATAGCGTTGAAGATGCCAAAAAGGCAGTTAGGCAGCGCTATAAAGAAGGCGCTGATTTTATTAAAATCACTGCAACCGGTGGCGTCTTAAGTCTTGCAAAAAGCGGACAAAACCCACAGTTCACTGATGATGAGGTTAAAGCAGTGATTGATACCGCTAACGATTACGGGATGCACGTAGCTGCACATGCTCATGGCAAAGAAGGCATGTTACGCGCAGTAAATGCTGGGATCACTACCATCGAACATGGCACCTACATGGATAACGAAGTGATCAAAGCCATGAAAAAAAATAAAACTTATTATGTGCCAACAATTCTTGCTGGAAAGTTTGTTGCTGAAAAAGCTGAAATCGATGGCTTCTTTCCTGATATTGTTCGTCCTAAAGCACGTGCCGTAGGTCCTCAAATTCAGCAAACCTTTGCCAAAGCTTACAAAGCTGGAGTAGCTATCGCCTTTGGGACAGACAGCGGCGTTTCAGCACATGGCGATAACGCTAAAGAGTTTGAATACATGGTAGAAGTAGGAATGCCTGAAATTGAAGCCATTAGAAGTGCAACTTTAACCACGGCAAAGCTTTTAGATATCGAACAACAAGTTGGCTCTATAGAAATTGGTAAGCTTGCGGATATTATTGCTGTGGATAGCAATCCGCTAGAAGATATTAAAACTCTTCAGAAAGTATCTTTTGTAATGAAAGATGGCGTTGTAATCAAAAAGTAGACAATCCATGTTGTGCGATTCAAGAAAAAGGGCTCATTTGAGCCCTTTTTTTATTTCGCAGAATATCTCTTCAAAGAATTTACTTTTCGCTAGTTTATTTTTCCGATTTTATTTTGGCGAACGCTTCTATTTAAACCGATTAAAACTAGCACCAATAAAATCAGCCAAGGTATTGAGCCACCTCCGCCACCAGAAGAGTTGCCCCCGGTAGATAAGGTTAAGCTAGAATTGGCAACTTTAATTTGATAGGAATTATCGGTACCGCCGATATCTCCTAAGTTACCGTTAGTATTTTCTAAACCAACCCAAGAGCCATTTGCCCAATCAACAACCGTAGCAGGGTTCGCATCGATATCTAAACCAGCAAAATCTTGAACGGAAATATTTAAATTGAAGTTAGTTGTGCCCGATGCTGAGCTGACATTAACATTGGCAGGCATAGTAAAGTTTACTAACAGCGCATCATCCTTGTAATTCGCAAAACCGGTTAATTCACCGCCTGACTGATTTTGCCAATTCGAAGCACTGGTTGAAATGTTGCGATTGAAGCTGCCGTTTGCATTTCCTGTGAAACTCAAACTAGGGCTCAAAGTCACTGACTGACCAGGGTATTGCATGACACTTCCATTATCACGCCAGCGCATTGGTTTTGAAAATTGAATCCATAATTTATATTGCTGACCTCCATTTAAGCTTTGATCGATTGAGACATTTAAACTTCGTGAATTACCATTAGTCTGCCAGTCGGCTGCATAGACCACTTGATCATTAGTATCGGCAATCCGAACGGATTTTACATAAGCTGGGCCAGCTTGATGATAAAACATTAACAATTGTGCAGGTGCAAGTTGATCTCGAATCCTCGCGATCGCCGAATCTGGTGACACAAAACCAGAATGGCTGGCGCCAGTTCCACCATAAAAGGCACCGCCATTAGGTTCGCCCTGAAATCCTTGCGGCGGTTCTATTTCTAATGTCCAAGTTGGGATTAAATGTTCATAAGCAAAATAATCGGCGGTGGTTGCAATACCAACACCGACATCATCAATCACAGGAAAGTAATTTGCTCCCTGACTAATAGTAGTATTTTGAAAACGTGTGGCTATATTTTGGGTAATGCTATTCAGTCGTGCGTTGTTTGGTTGCGGAACAAACAACACTCGTGAAAAGGAATGAGTATCTTGATAAAACCTTAATTCGGATTCAGGGCCCAGCTTTGCCGCTTCGAGTAAAGCTTGAGTTTCTGGCTCTGAGAATGGGTTGGTACCGCCGTAAATTAAACTTAAGGGATCATTGTTGCCATTTTGAACCCCAAAGAAGTGAAATGAATTTCGATTAAGATCCACACCATTAAAACGATCAGCCTCTGTGGATAAGACTTCATCAACATTCGGCATATTCTTTCTACGCATACGACCATCGCGCGGCTGGGCGAACTTTTCACTTTGACTTGAAGATGCTGTCGTACCCGGTGAATTAGTCACATTGATAGGGTAACGTTGTGTTTGCAGAAAACCATCCACATTAAGCACAGGCAAAATAACTATATTGGTGTTTTCTAACAAGTATTGAACCATTGATTCATCGGTTTTTCGTTCTAGAATTTGCTCTATTAATTCTGTGACAACTTCCGGGCTTTGCCATTCACGAGCATGTATAGTGCCATTGATTAAAAAAGCAGGCTCAATTAATCCGTCAAAGTCTAGGTTGTTTGCGTCTCCAAATTGGTAGGCAATAATTTCTCGACTATTATGAGTAGTGCCGACCTGAATAGAAGTCATTTCAGGATTCAGCATTGCCAGTGACTCATGATGCGCCTTTAAAAACTCATAGCTTCTAAATCCATTAACGGCAGTCATAGAATCCACTGGAATAGGCAAAGGATAACCAAAAGCAATTTGCGTATTAGAATTCGTATTTTCGGTATAAGTTAGTACTTCAGAATTTACGCTAAAAGGTAATAAGGCTGCTAAGCAAGCCAGGGCTGATTTCTTAATTATTTTAACCATCTTTGAGCCTCCTGTTGCATATCATCAAAGTGGATGTATTTGCCTTCTACTAATTTTTTTAAATGCTCATCTGCCACTTCATTTTTTGCAAACCTTAAGGCAAGTAGTGCATTCGCGACTTCCGTTCTTTCAGACTTTTGGTTAGTTACAATTGCCGATAACTCTTCATATATTCGCAGGTCATTGCTTTGCGCTATAGCCATGGCAACACTGGAACCTAAATGCTGATCTTTTAACTTAGAAGTTAACCAATTCTTTGAGCGATAAGCGCTGGGTAATTTTGCATATTGATTTAAAGCCTGAGATGCTAAATAAGTATTGTTTTCTATCACCGACTTTAATAGCTCAGCCTGAACAGGCTTTGCTAATTGTGGGATATTTTTGCTTAATATTTGATGTGCTTTGGGGCTTTGTAATTTGCTTAACAATAAACTTAAATCATCGATATTTTTTGACTGAAGGATGGTTTCTATTAGTAAGGGATCTTGCAAACTCCGCGAGCTCTTTAACTGTTCTGCTAAAAACAAAGCTTCTTTAGTAGTTAATTTTTTTACTAACTCCAACTTTGCTTCTTGCTCACTGGTTGACAATACGTCTTCTGATTCTAAGAAACTTTGTTTAAAGCCATTCCAATCTGAGCGATATAAATTTTCTAGCGTTTGCAATTTATGCCAAACATGGTGTTGTTTTAGTTTAAATTTTGCAGCACTGGCAATATCTAAAATAGCAATTGGTAAGGGTCCTTCAGGATGCTTCTTAAAAGCTTTTGATTGATATTGAATGGCTCTTTCCAGCAGTTCTAAATCTTGTGCGGTTAGACTACTAACGTCTAGCTGATTAATTTTTTTTAAGGTTAAAAACTCTTGCTGCAGAATGCTTAGCTGGGACTTTTGATTAGTTTTCGCAATTGCCGTTTGCTGTTGAATTTCTGTTTCAGAATAAAGTTGTGATGGTGATATGTCTTTCATTAACAGGGGGCCACCTGCTATGGCCTGCTCAATTGATAACATAATCCCCAAAAGCATCATGAATCTATAACTATTCATATCTACCGCCTTGTCTTTGTAGTCGATAAGTATTGTTTAAATATAAACCATATAAGATAGTTTGATGGATTTTATTAATGATTAGTTACAAAAAAAGCCGGGCAAATGCCGGCTTTATCACTTTTTCAATAAGTTAGGATTAGAGTTAATATTATGTTTGTGGCCACAACCAAGCAAAAGTACCGGCAGTAACACTTGCATAAATCACCGCGTCGATTAGAAATCTTAAGCAATTAGACCAAGGATGACCATACCAAATACTGTATGGGATTTCGCCTACACCATAACTGATAAATGCCACCACAAATACTAACCTAAAGACTGTCATATAGTCTGCTCCGACCGGATAGGCTAACGTAGCAACGTAGCCGATTAATACCGATGCAAAGACGAAAAATAACAATTGCTGAGTTAATAATTTCCCCATTGGTGGTAACCCATTAGGAAAAACGCTGATCATTGCAATTGGCCCTCGCTTAAATCGCTCTTGCACTTCAGGCTTGGCCATTTCACTCATATCATTACAATGTGGCAAATGATATAAGCCAGGCGCAGGACTCCCCTCTCGCATCACATCAGACACAGCATCTTCGTTGGCTAACTTCTTATAATCAGCATTATGATACTTTATCAACATATGAATTAAAGCACTCGCCACCCAACAAAAAAAACCAGCTAGTAAAATAGCTAACCACAAATCTAAAATTGAAACCGACATAACATATTCCCCCAAATCTAGTAATTCGAATTTACATCATCTTGTAACTAACTAAATTTAGCAAATACTAATATTGGATTTTATAATTAACATTAATAGAAACGCTTCTTCTCTCTTCCTTACCTTTAAAAGGGTAAACCAGATGTAATAAGCTTGCTGGAAAGATATAAAAGTATCCTACTTTCGGTTTTATTCTAGTAGTAGCCGTTTGCAGAGGATCTGACACAGAACGATCCACAAAATCAATACAGCCATCAGTATTGATTTTATTAGGAATGCTTTTAGGCTCATCTGTCGGTACCTTAAGATACATCACACTACTCAAGGATGCTTCAGAATGTAAGTGCACAGGATTATATTCGCCGACCTTTTGAGATACCACCCATGCTGATTGGATACTAATATTAATTGGGTTATTGAATACCCCTCCTTTTCTTACATCATCCAGCTGAGCTTTATAGTCAGGCGGAGAATCAGCATACATACATCCCATAACGTATTCTGAATAAATTTGTTTTAGGTAATCAAGAACTTTAAACTCTTTCAATAACTCATTAGATATTTTAGGCTCCTCTTCGATTTGCCCAACAAGGTGAGCACCCCAAGATTCACGCTTTTCATCTGACAAAATACCATCAGAAAGCTCTATCATCGCTTCCAAAATTTCTTTTGGAAGCTTTGTTTCTAAGATTGTTGGACCAAACGGTTTTACAATATCAAAATCTAAATTATTTACTTTAAAGTTTTTTCGTAAGCCTGTTAGCATTTTTTTAAACCTGAAGATTTTTCTTAATTTATTCTACTCGAAAAAAAGGCTTCGCAATAGAGATCTTAAGAGGTACTGTTCGGCAATATCTTAGTCCGGAAAATCTGTATCAGTAATATCGCTTGTAAAGGTATGTGAAATCCGGTGTTTGCCTAAATAAAACTTCGCGCAGAATAGCCTTAAGCAATAAATAAAATTTGACGACATAAAAAAAAGGCTCACTAAATAGTGAGCCTTTTTTTTAAATAAGCGCTTGGCGATGACCTACTCTCACATGGGGAAGCCCCACACTA
>CANMKR010000005.1 GCA_947498625.1 uncultured Kangiella sp. | reverse complement strand
CCAGTAATCATGTTCTTTACATAATCCGCGTGACCTGGGCAGTCTACGTGTGCGTAGTGACGGTTTGGAGTTTCATATTCAACGTGTGAAGTCGAAATCGTGATACCACGCTCTTTCTCTTCTGGGGCGTTGTCAATCTCGTCGAAAGCACGTGCGTCACCGCCATATACTTTTGATAACACTGTACAAATCGCTGCTGTTAAAGTCGTTTTACCGTGGTCAACGTGGCCAATTGTACCAACATTAACGTGCGGTTTATTACGTTCAAATTTTTCTTTAGCCATCTTCCTATTACCTCTAGATTCTCTAAAAAACTTATAAAATTTTGTTAAACAAGGTTAAGCCGTAGCTTAACCTTTATTGATAATTGCATCAGCAATGTTGCTAGGCGCTTCTGAGTAATGAGCAAATTCCATAGTGAAACTTGCGCGACCTTGGGACAAGGAACGCATCTCAGTTGCATAACCGAACATTTCTGAAAGTGGTACTTCAGCGTTAATGACTTTACCTGATGGATTTTCGTCCATACCTTTAAGTAGACCACGGCGACGGTTAAGGTCACCCATGATGTCACCCATGTATTCTTCAGGAGTAACAACTTCTACTTTCATCATTGGCTCAAGTAATGCAGGGTTAGCTGTAGCAGCAGCATTTTTAACCGCCAGACTACCAGCAACTTTAAACGCCATTTCATTCGAATCTACATCATGGTAAGAACCATCAAATAAAGTCGCTTTAACGTCTAATACAGGGTAACCCGCTAAGATACCGTTCTCTAACTGCTCTTCGATACCTTTAGAAACCGCGCCGATGTATTCACGAGGAACCGCACCACCAACAATTTCATTAACGAATTCAAAACCAGAACCTTCTTTTTGTGGCTCAAGTTTAACCCAAACGTGACCATACTGTCCGCGACCACCTGATTGACGTACGAATTTACCTTCGACTTCAACCGCGTTACGAATAGATTCACGGTAAGCAACCTGAGGCGCACCGATGTTAGCTTCAACTTTAAACTCACGACGCATACGGTCAACAAGAATATCTAAGTGAAGCTCACCCATACCAGAAATAATGGTTTGGCCTGATTCTTCATCAGTTTGTACACGGAAAGATGGATCTTCCTGTGCTAACTTACCTAAAGCAATACCCATTTTTTCTTGATCAGCTTTAGTCTTTGGCTCAACAGCAACCGAGATTACTGGATCTGGGAATTCCATACGCTCAAGGATAATTTGATTATCCAATGCACATAAAGTATCACCAGTTGTTACGTCTTTAAGACCAACACCTGCCGCGATGTCACCAGCACGTACTTCTTTGATCTCTTCACGAGAGTTAGCGTGCATCTGTACGATACGACCGATACGCTCTTTCTTACCCTTTACAGAGTTCATCACGTGATCACCAGAGTTAATAACGCCTGAGTAAACACGGAAGAAAGTTAAAGTACCTACAAATGGGTCAGTCGCGATCTTAAATGCTAATGCTGCAAATGGCGCATCATCATCAGCTTCACGAGTTTCAGTTTCAGACTCATCTGCTTCAGCGTGAGGAATACCTTCAATCGCTTTAACTTCTTCTGGTGAAGGCATGTACTCGATGACTGCATCAAGAACCGCTTGAACACCTTTGTTTTTGAATGCAGAACCACCGAACATAGGAATAATTTCATTCGCTAATGTACGTTGACGGATACCCGCTTTAATTTCTTCTTCAGAAAGCTCCATAGTCTCAAGATATTTTTCCATCAACTCTTCTGATGCTTCAGCTGCAGCTTCAACCATGAACTCACGCATTTCAGCGCAACGGTCAGCTAAATCAGCAGGAATATCAGCGTACTCAAAAGTCATACCTTGATCGGCTTCATTCCAAAGAATCGCTTTCATTTTAATTAAATCAACAACGCCTTTGAACTCATCTTCAGCACCAATAGTCATTTGCATTGGAACTACGTTTGCGTTCAAGCGCTCTTTTAATTGGTCAGCAACCATATCAAAATCTGCACCGGCACGGTCCATCTTATTAACGAAAATCATACGAGGAACTTCGTATTTATTCGCTTGACGCCATACAGTTTCAGTTTGAGGTTGTACACCTGACGAACCACAAAGAACAACCACAGCACCATCTAATACACGTAAAGAACGCTCTACTTCAATAGTAAAGTCAACGTGACCAGGGGTGTCAATGATGTTAATACGGTGTTCGTCGAATTGACCTTGCATACCACGCCAGAAGGTTGTAGTCGCAGCAGAAGTAATGGTAATACCACGTTCCTGCTCCTGCTCCATCCAATCCATCGTTGCTGCACCATCATGTACTTCACCAATCTTATGAGAAAGACCTGTGTAGAACAAAATACGCTCAGTTGTAGTGGTTTTACCCGCATCAACGTGCGCAACGATACCAAGGTTACGGTATCTTTTAATTGGGGTTTTACGTGCCACAATAGACTCCTTGGATTACCAACGGTAGTGAGAGAATGCTTTGTTCGCTTCTGCCATACGGTGAACGTCTTCACGCTTCTTAACCGCAGAACCACGACCTTCTAGTGAATCTAAAACTTCGCCAGCTAAACGCTCACGCATAGATTTTTCACTACGTTTACGAGCTGCTTCAACTAACCAACGCATAGCAAGCGCAGTTTGACGAGCAGGACGTACTTCTACTGGTACCTGGTAAGTTGAACCACCAACACGGCGAGATTTAACTTCCACCATCGGGCGGATTTTCTCTAAACCTTGTTCGAACAATTCAACAGGCTCTTCACCAGCTTTCTTTTCAACCATAATATCAAGCGCACCATAAACGATTCTTTCTGCAACTGACTTTTTACCGTCAAGCATCAAGATGTTGATGAACTTAGCTAACATTTCTGAACCAAACTTAGGATCAGGTAGGATCTCGCGTTTCGCGACAACACGTCTTCTTGGCATGTCATTTACCTCATGCATGTGTAACTTCAGGATGATCTGGAATAAGTAGTTACGGACCTTATCCAGCCTTACTCACATAGCGAAATAGCCGGCATGAAACCGACTACTCTCTATATCTCAAATTGTAATGCTTCTATTATTTTTAGAAGCGGGCAATATCAAAGTATTGCCAATAAATTTTTGAGCAAATTATTTGAGATTTTGCGAGGCGAAGTTGACGCCAGTCAACGAGTTGCCGAAGCGAAATCTCAAAGAACGCCGCTATAAAATTTATTTAGGGCGCTTAGCACCGTATTTAGAACGACCTTGTTTACGATCTTTAACACCAGCCAAATCTAAAGTACCGCGTACACAGTGATAACGTACACCTGGCAAATCTTTTACACGACCGCCACGGATCATTACAACGCTGTGCTCTTGAAGGTTGTGACCTTCACCACCGATGTATGAAGTAACTTCAAAACCGTTGGTTAGACGAACACGCGCTACTTTACGTAGTGCTGAGTTTGGTTTCTTTGGAGTAGTCGTGTAAACACGAGTACATACGCCACGCTTTTGTGGACATGCTTCCAAAGCTGGAGTAGTCGTCTTTTTAACCTGCTTTACGCGAGGTTTTCTTACTAGCTGATTAATAGTAGCCATTAATTCTGTCTCTAATATTCGTTGTTTGCA
Organism: uncultured Kangiella sp.; assembly: GCA_947498625.1. Classification (GTDB taxonomy): domain Bacteria; phylum Pseudomonadota; class Gammaproteobacteria; order Enterobacterales; family Kangiellaceae; genus Kangiella. The sequence continues at coordinate 12,724 of CANMKR010000005.1, read as the reverse complement.
TAAAAAACGCTAATTCATGCGCCCAATAGGACTTAAATTCACTGTCCTAGGTCTAGGGCGCGCTATTCTAATGAGGTCAAGAAGATAAGTCAAGCGCTCAACCATTGATCAAAAGCTAATCAATTGAACGCTTGAATTTAATCTTATTCCTCGGCTGCTTCTTCGATTGAGCTTAGCTCTTCCGATAAAGCTTGTTCCACTTCGTCAGCAGATGGACCAGCATCTTCTACTGATACTGCTGCACGTTTTTGGCGACGCTCTTGGTGATAGCTCAAACCAGTACCAGCTGGGATCAAACGACCAACAATCACATTTTCTTTCAAGCCACGTAAGTCGTCCATTTTACCGTTGACAGCCGCCTCGGTAAGTACACGGGTCGTTTCTTGGAAAGATGCCGCCGAGATAAATGACTCAGTTGCAAGCGATGCTTTAGTAATACCCATTAGCACGCGCTCAAATTCAACTGACTCTTTACCCGATTCGTTCAACTTATCGTTCTCTTCAAGCACTCGAACCACTTCCATTTGATCGCCTTTCAATAAACGCGAATCTCCTGGATTAGTTACGATACACTTACGCAACATCTGGCGGATCACAACCTCGATGTGCTTATCGTTAATACCTACACCTTGCAGACGATAAACTTCTTGCACTTCGTTCACAATGTAACGGGCAAGTTCAGTAACCCCTTTCAAGCGAAGAATGTCGTGAGGGTTATCAGCGCCATCAGAGACGACCTCACCCTTTTCAACTTTCTCACCTTCAAAGACGTTTAGATGACGCCATTTTGGGATTAACTCTTCGTAAGTATCACTGCCGTCTTGAGGAGTAATGACTAAGCGACGCTTACCTTTAGTTTCTTTACCAAAGCTCACAGTACCTGAGATTTCTGCCAAAATAGCAGACTCTTTTGGTTTACGAGCTTCAAATAAATCAGCAACACGTGGAAGACCACCGGTAATATCCTTGGTTTTCGAACTCTCTTGTGGAATACGGGCAATTGCATCACCGATATTCACTTCGGAGCCATCTTCAAGGTTAACGATAGCATTGGTTGGCAAGAAATAAACGGCTGGGACATCAGTACCAGGGATGTGTAATTCTTTACCTTTCTTATCCACTAATTTAATTGCAGGCTTAACATCTGATGATTTAGAGCCTGAGCGCTGCTTGTTTTCAGTGATAACAATCGAACTCAAACCGGTTAACTCATCTGTTTGACGCTCAATGTTTACACCTTCAAGCATATCCATGAATTGGATTTTACCGCCAAGCTCAGCAATGATTGGGTGAGTATGCGGATCCCAGTTAGCAACAATGTCACCACCAGTTGCTTTAGCACCTTCGGCTGCGCTTAATACAGCACCATAAGGAACTTTATAACGCTCACGCTCACGACCAAACTCATCAATCACATTCAATTCAGCTGAACGCGAAACGATCACTAGCTTGCCGTCTTTCTTCTCAACAGTTTTTGCATTCTTAAGACGCAACTCACCGTTGTTTTTAATTTGAACATTGTTCTCAGCCGATGCTCTAGATGCCGCACCACCAATGTGGAAAGTACGCATCGTTAACTGAGTACCTGGCTCACCAATCGATTGAGCAGCGATTACACCTACCGCTTCACCTTGATTGATAATATGACCACGAGCTAGGTCACGACCATAACAAGCCGCACAAACACCAGTACGAGTATCACAAGTAATAACAGAGCGAACTCGAACTTCATCTACAGAGTGCTTCTCTAAAATGTCTACCCATTTCTCATCCAATAAAGTACCAGCTTCTGCTAATACATCATCGGTGCCTGGGATATAAATATGCTCTGCAACAACACGGCCTAAAACTCGCTCGCGTAATGGCTCAACAACATCACCACCTTCAATTAATGGTGTCATGATAAGACCATCGTCAGTGCCACAATCTTCGGTAGTAATTACCATGTCTTGCGCCACATCAACTAAACGACGAGTTAAGTAACCTGAGTTTGCTGTTTTTAATGCGGTATCGGCCAAACCTTTACGAGCACCGTGAGTCGAGATGAAGTACTGAGATACATCAAGACCTTCACGGAAGTTCGCCTTAATTGGCATTTCGATAATCGAGCCATCTGGCTTTGCCATCAAGCCACGCATACCGGCTAGCTGACGAATCTGTGCCGCACTACCACGTGCGCCTGAGTCCGCCATCATAAAGATTGAGTTGAATGATGGCTCACGCGAAGTGTTACCATCTTTATCGGTGACTTCTTCAGTACCGATATTATCCATCATCGCTTTAGCAACTTTCTCATTGGTATGAGACCAGATATCAACAACTTTATTGTAGCGCTCACCTTGAGTTACTAAACCAGAATTAAACTGCTCTTGAATTTCAGCAACTTCTTTTTCTGCTGAATCAATAATTTCAGCTTTAATTTCTGGAATTTGCATATCTTCGATACCCACCGAAGCACCAGAACGAGTTGCATAAGAGAAACCGGTATACATTAATTGATCAGCAAAAATTACCGTTGCTTTCAAACCCCGCTCACGGTAACAAGTGTTTACCAATTTAGAGATCGCTTTCTTAGTCATAGCTTGATTCACTAACTCAAAGCTAATGCCATCAGGAACGATACCCCAAAGTAATGAACGACCAACTGTGGTATCCAATAATTCAATCGTATCCGTACGCTCACCCTCTTCGTCAAAATGTACGATAGGTAAACGAACTTTTACTTTTGCGTGTAAATCTACAACGCCATTGGCATAAGCGCGTTGCACTTCATCAGCGTCAGTGAAGATCATGCCTTCACCTTTGGCGTTGATACGCTCACGCGTCAAGTAATATAAACCTAATACAACGTCCTGCGTTGGAACGATAATCGGCTCACCGTTTGCTGGTGATAAGATGTTATTTGTTGACATCATTAAAGCACGAGCTTCTAATTGCGCTTCGATAGTTAACGGTACGTGTACCGCCATTTGGTCACCATCGAAATCGGCGTTAAAGGCCACACACACTAATGGGTGTAACTGGATCGCTTTACCTTCAATCAACACTGGCTCAAACGCTTGCAGACCTAATCTGTGAAGAGTAGGTGCACGGTTTAGCATTACTGGGTGCTCACGGATAACTTCTTCAAGAATATCCCAAACGATTGGCTCTTCGCGCTCAACCATTTTCTTTGCTGCTTTAATTGTCGTTGCTAAACCACGACCTTCTAGCTTGCTGTAAATGAATGGCTTAAATAATTCCAATGCCATCTTCTTAGGAAGACCACACTGATGCAATTTCAAAGTAGGACCAACAACGATTACCGAACGACCCGAGTAATCAACACGCTTACCTAATAAGTTCTGACGGAAACGACCTTGCTTACCTTTGATCATATCTGCCAAAGATTTCAATGGACGCTTGTTAGAACCGGTAATTGCACGGCCACGACGACCATTATCTAATAAGGCATCAACTGACTCTTGTAACATACGCTTTTCGTTACGCACGATAATGTCAGGAGCGTTAAGATCTAATAGGCGCTTCAAACGGTTATTACGATTAATTACACGACGGTATAAATCGTTCAGATCCGAAGTTGCAAAACGACCACCATCTAGTGGTACTAAAGGACGTAAATCTGGTGGAAGAACCGGTAAGATTGTCATGATCATCCACTGAGGATCATTACCAGACTCTAAGAAAGCTTCTAATAACTTTAGACGCTTAGAAAGTTTCTTTAATTTAGTCTCAGAATTAGTACCTGGAATATCTTCTTCACGAATGCGTGTTGCTTCTTCTTGTAAATCAATATGATCTAATAAAGCAGAAACTGCTTCAGCACCCATCTTAGCTTCAAAGTCATCGCCAAATTCTTCTAAAGAATCTAAGTAAGCTTCTTCACTTAATAACTGGCCTGTTTCTAAAGTCGTCATACCTGGATCAGTCACTACGAATGCTTCGAAATACAATACGCGCTCAATGTCACGTAAAGTCATATCAAGTAGCATACCAATACGGCTAGGTAATGATTTTAAGAACCAAATGTGGGCAACTGGACAAGCTAAATCGATGTGACCCATACGCTCACGACGAACTTTAGTTAAAGTCACTTCAACGCCACATTTCTCACAGATAATACCGCGATGCTTTAAGCGCTTATATTTACCACATAAGCATTCATAGTCTTTTACTGGTCCAAAAATTTTGGCACAGAACAAACCATCTCTTTCTGGCTTGAAAGTACGATAGTTAATCGTCTCTGGTTTTTTTACTTCACCATATGACCATGAGCGAATTTGATCTGGCGATGCCAAACCAATGCGGATCGCATCAAACTCTTCAGACTGATTTTGTTGCTTAATAAAATTTAATAAATCTTTCACAATCTCTCTCCAAGTAGGAGTTAAACCTTTTCCTTTAAATTTTTAATAAAATTAAAGGAGTCTCTTTTGCCATGCTGATTACTAACTGGGGTAAAAAGCACGGCAGGTGAAGTATTACTCTTCGTGCTCTAACTCAATGTTAATCGCTAATGAGCGGATTTCCTTAGTCAATACGTTGAACGACTCAGGCATACCAGGCTCCATACGGTGATCACCATCGACAATGTTTTTGTACATACGAGTACGACCATTAACATCGTCCGATTTAACCGTAAGCATTTCTTGCAAGGTATAAGCAGCACCGTATGCTTCCAGTGCCCATACTTCCATCTCACCAAAACGCTGACCACCAAACTGAGCTTTACCGCCCAATGGCTGTTGGGTAACTAAGCTGTATGAACCCGTTGAACGAGCATGCATCTTGTCATCCACTAAGTGGTTCAACTTAAGCATGTACATGTAACCTACCGTTACCGGACGCTCAAATTGATCACCCGTACGACCGTCGTACAACCAAGTCTGGCCTGATTTAGGTAATTCCGCTAAATCAAACATCGCATGAATATCAGATTCTTTCGCACCATCGAATACCGGCGTACCCATTGGGACACCTTTGCGCAAATTAGAAGCCATGTTCATAACTTCTTCATCTGATAACTCCGCTAAATCAACTTCTTTTTGATCGCGATGGTTATAGACTTTGTTCAAGAAAGCACGGACTGTTTTCGGCGCTTTACCAGTATCTAGAAGTTCGCCAATTTTAAGACCAACGCCTGTTGCTGCCCAGCCTAAGTGAGTTTCTAATACCTGACCAATATTCATACGAGACGGTACACCTAGCGGATTCAATACGATATCCACTGGAACACCATTTTCGTCATATGGCATATCTTCTACCGGTACGATGTTTGAAATAACACCTTTGTTACCGTGACGACCTGCCATCTTATCGCCCGGTTGAATACGACGTTTAACCGCTAAATAAACTTTAACAATTTTTTGTACGCCAGGTTGTAATTCATCACCTTGGGTAATCTTTAATTTTTGCGCTTCAAACTTTTGGTCATAAACTTTCTTTTGCTCAACAATAAAGTTTGCCAAGTTTTCAAGCTGTTGTTGTTTTTCATCAACACGTAACTGAATTTCCAATACTTGCGCCGGCTCTAACTCAGCTAAGTAATCAGCAGTCACTTTACTGCCTTTCTTCAACTTGTTAGGACCTTTTTCTGCAACACAACCGGAAACCAAGTTACGCGCACGCTGATGGATGTTATCCGCTAAGATACGGAACTCATCATTAATATCTTTCTTAGCGCGAGCCACTTCTTCATTTTCGATATCTTTTGCACGAGCATCTTTTTCAACGCCGTCACGGGTAAAGACTTGAACGTCAATTACCGTACCAAAAGTCGAAGTACCAACGCGTAAAGAAGTATCTTTAACGTCAGAAGCTTTCTCACCAAAAATTGCTCTTAGAAGTTTTTCTTCAGGAGTTAATTGGGTTTCACCTTTTGGTGTCACCTTACCAACTAAGATATCACCTGGTTTAACTTCAGCACCAATGTAAACAATACCTGATTCATCAAGTTTGCTTAAAGCGCTTTCGCCAACGTTAGGAATATCCGCAGTAATTTCTTCTGAACCTAACTTAGTATCACGAGATACACAGGTTAGTTCTTGAATATGAATACTGGTGAAACGATCTTCTTGAACTACGTTCTCAGAGATTAAGATCGAATCCTCGAAGTTATAACCATTCCAAGGCATGAATGCGACACGCATATTTTGACCTAATGCCAACTCACCTAAATCGGTAGAAGGACCGTCGGCTAAAACATCACCACGAGCGATCATATCGCCTTGTTTAACGATTGGACGTTGGTTAATACAAGTATTTTGGTTAGAACGCGTGTACTTAGTGAAGTTATAAATATCAACACCAGAGTCGTTCTCGCCTACTTCTTCTTCATTCACACGAATAACGACCCGGCTAGCATCAACTTGGTCAACCACACCGCCACGTTTAGCGGCAACCACAACACCTGAATCCACAGCAACGGTACGTTCCATACCTGTACCTACTAATGGCTTTTCAGCACGTAACGTTGGTACTGCTTGACGTTGCATGTTTGAACCCATCAATGCACGGTTCGCATCATCGTGTTCAAGGAATGGAATCATCGACGCAGCAACCGAAACGATTTGCTGTGGCGATACATCCATATATTCAACTTGATCAGGCGTTGCTAAGATAAATTCGCCTAATTGACGTGAAGGTACTAATTCTTCAACGAAGTTACCTTTCTTATCTAATTCCGCATTAGCCTGAGCAATAACGAATTTACCTTCGTCAATTGCCGATAAGTAATCGACATCATCCGTCGCCTTACCTTTTACCACACGACGATACGGAGTTTCTAAGAAACCGTATTCATTAGTACGTGCATAACAAGACAAGGAATTAATCAAACCAATGTTTGGACCTTCTGGTGTTTCAATCGGACATACACGACCATAGTGAGTTGGATGTACGTCACGAACCTCAAAGCCCGCTCGCTCACGCGTTAAACCACCAGGTCCTAATGCAGAAACACGACGTTTGTGCGTGATTTCTGATAATGGATTGTTTTGATCCATAAATTGAGATAATTGGCTTGAACCGAAGAATTCTTTAACTGCTGCCGATACTGGCTTGGCATTGATTAACTCTTGCGGCATCAAGTTTTCACTTTCAGCTTGTGATAGACGCTCTTTTACTGCGCGCTCAACACGAACTAAACCAACACGGAATTGGTTTTCAGCCATCTCGCCAACAGAACGGATACGACGGTTACCCAAATGATCAATATCATCAACCGTACCTTTACCGTTACGGATATCAATCAATGTTTTCATCACATCAATAATATCTTCATTCGATAAAATACCAGAACCTTCAATCTCGTCACGACCAACACGACGGTTAAACTTCATACGACCTACACGTGATAAGTCATAACGCTCGCCATTGAAGAATAAGTTTTCAAACAAACCTTCTGCAGCTTCTTGCGTTGGTGGCTCACCCGGACGCATCATGCGATAGATTTCAACTTTAGCTTCTAAAGCTGTGGTTGATGGATCGATACGCAAAGTATCTGACATGTATGGACCACGATCCAAGTCATTAGTATAAAGCGTTGGAATTTCGGTAACGCCAGCTTCAATAATGGTTGCTAGCAACTCTTCCGTAATTTCGGTGTTAGCTTGAGCAATAATTTCACCAGATTCTTTATCAATTAAATCTGCGGCTAAAGCTCGCTCTAAAATATAGTCAGCAGGTACGTCTAGTTTTTTCACACCAGCAGTTTCAAGTGCCTTAATGTGACGAGGAGTAATACGACGACCTTCTTCAACCACTACTTTTGATTTTGCTTTGATATCAAAAGTTGCAGTCTCACCACGTAAACGTGTTGGAATTAATTCTAATTGGATATCACCTTTCTTCGTAACAAAGAAGGTGTCACGCTCGAAGAATAAATCAAGCATGTCTTGGGTGCTGTACTCTAAAGCACGCAAGATAATAGATGATGGTAATTTACGACGACGGTCAATTCGTACGTAAAGCATATCTTTTGGATCGAATTCAAAGTCTAACCATGAACCGCGGTAAGGAATCACACGTGCTTGATATAATAATTTACCAGAGCTGTGAGTTTTACCACGGTCTGAATCGAAGAAAACACCTGGAGAACGGTGTAATTGAGAAACGATGACACGCTCGGTACCATTAATAACGAATGTACCATTGTCTGTCATCAACGGTAATTCGCCCATATAAACTTCTTGTTCGCGGATATCTTTTACTTTCTTGGTTTTAGAATCTTTATCATAGATTACCAAGCGGATTGTCACGCGAAGCGGCGCAGCATAAGTTACGCCACGGATCTGACACTCTTTAACATTGAATACTGGCTCGCCTAAACGATAGCTCACAAATTCTAGAGCTGCGTTGCCAGAATAACTTTCAATTGGGAATATAGATTTAAAGGCTGCATCCAAACCTGATTCATCAGAGCCTTTCTTTTGCTCAATAAATTCACGGTAAGAATCTTTCTGGATTGCCAACAGATAAGGCACATCGAGAGTATTTGAACGACGACCGAAATCCTTACGGATTCGCTTTTTCTCAGTGTAAGAATATGCCATTTGGGTTCCTCGGTTCACTAACTTTTGACCAATTTTGAATTCGTATTGATGTTTGGTTTATGTTGAGAGCTCATCCTCTAAAACCAATCATCTTTACTCAGTTTTCCTATGAAAACTCAGCTGCCGTTTAACGGCAAAAAGGCCGGTGACAAAGTCACCAGCCATTTGAGCTATTTGCTACTTGCTCTCGTTATAAGAGCTGGAAGCAAGTAATAAATCGATATTACTTAACTTCAACTTCAGCGCCAGCTTCTTCCAATTGCTTCTTAACGTCTTCAGCTTCTGCTTTCTCAACGCCTTCTTTAACAGCAACAGGAGCGCCTTCAACCATGTCTTTAGCTTCTTTCAAGCCAAGACCAGTGATACCGCGGATAGCTTTAATTACAGCTACTTTGTTTGCGCCAAAGCTTTTCATTACTACGTCAAATTCAGTTTGCTCAGCAGCAGCTTCACCGCCACCAGCAGCTGGACCAGCAACAGCAACAGCAGCTGCAGCAGATACACCGAATTTTTCTTCCATAGCTTCAACTAGTTCAACTACTTCCATAACGCTCATTTCAGCAATAGCGTTTAATAAATCATCTTTAGATAGAGCCATTTTAGTCTCTCCTGGGTTTTAAAAATAAAATTAAAAAATTAACTACGGTTAACAGTACTATTAAAAGTATTAAGCCGCTTCTTTCTGATCGCGAACTGCAGCCATAACACGAGTGATCTTGCTTGGTACTTCGTTCAAAGTACGCGCAAGTTTCGTGATAGGTCCGTTCATAACCATCATCAAGGATGCAATAGCTTCGTCTTTGGTTGGTAATGCTGCAACAGCGTCTAAACGCTCCGCACCAAACATTTCACCACCAATGGCGACACCAGTTACTGCTAGCTTGTCATTCTCTTTTGCAAAGTCTTTAAAAAGACGTGCCGCCGCACCAGGTGCGTCGATAGAGAATGCATAAACTAACTGACCAGTTAATGCTTCTTGCATACAAGCGAACTCGGTATCTTCAACAGCGCGACGTGCTAATGTGTTACGAATAACACGCACATAAACATTTGCTTCACGTGCTTTAACACGTAGAGCGGTCATGTCTTCAACTGTTAAACCGCGGTACTCAGCTACTACGGCTGAAAGCGCATCTTGAGCGATAGTGTTTACTTCGCTAACGATAGCTTTTTTGCCTTCAAGTCTAAGTGCCACTAGTTCACCTCCGTTTATTCAAGTTTCGGTTGTTCACCTCTACTTGAGTTACATTTTGATAAAGCCGGCAAGCCAAACTTTATCCTTTGAGTTACGGTGAACGATTCTGCGATTAAGCATCATCAAGGTTTCACCATCTGCGCAGGTTAGAGCGAACTCTTATTAAACCAACTCATCGTATTCCTCATAAAGGAACTTTATTTTCTGAGATTGCAAAAAATAAATACCCGACTCGTCAGTGCCCACGGTCTTTGACGGTTCCCTGAAATGCATAAACAACCCAGGAAACCCAAAGCCAATAACTAAGCTGCCAAAGCAGCCTAGTGAATTTTTTAGTCTTTTAAATCGATAGTTGACGCATCAACTGAAAGACCTGGACCCATAGTAGAAGAAACTGAAATCTTCTTCATATAAGTGCCTTTTGCTGAGCTTGGCTTACCTTTGTTAAGTGCTTTTAATAAAGTACTTAAGTTTTCTACCAATGCTTCAGTTGCGAAATCTACTTTGCCGATACCCGCGTGAACGATACCGTTCTTGTCAGTACGGTATTGAACCTGACCTGCTTTAGCATTTTTAACTGCCGTTGCTACGTCTGGAGTTACCGTGCCGACTTTAGGGTTTGGCATAAGACCACGAGGTCCTAAGATTTGACCCAATTGACCAACCACACGCATTGCGTCTGGGCTAGCAATTACTACGTCAAAATCCAAGTTCCCTTTTTTAACTTCTTCAGCTAAGTCATCCATACCTACAACGTCAGCACCAGCTTCTTTCGCTGCATCCGCATTGTTAGTAAATACTGCAACGCGAACGTCTTTACCAGTACCGTTTGGAAGAACTGTAGCACCACGAACAACCTGATCAGATTTACGTGGATCAACGCCTAAGTTCACAGCAACTTCTACTGACTCGCTGAACTTAACGCTTGAAACTTCTTTAATTAAATCGATAGCTTCATTTACTGGAAGGTTAGTACGACCAGCAACTTTTTCGCTAATTGCGCGCATGCGCTTTGAAATTTTAGCCATGATATTAACCCTCTACGTCTACGCCCATTGAGCGTGCTGTTCCAGCGATTGTGTTTACCGCAGCGTCCATATCAGCAGCCGTTAAATCTGGCTCTTTCATGTTGGCAATTTCTTCCAACTGGGCGCGAGTGATCTTGCCAACTTTTTTCTTGTTCGGCTCACCTGAACCTGATTTCAAGTTCAAAGCTTTCTTTATCAAAGTTGATGCTGGTGGAGTTTTAGTGATGAAAGTAAAGCTACGATCACTATACACAGTAATAACTACTGGAATAGGAAGACCTTTCTCTACTTTTTCAGTCTGTGCGTTGAACGCTTTACAGAACTCCATGATATTAACACCGTGTTGACCTAAAGCAGGACCAACTGGTGGCGAAGGGTTAGCAGAACCAGCTGCTACTTGTAGCTTAATATAAGCTTCGACTTTCTTAGCCATGTTACACCTCAAATGTGGGTTCAAACGCTGAAAAACACTCCCAGCTCCCCGTTTCACAAAGTCATAAAAGCACTTCCCCGTTTAAACAACTGTTTGACAGAGAAATGCTTTATTCTAAATTTTTTCTGTTAAAAGACCATTAAACCGGCTTTTAACGGTTTCAGCTTTTAGGCAATTAGCCTTTTTCTACTTGGCTGAACTCCAATTCTACAGGAGTCGAACGGCCAAAGATAGAGACTGAAACTTGTAAACGGCTCTTCTCGTAGTTTACTGACTCTACGACACCGTTAAAGTCCGCGAACGGACCATCTGTAACTCGAACCATTTCGCCTGGTTCGAACAATGTTTTTGGTTTTGGTTTATCACCACTATCTTCTATTCTATTTAAGATAGTATCCGCCTCTTTTTGCGAGATTGGCGCTGGACGATCTGAAGTACCGCCGATGAAACCCATAACGCGTGGAGTATTGCGCACCACTTGCCAAGCTTCTTCCGTCATTTCCATGCTAACTAATACATAACCTGGAAAGAACTTACGTTCGCTACGACGCTTTTGGCCAGCACGCATTTCAACAACTTCTTCAGTTGGAACTAGTACTTCGCCGAAAAACTCTTGAAGGCCAGCCAATTGGATACGCTCTTCCAACATGGTTTTAACCTTATTTTCGTAGCCTGAAAAAGCTTGTACTACATACCAACGTAATGCCATGCTAACTCCTAAACTTAAACCCTGTAATTAAGGGTTAACCAATGATTGGGTCAACAACCCAAACCACTAATGAGTCAAACCCCCACAAGAACAAACCAAGTAAGATAACCATAAATAAAACTGCGATAGTAGTTCTTACAGTTTCATTAGATGTTGGCCAAATCACTTTACGTAATTCTGTGCGCGATTCTTTAATAAATTGCCATAAGCTTTTGCCTTTTGCCGTAGTCATTACTACCGCAATAGCTAACACCAAACCACCTAGTACCATTAATGTACGTAAGTAAGTCGGTTGCTCAGAAAAATGATTAAAGCCAACTATGCCGCCGACTAACAGGGCAATAGCTACTAACCATTTAACGCTATCTAGCATTGATTTTTCTTCTGTCGCTTGTGCGCTCATTCAATAAACCTTTTAATTTCAGCCTCTTAGGCTTAACTTACATTGCCAGTGTCTATGCAAAAAGCATAAAAAAATGGCAGGCCACGAGGGACTCGAACCCCCAACATTCGGTTTTGGAGACCGACGCTCTACCAATTGAACTAGTGGCCTAAAACTCGTCCAAAAGCAGCAAAATACGCCTGCTATTGGAAAAATAAGGCAGGGAATTATACCCTGCCTTTTTTGAATTGCAATCTTCTATCTTAAAAAACTGTTGTTTTTTATTAGAAGTGCATTCTTGCTATTGTTAACTAGTTGAATTAATTACTAATTATTCAACAATCAGATCTTATTCAAAGATCTTAGCAACAACACCAGCACCTACTGTACGGCCACCTTCACGGATTGCGAAACGTAAGCCTTCG
>CANMKR010000004.1 GCA_947498625.1 uncultured Kangiella sp. | reverse complement strand
GAGTGATCCATTTTGGAGTGATCCATTTTGGAGTGATCCATTTTGGAGTGATCCATTTTGGAGTGATCCATTTTGGAATGATCCATACCTGTCATATTATGCATTGAATGATCCATCCCCATATCCCTATGCTCAAGTATAGGAGCGTAGTCCATAGACGGAACATCAGCAGAATAATTTAAATCTGGCGTTAAAGTTCCACGAGCAAAACCAGAACGATCAATAGTTTGCGCAAAAATGGTATAAGCTTTATCTTCTGGTTCAACTATAACGTCATAAGTTTCTGCCACACCAATTCTAAACTCATCGATGGAGACTGGCTGTATAAGCTGACCGTCCGTAGCAACCACCGTCATTTTTAACCCTGGAATCCTGACATCAAAAATACTCATGGCGGCGGCGTTAATGAAGCGCAAGCGCACCTTATCACCTTTGCGGAATTGTCCTAGCCAGCCGCTATCTGGTGTATTGCCATTCATTAAATAGGTGTAGGTATAACCTGTTACATCGGCGATATCCGTTTCGCTCATACGCATTTGATTCCACATTTCGCGCTCTGCCATAGTACCCGATAAGCCTTTATTTTTAATATCCTTCCAAAGATCACGCATGGTCCTTTCTCTGAAATTATAGTAATGACTCATTTTTTTGAGCTTGGCGTAAATATCGTGCGGGTTTTCATCACTCCAATCGGATAGCATCACCACAAAATCACAATCGTAGTCAAACGGCTCTGGTTCTTTCGGATGAACAATCATGGCGCCATAGACACCAGTTTGTTCTTGGAATCCTGAATGGCTGTGATACCAATAGGTGCCGCTTTGATTGAGATCGAATTGATATTGGAATGTTTCTCCAGGCTTGATGCCATCAAAACTTAAACCAGGAACCCCATCCATCTCAGTTGGAAGAATAATGCCATGCCAATGAATGGAGCTGTCGACTTTCAATTTATTGGTGACGTTTAAAGTAACACGCTCGCCTTCTTGCCAATGTAAAACCGGAGCCGGTAGGCCTTGGTTAACAGTCGTAGCGAGCGCTTTGTTGCCAGTAAAATTAACCAATTGATAACCAATATCTAAGTCAAACTTATTCCCTTTTAAACTGGTTAATTGATGAATAGAATTTGCCGTGTCGGCTATCGCGCTAGACCAAGGCAGGCTTGATACGGCTAAGGTAGAAGTTGCGCCCAGCACAAATTGACGCCGCGAAAGATTAGGATTTTTAAATAAATGACTCATGTAACACCCAAGTTGAAATTAATAACACTTTATAAAGACGGATCGGTTTTGTGTTAAGAAATTTTGGGTGGGATAAAAAATTCCTGAAAAGGATTCAAGTAATGATGTTTATTAGAGGCGAGTAACTGGTCTTTGCTCAAGTGGATAAAAGTATTGAACAGAGCTTGCGGACTGTAAAAGTTCGAGGAGCTAGCCATCAAACAATCACACTCTTCACAGCAGTCACTTTGTTTATCGGTTTTTGTAGGCTTTGAGGCCAATTGCTTGGACATCATCTCAGCACAATGCTCGCTATTTGAATTGGGCTGAATCATCTCATTTGTATCTACTTTCATATCCATGTTATGACTAGTCATACTCAGGCTTTTGGGCACCACTAACGAAAGCAGCAGCGCACAAATGGATAGGAGTGAGATGATGGATTTATTCATACTATAAATAATATACCGAAATACCCTTATTTTAAAGCGGCATTAATTCGTTTTAAAAACTGCTCAGCGTCTTCAAATCCAGTGGCCCTATATTGAGGCAATTCCTGTCCTTGTGCGTTAAAAAACATAATACTGGGCAATCCTAATACGTCGTAGGCTTCCATAAGCTCAACATCGAACTGATCATTATCAGTCACATCGGCTTGTAATAAAACCGTATTAGAGAGTGCTTGCGCTACTTCAGGGCGACTAAAGACCAGCTCTTCAAATTCATAACAAGCGGCGCACCATTCAGCAAAGAAATCTAGCATAAGGGTTTTATTTTCTGTCTTAGCTTGTGCCACTCTGGCTTCTAGTTGCTCTAAAGTCTTCACTCGTTCAAAAGGTAAGTGTTGACTAGATTCTGTTACCTTTGTGCTACTGCTGACATAAGTGCCTTTTAATGGGCTAACCAAGTCGCGATTACCTTGGGCACCACCAATAAATAATAAAGTTCCGTAAACCATTAAGGCTAAACCAATGGCTTTAAAGAAATTATTCCAACCAGTTTTTGGTAAAGAGCTTTGGAATAAATAATAACCTGGGATTAATGCTAATAAAGCCCAGCCGTACATGTAGATGGAGTTAGGTAATAAGTGCTTAACCAGATATAAAGCCACACCTAACATGGCAACACCGAAAGCTGCTTTGATTGCATCCATCCAAGCGCCAGCTTTAGGTAGGAATTTACCGCCGGTTACCGCAATAATAATTAGCGGAATTCCC
Organism: uncultured Kangiella sp.; assembly: GCA_947498625.1. Taxonomy (GTDB): domain Bacteria; phylum Pseudomonadota; class Gammaproteobacteria; order Enterobacterales; family Kangiellaceae; genus Kangiella. The sequence continues at coordinate 114,948 of CANMKR010000004.1, read as the reverse complement.
ATACCTACGCCAAGTCCGTACAAAGCGGTAGCGCCTAAAAGAATATCGCCAGATTGTGCAATGACTAATAAAATCGCAATTAATGGCACTGTGACACAAGGTGATACGATCAAGGCAGAAATAACACCCATGATCGCTGTTCCGATATAGCCGCCTTTCTGGTCATTGGATTTTTGCGCCAATTTAGCCTGCATGCTTGAAGGCAGTTGTAATTCGTAAAAACCAAACATGGAAAGTGATAACAGCACAAAAGCTATGGCAGCGCCAATGACAAAATAAGGATGTTGCAAATAACCCGATAAAGATTTACCGGCAAGCGCAACTAAAACCCCTAAAATGGTATAAACAATCGCAACTGCTTGGGTATAGGTTATGGATAAAGCAAAGGCGCGGCGAGTATTTAGTTTGTCACCTTGTCCAGCAATAATCCCTGAAATAATTGGAATCATAGGGAAAACACAAGGTGTAAAAGTAAGCCCTAAGCCAATTAGAATAAATTTAAAGAAATTCCAAAGAATACTTTTATTGTTTAAATCATCCACTAACTTATCTTGTTCAGAAGCAAATTCAGGAGTGCTAGAGGATACTGCTGAGTTTGATTCTTCTGATGCGCTAGTAGAGCTCGTTATCGTAACTAAAGAGCTATCAACCTTTAAGTCAAACTCGCGAGTTGTAGGCGGGTAACACAAACGATCTTCGGCGCAACCCTGAAAATCTAAAGATACTAGTATTGATTGGCTACTAGCTGCAGTGATCGGTGCGGCAAATTCTAAAAACTTATAATAGACTTCAGTTAAACCAAAATAGGGATCATCCTTTTCATAACCCTCTGGAATAATGAGTTCGCCGAAAGAAGCATCTTTGGATGTTAGCTTAAGGCGCATCTTATAGAGGTAATAACCCTCAGCGATATCAAATTTGACGATGACTTGGTCGTCTAATGTTTCAAGTGTTGGAACAAAAGCATCATCTACTGATAATAATTTATCTTGTTTAGCAATCAGCGAACCCAAGTCAATTGCCGGAGTTGCTTTAGAGCTAAAACTCGCTGAAATTAAAAATAGAAAAACAAAACTAAAAATCTTTTTCATCATCATTTTCTTGGTCAAGTATCCAGGTGAATGTCTAGAGTTAACTGTCTAGATTGTTTGTTAGCCATTGCCCATAAGAGGCGCAAACTTCGCTAATATTACAACTAATTAGTTCTGGGACATCATATGGATGGTTTTTATCTAACCAGTCTTCAATTGCTGCAAACTTAGTTGTCTTGGATTTTATTAAAAGTAGTACTTCTTGCTCTTGCTCAATCTTATCCTGCCAAGAGTAGATGCTAGTCACCTGCGGTACTAGATTAACACAGGCCGCCAGTTTCAATGTCACTAAATCACGCGCTAACATTTCTGCGCTCGCTTGATCAGGAGCGGTTGATAGCAGTAATTGAAATTCAGAGATACTCATTCTTTTCTTTCGCAATCATAACTCGTTACAATTATCGGGCTTGTAATATGATGGTTAACAGCCATTATATGATTAATACAATGAGAAACCATGCTCTTAACTGACGAATAAGCGTAAAAGTTTGTCAGTAAAGGTAGCGTGAATCGAATGACTTGAAGAATTAACGAGAAAAATATGTGGTTTAGACACTTTATCCTGTTATTTATCGCTATTGCGATTGCTGAGGTTTATGTACTGATTGGTGTTGGTGGCTTGATTGGCACAGGCCCAACAATTGCGCTGATTATTCTAACGGGAGTGATCGGCGTTAATATGTTGAAAGGGCAGGGTATTAGTGTGTTTGCTCGCTTTCAAGAAAAACTAGCAACCGGGCAAGCTCCAGCCGAGGAAATGGTGGAAGGAGTCTTGTTAGTGTTAGCTGGTGCCTTTTTGATAACCCCCGGTTTTCTTACTGATACCTTGGGTTTTTTATGGCTTATCCCTCAGAGCCGAGACTGGTTTGCTAAAAAATTAATTAAGCTAGGCTGGTTTAAATCCGTCAAAACTAGCGGCTTTAATACACAATCAGGGCAAAACCCCTTTGAGTCACAGCAGCCTAAACAGCAAGATGATGGTGTGATTGAAGGCGAATACGAGCGTAAAGACTAATTCGCCTAACAACTATTCAAACAAACTAATATTAAGACCGACTAAATTTATACGGCTTGGTCCTTTTTAATACTTAAAGGTATCACCCAAATAGCAAAGATGATTTCTATTGCTGCAATAATGTAGGGAACCAACTCAGGCTTGGGCTGTTTGAAGAAGATAGAAATCAGCCCCACTAGAGTTACTATGCTACCTAGCACCCAGTAACTGAAATCACCGTAAGCTGTGCGAAAACCAAAGTAATGAGTGCCCACTCCAATGCTGGCGATAGCAAAGACCCATTCAGGCTTGATAGGAATCAGCAGCCAAGCAATCACGAGCATGCCGATCATTGGAAAGATGGTTTCAATAACAATTTGACCACTGGGATGACCATTTGCTAAAAGCGGACGCTTAAAAATAAACTTTACAATTAATGTCGATAAAGGAAATATCAACATGCCGCCAAAGAAAAGAACCACAAAGCCTTTGTTCAAATCGTAATAGCTAGCCACCAAGGCGGCAGCCAACCAAACCAGTCCTGAAATAAATGCTCCGGTACCACCCCTTAAGTATTTATAACGCGCTTCTGCTTGCGCCATGCTTAAATCCATAAAATCACCTAAGCTTAGAATTTTAATCATACTAGCATTAATCAAGCACTTAGATGTTTCATTGAGTTTCAATAAAATAATAAATGTGTTCCCTATCACATTGTGAGCATCTATAAATTTAACCTATTAACCAGATTGAAAAGCTTGATTTCCTAAAGGTTTGACCGAGGTATAGATTGGTAGAGTTACAAATTTCCAATACCTAAGCTGATAACAAATCTATAGGGGGATTATTATGAAAATATCTATTAAACCATTAGCACTAGGCGTTATGCTAAGTATCGGTCTAAGTGCAGGCGCTGGAGGCGCACAAGCCATGAGTACGCAAAATGAATTTTGGTGGCCAGAACAAGTCGATTTAAGTCCTTTAAGACAGCATTCCCCAGAGTCTAATCCTTATGGTGCTGATTTTGATTATGCAAAAGAGTTCGCCAGTCTTGATTTAGATGCATTAAAGAAAGATATCACGGCGGTGATGAAAGACTCGCAGGATTGGTGGCCCGCAGACTATGGTCATTATGGTCCTTTCTTTATCCGTATGGCTTGGCACAGTGCCGGCGTTTATCGTATTTTTGATGGTCGTGGCGGTGCTGGTGGCGGACAACAACGTTTTGAGCCGCTCAATAGCTGGCCTGATAATGGCAATCTGGATAAAGCTCGTCGTTTATTATGGCCTATCAAAAAGAAATACGGCCGCAAAATTTCTTGGGCTGATTTAATGGTATTAACTGGTAACGTTGCCATGGAATCTATGGGCTTTAAAACGATAGGCTTTGCCGGTGGACGTACCGACGACTGGGAAGCTGAAGTCGTTAACTGGGGTTCAGAGCAAGAATGGTTAACCGATGGCAAACGTTATGAAGGCGATCGAAAACTTAAGAAACCATTAGCTGCCGTACAAATGGGTTTAATTTACGTTAATCCCGAGGGACCTAACGGTAATCCTGATCCCTTATTAGCAGCTAAGGATATTCGTGAAACTTTTGCCCGAATGGCCATGAATGATGAAGAAACGGTAGCTTTAATTGCCGGTGGCCATACTTTCGGTAAAGCACATGGCGCTAGAAAACCTGGTAAATGCGTGGGTAAAGAGCCGGCTGCCGCTGGACTCGAAGAGCAAGGTTTCGGCTGGACCAGTAAATGCGGCTCTGGTAAAGGCGCGGATACCATTACCAGTGGTTTGGAAGGCGCTTGGACCGTTAGTCCTGCGGAATGGACCCACAACTTTTTAGAAAACTTGTTTAACTTTGAATGGGAAAAAACGAAAAGCCCGGCAGGTGCGATCCAGTGGATCCCAGTCAATGGCCAAGCATCTAATTTAGTGCCAGACGCACACGACAAATCAAAACGTCATGCGCCAATTATGTTAACCACCGATTTAGCACTAAAAGAAGATCCTGAATACCGCAAAGTCTCGAAACGTTTTTTAGATAACCCAAAAGAGTTTGAATTAGCTTTTGCTCGCGCTTGGTTTAAATTAACTCACCGCGATATGGGGCCAAACCATCGCTACATTGGCAATGATGTACCAGCCGGTAGTTTTATTTGGCAAGATCCATTACCAAAACGTGATTATGATTTAATTAATTCACGCGACATTAAAAAACTGAAAGCTAAATTAACTGATAAGTTAAGCGTTACGGATTTAGTGCAAACGGCATGGGCTTCCGCGGCTTCTTATCGCGGGACCGACGGACGTGGTGGTGCTAATGGTGCTCGTATTGCGCTGGCGCCGCAAAAAGATTGGGCTGCCAATGATCCTAAAGCTTTAGCTAAAACCTTATCCACATTAAAAGCCATTCAAAAAGACTTTAATGATGATTCTAGTAAACGCAAAGTGTCGCTAGCTGACTTGATTGTATTAGGTGGTGCGGCCGCTTTAGAAAAAGCAGCTAAAGATGGCGGTTTTGATATAGAGGTGCCATTTGCAGCAGGTCGAGTGGACGCCACTCAAGCGCAAACGGATGCGGAATCTTTTGACGTGTTAGAGCCTACTGCTGACGGGTTCAGAAATTACTTCTCAAAAGATGATAGTCATTACCGTCCTACCGATGCCTTAGTGGAGCGTGCCAGCATGTTAAATCTGACAGTTCCAGAAATGACGGTACTAGTGGGTGGTTTGCGTGTGTTAGGAGCCAACTCTGGTGATTCATCCAATGGTGTCTTTACTAACAAAGTAGGAACCTTATCGAACGACTTCTTCGTCAATTTGTTAGATATGTCTACTGCTTGGAGTAAATCTGGTAAAGAAGGTTTATACGATGGGAAAGATCGCAAAACAGGCAAAATGAAATACACAGCGTCGCCAGTAGACTTATTGTTTGGTTCGCACGCAGAGCTAAGGGCGATTGCAGAAGTTTATGCAGCAGACGATGGGCAAGATAAGTTCGTTAATGATTTTGTAAAAGCTTGGCATAAGGTGATGAACTTAGATCGTTCTTAAGCTTCATCTAGATTTTTCAATCAAATAAAAAGCGCCAACATTAAGTTGGCGTTTTTATAATTAAAAGAATTTCCAAATTAACGAAACTCCAACTTCAAATTCAAAGTCATCTCGAGCAATCGGACTTTCCTTAATATCACTTGAATAGTACTCAATGCCAGTCTGAGAAACTAGTTGCAAATTAGCACTAAGCTGCCTTCTATCGATTAATGTAATACCTGTCGATCGATAGCCGCCGCCGGTAGTAAATTCCGTGAGTTGAGAATTCAATGCATCAGTGGCACTGACACCAAAATCTTTATTGATAAACTCGGCATTACCAAAGGTAGAAAAAATAAAAATCTCAGTGCCAGTACCATCCGTTTGAACGCCAAATCTATGTCCTGCAGCTAAAACACCTAACCAACCAAAATCACTAGGACCACCCATAACTCTAGCACCTACCCAGTTCTTCCAATTATTATCAAGAGCCCAGCGAGCTTCAAAAAAACCAACCAGATGTGAATCTCTTTCTTCTATTCCTTCTAAGAAACCATCTTCCGATTCATCAGGCTCTAAACCGCTTTCATATCTTGCGCCTGCTTGTAATAGTAAGTTTTCAGTGGCTAAACCGCGCCAACCAAGTTCAATGCCTTCCCAGAAGAAAACATTGTCTCCTTGACGCCATTGAAGCGCACCAGCTGGATCAAGTTCGAATTCATATTCGTCCGAACCGTCATAGGCAGTTTCATATTCAACGCCCAACCCCAAAGCTAAAGACCAGCCATCTGCATTGGCAAAATTATTGATGGAAGGTAAAGGCACTAGAGGTTTTTCTTCAGCGTTAATAACAGAAGTAGCAAAGAGAGTTAAAGAAATTGCAGTAATGAAAAAATGATTGAGTCGCATGTTTGCCTCCAAACGAATTAATAAATTATTTGTAGGTTAAAAGTGGCTTTGTGAATATCTTGCGAGTGAAGTTTTTGTTAGTGAAGTTGTTGTGAGACGCCCGTAAAAGGGTTGTGAAAAATCTTAAGAAAATGATCAAAAAAGCCAGCATAGTGCTGGCTTATGAAAGATATTGGTTTAAAAGGTCACTCGACTGTAACAGTGATTTTTTGTGACATTACAGGTGTTTTATGAGGGACATGCGCAAAGTTTCCCATCAAAAGTTGTAAGGTATGGGTGCCTGCTTCTAGAGTTATTTCTGTTTCAGTTTGACCGCCACCAAAGTGAATGACTTGCTCAGTGGCGGGCAGTGGGAACTGCAAGTTTGGTAATTCATCAAGATTCACTAAGAGATGATGATGGCCAGTGTTCTTTTGATTCACTCCTGCTGGAGCTACGCCCATATTAGATAAGCCAAATACAATTTTGAATGTGTTTTTGACGGTGTCGCCATCTGTAGGCGAGACAAAGTAAACTTTTGCATTTTCGGGGGCTTCGGTTATTAGTGGGGAAGCATTTGCTGCGATAGAAGAGGTTAGCAGTATTAGGCTGGGAGCCAATAAAGTCTTCATTAAAAGAACCTGTGATATAAAAATTTAAACTAAGGATAGCGATAATACAGTGAAGATATTGTAAACTTCAATCAATTATTTTGTGTATTCAAACCTGCCTAGGGGCTAGTTTTATGAACGGCTTCATCTAAGCCTTGATGCTTGCTGTCAGTTGATGAATTAAGCTCGCTCATATCTAGATTTTGAGTGTTATCTTCATCGTCTTCGTAATCTTCTGTGGGTTGGACAATTCCATAAGTCAGGAAACTATAAAACACTAAAAAGCCTAGACCACCAAATACCAATAACAAACCGAAAGTTTTAAAAATACTGCCGATACCGTTACTTTTTTCAATAATATCAGCCCGCTCAGATTGCTCAGGAGCGCTTTTCTTGTAGGCTATTTTAATCTGGTCGGAATTATCGTATTTCATAAATGGAGCAATAAATTCATTCTGAAAAGTTTGCCCATTAACTGTGTAGCTATAACGATATTTGGACTCTTCATCAGAAATGTATTCCAGCTCTTCTAAGTTAGCGTCTACAAAAATGGCATCTTCAGAAAATTGGCTGGCGTTGATGTATCGATCGATTGCATTATAGGTGCCATAGCCTAGGAACAGTAGGAAAAGCAAAGCAAATAGTTTAGACAGCACCTTACGATATTTCTTATGCGTTTCGACTTCTAATTTAATTGATATAATTTTTAATATAGCCTGCCTTGACTTACTCACGAATCGCTCCTGTAAAACAATGAGTAGCTTTGTTAGTTCTATACTATGAATTATTCGTAGAAAAAATTAGCGAAGAATTGAATAAGTTTGTAGCCATATATGGCAAATAAGAATGGTACTTATTGCGGTTTGTTTTCCTAAGAATCTCTACTGGGCTATATCGCTTTAAAACTAAAGGCTTGAAGCCGCCATAAAACATTTTTTGAGCATCAAAACCTGTATCAAATTGTTGAACTAGTTTTAGCATCCGAGGATCGGAAGCTACTTTTTTGTTAATCAGATCACGTTCTTGTTTTGAGCTAAAGATCACCCAGCCAAATATTACGGTTTGATCTTTATCGGTATTGTGTAGTTCAGTAAAGGAACGAACGCCCTCTAAGCTTAAATCATCACCAACAAACTCGCGATAGTCGAGCGCGCCATACTCTTTCCAGATTTGGGCAACTTGTTCTACTAACAGTCGATAATTTTCTAATTTATCATTTGGTATGGGAAGTACAAATCCATCAATATAGTTAGACATATATTCTAGACCTTTATTGATTAGGTCTGAATGTGCCTTTGAGGACTTCCGCATTGTCATACACAACAATTAATTCATCACCATCATGTATGATCGGAAATTCGATATCCTCATCTGCCCAATGATCATATTCAGCTTCAAAATTAGGTTTTACTTTGACGGTAGCCAATGGATTACCGTTGATTAAAAACTCTAACTCTTCATTTACTTTAAGAGGCAATCGCTCAATTTCTATATCAATATGCTCTGGACTATCGTTTTTGAAGGTTGTGAAGTCAGCTTCAGGTTTGCATACATCAAAACGCTCATCTAATACTTGCATGTCTGCAGTGAGTCGCGAAGCTACGACACCGCCTTTTTTCTTTCCGAAAAAAATGAAAAATAGAATGATGCCGACTAAGATATACCACCAATGAAATTGCATTAAGTAATCCATAACGAGTCTCCATCGATAAGCTTGAATAATTACTGTACCGAATCAGTTTAGATAATGCTAATTATTAGCTCGCTTAAGCAGCGCTACGCCAACCCAAATAAACCAAAGGATCTGACCTAAGCCGAAAACCATAGTGGCGTCTTTTAGCGTCGGAATGATCGTAACGATACCGGCAAGACCTACGATTAAACCTAAGTAATTTAAAACCTTTGGAAATATATTCGAGCCTAGTGCAGTCCAACTAATTAGCGCTATCCAAATGCCCCCGACAATTTCAGTTCCTCCTCCAAGCCCATTTGAGATAACTTGCACGGATTGCCAAAGTGATGCAGCCTGACTGCTTTGTGTATCGTTTAATTCAATAACGCTATCCATACCAACTAAATAAATCATCCCTGCAGCAATAACTACACCCGACCAGATGAGCCCAATCACTGCTGTGGTTTGCATTAAAGTTTTATGCTTGGTTTTTAATACTTCATATAGCGCCTGAACTAAGACTAACAAAGCAAACCCAGCAAACACGTAAATAAATAACATGGTGAAATAAATAATTGATTGGTTTGCTATTAGAAACTCAACTTGTTGAGTTAGGTTGAGAGAGCCTTCTGTGTTGAGCACTGTAACAAAAACAACAATGCCAACAATATAAGAAAGCGCCATGAGTAACGCAGAAATTCCACCGGCTTTGTTGAGGGTTGTCATTTTAAAATTCCACTGGTTCGATTTAATGCCTAATCCTAACCAAAAAAACTATTTGTAGGGATGACAAATTGTAACGATTAATCTATGCCTTCTTTACGAATGCAGCGGTTATCATCATTTCGCCAGCACCATCGACTTTGCAGTCCAACTCGTGATCTTTACCATCTTTGATGCGACGAATTAACGCTTTGGTTCCAATTTTTAAAACCAATGAGCTGCCTTTAACTTTAAGATCTTTGATAAAAGTCACTTTGTCCCCAGCGACAAGTTGTGTGCCATTGGAATCTTTTGCTGTTGGCTCATCATTGTCAGGAGTTTCATCTGGGTTCCATTCATAAGCACATTCAGGGCAAATAAGCTGCTGCATGTCTTGATAAACGTATTCAGAATTACATTGTGGGCAGGGAGGTAAGGACATAATCAGATTGTTTTGAATAGAATATAACGACTATTGTAATGCTTTTTTGCGCGAATCCAATTAAAAAAATTAAACACTCCAGTAAGGCTCGTCGCCATAATAATCGACTAAAAAATCAATTAACTTTCGGACTCTTTGCGACAGGTGACGTGTTTGCGGATAAACAGCATAAGCATCAATCGATTTTCCTTTGACTTGATCGGTAAGTAATGGGATGAGTTTTCCTGATTTAATAGCTTCGTAACATATAAAATCGGGGTTGAATAATAGACCGCGTCCTGCAATGGCTTCTTCACACAAATAGTCGCCATTATTTGCACTTAAAGACACGGGAATTTTAAAGGTGACTTCTTTATTATCTTTAGTAAGTAGTTGCCAAGTATCTGGTGCTAAGTTGTAGCGTAAGCGTGTATGACCCGTAACTAAATCATCTATGGTTTTTGGTGTGCCATGCTTTTCTAGATAGGCAGGGCTCGCACAAAGCACAGGTGCAATTTGAGTTATTTTCCGAGCGATTAAACTAGAGTCGGCAAGTCTTGAAATCCTAATAGCTAGATCAAATCGTTCCTCGATCAGATCGACTTTCCTATCATTAAAGTCTAAATCAAATCGAATATTAGGGTGTCGCTGATTAAATTCTCGTAAGGCTGGTGGTAGATGCTTTAAGCCAAAAGAGAAGGGCGCCGATATTCTTATGGTTCCCGCTAAGGCGATATGTTCATCCTTGATACCAGCTTCGACTTCGCTAAGGTCTTCAAGAATTCTGACGCACTCTTGATAATAGTTTTGACCTGATTCGGTTAAAGTTTGAGAACGAGTAGTGCGAGTGAGCAGAGTTACTCCCAAGCGCTTTTCTAGCTCAGCCAAACGCCTGCTCACGGCGGACTTAACCGTGTCTAGCTGCTCAGCTGCTTTGGTAATACTCCCAGATTCAACAACCCTGATAAAAGTCTGCATTTCTTCAAACTGACTCATAATCCACCTTTCAATGTTCTCTTTATGCGAACAATAAGTTCAATAATAGACTGTTTATCTAATTTTTGGCAACTGTAAACTGGTAAACACTGAATCAAAGACGAAAATTAGGAGACAGACATGAAATTACTGGAAAACTACTCAAGCCTGATAGGCCGTATTTTAATCAGCGCTATTTTCTTAACATCAGGACTAAGCAAAATCTCTGGCTATGAAGCTACTCAAGGTTATATGGATGCTATGGGTGTTCCAGGCGCATTGCTACCTTTAGTGATTATTGTCGAAGTTTTAGGTGCTTTAGCCATTATTGTTGGGTTTAAAACACGGATCACAGCTTTCCTATTGGCAGGCTTTAGTTTGGTGTCGGCAGTTTTATTCCACTTTAACTTCGATGATCAAATGCAATCCATTATGTTTATGAAGAATCTAGCAATCGCTGGTGGCTTCTTATTCTTAGTGGCCAATGGCGCCGGCTACGTATCTATCGATAACGGCATGCCAAAGCACAGTTAATGTAAGAAATTGGAATAGAGGAATAAATGAAATGAACAATTCAGTGTTATTAGTAAATTCAAGCGGACGCTATCAAGACTCTCTTACTCGCCAAGTGTCGGAAAAGTTAGTAGCTGAATTAGGTGTTGATAAATTAAGTGAAAATCTAATCGAGCGCGATTTAGCAAAAGGTCTTCCGTTTATAGATGAAACTTGGATTGGAGCAAACTTTACTCCTGAGGAAGATCGTGACGAGCAGCAACAAAAAACCTTGGAGTTTTCCGACGAGCTTGTTGAAGAATTAAAAGCCGCTGATACTTTAATAATCGGAGCGCCTATGTATAACTTTAGTATTCCTGCGGTGTTAAAAGCTTGGATCGATTTAATCGCAAGAGCACAAGTCACTTTTCGATATACCGAGCATGGCCCTGAGGGATTGCTAAAAAATAAAAAGGCATATTTAGTGGTGGCTTCTGGCGGCGTGCCGTTAGGTAGCGATGCAGATTTTTCGACTAACTATCTGAAGCAAGTAATGGGCTTTATCGGTATTACCGACGTCAGCTTGATTGATGCGACTAAAGTCAATGAAAGCGAAGCGATACTCTCAACAACTAAGGCTGCTTAATGGCAGCCTTAATCAAAGGGTAATCGATTACTGATTTACGATGGTTTCAAAGCCACCAAAAATCATTCGCATACCATCGAATGGCATCGTTTCAGGTTCCATGGCTTTCATCCGCGGGTCTTCCATAGAACTTTTCATACCGGAATCCCTAACTGCTTTTGACGGCCAAGTTATCCAAGAAAATACAACCGCCTCATCTTCGGTACATTTAACCGCCATTGGAAAAGAAGTAACTTTACCTTCTGGAACATCATCGCCCCAGTTTTCCACTACTGAAATAGCGCCATGATCTTTAAAGATAATGGCTGACTCTTCAGCCAGTCTTATATAATCTTCTTTTTTGTCAGTCGGTACCGCAATTACATATCCATCAACATACGACATATTAAATCCTCACTAACGATTGCCTTTAGAATAGGCTGGGTAAAACAGGTTTCAGAATCACTATAGCAAAAGCCAGAATAGGGGTAATTAAAGCTGCTAATCCCCAGAGTTCCCATTTTTTATAGAGACTAACAAACTGCTGCCATGATTTTTCAGTTAATGTTTGATCATGAGTGAATTTTTGAATTTGGCGTTGAAGCGGCGCTAACCAAACTCCAAAAATAACTCCTGAAACAGAAAATAAAACGAACGGCCAAAAAATCCAGCTGGTACTTAAGATAGGAAATTTACCCAAAATTGCTAAAGCAAAGCCACTGATGATAATTCCAAATACTCCTGGTAGGGTAAACCAGCGATCACTTTTAATGATATTCTCAAAGCTAAAAGTTATTATTTGGAAATCGCGGCTTTGTTTAGCTTTGGCGGCCCAGAACAAGCCGATACTAATATTCCCTAAAAAAATAACTACGCAAATAATATGGATAAGTTTTAAGAGTAAATAAGTCATCTATCGCTACCGAGGTTATTAAACTAATCTATCACTATTCATTGTATACAAATAGACTTCTGGTCGCTAAATCTGCAGGCTGAATATAATTTACCATGCTTTTGACCTGCATATGGATATAGTTAAAATGAATGCAATTATGGAGGCTTGTTTATATCGGCAAATAAAGATTCCCAATTTAAAATTTTAGGGTTATAAAGCAAGATTGAATATTATTTGAGTAACCTGCTTGAATAGGCCGTTAAGTTACACCGATTCGACCAATGAAGATATCTTTGCTCGAATTTGTCATGCCATTGCAGATGATGGCTATATTGTTTTACCGCAAGCGCTTCCCGATGAATTGCTCAATTACTTATTTGTTAATTTAATAGAATTGAATCCGCACGAATTTGAGCGGGCGGGGATTGGTCGCGAAGAAGAGTTCCAGAAGAACCGCTTCGTGCGCCAAGATACAATCCATTGGCTTGAGCCGCAGATGGAGTTTGCCCAAGGCTATTTTGCATGGATGGAAGAACTGCGGTTAAGGCTCAATCGGCATTTATTTTTAGGCTTGTTCGATTACGAAGCGATGTTTGCCCATTATCCTGAGGGAGCGTTTTATAAGCGCCACCTCGATGCTTTTAAGGGGAATACCAATCGTCGTTTGAGTACCGTTTTATATCTAAATCCACAATGGTATCCAGAAGATGGTGGTGAGCTTTTGATCTATCAGAAGCGCCAGAAAACACCCTTTGCAACAGTGCCACCCACTTATGGCACTATGGTCATTTTTTTAAGCGAGAAATTTCCCCATGAAGTTTTACCTGCCAATAAATCACGCTTCAGTTTAACCGGCTGGTTTAGAGTCAATGACCAGAATCCGTATTAGGGAATAGTTATAAAATTACAAAGAGCATATGACGAATTCTAAGGCAGAAGCTTTCGTCATTCCTGAAGCGAGGGTTATGTTGGAGTGACCATTTTGCATCGTCATTCCCGCGAAAGCGGGAATCCTGCTGAAACAGCATTTTGAACTTTGATTCCCACTTCCGTGGGAATGACGGTAGCCATAGTTATTTACTATCTTCAAACAATTCTTCCGCGGTTTCTTTTATGCGTTCGATGCCGGCGTCGATGATTGGGGTTAGGTAATCGGAGGCTTGGTCCATGAGGGCTTCGCCGGTGTTGCTGGCGACTTTTTTGGCGATTTTCTTGAGGGTGGCTTTTAGTACGCCGCGGAAGGATTTGTCGGGGGCGCCTGCTTTAATTAAGGCTTTTCTGACTGCAGTTTTTTCTTTGGTGGTTAGGTTGGATTCGATTAGCGCAGTTATGGCATCGAGCCCGAGTTTTACGATACTGGGCGAGAAAGAGCCGTCGGAGACAAAGCCGAGTTTTTTGACCTGTGAACGTAGGTGATCGGAAACCAGTGGGTTTTCCACTTCGAGTACATACAAGTCGCCGGCTTTCTGAATTAAAGGTCGTTTTAAAAGATTGATGACTTTTTGATTCAGTTCATCATCGGAAGAGCGTCTTAATTCACGGTTGTAGATCAGGCTTCGAGCTTTGGTTCGAGTAACTTTAAGTTTGGATACCAATTCATATAATTCAGGCTCGGAGTCAATGGCGCCAAGTTGTTCTAAAACATTGAGCACCACTAATTCGACTTCGCCTTTCGGCAAAGCGCCAAAGGCTGGCGAAGTGTAACTTTGCAAAAAGTAAGCCAGCGCTGCTTTGGCTTCTTTCTCACTGGATGCTTTAAGTATTTTATCGATATCCATGATTTATCCTTTAAGCCAGATAAAAATTATATAATAAAGATGAAGTTTATTACTATGCTCAACTTCTTAGGGTTATTTTTAATAGAGCTTTTCTAAGTTGCTCTTGGAGTTGCGTAGGCTCATTGTAGATTACTAGTTGTTGGGTTCTTAGATCAAAGGGTATATCTTGATCTGACTTTGAAACTATTAATGTAGGTTTATCCAAAGCATGAGCAATTCCTAATTCATAAAAAACATTAGGATTTCTACCGTTTATATTTGCAATTACTATTCTTGCTTTCACTATATGCTTTAAGATATGAGCTAATATATCTCCTTTAATAAATTCTTCATCACCTCTAATGCATCTAAGGCCAACTTCATTGCAGGTTTTATAGATTTCTTCATAATCAGATAAATATTTGTTATTAAATGGAGTTATTACAAATACTAAATCATCGTTAATTTCTAAGTCGCTCCTTTTAATTCCTGAGGCTTCTAAAAATGATGAGAGCCCAACTTTGCTAGTCATATTCAGAAGCCCTCTATTATTAGCTTTTGACTCTAATAGTAGGTGATTAACGTCACTCCACCTATCGCCTTGGCTTACAAGTCGTTCAGTAAGGGTGTATATGCGTTTTTCAAATGACTCTCTTAATTTTTCCATTTCTACTCTGCGCAACTGTTCATTATATTTTCTATCTTTATCTTGCTTGTATAAATAGAAGATAATAACTTGGATGAGAGCCATTACTCCTGCTGCTATTACAATGGAAAATAATTCAGTTTGATCAAAAAAAGACATCTCTATCTCCTATACAAGCTGTATTGCACGAACAAGGCATGCAGAGCAGATTAAGTAGTTAATAACGCTAATTCCAATAGCTGAACCATGATTACCAGCATCGAATTGTCGACTGGATTTTCTCCATAAGAATATGGCAAGGCCAGCTAACAGAACATAACAAATAAAGTAAACAAAGCCTTTTTCACTATCAGGTTGAGTCGCCGAAATGGTAAAGGCTGCAATAAAAGAAGTCGCTAGAAAGGCAACATCAACGGGCAACTCTAGCATTGCATAAATTGAACTGGGAATATCTACTTCTCTGTCAATTGATAGTTTTAGGAAAAAGGCTAAAACTAACAAAATCCCTGGCAAAATGATCTCAGTAGCCATTGCTTATGTCCTTGATTTTGATAATCAATTTTTGTTTTTTATAATACTAGATTGTAGCACTTTGCAATATTGCCACCAATATTTAATTAGAACTGTATAAGAGCCTTGATATATGTTTTGACAACTAAGTCTGTTCAGGAAATTTTTCATAAGATAAAAATTAGCACTCAATCCCCTTGAGTGCTAAAATTTCGTCCCCATATCTTGTTCACTTATTAATTTAAGACTCAAATCTTTATATAAAAGAACGTTTAGGAGAGAAAAATGAGCTTACGTCCATTACATGACCGCGTTGTGGTTAAACGCATTGAAGAAGAAGCACTTTCTGCTGGCGGTATCGTAATTCCTGATAACGCTAAAGAGAAAGCCAATAAAGGCACAGTAGTTGCTGTGGGTAACGGTAAGGCATTGGATAACGGCGATGTTCGCGCGGTATCTGTGAATGAAGGCGACGTTGTATTGTTCGGTCAATACGCGGGCCAAGAAGTTAAAGTTGACGGCGAAAAGTTGCTTATCTTGAAAGAAGATGAGATTTTCGCGGTATTTGACGCTTAATTAACGAATTTTACAAGAATTTAGAGGAATTTAATCATGGCTAAAGACGTACGTTTTGGTGATGAAGCTCGCGCAGGCATGTTGCGTGGTGTTAATACTTTGGCGAACGCGGTTCGCGTAACTTTAGGCCCTAAAGGTCGTAATGTAGTTTTAGATAAGTCTTTCGGTGCTCCAACGATCACTAAAGATGGTGTTTCTGTTGCTAAGGAAATCGAATTAGAAGATAAGTTCGAGAACATGGGCGCACAAATGTTGAAAGAAGTGGCGTCGCAAACTAACGATATCGCTGGTGACGGTACTACGACTGCGACTGTATTGGCGCAATCTATCGTAAACGAAGGTTTGAAAGCGGTTGCTGCTGGCATGAATCCAATGGATTTAAAGCGCGGTATCGACAAAGCTGTTATCGCGGCGGTTGAAGAATTAAAAGCAATTTCTGTTCCTTGTTCAGATGAGAACGCTATTGCTCAGGTAGGTACTATCTCAGCTAACTCTGACACTTCTGTGGGCAACATCATTGCTGAAGCAATGAGCAAGGTTGGCAAAGAAGGCGTTATCACGGTTGAAGAAGGTTCTGGCTTAGACAACGAATTAGACGTTGTTGAAGGTATGCAATTCGATCGCGGTTACTTGTCTCCTTACTTCGTGACTAACGCGGAGAATATGACTGCTGAATTGGAAAACCCATTCATCTTATTGGTAGACAAGAAAATCGCTAACATTCGCGATTTATTACCAATCTTAGAAGGCGTTGCTAAAGCAGGTCGTCCTTTATTAATCGTTGCTGAAGACGTTGAAGGCGAAGCCTTAGCTACTTTAGTTGTGAACAACATGCGCGGTATCGTGAAAGTTGCTGCGGTTAAAGCTCCTGGTTTCGGCGACCGTCGTAAAGCGATGTTAGAAGATATCGCTATCTTAACGGGCGCGACTGTTATCTCTGAAGAAGTTGGCATGAGCTTGGAAGCGGCTGAAGTTGAGCACTTAGGTTCTGCGAAGCGCGTTCAAATCAGCAAAGAAAACACGACTATTATTGATGGCGTTGGTAACCCAGCAAACATCGAAGCGCGTGTTTCTCAGATCCGTTCACAAATCGAAGAAACTTCTTCTGATTACGACAAAGAAAAACTTCAAGAGCGCGTAGCTAAATTAGCTGGCGGTGTTGCGGTAATTAAAGTTGGCGCAGCGACTGAAGTTGAAATGAAAGAAAAGAAAGACCGCGTTGATGATGCGCTTCACGCAACTCGTGCTGCGGTAGAAGAAGGCGTTGTAGCTGGTGGTGGTACTGCCTTAGTTCGCGTTCTTTCTAAGTTGGCTGATCTTAAAGGCGACAATGAAGACCAAAACGTCGGTGTGCAAATCGCATTACGTGCTATGCAATCGCCATTACGTCAAATCGCTACTAACTCTGGTGACGAAGCGGCAGTGGTTATCGACACAGTTGCAAAAGGCGAAGGTAACTACGGTTACAACGCGGCAACTGGCGAATACGGTGACGTTGTAGAAATGGGCATCCTAGATCCTGCGAAAGTAACGCGCTCAGCATTACAAAACGCAGCGTCAGTTGCCGGTCTTATGATCACAACAGAAGCCATGATTACTGACTTACCACAACCTGAAGCTGCGGCACCTGATATGGGTGGTATGGGCGGTATGGGTGGTATGCCTGGTATGATGTAATTTTAACTGGTCTTTTTGTCCTTCTGCTTTGTTGCGGCAAATTTGTGAAATGCTCATGTACTTAAGTACACTCCGCTTTAACAAATTCACCGCGCCGCGCATAAGAACAAAAATCCTGCGTTAAAACGGTTACATTAACTGCTTAGAAAAGCCTCGCAAATGCGGGGCTTTTTTTATGGCTAATGCCAACTCCGCTTCTCATTACGACCTGCGCCGCGTTACAAAGCAAAACATCTGCGTTAAAACCACTTTAATAAACCTCACTATGACGGGTTTTTTTATGTTCAGAATTAATTCAGGAATAGGGGAGTAACTTGAATTGGGTATTATTTAATCAATAAGGTTGTGATATCTTATTGATATTAAGGAGGGTTGTATTATGAAAAAGGTTATTTTTATTGGTGCTTCGTTACTGGTTCTAAATGAAGCGGCTTTTGCCAACAAAATCAAGAAGTTTAGTTTGAAAGCCCCTGAGGGATATAGTGAGGCTGCTGTTGTTAAGGTGTATTCCACTAATGGAGAAAAGTGGAATAAGATCGATCAAACCCAAGAGGTAAACTTTAAAGCTCAGTTAAATGCTGAGTGTAAATATGAAGGGAAGGGGAATAAGGCCTACAAAGGTGACTTTACCGTTAGTGGCTTTACTCAAGTAGGTGCAGACTATCCTGCCAAGCACTTGATTCCTCACGTCAAAGAAACAAAAGGAACCTTTCGGTTTGATAAAAACTCCAACTTTGATTTTGTACAAGCTTGTAATGTAGAGCTTGAGAAAAAATTATCTGAGAATGCTGATCTAACTAAGTACGATATTCTAGCTAAAGGTTTTTCTTTAAACTACCCAGCTGCAGTGAAAGCAAGCTATTACTTAACCTGTAAACCAACAGGCATCGGGTTTGCGGATACGTCTAGCAAGAGTGTTTTATTAAATACGAAAATTCAATGCCAAGGTTCGGATTTAGCGAAGGAGAAGATCCCGAAGAAGCCGGTTCCAGTTAAGTCAGTGAAACTGGCAAACTTGATCAAAAAAGTAGAGTTTGCACCAAAAGTAAAACATATCGTAGGAACTTGCCCTGCGCAGGTGGAATATAATGGTGCTATAACAACCAATCGTTTTGGCACGGTGGAATACCAATACGTTAGTCATGATGGTCGAAAATCTCCAAAATTCAAATTGGATTTTAATAAGGCTGGCACTAAAAAGCTCAGAGTATGGAAACGAACTATTAACAAAGAAGATGATCCCAATGCTTTCAGGGCGGGCTCGAGTAACAAGGATAAGTATGATTACAAAGGCTGGTATCGAATCGATATTTTGAATCCTAAGGGAATTAAGAGCATACAAAAAGCTTATACCTTAAGCTGCCAAGACCGGAAAATGATGTTGAAAAAGTAAGTTAAAGCCCCTCTCACAAAGGGGCTTTTTTTTAGTTAGAAAAAAAGTTAATATTTTTAGCTATATATCGAACAACTAATAATGGTTATGACTCGAACTCGCGCGGCTTTAACTCACTTTGGAATTAGCGTTATTGTTTTTGCACTATTTTTATCACTAGTGTTTTTTGTTTGGTATGCCTGGCCATTTAATTTAACCCAAGGTATTGCTGAAATTGTTTATATTATGGCGGGCGTTGATGTGGTTTTAGGGCCATTGCTGACGCTAATTGTTTTCAAAGCAGGTAAGAAGGGTTTGAAATTTGATTTATCATTGATCGCTTTAGTGCAAGTTGCGGCGCTGGTTTACGGCGCAATGATTATTTATCAAGAGCGACCGGCTTATATTGTTTACAATGTTGATCGCTATAGCGTGGTTGGCGTTTCTGAGGTGAATTTAGAAGAAAGTCCAATCCCTGAGCAGGCAATTGGCATATTGGAAAAACCTAAGTTTATCTATGCCGTGTTTCCACAGGGTGATGAAGCCATGGAGGTGGCTATTAGCGCTGCCAATGGTGGTAAAGATATGGATCGCTTACCAAAGTACTATCGTGATTACAATGATAATAAGCTGAATGTTATTCGCGGAACTAAACCTGCGAGTTCTTTGACAGTTGATGCAGGGCCTATTGATATGATAGAACATATAAACTATGCACCAGTGGTTGGTAAGAAAAGAAACATCATCGCATTAATTGATAATAGAACAGGGAATCTGATTGAGTATAGACTGGTAGATCCCTGGCAAAGATAAGGATATTTTTTGCAGCAAGAAAAATTTACAGGAAGTAAAAATAGTTTAGAGTATATTGTCTGCTCACCGCTAGGGAGCTATCCTAGTCAGTCGATTGCCTTAACTTCTAGTGGCATCTATATCAAGGATGAGATGATTTGCTTGGCATATCCGTCTCACCTTCCATTTCAAAAAGAAATGCTCATTACAGCACTATTAACGGCAAACAACTTCAAACAAGGCTTTTTAAAACTATACTTTTTACCCTTTACTCATAAATTAGATTCGTTTGATGAAGCGAATATCTCTGAGCAGCTGGTAGGAGATTTGAAACATAAAAAAGCAGAAAGCTTTGTGGCTAATGGCGATATCCTTCCAGAGTTTGATCAGTATGAAAATGCTAAAGGAGCTTCTTTGCCATTAGCGCTAGGTGGCGTTCCTTATCATCGGATTAACAATTTAGTGTGTGAAGAGATTTTTTTATCTGTAATGGAAGCTATACAAAGCCGAAATTTTCCAGAGCTTTTTGAAATCATAGAGCTGTTACAAGAAAGCTCTCAACTAAGTTGTCATTTGCAGTTTCAAGTTCAAGCCAGTCATTATCTATTGCAGGCTATTATTTTGTTAAATGAGACTGACTGGGCAAAACAGCATCCTCTGATAAATGAGTGGTTGGCAAAAGCTCATGTAAATCATAGTTTTAAATTAGCAAAGAGTATTAGCCCTATTGAGTATGTGAAATTATATAAAGCAGTGGTAACCAGTATCAAGAACTCGATTCTTATCTAAGAAGTAAGTGCTAGCCTTTTATCAATAAAGTTCAATAAATTTGCAATTAAACAATGGCGAATTTGGCGATCATTTTTGCTTTGATTATATTTTTTTCTACTAGGTCGATTCTTTGCTCAATTTTCAAACGAGGGTGGCTAGACTGATCAGAAACTAATCGCTCAATTTCTGTTAAATTGTTTAAGGTTGCGTTGGCAACAATGTCGCTGTTTATTGGTCGTAAGTACCTTATCTCTGCTTTAGCTAAGACGACTGAGCCTGTTAGATTATTTTCACGCAACAAGTTGGTTAGCAAGGACCAGCCAGCTAAAGTGGCAGTGGTGTAGATACTGCCAGCAAAAGCGGTGTTATGGATATTTTTATTTTTCTCAAATGGAGCCTTGATCGAAATAGTGTTTTTTTCTAAGTGCTCAACTTCAATCCCCATAGCTTGGGAAATAGGGATTTCTTTATGTAGTAGTTGCTCTAGTTCTTTAGCTTTCATATCAATAACTTAATCTTGCTTTGCGCCAAGAATAGCAATTTCCAAAGTAAAAATAACCCTTTTTATAAGTTAAGACGTTAATAGCTGCAAATGAAATTGAAAACCTAGAAAGGATTGTCACTATGAAACCAGTAATTAAAAAATCCGCTATTGCCATCTCCATAGTTTTAGCTATTTCGGCATGTCAAAACTTAGAGCAAGAGTCAAAAAAAGACCAAGCGGCAAAGCAACAAGATAATGCCGGAAAAACAATCAAGGATATGCAACCTAGTTTGGAAGAGCTAATAGATGAGGTGAGACGCCAGGAGCAGGTACAAGTTGGTAAGAATAAAAAACTTGAATCAGAAAGAAGGTCACAAGAAAAGTTAGCAAGACCAGCAAATGAGCCACCGCAACAAGCTAACGTGGTGGTGACCTCGGGCTCTAGGATTCGCAGCGCCGATTTTGAAGCTAAATCGATGCCAATTATTGTGCAAAGGCATCAGCAGAATCGTGAGAATTACAATAAGATTGAAGACAATGCTGTGAAACTGGTAGATGAGTCGCCTGTTTCGACCTTTAGCATTGATGTGGATACGGCCTCTTATACCAATGTGCGTCGAATGTTAAATGATGGCTATTTGCCGCCAAAAGAAGCGGTGCGATTAGAAGAGTTTGTGAATTATTTCGATTATAAATTTCCAGCAGCGGATAATCTGGAGCAGCCTTTTTCAATAAGTACCAGCTCAATGCAAGCGCCATGGAATCAAGATGCCCAATTGGTACAAATCGGTATCAAGGGTTATGAGCCACAGGAGCAAAGTTTGCCTCCTTCAAATTTAGTATTTCTAATTGATGTATCTGGCTCTATGCGCAGTCCTGATAAATTGGGCCTAGTCAAACAATCATTAAAGCTATTAACGAAACAGTTAACCCCTAAAGATAAGGTTTCTTTAGTGGTGTACGCCGGAGCTTCGGGAGTTATTCTAGAACCTACCAATGGTAATAATCGACTAGAGATTGAACAAGCTTTAGACCGTTTACAGGCAGGGGGCTCGACTAATGGCGCCTCAGGTATTGAGTTAGCTTATCAGATGGCCAGGAAAGGTTTTATTGAAGAGGGTATTAATCGGGTTATTTTGGCAACTGACGGCGACTTTAATGTCGGCATGACCAATCACGATGATTTGATTGAACTGATAGAGCAAAAGCGCAAAAGTAATATCTTCTTCAGTAGTCTGGGTTTTGGTACCGGTAATTATAATGATCATTTAATGGAGCAGTTAGCTAATAAAGGTAATGGAAATGCGGCTTATATCGACAGTCTGCATGAAGCAAAAAAAGTTTTAGTGGATGAGCGTGCTGGAACATTAATGACCATTGCTAAAGATGTTAAAATTCAAGTGGAGTTTAATCCAGCTGTTGTCAGCGAATACCGTCTTCTAGGTTATGAAAACCGTATGCTAAATCGTGAAGACTTTAATAATGATAAAGTCGACGCTGGCGAGATTGGTGCTGGCCATACCGTAACGGCTTTGTATGAGATAGTTTTAACCAATTCAAAAGTTAAAAGAGTCGATCCCTTACGTTACCAAAACAACAACCAAGATCGCATAGAAAAAATAGGAATGAATAATCGCAGAGCTTTAGAAGCTGCAATGGTTAAGATTCGCTATAAATTACCAGAGGCAAATAAAAGCCAGCTGATTAATAAACCGATTTATGCGAATGAGTTTAATCACAATAGCCCTGATGAGAATATTCAATTTGCGGCCAGCAGTGCAGGTTTTGCACAATTATTGAAAGGGAATAAGTACCTTGGTGATTGGAATTGGCAGGATGCAATTGATACTGCGCGAATTGCAAAGGGCGATGATAAGCAAGGTTACCGAGCGGAGATGATCAAATTGATGGAAATGGCTAAGTTGTTATCGGACTCATCGGAGATTGGCGCAGAGATTAATTCTGATGATAGTTCTGATACGAGCAAGTTAGGCTTAGTCTCACCAAATGACTAGTTAATATCCGATGAGATTATTGCTTGAAAGCAGCAACGTTAATGGGCATCATGATGATAGAAATATAATATCTCATGATGCCTTGGACGTTACTAATTTAACTCAACACAAAGAAGTTATTGCTAAAGAACAAGCTGATAATCATTTCAGCGATGAAGCTTTAATGGCAGCTTATGCTTCAGGCAATGTGAAATCGTTTGAGCAATTGTATTCAAGGCATAAAGATCCATTGCTTCGGTATTTTATTCGTCAAGTTAGCTCAAGAGCCATTGCTGAAGAGTTGTTTCAAGAAACTTGGCAAAGTTTAATAAAAAATTCTGCCAATTATACAAGCTCTGCCAAATTCACCACTTATTTATATACTATTGCCCACAGCCGTTTAGTTGATTTCTATCGGAAATCTGGCAAAGCGCAGTTTGAATCGATGGATGAAGAAGGTGAGGCTCAACAGCACCAAGCGGATAAAACTACTCAGCCTGAATTTCAAGTAAATGCTGCTGAGTTAAAAGCGCAGCTATTGGCTGCATTAGATCAATTATCGAGTGAACAGAAAGAGGTATTCCTCTTGAAGTTTGAAGCTGAAATGAGCGTTCCAGAAATCGCAGAGGTTTTAAACCAAAACCCTGAAGCAGTGAAAAGTAGACTGCGTTATTGTGTAGCGAATCTTAGAGGTTTTTTTAACTCGCAAGATTTAGAAAGTATGAGCTGATTTATGATCAGCAGGAATAGAGTATGAGTCATCAAGATCACAAGCAAAACCAAGATTTTGAAAAAAAAGTTCAAGATGCATTTGAGGAAGTTTCTTCAGAAACCACTTCGAGCGCCTTGGATCAGTCAATTTTGGCAATGGCAGAAAAGCATCATCAAGTTGAAAAGTTAGGTTTTTGGAACCGCTTTTTTCGGTCGAAGCAATTAAAGTATTTAGCCTCCATGTCGGCTGCATTAGTGATGACCGTAGGCATTGCTCGTTTTATGGTTTATTTAGGCAAAACCGATCAAAGCTCGGCGCAAAATACTGATCTGGCAGCCGACACTCGATCAGTTGACGAGTTTTCTTTTGAAATGGCAGACGAGGTGGCAGCAGCGCCGGTCGCTAGAGAATCTTATACGGCAAAAAAACAAAAAGCAGAAGTCCCAGAATTAGTCACCAATCAAGAGATGCGCCAAATTCTTAAGGAAAGTGAGTTACTGGCAAAAAATGAGCAAGAGCAGAAAGCACGTTTGGCAGCTAGTGAGAAAGCACTGGCTGAGGATAATGTCGTGGTGGTAACAGGTAGTCGGATCCGCGCCGAAGATCTTGAAGAAACCAAAGATAAGCTGGCTGAAAAAGAATTGTCACGCCATGGCGGTGTTTTAGATGAAGCGATTGATGATGCGCCTAAGCCTGAGGCTTGGTTAAATGAAATCATGCAATTGTTAAAAGACGGTGAGAAAGCACAAGCACAAGAAGAATGGTCACAATTTAAAAATACTTATCCGCTGTATGAATTCGATGAAGCGCTCACATCAAAGCTCAAAAAAGCCGGTTTAATCGACTGATTTTTGCACGATCAATCGGCTTCAAACCCTTAAAAAACCTTAATTTTTTCTTAATTTATTTAGTCAATTGGATCTAGCTTATCACTAGCATCTAAAGTAGAATATCGCCCCGAAAAATGACCAATATTGTTTGTGAAGCAAATCTTGGGGTATGGTCCTCAGAGGCTAGAAAAAGATAGCTTTTCATTTTAAGTCATTGATTATTATATATTTTCCCTTTTGGGGTCTTTTTTAACTAGTGGAGAGAAGCATGTCATTGTTCCGCAAAATCGCTGTGGCTTTAGCGACTTTATCAGTTTTAGTGCTGATGGGTTGTTCTGAGCAACCGCTAAATATGCGCGAAGGTGTGACCGAGATCAGTAAAGAAGTTTACGAATTACACATGATTGCCTTTTGGGTCTGTGTAGCTATCGGTATTGTCACGTTCGGCGCTATGTTCTACTCAATGTGGGCACACCGCAAGAGTAAAAATCCAGTTCCAGCTAAGTTTTCTCACAGTACGACTGTTGAGTTAATCTGGACTATCATTCCTTTCATCATTTTGATTGCTTTAGCATGGCCTGCGGCAAGTTTATTGAACAAAATGGAAGTAGCTGAAGGCGACGATTTCGATTTGGAAATTATCGTTAAAGGCTGGCAGTGGAAGTGGGAATATAAGTATCTAGATAACGACGACAACTTACGTAACGACGTTAGCTTCTTCTCTAATCTTGAGCAAAATTCTCGTGACTTAAGTGTTAACTCTGAAAAAATGACCTTCAGTGCAGAAAAAATCACTGATGAGAAGTTCTTATTAGAAGTGGATAACCCGCTAGTTATCCCAGTAAACAAAAAAGTTAAATTCTTAGTGACTGCTGAAGATGTAATCCACTCTTTCTGGGTTCCTGATTTCTCAGTGAAAAAAGATGCGGTTCCAGGCTTAATTAATGACGTTTGGGCAATTGTTCCTGAGACTGGCGTTTATCGCGGTGTTTGTGCAGAGCTTTGTGGTAAAGACCACGGCTTTATGCCAATCGTAGTAAAAGTAGTCGAGCAAGCTGAATATGATGCTTGGTATGCAGAGAAAGTAGCTGCTGCTGAAGCTGGTCCTGATTTGAATGATCGTACTATGGCGCAATTGATGTCTGAAGGTGAGACTGCTTACTTGAAATACTGTTCTGCATGTCACATGCCAAACGGTGAAGGCACGGGTCCATTCCCATCTTTGGTTGGAGCTGAGTCAATTCAAGGCGATATTAAGAAACACGTAGATATCGTATTAAACGGTGTACCAGGTACAGCTATGCAAGCTTTCGCGGCGCAATTAACGCCTGCAGAAATCGCTGCTATCGTGACCTACGAAAGAAACGCTTGGGGTAATGACATGAAAGATAAAGTCCAGCCACAAGAAGTTGAAGATCAGAAAAATGGCGGGGGAGAATAATCATGGGTGACCATAAGCCAACCGGCATTAATCGCTGGCTATTTACAACGAACCATAAAGACATCGGTACTATGTACCTTGTTTTCTCGTTCATCATGTTCTTAATTGGTGGTGGCATGGCAATGGTAATTCGTGCCGAGCTATTCCAACCAGGTTTACAATTTGTAGATCCTAACTTCTTCAACCAAATGACGACTCTGCATGGTCTAATCATGGTATTTGGTGCCGTGATGCCAGCAACGGTAGGTCTTGCTAACTGGTTGATCCCAATGATGATTGGTGCGCCTGATATGGCATTACCAAGAATGAACAACTGGAGCTTCTGGATTTTACCATTCGCTTTCTTCTTGTTGTTATCATCATTATTTATGGAAGGTGGCGCGCCTAACTTCGGTTGGACATTCTACGCTCCATTATCGACAACTTATGCTCCACCTAGCACAACCTTCTTTATCTTTGGTGTGCATATGATGGGTATCTCATCCATCATGGGTGCGATTAACGTTATCGTCACTGTGTTCAACATGCGTGCTCCTGGCATGACATTGATGAAAATGCCACTGTTCGTTTGGACTTGGTTAATCACAGCATTCTTATTAGTGATGGTTATGCCTGTATTAGCGGGCGCGGTAACTATGATGTTAACGGATATCCACTTCGGTACTTCATTCTTTGATGCTAAAGGTGGTGGTGATCCAGTATTGTTCCAGCACGTTTTCTGGTTCTTCGGTCACCCTGAAGTTTACATTATGATCTTACCGGCGTTTGGTATCGCTTCTGCGATTATCCCGACTTTCTCTAGAAAGAAGCTATTCGGTTATGCATCGATGGTTTACGCTACCGGCTCGATTGCCTTCTTGTCGTTCATCGTATGGGCTCACCACATGTTTACTGTGGGTATGCCAATCAAAGCAGAACTATTCTTCATGTTCGCGACCATGTTAATTGCGGTACCTACGGGTGTTAAAGTCTTTAACTGGATTGCAACTATGTGGAAAGGTTCGATTACTTATGAAACTCCAATGCTTTATGCTTTGGCATTCGTAATCTTATTCACGATTGGTGGTTTCTCTGGCGTCATGCTGGCGATTACACCGGTGGATTGGCAGTATCATGATACTTACTTCGTGGTAGCTCACTTCCACTATGTATTATTCCCAGGCGCGATTTTCGGTACTATGGCAGCAGTTTATTATTGGTTACCAAAATGGACTGGTCGTATGTATGACGAGAAGTTAGCGAAAATTCACTTCTGGTTATCCATTGTATTCGTAAACTTAACCTTCTTCCCAATGCACTTCTCAGGCCTTGCGGGCATGCAACGTCGTGTTCCTGATTATGCGATTATGTACTCTGACTTCAATATGTGGTCAAGTATTGGTGCCTTTGGATTAGGCTTGATGCAATTGTTGTTCGCTTGGATCTTAATCAAGGTTTGTATCTTGAAAAAAGGTGAGAAAGCGACGGATCAAGTTTGGGAAGGTGCGGAAGGCCTTGAGTTTACTCATATGCCATCACCAGCTCCTTACCACTCTTTCTCTACTCCACCAAAAGTAGATTAAGACGAGCTAATTAGGAAAGTAGGAACTAATTATGAGCCAAGAGCCAGTTTCAACAGAGACAGTTTCAGAAGAAACACTCTCACCTGAAATGAAACAGGAAAATAAAATCATGACTAAGAAATTAGTTTTGGTGGCGTTTATCATGTTGGCTTTTGGCTTCGCTTTAGTACCTTTATACGATGTATTTTGTGAAATCACCGGTTGGAATAATTCTTTAAATCAAGGATTAGCGGTATACGAAGAGCAAGAAGCCGATACCAGCCGTGAAGTAAAGTTGCGCTTTGTAACCATCACCAAGAACGACATGCCTTGGGATTTCAGAGCATTGCAATCTACGATTACAGTACATCCGGGTAAAGAATACGAAGTTGCTTTCCGTGTAAAAAATCGAGCTAAAAGTAATATTGTTGGGCGTGCGATTCCCAGTTTTTCACCAACGTTAGCAAGTCAGTATGTGAATAAAACAGAATGCTTTTGTTTTAATCAGCAGACTTTATTGGCCGGTGAAACTGAAGATATGCCAATGCGTTTCTTTATTGATAAAGATTTACCGAAAGAATATAAATCGATAACTTTGGTATATACTTTGCATAATGTTACCGAAGAAACTGCAAGCCTAAATATTGATAACACAGTTGCGGCGAATTAATCGCTGTGAATGGAGAAAAAATAATGAGTGAACAAACAAACAATAGTGAATATGAAAACTATTATGTTCCTGAAAAGAGTAAGTTACCTTTTATAGGTTCTATTGGCTTATTCTTCACGGCAGTTGGTGCTGGTAGCAGCATCAATGGTCAAGCATTTTGGGGATTACCTGGCAGTCTTTGGTTAATCGCAGGTATTGTGATTTTAATAGGTATGCTTTCTACTTGGTGGAAAAGCACTATTAAAGAATCAATGAGCGGTTTATACAGTGCGCAAATGAGTCGTTCTTTCCGTCAAGGAATGATGTGGTTCATTACCTCAGAAGTGATGTTCTTCTTCGCTTTCTTTGGTGCCTTATTCTACATTCGTGCTTTCGTATTGCCTTTACTGGGCGGTGACTTTAATGGTGGTTCTACCCATGATCAGTTATTCCCAGGTTATACGCCTACTTGGCCAATGACAGAAACGCCAAGTCCGGACTTCGCTCCTAACGTGGGTATTGGTGAAAAAGCAGCTAACCCTGGTTCTTGGAATATTATTGGCGCTTGGGGCTTGCCGGCGATTAATACAGCAATCCTTTTGACTTCTTCGTGGACTCTAACGATTGCTCACCATGCATTACTTGAGAAAAACCGCTCGACGCTAGTTTTATTTACATCGATTACAGCGTTTTTAGGTATCATCTTCTTAGGATTACAAGCAGTTGAGTACTATGAAGCTTACACTCATTACGGCCTAACCCTGCAAAGTGGTGTTTATGGTTCAACTTTCTTCCTGCTGACCGGCTTCCACGGTATGCACGTATTAATTGGTACTATCTTCTTGATTGTATTATCGCTACGTACTGCTAAAGGCCACTTCACACCGCAAGATCACTTTGCGTATGAAGCTGGTGCTTGGTACTGGCACTTTGTTGATGTTGTTTGGGTATTCTTATTTATCTTTGTTTACATGATGTAATTCAAAATTAAATAATTGACTCAAATCACAGAATAGAAAAACCGCCTTTTGGCGGTTTTTTTTTGACTCCTAGAAAGGGTATAGTAAAGCTGTTAATGGCTAATCATGGATCTAATGCAGAACATATTTAAAGGAACACCATTAGTCGCTTTACTACTTTTTTGGTTGGCAGTAAGCCACAGCAATAGCCTATTATCTAAAGAAAAACTACCTGAAAAGGATAATCAGAAATACCAAGTCACGCGTATCGATATACAAGTAAATCCGATTTTTGACTTAGAAGAAAGTGATAGTTGGTTTTATTCCACCGTTAACGGATTGCATATTGATACCAAGCCTTATGTTATTGAGCGGATATTGCCGATTAGAGTTGGCGATCGAATCAATAAAAAGGATCTGGCAGAAGCGGAGCGTGTTTTACGTAGCCATCGTTATTTGCGAGAAGCAAAAATAATGATGCAAACACTAGAAGACCAAACTGCAATCCTAAAGGTAAAAACTTGGGAAAGTTGGACTTTGTTTCCGACAATAGATTTGAAACGACAAGGAGGCGAGAACGAATATGGCTATGGGATTAAAGATGACAACTTGTTGGGTTTAGGGTTAGCCGCAAATATAGCGTATTTTGCCGAGGAAGATCGTTCTGGACATATTATACGGTTAAGTTCTGATGCCATCAGTAACCGCCACTTAAGAGCTTCTTTGAGCTTTGCTGACAACTCTGATGGCAGAGAATTTGGAGTGTCGCTGGATCGACCATTCTATAAACTTGCTGACCGACATAGTGTTGGTGCCAGTGTTAATAATAGTCGTAAAGAAATATCTATTGATGCAAACGAGACCCTAGTCAATCGCTTTGAAAGCGATAGCCGTTTTGCCGACGTGTACTTTGGTTACTCGACGGGTAAAACAGAGAAAGGCATTTTTAGATGGATAGGGGGTATTCGCCACATAGAAAATACTTTCTCAACCAGACCTTTAACCTTAGCTTTGCCAGAAAATAGAAAGCTAACTTATCCTTGGTTGGCTTTTGAGTACCAACAGGACCGCTTTAAAACCACGAAAAACTTGTATCTTTTAGAAAGAACTGAAGATGTACAGTTGGGTTGGTATCATTTTATTCGATTAGGATATAACTTAGAATCCGGTTACCGCGACAACGGAATTGTTTGGGATCTTAATTCTTCATATTTTGGTCAATGGAATCACCAAAATTGGTTTCGATATGCTTTAAATGGCGATGGCGTTTACTCTGACAAAGAAATTGATAATGCATATTATCGATTGAGCTATGAGCATTTCTATCGAGTCAATGACTTTAGGACCTGGTATTTAAAAGGCAGTTACCGCATCAGTGAAAATCCATATGTCGATAGGCCTATTTCGCTCGGAGGTGAAACTGGTTTACGGGGCTATCCAATTGAATATCAACATGGAAATAAACAATGGCTGTTAAATTTTGAGAAAAGAGTGTACCCGAATATTAATTTTGCCCAGCTGCTGGATATTGCTTTTGTAGGCTTTATAGACGTTGGGCGCACTTTCGGCGAAACCCTATATATCAATCAAGAAACAAAGGCGTTAGCCAGTGTAGGTTTAGGCTTAAGATTCTTCTTAACCCGTTCCAGTGGTAGAAATGTTATCAGCGTTAATTTTTCTAAACCCATCAATTCAGACTTTGTAAATGATTTCGACATCAGTGTTTTAGTAAGAACCAGTTTTTAGATTTTTGTTGCTCAAAATATGAATAGCATGTACAAAGCGACACATTCTCCTTGATTTAAAGCATAATATTCAATAATTCGTATGATTGTCAT
Source organism: uncultured Kangiella sp. (assembly GCA_947498625.1). Lineage (GTDB taxonomy): Bacteria > Pseudomonadota > Gammaproteobacteria > Enterobacterales > Kangiellaceae > Kangiella. The sequence goes on along the minus strand of CANMKR010000004.1, from coordinate 83,997 downwards.
AGTTACTTACATCTACTGACCCTAACTTTCTAAAAAATATTTTCTAATACTATAGGCAAAAGGTTATGGCTCATTGGACATAGAAATAAGTCATTGTAATTTGGTGTTATTAAGGTGGTAAGGAGCATAAGATGGCGGTTATTGGAAAAGATTCAAAAGCGCGTTTAGAGAAGTTTATCGATCATCAAGGCAAAGATGAATTTGATAGCGAAGATCTATTTTTAGATTTATGCCGAGTATTGATTTTAATGCTGGCTGTTTTTGCCATAGTGTATGCGGTTGGTTTTAGCTAGCTAAAGCGGTATCGATTAAATGTTTGACTTGCTCTACCGAAATAGCTTGCATTAGTGTGTCACCTTTTAATCTAAGTCCCCAGTCAAGCTGTTCTGCAGGCAAGTTAAACTGTTTACAAGCTTCGGCGGTATAGGCATCGGCGACAAAATTTTGATAAAGGTAAGGGCCGGTTCTTTTAGGGTTACTATGGGCGTAAAGACCAATAACTTTGGTTCCTTGTGTTACCGCCATATGGGCTGGACCTGAATCCGGAGCAATCACAAGTTGCGCTTGATTTAGCGTGATTAATAATTGTTGTAAGTTGGTTTTTCCAACTAGATTAATCACTGGTGTTTGTGTCGCCTCAACTATCTTTTGAGCCAAGGTTTGCTCACGATGACTTGGACCACCAGTAATGATAACTTTTAGATTTTTTTCATGGCAGTAGTCAGCTATAGCCGCATAGCGCTCCACCAGCCAATCACGCTCTGCTTTGCTGGCCGCAGGGGAAATAACTATATAAGGTGATGCTGGAAGTTCTTTGCCTGCCCAGTTAATAATGCTTTGGTTAAACGGAATATCCCAATTGGGCTCGCTATCTGGCACTCCTATCATTCGAGCGAAATCGCGAAAACCGTCTAATACATGGAAGCCTTTTTCTAGCTCAATATGGCGATTAACAAATAGTGAGTGGAGCTCTTTTGAGCGTTGCTTGCTAAAACCTAACTTTACTTTCGCAGGAATAAAAAAGGCTGCTAGATTGGCTCTAAAAGCTAATTGCATTTGCAAAAGAATATCGAATTTCGCCTGCGAAAGGTTATGCTTAAGTTCGGAATAAGCTTTCCGACCTTTTGCTTTATCAAAAATAATAAAATTGATGCCCGGTAAATTTTGTAAAAGCTGATATTCAATTTTGCCGATAATCCAAGTGATGGATGCCTTTGGGTAATGACGCTGGATAGCTTGAACCGTTGAAACTGCATGACAAACGTCACCAATTGCGGATAAGCGTAAGATGCAAATTGATGGGTTAGCAGCTAGATTGATAGGGTTCATGGTTATCTATTAGTCATTAGTAGATTTTTGTAATGTTTGAAGTTTAAGGTATAGTGCTGAATAAACCAAATCCAAATCATTCGTTTTAGATGAAGCGTATCAAAATCGATAATAATCAGTGGTTGGTTGCTCACAAAAAATACAAAAAAATAGTTTCCAAGGAATGGTTTGATAGTAATCACTGGCAAGCAAATAACGCAATAGATGGCGAATCTATTGGGCGTGCTACTACCTATTTTTTTAACCATCAAGAAAAGCGTTACGTGCTTCGTGAGTATCGCCGAGGTGGTTTGGTGGGTAAGTTGATAGAAAAGAAATATTTTTTTAAGAATATTGAATCAACAAGAGCTTATCAAGAGTTAGTGGTTCTTAAGCAATTAAGAAAGCTAAAGCTACCAGTTCCTAAACCTGTAGCGGCGTTGATAAAAGTTGATGGCTATTACTATCAAGCAAAAATCATCACTCGACTTATAAAAAATGCTGAGGATCTCTTTTTTCATTTAAAGAAACAGTCGCTATCAGAGCAGCAATGGATCGCAATAGGTTTGTTAGTGAAACGTTTTCATGCTGTGGGTTTATATCACTCTGATTTGAATATCCATAATCTTATGATCAATCATAAATCGAATTTTTGGCTAATCGATTTTGATAAGTGTCGCTTTTTAAAACCCTACGATAAGAAACTCCAATCGAATATAGCGCGTCTGTTGCGCTCTTTGAGGAAAGAAAAGCAAAATGCTCAAGAGAAGGATGAGCAGTTTTATTGGGAAGAAAAAGACTGGGCTTTCTTTTTACAAGGGTATGCCACGAAAATTGACTAAGTTATATTTTGAAACACAGTCAAAGCTTTATTGACGGAAATCCTACATCAAATCCTCTATCCTACAATAATGAAAAAATTCTTTTTTATTGTTGCTGCGCTTTTTATAGCTTACTTTTCTTCAATTAGAGTAAAGGCTAGTGAAAGCTACGACTCCATTGCCTTGCCTAGCACTAATATTCAATTGGAGTTTCAAGGTTACTTTTCCGAATCGCAAAAACAGATGTTAAAAGATTGGCTGGTTGAAATGACTCAATCAGTAGCAAGTATCTATGGCGAGTTTCCTTTAAAAAGAACTCGAGTGAAATTAGTCAGAAGCTATTCTTGGTTTGAGCCAGTGCCATGGGGAGAAATACAGCGCTGGCGTTCAAGTCGTGTGGTTTTACATGTTAATCCTAGCTTTTCCAATGAGCAGATCCGAGCTGATTGGACGGCAGTGCACGAGCTGAGTCACTTATTACTTCCTTATGTTGGCGATGGTGATAGTTGGTTTTCTGAAGGTCTCGCGAGTTATTATCAGAATATTGCTCGAGCAAAGTCAGGCTTGTTAACGGAGCAGGAGGCCTTTCAAAAACTTTTCCATGGCTTCAGACGAGGTGAGAAAAATGCTCGAAATAGACCAGTTCAGTTATCGTTAGCCAGCAAAAAGCGAGGCAATACCATGCGTATCTATTGGTCTGGAGCGGCATACTTTTTGAATGTAGATATTAATTTAAGAAAATTATCCAATAATCAGCAAAGTTTAGATTCAGTGTTGAGATTATATCGAGACTGTTGTTTACCTAACCATAGAGTTACCTCACTGGGCAGTGTCATCAGTAAGCTCGATGAGCTATCTAACACGGAAGTATTTAGTCGTGAGTATCAAAAAATTATTGATAGTAAGCGGTTCCCTGACTACCAAGGAAGTTTTGCATACTTAGGGATTTCTAATGGTTGGCGTGGCGTCAAGCTAAATAAACAAAGTGCATTTGCTGCCAGAAGAAATGAACTACTTAAAGCGAACTAGTTAGCTGCAAGCACAACGCCAAACATAATGCCAATGGTGGTGATTATTGAGATCAATATGAAATACAAGAATCCGAAAACTAAAAAGCGCCAAAGCGTCGCCCACCAACCTCGTTTGTAGAACCATTTCTGAGATAGGTATAGATACACTAAAACTCCAATAGATAGCAGTTCTTCCATCCAGATTGAACCTAAGGGAGTCCATAGTGCTGTTAATTGATACCAGCCAAGATATAAAAGGACTACACCGAAAATAAAACTATGGCTATGCATTAATAAAACTAAGTGTTCTACGTAAAGTCTTTTAGATAAAAAGTAAAACAGACCAAGCACTAGCGCCAATATTGGCAAGGATAAGAAAAATACCTGTGGAACCATCTCAATGGCCTTTTGACCTAATGATAACCCCCAATTTCGCTTAGCCAGTTGGCGCTCTGGCTCCTCTAATCTCAAGATAGCAGCATAGGAATCACAAAGCTCTTTGCTACCATTATCCAACTTTTTATCTAGCCATTTCGGCCAAACATTAAAGAGATCTTCTGGTTGTTTGAGGCAGCCTTTCTTGGTATTAAATTGAGCATCACCGCTGATGCTTACATTTCCCTGCATATCAGATTCTTGCTGTGCTGCTTCTAGTGTTTGATTAGCAGCCTCTTTTTCATCTTTATAGTTCCAACCTTTAGCGAAGTCCTCCGAGAAACTATTATTGTCTTGTTCTACGACTTGATTGCTAGGATTCGACTGAGTATCGTTGAATTCAATTTCAGTTAAACTTAAGCCCCCAAAATTAGTCATTAAAAAGAAAATAATAGATAGCAGTAAATAAAGTCTAATAGGGGTAATAAAGTGATTTTTATGGTGAGAGTTAGAAAAATAATCCAGACTTAAGGCCGCTGGTTTAGCCAACTTAGCAGCGGTTTTATAGATTTTAGAGTCATAACCCAGCCAATCTTCGACAAACTCAGAAAACAGCTCTTTTAAGCTTCGATTTGGGCGAAAGTTTTTATTGCCACATTGACCGCAGTATTTATCTGCAGTGAATCGCTCTGGTGGTTGTATAGCTTTGCCCATAAGTCATTGAAGAATATATTTTTTTTAATAGTAACCGAAACGTATTAGTTAGGCAAAAGCTGTGTTCTAAGGTTAATCACTTCAAAGTAATGTAAGGCCATAATCCCTAAGAAGAGTAAGCTACTAAGTGCAATACGCCACTGCAGAGACTTTAGCAGTTTTTTACTGGACTCTGGGTCACCTTTGCCTAAAAAGAAAAGCCCACGAAAAAGGCTGAATAATATTCCAAGCATGAATATAATAACGACAATGTTTAACCAAGTAATTCCCATCTCAAATCCAAGTGTTTGCTAGTGTTGTTAATTATACGCTAATTAGGTGGTGATGCCGATGGATTTGTGTTTGCAGGATTATATGGGGGCCTACTAATGGCAAAGTCACTTTGGCAACAAATCATTCACCAGCCGATCGTTAAAATCCCGTTCGGATCTAAGCTTTTTGCACCTAGTTTGCTGCCAACTTTGGCTTTTATTCTATTGCTACCCATATTGATTAGTTTAGCCTTCTGGCAATTAGACCGAGCTCAGGAAAAAAGAGACCTGCAAGCGAATTTGCTAGAAAAATCGCAACAGACAGAAGTATCTTTGGAGCAGGCGATGGCTTCAGATAACCCGGATCAAACATCAGTGATCACCTTCGGTAAGCCTTTGTCGCAAGAATTCTTGGTAATTGATAACCAGAAGCAAGGACGCCAGTTGGGTTATGAAATTTTGGGCTTCTATCAGCCTGAAAATTACCCAAGACCGATACTGGTAAGTCGAGGCTGGCTTGCGCGCAAAGACTTTTACCAAAAGGTGCCTGAAATATCGGAATTTTCAGACTCAGTCATTAAAGGGAATTTGTATTTTTCAAAGGGGGCTAATCAGGTGGTGGCTTCCAATGCAGTGTGGGAGCAGTTTGATAATAGTTACTTAATCGGTCAGTTTGACATGCAAACTATTAAGGAAAAATCGCTTGAATTAGGGTATGATGTCGCGCCTTTTGTGCTACGCCAAAAATCCGAGCCCGACTCGGCCTTTGTGCGCCATTGGCCACTGATTGCCAGTCCGCCCGCAAAGCACACAGCCTATGCATTGCAATGGTTTGCAATGGCACTGGCGTTGGTAATTATTTTTATAGTGGTGAATTTAAAAAAGCGCCACAAAGATACAAATTAATTCTTAAATCTAACATGGTCAAAGAAGAGACAATTGATGAGTAATAGTGAAAACCCAAAACCTCTTGATGAGAAAACCAAACGCCAAAATCGACGTGTTATTTCAGGCTTGGTGTTGTTATTTGTGGTTCCTGTGATTTTAGCTTATACCGCTTTCTATATGGGCTGGTTTGAGCAGCCGACTAGAAATCAGGGCGTGCTGTTAGAAAAGACTTACCAGTGCCCTAGGGATGGCGGAGAATCTGAAAAGTCATATCCTTGTTTTGAGCATTTTGCTTGGTTCGATGAGGCAGGACAACCGCTGCATTTCAAAGATTTTGAAACTCAATGGTGGTGGGTCTATTTCCCAAAATCGAATGAGTGTGATCAAGAGTGTGAGTTAAATATGAACTTTTTAACGCGAACTCACTTAGGGCTTGGCAAGCGTATTGAAAAGTTAACTCGCTTGGCGGTTTTCCCGAATCAGATCTTATATACCGATCGAGTAGCAAAGCCTGAGCAACTAAAATTAGCTCGTGGTAATGGCAATGCCCATATTGGCAAAGGCGTACAGTTAGAAATTGGCAAGATTTACGCGATGGATGTCCATGGCAATATTTTTATGCAGTATGAGCCGGTAAAAACTGAAGAAGAGGCGCGCATGAAGGCTAAAGATTTGCGTGATGATATTGTTCGCGCAATGCGCAATACGGGTTTATAGAGGTAGTTTCCATGAGCAGAAAAACATTAAGGAATTTAGTTGCCTTTGCAATATTCTTAACCTTGACCGTTATTTTGTTGGGCGCTTGGACTCGCTTAGAAGACGCTGGTTTAGGTTGTCCTGATTGGCCCGGTTGTTATGGTCACTTCACCGTGCCACAAGACGCCGAATATATTGCTAAAGCTGAAATTGAGTACAATCAGAAGTTTGAGGTGGAAAAAGCTTGGCCTGAGATGATTCATCGTCATTTCGCTAAAGCGATTGGCCTAGTCATTCTGATTATCTTTATTGGTACTTTAATGGGGCGCAAAAAAGACTCCAGCTTACCGATAGTTTTACCCTGCATTTTATTGCCCTTAGTGATATTTCAAGGCTTGCTAGGGATGTGGACCGTCACTTTAAAAGTTCATCCCTTCATTGTTATGAGTCATTTAATGGGTGGCTTTACCACTATTTCCCTGTTGTTCTTATATTACTTACAACTAAGACCAAAGATTGTCTCTGTTTCTCAAGTGGTGGCTAAAAAGTTTAAGACATTAGCGACAGTGGGGCTGGCACTAGTAGTGATTCAAATCGCCTTAGGTGGTTGGACAGCGTCTAATTATGCGGCAACCATTTGTACTGAATTACCCGTATGTAATTCTGGTTGGACTAAAAACGTCGACTTTAAAGAGGGCTTTGATTTATGGCAAAAAGGCTTTGAGTTTGACGAGTTTAAGCTTAATGAGCTTGAAAAACTGCAAGTAGGTTCTAGAAAGCCACAAGAGGGTAAACCATTTATTAATTATGAGGGTGGAGCTCTATCTTCAAAGGGTAAAGTTGCCATTCATGTAACTCATCGTTTTGGAGCCTATATTGTTTTTATTGTTATTGGTTTGTTAGCGATTCTATTGATGCGCGAAAAAGACAGTGTGTTATTGCGTCAATTTGGGCGAGTATTATTAGGTGTATTACTGCTACAAATGTTATTGGGTATTTCTAATATCGTCTTTAGCTTACCGCTTTATGTGGCTGTAGGGCATAACGGTGGCGGTGCTTTGCTGTTGTTAACTGTGATTGCAATCAATTATGTGGTTAATTGGCAATTCAAACTAAAAGGCAATCAATAATGGTTGAGAAGAATTATAAAATTGATCGCCCAGTTACCTGGCGTGATTATTATGAAATGACCAAGCCAAAAGTGGTTTACCTTTTGGTTTTTACTGCGATTGTCGGTATGTTTTTAGCAAACGATGTGACTGTCAGCTGGTTTCCGCCATTAAGCGCCTTGGTATGGGGTACTTTAGGGATAGGCTTAGCTTCTGGAGCTGCAGCAGTAGTTAATCATGTGGTTGATGCTCGGATTGATACTATCATGGCTAGAACTATGCAAAGACCAGTAGCGCAGGGTCGCGTTGAGCCGAAAAAAGCGGTGATATTTGCCGCCTCCTTGGCAATAATCGCAATGGCAATGTTGTGGTTTTTAGTTAATCCATTAACTGCAGTCTTAACACTTGGCGGTTTGGTCGGATACGCTTTTATCTACACCATGTTTTTAAAGCGAGCAACACCACAGAATATTGTTATTGGTGGTCTTTCTGGCGCAATACCGCCGTTACTAGGATGGACTTCAGTCACCGCTTCAGCCGATCCGAATGCTTGGTTATTGGTGTTAATTATTTTCACTTGGACACCACCACATTTTTGGGCTTTATCTATTCACCGAATTGAAGATTATGCCAAAGCTGAAATCCCAATGTTACCTGTTACCCATGGTGAAGAATTTACTAAAACCTCAATATTGCTTTATTGCGTTCTATTGATTTTATCTACTATCTTGCCTTTCTTAACAGGTATGAGTGGTGTGATTTATTTGGTCGCCGCTATTGCGCTGGGTTTGTGGTTTTTATATTACTGTGTGGTGTTGAAATATCGCGAAACTGAAGGGGTGGCGATGAAAACATTTGGTGTTTCCATCGGTTATCTAACATTACTCTTTGTGGTTTTGTTGCTCGATCATTACCTTAAGCCGGTTATTGGATTTTGAGTATGAGAAATAAAGTGAATGGCAATGTTATTGCTTTTATTTTGGTAGCCTTGCTAGCCTTAGGGGTTGGCTTTTTTGGATATCAAACTTTTATGGCGCCAAAACCGCTACAACTGATTAATACGTTTCCAAAATTGAACTCGCTAGTTCCCTTTAAGGCGACAAAGCATACCGGCGAAACCTTTACTGAGAAAGACTTTATAGGGCAGTGGAGCATTGTCTTTTTTGGCTTTACCACTTGTCCTGATATTTGTCCGACTACCATGATGGATATGAATCAGGTGCAAAAAGGTTTGTCGGGTAAGTATCAAAAAGATACCCAATTTGTTTTTATTAGTGTCGACCCAGAGCGAGATACAGTCGAGAAACTGGCAAAATATGTTCCAGCGTTTAATCCTGAGTTTGTAGGTTTAACTATGGATTTACAGCAAACTCGAGATCTAACTAAAAATCTTGGCGTTGCCTTTATGAAGACTCCTGGTCACTCGAATGATCCAAATAATTATATGGTTGATCATACTGCGCGTTGGTTTATTATCGATCCATTCGGTCGCCGTTTTGGCTTAATTAATCCAACGGATGCCATTGGAAAAGATTTAGTGCCGTTAGTTATAACCGATTACGAAAACCTTCGTAAGCAAACTAAATTCAATTAACTCCTCTTTTGTATGAAGATCTGGTCGCTATCCTCTATAAGATCAGATCTTAAAGACAAAAAAGCTCATCAAACCACTTGGCGCATCGCTGCTCCAATGGTGTTATCCAATATGACCATTCCTTTGGTCGGCCTGGTTGATTCGGCGGTAATGGGGCATTTAGATGAGCCTTACTATCTTGCTGCAGTTGGTCTCGGCTCTGCCTTGTTCACTTTCATTATTTGGACAATGGGCTTTCTCAGGATGATTACGACAGGGCTGGTTGCGCAGGCCTATGGCGCGCAAGATTCCAATCTAATCCGACAGTGGCTTTATTTACCCTCATTATTAGGCTTGGTCATTGCAGCCTTGGTGCTGCTATTAAACCCCTGGCTGATCGAGCTAATTATTTGGTGGCTTGAAGGAAGTTCTGAGGTTGAGAATAAGACTCTTGAATATTGGAACATCCGAATTTATGGCTTACCCGTTAGTTTGCTCAATGCTGTTTTAATCGGTTGGTACTTAGGCATGCAAAATGCAAGAGTACCTTTTGCAATCTTGTTAGTGACTAATATCACTAATGCATTGTTAGATATTTATTTAGTATCGATGGGCATGGATGTTAATGGGGTGGCCTGGGCAAGTGTTATTGCTGAAAGTTTAGGCTTATTGATTGCACTGGCGTGCTTACCAAGTATTCTTCGAAAATATCCAATTATGGATAAATTTAAATTGGCTTATCACAAAATATTGCGATTACTAGATTTAAATAAAGATCTCTTAATAAGAACGTTGGCTCTTGAAGTCGTATTCTTTACGATACATGCTAGAGGCTCAGAGTTAGGTGATGAGATTATGGCAGTTAATGCGATACTACTTAATTTCTTGCTGATTGTTTCCAATGGTTTAGATGGGGTCGCTAATGCGGTGGAAGCTCAAGTGGGCAAAGCTATCGGCAAAAAACATTGGCAAGACTTTAGAAAGGCGGTGGTGGTTGGCGGATTTTGGTCACTAGTTATTAGTTTAATTTTTAGTACTATATTTTTATTGTTCGGATTGCAAATCATTGAACTAGTGACAGATATCAAAATAGTCCAAGAATCTTTTGTTCCTTTTATTGGCTATAGTATTTTGGTGCCGTTAGTCGCTATTACAAGTTTTTGGTTGGATGGAGTCTTCATTGGCGCTTCAGCCATAAAAACCATGCGAAACTCTATGCTGTTAGCATTAGTTTTTGGGTTTATACCTTTGTACTATTTAACTCAATCATTTGAAGCACATGGCATCTGGATTGCCTTCTTCGGGTTTATGATTATTCGTGGAATAGCATCCTGGACTTTGTTTCATAGAGGCTTATTACAAGGGCGATATGTTACTCCTGACATAAACGCTAATAGATAGAATCGTGGCCATCAGGTAATGTTTTAAAACGTCTATGTACCCAGTAATACTGTTCAGGGGCTTTATTAATGCAAGACTCTAATGTCTGGTTCATTAAGGTGCAGTTCTCTAATTCATTTTGTGTAAATCGCATTGCGGGTAAAACTTCAAGATTAATGTAACTCCCAGATTTGCTATAGCAAAGAGGTAAAACGGTAGCGTTTGTTTCATTTGATAGAAAAATCGGCGTCTTTAAAGTGGCCATTGCCTTACCATAAAATGGCGCAAAGCAAGTTGACTGTCTTCCAAAGTCCAAATCTGGAGCAATAAATAAATTTTCACCAGAGTCTAGGTGGCGAGTGAGTTTCTTTAAATTACCACCTTCAACATTAGGCAATCGAGGTATGCAAGGATAAAAATATTCTCGACCTTTTTGTATCATTGAATCAAGACTTGATTTGTCGTTAGGCCGGTAAAAAACATGAAACTTTAAGTGAAAAGATAAAGCGATTAAGATTTCATCTATATGAGTAGAATGGTAGCCTAAAAAAACTATTGGTTTTTTTGACTGCATAGCCTCTTGATAATGGTTTAAACCGGAAATCTTCACTTTATCTTGAGGAAAAGCTTTAGGTCTAAACCAATATTTAGCAGCACATAAAACGCCAGCCCCAAAACTTAGAAAATGATTTTTGATAAGTTTATTTTTTTCTTCGGTGTCCAGGCTCTCAAAACAGTAATTAATGTTAGCTACAACGATTTTTTTTCGGAGCTTAATTAAATATAAAAACCGACCAAAAGATTTACCAATAAGATTTATTAGATTATTAGGTAAAAGTGACAAAAGTCGCAACAGAAGTTTGAAAATGAAAGCCCCAATTTTTTTCATGCTACTTATAGATGCTTTGTGTGTTTTCTGGTCTAGTTTTAAAGCGTCTATGAACCCAGTAGTATTGTTCAGGAGCTTTTAACACTGCTTTTTCTAGTAGCTGATTGATTTGAGTGCAATCATCAAGCGGGGGCCCTAAGAACTCTACCTCAGGAAGTACTTCGATGATCATCTTGCCATTTTCTTTATAGTATTGAATGGGCAGCACTATCGCATTACCTAGCTTTGAAATTCTGGCCGGAGAATGTAAGGTCGCAGCGGGATTACCAAAAAAAGGAGCAAACTCTGCACCTTTTATGCCTTTATCTTGATCGGGCATAAACCAAATATGATTGCCGCTCTTGAGCCACTTGCCAATTGTGCGAATATCATTCCGGCCCATGGTTTTGGTCCTGTTATTGCGGCCTTTTTGTATATGATAATCTAAAGCTTTATTTTTATTGGGTCGATAAAAAGCGGCAAAATCCATGTACTTTGCCATCAACGCGCCAGCCAACTCTAAACTGGTAATATGATAGCCTAAAAATAAAATTCCTTGACCAGTGGCTTTAGCTTTTTCATAGTTATCAAGACCTCTAATTTCATGGTATTTTTCTAGATCTTTAAATGGCTTGTACCAAGCAGCGCATAATTCAATAAAACCAATGCCTAGATGCTTAAAATGCGCTTTGCACATTTTTGTTATCGCTTCATTAGATTTGTCTGGGAAACAGTGATGCAAATTAGCTAAAACTATTTTTCGGCGACTCTTAACCACGTATAGAAGCTTACCTATTGCTGAGCCTAAAAAATTGATGACTGGGTATGGAAGGCGACCAATTAACTTCAAAAAGCCAAATATTACCCCATAGAAGTAAACACTAATTCCTGGTGGCTTTTCTGTAATAGTGGCTTCTAATTGCTTGCTCATTTATGAATGGCTTTTCTGATTATGGAAATAACAAGGATAATTTATTGTAACTAGAAATGATTTAATTACAAAGCCTAATGAAATGATGGCAACAATTTGCCATAATGATTTGTTCATAGCTCAAAAAATGCTAAATAAAAGACGCAACCAATAATTACGCATGAATAAACATTTTATTTTCCATGGTGCCATGTTTATGGCTTTAGCTGTTGCTTTAGGCGCAATGGCAAGTCATGGTCTTCAATCACTCTCTGAGAATTCGCTAAGATTATTTAACTTAGGCGTACAATACCAGATTTATCATGCAATTGGTTTGATTGCCATTGGTATTATGATTGCTCAATTGCCACACCCAAAATTATTTTTTGCAGGACGCTTGATGTTTTTTGGAATAATCCTGTTCAGTGGCGGCTTATACTTATATGCAATCACGGACTATTCACCGATTAAATATATTATTCCTATTGGCGGTTTATTTTTAATTGGTAGTTGGCTGGGTATTATCTGGTCAATATTTAGTCATGGGCAAATAGAAGATAAGCAATCAAGCGAGCAGGATTCAAAGCAAGATGACGGTGAGGGAAATTAGTATTAGTAGCGATGAGTTAGAGAGTTGGACTGAAGAATTTTGGCAATGGTCTTGTCATATTTATCAAAACCAAGATGTAGCTAAAATCTGTATTGCGGTACAAGACACTTTAGGTTTGAATGTCAATTATTTGCTATTGGCACTTTGGTGCGAACAAAAACTGATACCAATAGATCAAGTCATTTGGCAAAAAATTCAATCGGAATCTCAGCAGGCGGTCGATGCGGTTAGCTATATTCGGACCAAAAGATTAGGGTTGAAAGGGAAGTCGGAAGATGCTTATCAACAAGCTTTGCTGATCGAGCTGAAAGCTGAGCAGCAACATCAAAAGCAAGCGATTCAATCATTATTTAAACAATTTCAAGGGTTTAACAGGAATTTGGCCACCCAAGCTAATATGCAGGCTTATCTTGAAACTAATCAGATTAATGCTGAAGATCAAGCAACAGTGCAACAACTGGGGCAACTGGTTCAAAACATCAGCCAAATATGAAGCGCTAAGCTTGATTTTATCCATACAACTACTGCAAAATGCTAAATTCTTTTTAAGAATAACTATTAACTTACTAATTATATAAGATAGAGACAACTAAGGCTAACCATGAAAAAAATTGCTATTACATTGGCGATCGCTACTGCATTGAGCGCTTGTAACAATGATAAAAAACCTGAAGCAACGGAAGTTGCGCCATCCAATACGGCTGTTAAAGAAGCTAGCGCGGCAGTTACTTTTGATGAAACCGATATGGTGCAAAAGACTTCTTATTCAATCGGTCAGAATTTTGCTAAGCAAATGAGCCAAAATTTTGAAGGCTTGAAAAAATACGATATCGAGATTGATACAGATTTAGTGGTACAAGGTATCAAAGAAGGTTTTGCTGGTAATGGCAAATTCCCAGAAGCTGACTTAATGGCTAATATGCAGGAATTTAACACTTTTTATCAAGAAAAAGTAAAAGCTGAGCAAGCTCGTTTAGATGCAGAAGCTCAAGTTAAAGCCGAAGCAACTAAAGCGGAAGGTGATGCTTTCCGTGCAGAATACGCGAAAAAAGAAGGCGTAAAAGCAACTGAATCAGGTTTATTGTACCGCGTGATAACCGCAGCGGGTAACAGTGAGAAGCCTGTAGCAGCAGATAGCGTAAAAGTGCATTACAAAGGTACTTTCATCGATGGTAAAGAGTTTGATAGCTCTTATTCTCGAAATCAACCCACCTCGTTCCCATTAGGCGGTGTTATCAAGGGTTGGACTGAAGGCTTACAGTTGATGGCCATTGGCGATAAGTTTGAATTTGTCATTCCGCCAGAAATTGGTTATGGCGCGGGTGGAAGCGGTTCAATTCCTGCGAACTCTACTTTAGTTTTTGAAGTGGAATTATTAGAAATTAATCCAGAAAATAAATAATATTTGGCATGAGTGATAAACGGTTTACTAGCTTTAAAGAGTTCTGGCCCTATTATTTGTCAGAGCATCGTTTGCCTAGTAACCGTTTATTGCATTATGTCGGTACCTATTTATCGTTAGCCTTCTTGTTGATTGCGATTAGTACTCAACAATGGTGGCTATTGCTAGCAGCTTTGCTAACAGGTTATGGTTTTGCCTGGATTGGACATTTCTTTATTGAAAAGAATCGACCTGCAACCTTTAATTATCCTCTATGGTCTTTTTTGGCAGATTATAAAATGTGTTATTTCGCGTTAACAGGTAAGTTAAAGCAGGAGTGGCCAAAATATTTTTAGTAAGTGATAAGTTTTTGCTAACAAGCTAAACAAAAAAAGCTGACTTAAGTCAGCTTTTTTGCATTTGTAGAAGTAGAAACTACTATTTGATATTAGTCGATTCTAAAATCGTTACTTTCTCATCAGCTTCTAACAAGGGGCGCATAGCCTCCAATAATTCTAAACGTTGCTCTGATTCCGCCCATATTTCCCAAGCTTCTAGCGAGTCCCAACAAGACATGACAATCACTTGGTTAGTTTGCCCTAGAACGTTCAACAATTCTCCAGATAAAAAACCAGGGACATTGCTTGCTTTATTTTTTGCTTTACGAATAAAGCCATGATATTCCTCAACTTTTTCAGGATTTATAGCACGCTCAATAATGACTCGAATCATAATAATACTCGATTGGTTAAATAAATTTTGGAGCTTTGAAGCATTGAACAAAGCGGTATAACATGGTTAAGAAAGCGATACTAAAAATAACTAGCATCCAGCCTGGCATGGTTAAGCCTAACCATTGGAAATTAATTTCGGCACATTTGCCATCGCCCATTAAAACGGTGCTGATAACTTCGCTCATCGGCATCACGTCCATCAGTAAATCTAGCGGGGCGCCACAGTCCATGACTTGGTCTGCCGGTAGATTTTGGATGTAAACATGCTTTGCAGAAATCCAAATACCCATAAAAGCTGCAGCCATTCCTAATAGTTGCAATAACTTATTCCATAGTGACTCGTGTCTTGGTTGGAAGATTGCATTTAAAAGTAAGACTACGCCTAGACTGAAAATGGCGACCCTTGAAAAAATGCATAATGGGCAAGGGTCCATAAATTGGACGTATTGAAAGTAGTAGGCCGTTACAATCAGTTGGTAACAAATAAATGCGCCTAAAAAATTTAATGCTCTAGTATTTAATGTCATTGCTTTAATTGAAAACCATCACTTCTGTGATGACTTTTTGTTATGCATTGATTGATATTTAGCGCACACTACTCCTAACTGAAATAAAGTTCAAGTAATGGCGCTTAATAATTAATCAATTCGCGTTTAGTTATATTGGTTATTTCTTAAAAGCGTCCGCTAAAGCATTAGCAAAAGCGCCTTGCGGTGCTGATTGGCGCCCTTGTTGCTTGTGACGTGGCTTTTGATTTTTTTGACTGCGGCTATTTGTATGAGAGCTTCGATTAGTATTATCATGCGATTGTGAGTTCTCAGCTTGTGGCCCAACCATAGAAAGACCAATACGTTTTCTTTGAATATCCACATCCATTACCCAGACGCGCACAATATCACCAGCCTTAACAACTTCCGCTGGATCTTTGATAAATCGATTGGCCATATTGGATAAGTGAACCAAGCCGTCTTGATGAACTCCAATATCCACAAAGGCACCAAAAGCGGTCACATTAGTAATAACGCCTTCGAGTTCCATATTCGGCTTGAGGTCATTTAACGTTTCCACTCCATCTTTATAGCGAACCATTTTAAATTCTGGACGAGGGTCGCGCCCCGGTTTATCCAGTTCTTTTAAAATGTCATTGACCGTATGCAAACCAAATTGGTCATCAATGTATTGAGAAGAATTAATGGCGTTCAACTTTTCTTGATTACCTAATAATTGAGAAAAATCTTGTAAGTTTAAATCACTCATAATCTTCTCAACCAATGGGTAGGATTCTGGATGCACCGCAGATGAATCAAGTGCATTAGAGCCGGCGCTGATCCTTAAGAAACCGGCGGCTTGTTCGAATGTCTTGGGCCCCATGCGCTCCACTTCCAACAATTGTTGGCGCGATTCAAAGCGACCATGTTGATTACGCCAATTAATAATGTTTTGCGCAATGGTTTTACTTAAACCGGAAACACGAGTCAGTAGTGGTACTGAGGCCATGTTTAAATCTACTCCTACGGCATTTACACAATCCTCAACTACACCATCAAGGCTGCGGGCTAATTGGCTTTGACTAACATCGTGTTGGTATTGACCAACGCCAATTGATTTAGGGTCAATTTTTACCAGCTCTGGTAGCGGGTCTTGTAAGCGACGGGCGATAGAAACAGAGCCTCTATAGCTAACGTCTAAATCAGGAAACTCTTGTGAAGCAAGGGCTGAAGCTGAATAAACAGAAGCACCAGCTTCACTGACCATGATTTTTTGCATCTTTAATTCTGGTGCGATTTTTAACAGCTCGCTTACCAGCTTATCGGTCTCACGTGAAGCAGTGCCGTTACCAATACTGATTAATTCTACTTTGTGCATTTTGCACATAGTTTCTAGTTTACGTAATGATTGATCCCACTGTTTTTGTGGTGCGTGTGGGAAGATGGTGCTGTGTGCTAATAACTTACCCGTTTCATCAACAATCACCGCTTTACAGCCAGTTCTCAAGCCAGGGTCGATGCCCATGGTGATTTTTGCGCCGGCAGGAGCGGCCATTAATAAATCACTTAAATTTTTGGCAAAGATTCGAATTGCTTCTGTCTCGGCTTCTTCACGAATTTTGCTCATTAATTCAGTTTCAAGGTAGAGGTGTAATTTTATTTTCCAGGTCCATAACACCACTTGTTGTAACCAACTATCGGCAGGGCGCTTTTGGTCTTGAATATTAAAATGTTGGGCAATAGTACCTAAGCATGGATCGGTGGCATTTTCATCCTTAATCAAGTCAAGGTTGGAAACCATTTGTAAACTTAAAATGGATTCGTTGCGGCCGCGCAACAAAGCTAAGGTTCTATGCGATGGAATGGCATTGATGGCTTCATGATGCGCAAAATAATCTGAATATTTGATGCCTTCTTTTTCTTTGCCGGGCATAACGCTGGCCTTTAAATGCGCATGTGCCCATAAGTAATCACGCAACTCTTTTATTAGCTCAGCATTCTCCGCAAATAGTTCCATTAAGATCTGCTTAGCGCCATCCAGTGCATCTTTGCTGGTTAGGATTTTATGTTCATCGTTGAGATATTCAGCAGCTTGGGCTTCTGGATCTAAATTTGGATCTTGCCATAGAGCCATGGCAAGAGGCTCGAGACCAGCTTCCTTAGCGATTTGTGCTTTGGTTCTTCTTTTTGGTTTGTAGGGTAGGTACAAATCTTCTAATTCGCTTTTAGTGGCAGCCGCTTTGATTGATGCTGTTAATTCTGGAGTTAACTTTTCTTGTTCATCAATGCTTTTTAGAATAGCGGCGCGACGATCTTCTAGTTCCCGCAAGTAACCCAAGCGCTGTTCAATATCACGTAACTGCGCGTCATCCAAAGCACCGGTTACCTCTTTACGATAGCGAGCGATAAAGGGAACCGTAGAGCCTTCATCCAGTAATTTGACCGTGGCATCTATTTGATTAACGCCAACTTTGAGTTCAGCCGCAATTTGTTGATTAATTTGTAACATCTTGTAATGGATTATTGGGAAAAATAAAGCGGCATAGTATAGTAGCTGTGTGAATTTGAAAAGAGGCCTAGCCAAAAAGCACAAGGTAGCAATACAGGCTTCGATATTAAAAGTACAATAAAACAAATAGTTGGCGAGCAAATGATGGTTATGAAAATTTGCAGAGATAAGCTCAAAGCCAACAAAAGCGCGGAGAAGGATAAGCTATGACCGAAGAAACCCCGAAAATCCTAGTCGTTGATGACGATGTACGTTTGAGAAGCCTTTTAGAGCGTTATCTTAAAGAGCAAGATTTCATCGTGCGCACCGTTGAAAATGCTGAACAAATGGATCGTTTTCTAGAGCGCGAAAATTACCACTTGATGGTTCTGGATCTAATGTTACCGGGCGAAGATGGGCTTTCTATCTGTCGCAGATTACGTGCTGACAACAATCCTATTCCAATAATTATGTTGACGGCCAAAGGCGATGAGGTGGATCGAATTGTCGGCTTGGAAGTAGGTGCTGATGATTATTTGGCTAAGCCGTTTAACCCGCGCGAATTGCTAGCTCGTATTCGAGCAGTATTGCGTCGTCAGGCTAAACATATTCCTGGCGCGCCGAGTAATTCTGAAACGGTAGTTTCTTTTGGTCGCTTTACATTAAACCTAGCGACTCGTGAAATGACCGATGATGGTAAATCTATTTCGCTGACTAGTGGTGAGTTTGCAGTTCTAAAATCGCTGGTTGAACATTCGCGCCAACCTTTATCTCGAGATAAGTTAATGAACCTTGCGCGTGGCCGTGATTATTCAGCGCTTGAAAGAAGTATTGATGTGCAGGTTTCAAGATTGCGACGTTTGATTGAGGATGACCCAGCTCAACCTCGATATATTCAAACGGTTTGGGGCGTAGGTTACGTCTTCGTGCCAGACGGTGGTGAAACGGCATAATCGTCGTTAACTATTGTAATGGGTATTTTACCTAAAACGGCTTTTGGCAGAATTGCATTATTAGTAGGGTTTTTGCTGGTGATTAATCAGCTGGTATCCTACTTCACAATTTCTTGGTATGTGACTAATCCCTCTATGAAGCAGCTGGTGCAACTGGTGGCTTCTGATGTGAATACGGCTATCTATGTTCAACATAAAGACTTTCCGCCCGAAGTGCGTCAAGAAATTATGTCCAGCCAAAATATGGAGCTGGTTTCAACCCGTAATGGTGAGCCGAGAGCTTTGCGTGAGGCACAACCTTATAAAGTCCTTACTGAAAATTTAGCGCAATATCTTAATGTTCCCGTTGAGCGAACTGAAATGCGGGTAGAGGAATCGGATAAGATTTACTATTGGGTCAAATCACCTCGCCATTCGAATATCTGGATTCGAGTCGCGATGGAGCCGTTTGAAGGCTTTAATATCCATCCACCTCTTGTCTATTTTACTGCGATCTTGCTGCTCAGCTTACTTGGTGGTTGGATTTTCACTCGCCAGATCTCAAGGCCATTAAGACGGCTGGAATTCGCTGCCAGAGAAATCGGCCGAGGCGATAATCCTGGGCAGTTAAGAGAAAAAGGTCTTGAAGAAATGGTCACCGTAACTCGCGCCTTTAACCAAATGGCGCGCAATGTCCATCAGCTCGAAGAAGATAGAACCTTGTTATTGGCCGGTGTTTCGCATGATTTGCGCACTCCGCTAACGCGTATTCGCTTAGCCACCGAGTTTATGGGTGAAGCTGAAGCGGAAACCAAAGAAGGAATAATTCGTGATACTGAAGATATGGATCAGATCATCAATCAATTTATTTCTTTTGTTCGAGATGGGCGTGATGAGCGACCTAAAAGCGGCGACTTAAATGCCTTAGTGGAAGAATGTGTGTTAGCCAATCGAATTAAGGAAGAGGATATTACTTTTGAGTTGGGTGACTTGAAAGAAGTAGCGTTTAAGCCCTTGGCCATGAAGCGCTTGATTACCAACTTAATTCAAAATGGCTTGAAATACGCTGGTGTGCCACTGCATTTAGTTACTGGCTTATATGGCAATAAAATTCGTATTTCGGTGTTTGACCAAGGCTCGGGGATTGATGAAAAAGAAATAGAAAGACTGTTTCAACCATTCTCACGTGGGAATACAGCACGCTCAGGCGGTGGTTCTGGTTTAGGTTTAGCGATTGTCAGAAGGATTGCTGAAATGCATGACGGAAAAGTCAGTTTAATTAATCGTCCTGAAGGTGGTTTGGAAGCCCGATTTGAGATGCCAAGGTAATCAAAATTCTAATTAATGACACCTTGATCCGCTTCCGAAGTCAGTAACTCCATAATTTGTTGTCGATTAAAGATTTCTTTGTTACTACAAAAATCGCAAACCATTTCGATTTCATTTTGCTCTTCAACTAAGTTGACTAATTCCGCAGGCGTTATAGTCATTAAAGCTGCCATATTTCGCTCTCTGGAGCAGCTACATTCGAACCCCAAGTCTTTTTCAGGGTAAATGCTAACTTCATCTTGGTGAAATAGCCGATATAACAGTTCTTGATGACTGAGTTCAAAGGCTTCTTCTGGCTTGATAGTTTCAGTAAGTGCTGTGACATGTTCAAAGGCTTGTTGGCTTTCTTCATTACCAATACTGGAATTAGCTGCTTGCGGTAAGGTTTGAATAAAAATACCGAAGGCTTTGTGATGGTCAGCAAAAATTTTGATATGAGTTGGCAGTTGCTCAGACATATTAAAGTAATCTTCTAAACATGCTGCCAAGGTGATTTTATCTAGAGGTACTACCCCCTGATAGCGCTGCCCTTTATCGGGATCGATAGTAATCGCCATTTGGCCATTGGCTGTCCACTGCTTGAAATCAAAGGGTCCACTAGTTACTAAGTGCGCATGTTCTTCATTGAGATGCAATAAGCCACGCATTCGGCCTTGATTATCGCATTCAACTAAAAGTAGTTTGACTACCGAAGAGCTTTGTAATTGTAGCGCCACTCTTCCTTCTATCTTGATGATATCGGCCAATAAACAACAAGCAGCCAATGACTCTGCCAATAAATGACGCACTTCTTTAGGGTATTGATGCTGATCACAGATGGTATCTATAGTCTCGGTCAAAGAGATAATTTCGCCACGAATAGGTAGTTGGGCAAAACTAAAGCGTTGTATATGGTCACTCATGGCTAAAGGTCATTCTAGGATAGTGGCCTAATTATATAAGACTTATTCCTGCTCGCGAAGAAATTTATGAATTTGCCGTCTTTGCTTTTTATCCGGTTTAGTATTGGAAAAGGGCATGGATTGGCGCTGTGCTTGCAATTCTTCGCGTTTAGTAATGCTTTCGGGCGTTTCCTGGTACAATTTTTGAGCAATTGCAGCAGGCCCTCTTTGTTCAGATAAGTCTAGCACTTCAATGGTCTTTTGCTGATGACCTTGCATTAAGCGTATTTCCATACCAACCACTACCTGACGATTGGCTTTGCCTTTAACGCCATCACAATGGACTTTACCGCCATCAATCGCTTTCTTAGCAATCGAGCGGGTTTTGTAAAATCGGGCTGCCCAAAGCCATTTATCTAATCGAGTGGTTTCCATCTTTTTCCGCTAAAATTGGTTGAATTCTGCTGACTGTTGAATGACTAATCTATAAGTTTCTTTACAGACCCCAGACTTGCTTTATCACTGTCGGCATGGGAAGATTTCCAGTATAGAGATAATCAACAGCAAAAGTTCAGATTAGTTACAATTATCTAATAATATAAAATAACAATATATGCCACAATGGCTTAATATCTGCGCTAGGGACAGTAATTAATCTTTTAACTTAATAATGAATAAATCAAATCAGAATATTATCAATTTTTGGAAAAATAATAGCGGCATGCTAACCAAAGCTATTGCCGGATTGTTATTATTATTGGCTTTGTATCTGCTGGCGAAGATAGTTTGGTTATGGGTCGATTACAGTCAACCTAAAGCAGCGCCTTCCACCAACGTCAGAGCAATAAAAGCTCCGGTCAAGAATAAAGTCAATGTCGATAAGCTTGTCCAAATGCACTTATTTGGCGAGGCTAATGCCGTCGCTGAGGTGGAAGAAGAAGTGACCGGCGAAACCAATTTAAGCTTAAAATTGATAGGGGTCTATGTGGATCCGGAAGAGCCGCAAAGCAGTGCCATTATCCGAAGTGGTAATAATGAGAAAGTCTACTGGATTGGTGATAATTTAGAAGGTGTTGGCAGTAGTAAAGTCGAGCTAAGAAAGGTTGAACCGCTAAGAGTTATCATAAGAAACAACGGCAGAAACGAGACGTTAACTTTGTTAGAGCAGTTAAACAAAGATGTGTTAGCCTCTGGCGATAAGAAAAATGAAGAATTGGATGACTCTAATTCTAAAACTATCGATAAGCGCAAAGATAGCCAGTTGGCACGTGACTTGAATGATATTCGTAAGAAATTAAGTCAAAGCCCACAATCTTTTAACGACTTAGCTAAGTTTCAGGTGGTCACCGATAATACCGGGCAAGTATCCGGTTTTAAAGTTGCGCCTGGTAAAGATCCAAGGTTGTTTAGCAGATTAGGTTTGCGTAGAAATGACGTCGTAACTTCTATTAATGGACAGTCTTTAAATAGCCAAGCCTACTGGACTTTGTTGGATCAAATGCAAACGGCTGAATCTTTGGATATCACCGTTGAGCGCAATGGTCGTCCGGTGAGGTTGTTACTGAATTTAGGCGCTGCAGATTCGAATCAACCCAAAGAAGAGCGTAAACCAGATAATCGAGACTTAAAAATTCAATAGCTATAGCTAGAGATTTTATATATTAAACCTTTTTAAGTTAACAATTTTTTTAGAAACAATATTAGAGAATAGTTTTTAGGGATAAAAACGCACCCAGAGTAGAGAGTATGAAGATTAGAAATCAATTAATAACAACAACTGTGAGTCTAGGGTTGCTGCTTGCTTCTTTTTCAGCAGATGCTGCCCGTTTAAATGTGCGTGATGCGGATATACGGGAAGTGGTTGAAACGGTTGCCAGAATCACGGGTAAAAACATGATTGTTGACCCGCGAGTTTCACAAAAGAAGATCACCATTATTTCCAATCAAGATAGCAGTAAAGATGATATCTATTTGATGTTTTTAGCGACATTAAAAATTCATGGCTTCCAAGCGATTAACGTTGATAAAAATACGGTTAAAATTATTCAAGAAGCTAAGGCACGCTCTGAACCAGGTCCAGTTAATCCATCTAACCCTAAACGCCTAGGCGATACCTATATCACGCAAGTGATTCCGGTGAATAATGTTAATGCGCAGCAGCTAGTGAATGTATTACGCCCTATGGTTTCGACAACCTCAGGTCAGATGTTAGCGGTACAAGGGACTAATACCATTATTCTGCATGACTCTGCGACTAACGTTAATCGTTTAAAAGATATTATTGCCAGAACCGATAAAGCCAACGATGAAGAAATTGAAGTGATTCCGTTAAAGCATGCTTCAGCTACTGAAGTGGTCAGAATTCTTGAATCTATTTCTAAGGATAAAGGTGGTCAGCAGCAAGTCAATCAAAGCCAAGTACCAAAGTTTGTGGCTGATGAACGTATGAATACAATTCTTTTGAGCGCGACTGAGAAAACTCGCATTCGCTTAAGAGCTTTAATTGCTAATTTAGATCGTCAACAAGAAACCGCCGGTAATACTAAAACCATTTTCTTAAAATATGCTAAAGCCGACGAAGTTAAAGAAGTTTTATCGGGTATCGGTGAGTATAAACAAAAAGAAGAGTCTGGCGGCGCTGGTCAAGCAGCGGCTCGAAGTTCGAAATCTTTATTTAGTATTCAATCGCATGAAGAAACTAATGCATTAGTTCTTACAGCACCACCCGATATGATGCGCGAATTTGAATCGGTTGTTCGCAGTTTAGATATTCGTCGTAAGCAAGTTCACGTTGAAGCGATTATTGTTGAGATATCCGATCGAAAAGCGCGTGAATTAGGTATTCAGTGGCTGTTTGCTCCTTCAGGGGATGATGGCACTTATCCAGCAGGTATTGTTAATTTTGGTTCAATAGGACAAGTAGCGGGTGGTGCAATTGCAGCGCGTGGTACTGAAGAGGAAATCTTTACTCGCGATCCTGATACAGGAGTTATTACTGGGACAGAAACTATTCGTAACCAAGGTGATAATGGTGTTGCTTTGGCAGAAGCACTAGGCGGTTTATCCGGTGCTGGTATTGGTTTATCCAGAATTTCTAATTCAGGTTTAAGCTGGGGTGCTTTTATTACTGCTTTAGAAGGGGTAACAGACTCTAATACTTTAGCTCGTCCGAGCATTACCACCTTGGATAATACCGAAGCCGAGTTTAGTGCTGGTCAAGAAATACCAATTATTACAGGTTCAACTTTGGGTAATAATAACTCCAATCCATTCCAGAATGTTGATCGGAAAGATATTGGCGTGTCTTTAAAAATTAAACCGCAGATTAACGAAGGTGATCATGTGCGTTTAGATATTGAGCAAGAAGTCTCTTCATTAGCAGGTACTACGCAAGTAGATGTTGTAACCAATAAACGTAAGGTAAAAACTTCTGTATTGGTACCTGATGGCGGCATGGTCGTATTAGGTGGCTTGATTGATGACACTATTAATGAGAGTGAACAAAAAGTTCCATTATTGGGTGATATTCCATTACTAGGTAACTTATTTAAATCTCGCGGCACTACTAAAGAAAAACGTAACTTGATGGTGTTTATTCATCCAAGAGTACTTAAAGATGATGCTGAATTAAAAAGAATTAGTTCAGCAAAGTACAGTTACATGCGTGCGCAACAACTGCAAAAGCTTGCCGATGGTATCAACTTAATGCCGGATGAAGATGCGCATGTGATGCCAACTTATGATGAAGCGCTAATTTTACCGCCAAGCTTTGAAGAGTATCTTGATCAAGATGCCAAAGAAGATGATAAAAAAGGTAAAGAGTAATTCGATATGGCTGAACAATTGTCTTCCGAATTAGAAACGGCTGAGCCTATCTTCGATAGTTTTAGACCTTTGCCATTTAGCTTTGCTATGCGACATGGTGTCTTTTTGATGCAAGGTGAAGCTGGTTTGAATTGTTTTCTGAGAGAGGGTACAGCTCCTACTGCCTTGTTAGAAGTAAAGCGTCATTGCAATCAACACTTCGATGTGATCAAACTTAACGAAGATGATTTTGAATCACAATTAAGTGCCTATTACCAATCAGGAACTGGTGGTGCCCAGCAAGCAATGGATGATTTGGGCGAAGAAATCGACTTGTTCAAATTGGCAGAGGAACTTCCAGAAACCGAAGATTTATTAGAAGCGGAAGATGATGCGCCAATCATTAAATTGATTAATGCTTTGTTGACCCAAGCGATTAAAGAAAACGCTTCTGATATTCATATTGAAACTTTCGAGAAAACTTTATCCGTTCGTTTTAGAGTTGATGGTGTATTAAGAGAAGTCTTACAGCCGAGTAGAAAGTTAGCGCCTTTATTAGTGTCGCGTATTAAAGTTATGGCGAAGCTCGACATTGCTGAAAAGCGAGTACCGCAAGATGGTCGTATCGCTTTACGAATTGCCAATCGCGCAGTCGATGTGCGTGTTTCCACCATGCCCTCAAGTCATGGCGAGCGAGTGGTATTGCGTTTACTTGATAAAGAGGCCGGTCGTTTAGAGTTTTCTCACCTTGGTATGCAACAAGCAAGCATGGATTTAATGAGCGCTTTATTGCATAAACCTCATGGCATTATTTTGGTTACTGGCCCCACGGGCTCAGGTAAAACGACCACTTTGTATGCCGGTCTTTCGTTACTCAATAATTCGAGCCGCAATATTTTAACGGTTGAAGATCCGATTGAGTATTTAATAGACGGCATTGGTCAGACTCAGGTTAATCCAAAAGTTGATATGACCTTTGCTCGTGGTTTACGCGCTATTTTGCGTCAAGATCCAGACGTAGTAATGGTGGGTGAGATCCGTGATTTAGAAACTGCGCAAATAGCAGTGCAAGCATCTTTAACCGGTCACTTGGTATTGTCGACTTTACATACCAATACCGCGGTTGGTGCGGTTACTCGTATGCAAGATATGGGCGTAGAGCCGTTTTTATTATCCTCTTCTATCTTAGGCGTGTTGGCACAGCGTCTGGTAAGACGTTTATGTCCTGAGTGTAAGAGAGCTGATACTGCTAATGATAAAGAATGTGAGTTGATGGGCTTTGATCCAAACAAGCCGCCAACCATTTACCATCCGGTAGGTTGTGATGCCTGTAGTCATCGTGGCTATAACGGTCGTCAGGGTATTTATGAATTACTCGTGGTTGATGAAACGATGCGTACCATGATTCATGACAACACCAGTGAGCAAGAAATGGAGCGTCATGCCCGCAAAGCGACGCCAGGAATTCGTTCCGACGGACGTGATCGAGTGTTGCAAGGAATCACCACAGTAGAAGAAGTCTTACGCGTAACGCGAGAAGATTAATGATGTTGATTAATGGTGTAGCTAATGGCAGCGTTTGAATATGTAGCATTAAACCCTAAAGGACGCGAGAAAAAAGGCGTTCTTGAGGCTGATACGCCAAGGCAAATTAGACAGCAGCTGCGTGAAAAAGGTTTTACTCCGTTAGAAGTTTCTCATATTGGGGATACCACTAAAGCCAGCAACAAATCTGGCGTCCGTGGCAGCTCAATGAAAGTGGCAGATTTAGCCTTGATTACTCGCCAGCTGGCGACGTTAGTCAAAGCTTCACTGCCGATTGAAGAAGCTTTAAAAGCGGTTGCTGAGCAAACGGAAAGACCAAAAGTAAAAAGCATCATTCTGGGCGTCCGCTCGAAAGTGATGGAAGGTCATACCTTGGCAGATGGAATGGCGGAGTTCCCGAAAGTATTTAACGAATTGTACCGCTCGATGGTGGCTGCTGGCGAAAGAGCTGGGCATTTAGACACAGTTTTAAACCGTTTAGCGGACTACACAGAAAGACGTCATAAAATTCGTGGAAAAATAACTGCTGCTTTGGTTTATCCGATAGTGCTAATCACTGTTGCGGTAAGTGTTGTTGTTTTATTGATGATCTTCGCAGTTCCGAAAATTCTTGCCCAATTTACCAATTCTGGTCAGGAACTTCCGATAGCTACCAAGATTCTAATTGGTATGAGTGACTTTTTGTCATCTTACGCGGGTTTATTTACGGCCGTTGGTATCGTAGGTGCTATAGCCTTATTTTCCTTATGGCTAAGGAAAACTGAGAATAAGCAACGTTGGCATGCAACGCTATTAAAGTTACCCGTTTTTGGGCGCTTATCAAAAAACTTAAATACTTCGCAGTTTTCCAGCACACTCAGCATTTTGCATTCCAGTGGCGTGCCTTTACTTGAAGCCATGAAAATTGGAGGCAAAGTCTTAACTAATTTGAAAATGCGAGAAGCGGTTCATGATGCGTCGATCAAGGTAAGAGAAGGTGCAAGTTTAAAAAATTCACTAGAGCAAACCAAGCTGTTTCCGCCGATGATGATTCATATGATCGGTAGTGGTGAAGCCAGTGGTGAGCTCGAAGATATGCTGCAGCAAGTTTCTGATAATCAAGAATCTCAATTTGAGAACAGCGTCGATATTGCGCTGAATATAATGGGACCTATGATTATTTTATTTTTAGGTGGAATGGTATTCTTTATTGTATTGGCAATGATGCTGCCAATCTTTGAATTGACCAGTTCTATCGGTTAACACGATTAAAGTAAGAGAGAAAAAATGAACAAACAATTTTCAAAAAAAGCGAAGGGTTTTACCATCACTGAAATTTTGGTTGCACTAGCAATTGTTGCCATTATGTCAACGGTTATCGCTGTAAACTTTTTGGGTAAAACTGAAGAAGCAAAATTCACGCGCGTTAAAGGTGACTTAACTAATTTGCAGTCGGCTTTGATGAGTTATTACAACGATAATGGTTTCTTTCCAACAACCGATCAAGGTTTGAGTGCTTTAGTGAGTAAGCCAACCCAAGAGCCGGTTCCGAATAATTATCAGCGTGGTGGTTATATTTCTGGTGGTGGCGTAGCGAATGACCCTTGGGGTAAGCCATATCAATATATATCTCCTGGTATTGAAAACGATTATGATCTCTATTCGATGGGTGCTGACGGTCGCACGGGTGGTCAAGGTAAATTCCAAGACATTAGCGTTTGGAACATGAACGCAATCAATTTTAATGTTGAAAATTAGAAACAGCCTTTTTTTTAATAAAAAACCTCAAGCTGGCTTTACTATGCTTGAGGTTGTCATTGCAATGGCAATCATCGCTATCATTGCAGTGGGTGCATTTCGATTTTTTGGTTCCAACCATAAAGGTGATCTCAAAAATCACGCCTATAAATTATTAGGTCAGTTACAAATAGCTCAAGAAGAGTCAATAATTCGGGGTGTTGATTTCGGCTTAAGAGTTGAAGACGATGGCTACTTTTTTTTGATCTATAACCAAGAAAAGTGGCAGCGTTTAGAAGATCATCAATTTTTGAAAGAACAAGAATTTAAAGAACCCTTTGCACTATATGTCAATGTAGATGGGCAAGAGTCACTTTTAAAAAATGCTGAGCCAGATGAAGATGATGATAAAGGTTCTGATACTGAAGTGACGACTGGCGATTTAGATCTCGAAAAGAAAATAAAGTTACCGCAAGTGTTTATGCTTTCAAGTGGTGAAATGAATGAATTTGTTTTGACTGTTGGGCTTGATCAAGATGACGGCGTTTTCTACCGCATCAGAGGTAACTATTTAGGCGATTTTAAAATTAGCAGAACAGCCTTGGAAGGTGACTTTCAATCAGATTGGGATAAAAATTTAGATAGAGAGAATTTTTATGCTCAATAAAAAGCAACAAGGTTTGACCTTGTTAGAGTTATTAGTAGCAATGTTGATTACTGGGATACTAATCATTCCATTAGTGTATGGCCTTTTTAACTCCAGCGCTCACAGTATTACTGCTAACAGGGATAAAACTTTAGCCAGTTATGTGGCTAAAAATTATATTGCTGAACTGCAACTGGATCAAAAGTGGCCTTCAGTCGGCTCTAAAGAATCAGAAATGGAACTGGGTAATCGCGAGTGGAAAATTCGACACCAAGTTGTTGAAACGAGTGAAGAAAATTTACGCCGTGTGGCGGTATCGGTTTTCTATGGTCAGGACGGCACTTTCACTATGACAGGCTTTGTCGGTAAAAAAGAAAAGAAATAGCATGATACGGGCAAAGGCAAAAGGGTTTAGCTTAACTGAAATACTAATTTCATTAGCGATTTTAGGTATTTTTGGATTGGTGGCTATGCAGGTTTTTAATACTGTTCAAGGCACCATGAAATCAAATGAAAAGCAAATCAATCGTTTGCGAGAAGTTCAATTAGCAGTGCGGCAAATAGAAGATGATATTCAGCATCTGGTGTTTCGAGAACGCCGTAATGAATTTGGTGACAAGGTTGCCTTATTAAGAGGTAAAACTTCCGCATCAGATAGCTTTTTAGAATTTACTCGTACTGGTTGGCGTAACCCAGCAAAATTAGCGCGCAGTAATTTGCAGCATTTGGTTTATAAGCTGGATGAAGACAGATTGATTCGGAATCATTGGTTGTATGTAGATAATGCGCAAGAGGACCAAGAATTAAAAAGACCGATTTTAAGTCAGGTTGAAGAGGTAAAATTTGAGTTCTTGGAAGAAGATGATGACTGGATAAAAGAGTGGGAAACTGAAGAGAATAATTTAACGGATTTGCCCAAAGCAATCCGGGTTACCTTAATCTTAAAGGACTTAGGCGAGATATTTAGAATATTTCCAATAGCTTCTTTCGCAGATGCAGCAGAAGAACCAAGAAATCCTGCTATAGATGGTGGTTCAAAAGGTCGCTAGTAAATAGTAATTAAAAGAATTTATGAGAAAACCAAATCAAAAACAGCAAGGTATCGCACTCATTACTGTGTTAATGATTGCAGCGGTTTTGATGATGTTCGCAACTTTTATTATTAATGATCGTCAAGTCAGTGATAGAAGAACTTTTAATATTATTAATAACGCTCGTGCTAGTGAATATATGGCGGGCGCAGAGATTTTTGGTACAAGTCTGCTGTCACAGTTTTTTGAACAGACAAAGGCAGAGCGGGTAGTTAGAAATCAGCAGTGGGCTACAACCCCTATGCAGTTTCCGATTGAAAATAATTTGGGTTCACTCGAAGGTACAGTGCGTGATATGCACAGCTGCTTCAATTTGAATTCGTTATTGGTAGCAGGCAGCCAAGGCGGTGGCAGAGATGGCGGCCCTGATACAGAACTAAGGGATGAGTCTCGCGATACGGCGGTAATTGATCCCGTTGAATTTGGTAAACAATTACCGGGCGAAAAAATTTACGCAAAGTTATTGGACTCATTATTGCCTAGCGATACAGAAGCAACCCCAGCGCAGCTGGCTTCGACTTTAAGAGATTGGTTAGATCCAGATGAAGAGGTTTCTGGCGCAGATGGAGCAGAGGATTATACCTACACTGGTTATGAAATCCCTTATCGAGCGGCCAATAACTTATTAGCTCATACTAGCGAGCTATTGGTGATCAAAGGTTATACACCTGAGATTTATGATGCGATTAAGGATTATATATGTGTCTTACCTATTCAAGAGGGCACTATCAACGTCAACACGGTTAAGCCTGAGCATGCAGTTTTGGTGTGGGCTTTATTAGATGATGTGAATTTATCGACTGTTCAGCAGGTGCTGCAAGAGTTACCCGAAGAAGGGTACAACGAAGGTGATTTCTTTACCGCTTTAGAAGGAGGGAAAACCTCCAAAGCAGGCAGAGGTCGTTTAGCTTTCGACAGTAAATATTTTTTGATGACAGCAAGGGCTGTTATTCATACCGGAAAAGCAGAAACAAAATCATTGTTAATAAAAAACAATAATGACTTTCAAGTGGTTGCACGCCACATCGGAGATTGAAATGAAAGATCGATTATTTATTCGATTATTGCCCGATCATGAATCGGTTGAATGGGGACTCATTAATTCACAGGAAGCAACGACAGCCTTTCTTGAGCGCGGAAACTTGTTGCTCAGTGATATTGTGGCGCTTGCGGAGATGGCGGAAGTATTACCCGTAACGGTTTTAATCCCGGCCGAAAAAATTAGAACTTTTAAAGTAGATGCACCCACAAAAAATAGGAAGCATTTGCAAAAAGCCGTTCCTTATTTAGTTGAAGAATTAGTGATTGAATCAGTAGAAACTCAGCATTTTGCTTTAGGTGATATTGATGGGAATAATCAAATTTCAGTCAATGTTATCAGTAAGGCTTATTTATCAGATTTATTAGATAGTTTTAAAGGGGCTGGTGTTGAACCTGATGAACTCGTAGCGGATGCAGCTAGTCTGCCGGTGTTTGATGATGCCTGGACTATGTTAGATTCAGATCCAGTGTTAGTAAGACAAGATAGCAATAACTTTTGGTCCGCCCCGCAGGATATGGCAAAGGATTTATTGCAATGGAATATAAATCAAGCGGTTGAAGAAGAGCAAAGCATTAGCCAAGCATTAAGAGTTTTTTCTGATAAAGAAGCGCCGATAAATTTAAGCTCTGTTGCAGGCTTGGCTTTACAGCCGATGCCAATTGACGACGAGTTGCTTTGGCTCGCTTCGCAAGATAGAAGTAACGGCATTAATTTATTACAGCAAGATTTTTCGCCTACAAAAAAATCAAACAATTCTATTGGAGTATGGAAGTTACCATTAATAGCAGCATCGGTATTAGCAGTGATTGGTTTGAGTTATTTAATCAGCGATATCATTGTACTTAAAAGTGAAAGAGATGATTATCAACAACAGGCCTTGCAAGAAGTTAGGAAGATTAGTCCTAATATTGATGAGCAAAAACTAGACTCAAAAATCAGCGAGATTGGCCGTTTATATAAAAAAGCTGCTGGTAGTACTGGGCAAGTGGCTGGCTTAACGAGTTTGTTAGATAAAGTGTATACCACCATAGATCCTGCGCAGCTAAGGTTAGAGCAGATTGATTATAACTCGAAGCAAGGTACTTTGAATCTGGATGTTATTGCCGATAACTATCAGCAATTA
Organism: uncultured Kangiella sp.; assembly: GCA_947498625.1. Taxonomy (GTDB): domain Bacteria; phylum Pseudomonadota; class Gammaproteobacteria; order Enterobacterales; family Kangiellaceae; genus Kangiella. The sequence continues at coordinate 52,284 of CANMKR010000004.1, read as the reverse complement.
ACTTCAACTCAAGAGCGACTTGAAGCAAATGGCCTCAAAGCTGAAATGAGAAATGCTAAAGATAATGATGGTAGTTGGACAACCAGACTAGTGGTTAAGGTGAACTAATGAGTGAGTTGAAGAATTGGTATGCTGGCCTTAATCAGCGGGAAAAGTTAATGATTCAAATTTTAGGCATAGCTTTTGGTTTGCTTCTCATTACCTTATTAATCATATTACCGATAAAAGACTATCGAGCGGGCCTAGTCAATGACCGCGATGCTTTAGCCTCTCAATTAGGGACTTTAAAACAGCAAGTAACTACTTTGAAAGCAGGAGGGGTTAATACCGCTTCCAATCAACCTTTAAACCAAATGGTTAATCAAACGGCTAACCAATATGGTTTGCGTTTGTCTAATATCCAAGAGCGTAAAAGAAATCAAGAGATGCAACTGCGTTTAGATGATGTTGAATTTGATAAGTTGATTCAATGGGTGGCTGATCTTGAGCAAAATAAAGGATTAATTGTAGAAAATTTACGAGTATCAAAAACCGATGCTTCTGGAAAAGTTGACGTATCTTTAAAAGTGTTAAGAGCAGGTTAAATTGTGAAAAAGAAACTATTCGGCATTTTGCTGAGTATTGTTGTATTAATAGTATTTTTATTAGTCTTAGCACCGGCAAGAACCATAGTTCCAATCGTAAAAAGTTATCTGCCCCCAAATTTACAGTCCCTGCAATTCGGTGAAATTAGCGGTTCTATTTGGTCGCCCAAATTTGCTGCCATTAGCTATAAACAACTGACGATCCAAAATGTTGCGATTGATATCAGTCCTTTTTCCTTGCTAGCTGGCAGTTTGAGCCTACATCTTTCTGCCGATGACGAGAATTTAAAGCTTGAAGGTGAGCTTGATGCTCAGACGGAAAAGGTTATTATAGAAAACCTTGCTTACCGTTTAAATGCGCAGTTATTAGACCCTTTTATGAAGTTCCCTGTAAAAGGTGTCAATGGGACCATTGTCGGAGATATCAAAGTTGCGGACTTTTCTCCAAAGGACAGTTGGTCAAATGTGCAAGGTAATGGCGATTGGTTGAATGCCAACATCGAGTATCTTAATAACAATCTGCCGTTAGGAGATTTTAAATTTCAAATAGCCACAGACGCTAATAATAATTTGGTTATTGAGATAACTGAAAATAAAGGCTTATTAGATATTGAAGGGCAGCTATCTTTAACGCCTGCGAGAGATTATAAATTAAATCTCACCACTAGCTCTTCGCTTCCTGCCGATCTTGATAATTGGATCAAAAAGATTGCTCGCATAAATAATGGACGTTATGAGATTGTTTGGAATGGAAAATTTTAGTGACAAGCTCTAACTGGCAGCAAATAGAAACTGTCTTGCTTGACATGGACGGTACTTTACTAGACTTAGAGTTCGATAATTACTTTTGGTTAGAATTAATACCGAGAGAATACGCCAAAAAGCACGATATTTCAGAGGTAGCAGCCAACAATAAATTAACTAAACTCTTCGCACAATATCAAGGGAGTCTTCAATGGTATTGTACTGACTTTTGGTCTGAAAAATTAACTTTAGATATAGCCGAGATCAAATCTAGTATTGCAGAGCGAGTAGAATACCGTGAGGGTACATTAGAATTTCTTCGCAGCGCAAAAGAGCAACATAAAACTATCTATTTGGTCACCAATGCGCATCCAGATACTTTAGCAATAAAGTTAAAGCAAAAGGATTTTTCTTCCTATTTCGATGAAGTACTTTCGAGTCATCAAACAAGCTATCCAAAAGAAAGTAGCAAGTTTTGGCAGGCGATAGAATCCCGCTGGAACTTTGACAAGAAAACCACTTTGTTTGTGGATGATAGTATTGATATCTTACAAGCTGCTAGGAATTTTGGGATTGAGTTTACACTGGGGGTATCAAGTCCAGATTCTTCTAAACCAATGAAATCTTATCCTAGTTTTGAAAGCATTAATCAACTGGATGAAATTTTAAATTGGTAAAATTCATGAGCAAGCTACCGAAAATCAAACAATCTAAAATAGTTGCGCAAACCCGCTTATTTGCGGTTGAAGAGTTATCCATGGAATTCTCCAATGGTGAGAAAAGGATCTATGAGCGATTAAAGGCAGGCTCTAATGGCGCAGTATTGGTGATTCCTGTGGTTGATGAGGAACACTTTTTATTGATCAAAGAATACGCGGCAGGGGTGGAAGCTTATGAGTTAGCTTTCCCTAAAGGATTGGTGGAACCAGGAGAAAAGTCGATAGATGCTGCTAACCGTGAGCTGCAAGAAGAAACAGGTTTTGCAGCGAAAAAATTAACGCAACTGAAAAAGATTAGTTTAGCACCAGGTTATTTAAGTCATAAAATGGATTTAGTAGTCGCAGAAGAGTTATACCCATCAAGACTTGAGGGTGATGAGCCTGAACCGATTGAAGTTGTTCAGTGGAAATTTAGTGAGATTGAGCAATTGCTATTACGGCATGACTTTACTGAGGCTAGAAGCATAGCAGCTTTATACTTACTGCAAAATTTTCTACAGCAGCAGGATTAGTTTGTAACCCCCTTGTTACTTAATTTTTTAATCTCTTCCACTGCCGCGACTACTTGATTATCCACTTTATAGTTAGGCTTAACATCAGAAGTATCACCTTCGAACTCCTCAAACTCTACGATTAAATCTGGAGTAATCCCCAAGTCTCTTATCGAGCGGTCGTTAGGCGTGTAATAAAGTGCCGTAGTAATCTTTATTCCACCTCCTTTACCTTGAATCGGGTAAACCGTTTGAACAGAGCCTTTACCATAGGATTGAGTTCCTAATATTAAAGCTCGCTTGTGATCTTGCAAGGCGCCTGAAACAATCTCAGACGCGGAAGCGGAAATACCATTAACTAGAACAATCAAAGGACGATTTCTTAAGATATCACCAGAGGTAGCGCTATACTCTTGGTTAGAATCTGCTAGCCGTCCTTTGGTGTAAACAATGACGCCTTGATGTAAGAATAAATCGCTAACCGTAACCGCCATTTCTAAAATACCACCAGGATTATTACGCAAATCGAGAATAAAACCTTTTAATGGGTTTTTATTATTTTTCTCCATTTTTGTGATGGCTTGAGTGAGATCTTTAGCGGTTCGAGCCTGAAACTCACCAACACGGGCATAGCCAATATCAGGTTCAATGAGCTCATAACTGACACTGGTGAATTGGATAATTTTCCGTTTTAACTTTACCGCTCTTTCTTCTTCTGAGTTTTCAGAAATGATGGTTAGTTTGAGTTTTGAATTTGGGGTGCCGCGTAATAAGTCGCTGCCTTCGGCCACGCTCATGCCTTTGGTTGATTGACCATCAATCGCAACAATGCGGTCATTTAACTTTAATCCTGATTTTTTTGCGGGTGATTCGTCGAAAATATAACGCACATAGATAGCATCGTCTAAATGATCAGCGCGAATTCCGATGCCACCATATTCACCGCGGGCAGATTCTTCTAGTTGTTCAAACCGGTCAGGACTAAGATAGGCGGAGTGTTTATCCAAATTGCTTAGCATACCTTTTACGGCATTTTCTAAGATTTCCTTATCGCTTAACTCATTCACATAAACTTTCTTAATTTGCGCGTAAACATCGGTTAAAGTAGCCAGTTCATCCAATGGCAACTCTTCAATTCGAGCATCAAAAGCATCTTTTTGCTTTTTAACGCTTTCACTATGTTCAGCATAAAGATTAGTGCTCAAACATAAGATCGAAATGGTTAAAATAATTTTTAGCATAATGTTCTCGATAAATGAATTACTGCTTTATCCATTGTAATGGATTTTGCGGTTTGCCATTGTGCCGAATTTCAAAATAAAGGGCACTCTGCGGAAATCCACCGCTTTGTCCTACAGTAGAAATCGGCTCGCCAGCCTCAACAAAATCCCCAGGATTTTTTAGCAGCGATTGATTATGGCCATACAGTGATAAATAGCCTTTACCATGATCGATAATAGTCATTAATCCAAAACCGCGCAACCAATCGGCGAAAACAACTCTGCCTTGTTGGATGGCCTGGACTTCTTTACCTTCTTTACTATTAATCATAATCCCATTCCATTTAAGCGAACTATTAAGCTTAGAGGTACCAAACCGGTGCAAAAGGTTTCCTTTTAAAGGCCAGTTAAGTTTACGCTTAAAGTTCGCCAGGCCATTTAAGGATTGTGGCGGGCTGAAATTCTTAAGTGTTTCTTCTAATTGAGAAAGTAGCTTTTGTAATTCTTGCTCATTTCGTCGCAGTTTCGATAAACGCTGATTATTAGAGCTATAGTCAGTTTTTAACTGCGCTAAAGCCGACTGCTGTTCTTTCTTTAACGTTAATAAGTTGGAGCGCTGTTGCTCTTGCGATTGTTGTAAAGATTGTAGATCGAGGATGTTAGAATTTATCGCTAGTTCAATTTCATTTAACCGCTTAAGATTATTTTGCAATGCTTGAATGTTTTCTATTCGAGCTTTGTTTAAGTAATCATAATATTTAAGCATCCGTGTTACTTTTGCTGGGTCTTCTTGATTTAGCAAAAGCTTTAAATATTCTTCATTGCCCGATTTATAAGCGCTTCTGAGTTGATTGGCCAATAAAACTTTTTGTTGTTGTGCTTCAATCTGCTTAGTCGTTTGTTCTTTTTTTAAATTTTTCAGCTCACTTTGTTTGTTTGTGATTGAGTTTCTGGTATCACGTAAATTTTTGCTGGCGGAGGATAATTTTTTATCGGCATCTGATAAGCGTTTTTCAGCTTTGGATTGTTGTTGTTGGTTTTTTGAAAGTTTATCTTTTACCGCAGCAATGGCTTTTTGTAATTGTTGTAGTTCTTGTTCGGTTTTAGTTTTATCTGCTAAAACACTGCTAGTAAAAAATAGCAGTGTTATGCATAAAAATGATTTAAAGATTATAGGCACTTATTATTCTAGTTCAAAAATAGGGCGGCCAGTCATTTCTTCAGGGATTGGCAATTGCATTAAATCTAACATGGTCGGAGCTAAATCCGACAAGACCCCATTACTAATTTTAGCTTTTGCTTTTCTGCCGACATATAACAAGGGGACCGGCTCAGAAGTATGGGCTGTATGCGCCTGACCGGTACTAGCATCCGCCATCTTTTCAGCATTGCCATGATCGGCAGTAATTAGAGCTTCACCGCCAAATTTTTCTAAAGCTGAAACAATTCGACCCAAACAAATATCGAGCGCTTCAATGGCTTTTACCGTCGCCTCGAAGTTGCCGGTATGGCCTACCATATCAGGATTAGCAAAATTACAAATGATCACATCATGGGTTTGATGTTCAATAACATCAACTAGCTTGTCAGTGACGATTGATGCATTCATCTCAGGTTGCAGATCATAAGTCGCTACATCGGGCGAAGGTATCAGCTCTCGGTCTTCGCCATTAAAGGGTTCTTCAACTCCGCCATTAAAGAAGAAAGTAACATGTGCATATTTTTCAGTTTCAGCAATACGCAATTGCTTTTTCCCAAGTTTTTGCAAATGCTCGCCAAGTACATTACTCATACTAATTGGTGCATAAGCTACTGAAGTGTCGATATCAGCTGCATATTGAGTCAGCATCACAAAGTCAGCAACTTGTGGGCAGACATTTCTTTGAAAGCCATTAAATTCTTTATCAACAAAAGCACGAGTAATTTCTCTAGCTCTGTCGGCGCGATAATTCATAAAGATAATAGAATCACCATCTGCAATCGCAGCCTCGTCACCGATAATAGAAGTTGCAACAAACTCATCGTTTTCACCACGTGCGTAAGCAGCGGCTAGAGCTTCTGTTGCAGTTTCATATTGGTATTCGGAAACTGACTCTGTAAGCATTTTATAAGCGGCTTCAACCCGCTCCCAACGGTTATCTCTGTCCATGGCGTAATAACGACCGGTCATGGTTGCAATGCGTCCAGCACCAATGGTTTCACAGACTTTCTCCAGCGCTTCAATACTCGCTTGCGCGGAACGAGGTGGCATATCACGACCATCAAGAAAAGCATGCACATATATTTTTTGAGCGCCTTTCTGCTGAGCTAATTTAATTGCAGCATGGATATGATCTTCATGGCTGTGCACGCCGCCAGGTGATAATAAACCCATTAAATGAACTGCTTTGTTATTGGCAACCGCTTTTTCAATGGCTTGGACTAAAGCTGGGTTTTGATAAAAGTCGCCGTCTTTAATCGCTTTACTGATACGAGTGTAATCTTGATAAACCACGCGACCAGCGCCAAGATTCAAATGACCAACTTCCGAGTTACCCATTTGACCTTCAGGCAAGCCAACGTCAGTGCCAGAACCTGAGATCAGGGTGCGAGAAAAGTGTGACCAATACTTATCCCAATTAGGAGTGTTGGCCGCCATAATGGCATTGTCTTTTGGATCTTCTGAGTAGCCCCAACCATCAAGGATAATTAAGGCCATTGGCTTTACGCTGTGGGTCATAGTAAATCTGTGGGTATCAATAATATGGCCATTGTACCTGCTGCTTAAAATCTAGGCTAGAGCGAAAATAGGGCCGCAGTGAAATTTACTTGTAAATAATTGGTAACACTAAAGTTATTGAAATTACAGTAATAATCCCCATATATTAGTTAAATAAATCGCCTTTTAATGGCGTTTTTGATAAATATAAATCAAGTGAAAATATAGGAGCTTGCTATGGAAATAGTCATTGGGGCAATTGCGGCATTTGCCATCTTTTTAATTATATCTGGTGTAAAAACCGTTTCTCAGGGCTACGAATATACTGTCGAACGTTTCGGCAAGTTAAAAACCGTGTTAACCCCAGGGCTGCATATTATTGTGCCGGTGGTTGATAAGATTGGCGCCAAGGTGAATATGATGGAGCAGGTTCTCGATATTCCTGCACAACAAGTTATCTCGCAAGATAACGCAACCGTAACTATTGATGCGGTTTGTTTCTATCAAGTGGTTGATTCTGTGAAAGCGACTTATGAGGTCAATCAATTACATAGAGCCATGCAAAACCTAGTGATGACCAATATTCGTACGGTACTGGGTTCAATGGATTTGGACTGGATGTTGTCAAAGCGTGATGAAATCAATGCGCGAATTTTGACGATTGTCGATGAAGCGACTAATCCATGGGGCGTAAAAGTTACCCGTATCGAGATTAAAGATATTTTACCGCCAAGAGATTTGGTTGATGCGATGGCGCGTCAAATGAAGGCTGAGCGTATTAAGCGTGCCCAAATCCTTGAAGCGGAAGGTACCAAACAGTCGGAAATTCTTGAAGCTGAAGGTATGAAGCAATCACAAATCCTAAAAGCTGAAGGTGATAAAGAAGCAGCTTTCCGTGAAGCTGAAGCACGTGAGCGTTTAGCTGAAGCTGAAGCGAATGCAACGCAAATGGTATCTAAAGCGATTGCTGAGGGTAACGTACAAGCGATCAATTACTTTGTTGCGCAAAAATACGTTGATGCGTTAGGTAAAATTGCTACTTCCGATAACCAAAAAGTCTTAATGATGCCATTAGAAGCTTCGTCAGTGATTGGCTCTGTGGCAGGCGTGGCCGAATTGGCGAAAGAAGCTTTCGGAAAAAAGTCTTAATGACTGTTGATAATAGATAAGGAGTTATTATGGAATTCTTTATGAATATGGAATATTGGCACTGGTTGGCTATTGGCTTAGTGTTACTTATCCTGGAAATGTTTGCTCCTGGCGCTATTTTATTGTGGTTCGGTGTTGCAGGCTTAGTTGTTGGGATACTGCAACTCATTTTCGGCGATCTTATTGGCCCGCAAGTGCAGTGGCTGCTTTTCTCGATATTCTCAATTGTCAGTATTGTCGCTTGGAAGTCTTATGCTAAAAAACACAAAATAGGTATTCGAGACGAAAATGATACTTTGAATCAGCGAGGTAAAGCACTGATTGGTAAAGAATTTGTGCTTAGTGCCGCGATAGTAAACGGGGTTGGCAAAGCCAAAGTAGGTGATACTCATTGGCGCGTTATTGGTTCGGATATGGAAGTCAATCAGCGGGTCAAAGTGGTTGGTTTTGAAGGTGCGAGCCTCAAGGTTGAAGCGGTTTAAAACCAACCAGTAGGGTTGAAACTCTGCTACAGCTATAAAGGCAAATCGAAAGGTTTGCCTTTTTCTTTTTTAGCCTCTAGTAGGCCTTGAAAAACTAGGTTTAAGCAATCATTTGTGTATAATGCTCTATCCTGTAATGCTGGCTAATAGCCGGTATCCGTATGAATTAACGTTAGAAGACTTATGGAACAATTGATTGAATTTTTTTCCAACCACTATCTTTTAGGTAGCGCTTGGATCCTAGTAGCAGTTCTACTAATACTCAGTTATGTGCAAACTGCTATGAGTGGCTCACAAAACCTGACGACTGTCGGAGCTACTGAAGTTGTGAATCGCGAGAACGGAGTTATGGTCGATTTGCGCTCGATTGCAGACTTCAATAAAGGTCATATTCCAGGTTCGATTAACCTGCCTTTTACTAAGCTAAAAGATAGCATGAAAGATCTTGAAAAATATCAAGACAACCCCATGATTATGGTTTGTAACACTGGGATGCAAGCAGGTGCTGCTTCAACTATGTTACGAGCTAAAGGTTTTAAGGATGTTCATAAGTTAAAAGGCGGTATCCAATCATGGACTGCTGAGAACCTTCCTTTAAAGAAAAGCTAACCGTTAAAAAGAGAAAAAGGCTTTGAAGCAACAAGCAAAAATTGTTATTTATACAAAAACTTATTGTCCTTACTGTATTCGTGCAAAACAATTGCTCAATTCCTTAGAGTTGGACTATCAAGAAATTTCTGTAGATGGCAAGCCGCAATTACAAGATGAAATGGCAAAGATGGCGGGTAAGCGAACTGTGCCGCAAGTTTTTATCGATGATACTCCAATTGGCGGCTGCGATGACCTTTTTGCCTTACGAAGAGCAAACAAATTAGAAGCATTAGTTTTTGCTAATGCGTAATTCATTAAAATATTAAAGATAAGATAAGAGAGAAGACAATGGCTGAGAATGATCAAGTTCAAAACCCACAAGAGCAAGCAGTTGAGACTCCAGAAGGTATCCAATTAAATATTCAAACTATCTATGCAAAAGACGTGTCTTTTGAGTCGCCTAATGCGCCAGAGATTTTCTTACAAGAATATAAGCCTGATATTAATGTTAATTTAGGTAATGCCACAAAAGCGTTAGAAAATGATGCTTATGAAGTGGACTTACAAGTAACTGTTACTTCTAAAGTTGGCGAAAAAACAGCCTTTATTGCCGAAGTTAAATATGGTGGCGTTTTCACGGTTAAAGGTTTAGATGATGAAACTCGTGCTCGTGTTCTACGTACTTTCTGTCCTGAGCAATTGTTCCCATACGTGCGTGAAGCGGTTTCAGAAACTATTGCGCGCGGTGGTTTCCCTCGCTTTATTTTGACGCCAATCAATTTCAATGCAATGTATGAGCAAGCTTTACAGCAGGCTCAACAGCAGCAAGCAGGTCAACCTGCGGAAGGCCAAGCTTAATTAGGTCAAACAGACTTAATAAAAAGTAATATGGCTAAATCACTTTCCATTGCGGTCCTAGGAGCTGGCTCCTACGGTACCGCTTTGGCTGTGTTGCTTGCCAATAATGGTAATCAAGTTACCCTATGGGCGCGAAAAGCTAAGCAAGCTGCGCAGATGCAACAAGACCGCGGTAATCAGCAATACCTTCCTGACATTTCCTTTCCTGAAAATTTAGTTATTACTGATGATTTACCAACAGCCTTAAACCAGGTTGATACCGTTTTAATTTCAGTACCAAGCCATGCATTCAAAGAATGTTTGGAGCAAGCTAAGCCTTATTTAGATAGTGGCAATCAGATAGTATGGGCAAGTAAAGGTTTAGATCCAGAAACCGGTGATTTATTGGGTACTACTCTTGAGTCAGTGCTAGGTTTTGAAGTTTCTTATGCCATTTTATCAGGGCCAACTTTTGCTAAGGAAATGGCAATGGGAATGCCTACAGCTATAACCTTGGCTTCAAAAAATAAGAAGTTACGTAAAGGGTTTGCTAAGGCTCTGCACAACGAACGCTTCAGAGTCTATTTGAGTAAAGATGTAGTCGGGGTTCAGATCGGTGGTGCTGTAAAAAACGTAATAGCTATTGGCGCAGGAATTGCCGATGGTCTTGGTTTTGGTGCGAATGCCAGAACCGCTCTTATCACCCGCGGTCTAGCAGAAATGATGCGCTTGGGTAAGGCTCTTGGCGGCAAGCGTAAAACCTTTAATGGCATGGCGGGTATGGGCGATTTAGTATTAACCTGTACTGATAATCAGTCTCGTAATCGACGCTTTGGGATGGCTCTGGGTAAGGGTAAAGACCGAGCAGCGATAGAAGCTGAAATCGGCCAAGTGGTTGAAGGGGTTCGTAATGCCAAAGAAGTTAAAATGTTAGCTGAAAGAATTGGCGTAGAAATGCCCATTTGCCAAGCAATCTATCAAATTATTTATAAAGGTGTCGATCCTAAGCTAGTAGCTCATCAGTTGCTGACTCGGGATTTAAAGCGAGAATCTTAGGTTTAACTATTCATCTCAGCACAAATCATTCTATTCAAATTCAGCAAACTCTTGCTGCCTTAAGGCTTCATAAGCTAATACTGCAACTGTATTTGATAAATTCAAGCTGCGACTATCTTTTTTCATAGGAATGCGTAGTAGGTGTTCGGCAATGTCTTGTAATATCCAGTCAGGTAAGCCTCGAGTTTCAGGCCCAAATATAAAAAAGTCACCGTCTTGGTATTCAATTTCATGATAGTAGGCTTTGCCTTTAGTGCTTAAGCCAAACAAACGCTCTGGTTGTTCTGAATTTTTAAATTCTTGATAGGTTTTATGAATCTTGACGTTTGCCCACTCGTGATAATCTAGGCCTGCACGGCGCATTCTTTTATCATCAATTTCAAACCCTAGAGGCTCGATCAAATGGAGTTGAAACCCAGTATTGGCACACAGACGAATAATATTGCCAGTATTGGGCGGAATCTCTGGTTCAAACAGTACTATATGAAACATTAGTCGTTATCTTCTTTAGTTTTATTGCCGCTTGAATGGGCATCTAGTTGCCAAGATTGTAGTTTACGTGTCAAGGTATTGCGACCCCAACCTAATAGTTTTGCTGCTTTTTGTTTATGGCCCTGACAAATGGTTAATGCTTGCTCGACCATAAATTGTTCAAAGTCCTTTTGTAACTCCGTAAAAATAGTTTGATTTCCTTGATGATATTCGGCCAGCATGGTTCTTTGAATTTGCTCCTGCCATGGCGGTAACTCTTCAATTGAATCCTTAGCGATCGCTTTTTGACATATGGAAACGGCTTGAATAATATCGAATGGTTTTGGTAAGAAATCAAAAGCACCTATTTTGTGCGATTCCACCGCCATTTGAGTATCGGTATTGGCGGTAATAATCACCACCGGCAAATTAGGGTGGCGAAGCTTTACCGTTTCCATTAATTCCAATCCGCTCATTCCTGGCATCTGTACATCGGTAATGATCAATTTTGGTAATTGCTGTTCGATGAGCTTGAGCGCGTCCTGTCCATTATCAGCGGCAAGAACCTTAAAGCCTGCATTATTAAGAGCCTTGCTTAAAACCCAACGAATTGAGCTGTCATCATCAACTAAAAGAATTAACGGCTTATCCATCTTTAGGCTCGCTGTTCAAAGGTAAGTAGCAATGAAATTGGGTAAGTCCGTTTTGTGAGTCAACTTCAATGGTTCCTTGATGTTGCTGCAATAAACCTTGGGCTATGCCAAGTCCTAGTCCAGAACTGTTCTTACCGCTAATCATTGGGAAGAAAATGCTGGGCTTGAGCGCTTCAGGAATACCGCAACCATTATCAATAACACTAATGCAAACGGCTAGATTGACCTCGGGTGGTAAAGGATGCTCTTTATTAATACGAGTTTTGAAAGTTAGTGTAGGATTGCTAGTTTCAACTAAAGCATCAATGGAATTCTGAGCTAGATTGAGTAGAACTTGATAAACCTGTTCTGGCGCTAATTCCAGTTCAGGTAAACTAGGATCGTAATCTCTGACAATGGTGATGTTTGGCGGCAAGTTTAAGTTTAAGAATCTAATAACATCTTCAATGATTTCATGAATATTGACCTTCAAACGACTGGCAACTTGTTGCCCCAGCAACATTCTGTTGACTAGTTGAGTCAATCGCTTTACTTCTTTGCTGATGATGTTACTAATTTCAAGATTATCTTTAGGCTCAGGATTGATAAGCTGTGCAGCGCCTGCGATGCCCGTTAGAGGTGTTTTTATTTCATGTGCGAGATTATTTAAAAGTTGCTGCTGGATTTGTTGCTGCCGAAGAATTTCTTCTTCTTGCTTATGCCTTTTGACTAAAGAACTATTTTGCCATTCGATCAACAAATAATAGTCGTTAGCCAGCTGAATTTTTTGTAATACTAACTCGGCATCAACTGACTGCTGATTTTTAAATTGCAATAAACGCTTGTCATAAATTTTAGTTTCTAGATTGCTTAATTGCGATAACCACTCTCTAACTGGCAGACTTTCAGCTTCGATAAAATAATTAAAGCGTTTGCCAATCAAATTTCGAGCGGTGATCCCTATAGCTCTTTCAGCACTGCTATTTAAATAATAAAAGCGACCATTGAGATCGAGAATCAAAATAGCTGTAGTGATTTGCGAAAGAAGAGGAGCTTCAGAGTTCATATTAAATGACTTAGCTATCGTTTTAACTATTTTATGCTATAAAAACAAAAAATGCACCATACTGGTGCATTTCTACTTTATATCTTTAAAACTAGCGTCTGTTATTTTGCAATCTTGAAGCTCTCAATAAATGAAATTCTATTGATTCACTCGATTGCAGAATCTCGCCAGTGGCATCATCGATAACTTGAGCCGTTAATTGATGGGTGCCGCGATCGACGCCAGTTAATGAGAAGTAAGGTACTTTTTGATCGGGGCTGGCCGCTGCGCCATCCATCAATAATCGAATACTATGCTCTCTTTGCAGCATTGGAGTGATCGCAACAATGATATAGAGGTTGCCATCATTAGCGCGAATGGCTTCATCATTGTTTGGCTTTTCAATCGATAGAAGCTGATATTGAAAGGGCTTTTTCTTATCGTCTTTGTCGTCCTTATTTCTTTTGCCAAATTCGACAGCAAACTTTCCTTCTTCGTTTTTATTGGTTTTAACCTTTGGAATAGCCATCACATTTTTACTGGTGTCGACTACCACCTTTTTAGCACCAGGAAGGGGCTTATCGGTAAAAATTACACGACCGTTTTTGTCGATTTTTTTATACAGTGTTTTTTCTTCAGCCGAAGATTTAGCGCTCATAGTCGCCAGTAGTATGACTGAACTGAAGTAGATTAGAATATTTTTAAATGACACAGGAAACTCCATATCGCAATATAACTAAAGTATTCCTGAGAATAATGATGCTGTCAAAACAAAAAAGCCCAGCGGTTGCTGGGCTTTGATAAGCGGTTTGAGTAATCTCAACAGCTTATAGGCTGTAATACATTTCAAACTCAATTGGATGAGTTGTCATGTTTAACAAAGCAACCTCTTCGCGCTTTAATGCAATGTATGCGTCTAACATTTCGTCAGAGAATACACCGCCGCGAGTTAAGAATTCGCGATCTGCTTCTAACGCATCTAATGCTTGCTCTAATGAGTTCGCAACGGTTGGAATTTCAGCCGCTTCTTCAGCGGGTAAATCATATAAATCCTTATCCATGGCATCGCCTGGGTGGATTTTATTTTGGATGCCGTCAAGACCAGCCATCATCATAGCAGCGAAGGCTAAGTAAGGGTTTGCCATTGGATCAGGGAAACGCGCTTCGATACGACGTGCTTTAGCACTTGGTACGTGTGGAATACGAATTGAGGCTGAACGGTTACGGGCAGAATAGGCTAACATTACAGGAGCTTCGAAACCTGGAACTAAACGCTTGTAAGAGTTAGTTGAAGGGTTGGTGATAGCATTTAAGGCGCGAGCGTGTTTAATGATACCGCCAATGTAATATAAAGCTTCTTCAGACAGGCCACCATATTTATCGCCAGCGAAGATATTAGTGCCATCTTTAGCTAATGACTGGTGGATGTGCATACCAGTGCCATTATCACCAACAATTGGCTTAGGCATAAAAGTTGCGGTTTTGCCATAAGCGTGTGCAACATTATGAGTTACATACTTAAGAATTTGTACTTCGTCAGCTTTTTTAACCAAGGTGTTAAACTGAGTAGCGATTTCGTTTTGACCAGCTGTTGCCACTTCATGATGATGCGCTTCGATAACTAAGCCCATTTCTTCCATGACTAAGCACATTTGCGAGCGAATATCTTGTGATGAATCAACTGGAGGTACAGGGAAGTAACCGCCTTTGACACGAGGACGGTGACCAGTGTTGCCATCTTCATAACTCTTGTCTGAGTTCCAAGCAGCTTCAGGATCGTCAATTTTAACCATAGAGCCACTCATATCGGTTTTAAACTTAACGTCTTCGAACATAAAGAACTCTGGCTCAGGACCAAAATAAGCCGTATCAGCAATGCCGGTAGACTTTAAATACTCTTCAGCACGTTTAGCTACAGAGCGTGGGTCCCGATCATAACCAGTCATGGTTGAAGGCTCTAAGATATCACAACGCAGGATTAGAGTAGGATCTTCAAAGAAAGGGTCCATTACCGCAGTGGTAGTATCAGGCATCAAAACCATGTCAGATTCGTTAATGCCTTTCCAGCCAGCAATAGAAGAGCCATCAAACATCTTACCGTCTTGTAAGAAGTCTTCGTCTACCTGATGGGCAGGAATAGTAACGTGTTGTTCTTTACCTTTAGTGTCGGTAAAACGTAAATCAACGAAACGAACTTCGTTTTCCTTTAGCATTTCTAAAACAGCTGCAACTGACATAAATTTCTCCAAATGAGGTCCTAACAAATATTGGAGGCAATTATACGGATAAATGGAAGTTAACAGTAGTTAATTTCAAGGGTGAAGAAGAAGCTTCTGCACCAGAACGGTGCAACCAATAGAGTGTGTTCAACTAGTCGTTAGCAAAGTATTTATTATCGGCTTTAATCGAAGCAAAAAAATATTGGATCCTATTTTTGAAGGATAAATTACTAGAAAAGCTTATGTATTAACATTTATTGAGAAAGTTCCATAAAAAGACTGCAAATAACTAAATGTTGTTGACCTTCACACTTTATATGTGATACTTATTACGGTCACCAAGGTTTTTCGTTGGAGCACGCTTTGTGCTACGAGAAAAATTAACAATGGTGCAATAAAAAGTAAATTTACTAACTACATACTTATAGGTACGATTTATGACAAATAAGACAATGATAGCTAAAGCTGTTAAAGCTGCTTTATTTAGCGGTGCTGCAGCAACTTTAGCGATTAGTGCTCCTGCTTCTATGGCTGCCGAAGATGGCGCTGATGAAGCTGAACGTATTGTTGTTACTGGTTCGCGTATCCGTCAAACTGACGTTGAAGGCGCTACTCCAGTTACAACTATCACTCGCGAAGACTTAGAACTTTCTGGTTTAGAGTCTGTTTCTGACGTATTAAGATCAACCACGTTTAACAGCTTCGGTTCATTCCGTGAACGTTCTGGTACAAGTTTTGGTCAAATCGCATTAGTAAGCTTAAGAGCTTTAGGTGCGGACAGAACTGCTGTATTAATTGACGGTTTAAGAGTTCCTGGTAACCCTTTCACTGGTTCTGCTGCTGTAGATTTAAACAGTATTCCATTAGCAGCTGTTGAAAGCATCGACATCTTAACAGATGGTGCTTCAGCAATTTATGGTGCTGATGCAATTGGTGGTGTAATTAACATCAAATTGCGTAATGACTACGAAGGCGCAGAATTCAAATTTGGTGCAGCTCGTCCATCTTTAGAAGGTGGTGATGAAGAGAACGCTAGCTTCGTAATCGGTGGTGCTTCAGACAAAGCTAATATCGTATTCTCGGCTGAAATCTTCCGTCGTGATGCAATTTTTGATGCTGACCGCGATTACAGTGGTGTTCAAGTGCTTAATCCAGGCGGCGTTTTCGGCGCAGATACTCGTGGTATTTCTGTAGGTGGTAACACTGGTTTCTCTACAGACTTCAGCGAAGCTTTCGTTTTAGGCGATTGTCAAACAACTGACGATGGCGGTTTATATGCTGGCGTATTCACTGATCCATTTGGCGTTCCAGGTGAAGGTTGTGGTTACGGCTATGCAGACATCTCAGCACAAACTGGTGCTGTAGACCGTTTCAGTACTTTCTTAAATGCTAGCTACCAAATTAGCGATAACCACACTTTAAGCTATCGTAACACTTACTCTCGTATTGAGAGTTTTGGTCGTTATGCTCCTGCAGTTGGTTTCTTCTTCTGTGCAGGTTGTGATCCTCGTCCAGCAACAGCTGGCGGTGACATTTTAGCATTCCACCGTTTTGTTGGTCACGGTACTCGTGATGACAACACAACTCGTTACGAGTTAAACAATGTTGTAACTCTAGAAGGTTTCTTGAATGATGACGTTGAGTATAGTGTTTACGCACGTAACTATCGTTATGAAGGTTTAGAGTTAGGTTCAACTTATGTTCTAACTTCTGTTCTTGAAGAAGAAGTTGCTGCTGGTAACTACGATGTATTGAATCCTCTATCTCAAGATCCTACTCACTTACAAGCTGTTGCAAATTCATCTGCAACTTTATCTCGTGACATTATCACTACTTACAATGCAATGGGCTTCTCTTTAAATGGCGCATTCGGTGAGTTAGCCGGTGGTGACATCGGTTGGGCATTTGGTGGCGAATGGGCTACTGAAAAGTATCAAGACGTTTATGATACATTCCGTGAAGCTGGTAACGTAACTGGTTCTGCTGGTAACTCTGCTGCTGGTGATCGTGAGCGTTACGCTGTATACGGTGAGATGCAATTCCCAATCACTGACATGTTAACAGTAAATGTTGCTGGTCGTTATGATGATTATAGTGACTTCGGTGATGAGTTCTCTCCACAAGTAATGGTACGTTTCCAACCACTGGATAACTTAGTATTACGTGCATCTTGGGGTGAAGGCTTCAAAGCTCCTAACTTAACTGAGCTTTATTCTTCACGTGCACAGTCTTTCAATGACGTAGTTGATTTAACATTGTGTGCTGATCGTGGCATCGCAGCTGTTGACTGTCCTAACAACCAAGTTGAAAACTTCACTGGTGGTAACCCAGATCTACAAGCTGAAACTGCAGAAACATTCAATGTTGGTGCTGTTTGGGAGCCAATTGAAAACTTAAATGTTGGTGTTGACTTCTATAACATCGAAATTGAAAATGCTGTTCAGCAAATTGGTATGCAAACTATTATCAACCTTGAATCTCAAGGTAACCCACTTCCTCCAGGCGTTGTTATCACTCGTGATCCACCACCTGCTGGTTTCACTGTTGGTCGTTTGAACAACATCGAACGTGGTTTCGCTAACGTTGGTATCTTTGAAGTTGAAGGTTATGACGTTAAGTTAGGTTACCGTTTTGACACTGATAGCTTCGGTTCTTTAGACGCACAGTTAACTTGGTCTCACATTAATGAGTACAACTTCACTTCTGATCCAACTGCAGCTGCAGTAAATCAAATTGATAGTGAAGGTGCTCCTGAAGACCGTTATAACCTTAACTTGCGTTGGAACTCTGATGCTCACACTGTTAACTTGATTTCTCGCTATATAGCAGATTTCGAGGGTTCAGGCGGTCCAGACGTACCAAGATATGATGATTATTTTGCAACTGATGCAACTTATGTATTCAACACTTCTTGGGATGCTGATATCACAGTTGGTTTCCGTAACTTATTTGATGCGGATGTGCCAATTGATCCAACAACTGGTTGGGATCAATCAGTATCTGGTCAGTTGTACCAACTTGAAGGCAGAACTCCATTCATCAGTTATACGCAACGTCTATAACAGTTGAATGTAATTAAAAAACCTTGGGCTTTGCCCAAGGTTTTTTTTGGTAAGTAGAAATGAAACAAATAAATACACTTTTCGCAACGCCTGTATACAGAAAGGTACTAGACAAGCTCAACTTTAACGACTCAATAGAGCAATTTATTTTACAGTCAGAAACCTTGGAGTTTGAGAAGCCAAATCCACCACAGGGAAAATTTCCTAATTTATTTGAAAGCAAATTTGATTTGTTTAAGCATGATTCACCGGTGATACAGCAGCTTAAGCAGGTTATTTATAGTGAATTGGCACAATTTATTGCGGAGATAAATAATTTTAAGTTAAGTGATTTAGAAAATTTGATGTTCTATAATGACTCTTGGTTTCATATAACTAGAAACGGTGGATATTTTCAACCACACAACCACCCTTTGGCATCTTGGAGTGTTGTTTATTGTGTAAGCCCGGGTGATAAAATTCCGTCCGAAGATAAACAAGCAGGGCACTTAGTCTTTATGGACAGTCGAGCTGGTTCATCAATGTTTTTAGACCCTACTAATAGAACTATGTCACGTGCCTACAGCTACAATGGATACCGGGTAAGACTACAAGCTAAAGAGCTTATTATATTTCCGTCTTATTTAAATCACTACGTGGAACCATATTTGGGTAAGGAAGAAAGAATTACTATAGCGGCAAATTTTTGGTTTCATAATAAAAGGTAATAATTTTGAGTAAATTAAACTCTGAACAATGGTCTCAGTTTTGGGACAAAAATACATTAACCACTTTTCATGGTCATTTTGAAGGTAACTATGACGGTGAAATTAAGCAGTTTTGGTTCGAGTTGTTCGCCCAAACAAACCCAAATTTAAAAATAGTTGATCTTGCCTCCGGTAATGGTGCTTTGGCACTATTGATTGAAGAATTTAATCAGTTAAATAGCCGTGGTCACAAAATTTCAGCAGTAGATTTTGCAGATATTAAAGTCAATGAAGCAACGGAAGGAAGTGAGTCATTAACTAAATTAAAAAATAATATTAATTTTTATTCAAACACTAATATAGAAAATACAGGGTTTGATGATAATTCATTTGATATGGCTATAAGCCAGTTTGGTTTTGAATATGCAGATCATGAAAAGGCTTTTAATGAGGTAGATAGGATCTTAAATGATACTGGAAGAGTTGCTTTCATAATGCATATTTCTGAATCTGTAATAATAAAACAGGCCTTTGAAGCTCTTGAACAAATTAGAGTTTGTAATCGCACTGGTTTGATAGAAACTGTTGGGTTAATTCTGGCTCGATTAGATAAGCTACCAAAGAATGCAAAAGATGATGTTGCAGATAAGTTAAAAAAAGATATTAATAAGCAACTATCATTTTTAACAGAACAAATGAAAAAATATGCAGAGCCAACACATATTCAATTTTTTATAGACATGCTATCAAGGTTTTTTGCGCAAGAAGCTAGTTTGATGACTTTAGAAGAAAAGCAACAAACTCTAGAGAATCTGAAAGTAGAAATAAAAAAGTATAAAGAGAGAATGTTGGATTTGAAGTCAGCAGCTTTAGATAAAGAGGGGCTGTTAAAGTTAAATAGGTTGGCCGAATCTAAAAATTACAAGTTACGTTTAGTGCAACCAATTTACTATAATAAAAATTTATTTGGTGTCACCTTTGTGGCAGATAAAATAAAAGCCTCGTAAGAGGCTTTTATTTTTGAACAACTTTTTATTTGCCAATACTTTTATCCAAAAAATCTAATATAGCATAAAACTCTTCTACACGATTTTCATATTTAGTAAACACATGACCTTCACCTTCTTTGATCATTGATTTATAAGGTTTGCCAATTTTATCTAAGGCTTCTGCTAAAGCGTGGTAGTGATCGACTCGAACTCGTATATCCGCATCCCCATGAAGCAAAAATATATCAGCTTTGATTTTATCAACATTTAAAGTAGGAGAGTTTCGACGCATCACTTCTGGAACTGATGACATGGTCTTTTCCATCCATGCATCTGTTGTCCTTCCCGCTTGGAAGTCACCAACTTTGGTATGAAGGAACAAATCATAGACGCCGCCTGAAGCTATAGCGCACTGATATAAATCCGGCTCTTTTACAGCTCCTTGCATAGTGGCATAGCCACCATAACTAATACCATATAGGCAGATCCGTTTAGGGTCTGCAACACCCGCTTTTATAGCCCATTGGGTGGCGTCAGTTATGTCATCTTGCATTTCTTCGCCCCACTTCTTGTGACCTGACTCTTCAAAGTCATTACCGTATCCACCGGAGCCACGATAATTGACTTGCAAAACTGCATAGCCTCTACTGGCAAATAATTGGGCTCGGTCATCAAACCCCCAAAAATCTTGAACGCCAAATGGGCCGCCGTGAGGCATAACAACCATTGGAAGGTTTTGGTCTTTTTTGCCATAAGGAAGAGTTAATAAACCATATAACTTTAAGCCATCGCGCGATTGAAGTGTGAATGCCTCTTGAATGGACATCTTTTTAGGATCAATCTCAGGTCTAGTTTTTGCAATGCTGATAAGTTTCTTTGATTTGTTTTTAAAAAGGTGGAATTCACCCGCGTTCCTATCGCTTGAAACATAAATAAGCATATCGCTGTCATTAGTATAACTTGTAATGCTTATTCTAGAATTAGGGAATAATGCTTTAAGTTCTTTACGAAACTTCACTTCAGGATGATTTTCATCAACATAAAAATAACCAGGGTATCCTGCTTCGTAACGAACCCCTATTAAAGACTGATCTTCAGCGTAGACGCCCCCAGCGATATCCACATCTGAGTGTCTAAAGACTAATTTTATTTTGCCTGTTCTCATATCTAGCTGAAAAAGGCCTGAGCGATCATTTTCCTTCATGTCATGGTTAGAAAGAAAGTAAAAATAGCGATTATTAGAGCTAAAACCAAGATCATTACTAACCCACTTTCCAGGTCTCTTATTATCTACAGTTATTGCTTTCCAGTCAGAGTCTTTATTAAATCTATAATAAGTTGTGTAAGAGTCATCCCATGGATCACTTCTATCGTTTACATCAAGAACTGTTACTACAGCATTTTCACCATTTAAATTTACTTGGTTGTCAATTATGCCTGGTTGAATGCTTGAGCTGATTAGCGGCTTATCATTTACTAAGCGTTGTTTCATCGTTTTTAAATTGACTTTGAATAGTTTTGCAATTTCTCTATATTTTTGGATAAGAATGTGATTTTTGCTTTTTTTTAATTTATTCCTTAAATAAGCATTGCCATATTGATCTAATGATCGTCTGTTCTTACCGTCATAGTTTGCAATAAATACTTGATGATTTTCGGAGCTTTTAGTAGCTAAATACCCATTGTCGTTTTTTACTCTGTATAAGATATTTTTTTCATCTATCCAGTCAAAGTAATATATATCATCACCTTCGTAGGAAATTTGCCCTAAAACCTTGTTCATATCTGAACTGAATATGGCTAACTTGGTTGATTGATTTTCTTCGAATGTTACAGCAATATAGTCCCCAGATGGAGATATTTTCATATTCTGAAATTTAGGGTCTTTTGCGAAAATCTCAACTGCTGTCGGTTCTGCCATTATCGATAATGACATCAAAAGTATTGAGAATGATATTAATTGTTTTATAAGCATTTTGTTCTCATAGTTCTTAAAAAAACACATGATAACGGTAAAGCTATAAAAAGACTAGTTGTTGGATTTTAGGCTAGATATGCCACTCTTCTAAAACTTCGTGAGCAGCCATCGGCTTAACATCCATAACGTAAGAAGAGCCTTTAAAGTTATCTACTTCTACAGTAACTTTATCGGCGCTTTTACCACCAGAATAACGTGCGACGATTTGAGCGGCTAACTTTAGGTCTTCTTTGTCAAAAGTGCCTTCTACTAGAGTTAGAGGGCCCCCATGACTGACGGTATGAATAGTAGTGAACTCTTTACGATAACCCCGTAGGAAATTATTCTCGCCTTCTTCACGACTAACGATGATCTTAAAGTTAGGCTTCGGTCTAATATGTCGCCCTACTTTTAATAGCATAATATCATCAAGTTCATAATGCTTTTCGCCACGAGCTTCCCAAAGATCTGCAAGTTTTTTTGAATAGTTTGCATCAGTTAAGAAGCAGCAGCCGCCTGCTGGCTGAGCGAAGTCTTCGAAACCAAATTTTTTAGCAAGCTCAAATTGAGGTTTGCGGCTTCTCCCTGTGAAACCAAGAAGCTCTTCTCGATTAACCCAACCTTGGCGTTCCGGAAGTGTGGGCATTAAATTTTGCGCGCAAAGTGGACGTAACAATCTATCTTCAGCACCAGACTCACGGGCAATAATTGGCATAGTTTCTTTGCGTTGAGATTTAGGTCTTTGACCTATAACCTCACCAGTAATGATAAAATCGAAACCGTTTTCATCAGCCCAAGTTTGAGCTTGATTGACCATATAGATTTTGCAATCGAGGCAAGGATTTAGGTTGGAACCATAACCATGCTTGGGGTTATAGACGATATCCTTGTATTCTTCTGAAATATCGATGATATGCAGTTTTATGCCAAGTTGCTCAGCACTCCACAAAGCATTATTACGCTTTTGCTTTTCTTTATCTTTTTTACGAATAGCATGAGTATGACCTTCTACGCAAAATCCGGTGTAAAAGTTAATACCTTCAACATGAACGCCTTGTTCTTGGACAACTCTGGCCGCTAATAAAGAGTCTAAACCGCCAGAAATTAATGCGACAGCTTTGCGTTGAGGTTTTTGGTTAGATAATTCAGTCATGCTAATTCAGAAATCGTGGTGCTCAAAAAATGGACAGCGATTATAGCTGAAGCAGAGATTGTAAGCAAAGTTAGACGGCTAGTTTTTAATGATAATTACGGGGTCTAATACAGGCCTTTCTTCACTGCCGTTTTTATCAGAAACATCGACGATTGAATATTTATAAGAGCCAGGCTTATTAGCAAAGCGTAGCTTTTTTTTGTTGCCCGAATTTATAGTGACACGATACTTGCCGGACAAAAAGGGCGTTTCAGCCGATTCTATGACAAGCATAACTGCATTTCCTCGCCCTTTTACTCCTACAACCAACACATCTTTGGAGGAGGCGTAAATAGTATCGTCGCCGCGTGACATTCTAGGGGATAGGCTTAAAGATGCTGGAAGCTCGAATTCTAGATAATGTTCAACTGACTCTTGGGCCTGGAAATCATGATCATCGGCTATAAGTGGCTGAGCGGAAATGCAGATGCTAATGAACAAAAGGGTATTTAAAAACGATTTCATAGTCGTATCCTCTAGACCTATCCTTGAATAGGCATACTAGCACAAATCGTTTAAAAATTAACCAGGCGAGATTGTTGAGATTTAAAGCATCGTCTACTTTCGAAGCAGAAATTGGATGGTGTGGTCGTCAAACTCTGCAAATCCAATCACGGTTATATCATTTATTCTGGACCAAGTAGGGATATCTGCCATAGTTCCAGGGTCAGTACAGATAACCTTGAGGTATTCGCCAACTTGCATATCTTTTAACTTATTCTGGGTTTTAATAACCGGCATAGGGCATAGTAAGCGATAGCACTCTAAAACTTCGAAATTTTCAATGACATCTATCAGTCGTAGGAATTCAGCTTGATCCAATTTGGACATTTTTATTTCTCAAAGATTAATTAACTTAGCGATTATAGGTGATTTATAGCTTTAGAGTAAATTAAAGGAATGTGATTATTTTCTGTCCGAAACCCTTTATCTAGTGTAGAATTGCGCCACTTTTTATAGCTCCAACTAGATTAACGAGAATCCCATGATCGAAAAATTACGCAATATTGCGATTATTGCCCACGTTGACCACGGTAAAACGACTTTGGTTGATAAGCTGCTTGAGCAGTCAGGTACTTTAGGTGAACGCGCTGGCGAGCAAGATCGTGTGATGGATTCCAACGATCTAGAAAAAGAGCGTGGCATTACCATTTTAGCTAAGAACACAGCGATTACTTGGAATGACTACCGTATTAACATCGTAGATACTCCTGGTCACGCCGATTTTGGTGGCGAAGTAGAGCGAGTGATGTCGATGGTCGATTCGGTATTACTATTGGTTGATGCGGCTGAAGGCCCAATGCCTCAAACGCGCTTTGTAACCCAAAAAGCATTTGCACAAGGCTTGAAGCCAATACTAGTGATCAACAAGATTGATAAGCCAGGGGCTCGCCCTGATTGGGTCATGGACCAAGTATTTGACCTGTTTGATAATCTTGGCGCTACTGACGAGCAATTAGACTTCGAAGTGGTTTACGCTTCTGCTTTGAATGGTTGGGCTAGTCGCGAAGAAGGCGAAACTGGCGAGAATATGCAGCCTTTGTTCCAAGCAATTGTAGACAATGTTTCTCCGCCGCCTGCGAATAGCGAAGGTGGTTTCCAAATGCAAATCTCGCAATTGGATTATAATTCCTATGTTGGCGTTATTGGCGTTGGTCGTATTAAGCGCGGTAGCGTTAAAATTAATCAACAGGTAACTATTGTTGGTGCTGATGGCGCTAAACGCAATGGTAAAGTAGGTCAAGTATTAGGTTACTTAGGCCTTGACCGTCATGAAGTTGAAACTGCAGAAGCAGGCGATATTATTGCTATCACGGGTTTGGGTGATTTAAAGATTTCGGACACTATTTGTGATCAAAATGAAGTGGAAGCTTTGCCGGCACTAAGTGTTGATGAGCCGACCGTTACCATGACCTTCCAAGTGAATACTTCACCTTTTGCAGGCAAGGAAGGCAAATATGTTACTTCAAGAAATATTCTAGAGCGATTGCACCAAGAGTTAGTGCATAACGTTGCATTAAGAGTTGAAGAAACTGATGATCCGGATAAATTTAAAGTATCAGGTCGAGGTGAATTACACCTAGGGATCTTGATCGAAAATATGCGCCGTGAAGGTTATGAATTAGCGGTATCTCGTCCAGAAGTTATTATTCGAGAAGAAAACGGGCAATTAATGGAGCCGTACGAATCGGTAACCATTGATGTGGAAGAAGAACATCAAGGTAGCATTATGGAGAACCTAGGTTTGCGTAAAGCAGAGCTAACTAATATGGCTCCCGATGGTAAAGGCCGTATCCGTATGGACTTTATGATGCCTAGCCGTGGTTTGATTGGTTTCCAAACAGAATTCATGACTTTAACTTCTGGCTCGGGTTTGATGTATCACACTTTTGAGCATTATGGTCCACACAAAGGTGGCGAAATTGGTCAGCGTATTAATGGTGTTTTGATTTCTAATGGTCAAGGTAAAGCATTAACTAATGCCTTATTTAACCTACAAGAACGCGGTCGTTTATTTGCCAAACATGGTGATGAAGTTTATGAAGGACAAATTGTCGGTATTCACAGTCGCGCCAACGATTTGACGGTTAATGCGCTTAAAGGTAAGCAATTAACTAACGTCCGAGCCTCTGGAACTGATGATGCGCAGGTTTTGACGCCACCAATTAAAATGACCTTAGAGCAAGCTTTAGAATTTATTGATAATGATGAATTGGTTGAGGTTACTCCTGAGTCTATTCGTATCCGTAAGAAGTTATTAACGGAAAGCGAAAGAAAGCGTGCAGCAAGGCCGCCTAAAGCATAAAAGTTTGATGTTTCAAAAAGCCGCTGTTTAGCGGCTTTTTTTATGGTTGCTAATTTGCAACTTTTTCTTGCTATACTGTTCTTATATAAAAGATTAGATTTGGGACCACAATGAAAAAAGCAATTCTTGCGCTATCGATAATGACATTAACTGCTTGTTCCGCTAGCACTGTGCAAAAAGTCGCGCAAGTGTCTAGGATGCTAACGGGTGGCGAGCAACCGCGCTCTGCATTCTTAGATCCTACTGTAAAAGAATTACTAGCACATGAAATGAGAGTGTGTTTAGACGGTAATGAAGACGATATTGAACTTAGAACCGAATGTGCGCAAATAGCAGTAGCAAAAGTTAAAGCACAAAAAGGTCTAGACGAAGACTTAGATCTAGGTGGGGAAGTTATTGTTCGTCGTGTAGATGAGGATGAAGTGATAGACGGCACCAAAGACGATGAAGGCGAAAAAGGTGATGATGATCAATGATTGGGTTATTACAAAGAGTCACTCAATCGAAAGTGTCGGTTAATGGCGTTACTGTTGGAGAAATAGAAAGAGGGATCATGGTTTTGGTAGGTGTGGAAAAAGATGACACTGAATCCTCTGCCGACAAATTGCTCAAGAAATTACTCAGTTATCGCGTATTTTCAGATGCAGCTGGAAAAATGAATTTATCATTGCAAGATATCGAAGGCGGCTTATTGTTAGTGCCACAATTTACTTTGGCCGCTGATACGGACTCAGGGCTTCGTCCCAGCTTTTCCTGTGCAGCGCCTCCTACACAGGCAAGAAGTTTATTTGAGTATATGGTGGCCAAAGCACGAGCTGAGTATCCCAAAACCGCAGCGGGTCAGTTTGGCGCAGACATGCGAGTTGAGCTTATTAATGATGGCCCTGTAACCTTTAATTTAAAGGTTTAATTGAAAAGCTTAGAGCTTAGAGCTTAGAGTTGCCCATCTCTAAGCTCAGCTACTTTTTCGTGCAACAGTTCTTTAGTTACTTCTGATGCCGGAATCGGATCAGAAGCCACCAAGCCTACCTGAGTTCTAATTCGCTTAATTCTATCGGCAATTTTATTGGTTTTTTTACGGCTAAATAAACTGTGCCATAAACCTTGCAATGCCATGGGTACTACTGGCACAGGTGAGTTAGCGATAATCTTTTCAACCCCAGCTTTGAATTCATTCATTTCACCGTCAGAGGTGAGTTTGCCTTCTGGAAAAATACAAACGATTTCACCCGCGTCTAAGGCTTCTTGAATTTGATACATGGATTTATTAAGTAAGGATTCATTTTCAGAACGTCCAGCAATGGGAATCGCTTTAGCGGTTTTGAAAATAAAGCTCAGCACAGGAATTTGAAAGATTTTATAGTACATCACAAATCGGATAGGGCGACGGACATAACCACCAATAATGAGTGAGTCAACATAACTGACGTGATTACATACAATAACGCAAGGACCATCTTCTGGGATTTTATCTAAGTCTTTGGCTTTAACTTTGTAAATGGTGCTGATCAAAATCCAAATTAAGAATCGCATCAAAAACTCTGGCACTAGGGTGAAGATATAAATAGCCACTACCGCATTTAGAATTCCGGTAATTAACAATAACTCAGGAATAGTAATACCTAAAGTCAGCAACCCCGCTGCAAAGAAAGCGGCGACAACCATAAATAAAGAGTTGATGATGTTGTTGCCAGCTATTACCCGCGATAGAAATTCTCGGTCGCATCGTTCTTGAACCAGCGCATATAAGGGAACAATATAAAAACCGCCAAAAACCCCGACAAATGCGCAATCAATTAAGGTACGTATGGCTCCAGGTGTTTCTATAAATTGCCATGGCCCTAAATTACCATCAAAGCCAACTTGCGGGTTAGCCAGATATAAATCGATAGCAAACCAAGTCATGCCGATAGCGCCAAAAGGAACTAGGCCTAATTCCACACGTTTGCCTGACATCTTTTCACATAGTGCCGAACCTAAACCAATGCCAACAGAAAATACTGTTAGCAATAAAATTGCAGTAAAGGCATTTCCATCGAGACTGACTTTGGCAAAAGTATTGATTTGAGTTAAGAAAATCGTGCCGTAAAACCAAAACCAAGAAATGCCAAGGATAGCTAAAAAAACTACTCGGTTTCGTCGGGTGAATTGTAGAGTTTTATAGGTTTGAGTTACGGGGTTCCAGTTTATTTTAAGATCAGGTTGCACGGCTTTGGTATGCGGGATACGACTACTTGCAAAATAACCTAAAACGGCAACTGAAAGTATTAGAACAGAAAGGATGATCTTGCCGATTTCGTTATAACCAATTAGCGCGCCACCAACGATGGTACCAATTAAAATCGCTACAAAGGTGCCCATCTCTACCATGCCATTACCACCGACCAATTCTTCATCTTTTAAGTGCTGCGGTAAAATAGAATATTTTATTGGCCCAAAGAATGTGGACTGCAAGCCTAATAAAAATAAAATGGTGAGCAAGAAATAAATATTATCAAGATAAAGACCAATGACTGCTAATATCATGATAAAAATTTCGAGGATTTTAATTTTTCGAATTAACCAAGATTTTTCAAACTTTTCGGCAAACTGCCCAGCGGTAGCGGAAAATAAGAAAAACGGGACAATAAATAACCCTGCTGCAACGTTGGTCATAATTTGCGGTTCCAACGCAATCTTACCAGCAGAATAATAGGTAATAAGAGTAATGAGCGCTTGTTTAAAAGTACTGTCATTAAAAGCGCCTAAGGCTTGAGTAACAAAATAGGAAGAAAAGAACTTTTGTTTAAATAATTGAAATTGATTGGCCATTAAACTTCCTGTTATTTATTGTTTAAGTTATTTGAAACGTATCAGTAGCATCGAGTTTAAAAAAATCTAGTGCATTTTGGTAGCTGATTTTTGCAATATATTCCAAGTCTTGATTTCTGCATTGAGCAATTTTTTGCGCAATATGCGGTAAATACTTAGGCTCATTTCGATTAGACTTTGGCTTAGGCTTTAAATCACGCGGTATTAAATAAGGAGCATCGGTTTCAAGCATTAGCCGATTATCAGGAATAAGATGGATGATTTCAGACAAGCCAACTCCGCGGCGTTCATCACATACCCAGCCTGTAACTCCAATATACAAATCGCGCTCAAGATAAGACTCTAAAGCTGGTTGATTGCCGGTAAAACAATGAATAACCACTTTGGGTAAATCAGCGGCATATTCGTCTAATATTTCAATCATCCGCTCATTCGCATCACGTTCATGCAGAAATAGCGGTTTGTTAATGGTGCAGGCTAATTCTATTTGCTGCCTGAAAACTGTTTCTTGGATCGCAGGTGGAGAAAAGTTGCGATTAAAGTCTAAACCACATTCGCCAACGGCTACGACTCTTTCATGCTTTAACAATGACTGGATAGTTTGAAAGTCGTCTTCGGTAAAATCTTTTGCATCGTGCGGATGACAGCCAGCGGTTGAGAATAGTGAAGGGTTTTGTCGTGTTAACTGATATGCGGCAATGCTTTCTTGAGCGTCGGTGCCAGTAATCACTTGGGCGATCACTCCAGCCTCTTCTGCGCGCAGGATAACTTCATAGCGATCCTTATCGAATCTGGAGTTGGTTAAATTTACCCCTATGTCTATATAAACAGCGGTATTGTTACCGTTAAACGCCATAAAGCTGTGATTTTATTAGAAAAACTATCACTAGATGGTATAAACTAAAATCAATAAAAACAAGGGGCAGGAGCCTAATTCAATACAATGCAAATAAGTCGTGCAACCAATGTCCTTTTAGCCATAGCTGCTACCTTTATTATTATTGCTGGCATGAAAGCGGCCAGTAGTTTTATTGTGCCAGTAATTTTATCGATTTTTGTGTCGATTATTTTAAGCCCTTTGTATTTTTTCTTTGCTTCAAGCAAAGTCCCTTATACGCAAAAAAATATTCCAGATTGGTTATCAATCATTTTAGTAGTAGTGATTGCTGGTTTTGTGTTTTTTATGATCGGTAAGTTGGTAGGTAATTCCATTCAAGATTTTTCGGATAAATTACCCCAATACCAAAGTGCGCTAACCAATAAGTTGTCGGGATTAATTGAAAATTTAAAAAGTTTTGGTCTACCAATACCAGAAACTGGGATTTCACAAAACTTCTCTCCCGGCATGATTATGAATGTCTCCACGTCCGTACTGAATGGATTAGGCTCTTTATTAAGCAACACCTTCTTAATTGTTTTTACTTCTATTTTCTTATTGATGGAAGCCAGTATCTTTTCCGATAAATTACATAGAGCATTCCCAGCATCCGAATTAGGTAATAGCAAAGCAAAAGATGGTACTGATCAAGTTATCGAAAAAATCAAACGTTACGCGACGATTAAATCAGTCGTGAGCTTAATGACTGGCGCTTTTATTTCAGCTTGGCTATGGTTCTTTAATGTGGAATATCCATTTTTATGGGGGCTAGTGGCCTTTATGTTTAATTTTATTCCTAACATTGGTTCTATCATTGCTGCAGTCCCCGCCGTAATCTTGGCTTGGCTATCGCCAGAAAGTACATTGGCAACGCCTATCTTAGTAGCCGTAGGTTATCTACTGGTGAATTTCATTGTTGGCAATATTGTCGAGCCTAAATTCATGGGCAAAGGTTTAGGCCTGTCGACTTTAGTAGTTTTCTTATCCTTACTGTTCTGGGGCTGGGTCTTAGGTCCAGTGGGAATGCTGTTATCAGTTCCTTTGACCATTATCGTTAAGATTATTCTTGATGCTAATGAGGAGACTCGGTGGATTGGGATTATGTTGGGTGACAAATGACTTAGTGGAAAAATGCAATTTTTACACTAAGTCATCCTGAACTTGATTCAGGATCTCGTATCGCCGCTATGGTGGTTGGTTAAAATTTAAATTTTCTCCAGCCGCAAATATGCGTCGCACATAACGCTCTAAATGATAATAACTTGAGAATCTAAATGAAAAAATTACTAAGTGTTTTATTGCTGTTGGTGGCTATACAGGCTCATTCGGAAAACTATGAGCAGGGGCTTGTGGTAGATGCGACGCCAGAAATTTTAAATTATCAAGAGCGTGCAAAAGTTCAGAATCAAATTTTAAATCATCGTTTAGATAACTTATTGCCTCAGTTGATGAAAGAGTCTGGCCTTGATATGTGGCTGGTCATTAATCGCGAATATGGCGAAGACAGACTGTTTTATACGCTAGTACCGCAGCCCACTTTTGCGGCGCGTAGAACGACCTTGTTAGTTTTTGCCTTAAAAGATAATAAAGTAGAGCGCTTTAGCGTGAGTCGTTACAGCATTGGCGATGTCTATAAAACACGTTGGGATGGTGGTACTAAAGAGCAGCAATGGCAAAGACTTGCCGAAATTATTGAAGAGTATCAGCCTAATAAAATTGGTATCAATGTTAGCAAGGACTGGGCAATTGCCGATGGGTTAAGTCAGGGCCTTTATCAACAATTAAATGATGCCTTACCGGAAAAATACCAGAAACGTTTAGTTAGTTCGAAAGACATGGTGATTCGCTGGATGGAAACTCGAACTGAGCCTGAGTTAGCGCTGTATCCGAACATTGTCAAAATGGCTCGCTCTGTGATTTCTGAAGCCTTTTCTACAAAAGCCATTACACCTGGAGTTACCACAAGTGACGATTTATCTTGGTTTATAAGAGAGCGATTTGAAGAATTACAATTAAGTCCCTGGTTCCAACCTTATGTCACTATTCAAAGAAAAGGCGATATCAATGATCCTTTGGCACCATTTTTTGGTAAAGGAAAGCGTACCATTATGCCAGGTGATTTGATTCATACCGATGTGGGGATCTGCTATTTAGGCTTATGTACCGATACCCAAGAAGTCGGTTATGTTGCTAAAAATGATGAGTTTGAAGTACCGCAAGGATTTATTAGTGCTTTAGCAAAAGGTAATCAATGGCAAGATGAGCTCACTAAATCTTATGTTACCGGTAAAACCGGTAATGAAATCTTAAAAGCAACTCAAGAAAAGGCCAGACGAAAGGGATTGATTAGTAGCACCTATACTCACCCCTTAGGCTTTGTTGGTCATGCCGTAGGTCCGACTATTGGAATGTGGGATAACCAAGCAGAAACGCCAATACAGGGCGACTGGAAGCTTTATCCTAATACAGCTTACGCGATTGAAGGAAATGTAAAAGTAAAACTTCCGGAATGGGATAATCAGCTAATCCAGATCCCTTTGGAACAGTCAGCCTATTTTGATGGTGAAAAGGTTATTTACTTAGGTGGGCGACAGACTGAGTGGCACTTTGTTAAATAGGTGCTAAAAAAAATGTACAACTCACTAACCACAAAATTAGAAGCTATTTGCTTTTATTCGCTATATATAAAGTCTTCCAAACTTTGGCGATCATGTTGCCTTCGGCATCCTTAATGTCGACCTCGAAAACAGGTTCAATTTTGTCTTGAGTTTTTAATTGCTGTTTCCATTCATCTAAAGTTTCTTGTGGCAGATGATATTCGGCGAAGACATCCTTTTTGGTGGCTTTGATAAATTTAATTTCCGCTTTTTTATCCCAGACAATATAGTCTTTTCCTATTTGGTAAAATGCCATCAGCATATAGAATGGATCAGTCATAGAAAATAAAGAACCGCCATAATGGGTGCCAACCGCATTTTGGTTATACCAACTTCTTTTTAAGCGAACTTTGGCATAGGTCCAGTCGTCTTTAATGACTAAAACTTTGATGCCAGTAAAGCGAAAAGGGAACCAAAGGTTTAAACCAAACTTTAGTCTTTTGGGGGTGATTTTCAAGCTTGGGAATCCTCGGTGGTTTCATCTCTTTTTGCAGGAAATGCTTTGCCAAAAATTAAGCCTACTTCAAACAACAGCCACATAGGAATTGCCAACAAGGTTTGTGAAATAACGTCTGGCGGAGTGAGCAGCATCCCAAAGATAAATGCACCGACGACAATATAAGGCCTTTTTTTAGAAAGTGATTCAACGTTAGAAATGCCAGACCAGATCAATAACAAGGTGACAATAGGAACTTGAAAGGCAAGTCCAAAAGCAAAAAATAATTTAATGGATACGTCGAGGTAACTGGTAATATCCGGCATATAGACAACGCCATCAGGTGCGATACTGGGTAAGAATTGAAACAAGATGGGCAAAATAACAAAGTATGCAAAAGCGATGCCAGCATAAAATAAAAACACACTAGAAAATAAAAGCGGAAAGGCGAAACGTTTTTCTTTGGCGTATAGGCCTGGAGAAACAAAGCCCCAAGCTTGATGCAGTATGACAGGAATGGCAAGAAATACGGCGGTCACAAAAGCCAGTTTCAAAGGCGCTAAAAAAGGCGATATAACTCCGGTGGCAATTTGCTGAGAATTTTCAGGTAGGTTGTTGCTTAATGGAATTGATAGCAACTCATATAGACGATTTGCAAAAATAGCCAACACTATAAAAATCACTCCAACCACCAAAACCACCCGCAATAGGCGGTCGCGTAATTCCACCAGATGTGAAACTAATGGCATATCAGTATCTTGAGATTCTTGTGGGCTCATTCTTTAGATTTCAGACGCTCTTCAGCTTGTTGTAATGTTTGCTCTGCTTCTTCTCTAAGGATTTCTAATTCTGTGCCTGCGGCTTGCTCTTTGATCAGTTTTTCATGTTCAGCGACGCGTTTCTTTAGTTCATCAATTTCCAGTTCGCGATTAATTTGATGATTAAACTGAGTCATGGTTGATTTAGCTTTACCAAACCAGCGGCCGACCGTTCTGGCAGCTTTGGGTAAGCGCTCAGGACCAAGAACTAAAAGGGCGATCACAAATATGATCAGCCATTCAAAGATACCAGTGTCAAAAGGCATAGTAGATATTTATCTATTTACGCTCGACAGGGGATTCTTCTTTTGCGCCAGAAGTCTCTGTAAATTCGGCATCTTGCTTTTCGACGGCTTCAGGCTGAGCGTCAGTATTATTTTCGCCGCCTTTTTCATCTTTCACCGCATCTTTAAAATTCTTTAAAGCACCGCCTAAATCACCACCAATGTTTTTAAGTTTTTTTGTGCCAAAAATTAAAATAATAATGACTAATACTATCAATAGCTGCCATAAACTAGGACCCATAATAAACCTCTGTCTTTAACGGGATATTAAAAAGGTAACGGACCGCCGCCACCTAAAATATGTATATGTATATGAAATACGATTTGCCCACCATCTTTACCAGTATTGATGATGGTCCTAAAACCTTCTAAGCCTGCATCTTTTGCAATCTCTGGAACCTTGGTCATCATATAGCCCATAAGTTCTGAATCTTCAGCAGTGACTTCAGCTAAACTATGGATGTGCTTTTTGGGAATCATCAATAAATGCACAGGAGCTTTTGGTGCAATGTCTTTAAAAACCAAAACTTGCTCATCCTCATAGACCTTGCTACTTGGGATTTCATTATTGATGATTTTGCAAAAAATACAGTCAGTCATAAGTGTTTACTGTTGAATATGATTTTAGCCTAGTTACTAGCCGGCCATAGGCTTTTAATTAAAAAATAAGCTGCGCCCAATCCAAGGCCAACTGCTGGCCAAAAATTATTTGGCATCGCAGTATAAATTAAGCCCGCAGTAATGGCTAAGCTGGAGCCTATCACCGCATGTTTTTGAGCGTATTGCTGACGCAATTTGTGAGTCTCTAACTCAACTATTTGCTGCTTGATGTCATCAAATGATTCCGCCAACTGGTTTACTTGGTCAACTGCCTTGATAATTTTACCGGGCACTTTGGGTAATTCTTCTAATATTTGTGGTGCTTCTTGTTTCATCTGTTTAAAAATGTTTATCGGTGAATACTTATCTTTAATCCATTGCCTTAAAAATGGCTGAGCGGTTTCCCACAAATCTAGTTCAGGATAAAGCTGGCGACCAAGGCCTTCAATATACAACAAAGTCTTCTGTAAAAGTACTAACTGTGGCTGAACTTGCATATTAAATTTTCGCGCGGTCTGAAATAGTTGGATTAAAAAGTGCCCAAATGAAATCTCTGAAATCTTTTTACCAAAAATAGGTTCACAGGCGGCACGTATTGCTGACTCAAACTCAGTAACTGAGACATTCTTATCGATCCAGCCGGATTCAATATGCAATTCTGCAATTCTTCGATAGTTTTGGTCAAAAAAGGCTAAGAAGTTATCGGCTAAATAGCGTTTGTCTGACTCGTTCAGCGTGCCCATAATGCCGCAATCGATCGCTATATATTGTGGCTTACTGGGACTGCTGACGTCCACAAAGATATTGCCGGGATGCATATCTGCATGGAAAAAACTATCTCTAAACACTTGAGTAAAAAAGATTTCGACTCCTCGGTTAGCCAGTTCTTGCATATCCACGCCAGCATCGATTAACTGTTGAACTTCTCCTACTGGGATCCCTGAAATTCGCTCCATGACCATGACTTTATTGCGACAATAGTCCCAATATACTTTTGGCACATAGAGTAATTCCGAACCTTCAAAATTGCCCCGCAAATTAGAACAATTAGCCGCTTCAATTCTTAAGTCAATTTCTCGCTTAATGGTTTCGTCATAATCTTTAACTACCTCTTTAATACGAAAGCGGCGAGCTTCACTGGAGTATTTCTCGGCCCATTGCGCTAAGGAATGCATCATATCCAAATCTTTCTGGATCTTCTTTCGTATTCCTGGTCTGAGTACCTTCACTACCACATCTTGACCGTCTTTTAGAACTGCTGCGTGTACTTGGGCAATTGAAGCAGAGGCAAGTGGTGACTGCTCAAAGGATGTAAAGACTGACTTAAGAGGCTGCTCTAATTGTCTTTCGATAACCTTAATAGCTTCTTGGTTATCAAATGGCTCAACCTGATCTTGAAGCTTGGCTAGATCATCTGCAATATCTGGCGGAATAATATCGCGGCGGGTGGAAAGCATTTGACCGAGCTTGATGTAAATAGGGCCTAATTCAGTTAAGGCCATGGCTAGCCTTTTACCGCGAGATTTGTCTTTATGTTGAGTTCTCGTTAAGGAAAAAATTTTGGCAACAAAACGAAATTTAGCGATGGGTGTTGGTGCTAGAAATTCATCCAAACCATACTTAACTAAAGTACGGTTAATGGTCATAGCATGATGCAGTTGCTTAAGTTTACTCATCGAAAATTATTCGCCAGATATTTTTTTTGCAAGCAGACGGTTGATTCTTAATTCAATTCGCTCAACGTCAGATTTTAAGTCGGCCACATCATCAAAGAAATTTTCTAATTCGATTGATGCAGGAGTAGCTCTTGCTTCGAACCTTAAGTATTCGCTGAGATTCAGTTTGGCCGTGTTGAGTGTTTCCATCGCCCATCCCTGAAAACGTTTACCAGCTTTAAAAAGCTCATGAGCGACGATATCACCGGTATATTTAGATAAGTGTTCTTCCCAGTCGATGTCGAGTTGTTCAAAGAAGTTTTGGAATTTTTGCGCAGTTTGGATTTCGCCTGAAAATATCACTTCGCCTTTAAATAAAGGATCTTGCTGTTCTGATAGCGCCAGGTTAAAGAAGGATAAACTATTGCCTTTTAGTTCAGCATTGGGCTCTAATTCATTGTTAAAAGCCTCTTTTACAACAATATAATCTTCATCGATCTTAAAATAGATGGATTGTTTTAAATCAGTTAGCTCAAATTTAATCAGCTTACCATCTAATTTAAATAATCGAGCTTTAGCATCAGGATCAAGCTTAATGACTTGATTGATAACCGTTTCAATGGTTGGAGCAAATAAACTCACTAGCATTTAGTATTTCTTGCCTATATGCAAAGCAACCACTCCACCAGTTAGGTTGGTATACTCCACATCATCAAAACCTGAAGCTTCCATCATGGTTTGCAAAGTATCTTGGTCAGGGTGCATACGAATAGATTCAGCAAGGTATTTATAACTTTCTGAATCATTGGCAACTAGCTTACCCATAAAAGGTAATAGGCTAAAAGAGTAAGTATCATAAATTTTAGAAAGCGCTGGTAGGGTCGGCTTTGAAAACTCTAAAACCAAGAGCTTGCCACCTGGTTTTAAAATACGATACATCGACTTCAATGCTTTTTCTTTTTCTGTGACGTTTCGAAGGCCAAACGCGATGGTAATGCGATCGAAGTAATTATCCGGGAAGGGTAGCGCTTCGGCGTTCGCTTGAAGATATTCCACATTGCCCACAATGCCGCTATCGACCAATTTAGAACGGCCGACTTTAATCATGGAGTCGTTAATGTCGGCTAAAATAACCTGGCCTTTATCACCAACTAACTTTGAAAATTTCGCGGTTAAGTCACCAGTACCGCCGGCAATATCCAAGATTTTTTGGCCTTTGCGCACTGCCGCCCGCTCGATGGTGTAGCGCTTCCAAATCCGATGAATCCCAAATGACATCAGGTCATTCATGATGTCGTATTTGCCGGCTACGGAATGGAAAACCTCAGCAACTTTTTCTACCTTGTCTTCTTTAGCTATTGTTTCATAGCCAAAGTGTGTAGTTTCTTGAGAGTTTTCTGGTTTTTTTTGTTCAGTCATGCGATCTCATTTTTGGTTAGGCTGATTTGGATTAAAGATGCCAATGCTTGGATCTTCTGTGCGCTTTAAACCAGCAGATTGTAATTTCTGCAAATAGTATTGCCAATTTGCAGCATAATCACGACCAAGTTCGTAAAGAGTGTTCCAATTATACAGACCGCTGTCGTGACCGTCATCAAAAGTTAATTTAATAGCGTATTGTCCTACGGCTTCAATATTAGTGATTTGCACATGCTTTTTACCACCAATAATGAGCATTTCTTGATTACCATGCCCGCGAATTTCGGCTGATGGAGAAAAGACCCGAAGATATTCATAGCTTAACAAGAAAATCTCTTTCTCGAATTCGACTTTTAACTGTTTGGATTGGGTTAGAAGCGATATGGTTTTAGGCGGATTCATTATTTTATAAACTAATACAGTGAATGAAATGATAACACAGGTTGAGGGCGGCTCTATATTCTAGGCGAAAAAAAAGGGATGCAATGCATCCCTAATTTAAGGAGTAACTCGTTATTATTTTTTTATGCTCATACTTAGTTAGAGCTACCTGATAGACTGACGCCTGAGTAAGCACTGTAACCTCTTAACATGATGTAGTAAGTGCCAGCTTGAGCATTTAGAGTACAAGTTTCGTTATTACCGTTACGGTAAGGACGACAATCGTAAGTTCTAGTCGTAGGGTTACTACCATATCTTACATACAAGTCAGAATCACCTGAGCCACCAGAAATTGAGATGGTAACTTGGCTTCTGCCCGCAGGGACTTCCAATGTAAAGAACTGCTGACTACTACGTGCGCCTGATAAACCAGTTTCACTTAAAGTATCATCTACTGGAGGTGGGTTAGAGCCGCCTTCATCAAAGCTACCAGTTAAGTTCACACCTGAGTAAGAAGAGTAAGCGCGCAGCATTACATGATAAGTGCCAGCTTGAACGTTACTGATGTCACAAGTTTCACTGTTACCGTTACGGTATGGGCGACAATCATAAGTCGATGTAGTTGGCTTACTACCAAAGCGAACATACAAGTCAGCATCACCAGAACCACCATTAATATTGAAGCTCAAGTTAGTAGCACCAGCAGGAACTTCTAGAGTGAAGAACTTCTCATTACCCGTTGAACCTGATAGACCGGTAACTGTTTGGCCGTTAGTCAAAGAGTTATCTGTTGGTGGTGGTGGAGGTGGTGGATCGCCGCCGCCGCCAAATAGGCTTTGTAATAACAAGTTCGGTGAACCTGATTTAGCATCCGATACTTTACCTGAAGCTGCATTGCCTGTTACTGCAGCAGTAACTTGCGCTGGAGTTGCGTTAGGATTGTTTGCTAAATATAAAGCAGCAACACCTGCAACGTGCGGAGCAGCCATTGAGGTACCGCTGATAGTACGAGTGCCGCCATTTGACCAAGCTGAAGTAATGCTTGAGCCAGGAGCATAAATATCTAGACAAGTACCAAAGTTCGAGAAGCTAGAGCGAGCATCGCTAGATGTAGTTGAACCTACTGTAATCGCACTTGGAGCACGAGCTGGTGAGTAATTACATGCATTACTATTATCATTACCCGCAGCAACTACCACGGTAACACCAGAATTAACTAAGTTTGCAACTGCGTTATCAGTAGCGCTTGAAGCACCGCCACCTAAACTCATGTTTGCAACCGCAGGTTTAACGTGATTGTTAGCAACCCAGTCGATACCAGCTATAACGCCAGAGTTTGAACCGCTACCGGTACAGCCTAATACACGAATACCATAGATTTTTGCACCTTTAGCCACACCGTATGTGCTACCAGCGACTGTGCCAGCTACGTGGGTACCATGACCATTACAATCTGTAGCGTCGTTATCGTTATCAACAAAATCATAACCCGACTGTGAGCGACCGCCAAAATCTGAATGACTGTTCAAAACACCGGTATCAATAATGTAGGCATTAACATTTGATGCTGAAGTGTCATAGTTATAAGTGCTATTTAATGGCAAGTTAGCTTGGTCGATTCGATCAAGACCCCAAGTTGCGTTGTTTTGCGTAGCTTTGTTAGACATCATTTGATCTTCTTCAACGAATGCAATACGCGGATCATTTGCCATGGTCTGGGCATCTTTTTCAGACATCTTGAAAACACCACCTTTAAGTGCTTTCTTGAACGTCATTTTTACATCGCCACGGTATTTAGCGCCTAGATCTTGCGCCATAAAACTAATCGCTGAAGCATTGTTAAAGCCACTGAATTGCATAGACTGAAGAGGTGCTTCTTTAAACCCTACGATATATTGATTTTTGATTTTTTTCGTAGAGTCTTGAGCGACCCGATATTCCCCTGCATGAACCCCGGTTACACCTAGTGCAAGCGCAAGTCCAGCAACTACCTTTTTAAGTTTCATACATCCCCCTAAAATTGTTGCGTAATAAACTTCTCACAAATAAGAAGTGCGTAAATATTAAACACAAATGAGCTGTTTGAATATCATATTGGGGGAAAAGTTAGCGTTTACTATTATTAAATTTAATTAATAGCTGTCGGTTGGCTTAGAAGATTTTATCAATCTGAGTGAAAAGTGGTAAATATAATGCAGGAGTGCATTGCTTTAATAGGAATTCGAAGCAGATTTTTTTTAATTGATCTGTTTATTAGTAGTTTCTAATTTATTTTTTTCGAATATAATGGATTATAATTTCTAATGGAAATAAATTGTATCTTAATGTACAAATGTGATCTTGTTCATCTTTGGTGTGAAATTTTTGTTAATAAAATGAACAACTTGTTGTTTTATGAACAAGAAAAGGCTCCTTAAGAGCCTTTTAAAAGTATATGAATATAACTATTAAAGAATAAAGCGGCTTAAGTCTTCGTCTTCAGCTAATTCTGATAACTGCTTGTTAACATAAGCTGCATCTATGATAAGTTTTTCTTCATTCTCAGCAGC
The DNA here is from genome assembly GCA_947498625.1 of uncultured Kangiella sp. Classification (GTDB taxonomy): domain Bacteria; phylum Pseudomonadota; class Gammaproteobacteria; order Enterobacterales; family Kangiellaceae; genus Kangiella. Next base: position 12,167 of record CANMKR010000004.1, on the reverse strand, counting down.
GTCGAATGAAACTTCATCCAACAATCGCTCCATGACCGTATGCAGTCGGCGAGCACCAATATTTTCCGTAGTTTCGTTGACTTGATAAGAGAACTCGGCAATCCGTTGTATTCCTGAATCGATAAATTCGATTTGCTTACCTTCGGTAGCTAATAGTGCTTGGTACTGTTTGGTTAAAGCAGCATCGGGCTCCGTTAATATGCGCATAAAGTCTTCTACCGTTAGCGCTCTTAATTCAACTCTAATGGGTAAACGACCTTGTAGCTCAGGAATTAAGTCGGATGGTTTTGCTAAATGGAAAGCGCCGGAGGCGATAAATAAAATATGGTCGGTTTTGATCATGCCGTATTTAGTGCTCACCGTTGAGCCTTCGACTAAAGGTAGCAAATCTCGTTGTACACCCTCGCGGGAAACGCCGCCTTCTTGATTGCCGCCGCGCTTAGCGACTTTATCGATTTCATCTAAGAATACGATGCCATGCTGTTCGACGGCTTCAACCGCTTTAACTTTTAATTCTTCCTGATCAATAAGTTTAGCAGCTTCTTCTTCGGTCAGTAACTTCATCGCATCCTTAACTTTAAGTTTACGTTTCTTAGTTTTCGATGGACTCATGTTTTGGAACATAGACTGTAATTGATTGGTCATATCTTCCATACCAGGAGGCGCCATGATATCGATGCCAACAGCAACTTGAGCGACGTCGATTTCAATTTCACGCTGATCCAGTTCTCCTTGGCGTAACTTTTTACGGAAGATTTGACGAGCAGAAGAATCTTCAACAGGTTTATCTGTGGTATCCCACGCCGAATCAGTTGAGCTTGAGCGAGCTGGCGGTAATAAAGCATCGAGGACTTTTTCTTCGGCAGCATCAACAGCGCGATTTTCTTGTTTAGCCATTTCCTGCTCGCGCATCATTTTAAACGCCGCATCGACTAAATCACGAATGATGGATTCAACGTCACGACCAACATAACCAACTTCGGTAAATTTGGTCGCTTCAATTTTTATAAATGGTGCATTAGCTAACTTAGCTAAGCGGCGGGCAATTTCAGTTTTTCCCACCCCTGTAGGGCCAATCATTAAAATGTTTTTGGGAGTAATTTCATTACGCAAGTCTTCAGCAACTTGCATCCGACGCCAGCGATTTCTTAGCGCGATGGCTACTGAGCGTTTAGCTCCTTGTTGACCAACAATGTGTTTATCTAATTCGTGTACAATTTCACGAGGAGTCATGGACATAATATTTTTCTCTTTCTGCTAGCTTCCCACTTTCTCAGGAATAACAATAATTAATATAAAGGTTACTAGTAAGGATTTTTGCTTGAGAGTGAGGCGCCTAATTGTCGAAGTTTATTCATGATAAATGAGCAATTAAGCAATTAAGCAATTAAGCAATTAAGCAACAAAGCTATCAAGCAAAAAGACTACTAGTAATTCAATTCTTCAATAGTTTGATTGTGATTGGTATAAATACAGATATCACCAGCAATCGTTAGGCCAGTTTCGACAATTTCACGGGCACTTAAATCGGTTTTCTGCAATAAAGCACTGGCCGCTGATTGGGCGAAGGCACCACCAGAGCCAATGGCAATCAAATCATCTTCAGGCTGTATTACGTCGCCATTACCAGTAATGATTAAAGAGTGTTCTTTATCCGCAACGGCTAACAAAGCCTCTAGCTTGCGTAAGGCACGATCAGTTCGCCAGTCTTTAGCTAACTCTACCGCGGCGCGCATCAGTTTACCGCCGTGGGATTCTAATTTAGCTTCGAACCGCTCGAATAGAGTAAAGGCATCAGCTGTACCGCCAGCAAAGCCGGCAATGACTTGATTGTTGTATAAACGACGCACTTTGCGCGCATTGCCTTTCATGATGGTATTGCCAAGGGATACTTGACCATCACCACCGATAACTACGGTGCCATTACGGCGAACCGACAGAATGGTGGTTCCGCGATATTGTTGCATTTTATATACCTACTTTAAAATAAGCTTATTTTAGCGTTAGGAGATATGTGGGGGTTTGAATCCTAAATTCAAGAACCTCTAAGTAAGATATATAGAGAGCAAGAATATCCAAATCAAAACAGAAATTAATTTACTCACAATAACCATTAAAATCAGATCTGGCCAAATACTTGCAGTCGTATATTGATATAGTAAATAGAAAAAAATAAGCACAGATATAAACCAGCCTACAAACGGGATGATTAACGCGACTGAGGAAGCGGCAGAAATAATTTAGGCTGTTTTATATTCTAAGTCGACACCAGTAATTTTAGCTGCTAGCCATAAAATTAAACTACTGAGTAAAGCATCTACAGTGAAGTTGACTAGAAACTCAATCATTACCAAATCCGACAATCGTTAAAGTCATTTCGTTCTAGCTTGTGGCGATCGCTTTCAGCAGCGCGTTTAGATGTGTAAGGTCCCAGTCGAACTCGATACCAGCCATCTTTTTCGACAACTTCGGCTTGCAGGCCAATAAAAGCGATTTGTGCTTTTAGGCTTTCAGCTTTTTCTAAGACTTTCGATGCACCGCATTGCATGACATAGCGTTTGCTTGAACTCTCAGCGATTTTTGGGTCCTTTTCTACCTCTAACTCTTTGTTGGTGAGTATTTGGTGGTAATCAAGCTGAGCTTCATCATTGCTATTATTGGTTTTAGTCGGTTTTGTGTTTGTTGGACTATTGGTTGCTTGTTGACTAGCAGCCGATGATTTTTCTGGTAGAAATTCTTTTAGTAACTCTGGCTTAGTAAAGTATAACCAAACGATAATACCAATTATTGTCAGCAGTATTCCGCTAAAGAAAAATAAAACAGGCGAACTTTGTTTTTTTGTAGCTGCTTTTTTTCGTGGAGCACGGGTATTTTTTCGCGTATTTTTGCGGGTGCTAGTTTTACGAGTGGCGGCTTTGTGAAAATGCATCATTAAGGTTTTTGCTATTGTTATTGTCAATACCAGATATAAAGCTATTCTAGCTTTAATCTGAGGTTAGACCAACCATTAGAGTTTAAATATTCAGTAAAGAATGAATATTGATTTGTATTATTAAAACAATGCTTAGAAGACTTCTTGCGGATCTACATCGATTGACCAGCGAACAGTTTTAGCAGATTGCTGCTGTTCTATTATGGGCAATGCGGCGTTTAATATCTGCTGTATGGTTTTTTTATCATCAGCTTGCAATAAAAGTTGAGCCCGCATTTTACCAGCTCGTTTAATCATTGGGGCAGGGTAGGGACCGAATACCGATAAGTTAGAATATTGATTTAAAATATTGGCCATCTCCGATAAAAACGCCATCGGTTTTTCTAATTGGTTGGCCTGGGCTCGGATTAAGACTTGAGCAGAATAGGGCGGTAAATTTGCAGTCTTGCGTTCAGCCAGCATCTGCTCACTAAGTTGTTGATAATTCTGAGTAAATAAGTTGAGCAATAAAGGATGATCAGGGTGGTGGCTTTGGATCACTATCTCACCTTTGGCATCCCCTCGGCCAGCACGACCAGCTACTTGAGTGAGCAATTGTGCTGTCCGCTCGGTTGCCCGGTAATCGGCGCTGAATAAGCAACCATCAATATCCACTACTGCAACTAAAGTAAGGTTTGGGAAGTGATGGCCTTTAGCCAGCATTTGGGTGCCAACAATAATATCGGCTTCGCCATTTTTGATTTGCTCAACGATAGTTTGCATTGAGTTCTTGCGCCGAGTGGAGTCTCTATCAACTCGGATAACATTTTTGGTTGGAAATAATTTGCTTAGCACTTCTTGCAACCGTTCAGTTCCTAAACCTATGGGTAGCAGTTCACTTGATTGGCAACTAGGGCATTGTTTGGGCAAAAAAACTTGCCGATCACAGTGATGGCAATGCAAGCGTTTTAGTTGTTGATGGTAAGTCATATTTCGATCGCAGCGATTACATTCTGCCAACCAACCGCAGTCATGGCATAAAATACTGGGTGCATAGCCGCGGCGATTTAGAAAGACTAAACACTGCTGATCTTTGGCGAGGTGACTTTCAATATGCTCTTTTAAAGGCTTGGATATCCCTTCTTGCAATGGTCTCTGTCTGACATCAAATATTTTGCTATGCGGTGGTTTGGCATTGCCTGCGCGACGTGCCAGAGTCAGCCGTTCAAAACGACCAGCTTCAACATTATATTGGGATTCCATAGATGGTGTAGCCGAGCCCATAATGATGGGGATATTTAAATTGTTCGCTCGAACTAGTGCCAAATCTCTAGCCGAATATCGAAAGCCTTCTTGCTGCTTGAAAGATAAATCGTGCTCTTCATCAATAACGATCAAACCAAGATTTTTAAATGGTGTAAAAAGGGCAGAACGAGTTCCAATGATAATCGAAGTGAGTCCTTGCTTCGCTTTAATCCATTCATTTAAGCGCTGTTTGTCAGTCATGCCTGAATGAAGCATGGCTATGTTGGCATTGAATCGTTGCTTAAAGCGCTGGACCGTTTGTGGCGTTAAGCCAATTTCAGGCACTAATACTAATACTTGTTTATCCGTTTCTAATTGTTGTGCAATAGCTCTTAAATAGACTTCAGTTTTACCACTTGAAGTCACCCCGTCTAATAGGAATGGTTGAAAGCTAGCGCTCTTGGCATAGATTTGTGCCAATGCCTGATGCTGTTCTTTGTTGGGTTCTATCTCGCTCGTTTTTACAGACGGCTTGATATAGTGGTCACTCAGTGATTTAAAAGCTTCTTTGAGCCACTCTTTATTAAGCAAAGCCTTTAAATCGGCTGGCGCAAATTGATTTAATTTTAAGGTTTCAAGGGTAATGAGACCATTGTTAATACGAGCTAATTTTAATATGGCGTGTTGTTTTACAGCATTGGCTTTCGGTTCAGCATCTTTACCAAGCTCGGTTAACTGCCAAAAACGTTCAGCTTCCAGTTCAGCTGACTCTCCTTTAGTAGCAAGTGCAGGTAGGCAAGCACTGAACACTTCGCCAATAGGGTGCTGATAATATTGAGCTGACCATTTAATAAAACCAAACAGTTCTTTGTCGATAAGTATTTCGGAGTCAATGACCTTACTGATATGTTTGATTTTATGAGAGGCTATATCCGTTGTATCAGTAAAACCTACAACATAGGCTACAAGCTTCTGACTTCCAAAAGGCACGAGAACGCGACCACCAACCACCGGGGTTTGCTGGGCACTGTATTGATAATCAAAAAGCCGGCGCAGTGGTACTGGAACTGCTACCTTGACCAGTCGTAATTCGGTTGGCATTAACTGTTTATTGGATAATAGTTATAGGATGAAAGGATAAGGAGACTTAGTCGTTGTGGCAACCATTTGTTAGTGATTTATCGATTAATAAAAGGTTTTAGAATAAGTATCGACACATTCTGCAACTGGTACGACTAGTGATTGGTTCAAACTCTGTTAGTCTTAGCTCAGCAACAATATTTGCTAATTGATTAAAAAATAAACACAAGATGTATGTATTTCTAAAAATTACAACATCTTACGACTTGGGGGTGACACATGAAAATTGGTAGCATTGCGTTCTTAGTAGGTTTAGTAATTGCTGTAGTTGGAGCATTCGTTTCACAAGAGTGGTTTCCTATCGTTTTAGTGGTAACAGGCTTGGTTGTTGGTTTCCTAAACGTATCAGGTGGCGAGTCACGTCGTTTCTTGATTTCTGCTATCGCCTTTTTAATGGCGGCAGATGCTTTAGATACGCTTCCAATGGTTGGCGCTAAAGTGACTGATATCATGTTAAACATTGGCTATATGGTTGGCGCAGCTGCATTACTAGTAGCAATCATTTCATTATTTGATATGAGCAAAGACTAAATAAGCTTTTAAAAAGAATAAAAACATAACAAAAACAATATGTAAGTGTGACAATGCGGCCTATGGTCGCTTTTTTTTGCTTGGAATTTATAAGGTTAGATTTCAGGATAAAGGCTTGATCTAACTTGGTCTCAGGCGTATGATCGCCGCTCGAATTTAAAAGTACTCGAATCGTGTTTGGCGTAGCTATTTATATATTTTGTATGACTACAGCCCAGATGGCGATTCCCTAAAAGAGATCTAAGACTATGAAACAAGATATCCACCCGAATTATAAAGCTATCAAAGCGACTTGTAGTTGCGGTAACGTAATTGAAGTTGGTTCAACGGGCACAGACATGAACTTGGACGTATGTTCAGCTTGTCACCCATTTTTCACTGGTAAGCAAAAAATGCTTGATACTGGTGGCCGTGTTGACCGTTTCCGTAAGCGTTTTGGTAACCGTTCTTTAAAGTAATTTAAAGAATTCTCTTTAAGAGAAACCAAAAAAGAAAAGGCGCTGTTCTTATTAAGAACAGCGCCTTTTTTGTCTTTAATACTTAAAGCTTCCGCCCCAATCGTTTTTCTATTTGTTTCTTTTCCCATTCAGCTCCGAAAAGGAATGGTAAATCTAGAACTCCAATTGCATGCCCCGCGACTCCAATTCCCCAACCAAAGGTTGGCCACCATGCCCAAATAACATTGGATGAGGTCATTAAGTTTAAAATCCATAGACCTGAAATAACCAAGCAGAAAATAATCAAATGAATATAAAGTCCTTTAATTTCTTTTACTTTTTCAATGGCTTTTGCTTCATCATAAGTTAGCTTTGTGTCGGGTTGCATAATAGGTTCCTCTATTTTATCCAAAAGATAATGTTCTGATAATTCAGCAACATTGATTTCGAACACAGATGCTAGAGACTTAAGCGTCTCAAGACTGGCATTTTCACCGCGCTCTAAGCGTTGAATTGTGCGAGTGCTTAAACCACTAATGTCGGCCAATTGTTCTTGTGACCAGCCTTTTTGTAAGCGCAATTTTTTAATAAGCATAATCTTTACTGAATCTGTGTTTGTTGGAATCTATTATGAGAAATGATTATGGCATAAACCACGACGGCAAGGCGAAAAGAATCCGACACTGGACATTAAATCCAATTAAAACAATAGGTTAAAAATTTTGCTGGCAGTGTTATGTCGGGTATATGGCGCCTAGTACAGTATTCTGGGATGCGCCCGTGACGGTAGCAAGATTGCCCGCTTTACGATTAATGGTTCGCTCAGCAAGCCAAGCAAAGGCCATAGCCTCAACCCAATCGGGATCAACTCCAAGCTGGTAGGTGGATTGAACTGTGAATGATGGAATTAAAGTCTTAATACGTTCAACTAAGAATTCATTATGGGCGCCGCCACCGCATAAATAAATTTCGCCAGAGTCTATATGATTATCAATTGAATCAGATAAAGTTTGCGCGGTAAGCTCTAACAAGGTCCGTTGAATATCTACAGCCTTAGTAGAGTGAAGATCGAATTGATTTAGCCAATCTAAATTAAAGTATTCGCGGCCGGTACTTTTAGGGGCGGCTTGAGAAAAATAAGGATCCGCAAGCATTGCTTCTAACAAGTGACCATCAAGTTGACCGCTTTTAGCCCAATCACCACTAGGATCAAAAGCCTGATTTTTATGCAGCTTTATCCATTGGTCCATTAAAGTATTCGCGGGGCCTGTATCGTAGCCTATGACGTCTATGTTATTAGCTAAAAGTGTAATATTAGCAATACCGCCAAGATTAACTATCACACGATTGCTTGCAGCGGATTTAAACACTGACTGATGAAAGGCTGGAACTAAAGGTGCGCCTTGACCGCCAAAAGCCATATCTCGGCGTCTGAAATCAGCAACCACATCGATCCCAGTTTGGGCTGCAATAATATTGGGATCGCCAATTTGTAAGGTAAAAGCTTGAGCATGGTTTGGGATATGACGAATGGTTTGTCCATGTGAGCCGATGGCAGTTATTTCTGAAGGCGCTATTGAAGCTTTGTCTAACAAAGCAGCTACGGCTTGTGCTAGCAAGTCGCCAATTTCTACGTCCAAGTGCCCCATCATTTCAATGGGATCTTGCTGGTATTCGCTGTTAGCAATGGCGTGAATTTTGTTTTGCAATGGCTCTGCAATCGGGAAACATAAAGATTCGATTAGCTTTATAGAGTTATCCTGGATATCGCACAAAACGGCGTCGACACCATCAACACTGGTGCCAGACATAAGACCTATGAAATAGGGCATCGGGAATAGTTATAAAGAAATTATTGTTCTAACTTAGTATTTTCTGGATTAGTATTCAAGCGGGCAAAATGCTCCACACGCTTATATTCCAATTGGGCAATTAAACTTTTCGTTTGTTCCTTGAATCGGTTAAGCTCTTTTTTTGCAACCGGTGCGGCATGCGGAAGCTTAACTGTTCGAGGGTTACGGTGGACACCATTAACTAGAAACTCATAGTGTAAGTGAGGAGCTTCTGACATACCTGTGCTACCTACATAGCCGATAACCTGTCCTTGTTTTACTCGCTCGCCTTTTTTAACTCGTCGTTTTGAAAAGTGTAAGTACTTAGTTGTAATGTTATTACCGTGTTGTACAAATACATGATGGCCATTGTATTTGTCATAAGTTGAGCGAACCACTCGACCATCGCCAGAAGCTCTTACTGGTGTACCTGTGGCAGCTCTATAATCTACTCCACGATGAGGTTTTACGCGCTTTTGAATTGGATGAAATCTACGAGGATTAAAATTCGAACTTACGTAATTAAATTTTAAAGGTGCTCGCAGGAAGGATTTGCGTAATGCTTTACCGTCTGGTGTGTAATAAGCAGTTCTCTCTTTTAGATCGGTATATTGTACAGCAGCGTATTGATCCCCACGATTAATAAACTCTGCAGATAAAATATCACCGTAACCGACTTTTTCACCATCAATAAACTTTTCTTGATACAGCACAGAAAAAGAGTCGCCTTGGCGGATCTCTAAAGCGAAGTCGATGTCATATTCGAAAACACCCGCTAACTCCATAATAACACCATCGGGCAAACCAGCCTCGATACCTGCATTGTAAAAACTGCTATTAATGGTTGCGGTGGCAAAACGTTGCTCAAAGGTGATTTCTTTTTGTTCTATTTCAGAAGAGAATGTTTTGGCAGCATCTTTATTGATGACCAAAGTTTCGCTTAAGCTAAAAGGGTAACGCAGACTTTCAAAGCCTTCTTTCCCTTCAGTTTGAGCAAATTCAATCGTGTGACCTGGGCGGATACTTTTAAGAACTTTAATATCATCACCCGATTTCATCATATAATGCAAATCGGTTGCTGAGTAACCTTGCTGCTGGAAAATTTTTGCTAAGGTATCGCCTTTTTTGACTTCGATAGAATGCCACTGAGTGATTGGTTCAAGCTTAACGGGCTCAGCAGGAATAGCTTCAACTACAGCGGTTGATTGATTAGCCAAACTGACTTGAAGCTCCAAGTTTTGAGATCCAGTTGCCGCTAATTCTGCGGACTTCTTATCTGAAGAAGCTAAAGATAGTTCGCCATTGGAATCATCAATGTTGGCAGCAAAAGCTAAGATTTGTTCTTCAGAAGTATTGCCTTGGTTATCATCTTTAAAGTAAGCATAAGCAGAAACTAGGGCGATCGAGCCTAGAACAGACATTAAAAGAGTTTTTTTACTTTTACGCTTTTTTGAAAATAGAGTGTCTTTTCTACTTAGGTGTTTAAAATCTTTGTTAATCATCAAGGTCACTAGTTGCTGTACTTACTTTGTTCATAAATTACACTCATTCAGTGCGCTCTAACAATAACCGCCTGCGATGAAATGATCAATGTAAAATTGTGTTAAAACAGTTGTTTTAAGGTGTTTTCTTAAAAAATGTGAAAAATTCACGATATTTAGGTATAAATGCCAACTTACCTAGCGCTGAAAATACAATATTTCATTGCATCCTGAGTAAGATCCTTTATCCTTGCCTTTTATTCTAATCAATAGACTTAATAATGGTTCGAGCTTGATTTGGCATAAGTAAAAATAACCATTACAAAGTAAAAATAGCTAAATTTAACGGTTTCTGAGAAAAATGACTGATTTTGAGAAAGCATTTGCTGAAATAAAGCGTGGTTCTGATGAGATATTAGTGGAAGAAGAACTGATTGAGCGCCTTAAAAGCGGTAAAAAGTTACGAATAAAAGCGGGCTTTGACCCAACCGCTCCAGACTTGCATTTGGGACACACGGTTTTACTTAATAAAATGCGACAGTTTCAGCTGCTTGGTCATGAAGTGGTTTTCTTAATTGGTGACTTTACGGGTTTGATTGGCGACCCAACGGGAAAAAATGTTACTCGTAAGCCATTAACTAAAGAAGCGATTCTAGAAAATGCTGAAACTTATAAAGAGCAGGTCTTTAAAATTTTAGATCCAGAAAAAACCGTCGTTGAGTTTAACTCTAGTTGGATGGATAAGCTGGGGGCGGCTGGTATGATTAAGCTGACTTCTTTATCCACCGTTGCCAGAATGCTAGAGCGAGATGATTTCAAAAAACGTTATGCCAATGAACAACCTATCGCCATCCATGAGTTTATATATCCGTTAGCTCAAGGTTATGACTCGGTTGCGTTAGAGTGCGATGTAGAGTTGGGTGGAACCGATCAGCGTTTTAATCTGTTAATGGGACGTGAGCTGCAAAAACATTACGGTCAGAAGCCACAAGTAGTATTAATGATGCCATTGCTAGAAGGTTTAGATGGCGTTAATAAAATGTCTAAGTCGCTAGATAACTATGTAGGCATTACGGAAGCTCCGGGTGTTATGTACCAAAAATTGTTATCGTTGCCTGATTCTATTATGTGGCGTTATTATGAATTGTTGTCCTTTAAGCCATTGGATGAAATTGAGCAATTACAGAAAGATGTTGAGAATGGTACTAATCCAAGAGACATCAAAATCTTATTCGCGAAAGAAATCATTGAGCGTTTTCATGGTGCTGAAGCAGCAGAGAATGCGCATAAAGGTGCAGGTAATTTAATTGTTGAAGGTGAAGTTCCAGAAGGAACACCTGAGGTTGAAGTTTCTTTGGATGGCGCTGAGCAATTTCCGATTGGTGCCATTATTAATCGAGCGGGCCTAGCAGTGAATGGTGCACAAGCCAAAGACATGCTGAAAAATGGTCGAGTAAAGGTCGACTGGCAAGTGGTTGAACCTTCTTTAATGCTTAGTGCTGGAAAATACCTTATTCAAGCTGGGAAAAAGAAAATAGCCTTTGTGACGCTAGTTTAGATGCGATAATTATGGCTATGGCATAAAAGTGTCGTAGCCCTTTTAGGGTTTTGGCGTACCATTAACGTCACGGAAGGCTCCCAATCAATGACACACTTCAATGGTATTTAATTAGCCATTGAGGAAGTTATTATGAATTTAAGATACATGAAACTAAAAACTAACCAAATAAAACTGTTGAGAGAGCAAAAGGCTTGGAGTCAAAGTCATTTGGCAGAAGTTAGTGGGCTCAGCTTACGTACCATTCAGCGTATAGAAAAAGAAGGCTCCGCTTCTCAAGAGTCGGTTCAAGCTCTGGCATCAGTTTTTGAGACTAAACCGGATGTCTTATTGATTAACCCTTTTTATAGAAATCGAAAAACCTTCATTCTTGCAACGATGCTTAGTGCTTTGATAGCTTTTGTAATTGCTTATTTTTGGCAATCATTTTGAGCGGGGGGAATTTACAAAAATAGGTGAGTTTACTGCTCCAAATGTAGAGACCAACATAGAAAGGCCAACCAAGCTGGCCTTTTTTTATGCATTTAGTTTGCAAAAACAACAGTTTGCATGATTTATAGTCAGCTTATCCATTTATTTTAAATTAATTATAAATAAGTGTTGATCATTATGATTTGCTCTCTATAATGCGCTCCACTTTCGAGGCATTCGTAAATTCTAAAGCCTGGAATTAAAGGCTCGGAAGCCTTGATTAAGCAGCTTTCAAAATTAATTGAAAGAAGTTTAAGAAAAGATGTTGACAGGGAAACGGCGCTCTATATAATGCGCCCCCGCTTCGGCAGAAAAGCCAAGCGTTAGTTAGAAAGATTAGGGTTGAAAAGCGGTCGATATCTACCCTCAAAACTTGCCTAAAAAGGTCTCTTAAAAAAAGAGTGAAAAAAGTTTTCAAAAGATGTTGACAGGTACGAGGTGCAATGTATAATTCGCCTCCACTTGAGCGGAGCAAGTTCTTCGACAAGACGTTCTTTAAAAGTTTGTAAGACAATTTGTGTGGGCACTTGATAGGTAATGCATCGCATTATCAATGAAGTG
>CANMKR010000003.1 GCA_947498625.1 uncultured Kangiella sp. | reverse complement strand
CGAAGGCTTACGTTTCGCAATCCGTGAAGGTGGCCGTACAGTAGGTGCTGGTGTTGTTGCTAAGATCTTTGAATAAGTCTTAGTTTAATAGTGCTAGAACCTTGGTTCTATCTTAAAAACCCTGCTTCGGCAGGGTTTTTTTATGACAAAAATTGGCAATAAAGGCATGGATTTAACAAGATTGCAGCAATACAAATGAGGGTAGTGTTTTGCCAAGCTCTAAAAATGCTGCAAAAAGCCAAACCAAGTCTCATCTTTTGGCGTAAAGAATCACAGTTTATAGATTATGACCAATTCTGAGCAGTCATTAGATGTAATTGTTGTCGGTTATATTTACACTATATCCATTATTTTTGGGGCTTAGATAGGATATAGATCATGCAAATCAAAAGTCTAATTGTCGGCGTTGCAACCTTTTTGCTAGTCGCTTGTGGCGGCGGTTCGGATTCAGATACGGATAGCGGCGCACCGCCACCGACCGGCGGTACACCTCCGCCACCATTAACTAAGGCCGCGGCGGTAACTTTGCTCGAGCAAGCAACTTTTGGCACTCGGTTAAATGATATTGACGATGTGCTTAATCGCGGCATTGAAGGTTGGATTGATAGGCAATTAAATTTATCACCAAGCCCTCATTTAAGGTATTACTACATTGTCACCATAGCGGATAACGACACTTGGAGTCAGCACGTTAATGCCTGGTGGATGCGCTCTATTAGAGCTGAAGATCAGTTACGTCAAAGAGTTGCTTTTGCCCTTAGCCAAATTTTAGTCATAGGTCAGTCTGGTGTTAATGGTAACGGTATTAATGGCGCTAAATCCATTTCGAATTATTATGATGTTCTTTTGATTAATGGCCTTGGGAATTATCGAGACTTAATTGAAGCGGTGACGCTAAACCCTGTGATGGGTGAATACTTAAGTATGCTGCGAAATGAAAAGCCAAACCCTGATAAAAATATTCGCCCTGATGAGAACTATGCGCGCGAATTAATGCAGTTATTTACTATCGGCTTAGTGGAATTGAATTTGGATGGCACGGTAAAAACCGATGCGCAAGGTAATACAATACCAACCTATGGGCAAGCAGAAATTGAAGGTTTCGCTCACGTATTCACCGGCTGGACTTGGAGTAATATGGATCGCTTTAAAGAGTGGCGTGAAGATCGAGACTTGTTAGGGCCGATGAAAGCTTTTCCTGATTTTCATGATACCGGCGAAAAAACCTTATTGAATGGGGTGGTTTTACCTGCGGGACAAACGCCTGAACAAGATTTAGAACAGGCTTTGGATAACATCTTTAATCACCCAAATGTGGGTCCATTTATTTCAAAACAGTTAATTCAAAAATTAGTTACTAGTAATCCTTCTAATGCTTACGTGCAAAGAGTAGCTACCATTTTTAATAATAATGGTAACGGCATTCGTGGAGATATGAAGGCGGTGGTAAAAGCCATATTGATGGATAACGAAGCCCGAACGGGAACTACAAGTTCTGATAGGGTTTTTGGGAAAGTTAAAGAGCCATTATTACGTTTAACTGCACTATGGAGAGCTTTTGATGGTAAAGCTGCGAATGGTATTTATGATTTCCGCTGGGTGAATAATGATTTTTCACAAGGCCCTTTGCAGTCGCCTAGTGTATTTAATTTCTTTTCGCCATTTTATGCGCCGCAAGGTCAGTTTAAAGACAATGATTGGGTTGCTCCAGAGCTGCAAATTCATTCTGAGGGCACTATGGCGAAAATGACCAATCATTTGCATTGGCGAGTTTTAAGTATGAACAACTTTGCAAATGATAATCCAGATGCAGATGACATACTTATTAATATTACGAGGGAGCGAGATTTAGCTTCTGATCCTGAAGCATTATTGGATCACTTGGATCTTTTGTTGCTGGCAGAAAAGATGAGCCCAGAGCTTAGACAAGCAACGCTAGATTTTATGGCAACTTATGGTGAAGAAAATTTTGAAGAGAAAGCCGCAGATGCGATTGGCTTAATTATTACATCACCTGAATTTGCAGTTCAACAATAGGAGCCATCACTGGATAAAGCATATGAGTAAATTGAATCGTAGAGATTTTTTCAAATTAGGTGCTGGAACTATTGCTTCAGCGGGGTTAATGAATTGGTCGCAGCCTTTAATTGCGGCTGGTGCTCCTCCAACCGATTATAAAGCAATCGTTAATATCTTCTTCTTAGGCGGTAATGATGGCTTCAACATGGTCATCCCAAGAAGTGATTTTGAATATAATGAATATTCGGCATCACGACAAAACTTAGCGGTGGCTAGAGGCGATATTTTACCGATTAATCCAATTACTGCAGGTGGTCCTCAATTTGGTTTTCATCCCGCTTTTAGCGAAATGCAGCAGTTATTTTCGGATGGTAAGTTAGGGGTAATGGCTAATGTAGGGAATTTAATACAGCCAGTGACTAAAGGTTCTTTAGAAAACCCTGCCACGCCAAGACCTAGACAACTGTTTTCACATAACGATCAGCAAGATCAGTGGCGTTATGGTGATCCCGATACCACTAAAACAGGTTGGGGCGGACGGTTAATGGATTATAAAGTGATGGATAATACTAATGCTTTGTTAACCGCCATGTCTATTGGTGGTCGATCCAAATGGTTAGTGAGCGACCAAAATCTTGATATTTCTATTGGAAGTAATGGTTTTGATCGTTATAACTATGTACGCCCAGATAGAAACTGGACTCAGGATCGCAGAACGGCTTTTCGCTCCTTACTAGATACCAACTACAGTAATCCATTCACAAAAGAATTTTCTGATACTCAGAAGAGAACCATGGAGTTGATTGAGCAAGTCGGAGATTTAACCAATAATTTAGCGGACTTTACAACGCCATTGCCGCAAGATCGAAACCGTCTTGCGGAAAGTTTGCGAATGGTAGGACGTATGATTGCTATTAGAGAGCAGCTGGGTATGACTCGCCAAGTATTTTATGTGGCGATGGGTGGTTTCGATACTCATGACGATCAAAATACACGTCAGCCGGCATTATTAGGTCAGATAAGCCAAGCAATGAAATACTTCTACGATCTAACTGTTGAGTTGGGTGTGGAAAATTCAGTCACCAGTTTCACCAGCTCTGAGTTTGGCCGTACTTTAACATCCAACGGTGATGGTACGGATCATGCATGGGGCAATCACCAACTGATGATGGGAGGAATGGTACGTGGTGGCGATATCTATGGCACTATGCCTAGCTTGGAAATTGGGGGGCCGGATGATTATCGAAATGATGGCCGCATTATTCCAACTACATCGGTTGAACAATTCAGTAAGCCAATATTGGATTGGTTCGATGCAGAGCCCGCGCAAATATCGACGATTCTGCCAAATTTAAATGCATTCAATGCCAATGCAATTAATTATATGCTCTAGGCCTGCATTTTTAAGTTAAAGCCAGCATATAGCTGGCTTTTTTTATGTAATTAATTCGGGTAATTAGCTTGCGTCTAGAGTTGGATTCACCTATAATTCGCGTCCCTTTGTAGGCGTCATTGCCACAATTAGGGTTGTTCTTGCAAGGCAGTTTCTTTATAAGTTATTGATTTTGCTAACAACAGGCTCGATTTGAGTCTGATTAATAAATGGTTACCGCGCCCCTCAATGAAGTAGGGTGGAGCGGTTTTTTATGTTCTTTAAATGTAATTTAGGAGTTCTTTGCAATGGCAAAGCAACGTATTCGAATCAGATTGAAAGCATTCGATCACAAGTTGATTGACTTATCAACTTCAGAGATCGTGAACACTGCTAAGCGTACTGGTGCACAGGTTAAAGGTCCTATCCCTTTACCTACTCGTAAAGAGCGCTACACCATCTTGATTTCACCACACGTGAATAAAGATGCTCGTGATCAGTATGAAATCCGTACTCACAAGCGTTTAGTAGACATCATTGATCCAACTGAGAAAACAGTTGATGCATTGATGAAATTAGATTTAGCAGCGGGTGTTGATGTTCAAATTAGCCTTACATAAGACTGATTAGGACTATTCAATAATCTAACACTCACTGAATTTGGGTTGATAACCATTTTATAGAGGTTAAAACATGGCTATCGGAATTGTAGGTATAAAGCGTGGTATGACTCGTGTCTTCACTGAAGACGGCGTTTCTATTCCCGTGACCGTAGTAGAAGCCGATCCGAACCGTATCGCTCAGTTGAAAACAACTGACGTTGACGGTTACGAAGCGGTTCAAGTAACTACCGGTACCCGTAAAGCAAACCGTATCACTAAAGCAGAAGCAGGCCACTTTAAGAAAGCAGGCGTGGAAGCTGGACGAGGTTTGTGGGAGTTTCGTGTAGATACACTAGAAGGTTTTGAAGTTGGCGGCACTATTAATGTCGAAACTTTTGAAGCTGGCCAAAAAGTTGACGTAACCGGTACTTCAAAAGGTAAAGGTTTCGCTGGCGCAATCAAACGTTGGAATTTCCGTGGACAAGATTCTACTCACGGTAACTCGGTTTCTCACCGTGCTCCAGGTTCGATTGGTCAAAACCAAACGCCTGGCCGCGTATTCAAAGGTAAGAAAATGTCTGGCCACATGGGTGCGGAGCGCGTAACAGTACAAACTCTTGAAGTTGTACGTGTTGATGCGGAACGCAATTTGTTATTAATCAAAGGTGCCGTACCTGGCGCTACCGGCGGTGACGTAATTGTTCGTCCTGCCGAGAAAGCTTAAGCCTAAGGAGTTTGACTATGGAAATTAGTTTAACAACTGGCGGCGCACTTGAAGTTTCTGAAGTGGCTTTCGGTCGTGAATTTAACGAACCGTTAGTACACCAAGTAGTTGTTGCCTATATGGCAGCTGCTCGCGCGGGTACTCGTGCTCAGAAAAACCGTAGCGCTGTAAGCGGTGGTGGTAAGAAGCCATGGAAACAGAAAGGTTCTGGTCGTGCTCGTGCCGGTACTATTCGTTCTCCATTATGGCGTAAAGGTGGTGTAACTTTTGCTGCACAACCTCAAGACTACACGCAAAAAGTGAACAAGAAGATGTATCGCGGTGCAATCCAAAGCATCTTGAGCGAGTTAGTTCGTCAAGAGCGTTTGATTGTAGTAGAAGAGTTTAGCGTTGACGCTCCTAAGACTAAAGAGCTAGTCGCTAAGCTTAAAGATTTAAACGCAAAAGAAGCTTTGATCGTTACTGATTCAGTAAACGAAAACTTATTCTTAGCTTCTCGCAACTTGCATAAAGTTGACGTTCGAGACGTTGACGGTATCGACCCAGTTAGCCTAATCGGTTTTGACAAGGTTGTTATGACAGTTGCTGCGATTAAGAAAATCGAGGAGAAATTAGGATGAATCAAGAAAGAATCTTAAAAGTCCTAAAGGCACCTCACGTTTCTGAAAAAGCAACGATTTTAGCTGAAACAGACAATCAGTTTGTTTTCAAAGTGGCAGTTGATGCGACTAAGCGTGAAATCAAGAAAGCTGTAGAAACGTTATTCGAAGTTGAAGTCGATTCAATTCGTACTTTAAACGTAAAAGGTAAAACTAAGCGTTTCGGAATGGTACAAGGTAAACGTGCCGACTGGAAAAAAGCTTACGTTTCATTGAAGCCTGGTCAAGATCTTGACTTTGTGGCGGAATAAGGAGACTAGTTATGGCAGTTATAAAAGCTAAACCAACTTCTCCGGGTCGTCGTTTCGTTGTTAAAGTTGTAAACGAAGACTTGCACAAAGGCAAACCTCACGCGGCTTTGTTAGAGAAGAAATCAAGAAATGGTGGTCGTAACAACAACGGTCGTATTACTGTACGTCACGTTGGTGGTGGTCATAAGCAACACTACCGTGTTATCGACTTCAAGCGTAATAAAGATGCTATCCCTGCGACGGTTGAGCGTTTGGAATATGATCCAAACCGTTCGGCACACATCGCATTAGTTTGCTATGCAGACGGTGAGCGTCGTTACATCATCGCACCTAAGGGCTTAAAAGCTGGTGCTCAGATTATTTCTGGTGATGCAGCGCCTATCAAAACGGGTAACACTTTACCAATGCGCAATATCCCAACGGGTACAGTCATCCACAACATCGAGATGAAGCCTGGCAAAGGTGCTCAAATGGCACGTTCTGCTGGCGCATACGCTCAGTTAGTGGCGCGTGACGGTGCTTATGTAACTTTGCGTTTACGTTCAGGCGAAATGCGTAAAGTTTTAGCCGAAGGTCGTGCGACTATCGGTGAAGTAGGTAACTCTGAGCATATGCTTCGTAGCCTAGGTAAAGCCGGTGCCACTAGATGGCGTGGTGTTCGTCCTACAGTTCGTGGTGTAGCGATGAACCCAGTTGATCACCCGCATGGTGGTGGTGAAGGTCGTACTTCTGGTGGTCGTCACCCTGTATCTCCATGGGGCACGCCTACTAAAGGTAAGAAAACCCGTAAAAACAAACGTACAGACAAGCTTATTGTCCGTCGTCGTAACAAGAAATAGAGGACAGCATAGTGGCACGTTCATTAAAGAAAGGCCCTTTCATTGACCTTCACTTGTTGAAGAAGGTTGAGGAAGCTGCGGCCTCTGGCTCTAAAAAGCCAATTAAAACATGGTCTCGTCGTTCTACCGTTTTTCCAGAAATGGTTGGTTTGACGATTGCCGTTCACAATGGTCGTCAACACGTACCAGTTTTCGTATCAGAAGACATGGTAGGTCATAAGTTAGGTGAGTTTGTATTAACTCGTACTTACTATGGCCATGATGTTGATAAAAAAGCTAAGAAGCGATAAGGCGAGGAGTGAAAGATGGAAGTAGCAGCAAAATTGCGTAACGCTAGCATCTCAGCACAGAAAATGCGTCTTGTGGCTGATCAAATTCGCGGCTTACCAGTAGAAAGAGCATTGAACCTTCTTGAGTTCAGCCCAAAGAAAGCGGCTGTACTAATCAAGAAAGTTCTTGAGTCTGCGATTGCAAACGCTGAGCATAACGAAGGCGCTGACATCGACGAATTAAAAGTTTCGACTATTTTCGTTGACGAAGCAGCTACCGCTAAGCGTATGCGTCCGCGCGCTAAAGGTCGTGGCGACCGTATCTTGAAAAGATCAAGCCACGTTACTGTAAAAGTATCGGATAACTAGGAGAGATAGTATGGGTCAAAAAGTACATCCTAATGGTATCCGCTTAGGTATCGTTAAGAAGCATACAGCAACATGGTATGCCGAGCGCGGAGAATATGCGGACAACCTTGAAGGTGATATCAAAATCCGTAACTGGTTGGTAAATGAATTAAAAAGCGCTTCAGTATCTCGTATCGACATCGAGCGTCCTGCGAAAGCGATCCGTGTGACTATTCACACAGCTCGTCCAGGTATCGTTATCGGTAAGAAAGGTGAAGATATTGAAAAATTACGCGCTAAAGTTAGCACTATGGCTGGCGTACCTGCTCAAGTTTCTGTTGAGCAAATTCGTAAGCCAGAACTAGATGCTAAATTGGTTGGTGATAACGTAGCTCAGCAATTAGAGCGTCGTATTATGTTCCGTCGTGCTATGAAGCGTGCGGTACAAAATGCAATGCGTGCTGGCGCTGAAGGCATCAAGATTCAAGTAAGCGGTCGTCTTGGCGGTGCTGAGATTGCTCGTTCAGAGTGGTATCGTGAAGGTCGTGTACCTTTGCACACACTTCGTGCGAACATTGACTATGCACACTGTGAAGCATTGACTACTTACGGCATCATCGGTATTAAAGTGTGGATTTTCAAAGGCGAAGTTCTTCCAGGTCAAGAAATTGTTGAACCTAAAGAAGAGCGCAAACCACGCCGCAGAAAAGCTGCACCACGAGCTAAGAAGTAGGGGTAGCGAATAATGTTATTACCTAAAAGAACTAAATTCCGTAAGCAACATAAGCTTCGTAACCGTGGTTCTCAAACCATGAACGTAAGCTTTGGTGAGTTCGGATTAAAAGCAACAGGCCGTGGTCGTATGACAGCTCGTCAAATCGAAGCTGCTCGTCGTGCCATGACTCGTCACATGAAGCGTCAAGGTAAAGTTTACATCCGTGTATTCCCTGACAAACCAATTACTAAGAAGCCATTAGAAGTTCGTATGGGTAAAGGTAAAGGTTCTGTTGAATACTGGGTAGCGCAGATTCAACCTGGTCGCATGTTATATGAAGTAGAAGGTATTGATGAAGGTTTAGCGCGTGAAGCTTTTGCTTTAGCAGCTGCTAAGTTACCTTTCAAAACTACTTTCGTTAAACGTACGGTGATGTAATGAAAGCTGTAGATTTGAGAGAAAAAAGCGTTGAAGAGCTGAATGTACAACTGATTGAGTTGTTACAAGAACAGTTCAAAAAGCGTATGGAAAAGGCTACGGGCCAGATGGAAACGACTCACGAAATTCGTGTGATCCGTCGTGACATCGCTCGTGTTAAAACCATCATCAACGAAAAGGCGGGTTCATAATGAGCACTGAATCAATTCAACGCACATTACAAGGCAAGGTCGTTAGTGACAAGATGGATAAGTCCATTACGGTTCTTATCGAGCGTCAAGTGAAGCATCCTTTATACGGAAAATTCATGAAGCGTTCTTCTAAGATCCACGCACACGATGAAGCCAATGAGTGCAACATGGGTGATGTAGTTAAGGTAGTTGAGTGCCGTCCACTTTCAAAAACCAAGTCTTTTAAATTGGTTGAGATTGTTACAAAGGCTAACTAATTAGCAACATCGGTTAACCCTGAGAAAGAAAGTTTTTCTTGGGGTTAGGAATTTTAGAAATTTAATGGTATACTCTCGCGCCATTTTAGCGCGGGTTTAAGCGGAGAAAACCATGATCCAGATGCAGTCAATGCTAGACGTAGCCGATAACTCAGGCGCCCGTCGAGTAATGTGTATTAAAGTGCTGGGTGGTTCGCATCGCCGTTATGCTAACGTTGGTGACGTTATCAAGGTGAGCGTAAAAGAAGCGATTCCACGCGGTAAAGTTAAAAAAGGTGATGTGTTGAACGCAGTTGTTGTTCGTACTCGTAAAGGCGTACGTCGTCCAGACGGATCTTTGATCAAGTTTGACGGCAATGCGGCTGTTATGTTGAACAGTAACTTGCAACCAATCGGTACTCGTATTTTTGGACCTGTAACACGTGAATTACGTGGTGACAAGTTCATGAAGATCGTATCACTTGCACCTGAAGTTTTGTAAGAGAGATAAGATCATGCAAAAGATTAAGAAAGACGACGAAGTCATCGTAATCGCAGGCAAAGATAAAGGTAAGCGCGGAACTGTAAACCGTGTATTGCCTAACGGCCGCGTGATTGTTTCAGGCATCAACTTGGTAAAGAAACATACTAAACCAAGTCAAGGTGCTGACGGTATGCCTACTGAAGGCGGTATCGTAGAAAAAGAAGCTGCTTTGGATTCATCTAACGTTGCCATCTATAACCCAGAAACGGGTAAGGCGGATCGCGTTGGTATCAACCCAGAGACAAAAGAACGCTTCTTTAAGAAAACTGGCGGCGCGATTTAATCGCTCTGCCTTTAGTTTATTTTAAATAGGTAATTTAAAAATGGCGAAACTGCACAACTTTTATAAAGAGACTGTAGTAAGTGAACTTCAAGAGAAGTTTGCTTTCAAGTCAGTTATGCAAGTCCCACGCATTACCAAGATCACATTAAACATGGGTCTAGGTGAAGCTATTGCGGACAAGAAAATACTGGAACACGCAGTCAATGACATGACCGCAATATCAGGCCAAAAACCAATTATCACTAAAGCTCGCAAATCTGTTGCTGGTTTTAAAATCCGTGATGATTATCCAATTGGCTGCAAGGTAACACTACGTGGTGAGCGTATGTGGGAATTCCTTGAGCGTTTTATTTCAATTGCGATTCCTCGTATTCGTGACTTCCGTGGTTTAAACCCTAAATCATTCGATGGTCGCGGTAACTATTCTGTAGGTATCAAAGAGCAAATCATTTTCCCTGAAATTGATTATGACAAAGTTGATAAAATCCGTGGTATGGATATTACTATTACTACGACTGCAGCTAACAATGAAGAAGGACGTGCTTTATTAGATGCGTTCAACTTCCCATTGAAATCATAAGGAACGCGCAATGGCTAAAACATCTATGGTTCAGCGCGAACTAAAGCGCACCAAAACAGTAGCGAAATTCGCAGCTAAACGTGCGGAGCTTAAAGCAATCATTAACAATCCAGAATCTACTGAAGAGCAGGTTTGGGAAGCACAAGTTAAATTGCAAAAGTTACCACGTGATGCAAGTCCAAGTCGTCAACGTAACCGTTGTCGTGTAACAGGTCGTCCTCATGGCGTTTTACGTAAGTTCGGTTTATGCCGTAACAAATTACGTGAGCAAGCTATGCTAGGTAACGTTCCTGGTTTAGTTAAAGCAAGCTGGTAGTCGGGAGAATAGATCATGAGTATGCAAGATCCTATTGCAGATATGTTGACTCGTATTCGTAACGGCCAAGCTGCTGCGAAGAAAAACGTAAACATGCCTGCTTCAAAATTAAAAGCATCAATTGCTAAAGTATTGGCTGATGAAGGTTTTATTTCTGGTTATAGCGTTTCTGACGAAGTCAAAGCGACTATGACGGTTGAATTGAAATACTACCAAGGTCGTCCAGTAATTGATGAATTGAAACGTGTTAGTCGCCCAGGTCTACGTATCTATAAGAAAGTAGACGAATTACCAAAAGTAATTGGCGGTTTAGGTGTTTCAATTATTTCAACCTCAAAAGGTGTCATGAGCGATCGTGCTGCGCGTAAAGCGGGTCACGGTGGTGAAGTCATCTGTACTGTAGCGTAAGGGGAATTCAAGATGTCACGTGTAGCAAAAAGCGCTGTATCTATTCCTTCAGGTGTTGATGTAAACATCAGCAACGGCGTGATCAGTGTAAAAGGTTCAAAATCAACTCTTGAACAAAAAATGCACCAAGACGTAGTAATTAAGATTGAAGATGGCGAAGTTACTTTCGCACCATCTGAAACTGCTACTAACTGGGCAATGGCCGGTACTTACCGCTCATTAGTTAACAACATGGTTGTTGGCGTAACTGACGGTTTCGAAAAGAAACTTCAGTTAGTGGGTGTTGGTTATCGTGCTAACGTTCAAGGTAAGAAAGTTAACTTAACCCTCGGTTTCTCTCACCCAGTGGTTCACGACGTTCCAGAAGGCATCACAGTTGAAGCGCCTTCACAAACTGAACTTGTGATCAAGGGTGCGAACAAGCAAGTTGTTGGCGAAGTAGCGGCGAAGATTCGCGCTTACCGTCCACCAGAGCCTTATAAAGGTAAAGGTGTACGCTACGTTGACGAGCATATTGTTCGTAAAGAAGCTAAGAAGAAGTAGTAGGGCTTAAGATATGAAAAAGAAAATTCAACGTATTCGTCGTGCGACTAAAAGCCGCGCGAAAATGCACGAGTTAGGCGCTAATCGTCTAGTCGTGAACAGAACTCCTCGTCATATTTACGCTCAAGTAATTTCTGGCGAAAATGGTTCTGTAATTGCAAGCGCTTCTACAGTTGAAAAGTCAGTTCGCGGCGACGTGAAATATACTGGAAACGTAGATGCAGCGAAGCAAGTAGGCACTCTAGTAGCAGAGCGTGCTTTGGAAGCGGGCGTAAAGCAAGTTGCTTTTGACCGTAGTGGTTTCAAATATCATGGTCGTGTTCAAGCGTTAGCTGATGCGGCTCGTGAAAAAGGCTTACAATTCTAAGGTGACGACATATGGCTAGAGAAGTAGAAAATCAAGAAGGTTTAGTTGAAAAGTTAGTCAACGTAAACCGTGTTGCTAAAGTTGTTAAAGGTGGTCGTATTTTCGGTTTCACTGCTTTAACGGTGGTTGGTGACGGTAAAGGTAAAATCGGTTTCGGTCGTGGTAAGTCGAAAGAAGTTCCAACTGCAATTCAAAAAGCAATGGAACAAGCTCGTCGCAACATGATTCAAGTTGATTTGAAAGACGGTCACACATTGCAACACCCAATTAATGCCCGTCACGGCGCATCTAAGGTATATATGCAACCAGCATCAGAAGGTACTGGTATCATTGCCGGCGGTGCAATGCGTGCGGTATTTGAAGTGTTAGGCGTACAAAACGTTTTAGCGAAAAGCGTAGGCTCTACAAACCCAATTAATATTGTTCGCGCAACTATTAATGGTTTGAAGCAAATGTCTTCTCCAGAAATGATGGCGTCTAAGCGTGGTAAAACTGTAGAAGAGATTTTGGACTAAGACCATGGCTAAGAAAATGATGAAAGTAACGCAGACGCGTTCTAGCATTGGCCGTTTAAAAGCGCATAAAGCGTGTTTAACTGGCTTAGGCTTGCGTCGTATCGGTCATACAGTAGAAGTTGAAGATACTGCTTCAACTCGCGGTATGGTAAACAAAATTTACTACATGGTTTCTGTAGAGGAGTAATGACATGCGTTTAAATACTTTAATGCCAGCTCCTGGTAGTAAGAAAAAAGCCAAGCGTGTTGGTCGTGGTATCGGTTCTACCGATGGTAAGACTGCAGGTCGTGGTCACAAAGGTTTAAAATCGCGTTCGGGCGGTAAAGTGAAAATTGGTTTCGAAGGTGGTCAAATGCCATTGAAACAACGCTTACCTAAGTTCGGTTTCAAATCGCGTAAATCTTTGGTAACGGCTGAAGTTCGCTTGAGCGAATTGGCAAAAGTTGAAGGTGAAGTAATTGATATGTTGAGCTTAAAAGCAGCTGGACTTATCACTAACAAAATCCTTAACGTTAAAATTATGTTGTCTGGTAGTATCGATCGCGCAGTTACTGTTTCTAACGGTATCCGTGTGACTAAAGGTGCTAAAGCAGCTATCGAAGCGGCAGGCGGCAAAGTGGAAGAGGCGGCTGAATAATGGCCTTGAATCCACAGCAGTTAGCGAAAAGCGGTGGCTTATCGGAGCTCAAACAGCGTTTGCTGTTTGTGCTTCTTGCTATTGTGGTATTCCGAATTGGATCTTTTATTCCGGTTCCTGGTGTTAATGGTTCGGTATTAGCGGACTTTTTAGCGCAAAGTACAGGGATTAGTGATCTATTAAACGTATTTTCAGGTGGTGCTTTAGAGCGTGCGTCTGTTTTTGCACTAGGTATCATGCCGTATATCTCGGCGTCGATTATCATGCAAATCATGACCTATGTTCATCCGCCATTAAAAGAACTGAAAAAAGAAGGTCAAGCTGGCCAGCGTAAGATTAATCAATATACGCGTTACTTCACTGTTATTTTAGCAACTGTACAAGCATTCGGTATGTCGACTCAGTTACCGGCTATGATTCCAGGTTTAGTTGATAACCCAGATTTCTCTTTCTATTTTGTGGCAATTGTTACTTTGGTAACCGGCACAATGTTCTTGATGTGGTTAGGTGAGCAAATCACTGAGCGTGGTATTGGTAACGGTATTTCAATCATTATTTTGGTGGGTATCGTCGCGGGTCTTCCGCCATCAATCGCGCAAATGTTCAGCGATGCTTATGACGGTACTCGTAATGTACTAGAAATTCTAGTGTTTGGTGTTTTTGCTTTAGCGGTAGTTTACTTTATCGTTTGGGTGGAAAGAGCCTTACGTCGCATTACTATTAATTACGCTAAGCGCCAACAAGGCAATAAAGTTTACGCTGCACAAAGTAGTTATTTACCAATGAAAGTTAATGCTGCGGGTGTTATCCCAGCAATTTTCGCTTCCAGTATCGTATTGTTCCCAAGCACATTATTGTCTTGGTTCTCTACTGGTTCTGCAGAAGTAACTTGGTTTACGACTTTGTCGCAAAACTTACAGCCAGGTAAGCCTGTATATATGCTGATGTATGCGGCGGGTATTATCTTCTTTGCATTTTTCTATACTGCATTGACGCAAAATCCTCGCGATACAGCTGAAAATTTGAAGAAACAAGGTGCGTTCATTCCGGGTATTCGTCCTGGACAACAAACTGCCGGTTATCTTGATAAAGTGACAACCCGATTAACTTTCTGGGGCGCGCTTTATATGACAGCCGTGTGTTTGTTACCTGAATTCTTAATCTTGTTCTTTAATTATCCGTTCTACTTCGGTGGAACTTCACTACTGATCATTGTTGTTGTCGCTATCGACTTTATGGCTCAAGTGCAAGCGCACCTGATGTCACAGCAATATGACTCAGTTTTAAAGAAAGCAAACCTCCACAAACAAGGCCCTGGTGGTCGAGTTCGTGGTCGCTAGCGTCTTGGAGTAACTTATGAAAGTTCGTGCTTCTGTAAAAGCAATGTGCCGTAACTGCAAAGTGATTCGTCGTCACGGAGCGGTACGTGTAATCTGTACTGACCCACGCCATAAACAGCGTCAAGGTTAGTTAATTTAATTGGTTGATTTTCAAGTTCAAGGGCGTTAGAATACGCGCCCTTTTGAAGCTTGCTAATCACATTTTAGGAGAACCTGTTAATGGCTCGTATAGCTGGTATTAACATTCCTGTACATAAGCATGCTGAGATCGCATTGACCGCTATCTATGGTATCGGTCGTCCTCGTGCACAGAAAATCTGTGCTGATGCAGGAGTTGAACCTACTGCAAAGATCAAAAGTTTGAGCGAAGATCAAATTGAAAATCTACGTAACGAGGTGAGCAAATTTACCGTTGAAGGTGATTTGCGTCGCGAAATCAACATGAATATTAAACGTTTGATGGACTTGGGTTGTTTCCGAGGCATTCGTCACCGTCGTAACTTACCACTTCGTGGTCAGCGTACGAAGACAAATGCTCGTACCCGTAAAGGTCCGCGCAAACCTATTAAGAAATAATTTAGGTATTATTAAACATGGCTAAATCACCTCGTTCTACGAAAAAGAAAGTCAAAAAGCATGTTGTTGACGGTATGGCGCATATTCACGCGTCATTTAATAATACCATCATCACCATCACAGACCGCCAAGGTAATGCTCTTTCATGGGCAACTGCTGGTGGCTCTGGCTTCCGTGGTTCACGTAAATCTACTCCTTTCGCTGCACAGGTTGCGTCTGATCGCGCTGCTCAGGTAGTTAAAGAAATGGGTATGAAAAATGTTGAAGTATTTGTTAAAGGTCCTGGACCAGGTCGTGAGTCTGCTGTGCGTGCATTGAACGCTGCAGGTTTCAAGATCACTAACATTACTGACGTGACACCAGTCCCTCACAACGGTTGTCGTCCGCCTAAGAAGCGTCGCGTATAACCAAGAGATTAACGGGAGTTAATAATGGCTAGATATTTAGGTCCAAAGTTAAAATTGTCGCGTCGTGAAGGTGTAGACTTAGGTCACAAATCAGGCGTTCGTGCAATTGAAACTAAATGTAAAATTGAAGTTAAACCAGGTCAACACGGTGCAGGCCGTGGTCGTTTATCTGACTATGGTTTACAGTTGCGTGAAAAGCAAAAAGTACGTCGTATCTACGGTGTGTTAGAGCGTCAATTCCGTAACTATTATAAAGAAGCAGATCGTTTAAAAGGTGCTACAGGTGGTAACTTGTTACAGCTTTTAGAATCTCGCTTAGATAATGTGGTTTTCCGTATGGGTTACGCTGCAACTCGCAACGAAGCTCGTCAATTAGTAAGCCACAAAGCAATCCTAGTTAATGGTAAAACAGTAAACGTTCCTTCTTACGTTGTTAAGTCTGAAGACGTTGTTTCTGTGCGTGAAAAATCTCAAAAGCAAGCACGTATTACTGCTGCTTTAGAGTTGGCTGCACAGCGTGATATGCCAGAATGGATTGATATTGATGCTAAGAAAATGGAAGGAACTTTCAAGCGTATGCCTGAGCGTTCTGAACTAGATGCTAGCATCAATGAAAACCTAATTGTGGAACTTTACTCGAAGTAATCTACAAGGTTTAATACGCCAAAGCCTGAGAGTTTTTACTATCAGGCTTTTGTGCGTTTTATAAAACGTTTAATTACGAAATATTTTTAATCCTTAGAAGAGGGATATTATGTCAGCTACTGAATTT
The DNA here is from genome assembly GCA_947498625.1 of uncultured Kangiella sp. Taxonomy (GTDB): domain Bacteria; phylum Pseudomonadota; class Gammaproteobacteria; order Enterobacterales; family Kangiellaceae; genus Kangiella. The sequence goes on along the minus strand of CANMKR010000003.1, from coordinate 507,946 downwards.
CTAACTCCGCGTCAGATTAAGGTTGAATCTAGCGAAGGCACAAAAGCTCGCGTTATTTTGGAGCCGTTTGAGCGTGGTTTTGGACACACTTTAGGTAATTCTCTTCGTCGTATCTTATTGTCATCTATGCCAGGTGCGGCAGTGACAGAAGTTGAAATCGACGGCGTTCTTCACGAATACTCTGCAATTGAGGGTGTACAAGAAGACGTAATTGATATCCTTTTGAACTTGAAAGGCTTAGCTGTTCTTCTTGAAGACAAAGAAGAAGCGACTTTAACCTTACAGAAGAAAGGTGAAGGCGTTGTTACTGCTGCTGATATCGCAGAAGTGACTGGTGCTGAAGTCATTAATAAAGATCACTATATCGCTACTTTAAACAAAGGCGGCGCTTTGAATATGCGCATTAACGTTCGTTTAGGTCGTGGTTATGAAGCTTCAAATACTCGCAAACTACCAGAAGGCGAAGATAAGCCAATTGGTGTTCTACACGTAGATTCTTCTTTCAGTCCAATGAAAAAAGTTTCATACACAGTAGAAGCTGCGCGTGTTGAGCAACGTACTAACTTAGATAAATTAGTATTGGATTTAGAAACCAATGGCACTATCGATCCTGAAGAAGCTATTCGTCGTAGTGCGACTATTCTTCAAGAACAATTAGCTGCGTTCGTTGATTTGAAAGATGAAAAGCAAGCTGAGCCTGAAAAAGAAGAGCCAGCAGTGGATCCAATCTTGCTACGTCCTGTTGATGACTTAGAATTAACAGTTCGTTCGGCTAACTGTTTAAAAACTGAGAATATCCATTATATTGGTGACTTAGTACAACGCACCGAAGTTGAGCTTCTTAAAACACCTAACTTAGGTAAGAAGTCATTAACTGAAATTAAAGATGTTTTAGCTTCTCGCGGACTATCGTTAGGTATGCGTTTAGAAAATTGGCCTCCATCAAGTATCCTAGAAGGATAATTGATAGTCGCTCAATAGTTTAAGGCGCTATCTCGATAGCGCCTAATTTGTTCGAATATTATTAAAGCTTTCTCAGTACTATCGCAGGCTGAGATTAAATAGAGTGAGGAACTCAATATGCGTCATCGTAAATCAGGTCGTCAATTAAATCGTAACAGCTCACACCGTAAGGCTATGTTCAAAAATATGACTGCGTCATTAATTGAGCATGAATTAATCAAAACTACTTTGCCAAAAGCAAAAGAGTTGAGAATGGTTGCTGAGCCGCTAATCACTTTAGCGAAAAAAGATACCGTTGCTAATCGTCGTTTGGCGTTTGCTCGTATCCGTAACAATGCTGCTGTAGCAAAATTGTTCGCTGAATTAGGTCCTCGTTATCAAGAGCGTCCAGGTGGTTACTTACGTATTTTGAAGTGTGGAAACCGTCCAGGTGACAACGCTCCAATGGCATACGTAGAGTTAGTTGACCGTCCAGTTGTAGAAGAAGATTTTGAAGAAGAAGCTGTTGAAGAGTAATCTTTAGTTTCTGACGATAAATTTAAAAGCCGGCTTAATTGCCGGCTTTTTATTTTTCCCTATATAAAGTTACTGAACTTCTGTTAAGAAGTTTTTTTGATGCTCATAATTGGTTAAAGAGCGAGCCAATTTATGCTGCAACTCTTGAATAGAATTAGAATTTGCCGCATGCTGCTGTACAAGGTTATGAGCTTTCTCAGTGTATTTTGAGAGTGTTTTCGCTAGCTCCACCAGTTGCTTATGATTAAAGTGGATATTCTTGTTTAAGATCACTTTTTTACAAAAATCGATAAGATCGGACTGTTGATGAGGCGCTGTAAAGAAATTATTAATATCTTGCTTATATACCCATTCGCGTAGTGTGACGCTATCACTATCAGAATATACACACACCTGAGTCTGTTTTCCCTTCGAGCGGACAATTTTCCGTACAGCAGGGTAGCCTAAGGCATTGTTCAAAGAGACCAATACCAACCCTAATGCTTGATTTTCAGCATTTATGAAAGCGTCTGCTTCTTGGCTAGTCTTAACGTACTCGACCACGCAGCCTGCAAGCTCCAACTCTTTTATAAGTTTTGCTAGATGACCTTTGTCATCATCTAGCATTAATAATTTTTTCATCTAATACAGTAGGTTACTGATTAAAACATCAGTATACTTTAACATTGTTACTTAAGTGTGAATGAAAAATTTTTAAAAATTTTTCTCAGTATATTTTAAAACTGTGAGGCAATACAACTTTGTTTTCCAAAGCGTTAAAAATTCTGACAATATCGTTTCTACTCTTTATATTAAGTAGTTGTATGATTTTTAAACCGGATGATGTTGATAATTTGTGCAGTGTCTTAATTGAAGAGGATTGGTACGAGGCGGCGCTTGAGTCGCAAAAAAAATGGGGCACGCCCATTCACGTGCAATTGGCAATTATGCATCAAGAATCGAAATTCATTCATGACACCAGACCTCCTAGAAAGTGGTATTTGGGCTTTATTCCAGGACCTAGACCATCCACTGCTTATGGCTATGCCCAGGCGTTAGATATTACTTGGGATACTTACATCAAAGCGACTGGTAATTCAGGCGCGGATCGTGATGATTTTGATGATGCGATAGATTTCATTGGCTGGTATACGGCTACCAGTCATCGCAAGCTTGGGATCTCAAAATGGAATGCAAAGGAGCAATATCTTGCTTATCACGAAGGTTGGGGCGGTTATCAGCGTAAAACTTATCAATCCAAAACTTGGTTGAAAAATGTCTCGGACAAAGTTAATAAGCGCGCTTTAACGTTTGCGAGGCAATATAAAGAGTGCCGCAGAGAGTTGGATAACAATCTAGGTTGGTTTTAATAGCGACTTTTTAATTAATAATAATTGACGCATTTTTATGGCGTATCGGTTAAAATGACATCACTTTTCTTACAACTTATTTAACATTATTTGAGGCTGGCTAATGTTAGGCAATACCACTCCACTTAAAGACTTCGATCCTGAATTAATGGCTTCAATGGAAGCTGAGCAAAAGCGTCAAGAAGAGCATATCGAACTGATTGCATCAGAAAATTATACCAGTATGCGGGTAATGCAAGCTCAAGGATCGGTGCTGACTAATAAATACGCAGAAGGTTATCCCGATAAGCGTTATTATGGCGGCTGCGAATATGTGGATGTTGCTGAAAAATTGGCCATTGCAAGGCTTAAAGAATTGTTTGGCGCCGATTATGCAAACGTACAACCTCACTCAGGTTCGCAAGCTAACAGTGCTGTCTATATGGCTTTATTGCAGCCAGGTGATACCGTATTGGGAATGAGTTTGTCAGATGGTGGTCATTTAACTCACGGTTCTAAAGTAAACTTTTCTGGCAAGATTTATAATTCAGTTGAGTATGGTGTCGATGAGAATGGTTACATCGATATGGCCAATGTTGAAGCTTTGGCATTAGAACACAAGCCTAAAATGATCATTGCGGGTTTCTCTGCTTATTCTCGTGTTGTTGATTGGGCTAAGTTCCGCGAAATTGCAGATAAAGTAGGAGCTTATTTATTCGTGGATATGGCGCATGTTTCGGGTTTGATTGCTGCAGGCGAATATCCAAATCCAGTACCTTACGCAGATGTGGTTACTTCTACTACTCATAAAACTTTAGCAGGTCCTCGTGGCGGTATTATTCTAGCTAAGGCGAATCCTGAGTTAGAAAAGAAACTCAACTCAGCTGTATTTCCTGGTGGCCAAGGTGGGCCGTTAATGCACATAATCGCAGCAAAAGCGGTAGCCTTTAAAGAAGCACTAAGTGATGAGTTCAAGCAGATGCAAGTTCAGGTTAAGGCTAACGCTAAAACGATGACTGAAGTATTAATGGCTAGAGGTTTTAAAATTGTTTCAGGCGGTACCGATAACCATTTGTTCTTGATCGATTTAATTGATAAAGATATTACCGGTAAAGCCGCTGAGGCGGCTTTGGGCGCGGCTAATATTACAGTGAATAAAAATACAGTGCCTAATGAGCCACGTTCACCATTTGTAACTTCTGGTTTACGTATGGGTACCCCAGCTATTACTACTCGTGGTTTTAAAGAAGCTGAATCTAAAGAGTTAGCAGGCTGGATTTGCGATATTTTAGATGATATTGAAAATCAAGAAACCATAAGTTCAGTGAAAGCAAAAGCTCTTGAGTTAACGGCGCGTTTCCCGGTGTATAAATAAAATTATAAAGTTTAGGAATTAGTATGCATTGCCCCTTTTGTTCAAACAACGATACTAAAGTTATCGACTCGCGATTAGTTGCTGACGGCTCTCAAGTGCGTCGTCGTCGTGAATGTTTGTCTTGCCAAGAACGCTATACGACTTTCGAAGCCGCGGAATTGGTTATGCCTAAAGTTGTAAAGTCTGATGGCACTCGCGAGCCCTTTAATGAAGATAAGTTGCGTTCTGGTTTAACAAAAGCGGTAGAAAAACGCCCAGTCAGTGTTGAGGCATTAGAAGCAGCAGTGAGTAAAATTTTGTCTTTTTTACGTGCCACAGGCGAGCGAGAAGTTTCAGCGAAGGTGGTTGGTGAGCAAGTTATGGCGGCATTACGTGGTTTGGATAAAGTGGCTTATGTTCGTTTTGCCTCGGTCTACCGTGACTTCAAAGATGTGCAAGCTTTCCGCGAAGAAATTGATAAGTTAGAGAGCGATTAGTAAGTTTCGTAATGAGTTTCTCTAAGCAAGACTCAATATATATGGCGCGAGCCATTGAGTTAGCCAAGAAAGGTTGGTTTACGACTAGAGCTAACCCGAGAGTGGGCTGTGTCATTGTGAAAAATGATCAGATTATTGCTGAAGGATGGCATGAAAAAGCAGGTTTAGAGCATGCTGAAGTCAATGCCATCAATAATGCATCGCAAGATTTAACAGGCGCTACCGCATACGTAACTTTAGAGCCGTGCTCACATTTTGGGAAAAAGCCGCCTTGCGCTTTAGCTTTAGCCAAATCAGGAGTCTCGAAAGTTATTTGTGCGATGAAAGATCCTAACCCACTTGTGGCAGGGAGCGGAATAGCACAGTTGATCGAGTCTGGGATTCAAGTTGAAACAGGCTTGATGGAGTCAGAAGCGACGCAATTGAACTCCGGATTTATAAATCGTATGACCTTAGGGCTACCTAAAGTTGTCATAAAAAGTGCCATAAGTCTTGATGGGAAAATTGCGATGGCTTCCGGTGAAAGTCAATGGATTACAGGTGAGCAGGCACGAGCAGATGTTCAACAATTAAGAGCTGAGTCGTGCGCAATTATCACAGGTACTGGCACAGTTATAAAAGATAATCCGTCTTTGAACGTGCGGGATAAAACCTTTTTAGATAAACCGAAGTTTGAACAACCGCTCAGAGTGGTTATTGATTCACAAGGTTTGATCGATGCTGATGCGAAAATTTTTCAGCAACAGGGTGAAGTTTGGCTAGCAACTAGTAGTTGGCAAAATAAAAACTATCCGGCGAATGTAAATCAAGAGATCATTGATATTAATGATTCTGGAAAAGTTGATTTGTATCAGTTGCTGCTGCAGTTGGCTGATAATGGGATCAATCAAGTTTTAGTGGAAGCAGGCTCTGGCTTGGCAGCTGCGTTTTTAGAGCGAGGTTTAGCCGATGAGTTGGTGGTTTATATGGCGCCAAAACTTTTGGGCTCTAATGCTATGTCAGCTTATCAGTTGCCTTTCGATAAAATGTCCCAATCTATAGATTTGGATTTAAACGATGTTCGTCACTTTGGTGACGATCTAAAACTAAGTTATAGCGTAAAGAAATAATGTTTACAGGAATCATAGAAGCAACAGGCAAAATCACTGCCATCGAGCCAAAAACATCGGGATCGAATCAAGGCGATGCAATCTATCGTTTCGATACAGACAAACTAGATTTAACCGATGTGAAACTTGGCGACAGCATTGCCTGCAATGGCGTTTGTTTGACTGTTATTAAAAAGTTGGAGGATGGCTTTGCTGCGGATGTCTCTGTAGAGACGATTCGAGTAACTCGCTTTGCCGATTATAAAGTAGGGCAAGTGATTAATTTTGAAAAAGCTATGCTACCAACGACCCGTTTTGGTGGTCATATGGTTTCTGGTCATGTGGACGCGATTGGTGAAGTGACTAAGATTGAGCAAGCAGCACGTTCTATTCAATACCAAATTAAGGCGCCAGAATCTGTATTGCGCTTTATTGCGATTAAAGGTTCGATCACGGTAGATGGTATTAGCTTGACTGTTAATGACCTTAAAGATGATTGTTTTTACTTAAATTTAGTTCCTCATACCTTACAAGAAACCATTGCAGATTCTTATCAGGTAGGTTCTAAAGTAAACTTAGAAATTGATTTAGTGGCTCGTTATTTAGAGCGCTTAATGATTAATGCGTAAGCCAAAATAGGCATGTTATGAAGCTTAATTCGATTGAAGAAATTATAGAAGATATACGTAACGGGAAAATGGTCATCCTAATGGATGATGAGGATCGTGAAAATGAAGGCGATCTAGTCATGGCGGCATCACAGGTGCGGCCTGAAGATATCAATTTTATGGTAAGTCACGCTCGTGGTTTGGTTTGTATGCCGATGACGGAAGAGCGCTGCGAACAATTAAATTTACCATTAATGTCGAATCAAAATGGCGCTAAGTTTAGCACTAACTTTACCGTTTCGATTGAAGCAGCTGAAGGGGTAACAACAGGTATTTCTGCCGCCGATAGAGCGAGAACCATTATTGCTGCGGTTAACCCAAAAGCTAAGCCGAGTGATATTGTCCAGCCTGGGCATATATTCCCTATCATGGCGCAACCAGGTGGTGTGCTGAATAGAGCAGGGCATACCGAAGCCAGTTGTGACTTAGCCAGAATGGCAGGCTTTGAACCAGCTGCGGTTATTGTTGAAATCTTAAATGAAGATGGCTCCATGGCACGTCGCTCTGACTTAGAAGTCTTTGCGCAGAAGCATGATTTAAAAATTGGCACCATCGCCGATTTAATTGAGTATCGTTCGACAAAAGAAAAATCAGTTGAAAAAGTTTCAGAATGTCATTGGCCAACTGAACATGGTGACTTTAGGTTGCATACTTACAAAGACTCAATCGATGAGCAAATTCACTTTGCATTAGTTAAGGGCAATCCCGAGCAGCAAGATTCAGCATTGGTTAGAGTACACTTAGCTAACAACTTGGGCGACTTACTAGAAGCTCAGCGTGGCAAAAAATCTCATTGGACTCTAGCCAATGCTATTGAAAGGATTGCTGATGAAGGTGAAGGTGTTGTAGTCGTATTAGCAAATAAAGAATCAAATGAAGAGCTACTAAATAAAATCAGAAAGTTTGAACAGGAAGACAAAGGAGAGCCTTTATCGCAAGAGCAGCAGCGTCAGAAAAAACGCACCGTTGGTATTGGGTCACAGATTTTAGCTGATCTTGGTGTCCATAAAATGCGCTTATTAAGCTCTGGCTCTAAATATACTGGCTTAGCTGGCTATGGTTTAGAAATTGTAGAAAACATTTCAGAATAGGAACTAGGAAAGCAAATAGAATGAGCAACTTTAAACTCGATTTTTCAGAAATCAGCTATCAAGGTGGTCGTATTGCCGTTGTGCATGCGCGCTTTAATGAACCTTTGATAAAGATGATGATTGACGGTGCGCAAGCAAAACTTGCTGAGCTTTCAGTGCCTCAAGAATCTATTGAGCTATTCAATGTGGCTGGCGCTTATGAACTACCGCTAGCGGCTCAACAAGTGGCAAAATCGGGTAAGTTTGATGCAATAATTGCCATTGGTGTGGTGATTAAAGGCGATACGCCTCACTTCGACTTTGTTTCTGCTGAATCGAGCGCTGGCTTGATGCGCGTTTCTTTAGATGAAGAGTTACCGATTATTTTTGGTATTTTAACCACGAATACCGAAGCACAGGCTGAAGAAAGGGCTAATCCGCGTAAGATGAATAAAGGCGGCGAGGCGGCAGCTACAGCTATCGAAATGATTAATTTAAAACAATCTTTAAAAGGTTAAGGGCAAGAGGTTTAGCATGAGTTTCAAACCATCAATGAGACGCAAAGCTCGTGAATATTCTGTACAGGCTATTTATCAATGGCAAATGTCTGGCAATCCTTTAAATGAGATTGAAGCACAATATTTAACCACTATGAACAGCAAGAAAGTAGATACTGAATACTTTCAAGAATTGTTTATGGGCGTCTTAACCGATTTAGAAAATATTGATAATAAATTAGCGCCAGCATTAGAAAGAGATATCGAAGAAATCGATCCAATTGAAAGAGCGGTTATTAGATTATCTGCATTTGAGCTAATCAAACGAATAGATATTCCTAAGAAAGTTGTCATCAATGAAGGTATTGAATTAGCCAAAACATTTGGTGCAACTGATGGACACAAATTTGTAAATGGCGTTCTCGATAAGATAAGCAAAGTATTACGTCCGCACGAATAAGCATTCTTTGATGGCTGAATTTAATATCATCCAGCAATATTTTAATTTTGAACAGAATGCTTCTGAATCAATCGTTAAAGCTATTGGCGATGATTGTGCCATTTTAGATATTCCTAAAAATAAACAGCTGGTCACTAGTGTGGATACTCTTGTGACTGGTGTTCATTTTTATGCAGATGTGTCTCCGCAAGATTTAGCGTACAAAGCATTAGCAGTTAACGTTAGCGATTTACTTGCTATGGGGGCCCAACCTCTGGCTTATACTCTGGCAATAACCTTGCCCGAAAACGATAAGCTTTGGCTTGATGCATTCTCCAAAAGCCTTAAAGAAACTTCAGAGCAATTTTCTATAAACCTTGTCGGCGGCGATACGACGCAAGGCCCTTTAAGTATTTCTATTCAAGTTTTTGGTTTGGTAAAAAAGCATAAAGCGATCTTAAGATCGGGTGCTCAAATTGGTGATGATATTTGGATTACCGGCACCTTAGGTAGCGCCAAGATTGCTTTAGATATAAATCATAAGCAAGACCGAAATGAATTTGAATCATCCCTATGGAATAGACTGGTTAGGCCAGAAATTCCTTATCACTTTGCTAGAAAGAAATTTTTTAAGTTCGCCAGTGCCGCTATTGATATTTCAGATGGTTTACATGCAGATTTGAGTCATATTCTGGAGCAGAGTCAATTAGGGGCCGAGATTATGGTAGAAGCTCTGCCGTTAGATGAAGCTTTGATAGAAGTTGCAGGTATAGATAAGGCGCGTCAATTGGCTTTAAGCGGTGGTGATGATTATCAATTGTGCTTCACTGCGAACGAAAGTTTTCGTAATACAATTCACCAGCATGCAAATAAAACCAACACTAGAGTGACGCGAGTTGGAAAGATGGTTGCGTCAAAGTACTCACTTAAAGTATTACTGAACAAAGAAGCTTACGAAATGAATCAAGCTAGTTGGCAACATTTTTCTACTAACGAATAATATATGTCTTTTAATAAAACTATTCTTACCGATCCTATCCATTTTTTAGCCTTTGGGTTTGGTTCGGGGCTATTGCCCAAAGCTCCTGGAACTTGGGGAACTTTGATCGCTATTCCTATTTGGTTTTTGCTGGCGCAGTTAAGCTTAGAGTATTACTTATTGGTAACGGTACTGCTCAGCTTTTTGGGGGTATGGCTTTGTGGCGTCAGTTCAAAAAAGCTGGGTGTGCACGATCATGGCGGCATCGTTTGGGATGAAATTTGCGGTTATCTAGTGACTATGATTGCCTTGCCTGTAACTTGGTATTGGGCTCTAGCAGGCTTTATCTTATTTCGATTTTTTGACATTGTAAAACCATGGCCAATTAAAATTCTAGATAAAAAAGTAAAAGGTGGCTTTGGAATTATGATTGACGATATTATTGCAGGCGGTCTAGCTGCGGTGATATTGCAGTTAGCTTTATACTTTCTAAACTAATCATAACTAGCTTAGTTTATTCAGCAACTTGTATGATTTTTGCTTTAGTCAGCTCAATTCGTTCGAATAAATCTTTAGTATCACCATGTTCAATAAAGCGATCGGGTAAGCCTAAGTTTCTCACTCTAATTTGAATATTATTTTCTAGAATAAATTCATTCACCGCACTACCGGCGCCACCCATGATGGCATTCTCTTCTAGAGTAATAAATAAATCATGAGAGTCTGCTAACTCTTTTATCAAAGTTTCATCCAGCGGTTTTACAAAACGCATATCAGCAACGCTGGCATCGATTTCTTCCGCCGTTTCCATCGCTAGTGGCAACATAGATCCAAAAGAAAGGATCGCCACTTTTGCACCGGTACGTTTCATCTCACCTTTGCCTAGCGGGTAAGGGGTAAAAATTTCTTGAGGTACAACGCCGCTTCCCATTCCGCGAGGGTACCGAACCGCTGCAGGCCCTTCATACATATAGCCAGTATATAGGCATTGACGACATTCGTTTTCATCGCTAGGTGCCATAATGACCATGTTCGGGATACAGCGTAAGAAGCTAATGTCGAATGCCCCATTATGCGTCGCGCCATCGCCGCCAACTAAACCTGCACGGTCAATGGCGAATAGAACATCGAGCTCTTGTAAGGCAACATCGTGTATTAATTGATCGTAACCACGTTGTAAGAATGTTGAGTAGATGGCACAAACGGGTTTTAACCCTTCGCACGCTAATCCTGCAGAAACAGTCACCGCATGCTGCTCGGCGATCCCTACGTCAAAATATCGCTCAGGAAATTCACGTGAAAAACGGATCATATCCGAGCCTTCACGCATTGCTGGTGTAATGCCTACCAAGCGTTCGTCTTGCGCAGCCATATCACATAAGAAATCGCCAAAGATATTTGAATAGGTTTTTGGTTTTACACCTTTAGGCAAGTCAGTCACTTTAGGATCGAAAATAGGCACGCCATGATATGCAATAGGGTCATTTTCCGCTGGCTCATAGCCTTTGCCTTTTCGCGTAACAATGTGTAGAAACTGAGGGCCTTTAAGTGTTTTTATTGTTTCTAAGGTACTTAAGAGTGTAGGCAAATCATGACCGTCGATTGGGCCAATATAATGAAAACCTAACTCTTCAAATAAAGTGCCAGGCAGCAGCATACCGCGCATATGCTCTTCAGCACGACCCACAAAGTCAGATAATGGCTTCATGCCATGCAGTGCTTTTTTGCCAGTTTCACGAACGCGTTGATAAAAGCGCCCAGCTAATAGCTTTGCTAAGTATTTATTTAAGGCGCCAACGTTTTCTGAAATCGACATTTCATTGTCATTCAAAATCACTAACATGTTGGTGTCGGTATCTGCAGCGTGATTCATGGCTTCAAATGCCATGCCGCCAGTTAATGCTCCATCACCAATCACCGCGACGCAATGACGTTCTTCGCCTTTTTGTTTAGCAGCCATGGCCATGCCAAGAGCTGCACTAATGGAGGTGCTGGAGTGGCCAACAGCAAAAGTATCGTATTCGGATTCAGTTCTAACAGGGAAGGGGTGCAAACCATCAGTTTGACGGATGGTCGCTAATTGATCACGGCGTCCTGTAAGTACCTTGTGCGGATAAGCTTGATGGCCGACGTCCCAAACGATTCTGTCGTCCGGGGTATTAAATATATAGTGTAAAGCGACAGTTAACTCAACGGTACCTAAACCGGCAGCGAAGTGACCACCGCAACCGCTGATGGTATCAATCAAGTATTGACGTAACTCGTCGGCTAAAAGCAATAACTGATCTTTCTCCAGTTCTCTAAGTTGAATGGGAGAATCAATAGTTTGCAAAATTGAATAAGAGTTATCGCTCATAATCTAACTAATAATACCGTTTAGTGGCGTCGCTGGGTAATAAAGTGCGCTAGCTGCGCGAGGTTGGCGGTATTGTACGGCAACTTGTCCAAGGCTTGTAGCGCCAAGCTTAATAAATCTTGTAATTTTTGCTTAGAACCATCAATTCCAATTAATGCCGGATAAGTGTTTTTATCTTTTTCTTGATCGGAGCCTTGTGGTTTACCTAAAGTTTCTGTGTCAGATTCTATATCTAGAATATCGTCTTGTACTTGAAAAGCTAAGCCAATGGTGTCGGCATACTCTTCTAGTAGAGCCTGTTCAGAAGGCTCGATTGAGCCAGCACAAAGGGCTCCAAGTAAGACGCTGGCTTTTATCAAGGCTCCTGTTTTCATGCGATGCATATTCTCTAACATCGGCAAATCGATGGTTTTATTGGTGGACGCTAAATCAATAGCTTGACCGCCGCCCATACCTAAGGAGCCACTTGCTTGGGCTAATAAAGACAACATGCTGAGTTGTTGCGGTTGAGCCAAGTTGCTGAATTTTGAGGCCGATAAAATTTCAAAGGCTAGAGTATGCAAAGCATCGCCAGCTAAAATAGCAGTGGCTTCGTCAAACTCGATATGACAAGTCGCTTTACCTCGCCTTAAATCATCATCATCCATCGCTGGTAGGTCATCATGTACCAATGAATAGCAGTGAATTAACTCTACGGCTAAAGCAGCTTGATCGAGATCTTCTAATTTGGCATTAAATGCTAAGCCGGTTAAGTAAACCAATAAGGGTCTAACCCGCTTACCACCATTCAATGCTGAGTAGCGCATGGCTTGGTGTAAATTATGCGGCTCTATACTGTCGCTTGGTAAGGAATTAGCAATAATGCGCTCAATCCTTTGTTGCCATTGATTGATTTCAGCTGCAAAGCCATCGATAGTAAGAGTGGAAGTATTTATAGGCATGGCTGGAGTTTTTATGGCGTGCATTTATTCTTCGGCATCAAATATTTCTTCTTTACCATTCATTAAAATAGTAACTTTTTGTTCTGCTTCGGCTAAATGCTTTTGGCATTGACGTGACAGTTTTACCCCTTTTTCAAATATCTTTAAGGCTTCATCTAATGGCAAATCACCATCTTCTAACTGATCAACAATGGCTTCTAATTCTTCCAGTTGATTTTCAAAATTGTTTTTCTTTGCTGCAGCCAAAATAAGGCCTCAAAATTACTCTTAATGACTATATTGTCGCTTATTCAAACCTAAAAAGGAAGAAATTGAGTATGCTTTGATAAATTTGCTAAAAGCATTCGCACTGGCTTGTAAATACCGCTAAAATCCCCACTTATTCATACTAATGAGTGTGATTACTCCTTGAAGTGAGCAGCATGAGCGAAACCGTAAAATATACTGATTTTATTAGAAATATTATTGATAAAGACTTAGCCGAAGGAAAAAACGATGGCCGTGTCCATACCCGTTTTCCGCCTGAGCCAAATGGTTATTTACATGTGGGCCATGCTAAGTCGATTTGCCTAAATTTTGGTATTGCTGAAGCTTATCAAGAACATGGCGCAGTATGTAATTTGCGCTTTGATGATACCAATCCAGAAAAAGAGTCAGAAGAATTTGCTAAAGCTATTCAAGAAGACGTGAAATGGTTGGGTTTTGAGTGGCATCAAGAGGTTCATAACGCATCGGATTATTTCGAAGACTTGTATGGCTTTGCTAAGCAACTGATTGAAAAAGGCTTGGCTTACATAGACGAGTCTTCGCCGGAAGCCATGAAAGAAGCGCGTGGTAACTTCCAAGTTGCAGGAACAGAAAGTCCTTATCGAAATAGACCTGTAGCAGAAAGTTTAGACTTGTTTGAGCGGATGCGCGCAGGAGAGTTTGAAGACGGCAAAATGGTCTTGCGTGGGAAAATAGACATGAGTCATCCCAATATGTTGATGCGTGATCCTGTTTTGTATCGCATTAAACGTATGCACCATATTAAAACTGGCGATAAGTGGTGCATTTACCCAATGTACGATTTTACTCACTGTATTTCTGATGCTTTAGAGGAAATTACTCATTCACTCTGTACCCTTGAGTTTGAGGTTAATCGTCCTTTGTATGATTGGGTTTTAGATAACTTGGATATTCCTGCAAGACCTTATCAGTATGAATTTTCACGATTAAACCTAGCTTACACCATTACTTCTAAGCGCAAATTGACCCAGTTGGTCGAGCAGAATTTGGTCCATGGCTGGGATGATCCTCGAATGCCAACTATTTCTGGTATGCGCCGTCGCGGTTATACCCCTATGTCTATTCGCAATTTCTGTAAAGCTGTTGGTATCTCGAAAGTAAATAGTGTGACTGATATGACTTTGCTGGAAGATAATGTTCGGCATGATTTGGATGCAACGGTCGAGCGTCGTATGGCAGTAATGGATCCTATCAAAGTAATCATTACTAATTATCCTGAAGATAAAGAAGAAATGCTGACGGGGAAAAATCATCCGAAAAATGATGAGATGGGAACTCGTACCCTAGCATTTAGTCGTGAGCTTTATATTGATCGCGCGGATTATCGCGAAGAAGCCAATAAGAAGTATAAGCGCATGGTTAAAGGTGGTGAAGTGCGTTTGCGCAATGCTTATGTGATTCGTGCCGATGAAGCAATTTATGATGCAAATGGTGACATCACAGAACTACATTGTAGTTACGATCCTGACACTTTGGGTAAAAATCCAGAAGGACGCAAAGTGCGTGGAGTGATTCATTGGGTTTCAGCTAAGCACGCTAAGCCAGCTTTAATTAGACAGTATGATCGTTTATTTAAAGTTGATAATCCAGGCGCTATGGATAACTTCTTAGAAGCTTTAAATGAAAATTCTTACAGCGAACAAACGGCAATGGTTGAAGCTAGCTTAGCGGATGCTAAACCAGAAGATAGGTTTCAGTTTGAAAGAGAAGGTTATTTTACGGCAGATCGTTTCGATTATGGTGAGAAGTTAGTATTTAACCGTACCGTGACGCTACGAAACGCCTGGCAAGGTTAAAGCAGCTTTAAGCGTAGACGCCTTAACACTCAGAAAAAAGAAGCCAATCAATTGATTGGCTTTTTTAAATGTCTACTAAATAAGATATTATGACAAGATATCTACTAACTTAGTGAGCTAAAGTTGCAGAAAGTTCATTCTTTTATTAATTATTTGCACTGATACGTTTGAAACTTAACATTTGTCAGCTACTCTAAGTCTATATCAGAAAAACAAGCTAAACATCGGACATTATTATGAAATCGCTCCTAAAAGGGATTTTTTGGTTAATCACCAGTTTATTTATCATATTGGCACTATTTGTTGGCATCGCTTTTTATGTATTTGATAGCGATAACTTGAAATCCCGTGCCATTAGCATGGTTAAAGAGCAAACGAGCGCCGATTTAACCATTGAAGAAGATCTATCCTTGAATTTCTTTCCATGGTTAGAGGTGCAGACAGGGAAAATCAAATTATCCAACCCAGATGGTTTTAAACGCGAACGAAATTTACTCTCGGTAAATGAATTAAAAGCCAGTATTAAATTAATGCCTTTATTAAAAGGACAGATAGAAATAGGGGCGATCGAACTAACGGGCTCTGAGCTAAATTTGTTAAGGGATAAACAGGGCCGCTCTAACCTTGATGTATTAATAACCAATAGTCAAAAAGCTCAACCCTTTTCTCAAAATGAAGCAGCTGAGTCTGAAACTAGTTTAAGCGTAAGCCGTGTTGCTTTAGACGATTTTGTACTGAATCAATACAACCCTAACGGCAAACTGACTCAAAGCTTCAGTTTGAATCAGTTTGAACTCAATCAATTTGCTTTTGATCAATGGACTCCAATCAGTGCTAGTGGCGAATTTATCAGTGGCAGCGGTAAAACAGAAGCTGACTGGCAGTTGAACAGTGAATTAAATGTGGCTACTGGAGGACGAGAAATTTCCTTGCGCAAGACTAGCGCGGTGATGGATAACATGGGTAATAAGTTGGACCGTTTAGAGCTTTCGGGTGATTCAAAGGTCAGCCTAAACAATCAAAACAGTATAATAAGTCATTTAGGTAGCCTGCTGGCGGATAATCAAAAGTTTGATATAGACCTGAATGCGACTTTTAGTACCTTCAAAGATATCCAGCTTAATCTTAAGGCTGAAGATCTAAATTTAACCCCTTTGCTAGCTTCAGATACTAAAGGCGCAGGACAAGCTTCTGCGCCATTTGATGGTAAACCCATTGCCGACTTTTTAAAGCGCGCTAGGGTCAAAGGGACTTTTGCTGCGGACTCAATTACCCTTAATAAGACAAAACTTAGTAACGTACAAGCCGACCTTTCCAATAAAGGGACTACTTTATGGTTAAAACCCTTTAAAGCGAGCGCTTTTCAAGGTGACATCAGCAGTGACGCTAGTATTAATTTTGCTAGCTCTCCATTAGCCTTAAGTGTCTCTCCTCGGATGCAAAAAATTCAAGTGGGTGATTTAATCAGTGAAATGTTTGAACTGGATAAATTATCGGGTTTGGGCGATTTGGATTTAAATTTGTCGACGCGCGGAACAGAAGTAAAACAAATGCTGCAGAACTTATCAGGCACTGGCGCTATTAATTTATCCAATGGTGCTTTGAGTGGCTGGGATTTGAATAAAATCATTGAGTCGGGTATCAATCTACAAACTCTTACCACCGCGGATTCTTTTAAAGGGAAAACTAGTTTTGCCGGTTTAAAAAGCGATTTGAAAGCGGATAAGGGCCTGATTCAACTTAATAATATCGCTTTAGTTACGCCATTATTTGATTTGCTGGGAGCTGCAAGCACAAATGCTAATAAAGAAAGCTTGGCTGGCAATTTTCAACTGGTATTAAAAGGTGCACTTAAAGAGCAGCTAGAGAAAAAATACCCGCAATTGACCGGAGTTAATTTACCATTTGAGTTGAAAGGTACCTGGACAGAACCTAAGCCTAGTATAGATTTTGAAAGTATCTTGAAAGCCAAGTATAAATCGCAAATTGATAAAGAAATTGATGATAAAAAGAAAGAGCTTGAAGATGAGCTAAAAAAGAAATTATTGGATAAATTGAAATTCGACTAAACCCTTTTTCAAATCACCACATCTAATAAGAAACGAAACAAAAGTGAGAGATTTACAATGAACATATTAACGAAGTCAGTATTGGCACTAGCAGCAACTACTTTATCATTTGGTGTAATCGCCGATGTTGAGCGTGAGTTTTCAGAAACTTACAGCTTTAGCAGTAACGGTACCGTTCGAGTGGAAAACATTAACGGCAACATTAAACTCGAAGGCTGGGATCGTGATCAAATCCAATTGGAATATACCGTCAGTGCAGATGATAAGGATGATTTAGAGCGTATAGAAGTCGAAATTGATGCCTCATCGAATCATTTTTCAGTGGATGTAGAGTTTAAGAAAAAGTCGAGTTGGTTTGGTGGATGGAATGGCTCTTCGGGCGAAGTCGAATTCCGTTTGAAAGTACCTCATAAGGTTGTTTTAAAGATGATTGACTCAGTTAACGGCAATGTCGCTATCAGTGATGTGTATGGTGACATGAAAGTAGAAACGGTTAATGGAAAAGTCAAAATTGAAAATGCAGGTTCAGATGTTTCTGTCGATACTGTCAATGGCGATGTTAAAATTGTCATGCAACAATTTAAAGGCGATCAACGTATTAAATCTGAGAGTGTTAACGGTGATATCGAAGTCTACTTGCCTGAAAATGAAGGTTTTAGATTGGATGCTGAAACCTTGAATGGCGACTTATCCAATGACTTTGGTATAGAAGTTGAAGAAGGTAAGTATGTTGGTGCTGATATGGAAGGGCGCTATAAAAGCGGTAATGCTCGCTTATTATTCGATACGGTCAATGGCGATATTGAAGTCAGGAAAGACTAATTCAAAAATTACTTCCCAAATAAAATAAAAAGGCTTCCAATTGGAAGCCTTTTTACATCAGATCTTAATTAAAATCGCGAATTGAATTACTCGTCTAAGTAAGTACGCAATTTTTCAGAGCGACTAGGGTGACGCAGTTTGCGTAAAGCTTTTGCTTCAATCTGACGAATACGCTCACGAGTGACATCAAACTGCTTGCCTACTTCTTCTAAGGTATGATCGGTGTTCATGTCGATACCAAAGCGCATCCGCAATACTTTCGCTTCACGTGCGGTTAGGCCACCTAAGATTTCACCGGTGACTTCTCTTAAGCTTTCGCCTGTCGCGGCATCTACCGGAGAGTCGATAGTAGTATCTTCAATAAAGTCACCTAAATGCGAATCTTCATCATCACCAATCGGCGTTTCCATAGAAATAGGTTCTTTAGCGATTTTTAAGACTTTACGAATTTTATCTTCTGGCATTTCCATACGCTCTGCCAATTCTTCAGGCTGCGCTTCACGGCCCATTTCTTGTAGCATTTGACGCGAAATACGATTTAACTTGTTGATAGTTTCTATCATGTGCACAGGAATACGAATGGTACGCGCTTGGTCAGCGATGGAGCGAGTTATCGCCTGACGGATCCACCAAGTTGCATAGGTTGAGAACTTGTAACCACGACGATATTCGAACTTATCCACGGCTTTCATCAAACCAATATTACCTTCTTGGATTAAGTCTAAGAATTGTAAACCGCGGTTAGTGTATTTTTTTGCAATCGAAATCACTAATCTTAAGTTCGCCTCAACCATTTCTTTTTTAGCGCGACGAGCTTTAGCTTCACCAATCGACATTTCACGGTTGGCTTCTTTAATTTCAACCACTGTTAAGTTACAGCTATTCTCAATCAGTTGTAATTTACGTTGAGCTTTTTCAATATCTTCTTCGTATTCTTTTAATGCTTCAGAAAATTTTGATTTTTTCTTTAAATGACCTTGCAACCATTCCGGGTTAGTTTCAGCACCTGAGAAGGTTGTGATAAAGGTTTTACGCGGCATCTTCGAGCGATTGACCGCCATTTTCATGATGGCTCGCTCTTGCTCGCGAATACCTTCCATTTTTAAGCGAAGATTAACAACTAAGAAATCAAACATACGCGGGGCAAGACGAATTTGCATAAAGTGCTCATTCATTACATCGATTTGTTTTATACCTGACTGATGGCTACGACCGTATTTAGCGACAGCTTTAACGGTTTTATTATACTGCTTCTTTAATTCCTTAAAGCGTGCTGCCGCTTCTTCAGGATCTGGACCAGTATCTACTTCAGCCTCTTCTTCATCTTCGTCGTCATCGTCATCTGAGTTCTCAGCTTCTGCGAGCTTAGCTGCTTCTGACTCTTCTTGAACGAACTCTTCTTCTTCGCCATCACTAAAGCCAGTAATGATATCCGTTAATCGACCTTCTTCTGCTAAATAAGCATCGTACTCTTCCAGTAAAATACGGATAGTATCTGGGTATTTACCAATGGCCGTTAGAACCTGTTTTAAGCCTTCTTCAATACGTTTTGCAATATCGATTTCGCCTTCGCGCGTCAATAGCTCTACAGTGCCCATTTCACGCATATACATACGCACAGGATCGGTGGTGCGACCAAATTCACTATCAACACTCGCTAAAGCCGCCGCAGCTTCTTCGGCCGCATCTTCATCAGTGACAGAATCATCGTTTAATACCAACTCATCAGCATCAGGTGTTGACTCAAAAACCTGTATGCCCATATCGTTGATCATACGGATGATACCTTCAATTTGTTCTGGATCGACAATGTCTGGCGGTAAGTGATCGTTTACTTCAGCATAGGTTAAATAACCTTGCTCTTTACCGCGAGCGATCAGCAACTTCAGTTGCGATTGCTGTGATTGAGTCGAATTTTCTGCCATTGAGGTACCTACGATAATCCTATAGTTGTGGGATAATTATTGTAAAAAATAATTATAGCGCAAACCCCTAATTATACAGGTGTGCACAGTTATTCTACAAGCGATAGTTTTGGCGCTAAGCGCTAATTTCATTGCTTAGATAACAGCAGTAATTGCTGATATTCAGCTTTTTCTGACGAACTTAAACCTTGTTCCACTGCCTTGTTTTGTAATGTTGAAAGGCGATGATTTCTAGCCTCTTTAAGCAAGGTTTGTATGCAGTCTTGTAGTTCTTGGGCTTCATTTCCGCGAATTTTTTCTTCGCGTTCGGCAATCGCCAGTTGGCTCATACGTGCATACAAAGGCTTTTCACGCCAATACTCTAACAAAGCGCCGCTACTTAAATTGGGATTTTTATGAATGATTTCAAGTATTTCGTGTAGTATTTTTGGGCCTGAATGATTCAAACTTAACAGCCAATCATAGCCATTGATTGAAAGCCCTAGGGTTGGTTGTTGTAAGAGTAAGGTGATTGCTAATTGAACGCTTTTGTTTGACGCTTTATTTGGCTTATTAGTATCTTGGGGGTTGCCAGAGTTTTGATTAGCCTGATAAGCAGTCTTAGTGGTGGTCTGTTTGCCAGCAGTATTATTGGTTGGATTTGAAAGCAATGATTCAATTTTATCAGTAGCTAAACCACTGGTTTCAGCAATCGATTGAGTAAATAAATCTCTATAGACCGGATCGGTAATTTTTTCAATATAGTCTTTGGCTAAATGAACCAATTGACCTCGCCCTGCGACTGACTCCAGATCCACTTGTGAGCTAAGATATTTGAGTAAAAAATCAAAAGTAGAGTGTGAGCGTTCTACTAATTGTTCAAATTTTTCTTTACCAACTTTTCTAACCATGGAATCAGGATCTTCGCCATCAGGTAAGAACATCAGTTTGATTTCACGCCCTTCCCGTAGTTGCGGTAAACCATGCTCTAAAGCTTTTAAGGCTGCGCTACGGCCAGCTTTATCTCCATCGAAACATAAGACGAGTTCACGACTGGTTCGAAACAATTGCTGAATGTGAGTAGCAGTGGTAGCGGTTCCTAAAGTAGCGACTGCGTTAGTGATTTCAAACTGCGCTAATGCAACCACATCCATATAGCCTTCAACAATTAAAATTCTGGCTAAATTTCTGTTTGCTTGACGGGCTTGATGTAACCCATAGAGTTCATTGGATTTATGAAAAATAGGAGTTTCAGGAGAGTTTAAATATTTGGGTCCACCATCGCCCATGACTCTACCACCAAAGGCGATAACACGTCCGCGCTTGTCCTTAATTGGAAACATAATTCGGTCGCGAAAACGATCATAAACTCGGCTGCTATCACCATCTTTTTGGATCAACATGCCACAATCAATAAGTTGTTGCTTTAGCTTTGGATTTTTAGCAAAACTACCGAATAATTTCTCTAAAGAATCCCAAGCGTCAGGGACAAATCCTAAGCCAAAGTGCTTAGCAACTTCACCGCTCAAGCCCCTGTTTTTTAAGTAGTTTACAGCAGCTTTGCCATTTGCTGATCTGAGTTGTTGCTGGTAAAAACCGGCTATTTTAGACATTAAGTCATATAGCGAGTTATCAATTTTTGGCCTATTATCATTGCCTTCTTCACGAGGCACTTCTAGCCCTATACTTGAGGCTAATTCTTCTACTGCATCTGGAAATTCTAAGCGATCATATTCCATCAAAAAACTAATGGCGTTGCCATTCATGCCACACCCAAAGCAATGATAAAATTGTTTAGTTTGACTGACATTAAATGAAGGCGTTTTTTCACCATGAAAAGGGCAGCAAGCCTTATAATTTGCGCCGGCTTTTTTTAGCGGCACACGCGAATCAATCAAATCAATAATATCGATTCGATTAAGTAAATCCTGAATAAAATGCTGCGGGATTAACCCCATGAATAAAG
This sequence comes from uncultured Kangiella sp., assembly GCA_947498625.1. Taxonomy (GTDB): domain Bacteria; phylum Pseudomonadota; class Gammaproteobacteria; order Enterobacterales; family Kangiellaceae; genus Kangiella. The sequence continues at coordinate 486,405 of CANMKR010000003.1, read as the reverse complement.
CCTATCAAATGCCAACAACTTGCGAGTTGAAGCTATCATAGCAGAGTGTGCAATTAGAAAAAATGCTTATAAAGTTAAGCAACTAATCTATAGATAAATTTTGCTGGGGAAGTCTTAAGAAAGACGAGCTTTGATTTTACCACTAACCGGGCCCATGTCGGCGCGACCTTGTAGCTGTGGTTTAAGGATACCCATAACTTTACCCATATCACGAATCGATTCTGCACCCGACTTGGCTACGGCATCATCAATCAATTGATCAATTTCGGCATCAGTTAATGGTTGAGGAAGAAAATCCTGAATTACTGCAATTTCTGCATGCTCCACATCCGCCAATTCTTGACGACCTGCTTCTTCATACATTTTTATTGACTCGCGGCGCTGTTTCACCATTTTATCTAAAATGGCTAGAATCGCCGTATCATCCAGTTCAATGCGCTTATCAACTTCGATCTGCTTAATCGCAGCTAATGCCAAACGAATAGTGGTTAAACGCGCTTTATCTTTCGCACGCATAGCCTCTTTCATGGCATTGTTAATAGACGCTTTTAGATCTGACACGGCAATTCCTGCTAACTAGGTTTATAAAAACTTAGCTATTAGTACAAGCGAATGCGACGAGCGTTTTCGCGAGCAACTTTTTTCGCAGCACGCTTAACCGCAGCAGCTTTTTCACGCTTACGAACAGATGTTGGCTTCTCGTAGTATTCACGCTTACGAACTTCCGCCAAAATACCTGCTTTTTCACATGAACGCTTGAAGCGACGCAATGCAACGTCAAATGGCTCGTTGTCTTTTACTCTTACGCTTGGCATTAAAAATCACCTAACCTTAAAATGTTTAAAATAAATATTAATTAAATCAATATGTTAACTCTTGAGCCTTCGTGGCTGCAGGCACTAAAATAGTACTCCTGACAACAAGAGGGCGGGAATTTTAGCTATTTTTCGATCAAAAAGCAAAGGATCTAGCATTAAAAGTCACTGAAATTGCTATAAATTTCATATAGCGCTAAATACTCGCTAAATAAGTCGTTCTCTATTAAAATCCTTAAGCGTCATTCTCGCGGACGACCACCATGGATGGTGAGAGTTAGAATAGTGCAGGAGCAATTATCGTGCGGGAATCCATTTAACTTCAGTGGTGTTCTTTTATTAGATTCCCGTTTACACGGGAATGGCGGAATGAATTAATGAAAATCCTTGGCATTGAAACCTCTTGTGATGAAACTGGAATCGCTATTTATGATAGTGAGAAAGGTATTATTGCGGATGCGCTTTATTCTCAAATAGAATTACATGAAGAATATGGCGGGGTAGTTCCAGAATTAGCCTCGCGCGATCATGTGCGTAAAGCCATACCCTTGATTAAGCAAGTGTTAGCCGAAGCAAATTGTAGTAAAGAGGATATCGATGCTATAGCCTATACCAAAGGCCCAGGCTTAATCGGCGCCTTGTTTGTGGGCGTCGGCGTCGGCCGCAGCCTTGCTTACGCTTGGGATATTCCAGCTATTGGTGTGCATCACATGGAAGGGCACTTGTTAGCGCCTTTGCTCGAAGATGATAAGCCCGAGTACCCATTTGTCGCTTTGTTAGTTTCGGGTGGACATACTTTATTGGTGGATGTGCAAGATTTAGGTCAATACACTATTCTTGGAGAGTCGATCGATGATGCCGCAGGTGAGGCATTTGATAAAACCGCAAAAATTATGGGTTTGGGTTATCCAGGTGGGCCTGCCATCGCGAAGTTAGCTTTAAAAGGTCGCCCAGGAATTTATAAACTTCCGCGTCCTATGACCGATAGACCAGGGCTTGAATTTAGCTTTTCAGGTTTAAAAACCGCGGTAGCTAACCTTTACATGAAATCCGACAAGTCAGAACAAGCGCTAGCCGATATTGCCTATGCGTTCCAAGAAGCTGTAGTCGATACTATTTTTATAAAATGTCGTCGTGCTATTGAACAAGTTTTTGAGCAGAACCAACAAGTGGGCAGAAATTTGCGTCCTGCAATTTCTGCACTTCGACCATCCCTGGTCGTCGCCGGCGGCGTTAGCGCTAATATTTCTTTACGGGAAAAGCTTTCTGAGTTACTCGAATCTAAAGGGGGTAAAGCCTACTACCCAAGACCAAAATTCTGCACGGATAATGGCGCTATGATTGCATATGCTGGCTTTGCTCGCTATCAAGCAGTGTTAGAAGGGATCGGTGAGTTTGAAGAGCCAGCCATCCGGGCAAAGCCCAGATGGCCGATAGAAGAGTTATAGGAAAGTTAGCTTGCTACAACTGGTATCCACCATCTAATCCCCATTTCGCCAATGGGTCTAAAAGCTTTCGGGAAATAAGCAGCAACATCTGGTTTGTTTTTATCACGTTCGTAGCCAGTTGCAGAAAACCATTCGCCATAGATTTTACGATTAGTCTTCATCGAGGTTTTGTAGGTGCAGTTAAACTCTGCGTAAGTAGCTGCTGGGATAGTGAACTTTTCAAAACCTTCAGTTTTTATATCTGATGAGCTTTCTAATCCCAAAACATCAGAAAACTGATCTCTGGAACCATTTTCCTGAGGAAAGTAAGCTGACATTAGCGGTGATTTTGAATGTTTGCCAAAGCGACCATTAGTGATGTCTAAAAGCTTGATATATTCATCGGTGCTCACATACTGCTTCCAGAAACTAGGACCTTCCTTAACAAACTGCTCGAATTCAAACTCTTTGCTTTTGCCTAAGATAGTAAATTCAGGAACTGATATTAACGTGTACTCCATTTTACATTCTCCAGAGTGGAAATTATTAATAGATGCTCGGGGGTAGGCGGATAGCCTTCGGCCTTCCGTGCGAGCTTCGCTTGGGTTTAGTCCATGAATTTTTTTAAAAGCTCGAGTAAAAGCATTTGGCGAGTCATATCCATAAGCAGTTGCAATGTCGATAATCTTACTATCACCAGAAATAACCTCACTTGCAGCAAGAGTTAATCTCCGGCGTCTGACATATTCAGCAAAAGTAACATTACAATAACTATAAAACATACGATGAAAATGAAACTTAGATGAGCAAACAAGTTTCGCTATTTTTTCAATGTGTATTTCATTTTGTAAATTAGCTTCGATGTGATCAATTGCTAACTGTATTCGTTCACGCCAGTTCATTGGGCTAAACCTCCTGCTAGATATGCTAGCTCAGGAATAGAAGAGGCGCTCACCTTTTATTGCTACTCTTTTAATCAGTTAGTTTTTGTTAAGCGTAAATTTTAAGATTAAATATCCTGTAATTCCAGATAATAGCGATCCGATAATAATCCCTAATCGTTCATCAAATAGCAGGTTGACGCCCGTTTCCTCAAAAGCAAGCGAGCCAATAAATAAGCTCATGGTAAAGCCAATACCACAAAGCGCTGAAGTTCCTAATAGATGGTGTAATTGAATTGAGTCGGGTAAGGTGATTATTTTAGCTTTTATTGCTAACCAGCATAGTCCATAAATACCAACAATTTTACCGAGAAAGAGTCCAAGGATAATACCAACAGGGACGCTATGCGTAACCTGTTCTAAGCCAACGCCGGTTAAGTTTACACCAGCATTCGCAAAGGCAAAAATTGGTAAAATAGCGAAGGCTACAATATGGTGTAAATCTTTTTCTAAGCTTTTTAAAGGAGATAAACTGGGATTTTTCTTATCTCCCATGGGAATGAATATAGAAACTAACACTCCTGCTAAAGTTGCGTGCACGCCTGACTTTAATGTGGCAACCCAAACAATGATCCCAATCAATATATAGGGACTTTTCTGCACCACATTGAACTTGTTCATTAGGATCAAAATGGGGACGCAAGCTGCAACAAATATTAATGCGGCGATTGAAATATTTGAAGTGTAGAATATGGCAATAATGAGTATGGCGCCGATATCATCGAAAATGGCTAATGAAGTTAGAAAGATTTTAATGGTGACAGGAACCCGCGAGCCTAATAAAGATAGAACGCCTAAAGCGAAAGCAATATCCGTTGCCGCAGGGATTGCCCAACCTTTAATGGCAACTGGGTCATCATAATTAAAGTAGGCATAAATTAAAGCGGGCACCAACATGCCGCCTATAGCACCAACAGCTGGAAGCATGATATTTTCTTTATTGGATAACTCACCTTCAATCAATTCGCGCTTAAGTTCTAAACCGACCATAAAGAAAAATATGGCCATTAAGCCATCATTAATCCAAAGCAGTAGCGGCTTAGCGATTTCTAATGCTCCAACTCGAACCTCAACTGGGGTAGAAAGCAGTAGTTCGTAATAGTTGTTGAGCGGCGTGTTAGCAAAGATTATCGCCAAAATGGCAGCTATGAATAATAGAATGCCGCCTGCAGATTCTAGTTTCAGGAACTGGGTGATATAAGATTGTTGATTAGTCATAAATTTATTATTGAGTTTCCTAATCTAATTATAGTTTTAAAAAGTGAAAACAGAGTGAATAAAAAATAGGTGGATCATTCTTGCCCTAAGTTTAAAGCTTGCACAATGACCACGACCAACAAAGGTATAAACATTAAGATAGCTAAATTTAATGGTGTTCCATCGTTTAATAATCCCAAAAGTACTCCTGCAAATGCGCCGCTTCCAAAGCGCAAAGTGCCTATAACAGCGGTAGCTGTGCCTGTTTGTTGCGGGAATTGCATGAGTATGAGAGCGTCGGAATTAACAGCAATCAGCGCTATTCCAAAAATAATAGGGAATAAGATAGCAACCGAGTAATACAAGCTGAGTTCAAGTTTGGTTATCAATAAAAAAGCCCCAGCGCTGATAACCGCAATCGTCATGCCTATTTTAAGCATGAATTGACTTCCTTTTTTCACCACTAGCCGAGTGTTAGTGATGTTTGCTAGCATTAAAGCTAAAACATTCACTCCAAACAAGACACTAAAATGGCCTTCGCTGACTTTGAAGTATTCGATATAGACAAAGGCTATTGACGTGATGTAACAGAAAAAAGCAAATGAACAAAGCATCGAACTGATGATATTGACCAATGATTTTTTATGACTAAAAACCAAATGGTAATTACTAAAGAACTCATGCAGCCAGTTACGATCGCTTTTTAAAGGAATGCTGACTGGAAGTTTCCAGATCACAAGTATTAGGATTAGTAGGGCGTAAGCCGCTAAGCTGTAGAATATAGTAGGCCAAACGGAAACTTCTAAGATTAAACTGCCAATGGCTGGAGCCACTAATGGCGCCACCATCATGATCATGCTGACGTAAGATAAGCCTTTAGAAGTATGTTCACCATAGAGATCACGAATAATTCCGGCAACGACTACCGTTGCACCACTACCAAAAACGGCCTGGGCAAACCTTAAACTTAGAAAGCTATGTTCTTGCTCGGTGCTAGCTAACAGTATTGAACAAATAATAAACCCGATTAGTCCAGAGATGACTACTTTTCTTCGACCTATGCGATCCGCCATGGGGCCAAACACTAACATTCCCAAAGCGTAGCCAGCTAGGTAAAGGCTTAGTGAAATTTGGATAGCATTATTGGAACTATTAAGATCTTTGGCTATGACTGGCATAGCGGGTAAATACATATCAATCGCTAATGGAGTAATGGCCACCATCGATGCTAATAGCGGCAATAACTTCAGCGGATTAAGAGAGCGACTGTTATTGGTCATTAATTGGGGCTTTATCGGTTAGTTTTTTTTCAGTACCTTGCCACAGGTTTTTGATATTGCTTCGATGTCTCCAAATCAGTATCAGTGACATAGCAAACAAAGGGAAGAAGTATTTTTTATCGATATAAAAGCCAAATGCAGATACTGCGATGCTAGTGACCAGAGATGCTAAAGACGAGTAGCGGGTGAAAAAAGCGGTTATTGCCCAAGTGATAAAACCGTAGAGTAGTAATATAGGAGATAAGGCGACCAGCACTCCAAAGTAAGTGGCCATACCTTTGCCACCTTTGAAATTGAAATACAATGGATACAGGTGACCAATAAAAGCCATAAAGCCCACCCAGCCCAGATCACGGGTATGTAACTCTAAAGCGTAGCCAATGAGGATAGGGATAATGGCCTTTATGATGTCGCCGAGCAAAGTCAAAGTTGCGGCTTTTTTGCCACCGAGGCGCAAGACATTGGTGGCGCCTGGGTTATGAGAGCCCACTTCGCGCGGATCGGGTAATTTCATGATGCGGCAAACTATAACAGCGCTAGAAATTGAGCCTGTTAAATATGCTAATAACCAAAGTGAAATAACTGGGATATCCACCAAGAGCCGTCTGCCGCCGAAAGGATAAATATTTGAAATCTCTTTATAACAAATTCACCAGGATTTGCTATCCTATTCAGCAAGTTTTAGGAAAATAACGAGAAATAAGTGGATATTACTTTTATAGAAGATCTAAAAGTCGATACGGTGATTGGAATTTATGATTGGGAACGCCAAATCCGTCAAACCATTAGCATTGATTTGGAAATGGGTTGTGACATCTCGCAGGCGGCTAGCGAAGATACGATTGATCATTGTCTTGATTACAAGTCAGTGGCGAAAAGGGTTATTGGGTTTGTTGAAGCTGCTGAGTACCAAACCGTCGAGACGTTAGCAGAAAAAATTGCGGCGATTATACGCGATGAATTTCAGGTGCCGTGGCTACGATTAAAGTTAAGCAAACCTGGTGCGGTTCGTGGTTCAAAAAATGTTGGCGTTTTAATTGAACGCGGACAAAAAGCTGCTTAAGTCGAGCGTTAGTTTCAATGGCAACTATTTATATTAGTATTGGCTCTAATCAGAATGCTGAAAATCAGATCCGATATGGCATTAAAAGACTGCAAGAAAAATTTTCCAAGTTGCAGCTATCCAGCGTCTACGAATCAGAAGCGGTGGGTTTTGACGGTGATAACTTTTTAAATTTAGTGGCAAAAGCAAATACCCAGCTAACGATATCGCAAGTTGATCAAGCTTTCAAAAGAATTGAAGCCTCGGCTGGTCGTCGACGAGATGTACCTAAATTTAGCGATAGAACTTTGGATATTGATCTGTTGCTATACGATGATTTAGTGTGTGAAAAACCAGTTCAATTACCAAGGTTTGAAGTGAACAAGCATGCATTTGTTCTATTGCCTTTAGCTGAAATAGCTCCAGAGTTGAGACATCCGGTAAGCCAAAAAAACTATTTAGAACTTTGGCAAGCATTTGATAAAAAAGAACAACAAAAGTTATGGCCGATCGAGTTTGATTGGCAATCATTGATTTAATAAGGGGAGTATTCAGTGACTGTAGCACTAGTGACTGGCGGCGCCATTAGAGTAGGGCGAGCAATTGCATTGAAATTAGCTAAAGAAGGCTATGATATAGCGTTACACTATAATGGCTCTGAGGCCGCCGCTAAAAGTGCCCAGTTAGAGATTGAAGCGCTTGGTGGTAATTCGTTGTTAATTCAGTCGGATTTACAGCAGCTTGCGAATCCCAAAGAGATCATAAATTTGGCTAGTGAGTTGGGTGAGTTACAAGTGTTGGTCAATAGCGCTGCCATTTTTCCTGAAAATGATAGCATTGAGCAGCCATTAAATGGTTTTAACCGAGTAATGGATATCAATTTAAAAGCTCCTCTTCTCTTAGCGCAAGCTTTTGCTCAATCAAAACCCAGCAACGGCCACATCATTAATATTTTAGATAATCGTATTAAAAACCCTGCTGGCGATCATTTAGTGTATCGATTATCCAAAGCAGCTTTATGGCATTTAACCGAGTGCTTAGCCAAAGAGCTGGCTCCGAAGATCCAAGTCAATGGTTTGGGGCTTGGCGCAATTATGGCCCCGCCGGGAGCATCAGAAGATCATTTTATGCGGATGGCAAACCAGATCCCTTTGAACAGAACTGGCTCGCCGGAAGCCATTGCGGATGCGGTAGCTTTTTTAGTAGCACAAAGCTTTATTACTGGCGCTATTATTCCTGTGGATGGTGGTGAGTTTCTTTAATGCTTGAAACGAAAATCTTGCCAACTTTTTGTCAGTCCCTAGAGAATTATCAAAGCTATATTCAGCAAGAGCTAGCTCGACAACAATTACCACAAGCAGTGCCATTAGCGATAAAGGCTAGTTTTGAATTGGCAAAAACGATTGCCAGTAACATCATCAAGTCGGGCTCAATTGATTTTCAAGATTTTATGCAGATGGCGTTATATCAAACCGGGTTGGGCTACTATGCTTCAGGTAACCAGAAATTTGGCTCCGGCGGTGATTTTGTCACAGCTCCAGAAATCTCTGCATTATTTGCTCAATCCTTTGCTCAAGAATTCATGCAAGTTTTTCAGCAAACTCAATCAAACATTTTAGAATTGGGCGCGGGTAGCGGTATTTTTTGTGTGGATTGTTTGCAGCAACTTGAAAAGGAAAATCAATTACCGCAAAACTATTATATTCTCGAAGTTTCTGCGGAATTAAGAGCTAGACAAGTTGCGCTTATTCAAGAAAAGTTGCCGCATTTAATTGATAGAGTCACTTGGCTAGAAACATTACCTAGAAATTTTGAGGGAGTGATTTTTGCAAACGAAGTTGCAGATGCCATTCCTGTTGATTTAATGATTAATAATGGCTCAGATAAGAACTCTAGTGTAGAAAAAGCGCAAGTAACGGTAACTGACGATGGCTTTGCTTTTGAATGGCAGGATGATACATACTCATTACCGAAGGTTTGTGAGCACGGACATAAATTTGAGCATCGAGGACAGCTTTCAGGCTGGATTAAATCGTTAGTAGAAGCTTGTCAGCGAGCGGTTATCTTTATTGTGGATTATGGTCATTCTGAAGATGAGTTATTCAATAGCTCACGTGCTGGCGGTACATTGCAGCAATATTATCGCCATCATAAAACCGATAATCCATTGCATTTGCTGGGTTTGCAAGACATTACTAGCTCGGTTAATTTTACTCAAGCAGCCTTGGCCGCCGATGGAGTAAAAGCTAACCTGCTGGGCTATAGCACCCAATCGATGTATTTATTAGCGGCTGGAATTGAGGGTTTAGCACAACAAATGATGGAGTCAGAAGTTACTTCTGATACAATGGCGAGCATAAAAATAGGGCAGCAACTAAAGCAATTGTTACTGCCGGAAGAAATGGGCGAAACTTGCAAAGTCTTAGCCTTCTCAAAAGCGATTGATGCCGATCTTGATATTGACTTGAAAGGTTTTTCTCTAGACAACCAATTATACCGATTATGAAAAAACTTAGCTGGATATTATTAATCCTTTGTATCACGCTTACCCCTGATACAGCCTTTGCAGCAAAAGATGACTTGCCTTGGTGGGGGATCTTGTTATTGGTTTCATCGATATCTACAGCTATTTCTGTAGTGCTAGTTTGGCGTAATAAAAAGCTAGAGACTTTCACTGAAAAAGCTATGGGTTTTGGTGCTTGGTTTTGGTTTATTATCTTTTTGCAAGTTATGGTCTATGGCTTTTACATTGGGATAGAAAAGTATCTAAATTAATACTAACAACAATCGAGAATATGTATGGATTGGCTGCAAGCAATATTTTTAGCATTAGTTCAAGGCTTAACTGAATTTTTACCAGTTTCAAGTTCAGCCCATTTAATTTTGACCTCGAAAATTTTGGGTTGGCAAGATCAAGGATTGGCCTTCGATGTGGCAGTGCATGTGGGTACTTTGACTGCGGTATTGGTTTACTTTAGGAAAGAAGTGGCCGCCATGATTAGTGCATGGTTTGGTTCAACCTTTAAAGGCAACCATACGCCTAACTCGCGTTTAGCTTGGGCAGTAATTCTAGGCACTATACCCGTGGGCTTATTTGGTTTGTTTTTAGAAGCTTTTGATATAGTGGACAATTATTTACGCGCGATACCAGTAATTGCTACCACCACAATAGTCTTTGGTTTGCTATTAGCGGTTGCAGACAAAAGATATAAAAGTGCTAAAGCAGAAGAGTTAAAAGATGAATACCAATTATCATGGAAAGACGTTTTTGTGATTGGTGGTGCGCAAGCTTTAGCGCTTATCCCTGGTACTTCACGCTCTGGTGTCACCATGACCGCTGCAGCTTTATTAGGTTTTACAAGAACTGCCGCCGCTCGCTATTCTTTTCTTTTATCCATTCCCGCCATTGTTTTACCTGGTGGTTTAAAAGGCTATCAATTGGTAAGCGAAGGTGCTCACTTTGATTGGAGCTTTTTAATTTTAGGCGTTGTGGTTTCAGCTGTCAGCGCTTTTGCCTGTATTCACCTATTCTTAAAGTGGCTTGAACGAATCGGCTTTATGCCATTTGTTTGGTATCGAATAGCTTTAGGGGTTGGCTTGTTTGCATTGTTTTTCTTGTCTTAGGGCTATTAATATTAGTGTTCACTACAAGCATCTGTTGAAAGCCAAACAATTGCATTAAATTGAGTATTAGCCGCACTTTTATTGACAGTGAATTTCTCAAAGCTCACAGATAATATTTGCTCGTTTCGTGCGCTAAGAGCTGAGTTTAATTTGCTGACTAAAGACGTAGATAATAGAGCTTTATTAAATGCTTGGTGGAGAGCTATTACTTTGGGGTTATGCATATTACCTGTAGAATCTAATGCTTCTGAATACAGCTTTGAATGATTTTTTAATAAAAAGGCATGCAGTTCACTTTGTAATTCAATATCTTTATCTAATTGATAGCCTATGCGAAAGTGTTTTAAGCAAACTTTAGGAGAAATTGATATTAAAGCATCTTTTATGTTCATCGAGAAAGTTTGATTGGATTCGATGATTACCGCATACTCATTATTATGAGTATGAACATACCAACCTCTTTCTAAAGCATTTAAATTATTAGATACCACGAGAGTGAATAATATGATGCAAAACTTCATACTTCAAAAACCTTGAGGTTCAATTTTATACTTTTAATTTGAGTAACTCTCTCTTTATCAATCTCTTCCCCAAGTTGCTTGCCAGTATAGCCTTTATCGATTAACGCTTGAGTGTTTAGACTTTTAGTGACTTGATAACACTGCCATAAAAAATCGCCTTGCGGGTAAGGCTTTTCTTCGTTGTAAAGACGACCATTAAAATCAGCTTCGCAACTGGTAATAAATTGTTTTAAGAAGTCAGGATTGCGGTAAGCCTTCAGTCCTTTTAAGACTTTCAAAACGGTATTTGGTCGCAGTTCAAACATCTTATGACAATGCAGGTGATAGCGAGAAACTTGCGCCGCGAGCTTTTGATACTCTTTCGGTATTTTTAACCGTTTACAGACGTTTTCAATCACTGGCACGCCAGAAGCTTCATGGCCTTTATGATGCGGCCACTCAGCAGGTGGCGTTTCACCTTTTCCTAAGTCATGAAATAGGGCGGCAAAACGAACCACTGGATCTTGAGTTTTTTTCGCGGCTTGCTCAAGCACCATCATAGTGTGGATCCCTGTATCAATTTCGGGGTGCCACTTTTCAGGGTTGGGAATCCCCCATAATTTATCCAATTCTGGTATTAACACTTTTAAAGCGCCACACTCGCGTAATACTTCAAAGTAAATCCAAGGTGAGTTAGTTTCTAAGGCTCTTTGAGTTTCCTGCCAGACTCTTTCTGGAGTGAGCTCAGACACTTCTGATTTTGCTAGTTGCGCCATGAGATCTAACGTTTCGCTCGCGACACTAAAACCTAAATGATGAAAGCGGGCGGCAAAACGAGCCACTCTTAACACTCTTAAAGGATCTTCAGCAAAGGCAGGAGAGACATGCCTCAGTGTTTTAGATTGAATGTCTTGTTGACCGTTAAAAGGATCAATTAGAGTGCCATCGTCAGATTTAGCAATGGCATTAATGGTTAAATCCCGGCGAATAAGATCTTGTTCGATGGTAATTTCTGGCGAAAAATCAACGCTAAAGCCTTTATAGCCTTTGCCAGACTTTCGCTCGGTTCTGGCTAACGCATATTCTTCGCCAGTTTTTGGATGAAGAAAAACCGGGAAATCTTTACCGACTTCTCTAAAACCTTTGGCAAGCATTTCCTTCGGATTAGAGCCGACTACCAGATAATCTTTATCTTTGACCGCTATGCCTAATAGCTCATCACGAACAGCTCCACCAACTAAGTAAAACTCCACAGTTACATCATCTTATCTATGCAGCGCATGATATTGGTGGTGGTGACCATACATTTATAACTCTTGGCATCGTTACCAGTACTGGTTAAACATTTTTCTACTGTGAGCTCGGTGGCCATTTGACTATCTAACTCTTCCAACAAGGCTTGGGTCATTGGGTTATTGCCGGCAGTTGCTAGCAGCTCTTGTTTCAGTTGTGGAATCGCGTTGCGAGTATTAGCTACAGAACGCTTACAGTCAGCTTCAGACAGTCCATTTTTTGGTTGCTGTTGAGTGCTGATTCGACTATTAGATATAGCCTGAGCAGTTGGCTCATTTGTAGTGGAATTGTTGCTGCTTGAATCATTTGAGCGAGGTTTGCCGACAATTGTATTGAGCTCTTCAACGGTTTTAGATTCAGTTTTTACCGACTCGTCCCTTGGCGGTTTATCTGAAAAGTGTATTTTACCATTCTTGTCTTTCCACTTATAAATTTTACCCGCTTCAATAGAAGTCGATAGAAAGCTGATGCTAAGAATCGATAAAATTAACCAAAAGTGTTTCATGCTAGGCAGAGCTCCATGTTTTAGGGTTTTAATCTAGAGTTAAACTCTATATAGTCTTGCTTGTATAAGTATATTATCAAAGCATCTTGAATAAACAAAACAACAATTGATGATCAAGATATGAGGTTGCATGTATAACGATTTTTTTGGGTTAAAAGAGAACCCGTTCACCATTTCTCCTGATCCGCGCTATCTATTTATGAGCGAGAGGCATCGTGACGCCTTAGCGCATTTGCTCTATGGAATAGGCAAAGGTGGTGGTTTTGTTTTGCTCACTGGAGAAGTGGGAACAGGTAAAACGACCGTGTGTCGCTGTTTATTAGAGCAGCTTCCAGATGACGTTCGTCTTGCTTATATCTTAAATCCAAAGCTGAATGCCATAGAGCTGATGGCAACCATGTGCGATGAGCTGGGTATTCTATATGACAATAATGAAGATAGCCTTAAGGTCTTTACGGATTTATTGACTAACTATTTAATTAAGTCGGAAGCCAAAGGTCTCAATACGGTATTAATGATCGATGAGGCGCAAAACCTAAGTGTGGACGTGCTAGAGCAGATTCGTTTATTAACTAACTTGGAAACGAATAAGAAAAAATTCTTACAAATCATTTTAATTGGCCAGCCAGAATTGCAAGAGCTGTTAGCAAAAAAAGAATTGCGCCAGCTTGCACAAAGAATTACTGCGCGTTATCACTTGCGGCCTTTATCCTTAACTGAAACCAAAGCCTATGTAGAACATCGCTTGCGAATTGCTGGAGTAAATCGCCCAGTGTTCACCAAAAAATCTGTGCAGGCGATTCATAAAAATAGTCAAGGTGTGCCACGTTTAATTAATGTCATTAGTGATAGAGCAATGCTCGGCGCTTTTTCAGAAAATCAACATCAGGTGAGCGACAAAATTGTTCAGAAAGCTTCACAAGAAGTTTTAGGTCAAAAAATTAAGAGTGCTGAGAAATCCTCAAGAGCTTCTTCTAATAAGTCAGAACCAAAATGGTATCGGTTGCGTTGGTTGGCGTTAGTTCCAGTCATAGCATTGGCTTGGTTTAATTTTCGATATTATCAACTCAACCAAGAGATCGAAAAAGCAGAGTTGGTGGCAAAGCAAGCAGTTGAAAAGCAACGATTAGAGCAACAGCTGGCGGAAAAAGAACAAGCATTGCAAGCGCAGCTTACCAAATCTGCACCTGAAAAATTAGCCAATGATTTTTGGAACCAACAAAGCTGGGATCGAACTGGGTCACTAGCGACGCAAAATTTATTGGCATTATGGGGAATTGAATATATTCCTTTTCAATCCGGCGAGGCGTGTGAATTTGTAAAGAATTATACCCTTGAATGTGATCAAGGGTTTACTGGATGGAATTTTTTAGAAAAATTAAACCGCCCAGTCAATTTGAAATTTCAATCCGGAAACACTGGAACCTATTGGGGAGTTTTGACAGCGCTTAATAAAACAGAGGCTCAGTTACAATTTGGTACTAATCAGGTCACTATTGATAGAGCTAAGTTGAACCCCATTTGGACCGGTGAATATCAATTGTTTTGGAAAAAACCAAATGGTATGAATGAGGCTATTGCGTTTGGAGCAAGAGGAACTGCACTAAATTGGTTGCTAGATGCTATTAAGGAAATTGAGGGCTCTTCACCTTTAACACGCAGTTACAATGTCAGGGTGCAGGACTGGGTTGAGCAGTTCCAAAAGCAAAACGGTTTAGTTAGCGATGGTGTTGTTGGCAAGCATACTGTCATGATGATCAATAATTTAACCGTAGATAATATTCCTATGCTGCAGTTGCCAATTGATGAGTTAGGAGGGCGCTAATGTCTTATTTATTGGATGCCTTAAAGAAAAAAGAATCTGAAAGTGATAGCACGGTTCCTGATTTACAAAGCCAGCATTATCAAGTAGATTTTGAGCAGGATAGTTTTAATTATTGGAAATTAGCTGTACTGATTTTGAGTGTTGTTGTGTTGGCCATTATTGGCTACTTTGTTTATAGCTCCACTCAGCAAGATGCTAATGCTATCGAAACTAGAGTCCAGGTTTCAGCTAATACGAAACAACCACTATCGGTTAATCAAGAGTCTCCTAGTTCTCAAATAAGCATTGATCAAACGACCAATGAAATTGCTAACACTATCTCCTCGAGTTCTACTAGTGGACTAACCGTTGAGACAAAGCCTATACAATTAAAAGAGCCAGTCGTGGCTAAAGTTGTCAGAAGTACTCAAACAAATTCATCAAGGACAGTTGCTAATCAAGGAAGTGGCTTAACCGACAAGACTGAAAGTACACCATCAAACACGAGGCCTAACTCCACATTCGATCCATTAGCCGTTGAAAAGGATAACTATTCTAACTTGCCAACATTGCGTTACAGTTCGCATGTCTATGCTGATAAACCTGATGATAGGTTTGTCATGTTAAACGGTAAAGCATTAGGCATAGGCGAGAGGTTATCGAATGGAGTCAGAGTGATCGATATCTTAGAAAATAGCTTGCTAATAACGTATCAGGGAAAGCAATATGAAGTCGCTTCCCTTACCGATGTGAACCCGAAATAATATCTACTTGTGAACCGACTTAAATGACTGTTTCGTTATTCTTGATTCTAGTTTAAGTGGCGAGCCAGATCTGAAACAAGTGAAAACTTTAACTAAGCTAGAGCCGAAAAAGAGCCATCTCTAACTAGGTCACGAGGTAAATTATTTTTAATTCGGTTTGAAACTTTCTTTCCCAAACCGATGGGTTGCTGATTAAAGGTCACTAGGATCTCAGCTTGATAATTGTCCAATGAAGCATCAGGATAAATATCTCTGCCTAAGAAAAAATCGCAAGTTTCTTGTGCATTTAATTCAAATTGCGCAGTTTTAAATTGCTTCCCAAAAGCGATGGCAGCTTGATGTTCTAGGCGATACCCTTTTTTGTGCGACTCGGCTAACTTAACCCCCATTCTATCCATTTTAATTCTGCCAATTAAATCTTCAATGCCGTCGGGGAAATACCAGATCTCATTACTGCGCTGCCATATATTATTTTCTATATCAGAAATATTCCAAGCAAAATGCTCGCAATAGCTTTTAAAGTTAGTTAGCTCTTTAACCGAAATTGGAGAGAAAGGAAACTTTCGTTTTGAGACATTTTCGTTTTCTAACGGCTCAGTCACTGCTTTGGTAAAACAGGCAACAAAAAAACCTTCGCTATCAAAGATATGAGGGAAAATATGCAGATAGCCTTCCTTAGTGGATGCTTTACTGGTGCCTTCAAAAAGGTTTTCTAAATTAAATATCTTAACTTGCTCTGGGAACTGCTGGAGTAAGTGTTGGCAAACCTTTTGGTTTTCTTCCTGCGATAAAGTACAAGTGGAATAGACTAAAGTACCGCCAGGTTTTAGAGCTTTAAAAGCCGAGCAGATCAATTCCTTCTGTAACTCTGACATGGCTAAAACTGAGTCTAACGACCAAGTTTCAAGCGCATCAGGATCTTTACGCACTGTGCCTTCGCCGCCGCATGGTGCATCCAATAAAATCGCATCAAACTGTTCAGGAGTTTTATCGCCAAACACCCGACCGTCAGCATGGGTTAAGCAAACATTGGAAACACCGCAGCGCTGTACATTGGAAAATAAACCCTTTAACCGTGATGAAGATAATTCATTGGCGATGATTAAACCCTGGTTATCCATCATAGCCGCTATTTGTGTGGTTTTAGAGCCGGGAGCTGCCGCCATATCTAAAACCTTTATTGGCTTAGGGTTCGCCGCAAATAAGGCGGTAACTGGCAGCATTGAGCTGGCTTCTTGGATATAAATCTGTCCTTGTTGATGACCAATGTAATTGCCTAACCCTGCGGGCAGTGCTTTATGATCTTCGTCGATCCAAAAGCCATCTTTTGCCCATGGTATGGAATTAAGTTGATAGCCTTGGTTTTGCCAATCTTGTGTTATTGATGAGGTTTCAAAATGAAGACTATTGACTCGAAAACTACGACGCAAAGGCTTTTTACAGTAGCTAAGAAAAGATTCCAATTCATCAGGAGCTAACCCCTGTTGCGAAATGTGTTGAATAAAGTTCTCGGAAATCTTAGTCATAATTAAAAGTATTAGTCTTTGGATGATTCTATAAAAAAGGCGCTAGTGTTACCACTAACGCCAGTATAGATTGTTTCTTAGTTAATGAGCTTTAATTATCGTTATTCGTCATCGCCTAAAGATAACAGGGTCGCATTACCGCCAATGGCGGCAGTATTGTTGGTACGAGTATGCTCGGTCGCAAAACGATGCAAGTAGTGCGGACCACCAGCTTTAGGGCCGGTACCGGACAAGCCTTGACCACCAAATGGTTGCACACCAACCGTCGCACCAATCATGTTGCGATTAATATAAACGTTACCAACACGCACTCGCTTATCGATATAGGTGGCAGTTTTTTCATTACGCGAATGGATACCCAATGTTAAGCCATAACCGTAGTCGTTGATTTCAGCAATCACCTTATCAAGCTCTTTGGCTTTGTAGGTCACAAGGTGCAGTACTGGGCCGAACCATTCTTGAGTCAGATCATTGATAGAGTCGATTTTAAAAGCGCTTGGTGCAATAAAGTGACCGTCGGCTAAACCTTCTGGCATTGGAGTTTCTGCGATTAACTTACCAGCAGCTTTTAATTCATCCACATGGCTCATTAATTCTTCTTGCGCTGCTTGGTCAATGACAGGGCCTAAGTCAGTTTTCAATAAGGTGGGATCACCGACTTTTAATTCCTGCATAGCGCCTGATAAGACTTCTATAATTCTTGGTGCTATTTCTTCTTGGACGTATAACAAACGCAAAGCCGAGCAACGTTGACCAGCACTGGTAAAGGCCGATTGAACCACATCCGCAATCACTTGCTCAGGTAAGGCTGAGCTATCGACTATCATGGCATTTTGACCGCCTGTTTCTGCAATCAATGGCGCAATAACACTATCTCGCGCTGCTAAAGTTCGATTAATGACGTGCGCAGTATCAGTTGAACCGGTAAAGGCCACGCCTGCAATTCTTGGATCCGACAATACGGTTTTGCCGAAAGTTGAACCACGACAAGGCACAAAGTGTAAAACATTTTTTGGAATACCTGCTTCGTGCATCAACTCAATGGCGCGGTGCGCCACTATGGAGGTTTGATCTGCAGGTTTTGCTAATACCGTATTACCCGCCACTAGAGCAGCAACCACTTGGCCAGTGAAAATAGCTAGCGGGAAATTCCAAGGACTAATACAAGCAAATACACCACGACCCTGTAAATACAGATCGTTTGACTCGCCAGTAGGTCCTGGCAAAGAGGTTTCTTGGCCAAAGTCTTGGCGCGCTCGATTCGCATAGTAACGGCAGAAATCGACGGCTTCACGCACTTCGTCAATACCATCTTGCATAGTCTTACCGCCGTCACGACTACAAAGCGCTATCAACTCGTGTTTGTTTTGCTCAAACAAATCAGCAATGGTATCAAGAATATCAGCGCGCTTTTCAGCTGGGGTCATATCCCAAGCGATAAAATTTTCTTTTGCAATCGTTAGAGCCTTTAATGCTTGCTCAGCATCACAACCATGCTTAGTGCCAATCAAGTGAGATTGGTCATAAGGGCAAAAAACTTTCTCTTCGCTGCTGCTGATAGCTTTACCACCAACTAATGGCTTAGCATGCCACTGCTTATCAAGATGGGAAGCAACTTTAGCCATAAAGGGTTCAATTTCGCTATTAATATGTAAGTTGGTTCCGGCAGAGTTTGTGCGAGCTCTTTGACCTTCTTTGGCATAAATTTCTGGGGGCAATGGAATACGATTATTATGCAATGTCGGGTAGGCTTTTAAGATAACCGAAGGGTGCTCCACTAGATCTATAACAGGAGTATTTTTATCCACCAGCTGATGTACAAATGAAGTGTTAGCACCATTTTCTAATAAGCGACGAACCAAGTAAGGGAGTAGATCTTTATGGTTGCCGACAGGCGCATAAATTCTACAACGAAGCCCCTCATACTGTTCTAAAATTAGATCGTATAAAACTTCGCCCATGCCGTGTAGACGTTGGAACTCAAAGTCACGCCGGTCACCAGCCATATCCATAATACTAAATACAGTCTGGGCGTTGTGGGTTGCAAACTGAGGATAAAAGCTAGACTCAGCACTTAAAATAAACTTAGCGCAAGCCAGATAAGAAACATCCGTTGCCGCTTTACGTGTGTAAACTGGATAGTTGCTAAAGCCGCCTTGTTGCGACCATTTGACTTCAGAATCCCAATAAGCGCCTTTTACTAGGCGAAGCGGGATACGACGACTGTGCTTTTGGGATAAAGCATCAAGCCAACCTAAGACTGGTAAAGCGCGCTTTGAATACGCTTGTACCACCATGCCAAAACCATCCCAGCCTCGGCAGATATCAGAATCAAAAACCGCTTCAAAAATTTCTAAAGATAGTTCTAAGCGATCGGCTTCTTCAGCATCAATGGTAATGGCTACATCTAAATCACGAGCTTGCTTAGCTAGAGTTTTTACGGTGGAAACCATCTCGGTCAGCACACGTTCTTTTTGCGCCACTTCATAACGAGGGTGTAATGCAGAGAGCTTAATTGAAATACTTGGAGCTAATTGACCATCTTGTGTTTTTGCTGCGCCAATCTCGCTAATGGCCTTTGAATAAGCTTCAAAATATTTACGCGCATCTTCAGCTGTGAAGGCTGCTTCACCCAACATATCAAATGAGTGGGTGTAGCCTTTGGCCACACTTTTACTGCCGCGCTTCATCGCTTCTTCAATGGTACGTCCCAATACAAACTGACGCCCCATGATTTTCATGGCTTGATTCATCGCATTGCGAATAACGGGCTCACCAAATTTTGCCACCAAACCGCCAAGCATGGTGTCGGGTTTGCCATCACCATCCTGATCTACATCAACAATTTTACCGGTAAGCATCAAGCCCCAAGTAGAAGCGTTTACCAGCATCGATTCGCTTTCGCCAGAATGTTTTTTCCAATCAGCTTCGCTCAGTTTGTCTCGAATTAAAGAGTTGGCGACTTTTGAATCAGGAATGCGTAATAAAGCTTCTGCCAAACACATCAGAATAACGCCTTCTTTGGTGCTTAAGCTGTATTGTTGTAAAAAAGCTTCAACCCCTTCTTTAGAGCGACCACTGGCGCGAATTTCTTCAACCAGTTTTGAAGCCTTGGCTGTAATCTGGTTAATGGTGTTTTGATCCGGGGTGGCTAATTCTAGTAATTCTTCTAAATAGCTCGACTCATCAACCTGATAGTTGTCGGTAATGATGCTGTTCCATTGCTCCAAGCTTAGAGCTTCTTGATTAAGAATTTGACTCGCTTTAAACATAAATAAAACTCTTTAGTAAATGCGTATTAACGCCAGCCAGAACTTTGGCGACGGCTATAAATAGTTCGGGTAATTAACCAAGCAATCAACATGCTGATGAATACGGTTAAGGCACCGGCATAAAAAACATCTTTGCGGAAACGAGATTTTTGCAAGCCGGCTTTTTGTGACAGCTGATCTACTTGGTTTTCAAGTTCTGACACTTTTAGTTGTAACTCTTCGTTTTGTTTGGTGATGGCATTTTTATCGTTTAAATCTTGCTTTAAGCGCACCACTTGGCTTTGTAATTTAGATGTTTCAGTTTGCAAATTTTGGTATTGAGCAAGTACGGTGGCTTTATTGCTGACGTATTCTGTTTTTATCCAGCCGGTACTTGTGCCATCAAGTGTTCTTACTTGTGTTGAATCATTGTCAGCATCTTGCTGTAGTACGGTAATAGGGGTGCCAGCGCGTAAGCTGCCAACCACTCGATAGCGATTAGTTGGGCCGCTACGCATGGTAACGCCGATTTCATCTGATACAAAAGTGCCTGTAGTTTCGTTAGCCGCCGCTAGGCTGATATTGCTACTCAATAAAAGCGAACTGGTGACGATAAAAAATAGTAAAAAACGAGGCATAAAGAAGTACCTTGTTGAGATAACTCAAATATAAATAAGGGCTAGATTATAGTGCAGCTCGTAAGTGGGGGGAAGAGGTGATCAGACTAGACTGACCACCTTTTGAACCAGTTGACGAATAATTATTCGTTTAACTCTTACCTTAACTAAAGATAGCTTTGAATAGGTAGAAGAAAATAATCGACAAGAAGGCGCCCGCTGGAAGCGTTACGACCCAAGATACGAAGATATTTCTTACCACATTAAGGTTAAGAGCTGCGATACCACGAGCAATACCGACACCTAAAACCGCACCCACAAGAGTTTGGGTAGTGGAAATAGGTAAGCCAGCACCAGAGGCGATAATTACTGTCGAAGCTGCAGCTAACTCTGCCGCGAAACCACGGCTAGGCGTCAGGTGAGTGATTTTAGTACCAATAGTTTTCATCACTCGGCTACCCAATACAATCAAACCGATAACGATACCGATAGCACCGATTAATAGTACATAATTGGGTACACCAGACTTAGCAGTAATAGCACCTTCATTTTGAATAATGCTGACAACTGCGGCTAAAGGTCCAATCGCATTGGCAACATCATTCGAACCGTGAGCAAATGCCATGCCACAAGCAGTAACGATCATTAATACGGCAAATACTTTTTCTACTGAAGCAAAGTTGTAATCTTTATCTCCAGAGACATCCAGCTTAATCCTGCTGATAACTGCCGCGCCAATGACAGCAATGATCATCCCAACTAATACTGCGTAGCCATAGGTTTCAGCCATAGACAGTTTGATGCCTTCGTCTTTGAATAAGTGTTTTAAGCCTTTCATGATGGTAACTAACGAAATTACAAAACCGGCTAGGAACATATAAAATGGCACATAGCGCTTAGCATTTTTGAAAGGATCATCGGTATTCAATATGAGCTTTTGAACGCTCAAGACTAATAAGAAAGAAATGACACCTGCTAACATTGGCGTGACTACCCAAGAACCAACGATAGAGCCTACTTTGCCCCAGCTTACCGCATCAACGCTGACACCTACTGCCGCGAAACCAACGATGGCACCAACAATAGAGTGAGTGGTTGATACCGGCCAACCCATGCGCGACGCGATTAATAACCAGATACCAGCAGCTAACAGCGCAGCCATCATACCGTAGACCATCAGCTCGGGCGTTCCAGCAAAAAAGTCCGGGTCAATAATACCTTTACGAACGGTTTTAGTGACTTCGCCACCTGCTAAATAAGCACCGGCAAATTCGAAGATAGCAGCAACAATAATTGCCTGCTTTAAAGTTAGCGCTTTAGCACCAACAGAAGTTCCCATGGCGTTGGCAACGTCATTTGCACCAATACCGAAAGCCATTAAAAAGCCAAAAGCTACGGCTAGCCATATAATGGTATCTGCATTTTGAATTAAAAAATCCATGATCTTCTCCTAGCGAGCAATGGTCATTTCAAGGCGAGAACCAACTTGCTGTGCGCAGTCAGCTAGGTCACCAATTTTTTGGACGACTTTGTACATAAACATAACTTTTACCGGAGGCAAGTCATCTTCTTGTTCAAAAATTAGATTAAGGACGGCTCTTTGTAAGTCATCAGTATCATTTTCAATTTGGTCGAGTTTTTCGATCATTTCTGAGACTAGAGTTGCTTCGCGTCCACCAAAGCCGGTGGCTAATAGCTCATCTAATTCACTAATCGCTTTAAAGGCTTGTTTCGAGGCGGCGATACAACGATCAACTAGTTCTAATAAAGGCTTGTGAACATTTTCTGGGAACTGCATTTTTCTGGCAAAAGCCAGGCCTGATATATCTCTAGCAATATTTGCAATCTTGTCTTGCTTGCTCAGTAGTGCCAATAAATCGGTACGAGCTACAGGCAAAAATAAGCCTTTTGGTAAATGTGTTCTGAGCTGGTGCTTTAGCTCATCGGCTTCATTTTCAAGCTTACGAATGGCTTCTCTGGTGATTTCTGCTGCTTGCCAATCTTGCTTGAGCAATGCAGTGAAAAATTCGTTGAGTAAGGAAGCACTTTCATGAACTTTAGCCATATGATCCTGCATAGGAGCAATAGGCGAGGAAGCAAATAAATCTAAAATAGAATTAGCCATAATATCCCCAAGGTATAAAAGTAAACAAACCAACCAATTAAGGTTGTAAATTAAAGCGCATATTCTATCGAGCCAGTGATATTTAAGCTACTGTTTTTGGGACTAATTAAATTGGTAACTTATTGATTTGCAGGGTAAACTGCTGAAAAGACAGTCTTTGATATCAGTTTCAGGTAATCAATGTCAGTAGAATTAGAAATGAAGCTAGCGGCAAAATCTGAGCAGCTAAGTGTTATAAAACAATGGTTTAGTGACGAGCTTGGGAAAACCGTGGAATGGCAGCAAAGTGATTTAGTAAATACTTATTATGATACTGAAAGCCATAAGCTTAGAGAATTAAAAATAGGTTTAAGAATTCGCCGTGCTGGCGAAACATATATTCAATCAGTTAAGTCTGAAGGTCGAGTAGTCGGGGGGCTTTATCAGCGCAATGAGTCTGAAACTGAGATCTCCAATGCTAATCTTGATCTCAGTAAAGTTGAAGATCCCTATTTACAGATACTGCTTGAAGAAGCACAGGATGAAGATGGTAATTTAAGACCTTTGTTTAGAACCGACTTTAGTCGCGAGTTTGCGCTGGTTGAATTAGCTGATTCTCAAATTGAAATTGCATTAGATTCAGGTGAGATTAGCCACAAGTCGGAATCCAACACTATTTGTGAGGTTGAGTTAGAGCTTAAGTCTGGTCAGGCGAAAGATCTATTTGCATTGAGTAAAAAGCTCATTGAAAATTTTGAGTTAGTTTTGTCTGCTGAAAGTAAAGCTGAACGCGGCTATCGCTTAAGCTCTGAAAAAACGCCTTTCTTGAACCGGCTGGATGTAGTGCCTTTAACGGCAAAATCTCCTGCTGAGGGTGCTTTTGAAACTATTGCTCACTACGGTTTCGCCCATTGGCAGCACTACATCAAAATGATTAAGCGCGAATCGAATATCGAGTACTTTTTACAACTCAATCGCGCCCTCATGTATATGCAGCATATGTATTCCGTATTTGCGCCTTTGATACCCAGACATTCTTTAGCGGAAGTTAGGGCTGATTGGCGGGAAGTTACTCAGAATTTCAGTAAAGTTCAATCGATAGCATTGCGTTTAAATTGGTTGGCAAATGCTAAAATCTACGGCTTTGCCTATGACTCGCTAGAATCAAAAGAGCAAGAGCTGCAAGAGCAATTCGATAGAGAATCTAGCGAATTTAGAAATTACTTGGCTACTTCGAGTTACAATTTAAAGCTGTTACATTTTAGTCGCTGGTTATATCTAAAAGAATGGCGCGAAGAGATTAAAGAACCGCTTAAAAATAAACTGGAAAGAGAAATCTTTCCATTTGCGATTAAGCAGTTACAACATCAGATGCTGGATATCACCCGTCTTTTAAAACCGAAAGAAGAGTTAGTTGACGAAGTTTATGTTAGCTATTTGCCAAAACTTTATAGAACATTGGATATTGGTTTGTTTTTTGGCAGTTTGTTTGACAGTAAAAAGCGCGTCAAATTTCGCCAGAACTGGGTAGATTTAGTGGCAAATATCGAGCTGTTTAAACAGTTGGATTTTGTCAGAGAAACACTGGCCAGCATTGAGCAGCAGGATGAAGTTTTAGAAAGCACTGAACAGGAAATCTTGCAAACCTTAAAAACACTAAGGGTGGAAGCATTTGAACAAAACCCTTATTGGAATTAACTAAATAGTAGGGTAGTAAAATACTAGACTCGCTCAAACGTCATAAAGCGGCACTGTTGGAATCGGCTCGTTGTAATATGAGCAGAGAGCAATACAGTTTCTCTGAGATTTTACAGGTGCAAGTTGTTTATTTGTTTATTCTAGCTGGAATGAGCTTGTCGATAACCTTTTCCATCATCTACTATTATCTTGAAATGTACGCTACTATGCTGAGCCTGATAGTGAGTCTGTTTTCCGGTCTTGTATGTTTATGGTGGTTGAAAAATAAACGCCGCAGTGAAATCCCAGCCCATATCGCATTATTCTTTTTCTTATTTATTATCATTATCGCCAACATTGAATATGGGGGCTTCGATAATCGTAATGATGCCTGGTTTATGGTGGTGGTTTTAATTAGCGGATTGTTGCTAGCCAAGCACTATGTTTGGTTTTATGCATTTGTCGCGCTTTCGGTCAGCATTACTTTTTATCTCTTAAAAATGAATGGTATGGAGTTTCCCAAAACTCTAAGCTCCGAAAAAGTGGATTTGTTAAATCTAACGAATCGATTAGGCTCAATTTTAACCACGGTGTTTTTAATCATTCTTTTTCGTTATGAGCGAAGCCAAAGAGAGCAAGACGTTATTGAGAATGAGACGAAATTATTTCAGCTGGCTAATTATGATGCTTTGACATCCTTAAGTAACCGAGGTTTTTTCGCACAAAATTTTGATGATAGAATTAATGATGACGATACTGAACAACAAGCATTATTATTTATTGATTTAGATTCATTTAAGTTGATTAACGATAGTTTTGGTCATAACGTTGGTGACGAATTATTGAAGGTGGTTGCTGCTAGGTTTAAAACTCAACTAACCGGTCAGGATGTCATATGCAGACATGGTGGTGATGAGTTTTTAATCATGCCAAAAAGTAATTACAGCAAGTCCGATATAGAAAACATCTGCATCAATTTAATTAGCGTTCTAAAACAACCCTTTACTATTAATGATGATCAGTTACATATTGGTTGTAGTATTGGTGTTGCTCACTATCCTGATCATGGTCAAAACTATAATGAATTACTCAGAGCAGCTGATATTGCTATGTATCGCTCTAAATCACAAGGCAAGGAACAGTTTCAGGTCTACAATCAAGGTCTTGCTCAGGAAATTCAAAATAAAAATCAACTGGCCATTGAACTGCGTAGAGCGATTGATACAGATGAGCTTTTCCTCGTCTATCAACCTAAAGTCTGTCTTTCTCATAAGACGATCGTAGGGTACGAAGCGTTAGTCCGTTGGACCAATTCGAAAGGGCAGTCTATAGAACCTAGTGTTATTATTGCCATCGCTGAAGAGTTTTCTTTAGTTCATAAATTTGGTGAATGGTTATTTATTTCTATTGCTAAACAAATTGCCGAGTGGAAAAGAAAAGAGTTACTAATAAAGCCAATTGCCATCAATATATCAGCACACCAGTTATTAAGAGCTGACTTTGTTACAGAGCTGGTAAGGATCACTAATTATTATAATATTTCACCAGACTTAATAGAACTTGAGCTCACAGAAAGTGTGTTTATAGAGTCAGCTTCTGCAACATTAAATAAATTAAATCGTCTAAGCGATTTGGGCTTTAGTTTAGTAATAGATGACTATGGAACGGGTTATGCATCATTAGGCTATTTAAAGCGTTTCCCCGTTACTGGTATGAAAATTGATAAAAGCTTTATCGATGATATCTTAGACAGTGAGCAAGACCAAAAAATTGTAGGGTCCACTATTGCTTTAGCACATAAATTGGGATTAGAAATAATTGCAGAGGGTGTTGAAAACGATGAACAACTGCAGTTATTGCGCAAATTGGGCTGTGATGTGATTCAAGGTTACTATTTTTCTAAACCGTTGTTAGCTTCTGAAGTGTTTACTAGTACTTTGGGGAAAAATTAAATCTGAAAGAAAGTGGCTCAAACCTAAAGCTTTGAGCCATGAATTTTATGGGCAACGTCTTGACTGTAATTTTCTAAAATTCTCGGCAGCGGACAATCCAGAAACTCGCAGATCGCACGGAACAACTCAATCTCTTCAACTTGTGCGATACCGTCGGCTTGGATGGCTTCTTCAAAAGCATTGAGTAGCGCTTTCTTTAATAGCGGAGTTAGTTTATTAAGGACTAAAAGTGCCTTATGAAAAGATTCTGCTTCAAAATTATTCGGCAGCAACTCCATTGTTTTATCAGAAAAACCGACGATCAGTGTGTTAAATAATTGTTGTTTTTCAGCTTCATTATTTTGACTGGCATGAACAACCGCAGACAATATCAACTGAATTTCAGTTTGCGCCTTGCTAAAGCGTTTTATATAGCTCTTACTGCTAGCATTTGGAGCGGTCAGGCTTTTTCTAACCAGTGAATACAAAATATATTCGAACTGACTAACCTGTTTATCCATGTGGATTAATTCTTTTAGTAAGGCTAAAAAGTGCTTACGCTCAGTTTTTGAGAGTCGGCGAATACTGGGTATTGCCATATCGAGTATCGCTAGGCGCAAATAGCGCTTATTAGAAGTCATATGGCTTGCCAGTTTTAACACTTCTTCTTTGCTGGATTCACCATATTGTTTGGCAATTAAGTTTAAGGCTGACTCCTCGACTTGGCCATCGTCGCTGACTAATAAAGCAAACACCAAATGCATAGCATGGCTTGATGCGTGATGGTTATGCGCCGCTGTTCGCAACACTTCAGGCATCGCCAATAGCAATGCGTTAGCGGCATGTAAGTGCAAGGTGGTTGGACTGCCAACCGTTTCAATTAAACCACCCATACCGGCTAATACCGCTTCGCCACCAAAGGCCTCAAACCCTTTTTTCTGTTTAGCTTTTTCCTTGCGAGCTTGCTCATCAGCGCTTCTTTCTGCTTTACGTTTAGCTTTATTTAATTGCTGACGCTGAAAGTCTTGCCAATCGGGCATGATGGCATCCAAGCGTTTATCGATGGGCGGATGAGTGGCTAAACTGGAAAAATTGAGTTTAATAGGCTCAGCAATACACATGTGACTGGTTTCTTCTGCGTAACGACTCTCTAGTAAAGAAGACTGCTGAGCAATTTTGATAAAGGCTCCGGCTAAACCTTGATTGTCTCTAGCATATTGTACCGCCGAAGCATCCGCTAAAAACTCCCGCTGGCGCGAAACAGCAGCTTTAATCATACGACCAAAAAACAAGCCAATAGAGCCTATGATATACATGGAAATACCCACTACCATAACGACTGCTATTAAATTCCCGCTATCCTTATTGCTAGAACGACTGCCTGAATAACGCAGGCTGCGCATGACGTAATAACCGGCTTGGCCCAAAATTAAAATCCCAGCAAGAACGCTGATCAAGCGGACATTAATTTTCATATCACCATTAAAGATATGACTGAATTCATGAGCTACGACACCTTGTAACTCTTGTCTAGATAGCTGTTCTAGAGCTCCGCGAGTAACTACCATGATGGTATCAGAAGATTCTTGTCCCGCGACAAAGGCATTGATGGCTTCTTCTTCATCCATCACATAAAGCGTTGGCACTGGCATGCCTGAAGCAATGGACATTTCTTCGACCACATTGATAAGGCGACGCTCTAATCGATCATTGGAGTCGGGTAATACTTCTCTTGCACCGACCATTTTTGCTAAAGACTTGCCACCGC
Organism: uncultured Kangiella sp.; assembly: GCA_947498625.1. Taxonomy (GTDB): domain Bacteria; phylum Pseudomonadota; class Gammaproteobacteria; order Enterobacterales; family Kangiellaceae; genus Kangiella. The sequence continues at coordinate 458,339 of CANMKR010000003.1, read as the reverse complement.
CTCGAAGTTGGAACCAACGAAATAAGCTGCCAAGCCCGATTAACCCAAGTGCAGCGCCAGAGGTAAAGAAAAAGCCGGGCTGTTGTGGCCATTGAGCAAGTGATAAGGCTTCGTTACCCCCCTGTGAAGCGTTAAAACCACTTAATGCAAAATAGGCGATAAGATTTAAAGCCGTCACGATTAAGATAACGGCTAAGACAAAATAAAAAATAAGCAGCTTGGTTTTTTTCCGAGCTGCTTCTTGGTGTTCAAAAAAGTCCATCTAGAATTATAAGAGTTGATTAATTATCGAATGAAACCTTAACTGCTTTTTTAGCTTCCTCATCTTCCACTTCATACATTTCAGCTTTGGCATGACCGCCGAAGAAGTTAACGACAAGATTGTTAGGGAATTGTTCTTGATAGACGTTATATTGCATAACCGCATCATTGTAGGCTTGGCGCGCAAAAGAAATTTTATTTTCCGTAGTCGCTAGCTCTTCCATTAGCTGTTCCATAGTTTGATTCGCTTTTAAATCGGGGTAGGCTTCCGCTAAAGCAAAAAGACGACCTAGTGCACCAGTCAGTTGTCCCTCGGCGGCCATGACGTTTTTAATCGCGTCTGGATCTGAAGGATCGCTGGCAGCGGCTTGTCCTGCGGAGACAGCGCTATTTCTAGCATTGATAACTGCTTCTAAGGTATCTTTTTCATGTGCCATATAGCCTTTGGCGGTTTCAACCAGATTTGGAATCAGGTCATAACGACGTTGCAGTTGCACATCAATTTGCGCCCATGCATTTGCCACTCGTTCTTTTAAAGCGATTAATTTGTTGTATATAGCAACAAAGAAAAGGGCTATTGCGACTAGAATGCCCAAGAAAACTAGAAATCCCATAATGATACTCCTTCTTTTGAGATGAAATTATCCTATCAATGAACTGGCAGTTGATACAAATACAAATTGTAAATATGTGTAATTGAACAATATCTCGTTTCATTATTTGGTCTTGGTTAAAGCTGTGTCATAATCCATAAAAAAGCAGGTAAGAAGGATAGGTCTTTCTTTGCACAATCATCTAGTTCAAACTTTGCCAACTGAGTTTAAAACAATAGCTGAAAATCGCTATGCTCAATGGTGCAGTAAATTAGACAATAGCTCGGAAGCGGCTACGCTAGAACAAGCCTTGAGCAATTTGCTTTGGAGCAAAGATTTACTGTTTGCTAGTGATTATGCTTTTGAATGGGCACTTAAAGAGCCTGACTGGCTTATAAAGATAGATGCTTTGCTTAAAAAAGATTTTTCAGAGTTAACAAAAATCTTTGAGTCGATCTCAGAAAGTCCCGTGCAAGACTTCAGTGAGTTTGAATTAAAACAGTGGTTGAGAAAACAACGCCATTTCTATTCGATTTGCTGTATAGCGTTACAAATTACTAAAACATTATCGATACAAAACATTACCGCCTTGCAGTCGTTATTGGCAAGACAGTTAATTAGTAGTGCCTATCGCTGGGTAAAGCATAGCTTGAGTCAACAATATGGCGTAGCAAGCTCAGCTAATTATCCTCATCAAGATCTAGTCATTATGTTGATGGGTAAGCTGGGGGGCGGCGAGCTCAATTTCTCTTCGGATATTGATTTAATTTTTTGTTATCCAGAAGAGGGCGAAACGGCGTCGCTGGCTACTGATGCTGATCCCAACCAATCTACTGACTCTAGCCAATCCACTCGCTCCATTGATAATCAAAAGTACTTCCGACGATTGGCGCAAAAACTGATTGCGTTGCTGCATGAAAATACCGCTGACGGCTTTGTCTATCGAGTCGATATGCGCTTAAGACCATATGGAGAAAGTGGCGCGCTAACCTTAAACTTCGATGCGATGGCCGATTATTATCTTGAGCAGGGACGTGAGTGGGAACGGTTCGCCATGATTAAAGCTGATTATTTTTGCCTAGACATTAAGGCAAAAAAACATATCGAAACTATTATTAAACCTTTTAGTTTTAGGCGTTATATCGACTTTAGTGTGCTGGATGCTATTAGGCAGTTGAAACAAAAAATCACGACTGAACTACAGTACCGTAATTTAGATCAAAACATCAAACTTGGTCATGGCGGCATTCGAGAATTAGAGTTCATTGTGCAAAGTTTACAGCTTATTAGTGGCGGTCGACATCCAGAATTACAGCTTAAAAACTGGTGGCAAAGCCTTCGAGTGTTAACCCAAAAAGGTTTGATTACTAACGAAGATTCAGAGCAATTATCGAAAGCCTATGAATTTTTAAGAGCAGTAGAAAATATTTTACAGTTTAGGAAAGATAAACAAACGCAAGACTTGCCTAGCGAGCCAAAAGAACAGCAACAGTTAGCACTGCTGATGGACTTTCCTGATTGGCAAAGCTTCCATAATGAAATAAACGTGCATAGAGATAAGGTCGCAGAGTTTTTCCAGCAAATGTTCCACGATGGCAACAATGCAGACAAGCAAGACGACGAAGCAGAGCGCCTGAGTAAATACCTAAGCTTATCTAGCAGTCAGGAATTTACTTTTAATACGCCGACTGATTTTGATCAAACACTGCTAGAACGGGCCATTAAATTTAAAAGAGACTTCGTTAATGACAAGTTAGGTCAGCGGGGGCAGAAAAAACTAAACCAGTTATTACCGTATCTGGTTTTATATACGCAAAAAGGTTCAAACCCTAATGTCACTTTGGAGCGCGGACTATCGCTGATACAGGCGATAGGAAAAAGAACTGCTTACTTTGAATTGCTCGCTGAAAATTTGCCACTGCTTGAGCATCTGATGATTCTAGTCAGCCGTTCTAATTGGTTGGTTGAACAGCTCAAACAATCTCCATCATTACTGGATGAGTTATTATTTCCAGCAAACTTTGGGAAAATTCTATCCATAGAAGATTTAGCTGACTTACTCAGGCAGAGTCTGCTGAGAGTCGAGCATGATAATATTGAAGAGCGGCTATTAGCGATTGGCCGATTTAAAGTGGCTAGTCAGTTTAAAGTTGCCGCCGGCTTTTTAAATCACCGCTTCAATATATTAGACGTGACTCGACAATTAACGGACATCGCCGAGCTAGTATTAGATGCGTTATTGGAATTGTGTTGGTATGAAATAGCGCAAAAACATGGTGTGCCGGGAAATGCAAAAATGGATAAAGTCAGTGACTTTCTGATTTTAGGTTATGGCAAACTGGGGAGCCATGAACTTGGTTTTGGCTCAGATCTGGATTTGGTTTTTTTGTATCAAGCCCATTCCGATGCGATGACCAATGGCAAAAAACCGATAGAAACTTCTCAGTTTTATACTCGCTTAACTCAGCGCTTAGTGCATTATTTAAATACGCGTACTGCCGAAGGGATCTTGTACGAAGTGGATACCAGACTAAGGCCATCGGGTCGTTCAGGCTTATTGGTGAGTGAGTTTGAGGCTTTTGTCAGTTATCAAAAAGAACAAGCTTGGACTTGGGAAAAGCAAGCCTTAACACGGGCGCGCTCGGTAGCTGGGGATAAGGCATTTGCCGAGAGATATAAAGCGACAAGGTTAGATTTGTTGTCAACGGATGAAAAGTTAAAGCAAGACGTTGTTGAAATGCGTCAAAAGATGCGGACCAATCTTGATCGTAGCACTGAACAGCATTGGGATATAAAGCAAGGTCATGGCGGCCTTGTCGATATTGAGTTCTTAGTTCAGTATTGGGTATTAAAGCAAAGCAGAAAAATCACTGAGCTACCGAATATTTATAGTAATGCTTTTTGGCTCAAATGGTTACAACAGCAACAATGCCTTGAACATGAAATAGCTCTACAATTGAGTCAGATCTATGAGCAGTATCAAACCTTGATTAATCAGAAAAGATTAGACACAGAGCCAGGTTTGATTGAACCTAAAAAAGTTGAAACTTCGATTCGATTGGTCACTGAATTGTGGGCTTCGACATTTGCTTCGCAATAGGTACAATAGCTTTATCATTAAGAGGATAATCTATGACAAAGTCAGTTAAAACTATAAGCCAAAAAGACTTACCATTGAGTTGCCCAATGCCGGATGATCCGCTTTGGGATCAGCACCCTAGAGTTTATATTCCCCTAGACGATGAGGGCAAAGGGGCTTGTCCTTATTGTGGCAATCAATTTCAATTAGCTGACCCCGCAAAGGATTAATCATGGTTGAGAAGCCTATGTCAGAAACAGCCGGTTTAGAATCAAATGTCACTCCGCAATGGCGGGTATTAAAGTTTGGTGGCTCGAGTGTATCGAGTATTGATGATTGGAAAAATATTCAGTCGATAGTCTTAACCCATCTCGATCAAGGTTTTAAGGTTGCCGTTATCCATTCAGCATTTAAAGATGTCACTAACCAATTAGAGCAACTTGCTCAAGATGCGGCTGCGGGACAAGAAAGCGAACTTTTACAATCGGTGATGGCGCGACATAAGCAGTTAGCGACAGAACTTTCAATTTCAAGTGAGCTGCTCAAGCCGTGGTTTGAAAGTTTGCAAAACACAGTGGCTAACATCAAAGAAAAACAAACGGTTTCGCCTTGTGATAGAGCTGAGCTGGTAGCTCATGGTGAGTTATTATCATCGACTCTTGGTGAAGCTTACCTTGCTGAAAATCTTAAAGTTAAAACTCAGTGGGTCGATGCGAGAGAACATTTGACGGCAGTAGACGATGAGCCGAAGAATGTGAATGAATATTTTTTAAATGCGGTTTGTCGCTCGCGAGCCAACCATCAACTAAGCGAGCAATGGGCGAATGAAGCGGATGTAATTTTAAGTCAGGGTTTTATCGCCAGCAATGCCAATGGGCAGACGGTATTATTAGGACGCGAAGGCTCTGATACTTCTGCTGCCTATTTTTCGAGCTTGTTATCTGCGCAACTACTGCAAATCTGGACCGATGTTGATGGCATCTATTCTTGTGATCCGCGTAAAGTGAAAGCAGCGGTTAAACTCAAACAACTCAGTTATAACGAAGCGTTTGATTTAGCCCAATCAGGCGCCAAAGTCTTGCACCCGCGTTGCTTAAGCGCTGTCGCCCCACAGCGAATTTCAATAGAAGTTCGCAGCACAAAAAAGCCTAGCGAGGAGGGCACTCTAGTTAATGACAGCTATGATGAGTCCAAGTGGGTAAAAGCCTTAGCTATCAGGCAGAATATTCCTGTGATTACTCTGCTGTTAGGAAGAAGAGGGCAGCAGCCAGATACGCTGCAAAAGGTTTTTGCCATCATTAATGAATTTGGCCTAACCAGTGAGCTTTTAGCTTCGACCAAAGAGTCATTAGTGTTAGAAATCGATCATAGTAATAGCGTTTATACCGCAGAAATTCTAGATGAACTATCCGGTAAGCTAGCGGAAGTTTGCTTAAGTGTTTTATTGTCCCATAGCGCTATTATTACTTTGGTAGGCTGCCAAGCAAGTCAAGCCTTATGGCATCTGTTACAAATTGAAGAAGGGCACTTACCTGAACAGTGGCTATTATTGAGCCATACTTCTAGCGATCACCATTTATCCTTTTTAGTGAATGATGAGCAGGCAGAAACGATTTTAGGAGTATTGCATCAGGATCTGATTAAAGTTTAGGAGTTGAACCCTGCGAACGTAGCGTGTTAGCGAGTCGATGTAGATTCGTCTTGTTATGTTTGTGCATAGTATTTTTCAAGAAACTCTCCGAAGTTTGAGGCAAGCTCAGGGTGTTGATTCTTAACTAAATCTACTTCTGCTCCCCAAGGCACATCGTAGACTTGATCAGTTTCGGAATTTATATAATAAGCGCCTTCGCCTTCAAATGATGTGAGTCGAAGGAATTTTTTTCCTATTGATTCTGGAAGCTCTTCGTCTTCTTGATCGATAGCGGCATTCTCTAAAATGTTTTCGAGCGGTAGAAGTTCAGCACCATTACCACATGGAGGGAATGCAACAGCAGAAAAGAACGTTATAAATGCAGAGTCAGATTTCTTTATGCCAAGGTTTTCCTGAAACCATTTTACGTCTTCTGCTGTTTCATCGAGTTTTTCGCTATAGCAAAACTGAATATGATTTTTTAGGTATTCTTTTATCGATGCTGGTAGTGACATAGTCTTTTATTCATTAGTATAGAAACATAACGCCGTGATTGTTGCGCCTTGTTATGTGTTTTCATGTTTACCACTAAAGTGATTTTTCAGCTTCATCCCTGCATAAATTATAAGGAAGTAAGAAAGATACTGAGATATATAGAATATAATTTCAAAAACGTACTCAGGTTGCCCCTCTTCAAACATGCTAACCGTGATCAAATATCCAGTTATCACAAACGGAACCAGTATTAGCAGTGAGCCATGTGCAAGTGCATATCCCGCCTCTAGCCCAAACCATGAAATAGGAATGCTTATTAATGCCCATAGAAGTGCTTTACTTAATACTTTCATTTTGTTTAATTTCTTGAATTTCGCGACGTATTTCATTCTTCTCTTTATTTCTGCGACGTGACTTACTAGATTCTTTGATTTCTTCAGTTGTTATCCAGTGCTCCATATTTGAATGCCCTCGCTTTCCGCCACTACCACCTTCCGTTGGACCTTTATATTTACTCATATTTTAATTTCTTTTACTTATAACATAAGGACATCGATATTCGATTGTAAGCTATTGATCTGTTTGTTAAAAAATCAAAGTGTTGAAAATGTCACCAATACCATAGTAAAGGCCGCTATAAAGTACATTATCGCTCGGAATACCGATCTTTTGGGTACTTTATGGCGAATGGCTTACATCGTTTCCAGTATTAATTTTTATTTGAATTAAGAATAGTAGATGCTTTATATGAAGTCAAAGGCACTGATAAGCTTTACCATAAAAGCTATAAAAGTCGAGTCGTTCAGTTCGATTGGGGTTAGTCTTGGTGATGAGGAGCGCGTTGGCGCCGAGTGCTAAGGCGTTATTGCGGATGTCATTGCGGGCACCGGCAATTAACTCTTCGTCGGTTGTGAATAAGCCTGTGACGATATTACCTTGAGTGCCATAAACTTCGCCGAGAAACTTGCAGTTGCTTGGTTCTTTATCGAGCAATGTGATTTTGGCCGCTTCTACTCGGATTGGTTGGCTAGCGCAAGCGGTTAGCATGGCAAACAGAAACAAAGCTAGTATCGTTTTTATGGACATAGAAATACTCGAGTTAGTTTGATTCCCGTTTACACGGGAATGACGAGCTCTTGTTAGGTGAAGATATTAGTAATAAGGGTTTTCGCCAGCCGCATGCTCGGTGACGTCTTGAACGCCGGACACTTCAGGAACTTTTTCGACTAAGGTTTTTTCAATACCTTCTTTTAAAGTCACATCCACCATGCCACAGCCTTGGCAGCCACCGCCGAATTGCAGCACGGCTATGCCATCTTTAGTTAGTTCCATTAAGCTGACTTGGCCGCCATGATTGGCTAATTCAGGATTGATTTCTGACTCTAAAATATATTTGATTCGATCTTCGGCTGGCGCATCGTCATCCACTTTACGCGCTTTAGCATTAGGTGCTTTTAAAGTTAATTGGCCGCCGGTTTGTTCTTTTTGGTAATCAATTTGCGCATCTTCCAAGTAAGGCGCGCTATCAGCGTCAACAAAAGCAGAAAAACCTTCAAACTTGAGTTCGGTGTCATTTTCTTCTACCGCATCTGGCGGACAATAAGAAACGCCACACTCGGCATGGGAGGTTCCAGGGTTAACTACAAAAACGCGAATGCCGGTATCGACTTCTTCTTGTCCTGCAAGTAAACGGCGAAAATGCTCTTGTGCGCCTTCAGAGATGTTAATCATGTATAAAACTCATTGTTACAATATGCTGTGATTATACTCTATCTTTGGGCTTGCGGTGAAGTTTGCAAGCGTTAGAATGAGTTAATCGCCAATAATATGATAAATATATGAAAACCATAAAGAAACTAGGGTTATTTGTCCTATCGCTAACGGTCTCCAGCGCTGTGGCTGCGAAAGATAAGTTTGAGTATTTTTTTGCCGAAACTATTCAATTCGATTCCAGTATCCATAAGCCTAGCGATACTTTGGGCTATGCCATTGCTGATTGGCACATTCGCCCAGACCAAAGCCTAGCGTTCTTTAAGGCATTAGATAACAGCTCCGATAAAGTTAAGGTGACCCAAACCGGGCTTTCCCATGAGCAACGTCCTTTAATCGCAGCATTTATTTCTTCACCAGAAAATCTCGCCAAGCTTGAGAGTTTTAGCGTTGATCGCAAAAACTTAAATTTCCAAAACACACCCAATGTTGTCTATTTAGGCTATTCAGTGCATGGCAATGAAGCGAGTGGGGCTAACGCAGCGCCCCTAGTGGCCTATCGTTTGGCGGCTTCGCAAGAAACATGGGTTCAAGAGTTATTGGCTAACAATATTGTGATCATTGATCCTATGTTAAACCCTGATGGGTTGGATCGTTTTGCGAATTGGGTGAATCGCTATAAAGGGGCTCAACTCGTATCGGATTCAGATTCCATTGAGCTTAATGAAGCCTGGCCTAATGGCAGAACCAACCATTATTGGTTTGATTTAAATCGTGACTGGTTATTACTGCAACATCCTGAGAGTCGTGCTCGGGTTGAATTATTTTATAACTGGCGACCGACTATTGTGGGCGATTTCCATGAGATGGGCACCAACAGCACCTATTTCTTTCAGCCGGGTGTGCCTTCAAGGCAAAACCCTCTGACTTCCGATCTAAACTTTGAGTTAACCAATGAAATAGCAAAATATCATGCCAAGGCTTTAGATAAGCTGAATGTGCCTTATTACAGCAAAGAAAGCTTTGATGACTTTTATTATGGCAAAGGATCAACATTCCCAGATATTAATGGCGGTATTGGGATCTTATTCGAACAAGCCAGCGCCCGCGGTCATACTCAAGAGTCTATCAACGGAGAAGTAACTTTTCCTTTTGCAGTACGAAATCAAGTAGCCACGTCCTTCTCGACTTTAAAAGCAGCTAAAGCATTAGGCGGCGATTTAAAGAATTACCAAGCAGATTTTTTCAAAGAGCAGCGAATTAAAGCGAGCAAAGATTCTGAGCAGGGCGTGATTTTCACTTCGAAGGACAATGGTCGACTGCAAGAATTTTTATCAATATTAAAGCAACATCAAATTGAAGTGTCGCAATTAAAAACCGAAACGACCGTAGAAGGAAAAAGCTATCCAGCTAAAGGCAGTTATCTAGTTAAATATAACCAAACACAGTACAGCTTGGTCAAAACTATTTTTGAGTCGCGTACTGAGTTTGAAGATAATACTTTCTATGACGTTTCCGCTTGGACTATGCCACATGCATTTAATTTGCATTACCAGATCTTAGATAGCCGCAAAACGGCTTCATTGTTTACTGAAAAAGTAGAGCTAAAACTAGGGCAACTAACGGATACTGAAAATGCGGTAGCTTACAGTTACTCGGCGAACAATTTTTACAGCTTAGCATTTACCAATAAATTGTTAGCGAAAGGTTTAACCATACGCTTAAGCCGCAAATCGTTTGAACTCCCTGTGTCAGCAGGCAATAAAATTTTTTCTAAAGGCAGTCTTGTGGTTCAGGTGGATAATGCTGAAGACAAAGCAATATTAAAAAACCTTTGGCAGTCTTATGCTCAAGCAAGAGGGATAGATTTAACTGGCTTTAATACTGGCTTTAGCGAGTCGGGAATTGATTTAGGTTCTCCAAATATGGTGAATCTAAAAGCACCTAAACCATTATTGTTAATTGGTAATGGTGTTTCTTCTAATGAAGCCGGCGAAGCTTGGTTTTTATTGGATAAACGCTTAGAAATACAGACGTCGATGCAGGCAGCATCAGATCTAGCTAATATTGATTTATCTGAATACAGCCATTTGATTATGGTGAATGGCCGCTACCCTAAGCTGGATGATGACGCGAAGAAAAAGATTGAGCAGTGGTTAAATCAAGGCGGAACTTTAGTTGCCAGTCGCAGCGCAGTACGTTGGGTAATTGAGCATAAACTAGCACCTTTAGAATTAGTCAAAAGAGATGCGAAAGCTCCTGAAGGCCGTCCTTATTCAGAGCGACAAGCCGCTTTTACCGAGCAATTAATTGGCGGTGCAATTTTTGAAACCCAGCTGGATTTATCTCACCCGCTAACTTTTGGTATTCATAAGAAAAACCTTCCTTATACCAAAGCTTCTAGTCAGATTATCCAACCCGCTAAACGGGATTTTATTACTGTCGCAGAATATTCAGATAAACCTTTATTAGCAGGCTATGCATCTCAGGAAAATATTGATGCCATAAAAAACACCGCTGCGGTGGTAGCGCTGCGTAAAGGTCGAGGTTCTGTGGTTGTATTTAACGATAATCCAAATTTCAGAGGCTACTGGTTAGGTAGTGCTCGTTTATTTGCCAATACTTTATTTTTTAGTGGAGCTTTCTAATGAGGATAATAAAGCAATATATTTTATTAGCGATTACCCTAACTTTTGTTATAGTTTTTTCCGTAACTTTTTCATCAACAGCCAAAGCGAAAACTTGGTCTGAAATAGAAAAGGGCAGTCAAAAAGTTAATGGCTTTATTCCTTATTATGTTAGCGAATCAAAAGGTAAAGTTTGGTTAGAAGTCAGCAACTTTAATCAGCCTTTTATTTACTATACAGGCCTGCCTTATGGCGTGGGTTCTAATGATATAGGCTTAGATCGCGGGCAACTTGGGCAAAGCCGCTTGGTGCAGTTTGAGCGCTATGGCGATAAAGTGTTGTTAAAGCAACTCAATACAGATTACCGAGCAGATACGGATAATCAAGCAGAAAAAAATTCTATTGCCCAAGCTTTCGCTAGCTCAGTATTAGCCGGCTTTAAAGTGGAAGCGACTCGTGGTGAAAAAGTGTTAATTGAGTTAACGCCTTATTTGCTGAAAGATTTGCATGGCGTTTCAGCCCGCTTAAAAGCTCGCAGTCAAGGCAGTTACTCGGTTGATGGTTCACGTTCAGCTTTGATCGCAAACAAATTAAAGAACTTTCCGCAAAATACTATTTTTGAGTCGATACTGACCTTCAAAGGTTCTAATGCTGGAAACTTTGTCCGACAAGTCACGCCATCGCCGAATGAAATTACAGTGCAGCAACATTTATCTTTTGTACAACTGCCTGATGATAAATATAAACCGAGAGTTTTCCATCCACATTCAGGTTATTTTGAGCTGAGTTATAAAGATTATGCCACGCCAATAACCGAACCTATCGATAAAAAATTGATTTATCGCCATAGAATTGAGCGTGATCCGAAAGGACAAATAAAACCGATTGTTTACTATCTTGACCCAGGTGTTCCGGAGCCAGTAAGAGGAGCATTACTAGATGGTGCTCGCTGGTGGGAACAGGCATTTGAGGCGATTGGTTTAAAAGGCGCGTACGAAGTAAGAATTTTACCTGAAGACGCAGATCCATTAGATGTGCGTTACAACGTTATTCAATGGGTTCATCGTGCTACTCGTGGTTGGTCGTATGGCTTTTCTGTTTCTGATCCAAGAACAGGTGAAATTTTAAAAGGGCACGTAACTTTAGGTTCCTTAAGAGTGCGCCAAGATTTGCTCTTGGCTAACGCCTTAACGGCAATTTATGGTGAAGGCTCTGATGGAAAAGCCAAGGCAGCAGAAGAGATGGCGCTAGCACGCATCCGCCAATTATCCGCCCACGAAGTGGGACACACCATAGGTATCGCGCATAATTTTGCAGCCAGCCCTGATAACCGTGCTTCAGTTATGGATTATCCGCATCCGCTAGTGCAACTCAAAGATGGCGAAGTGACCCTTGAGAATGCTTACGCTACCGATATCGGTCAATGGGATATTGAAGCGGTACGCTATGGTTATAGTGAGTTTGCGGATTCTGCTGCTGAAGCAAAAGGTTTGCAGCAAATTTTAAAAGGCATGCAAGCAAAGAAAATGAACTTCATCTCAGATCCCGATGCCCGTCCACAAGGCGGTGTTCATCCTACTGGGCACCTTTGGGATAATGGTGAAAATGCAGCGCAGGAACTGAATCGTTTACTTGAGATCCGAGCTATAGCTTTGGATAAATTTGGTCATGATAATTTAGCTAATGGCACGCCGTATTCTGAACTGGCAGAAACTTTGGTCCCACTCTATTTGTTCCATCGTTATCAAACCGAAGCGGCGGTAAAATTGATTGCTGGAGTAGATTATGAATACAGTGTTAAAGGCGATAGCTTTAAGCCAGTTGCTGCGGTCGATGGAACAGAGCAGCGAATGGCCTTAAAAGCCTTACTCTCCACTTTAGAGGTAGAACAGTTAGCGGTTCCAGATTCTATATTGTCACTGATCCCGCCAAAGGCCTACGGCTATTATCGTAATCGTGAAAGTTTCCCAAGTAATACGGGTTTAACTTTAGATCCTGTGGCAATGGCTGGAACTTCTGCACAACACAGTTTAAAGTTATTGCTTAATCCGCAAAGACTCGCGCGTTTATTACAACAATCTTCTAGGGATAATAAGCAGTTGAGTTTATCTGATGTTCTTGAGCAATTGATGGATGTCACGATATTGGCAAAACCGCAAAAAGGTTTGAATGCTCTGATTCAACAAAGAGTGGACTATTTAACGTTAGCTCAAATGATGAAAGTGGCTGAATCGAATCAGTCCTCACCTGAAGTGAAGTCATTTTTATATTCTGAATTGAGTCAACTAAGTCGCAGCTTGCAGTCAAAAGCAAAAAGGAATCCTCAGCGTTACTTGAGATTGAAACAAATGCTAGAGCAGTATCTTGGTGGGCAGCTGGAATTGGAATCCTTGCAAGAATTAAAAATGCCCCCCGGCTCGCCGATTGGCTAATTAAATGGGGATTAATTAAACCCACAAAAAAAGCCCTGAAGATTCAGGGCTTTTTTGTTTATAAAACTATCAAAATAAAAAGCTAGTAGAGGCAAACTTTGTTGATAGAGGTCTTGGGTATCAACTGGGGGACATTGGCGCCCCTACTAGCAAAACTGTCATGGATGTTTATTACCAGCCAAGCACTGAGCCTAAGATAATGCCGACGGCTAATGGCTCCCAATAACGGTGTCTACAATGACTTCTGTGAACATGGCCGCGTGGGAACGGATGATAAGCATTACCATAGTAGTACCAATCTTGACCTAAGTAATAAACCGACGTTGGGTAATAGTCATAACGTGGGTAATAATTGTTATAGCTATAATGGTGTCTATGACGCGGCTTATAACGATCACGGTAATGACGATCATGATAATAGCGATCGCTATGTCTATGGTCATGACGACGATCGTAATGACGGTTGCTGTGTCGATTACTATGTCGATTACTGTGCCTATCGCTATGACGGTTTGAATGTCTATTATCGTATCGATTACTGTGGCGATTACTGTCTCGGTAAGCATCATGCGTTCGCGCATTGGAGCGAGAAGAGTGATTGCTTGCACGATTCGATGAGCGCGGTTGCGATGAACGATAGTTTGAACTACTACTTGAATGCTTATGCTTTTGAACTTGATGCTTTTTAGAGCCATGATGCTCTTTTGCATCAACTGCTTGAGACAATCCCAAGCTTAGCGCAGCAAATAGTAGTGGGGTAATCATTTTTTTCATGGCTTTCTCCTATGAAACTAAACAGTCTTAGCAAATCCATGTAAAATGGCTTTTGCTAACTATGGTTCATACTTTAGTCGAAATAAGCTGAATTCTTCCTGAATAATGATAAAAAACCGTTGATGGGGATGTTAATGGAAATAAAACTCTGTGAAATTAATGACTTAGAGCGCTTAGCTCCACTGTTTGATGATTATCGTCAGCACTTCAAGCAGGCTTCTGATCTTGAATCTGTGCGTAACTACTTGCAGCAACGACTAGAAGCCAATGAAACTAAAATATATCTGGTGCAAACAGGCGAAGAGCTGCATGGCTTTGTTTTATTGTATCCATCATTTTCGAGTATCGGCTTAGCACCGATTTGGATATTAAACGATTTTTATCTTAAGTCAGGTAATCAAAAACGCTTAATGGCGAAAGCTTTATTAGATCAAATCCGCCTAGATTGTCACGATGCCGGCGGGATCAGAATTGAAGTGACCACTCGCAAAGAAAACCACAAGTTGCATAAACTATATAAAGAATACGGTTTTGAAAAAGATTATAAGTACGACTATTATTTCTTGCAGTTAACTAAAGCAGTGGCTTCGGACATGCTGAAATAAATTAAGAGTTCATTTCAACTTGCATCCAGTTTCTTTTTTGCCATAGCCAAATAAAGGCAATCGTTTGGATCACGCGGTAGATAGCGTAAGCAGTCCAGATAAGAGTAAAGCTGGCACCATTTTGCTGCATGAAATAGGCAATCGGTAAGAACATTAACCATTGAGTGATTAGCGAAACATACATTGGTGGCTTGGTATAGCCAGCGCCACTGAGCGCATTTAAAAATACTAAACCAACCGCATCGATAATAATGATTAAAGCCGATAGTTTAAACGGCCAATGGGCAGCTTCTAAAGCAGCTTGTTCACGTAAGAAAATACTCATTATTGGATCAGTAAATAGATAAAATATTATTCCCAACCCAATCGAAAATATTAATGCCATTTTCGAAACATCCCAACCCCATAAATAGGCGTCTTTCGGATCTTTGCGTCCCAAAGCTTGTCCCACTAAAGTAGCGGCTCCGATACCTAAAGCGATACAGGGTAGAATGCCAACTAGCATAACGTTAGTGATCGCATTTGCTGCTGCTAGCTCATTAGTTCCAACTTCACCGATGATCCAAAATAAAGCAGTAAAACCAGCGGCGAAAAAAAGTTGCTGGACCGAAGACGGCAGTGAAATTTTTATAATATCTTGTTGTGTCGCCCAGCTAGCGATTTGCTTAAAGTAGCCAAACTCTGAAGTATGCTTTTTTGCCAGATAATGATAATAAAAAGTACCCAGAGTTAAAGAAACGGTAGTGCCAATACCTGCGCCTAAGGTTCCCAGTTCTGGGAAACCAAAATTACCAAAAATCAAACAGTAATTCAGGAAAATATTAAGCGCATGCATCACCAGTAAAGTACGTAAATAATATTGAGTTTTATTGATGGAACTCCAATAACCGCGGTAACTAAAGTTTAAGCCAATTGCCCAGATACCAACAAAGCGGGCTTGCAAATATGGAATGCCTTCTTGCAGTAACTCAGGATCGTCATTGAGAAAATTTAAAATTTCAGGAGCTAGAAAAAATAAAACAATACTGGTGGGAATTGCTGCAATGGTGATCAGCATCAAGGCGCCGTTCAAAGGGTAGGCGGACTCAGATTTGCGTCCCTCGCCCATGCGGCGAGCGACCATGGCTTGCACGCCTGAGGCAAAACCCATAAAAAAGGCAACTGCCATAAAGTTGATAAAGCCGGCAATACCAATAGCAGCGATTGCCGCAGAGCCTTGTGAGCCAACCATAGCCGCATCGACTAGATTTAGGATGTTTTGCGATATCATGCCACCCACTATTGGCAGCGATATCTGCAGAACTTGGCTCGAACGGTCTTTATTTAACAAGCGACTAATCTAGGCAATGAAAGTGCAAGCATTGTAGCAGTAATTGTTCGGAGCGCGAGTAATAGTTTGTCAGCGCCGAGATTTAACTGTTTCAGTTTGTTGCCTCAATCATTGAGAGTGCTTCTTTAATATAAAACTGCTCAGAAACCACGATGCCATTGCCATCGGTTTCGCCCAATCGAACCACCACTAGCTGATGCTCTGGAACAATAATCACTCTTTGCCCCAAATGGCCTCTTAGAGCATAGTAAGGCGCTTCATTGTCCTGATTAATCCAGGTGGAATAGCCGTAGTTGGCGACTTTAAAAGGCTCACTCATTAATTGAATAAAGTAAGGGTCAAGTAGTTGCTGATTATTCCAAAAACCATCTTGCAACATTAATTGGCCGAACTTACCAAAATTACGCGCATTACTACTAATACAACAGTAAGCAAGCTCCATACCTTCGCCATCCAGATGCCATAGTGCTGAGTCATTCATGCCTAGTGGCTGCCAAAATTTTTGGCTTAAATAGTCTGCAAGAGTCCACTCAGGGTTTTTGGCTTTCAAAGCTCTGTCTAAAACGATGGCCAGTAGTTGAGTAGAAGCACTGGAATAATAAAATGTTTGTTCTGGTTCTGAACTAAAGCTTCTGGAAAGTACAAAATTCTCTACATCATCACCGTACAATAATTCTACGGTAGGACTGAATGGGCTGTAATAATGCTCATCCCAATCATAACCCGAGGTCATGGTGGAAAGTGAACCAACGGTTGCAGATTGACCTAGCGGATCATTTTTAAATTCGGGTAAAAACTCAGTCAATGGTTGCTGTAAATTTTCAATGTAACCTTCTTCAATCGCCTTTCCTAACATCATCGTTAAAATCGATTTTGCCATAGAAAAAGAATTGGTTTTGCTATCGCGGTTATAATTCTTGAAGTAGTTTTCACTAATCAGCTGCCCTTTGTAGATCACTAAAAATGCGGCCGCATTATGCTTGGTCAAATGATCATTTAAAGCATCAGAAATTGGTTTTGGGTAATCAGGCGATTCAATCCAAGCTTGGGTCTTTCCTGATTCAATAACGCGAGTATCAAACTGCTGATAATCATTAATATTGGCTGTCGTGTTACCGACCAAATAGGTGCGGGAAATGGCGGTAAGAATATAACCATGGCCGGTAACCAATAGACCTATAATAAGTAAAACAAGAATAGCTAAAATAGAGATTAGGATTTTTTTCATATTATTTAAAACATTCACAGGTTGTGGTTCGTTCATTCAATGGACTGATTTGCCAAGTTGCATGAGGCCATGACAACCAAAGGCAACTTTTGGGTTGTTTTTTTATATCACTAGATAAATAGATTGCTGAATAAGGTTTAAGATCTTTCTTAATAACAAGATATTTACTTTTTGCATTAGATAGATAACTTAGCAATACGCTTTCAGACTCTGATAATGAAACTTCAGTTTCACCAATCGTAAAAGAAAAGTTAGTGTCATTTTTCCAGTTTCGCCCACCAGCAACATCTCCAGAAAGTAGCTCATAAGGTTCAATGCATATTTCATTGGAGTCTTTAGCAGCTATAGGGAGTGTCGCAAGAAACAAAAAAAATAAAAAAGTTATGCGCATAGATTATAATGACAATTGTATATTTCGTAATATACCTAAGTTTTAGCTAGACACCAAATATCAATCCTTTCAGCTCCATGCTTAATGCATTGTTTGGTGGCTTCCGTGATGGTGCTTCCGGTAGTCACGACATCATCAATCAAGGCGATATGCCTTGGCAGTTGTGATTTAACTGCAAAGGCGTTCCTTAGATTTTGTTTCCGTTGAGTCGCTTTCAAACCAATTTGATGTGGGGTGTTTTTGACTCTAATCAATTTATTAGCGGCGATTGATATGGATATTTTATGGCTAATAGTTTTGCCAATCAGTAGTGATTGATTAAATCCGCGCTCGGCCAACCTTTTGTGATGCAGCGGTATTGGAATAAGCAACTGTGGTAGCTGATCATCTTGATAGGCTGCTAAGATACGTTGACTCAACTCTTGTGCAAAAGCCTTACCAAGGTGTAGCTGCTGATTGAATTTGAAGCGACTAATGGCTTGATTGACAGGAAAGTCATAATGACAGGATGCTATTAATCGGTGATAGGGTTTTGGATGTTTCAAACATTCGCCACACTTTTGTTGGCCGTCAGTACTTTTGATCGATATACCGCATTGATAACAGCCGTTTCCATTCAGTTGAATGGCTGCTAGGCAGACTTGGCAGATAGCTTTAGGGCTTGTCAGAGATTTAGCTCTAAGACCGCAGAGCACGCAGGAATGACCAGCCAGAATTCTATTGGCTGCATCGAGTAAAACAGGGTAAAATCGCTTGTAAACCATAAATCCTTTTATTTGGTTGACAACTTCTTATCAATGAATGGTGATTAAATCGCTATCTAAATGATAAAAAAGTTAACGAATTAAAACATAAAGTCATTTAAATTCAATTGCTTAGCTAGTTATTGACAATTCAGATATCCGTTCTGAAAGAGTTATTTTGGTTAGTCGTCATATTGTAACGACCGACAAAAAGTAACTAAGCAATCATTATAATAAGGTATAAACAGCGATGAGCAAACCGGTAAATCTAGATATTTTGAACAGTGGTCAATTACGCAACGATTGGTCATTAGATGAAATTGGCGCTATCTATAATCAGCCTTTTAACGACTTATTGTTTGCAGCGCAAAGCATCCATCGCCAACACTTTAACCCCAATGAAGTACAAACGAGTACTTTGCTGAGTATTAAAACCGGTGCTTGTCCTGAAGATTGTGCTTATTGTCCTCAGTCGGGCCATTACAATACTGGGCTGTCGAAAGAGCAATTAATGGCGGTTGAAGAAGTTATTACTAAAGCCCAGCAAGCGAAGAAAAATGGCGCTACTCGTTTTTGTATGGGGGCTGCTTGGCGTTCGCCGCGGGAAAAAGATTTAACCGTGGTTTTAGAAATGGTTAAGCAAGTTAAATCACTTGGCTTAGAAACTTGTGTGACTTTGGGAATGTTAACTGATGAGCAGGCGGATCAATTGGCTGAAGCTGGTTTGGATTATTACAATCATAATTTAGATACTTCGCCTGAGTATTATGAGCAAATCATTTCAACTCGAACCTATGAAAATCGTTTAGATACGCTACAAAATGTCCGTGATGCTGGCATTAACGTTTGCTCAGGTGGAATTATTGGCATGGGCGAGCAAATTAAAGATCGCTATGGTCTGATCCAACAGTTAGCAAATATGCCAGAGCATCCACAGTCAGTCCCTATCAATATGTTAGTGGCGGTAGAAGGGACGCCTTTAGGCAAAGTTGAAAAGTTAGACTCAATTGATTTTATACGCATGATCGCAACGGCGAGAATTGTTATGCCAAAATCTTACGTTCGTCTCTCCGCTGGTCGTGAAGATATGAATAAAGAAACGCAAACCCTTTGTTTCGCCGCTGGTGCTAATTCAATTTTCTATGGTGAAAAATTATTAACGACTGCGAACCCTGAAGCGGAAGCCGATATGCAACTTTTTAAGCAGCTGGGCATTCAACCTGAAGGCGCAGAAGTGACTAATGATGAAATCAAAGTTCCGGCACCCAAAAAGAAAGAATTGTTTTACGACGCATCTCAAGTTTAATGACTAAAATTTATTGAAACATACCGATGTTGAATAAATTACAAAGGCGCTTACAAGCTCGCCAAGCGCAGGATTTAATCCGTCAGCGGTTAACTTTAGATAGCCCCCAAGGCGCTAAAGTAACCGTAAATGGGCAAGCCCTGCTGAATTTTAGTAGTAATGATTACCTTGGTTTAGCTAATCACCCAAAACTGATTGAGGCGATTCGAACTAGCGCTAAAAATACTGGTGCTGGAAGTGGCGCTTCCCATTTAATCGTCGGTCATACCCAAGAGCATCACCAGCTCGAAGAAGAGTTAGCAGAGTTTCTAGGGACGGAAAAAGCTTTATTATTTTCCACTGGGTTTATGGCTAATTTAGGTGTGTTAACCTCATTGCTGGATAAACGGGATTTAATCGTACAAGACAAGTTAAATCATGCTTCTTTAATTGATGGCGGGATCGCTAGTGAAGCTAAAAATAGTCGTTTTGCACATAAGGATATGGCCTCTCTAGAAAGACAGTTGCAACATGCCGCGGAAACTAAGCTGATTGTGAGTGACGGCGTTTTTAGTATGGATGGTGATATAGCGCCAATCATTGAGCTGCTCAAAATAAAGCAAAAGCATAAAGCCAGCTTAATGATTGATGATGCTCATGGCTTTGGAGTATTAGGAAATAAAGGTAAAGGTAGCTTAGAGCATTTTGCTTTA
Source organism: uncultured Kangiella sp. (assembly GCA_947498625.1). GTDB lineage: Bacteria > Pseudomonadota > Gammaproteobacteria > Enterobacterales > Kangiellaceae > Kangiella. Next base: position 438,443 of record CANMKR010000003.1, on the reverse strand, counting down.
GAGCAACCTGAAGCAGAAATTTATATGGCTACTTTAGGCAAAGCCGTTGGTGGCTTTGGTGCTTTTGTGGCAGGCGGAAAAGATCTTATTGAGAGCCTTATTCAATTTGCTCGAAGTTATATTTATACCACAGCTATGCCGGCCGCTATTGCCGCCGCTAACCGTGCTGGTTTAGCGCTTATTCAATCGGAATCGGAACGAAGAGAGCAATTAATAAAGAATATTCGTTACTTTCGAGCTTTGGCATTTGAACAAGATCTACCTCTAATGGATTCTGAAACTGCGATTCAACCTTTGTTGTTAAAACATAATGATAAAGCCTTAAGAGTCAGTCAGGAATTAAAAGATAAAGGTATTTTAGCGCTTGCGATAAGACCTCCAACAGTGCCAATCAATACCGCGCGTTTACGTATTACATTAAGCGCTGCGCACAATAAATCTCATATCGAACAACTAGTCGATAATTTATCTAAAAGTTTAAAGGTTGCTTAAGTGTCACAATTAAAACCATACATAGAATCCCATGGTCAAGGTGAAGATCTAGTCCTGTTGCATGGTTGGGGTTTGCACTCAGGTATTTGGCAATTATTGCTAGAAGAGTTAACTCAACACTTTCGGGTGCACTTAATTGATTTACCAGGATTTGGCCGCTCGCCAATTCCAAGCGCTGACTACGATTTATCTTTATTGACTGAGCAAGTCTTAAAAGTTGCGCCTGAAAAAGCACACTATTTAGGTTGGTCACTTGGTGGTTTAGTAGCAACCAATATTGCAATCAATCATCCTACAAAAGTAAGTAAATTAATAACGGTTGCCTCTAGTCCAAAGTTTGTTCAATCAGAAGATTGGCCACATGCGATGAAAGCAAACATCATGGATTCTTTCTGCCGTTTTTTAGAAGAGGATTACCAAGGGACTATTATTCGCTTCTTGGCAATTCAAGCTATGGGTAGCGCTACACAAAAAGAGGATATAAAATTTCTCCGTGAAACGGTATTTATTCATGGAACACCAGCTACTAAAGCATTACGTCATGGGTTACAGATGTTAAATCAAGTTGACTTACGCCAGCTTCTAAAAGATTTGAGCATGCCCAGATTAAGGCTTTATGGAAGACTGGATTCGTTGATCCCCAATAAGGTTGCACAAACCATTAATGAGCTCGATCCAATAGCAGAGTACAAAATTTATTCCAAAGCCAGTCATGCGCCATTTTTAACCAATCGAGCTGAATTTACCCAAGACGTGATTAACTTTTTACAGGCGAAGCACCATGGTTAATCAAATTGATCATAAAGATGTTGCCAACTCTTTTAGCGATGCTGCAAAAACTTATGATGACGCTGCCTTTTTTCAGCGAATAGCTGGCGACAGACTTTTCGAACGTTTGGATTATTTTAAGCTAAAGCCAAAAAGCATTTTAGATATCGGCAGTGGCACCGGTCATTGCACCCGAGCCTTAAAACAGAAATATCCTAATGCAGAAGTCATGGGATTGGATATAGCGCAGGGTATGGTTGATTATTGTCGACAACAATCGACTAGTGAAAACTATATTTGTGCCGATGCGCTAGAGATCCCCTTAGAATCCAATAGCCAAGACTTGATATTTTCTAATTTAACGTTTCAATGGATTGATCAACTAGATTTACTGTTCAAAGAATTGCATCGAGTGTTAAAGCCAAATGGCTTATTACTCTTTACCAGCTTAGGTCCTGATACTTTATTTGAGTTAAAAGCCTCTTGGAAAAGTATAGATGAGCATAAGCATGTGAATGATTTTATGGATATGCACCATTTGGGGGATGCGATGCTCAATGCCGCTATGTTAGATCCGGTGGTAGACAATGAAGCAGTGGTGATTGGTTATGATAAAGCGCTAGAACTAATGCGAGATTTAAAAAATATAGGTGCGCATAATATTGATCAGCAGCGAAGGAAAGGGTTAACCAGCCCAGCGGTTATCCGCAACTTGGAAAAGGAATACCAACAATTTAAGCTCGCCAATGGAGAGTTACCAGCAACTTACGAATTGGTATATGGCCACGCTTTTGGGCGAAAGGAAATACCGATGGACTACCATGAATATGGTATTGAGCTTTAATCTTTCTTATTACTGGTTAGCTTAATAACTTTATTATTTTCAGCTAGTTTATCCGCATGTTGATTCACTAGTTCTTTGGCCTTATCCATTTGCGAATTATGCAGGAAATTACGTAAGGTTTGAAATTCTGTGCGATAAAAATCGCGTTCATTTCGCAGATTATCAGCGGTTTTACTCATCGTTTGGTTAGCTTGAACCAGTCTCTTATGACTCTTTTTTAAATGTTCAAATTCAGCTCGATAATTTTCTTGGAAATTATCGATTTTTTTATCCGCTTCTTTTTGAGTGTCGATAACTTTCTTCTCTAAACTATTTCTCAATGCTTGTAATTCGAGCTCATGCTCTTTGTTATTACTGGCGATAGTTTGCATGGAGTTCAAATAGTCTTGATGGGTGTTATCAAAACTTTCCTGAGTCTTTTGTAGGCTTTTTTGAGATTCATTAAATTGATGCCTTAAATCAGTATGACGATTAGATAAATCTTGTAAGGAGCTTTTAAGCTCATCATGTGCTTCTGACTTTGCATCTAGCAATTGTTGTTTCTTGGCAATATTTTTGGTGTTTGTTTCTAATACGGTGTTTAGTTCTGAAACTTTAGATTCTAGCTGCCTTACTACAGCATGTTTTAATGCAGCATATACTACTGCGATCACTAATCCAGTGACGATAAGAATGCCGAGTAATAAAACGTTATCGGCTAAAAAGTTTGAAGCGGTTTCCATATTGTTCTCAAATTACCTGTGCAACTGTTATTAAGTGTATATCCTTATGTTAAAATTCAATAGCTACTGGGCTACAAATTGACACAATAATTTAAATTTACCAATTAGAGCACAAAATGACAAAGACTTATTTCGTAACTGGGACTGATACTGAGGTTGGTAAAACCTTTGTGACCCACTACATCTTAAAAGCCTTAGCTGATAAAGGTCATTCAGTTGCAGGCTTAAAGCCGATAGCTTCAGACAGTCAGTTTGGAATAATGGGCTCCTATAGCGGCTTGGTGAACTCAGATGCTAGGCAACTAATGAAAGCCTCAAGTTTGAGTTTAAAATACCCGCAGGTTAATCCTTGGGTTTTTGCAGACCCTATTGCACCGCATATTGCCGCCAAACAGGCGGGTGTCGACTTAAACTGCGCTTCATTAACGAACAGTGTCATTGTGCCAGATGCAGAGCTAGTATTGATTGAAGGTGCCGGTGGCTGGTTAACACCGCTTAATGAGTCTGAAACTTATGCCGACTGGGTGGGGCAAAATGATTATGAAGTCATACTGGTGGTGGGTATGAAATTAGGTTGTTTGAATCATGCTCAATTAACTGCCGAGTCAATAAAAGCCAAAGGTTTATCGATTAAAGGTTGGATTGCCAATCAGTTAACTAGCGATATGCAAGTTTATCGCGAGAATTTAGATTGGCTTAAAAACTATTTTTCTGAGCCATTATTAGCTGAAATCGAATTTCAAGCTGATAGTGAGAACCCAAAAATTCAGCAGCTAGGCTGGCTATTGAATTAAGTTAGATACCGCTTTGGTCTTACACTGATTGTTAATGCAAGCAAAGCCTGGCTTTGGTTCCATCATACAAATGCTCATGATTTGATTTTCTTGGTTATAAGTTTTATGCAGGCTTTCTAGTTGTTTGGTCATGCTCTCAAGTTGCTCTGCGTCTATGTTCGCTTTCGAGTAAACCGCATAACTATCTGGTCCGCCGCAAGCGCGCGCGCCTAGCCCAACAATCGCACAATCAGAATCTTGCTGACAGCTCTTATCTTTAATCAATTCGTATATTTCATTATGCATCGACTTTAAACCATCTTCGGTGGCTGCATAGCTTGCTGCTTTGTCAGACTTATCCGAGTTGCTTTCGCTTGGACAAGCAACTAACAGTAGACTGATGGTTGAGATATTTAAAATGGTGAGCATTCTTTTCATAATAGATTTTTTCATAATCAACCTTTTTATAATAAACGCGTAAATTTATTGTTTTCTAATACGGATTTAACTGTGGAACAGTTTGCCACAAACTTCAATCTTTTTGCGAGCTTTTACATAACTTTGCTCGCGCTCGTATAAAGTCTTGAGCGTATTGTGCTGAAAGTTGCCATGCTGCTTGGCTGGTAAGGGTAGAGCGCTTTAAGGTTTCAAGACTATGATTACCATCTTCAATCCAGCGTATATCTATTGATTTGGAAAGCTGATAACTGGCAACTTCTTGAGGTTTACCAAAGGTATCTCGAGTTCCTTGAATAATCAAAGTGGGCTTTTGTAGATGCTGTAAATGTTCTGTGCGTAGCTTATCTGGTTTAGCCGGAGGGTGAAAAGGGTAGCCAAAACAAATTACTCCTGCCACAGGAAGTTTATCTGCGATCAAGGTAGCAACCCGGCCGCCCATCGATTTACCACCAATAAACAATCGCTTCGTTGAAAGGCTCTTTATTTGCTCCATGAAAGCCAACTCAAGTTTGGGCATCCGATCAGGCGGTGACTTTTTGCCCGTCTGTTTTCTTTTGAGCATATAAGGAAAGTCAAATCGAATCACTTCAATGTCATCCGCTTGGATAAGTCCTGTCATTTGCAGCATAAAGTCTGATTGTGAATCTGCGCCAGCACCGTGGGCAAACAAGAAGGTCGCTTTACTCATAATATTCTTATTGAAGGCTTTTAATCTGGATCGGTTTTGTTACACTAGCAACAGTTTACTACTCTGAGCCAGATTAACATCTTTGAATATGAAGCAAAACCCAGAAAAGTTTCAAAGACCCTTTCTTAAATGGGCTGGTGGAAAATATCGATTGCTCCCTAGAATTCTAAAAGCACTACCTACGGGTAAAAAATTGATTGAACCATTTGTTGGTTCAGGCGTAGTGTTCTTAAATACAAATTATGACCGTTATTTACTCTCGGATATTAATCCAGATCTCATCAATTTATTTAACGATTTAAAAAAAGGTAAGAGTGAGTTTATTGATTATTGCTCAGAGTTTTTTACCGAAAAAACGAATGACGAAAAGTATTTCTATCAATTACGCGAACATTTTAATCAATTGAAAGCTGGTAAAGAGCGCTCTGCTTTATTCTTGTATTTTAATCGTCATGGCTATAATGGCTTATGCCGTTATAACCGTTCCGGTGGTTTTAATGTTCCTTTTGGACGTTACAAGCGTCCTTATTTTCCTGCTCAGGAAATGGAAGTTTTTTATCAAAAATCACAAAAAGCTGAATTTCGATGCCAGCCCTTTCTAAAAACAATGGCTCATTCTCGTAAGGGTAGTGTCATCTACTGTGATCCGCCTTATTTGCCTTGGTCATTAACGGCTAACTTTACTAGCTATGCCAAACAAGATTTTTCATTAGATGAGCAAAGAGATTTAGCGCTTGAAGCGGCGCACCTTGCCGAAAGAGGAGTACCCGTTGTGGTTGCTAACCATGATACGCCATTCGCGCGGATGATATACGAAAAAGCGAGCAAGATTGAATCCTACCCGGTAAGGCGTTTTATTTCTTGCGATGGCAAAGGTAGAACTAACGCGCAAGAAGTGATGGCTATTTATAATAGGAAGTAGCGCCTAGCTTTGACAACTAATATTAAGCTCCGCTTTCCAGAATCTTATTCACAAAGAATAAAATCGTAAAAATAAAAGCAACTGTGAAAATGATTCCACCTAGAATCAATTTGACCGGATCGGCTTTTTCGAAGTCTTTTTCTCTTTGCGATTCGCTCTGGACGCCAATCATTGCGCCCATGACACTTTTTACCGTGGATAAAAAGCCTGGAGGTTTTTCAGCAGGGCTGTTTTCGGTGGCTGATTTTTCGGGGTTTGAACTAGGATTCGTCATCGCCAAATAACTCTATAAATTCTATAAAGTGTAGGCTTGGCATTGTATGGCTTTTGGTTAACCATGAAAAGAAGTTAGTGGACGATTTAGATTTCTTTTTTTGCTGAGGACTAACGGTTACAGCAGGTAAGTCTGGCTCAGCATGCGCAATCACATTTATTTCTTCAGAAGATTTTGCAGTGTAGTAGCTTTCGTCAGCGGCATAAAAAGTTGATTTACAACCAGCACTAGCAGCGGATAACTTATCCGTAGCCATAACAGCAGCTGTCGTAATCAGTAGAACCAATAGGAAATTATTAATTCTTAAGCTTTTCACACTGAACTCCCTAGCTTTCCTTAAATACTGTGAATGATTAATTCAATAGATACGCTCAATAAATCTTTTTGAGCACCACACAATATAGAGTAATTAGCTAGATTAAATCAATACTTGAGTTGGCGAATTTTAGAGTTTCTTTGTATAGAATTGTCAAGATTATCAATTAATTCAAATGCTTGGCTCATATTTAGCCTTGGGTCGACTAAACTGGTATAGGCTTGGTTTAATTCCGTTTCAGCCACCTGATAACTGCTACCGGTACATTCCATAACCGCTTCTGCGGTCATTTCCAGATGTAATCCGCCTAAAATAGAGCCTTCTTGGGCGTGAATGAGCATGGCTTGTGATAGCTCAGATTCAATATCGGCATAATCACGAGTTTTTATGCCTTGGCTGGTTAGGCGGCCATTGCCATGCATGGGATCGCAACACCATAAGACTCGTATCTTTGCCGCTTGAATAGCTCGAATCAATGCTGGCAGCTTTTTAGCTATCTCTTGGTGACCAAAGCGGTGAATTAAGGTGAGTCGACCAGCTTCATTCTCGGGGTTCAGCGTTTTGCATAAACTAACCAGTTGCTCCGGTTCTATTTGTGGACCAACTTTTATCGCTACTGGATTGGAAATGCCGCGCAAGTATTCTATATGGGCACTGTTTGCTGAAGCTGTGCGCATACCCACCCATGGGAAGTGGGTGGATAAGTTATACCATTGGCCATTGTTATCTTGACGGGTAAGAGCTTGTTCATAGTGTAAGTGTAAAGCTTCATGGCTGGTATAAAACTCCATCAGGCTTTTAGTAATAGGTTGCGAACCATTAAAGGTATGGAACATTTGCGCCATTTCTTGGAATTGGCGTAGGCTTTGATGCAGTTGTTTCGATTGCTTTAGGTTGCGTAAGCTTTCAGTTTCTTGCTCTAGCTGATAAATCTGGTCGAGATCAGACTCCAACATGGAACGAATATAATTCAACGTCAATGAAGCGTAACTGTAGCCTTGTAACATCCGTTTTGGATCAGGCGTGCGAGCTGACTCAGAAAAATGGATATGATTTACCAGATCGCCGCGATAACTAGGCAAGCTTTCATCCAGTATGGTTTCCATCAGTTGCGAGCGGGGCTTTGCATATTGACCGGCAATTCTGCCAATGCGACTGATAGGTTTCTTAAGTTTCTGGCTGAGCAATAAGCTCAGGTTAACCATCAAGCGAACTTTTTTAGAGATGGATTCGGCATTGCAGTCTGCAAAAGATTCGGCGCAGTCGCCGCCTTGTAAAATAAATTGCTTACCTTCTTGTGCGAGTGCAATTTGTGCTTTGAGATTATCCACTTCAATGGCAGAAACCAATGGCGGTAATTGACGCAACTCCTCAATTGCATCTGATAACGCTTCTTGATCACCATAGTTAATCTGCTGACTAACAGGTTTTTGCTTCCAGCTGTCGGGTTGCCAATCAGCTGTTTGGTTTTTACCCATGGTTTGAAATAGTTTGCTCTAAAGCTTCATTAATAAGATTCTATCCCATAATATAGGGGCAGACTATCGAATAACAAAGTATTTATAAAAAGTGGCGAAGACAAAAACAATCTATGTCTGTCAAGAATGTGGCGCAGAAACCCCGCAATGGGCTGGTCAATGCGGTCAGTGCAAAGCCTGGAATTCATTGATAGAACATCTTGATGACAAGAAAGCAGCGAGTGGCAAAAGCTCACGTTTTACAGGTTACGCGGGTGCAAAAACCAAAGTGGTGAGAATGGATAAAGTGGATTTATCCGAGTTGCCGCGTATGTCTTCAGGTTTAACCGAGCTTGATAGAGTTTTGGGTGGCGGGTTAGTTCCAGGCTCAGTGGTATTGATGGGCGGCGATCCTGGAATAGGTAAGTCGACTATTTTATTGCAAAGTTTATGCAAAATTAGCGAAACAGATTCAGTGCTATATGTCACCGGCGAAGAATCTATGCAACAAGTAACCATGCGCGCCCAACGGCTTGGGCTGGCAACGGGTGAATTTGATTTGCTGACGGAAACTCAAGTTGAAAACATCACCGCACAAGCTTTGTTGCTAAAACCTAAAGTCATGGTAGTTGATTCGATTCAAACCATCTATACCGAAATCTTACAGTCAGCACCGGGCGGGGTAGCGCAAGTCAGAGAGTCGGCGGCGCAACTGGTTCGTTTTGCTAAACAAACAGGAACCACTTTATTAGTGGTAGGGCATGTGACCAAAGATGGCGCCTTAGCTGGACCAAGAGTGCTTGAGCATATGGTGGATGCCGTTTTATATTTTGAAGGTGAGCGTGATGGGCGTTTGCGTTTATTACGAGCAGTTAAAAATCGATTTGGTGCGGTTAACGAGCTTGGCGTATTTGCTATGACCGGTACGGGTCTCAAGCAAGTCAAAAACCCATCGGCAATTTTCTTATCGAAATATCAAGACCCAGTTGCTGGTAGTGCAGTCATGGCCACTTGGGAAGGTACTCGTCCAATGCTGGTGGAGATTCAAGCATTAGTAGATTCTTCCCATGCACCACAACCAAAACGCATTGCGGTAGGTTTAGATCATCAACGTATTGCTATGTTATTGGCGGTTTTGAATCGTCATGGCGGTATCGCTACTTTTGATCAAGATGTGTTTGCCAATGTAGTTGGTGGTGTTCGAGTTATGGAAACCTCCGCAGATTTAGCTTTAATAGCAGCTATTATTTCGAGTCTACGCAATCGACCTTTGGAGCAACACCAAGTTATTTTTGGTGAGATTGGCTTAGCCGGAGAAATACGTCCAGTTCCTAATGGCCAAGAAAGATTAAATGAAGCAGTTAAACATGGCTTTAAAAAAGCTATAGTTCCGCAAGGCAATGTACCTTCGAAACCGATAAAAGGTTTGCAAGTGCATGGCGTTAGTCGGATGGAAGAAGTCTTAGGGCTGCTTTAATATCATTATGCGTCAATTTAAACCTGAAAAGCTTTTTGAACCTCGTGATTTTGTTCAGCCTGAGCTATCGAATAATTGTTATTTAGAGATTGGTGCTGGTCGAGGTTTACATGCTATCCAGTTTGCACAAGCGAACCCTGATAAGCAGTTAATTGCTATTGAAAGAACTCGAGTTAAATTTGAAGGTTTTGCTAAACGTTGCGCGCAACAACCCTTGGATAATTTAACACCTGTGCATGCGGATGCTATCCCGTGGGTTGTGCATGCATTGCCACCAGAATCATTGGATGGGGTATTTTTACTTTACCCCAATCCAGAACCGAAAAGTGCCTCGCAACGCTGGTTAAATATGCCTTTTTTTGAATTTCTACTATCAAGAATGAAGCCAGGTGCAAAAGTTACTTTAGCGACTAATATCCATGATTACTTTACTGAAGCTATAGAACAGGCGAAACAGCTTTGGCAATTGCCTTTTGAGGATTTTGAAGTGGATAAAAACTCCAAACGAACTCACTTTGAAATTAAGTATTTAGCACGAGATGAAACCTGTTATCAATTAGATATCACTAAACCTAAAAATTACAGTACACGCTTTGATGACTAGTTTATTTTTACAATTGTTTACGGTATTTTATGCGAATATATATTAAAATTCGGCAAACCTATATTTAATCATATTATGCCGAAGTTCTTATTCTTACTATTCGCTTTTTTTATCAGCGATAAAATTAACGCAGCTTTTTGTGCTGCGCCTGGCACTGATGGCAGTCCTACTATCTCTGGAGTGGTTAATAATTACTATGAACCTATTTCCAGTGTGAGCTCTGGAGCGACTAATATAAGTCTTAACTCAACTGCAGGTCTAGCAAGTGGCGATTTGGTTTTAGTGATTCAGAATCAGGATGCATCGATTAATAGTAGTAATTCTATTAGTTATGGGGATGGAGCCTCAGGTCGAGGTTTTACTGCTGTAAACAGTACTGGCTTGTATGAGTTTGCTAGCGTGGCTTCTGTTGCTGGTTCTGCTATTACCTTAAATGATGGATTAGTTAACTCTTACAATTTAAGTGCCGCTACATTATCAGCCGGACAGAAAACTTATCAAGTCATACGAGTGCCTCAGTATCAAGATGTAACTTTTAGCGGCACTTTGACGGCCTCGGCTTGGGATGGTGTAACCGGTGGAGTATTTGTGGTAGATGTGGTTGACACTGTTACTGGCGGAGGGGCTACCATTGATCTTGAAGGTTTAGGCTTCCGAGGTGGTGCTTACAGGGCCACAGGTGTCGCTACTAATGCTACCCAGAGGCAAGACTATGTAGCTAATGATGCTACTAATACTGCTGCTTCAAGCAGAATACGTCACGCAAGCAAAGGCGAAGGAATCGCCGGTACACCCCAATTTGTTTTTAACGGAACGTCAGTGATTGATACTAACGGAGCCTCTACTGCAGATGGTTACCCTGCCGGTGATTACGCTCGGGGAGCCCCAGGTAACGCTGGCGGCGGCGGTAATGAGTGGAATAATGGTAATGATTCAGCCGGTGGTGGTGGTGGTAACTTTGGCCAAGGAGGTCAAGGCGGTGCTGGTTGGAACCAAGATCCTGTTACCGAAAATGTCGGAGGCTTAGGAGGCGGTACCTTTCCAGCTACTCAAGCGCGCGTGGTGTTTGGCGGCGGTGGCGGAGCAGGATTAGCCAATAATGCGAACTCCCCTCATGGCGGAAATGGTGGCGGTATTGCGATTATTAGAAGTAATGTTGTTAGCGGTTCTTTTACGATTAATATCGATGGCGCTGATGGTACCACTTCACCAAGCAACGATGGCGCCGGTGGTGCTGGAGCAGCTGGCTCAGCGGTTATCATTGCAACAAGCGGTCTCACGGGGATTACTGTTTCAGCCGTTGGCGGTGATGGAGGCGATGCCTGGGCTGGTAACTCTGGGGCTAATGCTATGCATGGTCCTGGCGGCGGCGGGGCTGGTGGCTATGTGATTTACTCATCTGGGGCTGGAACTCCAAACGTATCGGTTGCTAGTGGTAATAATGGTACTACCACGACTCGAGGGGAGACCTTTGGCTCCACTCCTGGAACAACGGGTTCTGATACTTCAGAAAATATCTTATATCCTTGTGCGGCAGATTTGAGTGTTACAAAAGATGATAGTTCTTTGAATTATACGCCTGGTCAATCATCAACCTATCAAATTTCTATCTCAAATAGTGGTCCAGCCAATATAGCTAGCGCTTTAATCTCGGACCTTATTCCAGATGGGTTTACCATTGGCTCAGTATCGTGCTCTGTTGCTTCTGCATGTACTTCAATCAGTGTTACAGGACAGCAAGTCGATATAGTATTAGATATTGATAATGGCCAAACCGTCATAATTAACGTACCAGTCACAGCAGCAACTGATCCTGCAAGCTACTAAGACTAGCTTACCGCTTTTTTAAGTACTAAACACCTGCATTAGTTAAGTAGTAAAACTTTGTCACAAAAATAGTCTGTGCTAATGGCTTGATCTTAGCTATGCTGTGACTAATTTTTTAATGACAAATACACATTATGATTAAGAAAATATTTAAATGGTTTTTTATTCTGCTCTTTATCCTAATTGCTTTATTGGGCTTATGGGTTTGGCAGGCTGCCAAAAAAGATAAGCCTCTTGGCTTTCCGTTCATGGCGGATAGTATTGATGTATTTTTTAATCGTGTGGCGATTAGCTTTATTGAAGACAGCCCAGAAACTTTATCTAGTTTGAGAGTGCTAGAGCAATTTGGCATCAAAGGTCATCAAGATGATTTAGATGACGCAAGTATTGAAGCGGGCAATAAAGGTTTTGAAAAAACCAAGAAAAATCTAGAAATACTAAAAAGCTATGAGGATTCGGATTTAACCGAAGGGCAAAAATTGTCCAAAGAGCTGATGGTTTACTTGTTGCAACAAGACGTTGATGGCGAAAAATTCCGTTATCACAACTATCCGGTCAATCAACTTTTTGGTGCTCAATCAAATTTCCCTAGCTTTATGGATGCGCAGCATCAAGTTAACTCATTACGCGATGCGGAAGATTATGTCACTCGTTTAAGCAAGGTTGATACTAAGTTTGAGCAAATTCTGGAAGGTATAAAATTACGCACCAGTATGGGGGTGGTTCCGCCAAAGTTTGTGATTAAACGAGTTTTGGATGAGATGAATGCTTTTGTTGAGCAGCCTATTGAAGAAAATATTTTATATGCGTCTTTAGCTAAAAAGTTAGAAAAAGTGGATATCGAAAACGCAGAAAAAGATGAGGTTCTTGCCAAAGCTAAAGCAGTAATTAAAGATGATGTACACCGTGCTTACAATGGCTTTATTAGCTACTTTTCATCATTAGATGATAACGCTACTACTGACGATGGGATCTGGAAATTGCCGGATGGCGGTGAAGCTTATAAATACGCCTTAAAGCAATTTACCACTACGGATTACTCGGCGGATTACATCCATAATACCGGCGTCTCAGAAGTACAAAGAATACAGGCTGAGATCCTTGATATTTTGAGCAATGAAGGCTTTGATGTTTCTGTTGGCTTTACTTCGGCAATGAAAACCTTATCGGACGATTCAAGATTTTATTATCCAGATACTGATGAAGGTCGTCAGCAAATCTTAGACGATTATCAAGTGATGATAGATGAAATTAGCGGTGGTTTGGATTCAGCTTTTAGAGTTAAACCAAAGGCTTCTGTCGAAGTAAAACGTATTCCGTTATTTAAAGAAAAAACTTCACCTGGTGCTTATTATCAAGGGCCATCTTTGGATGGTTCTCGCCCAGGAATCTTTTATGCCAATTTATATGATATTAAAGCTACCCCAAAATATGGCATGAGAACTTTGGCCTATCATGAGGCAGTTCCTGGTCATCATTTCCAAATTGCGATAACCCAAGAGCTTGAAGATATGCCTATTTTCAGGAACTTCTCATTGTTCACAGCTTATTCTGAAGGTTGGGCTTTATATACTGAGCGCTTAGCTTGGGAGTTAGGTTTCCAGAATAATCCTTACGATAACATTGGTCGATTACAAGCAGAGTTATTTAGAGCGGTTCGCTTGGTGGTTGATACGGGTATTCATGCTAAGCGTTGGACACGTGAAGAAGCTATTGATTATATGCAAGAAAATACGGGTATGGCTGAAAGTGACGTGGTTTCTGAAATTGAGCGTTATATTGTGATGCCAGGCCAAGCAACGGCTTATAAAGTGGGCATGATGAAAATATTAGAGTTGCGTGAAAAAGCCAAGGCAGCGTTGGGTGATAAATTTGATCTGAGAGATTTCCACGACCAAGTGTTAAAAAATGGCGCGGTTCCTTTGAGTGTTTTAGAGAAATTAATTAATCGTTATATTGAAACCAAGCTTCAAGCTTAAAAAAAACTAGGGTCAGAGTAACGCCTCACTCTGACCCTTTTCACATGGACTTGATTTAAAGCATTATTTAGAAATCTTGCGGTACTTAATGCGATGCGGTTGATCGGCATCAGCACCAAGGCGACGCTTCTTATCCGCTTCATATTCTTGATAGTTACCTTCAAACCATACGGTTTCACTATCACCTTCAAAAGCTAGAATATGAGTTGCGATTCTATCCAGGAACCAGCGATCGTGCGAAATAACTACCGCGCAACCTGGAAAGGCCAATAAAGCATCTTCCAATGCACGCAAAGTTTCAACATCCAAATCATTAGTTGGCTCATCCAGTAGTAAAACATTACCGCCAGACTTTAAAAGTTTTGCTAAGTGAACACGGTTACGCTCACCCCCGGATAAGTTGCCGATCCGTTTTTGTTGATCGGAACCTTTAAAGTTGAAACGCCCACAATAAGAACGAGACGAAGTGGTGTAGTTACCGACAGTGATTAAATCTAGACCATCAGAGATTTCTTCCCAAACGGTTTTTGAATCGTCCAACGAGTCTCTGCTTTGATCGACATAAGATAACTCAACGGTTTCACCGACAATTAGCTCACCTGAATCAGGTTGCTCTTGGCCCGTAATCAGCTTGAACATGGTCGATTTACCGGCGCCATTGGGGCCAATAACACCGACGATACCACCTTGCGGTAAATTAAAGCTTAAGTCGTTGTATAGAAACTTATCGCCGAATGATTTGGTTAAGTTGTTTGCCGTAATCACTTGGGTGCCAAGTCTTGGTCCTGGCGGAATGTACAACTCTTTTGTTTCATTTCTTTCTTGCACTTCTTTGCTGGATAACTCTTCAAAGCGTGCCATACGGGCTTTGGATTTTGCTTGACGCCCCTTGGCATTAGAGCGAACCCACTCTAATTCTTCTTTCATGGTTTTTTGGCGAGAAGCTTCTTGTTTAGCTTCAATTTCTAAACGAGCTGACTTTTGTTCAAGCCAAGAAGAGTAGTTACCTTCCCAAGGAATACCATAACCGCGGTCTAATTCCAAAATCCAACCAGCAGCATTATCCAAGAAATACCTATCGTGAGTAATGGCTACAACGGTACCAGAATAATCGACTAAGAAGCGCTCTAACCAGGCAACTGACTCTGCATCCAAGTGGTTAGTGGGCTCATCCAGCAATAACATATCGGGCTTTTCTAATAGCAACCGGCAAATGGCCACTCGACGACGCTCACCACCAGAAAGATGTTCAACTTTAGCATCCCAAGGCGGTAGTCGTAAGGCATCCGCTGCACGCTCTAAAGCATTCTCTAAATTATGCCCATCTGAGGCTTGGATAATAGCTTCTAATTGACCTTGGCGTTTTGCTAGAGCGTCAAAGTCTGCATCCGTTTCCGCATAAGCAGCGTAGACTTGATCCAATTCGGTTAGTGCATCTTTAACATGACTAACGGCTTGTTCGATAATTTCACGAACATTTTTTGATTCATCTAATTGCGGTTCTTGCGGCAAGTACCCAATATTAATACCTGGTTGTGGGCGCGCTTCACCTTCAATATCCGTATCAATGCCGGCCATAATTCTAAGCAAGGTTGATTTACCAGCACCATTAAGACCTAGTACACCAATTTTGGCACCAGGGAAAAATGATAAAGAAATATCTTTTAAAATGGTTTTGTTGGGCGGTACGATTTTGCCCACACGATTCATGGTATAAATATATTGAGCCATGGGTTACTCTATTGACCAAAAATAATGGCGCTATTTTACCATGTTGCCTGATGGATGCTAGAAGAGGAGCAGAGCAATGCTAAAAAAAACACAAAATCATCATTCAATTAAATGGATTAGCAGCACTATAGCACTGCTACTTTTAACCGCCTGTGGCCATATGACGCCGGTACCGTTGGAGCATTGTGTTGCGCCAGCCGCTTTGTACAAAAACGCAGACTTAAGACAAGTGGATACGCCATTGTTCACACAAGCTTTAAGTTGCGACAATCCGCAAACTGTCGAAATAGCATTGATCAATTTAGGACGAATTGGCGGTGAAGATGCGGCGAAATTGATCGAGGCACAACTAAAGCACCAATCGAGCAGTGTTCGTGCTAAAGCTGCATTTGCGGCAGGGATAAGTTTATACCCAGAGCTAGTGGCAGCTTTGGCGGAGCAGTTTGATCAAGAATCGAATCCAAGTGTAAAACAAGCGCTAACTTTAGCCATGGGTAACCTAGGCCATGATAAATCTGCCGCGGCTTTATACACAATTATTAATACCACCAAAGAAGACGCAGCGGCCAAAGGTGCCATGCAAGGCTTAGGTATTTTGGCTTTGTTTCACCCTGATGAGTTAATCGGCAAACACAACCTTAATATCGATAAAGTTATTGAATACTTGGCCAATCCTAATACTGCGCTAGAAGCTAGTTTCTTATTGGCGCGAGTACCGTTAATAAACTCAAGTCATCTAGCCAAAATGATCGAAATTACTGACAAGCTGGATAGTGATTCACAAGCCTTTGCTATTCGAGCGATCGGGAATCTAAAGTCGAGTGACCATTTTGACTGGCTATATGAAAAAGCGCTAAGTAATGATGTTGGGATTAGTGTTAGCGCCATACAAGCTTTGGGTAAACTGCCGACTAGTGATAAAAACCAGCAGGGAAAAGTGATTCAACTATTGACTTCCGACAAGCTGATTAGTCGTTTAACGAGTTTAGAATCAGCTAGCAACTGGTTACCCCTTAGAGAGCTTATGCAACTAACGACTGATAGTAATTCCTGGATTCAAGCTGCGGCTTTTAATGCCATTAATAATAAACAACCACAAGCTTTACAGAAAGTTGCAGCTCAATGGCTAGAAACTGATGAGCCTAATTTACAGCGAGCAGCGATTGAGTTTTATGTAAAACAGAATGATAAAAACACTTTAGAAAAACTGGCTAATAGTGCTAAGTCTATTATCGCTACTGGTGCACAACAAAAATTGGGCACCTATCAAGCTCCTGAAACTGCTGCGAGCGCAACTCCTGAAAAGGTACTAGCGCTTCCTCAATCCTTAACCTTAAAGACCACTCAAGGCGATATTGTGATTCGATTATTTGAAGATACGCCATACACCGCCGCTAATTTTATCAAACTAGCGCAGCAGGGGTTTTACGATAAGAGTTATTTTCATCGAGTGATCCCAAACTTTGTGGCGCAAGGTGGCGGACGATTTGGCGATGGTTCAGGTTCCGTAGGTTATTCCATTCGAGAAGAATTAAGTCAGCGTTCACACCGATTTGGTACTATAGGCATGGCTACTTCAGGAAAAGACACCGGCGGCGGTCAGTTTTTTATCAACTTAGCGCCGAATTTGCATCTTGATAGTAACTACACTGTTTTTGGCGAGGTGATTGCTGGAATGGAAGTTGCCTTGAAACTCGAACAGAATGACCAAATAGTTACTATCAAGGTACTTAATTAGATATTTTTATTGAGAAGTTGGTTTAACAGCGTTAGTTTTATATTAGCGACTTTATTGTATTTTTTGGGATATCACTCTTACTGGCATTATTCAAATATGTGGCCTTGGCTTACCGAGGGGCTGATGAATGTTTATTTTTTCTTTGCGTATCCAAAGGAGCCAGTAACAACAGAGTTGATAGTAGAGGCTTCTGGAAGTTTTATTCTTTATGAAGATAAAGTGGTTTTGATAAGTTTTATCTGTTCGTTGATTTTAGCAATTTCTGTTTTTATTAACTCAGTAATTGCCAACAAGACAAAGCGAAATAAACTAAATGCTGGTTTTGCGGCTTGCTCTTTTGCTCTAGCGATAATGAATGTTCTATTCTTAATAAATAATCAACTAAGAGTCTAGAAACAGCTCCATCGTGATATCGCAGCGCTGATAAGGGCTGTCATCTTTGGCTTTACTGACCTCAGTGAAGCCAAGTTTTCTATATAAGTGAATGGCGGTTTCAAGTTTTCGGTTGGAGTCTAGGAATAAGCGTTTACAGCCTAGCAGCTTAGCTTGCTGAATAATTTCAGTAGCTAAGGTTTTACCAATCTGCAAGCCTTGATATTGCGGCTTTACCCCCATTTTGGATAGTTCAAAAAGATCTCTAGAGTGTTTTTTTAAGGCACAAGTCCCAACGATCTCCCCTTGGTATTCGGCGTAAAGAATAACCCCACCAGGCTTGACGATATATCGATTAGGGTCGTTTAAGACTTTTCTATCTTCCGCCTCGACCTCGAAATATTGCTCTATCCACTCAAGGTTGAGGCTTCTAAAGTGGTTTTCGCTAACATCAGCAAAGTCTAAGATCTTTAATCTGGCTGCTTGATTATTGGTATCGATGGTCGAACTCCAAATAGATAACTTTTGCTCTAAATTGCTTTTTTATATGTTAGTATTATTCAAAAATAAATAACAGGGGTTCTAATGGATCTTTTTACCATTGAAAACTTATTTACCTTATTAATGCTTATCGCCTTACAGGCGGTGTTAGGCTTTGATAACCTTCTTTATATCTCGTTAGAATCAAAACGCGCTCCGGCATCAGAGCAAAAGAGAGTTCGCTGGCTCGGTATTGGTATTGCGGTAGCACTGCGAATTGTCTTGCTGTTCGTTTTGATGACTTTAATCGATTACATCCAAGGCGACTTATTTAGCGTTAATTGGAGCGGGGTAATGGAAGCTACCTTTACCTTTGAAAGTGTGATTATCTTATTTGGTGGTGTATTTATTATGTATACCGCGGTAAAAGAGATTTGGCACATGATGGCCTTAGAAGTCGATGGTGGAGTAGAGAGAAAGCCCCAGTCCGCAGCCAAGATTATTGCTTTAATAGTAATGATGAACTTAGTATTCTCATTCGACTCAATTCTAAGTGCTATGGCGCTAACGGATAATTTCTGGATTATGGCCATTGCCATCATTTTTAGTGGTGTAGCCATGATTTGGTTGGCGGATACGGTTTCGACTTTCTTAGAAAAGAACCGCATGTTTGAAGTATTGGGCTTATTTATTCTATTAATTGTTGGCGTCATGCTACTTGCTGATGGTGGTCATAAAGCAAACTTAAGCTTCTTTGGTAGTGAAATAACGCCAATGAGCAAAGCGACATTCTATTTTGTCATTACTATTCTAGTACTGAGTGATATTGTGCAATCCAAGTATCAAAAGAATTTGTTAAAGAAAAAACAACGTATGGCGCAAGAAGCTGCAGCGAACAAGTCATAAATGCATTGAATATTAATCTGAAATCATTATGATAAATAGCTGATTTTAAATCATAAATGGAGATGATAATGTCAAAGTTAAAAGAATTTTTAAAAGAAATCGGTTGTAATGCTGAATTATTAGAGTGTTATAAAAAGGACCCAGTGAAGACCATGCAAAACTATGGTTTATCAGAAGAAGAAATTGAAGCTGTTCGTAAATTAGATATGGATAAAATTAAGGAGCTAGTTGGTGATGAGTGTGATTATTTAACCATCATCCATCATATCGACGAGCATAAGATGTAACTATTAGTTTGAATAAAGTATTACTAGTAATTTTATTATGCATTTTGAGCACTTCTTCGGTACTTGCTAACCCAAGTATCGAAGATGCACTTGATGAAATTAGAGTTTTAAACCCAACCAATCCAGAGCAAGCATACAAAAAAATCCAGCATTTAAAATCACTACTTCCAGAGTTTGATTCTAACGAGCAAAAAGCAAGGTTGTTTCTATATAGTGGTTATTACTACTCTTTAAAACTCGATTATGAATCTTCTGTAGTCGAGTTCAAAAAAATATTGGAGATGGATAATCTAGGTGCCAAAAGCAGGATGGCTGCTTATAACCTCTTATCGCAAACAGAGCTGAATCTTCAAAACTACAATCAAGCTTTCGAATATCTCTATAGCGCAATAGCAATCCTTGAAGATAGTCCTGGTATAGAAACCAGCTTTAATTTTTACCATAGTGCCGCTAATCTTTTTCAAAATATTGAAGCGTGGCCAGAGGCTTTTAAGTATTCAGAATTAGCAATGAAGATTGCTAGCGATAAAGAAGATAAAAAAGATCAGTGTTATGCAAAAGCGCAAAATAGCTCCATCCTTTGGAATCAAAATAATGATGTAGACCTAACCCAAGCTATCAACGCTGATTTGGACTACTGCAAAGACATTGGTGCTAATCTAGTGTTGGCAAATTTACACAAAACCTTAGGTAAAAATTTGCTCTATAAGAAAGAATATCGGGAAGCAAAGCTAAATCTAGAGTTGGCTAATAATTTTCTTGAGCAAACCCCTTATTTACCAGAAGAAATCGATGTGCTGCTTTATCTGGCAAAAATTGATTTTGAAAATAAAGAGTATGATTCGACTGCTACTAAGCTAGAACAAATAATTCACAAAACTAAAGAGTTGCCTTTGTCTGCTATTAGGCAGCAGGCTTTATATTTACAAGCTCAAGTTTCTAGTAACTTAGGCAATGAATCCGCTGCAATTAAGCTTTATGAGCAAGCTTATAAGCAGAACCAAGCGATACAAAAAGATTTGGCGAGTCGGAATCTTGCCTATCAACAGGTTAAGCATTCACAATTAGAAAATGAGGTTCAAGTAAAGATCTTGGACCAAGAGAATCAATTATTAAAGTTAAACTCAGAAGTAGAGAAAAACTCTAAGCAACTATATCAGTTACTTTCTGTAGGGGCAGCATTTTTAATTGGTCTTGTCTTATTATTAACCTTTAAGTTTAAAAAACAAAAAGAAAGGTACCAAGAATTATCTAGGAAAGATGGTTTAACAGGAATTTTTTCAAGACGTTATGTTCTGCAACGCGCCAAAGATTTACATGAATCAGCAACTAGGAATAGTGATAAGTACAGCTTAGTAGCTTTTGATTTAGATTATTTTAAATCGATTAATGATAGGTATGGACATGCGGTTGGTGATTGGGTTTTGAAGCAAGTGGCGGCAAAGGTTACAGCTGAAATTCGAGAGCAGGATATTTTCGGGCGCCTTGGTGGGGAAGAGTTTATAGTGGTACTTCCAAACACAGCTAAAGAAAATGCAGAAGTTTTTGCAAGTCGATGTTTGGAATCATTTAAAAGTATATCTCACCCATCGTTTAAAGAGCAATTTGCTATAACGGCAAGTTTTGGGGTTGCAAGTTACCCTCAGCTGAAATCGTTAGAAGACTTGTTGCAATCAGCCGATGATGCTATGTATAAAGCAAAACAAATGGGTCGTAATCAGGTTTTCAGTTTCACTTAATGAAATACAATTAAAAGTTAAAAAATGAATAAAAATGGTTCTTTAACCTGTATTGGTACAGGTATCACTTTAGCTGGTCAAATTACTAAATTATCTGAAAGCTATTTACAATCAGCAGATAAAGTTTATGGGATTTTACCTGACTTTATGTCTGAAGATTGGCTCAAAGCTGTTAATCCAAACTACAAGAGCTTGCAATACCTCTATGGTGAAGGCAAGTCGCGTCGACAGACTTACCGAGAAATGGCTGCGGAAGTGGTAAATGCAGTAAAGGAGGGGGCTCAAGTTGTTTTGGCCTTGTATGGTCATCCTGGTATTTTTGCTTGCGTTGGTCATTTTGCTATCCAAGATCTTAAATCTGAAGGTTACTCTGCACGAATGCTGCCTGGCATTTCTGCTGATGCTTGCTTGTATGCAGATCTTGGAATTGACCCAGGAACTTATGGCTGTCAAAACTATGAAGCCAGTCAGTTTTTATTTGGTGGTATTCGGCCAAACGTTGGTGCGCATTTAATTTTATGGCAAATTAGTTTAGCGGGTGAGCACACCTTAAAAACATTTAAGACCAGCAAAGAAAACTTACAAGCGACAGTGAGGATTTTAAATAAATATTATCCTCTAGATCACGAATGCATTATTTATGAAGCACCTTTTTTACCGATTCAAGAACCTAGGATAGAAAAGTTTCCACTAGAGCGATTACCGGAGATTGAATTGAAGTCCATTTCAACCATGGTCATTCCGCCATTAACAGAGCTTAAATTAGATCAAACTGCGCTGGATGAGTTTGGGTTAAAGATTACTGATTTTGGGCAAGAGTCAAAATAAACAATCGATTCTTATAAGATAAAAAAAACCGGCATTAAGCCGGTTTTTTATCGAAATATTTAGATTGTTATCTAAACTTTTTTCATCTCCAGTGCAGCTTTAATCATATCTTTAACATATTGATTATGCGCTCTTGTAGCATCAGATTGCCAGAAAGCA
The DNA here is from genome assembly GCA_947498625.1 of uncultured Kangiella sp. Classification (GTDB taxonomy): domain Bacteria; phylum Pseudomonadota; class Gammaproteobacteria; order Enterobacterales; family Kangiellaceae; genus Kangiella. The sequence continues at coordinate 416,601 of CANMKR010000003.1, read as the reverse complement.
ACACTGGTATCAGAGTCGATGTTTTTCAACTGCTGACGAGCTAATGAAACGCTTTGGTTACTATAACCAGCTTTTGGATCTGCTTTTGCAATTCGTGCCAAACCTTTCAAGTATTCGATTTGTAGGTTTTGACGCATTGAATTAACATCGCCTGAGTCACCTTTAAATACTGCATTGGTTAAATCACCCATCACTTCAGACAAGCTGTATTCATTGCCATACATACTAGAGTCAATGATACGTTTTTGAACGACTGGATGAAGCACTTGAACTAAAATTCCGCGCTGCATATTTAATACCATATCGTGCAACTTTGGATCTTCAGTGAAAGAGAAGTGGTTAAAGCCACGGCGTTGAAGCTGTAACTTACTTAAAATATCTTTGTTAAACTCAAAGGCATCTTCAGCAAACACATACTTAGATAAAGCTTCCATAGCTTCTTTTTGTTTGGCTTTTTCCACTGGGCGGAATGGCTCAGTCGCACCATTTTGTCCGGCAAAGCCGCGATCTAAATAAACGCCTCCAATATAGCGTGAGATAGTTCTAGCATGGCCGCCATATTGACGTTGTAAGGCGCTAAAGCCGCTCACTAAACCTTGATAAGAATCACCTTCTTTTACTAAGCGTTCAATTAATTTATCTTCAACGCTGCGAATATGATCCATCTGACCAATGGCAAAGCCAACCGCATCTGAAGTCATATCACCAACGTTAATTCGTGGGTCAATCGCTTTACCAGGCGAGCGCATATCGTCGGCATCATTACCAAAGGCTAACTCAGGCTCTGTTGAACGAGCTAGCAGTGCATTCATACGAGCTTCTTCAGCCGCCGCATCGCTAAGCGATGGCTTATAACCAAACTCAATCGCCCATAAATCGTATGGACCTGGAGTAGTCGTATAATAATGACCTTGCTTACCATCAGTGCTGAAGTTAATAGCTGGGTAATCCATTACTGAACCAGTTAAGCCCATGCTCGAGGTTTTGGCTTTATCGCTTACAGAAGCTAAATCGTGTAATTGGCTAGACTTCATATTGTGGTTTAGTCCAAGCGTATGGCCAACTTCATGCAATACTAAAAAGTGAATGAAATCATGCAAGAAATCGCTAACTTCTTCAGGATTATTGGCCATCGCTTCCATCATCATGCGACCGTCCATAGCATCTTGATACATAGCCTGATGAACATCGTGTTTATATTCTAACGATTGCTCCATCGCTTGCTCGATACTCATAGCTTCGGTCGCCATTAAGTCTTCAGCAAAAGCAATACGGTTAAAGACTGAGTATTCCAACATAATGTCGGCGCCCAATAACTGGCCAGTACGAGGATTAGCAAAACTTGGGCCATAACCGCCGAAAGGAGGGCGTGGCGATGAAGTCCAGCGTAATACGTTATAACGGATATCCCCTGCATCCCAGTCGGCATCATCTGGCTGAACTTTTACCTGTACAGCGTTTTTAAAACCAGCTGTTTCGAAAGCTTTGTTCCACTCAAGCGTTGCATTTTTTACCGTTTCGCGAATGTACTCAGGAGTAGTGTTTTCTATCCACCATACGATTGGCTCAACTGGCTCAGACATAGCTGCCGTTGGATCTTTTTTCTCTAAATGCCAGCGACGAATAACATCACGGTAAGGCGTATAATCACCAACCGCAGTCATATCGTGAACTTGATTCATAAAATAACCAACACGCGGATCATCAAAGCGAGGCTGATAGTTATTATCAGGTACTTCGATTAATGAATGACGCATGCTGACTTCAATCGAGCGAGCGTCAGTTAAAGCAAACAAACCAGGCGTTACCGTTCTCGCAGCAGGAACTACTGGGGCTGGGTTGTCATAAACGTATTCAACTTCAAAGTCGGTATTTTCGGGGTAGTTATCAATTTCAATAAACTTGGTTTTGCTTTTGCTTAATTTACCTAAGCCTAAACTCTGACCAGGTCGTGCGCCTGGGCGTGGAGAAGGTTTGATCTGCATTAATGATTCAGATAAGAACAATTGACTAGCATCGACTAACACATCACCTGTCTCTTTATCTTCAGCTTCAATTTTTAAGCTGGTAATAACAGGGCTGTTGATATTGGCATCTTTTGCTTTTGAAACCGCATTTTCCGGATCAAAATAGAAGCTGGTATTTTCAGCTTTAAACTCAATATTCTTATAATGACGATCGATAGAATAAATACGAGTGCCGCGATAAGCGCCACGGAACATGCCCACATCGACTAAGCCGTCTCTAACTTGTACAAAGTGGAGGAATTCTTTACCTAGCTGGTCTTTTTTGATGACCATTTTTAAGCCGCCAGTTTTTGGATCTTGGTATAAATCGAATAAACCTTCGATTTTTGTCATATCCTTAACGGCATCTTGGATGGATTTTTCTTTTTTCTGTTCTTTCTTGCCTTTGGCTGGAGCAGCTGCCTCAGCGGCTGGTATAGCAAAAGTCATGCTAGCGCCAAATACAGCAATGGCTAGCGCTTGACTGATTTTACTCTTTGTCATGGTTGTCCCCACTTTACAAAATAAGTTGATTAAAATTGACCAACACTCGTTGTACCAAGATATCCCGCAAGCCTCAATGGCAAAATGTAACGAGATATAACAATTGTTAAAAAGTGCCAGATTCAAATAGTTGCCATTGAACTGACATTAACTTGTCATCTGTGAATTATAAGATAGCGTCATCTTAACTAACCCACTTAAGGAGACGCCATGAATGAGTATTTCGAAGATTTATCTTGGATCATTACCTGTACGATAATATTCGGTACTTTAGTGGTAATGCTTTCGTAGAGAAAATAAGAGAACAATTAAAGGAATTGTCAGTTAAAGCCAAGGACAGCAAGTAAGCCCAGAGATACTACCCCCTCTGGGCTTTTTTATTAATGTTTAAAATTATAAAGCGACGTTTTGCAAAGCTGAAAAACTAATAAAACAAGGGATTGTATTTAAAAGGGTTGTAGTAAATAATTAACTAAATTAAAAAGAAGAAACTTAAGCAGGAACTTAAGGAGGGCTCTGAGAGTGATTATTATTTGTCTCTGATCCCTTTTTATTTTTTCTAAGCAGGAACTTTATGACCCCTTTAGCGTTCCTTTATAGCGTTAGCAGAACTCCGAAAGCTTGATGAGTGATAGGTTCCAAATTCCTAACATAAGATAAAAACTATGATAAGTTTTTTTAGATATTTATATGGCGGATTTTATAGCCTATCTGAATCAAAAGGGTGGAAGATTAGTAAAGAAAATATTTTGGTATATGTTAACTCATTGAGAATAGCTTTATATATTGGAATATTTATGCTCTTAGATTTATATGATGTTTTTAATATAAATTATTATAATAAATGGATTCCAATAATCTGTTTAACATTGCTAGAGTATTTTATATCTATGTACATTTCAGGCCCTAAAAAACATGACATGATAATTGAGAAATTTAACGCATTAAGCTCTCAAACAAAAAAAACATATCAGGTACTTGGACTTTCGTTAACCCCTATTGCTTTTAGTGCATTATTGATAATTATGACTGTTTTTAGAGATTCCTTCTTAAAAGCGAACTATTAACTAATTAGAATAAGTGGGTCAGAATTACTTTTTACATTTGAAACTATAAGCCGGCACGATGCCGGCTTTTTTATGTCTTCAGATATTATTTCAAAAGTGGCTTTAGGTATTTGCCGGTAAATGAGCCTTTAGTTTTTGAGACTTTTTCTGGAGTGCCGGTAGCAATAATCTGTCCGCCTTTACTGCCACCTTCTGGGCCTAGGTCTACAATCCAGTCAGCTGTTTTGATGACATCTAAATTGTGCTCAATAACGATTAAGGTATTGCCGTGATCGCGTAATCGATGCAGTACCTGCAGTAGCTGATTAACATCATGGAAGTGTAAGCCGGTAGTAGGTTCATCTAATATGTATAAGGTTTTGCCAGTATCGCGTTTCGAGAGTTCGCGTGAGAGCTTGACCCTTTGTGCTTCACCACCGGAAAGGGTAGTAGCGGATTGTCCCAGCTTGATGTAAGACAGGCCAACATCGATCAAGGTTTGCAGTTTACGAGCTATCACCGGGATGGCATCAAAATATTCTCGCGCGTCTTCAACCGTTAAGTCTAAAACCTCATGAATATTCTTACCTTTGTAGGTGATTTCTAAAGTTTCCCGGTTATAGCGTTTACCTTTGCAGACATCACAAGCCACGTAAACGTCCGGTAAAAAGTGCATCTCGACTTTGATAACGCCATCGCCCTGACAGGCTTCACAACGTCCACCTTTTACATTGAAACTAAAGCGCCCCGGTTTATAACCACGTGAGCGCGACTCTTGAGTACCAGCAAACAACTCGCGAATAGGTGTGAAAATTCCAGTGTAAGTTGCTGGGTTCGAACGAGGCGTTCGGCCAATTGGCGACTGATCAATATCAACCACTTTATCAATATGCTCTAAACCAGAAATGGAGTCATATTTTTTAGGTTGTAAGCTTGAGCGGTTAATTTCGCGAGCAACAATTGGGTAAAGTGTATCGTTAATTAGTGTTGATTTACCTGAACCTGAAACGCCGGTTACACAAGTCATTAAGCCAACAGGGATTTCAAGATTAACACTCGTTAAGTTGTTACCTTCAGCGCCAGTTAACTGAATAGTTTTCTTTTTATCGTACGAAGTTCGCTCCGTTGGTACTGATATTTCTTTAGCGCCAGTTAAATATTGCGCGGTTAAAGAATTTTTATTTTTCTTAATTTGTGCAAGCGAACCTTTACCAACCACTTCGCCGCCATGCACACCTGCACCAGGGCCAATATCGACGATATAGTCAGCAGCTCGAATAGCATCTTCGTCATGCTCAACTACGATGACGGTATTACCTAAATCGCGCAGGTGGTTTAGGGTTTTTAATAAGCGATCATTATCTCTTTGATGCAAACCAATTGATGGTTCATCGAGAATATACATAACGCCCACTAGCCCAGCACCAATTTGGCTCGCCAGTCGAATTCGCTGTGCCTCACCGCCCGATAAAGTATCAGCACTTCGCTCCATAGTGAGATAATCAAGGCCAACATTGACCAAGAAACTTAAGCGATCGCCAATCTCTTTGAGAACCTTGGAAGCAATTTCGCCTCGCTTACCGGGTAGTGATAAGTTTTCAAAATAGTGATAAGCATCTTCGATAGACCAGCGAGTCACTTGATGAATGGCGGTGCCATCAATAAATACATTGCGTGAATTTTCATTTAAACGGGTAGCGTCACAATCTCCACATGATTGAGTGGTCATGTATTTGATTAAATCATCGCGCACAGCACCAGATTCAGTTTCGCGGAAACGACGCTGCATATTAGGAATAATGCCTTCAAAGGTATGAGTGCGACGGTAGACAGCGCCTTTATCATTATTGTATTCAAACTCAATTTCGGTGTTGCCGCTACCAAACAAAATGACCTTTTGAATCTTTTTAGTTAGGGATGACCAAGGCGATTCAATATCGAATTTATAGTGCTTGGCTAGCGATTTCAGCATGTGGAAATAATAAACGTTACGTCTATCCCAGCCGCGGATAGCTCCTCCCGCCAGTGACACATCATCATTCGTAATGATTTTGTCAGGGTCGAAGAATTGATCTACGCCTAAACCATCACAGGTTTGGCAAGCTCCCGCAGGATTATTAAACGAGAAAATTCTTGGCTCTAATTCTGGAATTGAATGGCCACAAGTGGGGCAGGCGTATTTTGCCGAGAAGACCATCTCTTCAAAGCTAGGATCTTCATCCATCGAAATCACACGAGCAATGCCTTCAGATAGCTCTAAGGCTGTTTCAAACGATTCTGCTAATCGTTGTTGTAAGCCCTCTTTGACTTTAAAGCGGTCAACTATCACTTCGATCGTATGTTTTTTATAGAGGTCGAGTTCTGGCGCTTCAGCAAGATCATACACAGTGCCATCAATTCGAGCGCGCACAAAACCTTTAGCTTGTAACTCTTGTATCAGTTGCACATGCTCACCTTTACGGTTTTGAACCACTGGCGATAACAGCATCAGTTTAGAGCCTTCAGGTTGCTCTAATACCAAGTCAACCATCTGCGAAACGGTTTGGGCTTCCAAAGGCAATTGGTGACTGGGACAATGAGGCGTTCCGACTCGCGCAAATAATAAACGCAAGTAGTCATAAATTTCGGTGATAGTCCCTACGGTTGAGCGCGGATTGTGCGAAGTGGATTTTTGCTCAATCGAAATCGCCGGTGATAATCCTTCAATATGATCAACATCGGGTTTTTCCATCAAGGATAAAAACTGACGCGCATAAGCCGATAATGACTCTACATAACGACGCTGGCCTTCAGCGTATAAAGTATCAAAAGCCAAAGATGACTTACCAGAACCAGATAAGCCGGTGATCACAATCAGCTTATCGCGAGGTAAGGTCAAATCGACGTTTTTTAGGTTATGGGTTTTGGCGCCGCGTATTTCGATTTTATCCATAGAGATATTCCGCAAATCAATGCTAATTTAAAGTCAGTTTTCAGTAAAAATTCAGAATCATGGGCTTGCTTAAAAGAGCCCAACAAACCAGTAACTATAACCGTTTTTGCGAGTTGGCGAAATGCTAAAGCTGATTTAAATTAAGCGGATCTCTGTAATTTTTTGCAGACTTCAACTGGGCTTGTTTGAGAAAAAGGCCATGGAGCTTAAACTCATATTATTTTACTCTTAATTTGCTGAATCAGAGCTACCTTTAGCCCATAAAAGCAGATAAGATAGTGCGATTGAATTTTATAAAATTAGCCCAATTATAATTAACAGAAAGTTAATAACTAATTGAAATAAAAAGTATTTTGGAGGCAATATGGCCAGTCGTGGCGTGAATAAAGTTATTTTAGTCGGTAATTTAGGAAAAGATCCGGAAGTTAGGTATACCCCAGATGGTCGAGGTATCGCCAACCTTACTATAGCCACTTCGGAAACTTGGAAAGATAAGAATACCGGGCAGCAACAAGAAAAAACCGAATGGCATCGTGTGGTTATCTTTGGCAAGTTGGCGGAAATTGCTGGTGAATATTTACGCAAAGGTTCGCAGGTCTATTTAGAAGGCAAGTTACAAACCCGTAAATGGCAAGATCAATCGGGTGCCGATCGCTATACCACCGAAGTAGTATTAGATTTTAATGGTGTGATGCAAATGTTGGGTGGACGTCAAGGTGGCGGTGAAGCTGCGTTTGGTGGACAAGGTTCTGCGCCACAAAAGCCACAACAACAGGCGCCAGTAGCCCCGCCAGTCGATGACGATTTTGATGATGATATTCCGTTCTAAATTAACGGTATAGATTTGCAGAATTGCTAATCAAAGAATAATATAAAACCATAAGCTTATATAAAAGGAGCAGCAGTATGAATTACGAAGAAGTCAATGAAGCCTATAACGCGCCAGTGAGTCAAATCAGCGTTGATCGTCGTGGCCAGTTTATCTCGAAAACTTACAATCATTTATTAGGCGCGATTGTTGGGTTTATCTTAATCGAACTTGCCTTGTTTGAATCTGGCATGGCACAAAAAATTGCCACATTCATGTTAAGTATGAATTGGCTAATTATTCTTGGTGCTTTCATGTTGGTGAGTTGGTTAGCGAGCCGTTTTGCCCACAATGCTCAATCGAAAGCGACCCAATATTCAGCATTAGCAGGTTTTGTATTAGCTGAAGCGATCATTTTTGTACCAATGCTATATATTGCAAATGCATACGCACCTGGTGCTATTACTAGCGCAGCGACTTTGACCTTGCTTGGTTTTGCTGGTTTGACCGGTATTGCTTTCTTCACTAAAAAAGACTTTTCATTCTTGAAAGGTGTTTTGATGTGGGGTGGTGTTTTGGCTTTAGTTGGTATCGTTGGCGGTGTCATTTTTGGTTATAACATGGGAACTTGGTTCTCATTAGGTATGGTGGCATTTGCTGGAGCTGCTATTCTTTATGACACATCAAACATTATCCACCATTATCCTGAAGACAAGTATGTAGCCGCTGCATTAGAGTTATTTGCCAGTGTTGCTCTTATGTTCTGGTACTTATTACGCTTCTTCATGAGTCGTGATTAATAAAGCAAAGCAATAAAAAAGCAGGCTATAGCCTGCTTTTTTATTGTCTTTTTTTACCTGTTTTTATTACCTAAAGGTGGAGATTACTTATCCTTTCCTTCTAAGTTAATTTCTTGTTCTTTACTTAATAAGTACTGATGAGTTTTATCTTCACGCTCTACGAGTTTCTCTAGTCTCACTTTTAAAGATTGCTTTGTTTCAGTATTCGTTTCTTCCTTGATAGCTAATTTCATCTCTTCAATTTCAGCTAACAAGTCGCGATGGGTCTTACGCAAGTCATCAAGCTTCTCAGCTTTTTGAGCTTTATCGAATATGACATCCTCGGGTTTTGTTTTTGAGTATCGCTTACTAATTCGTTCTGTTGGAATAAATACTTGTTCTGAAACTTGGCGCTGATTCATAAAAGAAGGAGACACAATTTCAACATTGGCTTCATGCAATGCATCTAAAACGCAGGAGTTTAGTCTTGAACGGGCTGAAAGCATGGTGTTTAGCTCTTTTGCTAAGCCATGAATTTTATAAACAATAGAAAAGTCACCTAAAGATTCTATATAGACATAGGGATTTTCTAATCCGGCTTTAGCTGCAGCTTCGCATAAAATTGGTTCTATTACAGAGTGGTCCACGTCATAGCCCAGTGATACTTCAATACTAATGATGGTGCCATCGTTATGCATAACCGTAACTGGGTTGGCTACTAAAAACATATTCGGCAAGGTAATTAAATCCCGCTCACGATTTTGTATTTCTATATGCAGTAATCCCCGGGCAGAAACCCTACCAAAATTATCTTTTATTTCTACAAAATCTCCTACTCGAAAGTTTTTGACCGAGCGAAGCCAAATACCAGCCATCAAATTACCAAGAAAAGTAGTCGAACTTAAAGCAATTGAAGCCGAAAGCAATATACCGATAAGTCCGATAATTTGGCTTTGCATACTGTCTTTAATCGGTAAAACTAATACGAAGGTGATCACCAAGAAAAGGATAAAAATGAAGCTGGTGATCTGTCTTTGTAGAACCGCATTATTAGATGCTTTTTCTTTGTGTAAGAAATATCTTTGCAAAAGCTGATAGATGAAATAGCCAAGAATTAAGGTTAGAGCCGGCCATGCAATTCCTTGCCAATTATTAGTAATTGAATTTAAAAACTTGTCCCACATAGTTTTATATAGGCTATTAGTAATTACTACATCTTAAATGTTTCAGGTTAAGTTGCAACAGTGAGAAAACGGCTAGTAAATTTTCACCTTACTATGTACTTATAGTGGAGCATTAAAGACACAAAAAAAGCGCCATAAAGGCGCTTTTTTATAAGTGATAACTTATTAGAATACGTATTGAACGCGTACTGCGAAAGCATTACCGTCTTTGTTGACGCCGCCTTCAGTTAAATCACCCATTACGTAGTTCAAACCAACGCGGATAGCATTGTTAGCATAGTAGTTTAAACCTAAAGTTAAAGCTTCAGCTTCATCTGTACCTGGCTCATAAGAACTCCAGCGACCGAATACTTCCCAAGCACCATCTTTACCTTTTGGTTTAACACGCTTGAATTTACCTTTGCTGTATGGACGAGATTCACCTGTGATGATGTAGCCGACCTGAGCATAGTAACCAGTTAAATCAGTGTCAGTAACGCCATCAACTTCGCCATCGTAGTATTCACCTTGTGCATGGAAAGGACCTGCAGCATAGGCTACTTCTAAGTTATAACCGCTAAAGCTTTGGCCAACGATTGTGCCTGAGCCAACTTTTTCATCAGCTAAGTGGATTTCTAAACGCTGATCAGCATTTTTAAATTCATCATTTGCTAAACGCTGCTTTGTAAAGCCAGCACCTAAGTGGAAAATTTCTTCTTTAGTGTTTACAGGTGAGAAAGTAAAACGACCAGTTACCGCTGTAGCAATATGATCACCTTCATCACCTAAATCATAAACGCCTAAACCCCAAGTGTAATCGTTAGTGCCTTTACCTAAAGCAATACCTTTTTTGTTACCGATGGTGAAAGCATTAGTTGCCATAGTACGCTCGATAGCAGTGATATCTTTAGATGAAGTCACTTGCTCTAAACCAAAGTTTGCTTTGTGAGTACCGATAGTTAAGTCTGCGAAGTCCCAGCCTTTATACTTTAAGTATGCTTCGTCAAATTTTGTTGTGCCGTCTTCTTTAAAGTCTGCACGTAATTTTGCTTCCCAGTTTTTGCCAACTTTTCCTTTTGCGAATAAACGCGCGCGACGAATCTCTGAGTCAGATCCTGATGTATCGCCACTTGCGAAAGCGTCGCCATCAAAGTAGTCAAGGTCAAACTGTAATCGACCACCGATGTTTAATGAAGTATCACCAGTTTCAACTGTGATGCCTTTACCAGCTTTAACTGAAGAACTAGATTCAGCAAATGCTGCAGGTGTTGTAATTGCAGCTGCAACAGCTACGGCTAATAATTTCAATTTCATTGTCATCTCCTAAGAAAGAGGGGTTTTATTTAATAGACGCTGCGCATTGTATAGCTAAAATGTGACAATTCAATGACAATAAAGCTAAAGAAGTATGAAACTTGTTACCGGATGAGTTCAACTTGCTGAATCTTGTATTGGCTGAAAAATAGGCAGCCAACTGTCATAATAAGCCAAATTTAGCTGGTTGAGTTTCATATAACTGTCATATTTGATCGTTATAATCGCCCCCAATCTATTTAATTCCTTGGCGCTATGGAACTATCGATAAAAGACAAGACGCGAAAGCTACTTGATCAGCAGACTCACAGTGGCAAACATAAACGTCGCAAAATCAAAGACTTACTAGCTAGGTATGGCATCGCTGCAGGTGGTTTGTCAGTTATTGCTGCTGTGGTTTTGATTTGTTTCTACTTACTTTGGGTAGTTTTACCTATTTTTAAACCTGCCGATCTTGAGCTAAATAAAGAGTTTCAGTGGCAGCAACAGCAGGTTGAATATTTAGGGGTAGAAGAATATGGCGAAATTGCCTTTAGTTTGAATGCTAATGGCGATATGCAATTTCTGGATATTGAGTCGGATCAAGTGGTTTTAGAGCAAAACTTAGACTCAGATAGCGCCATGACTGCTTATGGTTTGATGGACTTAAAAGGCTTATTGATTGTGGCTTTTGAAGATGGGACCTTTAAATTGGTTTCTCAGAAGTATCAAATCACCTACCCAAATGATAAGCGCAAAATTACCCCAAGTGTTGAATACCCGTTTGGTGAAGACGCGTTTGAATTGGCTGACTCTGAAATTAAAGCGATTAACGGTAAACGTTGGGAAGATGGTTTATTAGTAACTGCTTTAACCGTAGATAATCAGTTGGTCACAAAACTATACACAGTTGAAGAATCATTATTTGATGACGGCTTTACCCTAGAAGAAGATACAGACTCGAGTCTTCAACTCAATTTTAATCCTAAATATATATTAGCGACTGAAGGACCAGGCTGGTTATACCTTATTGCTGAAAATGGTTTGTCAGAAGTTTATAAATGGCGCTCAAGTGATTGGCAACTATCGGAAAGAAAATCATTAGCTAATGATAATACTAGGGTTTCGCAAGCAGTTTTCTTACTCGGTCAAACGTCATTATTAATTGGCGATAGTAAAGGTACTATCACTCAATGGTTTCCCGTGCGCGAGCAAAAGAATGATTTTATTCTGACTAAGATTCGTGATTTCCAATTATCTGAAAAGCCAATAACTGAGATTATTCCAGAAGCTCGTCGTAAAGGTTTTCTAGCCGCTGATGATGAAGGCAAAGTAGGGGTTTTCTATACTACTTCCGAAAGACATTTAGAAACGGTTAATTTTGCTAAGCCACTATCGGCAATGGCCATTAATTCGCGCAGTAATAAGTTGGTGGTTTTAGCAAAAGACGGCACCACCGATTTGTTTGATGTGGAAAATGAGCACCCAGAAATTTCTTGGTCAGCCCTATGGAATGAAGTTTGGTACGAAAGCTATGAAGAGCCGTCAGTCACTTGGCAGTCTTCCGCTTCGACCAATGATTTTGAATCAAAGTTTTCATTAGTACCTTTAAGTTTTGGTACTTTTAAAGCCGCTTTTTACGCCATGTTGTTTGCGGTGCCATTGGCTATTTTTGGAGCTATTTTTACCGCTTATTTTATGTCGCCAAAAATGCGCGGCATGGTAAAGCCAACTGTTGAAATCATGGAAGCCTTGCCTACGGTTATTCTAGGTTTCTTAGCGGGTTTATGGTTAGCACCCATGGTGGAAGAGAACCTGATGGGAATTATTTTAATTATTCTCATGCTACCGCTGCTGACAGTAATTTTTGGTTACACTTGGCATAACTTGCCAGTTAAATACAAAAGCCGCATTCCTGACGGCTGGCAAGCGGCCTTGTTAATCCCTGTGATTATCTTAGGAACCTTGTTTGCATTTTGGTTAGGCGAGCCAATTGAAGCCGCGATGTTCGATGGCAATATGCCTGCTTGGTTGAATTCTGTTGGTATTAATTATGATCAACGGAATTCACTCGTTGTTGGTATTGCAATGGGATTTGCGGTAATACCGACCATCTTCTCAATCACTGAAGACGCCGTATTTAGTGTTCCTAAGCATCTAACCAATGGTTCTTTGGCGTTAGGCGCAAGTCCTTGGCAAACCATGGTTAGAGTAGTGTTACCAACGGCTAGCCCTGGTATTTTCTCAGCCCTAATGATTGGTTTGGGTCGTGCGGTTGGTGAAACCATGATCGTCTTAATGGCGACCGGTAATACGCCAATTATGGATATGAATATCTTTGAAGGTATGCGTACTTTGTCAGCCAATATCGCGGTTGAAATGCCTGAGTCTGAAGTAGGTTCTTCACACTATCGTGTACTGTTCTTGGCGGCATTTGTACTCTTCTTATTTACTTTTGCTTTTAACACTATTGCAGAAATTGTTCGCCAACGTTTACGCACCAAATACGGTTCGCTTTAAGGAGTCTTGAGTAATGAGTTCTGATAAAAAATTCTTTAAAGGCGGCCAACACTGGGTTTGGTTAAATGCTGGAGCAATCAGTATTTCTATCATTATGGTAGTCGGTCTTTTGTTATTGATCGCCGTACGTGGTTTAAGTCATTTCTGGCCTGCAGAAGTGAATACTTTTAAAGTAAAAGAAGGCAGTTCGATTGAATTGGTTATGGGTGAAATTCATAACTTTGAAGAAGATATTCAAGACGGACTTGAACGTGAACAATATTTAATTAAAACCGGTAATCGTGATCAATACGGTATCGATTTTCGTTGGTTAGATTTAAAAAATATTGAAGAAACAAGCGTTGATGAAAATGTTGTTGTGCTTGAACGTCGCGAGTGGGGAAATTTATACGGCTACATCAAATCTATTTCTATGGATGGTAAGTCGGTAGAAGCTTCGGCAGAAAATTTAGCTGCGATTATTGAGCGAGCCAATGATTTACATCATGAAATCCGTGAAATTGAAGCTGGTGAAATAGGTAGCATTAACTATGCTTTAGAAGAGTTACGTTTAGAGCAGCGTAGACTTGAGTTGGATGATGAGCTAACCAATGACGCTTTAGCGGATATCGAAAAGCAAAAATCAGACCTGAATCAAGAGTTTTTAAGTTATCAAGACAATTTACAAAAGTTGTATGCGGATATTAAACGAGATACCGCAGAGTTTGAGTTGATAGGCGGTCAAACAAGAACTGTTAATGCTTCCATGATGGTGCGTTCTTTCCAGCCAAATGCGATGGGCGTCTTCTCTAAAATTGGACATTACTTTTCAAAAATTGGCGAATTTATTTTTGACGAGCCGCGTGAAGCCAATACCGAAGGCGGGGTATTCCCAGCAATTTTCGGTACTGTATTAATGGTTTTGTTGATGTCAATTGTAGTAACGCCATTAGGGGTAATTGCAGCGGTTTATATGCGTGAATATGCTAAGCAAGGACCATTAACTCGAACCATTCGTATTGCGGTAAATAACTTAGCCGGTGTTCCCTCTATTGTTTACGGTGTTTTTGGTTTAGGCTTTTTTGTTTATTTCTTAGGTGGCTCAATTGATGAATTGTTTTACCCAGAAGTTAAACCTTCACCGATGTTTGGTACTCCTGGATTAATTTGGGCATCCTTAACCTTAGCGCTATTAACCTTGCCAGTAGTGATTGTTTCCACGGAAGAAGGTTTATCTCGAATTCCGAGCGCTATCCGCGAAGGTAGTTTGGCGTTAGGCGCGACCAAATTTGAAACACTATGGAAAACCGTATTGCCAATGGCTAGCCCAGCAATGATGACGGGTTTGATTTTAGCGGTGGCGCGCGCAGCAGGTGAGGTTGCACCATTGATGTTGGTAGGGGTGGTAAAACTAGCGCCAACTTTACCATTAGATGGCAATGCACCTTTCTTACATTTAGAACGTAAGTTTATGCACCTAGGCTTCCATATTTATGATGTAGGCTTCCAAAGTCCGAATGTTGAGGCAGCAAGACCTTTAGTCTATGCGACGGCATTATTATTAGTTTTAATTATTATTTTATTGAATATTGCGGCGATTAAGATCCGTAATAATTTACGCGAAAAATATAAATCGCTTGAGCAATAATCAACTTTAATTGGTGAAAGAGATATGACTGAAGTTACTAAAAAAACAGCTATTGAAAACAATCCATTAGCAAATGAAAAAATTGCCGTTGAAGTTGAGAAACTCAATTTATTTTATGGCGACAAGCAAGCTTTGTATGATATTGACTTGCAGATCCCTGAAAAGAAAGTGACTGCCTTTATCGGGCCTTCAGGTTGTGGTAAGTCTACCTTATTACGCTGCTTTAACCGAATGAACGACTTGGTTGATATCGCGCGTATTAATGGCGAAATTCGCATGAATGGACAAAATATTTATCAACCAGGTATGGATGTGGCTGAGCTGCGTCGTAAAGTTGGTATGGTATTTCAAAAACCAAATCCGTTTCCAAAATCTATTTATGAAAATGTGGCTTACGGTTTGCGTCTTCAAGGCATCAATAAAAAACGCACTCTAGATGAAGTGGTTGAGTGGGCATTAAAAGGCGCTGCGCTTTGGGATGAAGTTAAAGATCGTTTGCATGACAATGCACTGGGAATGTCTGGCGGTCAGCAACAAAGATTATGTATTGCTCGTGCCATTGCAGTACAACCAGAAGTTTTACTATTAGATGAGCCAGCTTCAGCTTTGGATCCCATTTCAACTTTAAAAATTGAAGAGCTGATTCATGACTTGAAAAAGGATTACACCATTGTCATCGTGACTCACAATATGCAACAGGCGGCGCGTGTTTCTGATTATACTGCGTTTATGTATATTGGAGATTTGGTTGAGTTTGATAACACGGATAAGATTTTCACTAATCCGTCGCAAAAGAAAACTGAAGATTATATTACTGGCCGTTACGGCTAATCAGCAAGCACAATAAATGCGGAACAAGAGGTAACTAGCAATGATGGATAATGAAGTATTAGGTCAGCATATCTCGCAACAGTTTAATGCTGATTTAGAAAATATCAGAGAAGACGTTTTGGCTATGGGTGGTTTGGTCGAAGAGCAAATGAGCAAAGCCTTAGATGCTTTTACCAAGCACGACTCACAACTGGCGCAAGAAGTTATTGATAATGATGAAAAGGTTAATGCTCTTGAAGTTAAAATTGATGATGATTGCACTAAAATTTTAGCTAAGCGTCAGCCAGCAGCAGGTGATTTACGCTTAATCATTACTGTATTAAAAACCATTACCGATTTGGAAAGAATTGGTGACGAAGCGGAGAAAATTGCCCGTTTAGCAAAAGATATTGCAACAGGTAAAACCAATCCTTTAGATGGTAAGTTGCATTATGGCGCTATGATCCATCTGGGGAATCATGTTAAGAAAATGTTGCATGATGCGTTAGATGCCTTTGCCCGCATGGATGTTGATACTGCAATAGAAGTAGCTAAGCTGGATAATCAAGCGGATGACGAATATGATGCTATCTCCCGTCAGTTAATTACTTATATGATGGAAGAGCCTCGTCGTATTTCAGAAGTATTAGACTTTATGTGGTCTGCGCGTGCACTAGAAAGAATCGGCGATCATGCGAACAACATTTGTGAATATGTGGTTTATATGGTGCAAGGCCAAGACGTGCGTCACATGAGTTGGGACGAAATGAGTCGTAAAGCCCGGGAAGTACAGTAAAAATAGTCGAGAAAAGGCATGAGCGCAAAAATATTAATCTTGGAAGATGAGCGCGACATTCGAGAAATGTTAGCATTTTGCATGGAGCAGGCTGGTTATGAAGTTGAGCAGGCTGCTACCGCAGAACGTGTTTTTGGTTTATTAAAAGAAGGCTTTCAACCGGATTTGTTTTTAGTGGATTGGATGCTACCTGGCGCATCAGGTATCGAGTTTACCCGTAAGCTTAAGAAAGATCCGGAAAATCAAGATCTGCCTGTGATTATGCTGACTGCACGAGGTGAAGAAGATGACCGGGTGCAAGGGTTAGAGGCTGGAGCTGATGATTATGTGGTTAAACCTTTTTCACCACGCGAGCTATTAGCGCGAGTGCAGGCAGTTCTGAGAAGAACAGGCGCTACCACCAAAGTCAGTGAGCAGTTACAACATGGTGATATCAGTATCGATATCGCTGGTCATAGAGTGACTATTCGAGGGCAGGAGGTTCATTTAGGACCTACCGAGTACAAAATCCTTAACTTCTTTATGAATAATGTTGGTCGAGTATATTCGCGTAACCAGTTGTTGGACTCGGTATGGGGACAACAAGTGGTGGTAGAAGAGCGAACGGTTGATGTACATATTCGTCGTTTAAGAAAAGCATTAGCGCCGTATGAAGTTGAGAATTACGTACAAACCGTGCGCGGCTCTGGCTATCGTTTTTCTTCTAAATAATCTTTTGGGGTTAACTTAAATGTGGAAGAACCGTTTTTGGCAAGCTGAGTTATGGGCGTTATTGTTCATACTTTTTGTGCTTGGCTTAATAGGTTCTTTATTCGATAAAGCTGCTTTGCTTATTGCAGTGGTTTTATTTTTTTATCTGCTTTGGCAACTGGTTCAACTTTCTCGTTTATTTCATTGGGTTTTTATTTCTAAGGCTATTTATCCGCCTTCTGCGCCAGGTGTCTGGGGCGAAGTTTTTAATCAGCTCTACAGTCGCCAGCGTAAGCATCGGAAAGATCTTAAGAAGCTCAATAACATTGTCTCTGAATTTCGAGATTCGACTCGAGCTTTAAAAGAAGGCGCTATGATCATTTCTAATCTTGGCCAAATTCGTTGGTTTAATAAAGCATCAGCAAAATTACTTGGACTAAAGCCAAGTACCGATATCGGTCAACGTTTATTTAACTTATTGCGTCATCCTGATTTCATCGAATATGAAGCAGTAAGAGATTATGGTAAACCTTTAACCATTCCATCGCCAATTGATGGCGAGATAATGCTCAGCATTAGTATTACTCCTTATAATAAAGATCAACGCTTAGTGATTATTCGTGATATTACCGAAAAGCATCACTTGGAACGGGTACGTCAAGATTTCGTAGCTAATGTTTCGCATGAATTAAGAACGCCTTTAACCGTGATTACCGGCTATCTTGAAATGCTTGATCCGGATATGAATCCTAATCTCGCCGCGGTTAGCAAGCCGTTGGCGATGATGCGTCAGCAAGCACTAAATATGGGACACTTAGTCGATGATTTATTATTGCTATCTAAACTAGACTCAAAAGCTGAAGCCAATGGGCATAAAGAGATTGATATTAACTTATTGCTCGACTCGATTTGCGCCGAAGCTAGAGCTTTAAGTGGCGATAAAAATCAATCAATTCTGTTCCACTCACATACCAATGCCACTTTAAAAGCTTCAGAAAAACAACTGAGAAGTGCTTTTTCTAATCTAGTATTCAATGCCGTACGTTATACGCCTGCTAACGGCAAAATTAATATTTATTGGCAAGAAACTGAAACTCACTTGATAGCTAAGGTCGAAGATAATGGTCCTGGTATTGATCCTGAGCATATCCCTCGTTTAACGGAGAGATTCTATCGCGTTGATGCCGGTAGAAATCGCTCACAAGGTGGCACAGGCCTTGGTTTGGCTATTGTGAAACATGTGCTGGAATACCATAAAGCAGAGCTTAAGATAGTCAGCGCCGCGGGCAAGGGCAGTTGTTTTTGTTGTTATTTTCCAAAGGATTAAGCGAGATATAAAAACAGCAGCTGATATTGTCATAAAACCGTAATATTTAAGTCACACCCGCTTAACATTTCCACTTCATAATCTCTCTCGTAATTTAACTTAATCTATAAATGTTTGGAGAGTTCGTAATGAATCTATTCAAAAAGGTAGCTCTAGCAGCAACTGTTTCAACTTTTTCATTAGGCGTTTTTGCTGAAGCTAAGGTTGATGAAAACTTAAACGTATACAAAAAAACTAGTGGTATTTCAGGCAACCTTTCATCAGTAGGTTCTGACACTCTTGCTAACTTAATGACCTTATGGGCAGAAGAGTTCAAGCGTCAATACCCTAACGTTAACATTCAAATTCAAGCGGCCGGTTCTTCTACTGCGCCACCAGCTTTAACAGAAGGTACTTCTAACTTCGGTCCTATGAGCCGTAAAATGAAGGACAAAGAGTTAGAAGCTTTCGAAAAGAAACACGGTTATAAGCCTACGCCTATCGCGGTTGCTATCGACGCATTAGCGGTATATGTACACAAAGATAATCCAATTGAAGGTTTAACGATTCCTCAAGTTGACGCTATCTTCTCTTCAACTCGAAAGTGTGGTTTAGAAGGCGATATTTCTGATTGGAGCGAATTAGGCTTAGCTAACGGCGACATCCAATTGTATGGTCGTAACTCTGTATCGGGTACTTACGGTTACTTCAAGAAGAAAGGTCTTTGTAAAGGCGACTTCAAAAATACAGTAAACGAGCAACCAGGTTCTGCGTCAGTAGTACAATCAGTAAGTTTGTCTAAAAACGGCATTGGCTACTCAGGTATTGGCTATATCACTTCTGGTGTAAAAGCGGTTCCTTTAGCGAAAAAAGAAGGCAAGCCTTTTGTTGCAGCAACTCCAGAGAACGCTATCAACAAAACTTATCCGTTAGGTCGTCAGCTTATCGTTTATGTAAATAAGCATCCTAACAAGCCTGTTTCGCCTATTGAGTTAGAATTCTTGAAAATGGTTCTTTCTAAAGTAGGTCAAGAAGTTGTAGTAAAAGATGGTTATATCCCATTACCTGCAAAAGTAGCTGAAAAGCAACTTGAAAAATTAATGAAGTAATTGTCTGACTTCATGCGGGTATAAAAACAATTAGACGAAAGTCGTAAAATCCCTCTCTAAGCCGGCTCATTTGGGTCGGCTTTTTTTATGCTATTGATAAATGTGCACAGTTTGAATTTTATTTACAGGCTATGGTAACAGCTGGTTTTACAATCGAGTTTAAAGTGAAATTAAGAGAAAAGTTAAAAGTCACAGGACGCTTGTTTATTATTGCAATGAGTGCTGCCTTATTTTCTTGCAGCCAAATGCCGAACAAGTCATCCTCTGGCGCTAGTATCCACTTCATAACGCCTGCAGTGACAGAGGCGGGAGATAGCAAAAGAATATTGGTAGTTGAAGGTTATCAAAAACTTGAATGCCCAAGACGGCGAAGTCTTGATAAATCGAGTGAAGATTATATGGGAATATTGTTGTATCAGGATAGCAGTAAAACTAGTAGTAAAGATAAGGGTTATCCAAGTATACAGGTAGAAGCTGCACGCCCTTTAACCCTGGCGATTTCTTTATCGACTGTGCTAAGCAATGACAGTAGTAATATTTGTTATTACCAATACCATGCGCTTACGCCAAAAGAAAATGCTGAATACGAGGTTCATTTGACGGATGAATGCGAATTGACTTTATTTAATACCACTAACTTGAATATGTCTAGTAGCAATCAAGCGTCAGATATCACTATATTTTTTCAAGAAACCGAAAAAAAGGTTTGTGATTAATTCGCTCTTAATCAATCTATTGGCAGGTGTCCTGTTTTTACCAAAATAACCGTTTCCTCTTCGGTAAAGGGAAAATGATCGCTTAAGTGGGGGCTTCTGATCCAGCTATATTTAGGGTAGTCCCCAAATTCATCCTTGAAGGTTCCACTTAATACAAAAATTTCCTCACCACCAAAGTGACGGTGTGGCTGAAATTTTTCATGAGCTGGCCATTTTACTAAAGCGATATTTTCATGCTCAAAATTATGCAGTGGCATCACTTGTAAGTTACCGATGCCTTGATGCCAAGCTGTTTTCGTGGTGCCGATGATAACTTGAGATTTATCGTCGTTGGAGAACTGGTTGAGTTTGACGAAAAGTAAGCAACCTTCTTCACTAAAAGGTGCATGACTTGAGCCAGGCGGGTTGCGAATATAAGTACCGGCAGGGTAGTCTCCGTTTTCATCGGAAAATGTGCCTTCCAAAACGAATATTTCTTCGCCAGCAGGGTGAAAGTGCTCGCTGAATTCAGAACCAGCGTCATATCTAACGACACTGGTTGTGCGGCCAGATTCCGCTGCTTCCCGCTCTAACGGAATTCTGGATACCCCTGGCATCGGCGATGGCAACCAATCTTTTTGAGTCGTATTAATCACCAACCGTTGGCTGAAGTTCATATTTAACATAACAGTTTCTCGGTAGCTTTTGGATAAGCTGAACTTGAGTTTTAGTTTCTTCCTGCCATTACGCCGCCATCAGTGTCCCAAATAGCACCAGTAACCCAACTGGCGTGATCGGATAGCAGATAACAGATGGTATTGGCGATGTCTTGGCTAGTGCCTACTCTACCAATTGGGTGGAAATCATTAAAGCCTGCAATCGCCTCATCTAGCTCTGAGGGATCAATAAAGGATTTATAAATAGGGGTTTTAACTACTGCAGGAGATACCGCATTCACACGTATATTAGCCTCAGCTAGCTCCATCGCCATATGTTGAGTTAGCGCATGCAGTCCCGCCTTTGCCATTGAATAAGCAGAAGAGGGTGTGGCTTTAATCGCTTGTTTAGCCCACATAGAGCCGATATTCACGATACTACCGCCATCTGCTTGTTGCATTTTTTCAGCAACAGTTTGTGAAATTTGAAAGATCGCTTTGTTTAAACCCATATAAAGCTCATAGTCATCAGCGGTATGTTCTAGGAAGCTTTTAGGACTAAAATATCCTGCGGCATTAACCAGGTATTTAATGTTGTTTTTATGAGTTTGAATACTTTCAATTAAAGATGAAACGCTGCTGTTATCGTATAAATTGGCTTGTAACGATTCAACTGAACCTAATGGAGTTAATTTTGCAACTGCGCTGTTAAGTTTATCTTGGTTGTTGCCGACAATGATGGTGTGGACGCCACTTTCGATTAACTGTTTCGCTGTAGCTAATCCCATGCCGCTGGAGCCGCCAATAATCAAAGCACTATGATTTGTTGAAAACATTTGAATGATCTCACTATAAAAAAAATTTTGGAGTGTGATAATCTTAAGCCAAATTTGATTTGATAAAAGTAAGTACAAATTAGTGCGGTAGGCACTTTTTGGTATATGTTTATGAAAAATAAAGAAAAAATATTTTCAAGAAAATCGTCACCACAAAAAATCGCCAGAATGGTTGAGACTATTTTTGGTTGCAAATGGTCATTAACGGTATATCAATTATTGGCCAATGACATTAATCGACCCGGCGAAATGGTGAAAAGCGTCGAGGGCTTAACAACTAAAGTATTGAATGATTGTTTGCGAAGAAATATTGAGTTTGGCATTTTACATAAAGAAGTATTTAATCAGACGCCGCTAAAAGTAGAGTATTCCTTTACTGAGTTTGGGCAAAAATTTTTAAAAGTTTTGGATCAATTAGAATCTTTACAAAGTGAACTATAATCATGCTTGAAATTAAAATCCCTTCGCCTGTCGAGCCATTTAAGCATCCGATTTTTGATAAGAAAAAAATTGCTGTTGATATCAAACGAGATGATTTAATTCATCCGGTCGTTTCGGGAAATAAGTGGCGCAAGTTAAAATACTTAATCCAAGAAGCGCAAATGCTTGGTAAAAGCCAATTAATATCCATGGGCGGCAACTACTCGAATCATCTGCATGCGCTGGCTTATTCGGCAAAAGCAGCAGGGTTGGCCGCTAAAGGGTTTGTCCGCGCGAATTCGCAACAAGACTTAACTCCAACTTTGCGCGACTGTATCGCTTGGGGGATGGAGCTAGAGTTTGTGTCACGCAAACAGTATCAGGCGCTTAGAGAACAAAAAGACTTAAATAATTGTGTTAAAGACGATGATAATAGTTTTTGGATTGCTGAGGGTGGTTTTTCCGAACATGCCATTAAGGGTGTTACTGAGATCGCTGAGGAAGTAAACAAACATTATGATTTTGTAATGACGGCCACCGGTTCAGGGGCTACCTTGGTGGGATTGGCAAAAGGCTTTCCTAAATCAAAGGTTATTGGGGTAGCAGCTTTTAATGGTGCAGGTTATTTGAAAGATGAGCTATCAGGCTACTTATCAAAATCGGATAATTGGCAGTTGGATTTAGATCATCACTGTGGCGGTTTTGCCAAAATTAATGCGCAATTAATGGAAATCAAAGCTGAGTTCGAAGGCTATAATGGATTTAAATTCGATAAGGTGTACAACGCTAAAATGGTTTACGCCTTACATGATTTAATTGCCAGTGGAGAGATCCCAGAAGGTTCCAGTGTTTTATTGATCAATACTGGCGGACTTCAAGGCGAGCGAGCTTAATCTAACTTACCAGCATAAAAAAAGCCTGCAGCTGCAGGCTTTTTTTATGCTCGAGATATTAGTCTTTCTTTAAGAGATCTCTGATTTCTGAAAGAAGTACTTCTTCATTTGAAGGTTTTGGTGGCTCTGCAGGAGCTTCTTCTTCTTTCTTCTTCATTGAGTTCATTGCTTTGATCATCATGAAGATTGCAAAAGCAATAATTAAAAAATCGAGCGCGGTTTGAATAAAGTTACCATAGTTTAGAGTAACTGCAGGTGTCTCTCCTGCGGCTTCTTGAATGGTAAATGCTAGGTCTTTGAAATCAACACCGCCTAACAAGACGCCTAAAGGTGGCATCAAAACGTCATTTACAAAAGAGCTTACGATTTTACCGAAAGCACCACCAATAATGATACCAACAGCCATATCTACTACGTTGCCTTTCATTGCAAAGGCTTTAAATTCACTCATCATACCCATTGTATTAATCCCCATATTGTTAAATTGAAATGCTTACTAGCAAGGTTATTATGGATAAAAAGCTTGAAAAATCAAGGAACTAACAATAGTTTGAAAAAATTTAACATTCTGTTTTTTCAATAAGATATCCGCGAAACATTGTGATACCATTATTCTCATTTAAAGATACTAGAATATAAAGATGAGATCAGGTCACCAGTGGATTGCTGAATACAGTGAAAGCCATAGAAATCCAACCAATAAACTTATTCATTGGATTTGTGTTCCAGTTATCGTTTGGACGGTTATTGCCTTGTTATGGTCAATTCCAGTCCCAGAATTTATGCAAATCAGCCCTTGGCTAAATTGGGCGAGTATTTTTATGCTATTCGCGATGTTTTTCTATTTAACATTTGGCATCAAGATATTTTCAGCCATGTTGTTAATGGCGGTTGGGATGCTTTGGTTTACCGCTTGGTTATCGCAAGCAACAACCATACCTATTTGGCAAATTGCCGTGGCTGTTTTTATTCTTGCTTGGATAGGTCAATTTATAGGCCATCATATTGAAGGTAAAAAACCTTCTTTTATGAAAGATGTACAATTCTTGTTAGTTGGCCCGGCTTGGGAAATTAACTATCTGTTTAGAAAAATTGGATTTATTAAATAACTATAAATAATTGAGTTTGGGGAGAGTTTAATGGCAATTTCAGAAACTACTGAGAAAGTAGCTTTTATCCAATCTGATGCCGTAGCATTTGGCGTCATCATGGCTGTACTAGGTTTAATTTTTTATACCTCCAGCCGTAAGCAAGGCTTTTGGCATAGTTTTTATAAGCATATTCCAGCCTTATTATTGTGCTATTTTATCCCTGGCCTACTAAATACTTTAGGTTTTTTTGATAAAGGCTCTGCCGATAATATTTACTATATAGCCTCTCGTTATTTATTGCCTGCCAGTTTATTTTTGCTGACTCTAAGTATCGATTTTGAAAAAATCATTGGTCTTGGTTGGCGTGCAGTTGCGATGTTTTTTGCGGGAACTGTTGGTGTCATTATTGGTGGCCCTTTAGCCGTGTTAATTTTTGCCATGGTAGCTCCTGAATGGGTTGGTATCACTGACGGCGTAGTACCAAAAGGTGAAGAAATCTGGGCTGGACTAGCTACAGTAGCCGGAAGCTGGATTGGCGGTGGTGCTAACCAAGCGTCTATGCAAGTCTTGTATGAAGTGAGTGATACTTTATTCGGCACCATGGCAGTGATGGATGTATTGGTAGCAGAAATATGGATGGTTATTCTATTATTTTTGATTAAGAAATCGGACTCTGTGGATCGTTGGTTAAAAGCCGATAACTCTGCTATTGAAGAATTGAAAGTTACAGTAGAAAAATATACTAAAGAAAACGAACGTATCCCTAATTTAAATGATTTTATGATGATTTTAGGTTTGGGCTTTGGTGTTGTTGCGGTTGCTCATTTACTTGGTAATTATTTAGCCCCTAATATGTTGCCTTGGGCTAAATCTTTTGATTTAAATTATCCAGGGTTTGTAGAAAATGTTGTATCTATGGAGACTCTAGTTTCTTACACAGGATTGGCGAGTCATTTCTTTTGGATGATCATGACAGCTACTATTGCAGCGTTAATATTGTCGCGAACCAAAGTTCGCGAAATGGACCATGCCGGCTCATCAAAAATTGGCTCTGTCTTCATTTATGTTTTAGTAGCAGCCATTGGTATGAAAATGGATTTAACTAAAATATTTGAACATTACCAAGTGTTCTTTATAGGTATTGTATGGATGATTATCCACGTGGCGATTTTGTTTATTGTGGCTAAGTTGATTCGAGCACCATACTTTTTTGTAGCGGTTGGCTCTAAAGCTAATATCGGCGGTGCCGCTTCTGCGCCAGTGGTTGCTTCGGCTTTCCACCCATCATTAGCGCCGGTAGGGGTTCTACTAGCCATTTTAGGTTATGCGGTTGGTTCAGTAGGAGCGATAGCAACGGCCATTATGATGCGGGCTGTTGTTGGCGGATAGCTGTGGCTAAAGGTATAAATAAAAAAGCGGCTGTTGCCGCTTTTTTACTAAGATTTTTTTATGAGTTTTTAATTCACGCTTGGGGCAAAAAGTTCTCAGCTAGCATACAGCGGGCACTACCGCCGCCCACTGACTCGATGGTATCAATAGGGCAAGGAACTAACTTACCATGCAGTTTAAGCAAGTTTTTTTGTTCTTTACTGAAGCCATGATAGGCGGAGTCTGACATTACAACCAGTAGCTCGCCTCGCAAATTGCGTAATTGTAAAATATTAGCGCAAAAACTTTTTTCGGTTTGCTCAAGGCTTAACTCAATAATCTGTTTATGACTAGCTTTTAGGCTACTAATCACATTTTTCCGATCGGATTCCGCAATGGCATCCACACAAATAGCGGCGAAGCCTTCGCCAATACTTAGCATGACGTTGGTATGATAAAAAGGTTTTCCATTGGAGCTTTTAGTCTCAAAACTAATCGCTTGATAACCATTATCTTGCGCGTACTGTTCAAAAATATATTTTTCACAGCGATCAGAAATAGCGGCATAGGCAGCCTTATTTTTGTGGTCGAAAATAATGGAGCCGGTACCTTCTAAAATCTGTTGAGAGTCAGATATATTGGTAAGCCCTTTTTGTTGATAACCACTTTTGTTAGCTAAAGCAATCAGCTCACTAGGCCTAACTTCTGCTTTACGATTTTCCGTTTTCATTGGGAATAAAGTAATTTGTCCGGACTCGTCTGTAGAAAACCAATTATTGGGGAAAACCGCATCAGGAAGTTCAGGTAAAGCTTGTGTTTTATTTAAAACTAAAACTTCGACAAAGTTATCTCTAAGAATATTAACCATTTGGTTAAACTCCGCCATGGCATCTTCTTTGAGCATTTGCGGATCAATTTTAGGTCGATTTTGAAATTCGTTGTCGGCTCCAGTTTGCTCGTTAAAACAAAAATCGGTAGGCGGAACCATAAATACAGAGTGAGTGGTATGACGCATAGTGTTTTCAATTAATACTTTTAGGCAAGATAAAAAAAAGGCTTGCAAGTTGCAAGCCGTATTTATTAGCAATATCTGGACATAAAACCAAATGGGGGTAGGTATAACAATGCCAGTTTCGCTAATTAAGGAGTCAATGTATGAAAAAACTCTAACTAACTACAAAACATCCATGTAAAACATGAAAACCAAACTAACAAGTTCAAATCTTTAAAAAGTCATCAAATCGATTAAAAAACTTAATAAAACATTTGATCTTTAAGGTTAAACTTTGCCAAAATGAACTCACTTCACAGTTCTTTGGACTTTCGCAAGGAGCTTGAAGCTTTTCTTAACCCTTTGTTATACAATGGTATTTAGAAAAGGTTAATTGCTGCACCTCAACTATAGTGCAAATTTTAATCACTTGTTTGACCAGTTTCAAACGATAAATTTTAATGCGAAGCATTAAAAAAACTAATCGCTAGGTATTGCTAGGAGCAAAGATGCCCAGAAAGTTACCACCACTCAATAGCTTACGAGCTTTCGAAGTCGCTGCGCGACATTTAAGTTTTACTAAAGCAGCGGAAGAATTATTCGTCACTCAGGCTGCAATCAGTCACCAGATTAAATCTCTAGAGGATTTTTTGGGTATTCAGTTGTTTATTAGACGCAATCGTAAACTCTTATTAACCGATGAAGGTCAGTTGTATTGGCCCAAAATTCGCGATGTGTTTGAGAAACTTATCAATGCCACTGAGCAAGTGAAAGCAAAAGGCGCGACTGGCTCATTAACCGTAAGCGTGATTCCTACTTTTGCCACTTTATGGTTGGTGCCAAGGTTGGCTGAATTTAATGAACTGTACCCTGATATTGATGTGCGTATTAAAGCTTCGGATACAGAAGTTGACTTTGTTAGAGAGGACGTTGATGTCGCGGTTTATTATGGTAAAGGTGATTACGATAATTTAATTTCCGATCGTTTGTTTGAGGAGTATTTAATGCCAGTCTGCTCGCCACAATTATTGGATAAGAAGCCGGTGGAGAAGCCAGAAGATTTAAAGAATCATACTTTGCTGCACGATATCTCTACCGACGAATGGCGCAGCTGGTTAAAGCATGCGCAAGTTGATGGTATTGATTTAGCGCATGGAACCGTTTTCAGTCACTCGGGAATGGTTTTGCAGGCTGCTCGTCACGGACAAGGGATCGCCATGGGCCATAGCGTCTTATCTCAGATGGATTTGGAATCAGGGCGCTTGGTGGCACCTTTTGATATTATTTTAGATAGCGGCTATTCCTACGATCTGGTCTGCCCTGAAAACTCTCATGATCGACCGAAGATTGTTGCTTTCAGAGAATGGCTCTTGTCGAAAGTTAACGATGATTCTGAAGACGAAATTTTCTTTTGATAATTCGTAAAAGTAGCTGAAAACTAAAAAGGCTGACTTCCAATGAAGTCAGCCTTTTTCTTTACGCTGTATAATTTAGGCGTCGGTATCGAAGTAGTCACGAGTGCCGTGGGCTTCAATCGCTTCACCAATGCGACGCATCGCAACCGTATAAGCGGCATTTCTCATGCTGCGATTTTCAGCTTTGGCCAGATCCCAAATTTCATTGAATGCCTTAGACATGATCTTGCCAAGACGTTCATGCACATCAGTCAATTCCCAAGCATAGCCAGAGCGGTTTTGTACCCACTCAAAGTAGGAAACGGTCACACCGCCAGCATTGGCTAGTACATCAGGGATCACGTGAATGCCTTTCTCATGGAGCACATCATCCACATCGGATAAGACAGGTCCATTGGCAACTTCTACAATATAATTAGCTTTGACATTATCGATATTATGGCTGCCGATTACGCCATCTAACGCCGCAGGAATTAAAATATCCACATCCAGCTCTAGTAACTCTTCGTTGGAAATTGGTTTATGTTCCACTTGCTCGCAAACCGAATGATTGCAATAAACAGCGCGAACTTGACGAGAACGCTGCTTCTCTTCATAAATACTCGGTACATCGAATCCGTTTTTAGAGTGGATACCACCCTTAGAGTCACTGATAGCAACGATCTTATAGCCACGCTCATGCAATAAACGTGCTGCATGATAGCCACCATTACCAAATCCTTGAACCGCAACCGTAATATCTTCGGGTTGCCAATTATGTTTAGCTTCAAGCTCTAAAATACAAAGATAGGCACCGCGACCAGTAGCATCATCACGACCTAAACTGCCACCTAAACTGATGGGTTTTCCGGTGATAACGCCGGGTGCTTTTTTACGCGTAATGGCTTCATACTCGTCCATCATCCAACCCATAATGCGCTCATTGGTATAGACGTCAGGTGCAGGAATGTCTCTTTCAGGACTAATCACATCCGCCATTTGACGAACATAGGAACGTGATAAGCGCTCCAGTTCCATGCGAGATAGCTTTTTGGGATCAACCGTTACGCCGCCTTTACCACCACCATAGGGTAGACCAACTACGGCACACTTAATGCTCATCCATAATGCCAAAGCTTGAACCTCTGCTAAGTTCACGTCAGGGTGAAAGCGAATACCACCTTTAGTTGGCCCCAGCGCATTGTTATAACGGCAACGATAACCAGTAAAATACTCGGTAGAACCATCGTCCATACGAACGGGTAGTGATGCTGTCATGGTGCGCATTGGATGCATTAAAGCGTTGATAACTTCTTTGCTGACGTTGCCACTCTCGCCGATGTTTTTAACGCGAGTAAGTGCATCTTGAAAAATGGTATCTGACATAGGTTGTCCTTATTATTCTTAAAAATCGCAGCTTTTATATCACGGCCAGGACTCTTTATAAAAGAAATTAGAAGTGGTCGGAGCTATCGATTTAGGTTATAAATAATTATGCTCTATTGACCGTATTATTTATGACATTGGCTAACAAAACAGTTTGGATCACAGGGGCTTCTTCTGGTATTGGTGAGGCTTTGGCATACGAGTTTGCCAAACTGGGCGCGAAACTTATCTTATCGGCTAGGCGTGAAGAAGAGTTAGACAGAGTGAAAGCGGCTTGTGAAAACAGCGAGCAGCATATCATTATAGCTTTAGATCTTTCGGTAAATGCCGAATTCCAAAATTTGGTTGATTCAGTGGTTTCTAAAGTCGGAACGATAGACTTATTAATTAACAATGCAGGTTTAAGCCAAAGAGCGCCAGTGCTTGATACACAACTATCAGTTCATCGCCGCCTGATGGAAATTAATTATTTGGGAACCGTTGCTTTAAGCCAAGCCTTGCTGCCGCATTTGGTGGCGAATAAAGCCGGTGGAATTGTTACTGTTAGTAGTTTAGTTGGAAAGTTTACTACGCCATTGCGCTCAGCTTATTCAGCTTCCAAACATGCGATTACCGCCTATATGGATAGTTTACGCGCAGAGCTTTCTGATACAGGTGTTCAATTTATGACGGTTTACCCGGGTTTTATTAAAACCAATATTACCTACAAAGCTTTGTTAGCCGATGGCTCTGAGCAAAATAAGATGGATGATGCGCAAGACAATGGAATGGATGCTAGCCTTTGTGCTAAGAAAATTATTAAAGCTTACCTCGCTAAAAAAGACGAAGCCTTTATTGGTGGTAAAGAAACCTACGCGGTTTACATCAAACGTTTCTTCCCAAAAATATTTGCACGAATGATAAGAAAAGCAAAAGTTACTTAAGGATTTGTGTAGAAACTACCGAGTTAAAATCATCAAATAAAAAAGCACCAAGAGGTGCTTTTTTATTGTCGGTACTGATATAGAGATTATTGGTATAGAGTTTATTGTTATAGATCTTATTGACGATCTTTATCTCTAATCGCTTTAAACTCAGTACCTTTATACCAATTGGGATAATTGTTATCGGTACTTAACAGATAGCCAGCTTCGAATAAGATTTTAACATCTTGCATCGCCGCATTCCAAGCCCAGCCTTCTTGATATTCGTCACATAACTGGTGATAGCATTTACCACGTAACGCATTCCATTTTTCTGCCATAGCTTTGTCAGCTTCGATAAAGTCAGAGCCACCGCCAGCAAAAATAGCTGGAACGCCTTTTTTAGCTAAACTGAAATGATCAGAGCGATAGTAGCCTCCACGGCTTGGATCGGCTTCTACTTTAGTCACACGGTTTTGACGTTTAGCAGCCTTTGTTACGTATTGCTCAAGTTCCGATTTACCAAAACCAACTACGGTGAGGTCATTGACTCGGCCGCTAACATTCATACTATCGATATTGAAGGCTCCAACAATATTTTTAGTCGCGACTGTAGGATTAGCAGCGAAATATTTTGAACCTAATAAGCCTTGTTCTTCAGCAGTAATCGCCATAAAGGTTACCGAGCGCTTAGGCTTAATGTTCATGTCATTAAAGGCTTTAGCAATACTAATAATACCTGCGATACCTGTGGCATTATCAATCGCGCCATTGAAAATTTGATCGCCTTCAAAATGCGCTTTTAAACCTAAGTGATCCCAGTGTCCCATATAGATTACATGTTCTTCTGGTTTCTCAGAGCCTTTTAAAGTTGCGATAACATTGGCTGATTGAGAACGCTTGATGCTATTGGTAAAGGCGACTGAAGCGGTTTGATCTAAAGCTACTGGTTGGAATTCACGAGTAAGAGCTTTAGCTTGTTCTTTTTCGAAATCTAATCCAGCACGCTTAAATAAGGCTTTGGCCTTGTCTAGAGTGATCCATGCTTCCACATCTGGCTTTGGTTCATCGCCAGCATCAGCTAATTGATACTGAGCGCCTGACCAGCTGTTTGAAACCACGCCCCAGCCATAAGAAGCCGGCGCAGTGTCGTGGACAATGATAGCGCCAGCTGCGCCTTGACGGCCAGCTTCTTCATATTTATACGTCCAACGACCATAGTAGGTCATAGTTCGGCCTTGGAATAATTCAGGATCTTCGGTCATAAAGCCTGGGTCATTGACTAAGATAACCGCAGTTTTACCCTTCATGTCGATGCCTGCATAATCATTCCAACCATACTCAGGAGCAACCACACCGTAACCAACAAAGACTAGTTCAGAATCTTTCAGTTCTGCTCTTTCAACCGATTTAGAAGTTCCGGCTACGAATTCATCGAAATATTTTAACTTTTCATCGCCGAGGGTTAATTCCATGTTGGCATCGGCTTCAATACTAATAAGAGGAACTTGTTGCAAATAGCTATCGCCATTGCCTGGCATTAGGCCAGCATTTTTAAATTGTTCGGTAATAAAGTCAGTGGTTTTTTTGCCGCCTTCAGTAGCAGGCTCACGACCAGTAAAGTCATCGGAAGCTAAAATCTTGACGTTGGCTTTATAAAAGTCCAAATCAAAGCTGTTATAAACTTCTTCGAAGTTATTTTTCACAATAGGATTAGTAGCTTGTTGCATTTTATCTTGAGCTGAACTGGCTTCAGCTTTTGTAGGCATTGCTTCAGGCTTTACTTCTGGTTTCTCTGCTTTTTCACAGGCAGCCAATAAACTAAAGCTTAAGAGCAAAACTAAGCTGTTTGGAATAGTTTTCTTAGACATAATTAACTCTAGGGTTAAGTGGTAATTTAGAGGCTTATCTTACTGAGGAGTACAAAAAATCTCAAACCGTTTGTGGCCTCGATTCCGGTCTCTTGATAAGGCTTGACATCATCTATCTGCCAAGTAAGCTAAATGCTTGATTATATGCCCTTTGTCCCACTTTAAAGCAAAAGAGAGTCCTCATGATTTATCGTCGAATTGCTATGCTTGTCGCTGTTAGTATCGCACCTGTTCCTTATGGTCTTATCGCTGATACTTCGGCTACAAAAGATCTTGCCCCAAAAACCATTAGTAAGCCTTTAACCCTTGAACAAGTGATGGCTGATCCAGATTGGATAGGTAATGCTCCCAGCAACCCTTATTTCAGTGATGATGCTAAAACGATTTACTATCAGCAAAAAGAAACTGGCTCAATCAACAGGCACACCTGGCAAGTTAATTTAGACGACAAATCCACCAGCAAAGTAGCCGATAAAGATCTGGTAAAACAGGATCAAGGCAGAGCAGTTTATAACTCCAACAATAGCTTAAAAGCATTTACTAGTCAGGGCGATATATGGGTTAAATATTTATCCAGTGGCGATTATCGTCAATTGACCAGAACCAATGCGATTGAATCTCGTCCGCAATTTATTGGCAATGATGTTGTTGCTTTTTATCTGAATAACGATATTTATTCGATTGATTTAAATACCGGTCTTATCAATCAAGTAGCTCAATTTAAATTGAACGATGATCCTGAGAGTAAAAAACCCGATAACTATTTAAGCAAGCAACAAACGCGATATTTTGATTATATCCAAAAGCAGCAAAAAAATGCTGAAGATACAAAGAAAAGACAAGAGCAGTTAAAAGCGGCAACAGATCTTATGGCTAATAAGCCATGGTATCTGGGGTCTAAAGTTGAAATTAGCACTACTTCTTTATCGCCAGACGGGCGCTATCTTTTATTGGGAACCTATGCAAAAACTAAGCAACTCGGCAAGCCGGATAATATGCCGCGCTTCGTGACTGAAAATGGTTATGTAAAAAATGATAAGGTTCGCCCGTTAGTAGGAACCTATCAGCCGCGAAACGAATCTTTATATTTATTGGATCTGGTTAATCATAGCAAAACGCCAATCGATTTATCGGATTTAGAAACTATCAATGAAGATCCGTTAGCAGATATTAAACGCCAAACAGCCAAGCGAAACGGCAAAGAATATCAACCTCGAAAAGGCGATCGTGGCACC
Organism: uncultured Kangiella sp.; assembly: GCA_947498625.1. Classification (GTDB taxonomy): domain Bacteria; phylum Pseudomonadota; class Gammaproteobacteria; order Enterobacterales; family Kangiellaceae; genus Kangiella. Next base: position 383,474 of record CANMKR010000003.1, on the reverse strand, counting down.
GCAATTTTCAAGTGGAATGCCACTGGTGGTATCGATTGGGCAGAGGATGCTTCTAAGGTCGCCTTTATGCTGTATTCCGATGATAACAAAGATCGTTGGATTGCGAGTTTAGAAGTTAAAAATCAAAAGTTAAAGAGTATCCATCATTTGCGCGATGAGGCTTGGGTTAATGATTGGGACTTTAATGACTTTGGCTGGCTAACGGATAATGAAACTTTGTATTACACTTCCGAAGAAACTGGCTATAGTCATTTATATTTAAGCAAAGGGCGAAAAACATCGGCGCTGACTAAAGGTCGTTATATAGTTAATAATGTCCGCTTATCGGCTGATGGTAACTATCTTTATTATCGAGCTAATAAAAAGCACCCTGGCATTTATGAAATTTACCGGGTTGCTTTAGATGATAATTCAATTGAAGCAGTTACTGACCTAGGCGGTTTGAACAGTTTCAATTTAGCCAACGATGGTGAGCAATTGGTGGTGAGCCATTCAACGGCAACTATGCCTACAGAGCTTTACCATGTTTCTTTGCAAGAGAATAAAACAGTCACTCAATTGACCAATACCGTTTCTGAAAAATTTAAGGGAATGGATTGGGTGGCCCCAGAGTTTATCGAAGTTCCATCAAGCCAAGTGGATCAGCCTATTTATTCTAGGTTATATAAGCCTAAAGGTTTTGATGCGAGCAAAGCTGATAAGTATCCCGCGGTGATATTTATTCATGGCGCTGGTTATCTTCAAAACGCGCATCAAGGCTGGTCTGGGTACTTCAGAGAATTTATGTTCCATACTTTTTTAACTCAGCAGGGGTATGTTGTTTTAGATATGGATTATCGTGCTTCAAAGGGTTATGGCAGAGATTGGCGCACCGCGATTTATCGCCAAATGGGCACACCAGAAGTTGTTGATTTACGCGATGGTGCGGATTGGCTAGCGGCCAATGCTAACGTTAATCGAGATAAAGTTGGTATCTATGGCGGTTCCTATGGCGGTTTCTTAACCTTTATGGCGCTATTTACTGAGCCGGAAGCTTTTGCTGCCGGAGCCTCATTAAGACCAGTGACCGACTGGGCACATTACAATCATGGTTACACTTCAAATATTCTCAATACTCCTGAAATTGATCCAGAAGCCTTTGAGAACAGCTCACCGATTGAGTTCGCAGAAGGTTTAAATAAACCCTTATTAATTGCTCATGGCATGGTTGATGATAATGTATTTTTTAAAGATACAGTACGGCTGGTTCAGCGTTTAATTGAACTCGAGAAAACTCAATATTTTGAAACGGCAATTTATCCCATTGAACCGCATGGCTTTACCGAGCCATCAAGCTGGCTGGATGAATACAAGCGTATTTACTATTTGTTTGAAGAACACTTAAAGTAACAAATATATTTTAAATAAAAAAGAAACAAAAAAAAGAGGAGCCATGCTCCTCTTTTTTATAGTAAGTCATTAGTTATGAATTACTCTTCACCGATAAAAATATCACGGTAAGCGTGGTAAGTGGTACCAGCCCAGAAGCCGACCGCCAATAAAGCTAATGGGATCATAATAATAAACATTAAAACTAAAGCTATTGTTTGTGAGATAAATCCAATGATGCCCATTAATAATGCAAAAATAATACCTACGGCAATACCTAAGACTATTAGCATCAATAAGAATACAACGACAGCTCCAATATTTTTAGTTGCACCTTTAAAGCCAAGCTTTAAAGCTTGCATTGCAGAAATACCATGAAGACCGATTAAAGTTGGTGGGAACCATAAAGCGAGCAAGAAAATAACACCTGCAATAAGGCCTAATGGAATTAGTAAAATGAATTTCCCCATCATTGATGAAAGAACCGCAGGATCAGGATCATCCCCAGACATGATTAATGTGATGAAGTCAAAACCGACAAAAGCAAACATCAGCATAAATAAGGCGATATAAACCAGAATCGTAATCAAGCCGAACAAGAATAATTGGCTGGATTGAGGTAAGGAGAAGCCTGCAAACAACTGTCCAATTTCGAGCTTTTCACCGGTATAAACTCTATGCGCACCTAATGCTAAACCAGCGGCAAATACTGGAGCCAATAAAGTTGGCACAATCATATTAATAATAGGAATAAAATTCAGCACTAAAGAAATAATGACATAAACCAGGCCTATTAACATCCACATGCCAATTTGCGGCTTTAAGGTATTACTGATACCTTTTTCAAGCCAGGTAAAACCACGTCCAATAGGCACAGTATTAGGCGTTGTTAGTAATTCACCTTCGTTTTCAGGGGTTTGAATATCAGCTTCAGGCGCTTGATAGGGGTTGTTATCTTGTTCATTCATTGTCTTTATCCTTCTATCTTTTGTTGTAATCTAATCTTATACTCGTTTAATTTATACAATGCTGTTGGCTTCGTCAAAATCTAAGCGAGGACTTCTTGCAAATAAGTCTTTTCCCGTGCCATAGCCAATGTTGCATAAAAAGTTAACTTTGGTGCTGGTTCCCGCAAAGAAAGTCTCATTTATCTTTTTCGGGCTAAAGCCTGACATGGGACCACAATCTAGGCCTAAAGCTCTAGCAGCCATAATAAAGTAGCCGCCTTGTAAGCTTGAATTTCTAAAAGCAGTGGATTCAATAAATTTCTCTTTGCCGACAAACCAGCTTTTTGCGTCGGTATGTGGGAATAGTTGCGGCAGCTTCTCATAAAACTCCATATCCATACCAATAATGGCACATACCGGTGCAGTCATGGTTTTTTCAACATTGCCTTCCATTAGGCAGTCTTTTAATTTGGCTTTGGCTTCATCGCTTTTAACGTAAATCACACGCATTGGACAGCAGTTGGCTGACGTTGGGCCCATTTTCACGAGATCATCCAGTTGTTTAATTAGATCATCAGAAACGGTTTCTTCGCTCCACGAATTATAGGTTCTAGCATTGTTAAACAGGGTGTCTAGTGCTTCTTGCGATACAGGTTTGCTCATTTAATACCTAGCGCTGTAAAAATTATTAATGGGCTATCTTGTATAATTTTTTTATTGGGCGCAAGCGAAACTGCTTGATGCGCACAAGCGAACAGGATAATTTATAACCATTCCTCAAAATCTTAGGTTTAAGAATTGCAGTTTTTTCGACTCGTTTTTATTGGCGCTAGCTTAATGATAGTTTTGGGCTGTTCGAGCCGCCAAGCGTTCCAAAATCAAAACAAAACTAATGAGGATTCGCGATGGTGGCAGTGCAAACCGCAAACTGAGCGAGAGTGGCAGTGTGCTGAAGGAGATAAAAAATTTGTTAGCTTCGGCGCCGAAAAGAATGTGACTCCGACTAAGCCCCTTGCAGAAACAAATAATCAAGCGGCATTAATCGAGCAACAAGCAGCAGAAAATTCCAGCAAGGATTTTCTTAATGATAGCTCGCAAGACACTGACAGCCAAGAGCTAACTAGTAACAATGGCAATACTGTTGAGGAAGAGCTGAAAATAACCACAAAGTTAACTTTGGAAGACGTAACAGCTGTTCCAAGTAACCAGATAAGTAATAAAGAACTCGATACCAATAAGCTGTTGGGTGCTTGGACTATTCAGTTAGGGGCATTTAAGCAAGAAAATCAAGCCAAGGACCTTTCAGCTAAAGTTAAAGGTTCTTTAGTTTCTAAAAAGTTAGTTAAAGGACAAACTTGGTACAGAGTTAATTATGGGAATTTTGTCAATGCCAGGGAAGCTAATAAAGTTACATCTAGCTTGAAACAGCTTTATCCCTGGATAAATACTTGGGTTCGCAAAAACTAGCGATTAACAAACTCTGCAATATCTTCAGCCAATGACTTTTTTGGCTTTTCGATAATTCTGCCTAATTCTTTATTCTGATTATCATCACTAGTATCACTTTTGATGATAATAGTTGGGGTGAATTTAACGCCATCTTTTTGCTGGCGATTCAAAGGTTCCTGTTTACTAATGTCGAGCGCAATTAATTGGTGACTAATATTGGCGTTGTCGGCGGCGGCTAACAATTCTAATAACTCAGGCACCTCACGCTTACTATCGTGGCACCATAGACCAAAGTAGGTGGTGATACTAATGGGCTGATTGATAGCTTTTATAAGTTCTATATCTTTAGCATTAAGCTGAATATCATGGTGAGCAAAAAACTTCTTTTTGGCCTTTAATTCATCGGTAGTGATGTCGCCAACGGCAAAGTGTTGGCTGGGCTTAACGCTATGCTTTGCTTGATCAGCGGTAGCGCAGGCAACCAAATTCAAGGAAACTAAAAGCGATACAAGTAAAAGGTTTTTCATGGTTATTCCTGTCTTATAAAATCTAAACTGGCAGAATTCACGCAATATCTTACACCAGTTTCGGTTGGACCATCATCAAAAACATGACCAAGGTGAGAGCCACATTGGGCGCACAATATTTCAGTGCGTTGCATGCCATGGGATATATCATCGCGATAGGCGATGGCTTTATTATTTTTAGCTTTATCAAAACTTGGCCAACCACAGCCTGAGTCGAACTTTCCTTTATCATCAAATAAAACCGAGTCACAACAGGCACATAAATAATCGCCAGTCTCATTATGTTGATTGTAGGTTCCAGTAAAAGGACGTTCTGTTCCTGCGTTTTGAGTGATGCTGTATTGTAACTGATCGAAAGTTTTAGCTTTGGCAATGCCTTGAGTTTTTAAAGGAGGGTAGCTTATATGAAAATCACTCCACAGTCGCCAATTATGAGAGGCGTTAAACTCATGGCGAGTCATTAGATCCAATAAATAGCCATTGATTGAATTAATTTCAGTTTGCTGGTTATTTTGAACGTCTTGCAGCATGGAGTTGTAGTTATCAGCGGTTTTTTCTAACACCTCAAAGATAATTTCTTTAAGGTTAGTTGCAAAGTCCAGCTGCATGGACTTTGCGAATTGACTATTTTCATTGATTAAAGCCAGTAATCGTGGCTGGTATTTATCGGCAAGCAAATCACCATTTTTGCACTGATAAATAGCGGCTAACGGATTAATAACTGAGTTAATTAAGAGCTTTTTCAATAAAGCGGTTTCAATGGAATTGCTCCACTCGACATTTAAACCGGTGCTTTTAAAGTCAGCCAACCAGTAAGGTTCTGGTGAACTGTTAAGAGAGCCTATTTGAATATTGCCTTTACCAGCGTAGGTAATTGAGCGCGCTGAGTTTTTAAAGGCGCCATGGGTATTGCTGGCAAAAAAGATATTGGTTTCTGGCACAAATTGCTGAGCAACTAGCTCATGCCCCATACCGTTTTGAAATAATATCAACTGACTCTTGTCATCAAGCCTATGTTTGATACTCGCCAGGGCTTCATGCAGCTGCGGTGCTTTAACGCAAACAGCTATTAAAGATAAGGCATTAGGGTCTGAGACTTGGCTAGTGGCAATGCTTCTACTTTCGCTACTATTAGTCGCGTTTATTTGCCACTGCTCTTCATAATTAGACTGATCGCGAATAATAAACTGGCAATCAACAGAAGCTTCAGTTAGTTTATGGGCTAACAGCTGACCAATAGCGCCAGCACCAAGAATAGAGATCATAAGTATCTAATAGAGATAAATCTTGAATAATCAAAAGATAACACTTTCGCCCAAAATAAAAAACTTTGTTTATTTCCAGCCAGAAGTTCTGCGCATGCTTCTGCTGGGTTTTTCTGCAGGGATACCATACCTCTTGGTGTTCGGTACATTTTCCTTTTTGTTAAAAGATGCTGGTGTATCTAGAAGTGAAATTGGGTTTGCAACCTGGATTGGTTTAACTTATTCAATTAAGGTTTTCTGGGCGCCGGTTGTTGATAACTTTAAACTGCCAGTCTTTGGAGAGTTGTTCGGTAAACGAAAAAGTTGGTTATTGGTCACTCAATTAGGGATCATTAGCTGCTTGCTAGCCATTTCATTTACCCAAGTGTCCTCCAATAGTTATACCTTAGTTGTATTATTCGCATTTTTCACGGCTTTTTTAGCGGCTACCCAAGATATAGTGATAGATGCTTTCAGAGTTGAATCTAATGATGACAAAAAGCAAGGAGCTGCTGCTGCTACCTATGTAATGGGATACCGTTTAGCGATGATTGTTACTGGTGCAGGCGCCTTAATTATCGCTGAGCATTACTCTTGGGAGACTAGTTATCAAGTTATGGCTTTATGTATGGGAGTAGGTTTACTTGGGTGGTTGTTGTCTCCTGAGCCAGAACATAAAAATGAGCCTTTGGGAGAATCTGACTTAGAGCGAAAAGTTTCTAGAAAAGTAGCGTCATTATTTTCTAATCAGTTAACTCGACAGAATATTCAAGATAACAAGGCATTTCAATACTTTGTTAAGGCTATCTTATCTCCTTTTGTCGATTTCTTTACACGTTACAAATGGTGGGCATTAGCTATCATAGCTTTAATTCTTACTTACCGAATAAGTGACATTGTGATGGGCACTTTAGCTAACGTTTTTTATGACGATATGGGTTTTACGAAAACTGAAATAGCAGCAGTGTCAAAAGTATATGGTTTAGTAATGACAATACTTGGGGCGTTTATAGCAGGTTACGTTGTAAATAAAATGAAAATTTTGAGCTGTATGTTATTAGCATTAATTTTAGTCATCGTTACCAATTTATTATTTGCATATATGTCTGCACAACCAAAAGATTTAAATTTTTTAATTGCAGTCATAAGTGCAGATAATTTAGCCGGCGGTTTTTCAATGGGGGTTCTTATTTCCTATTTTGCGATGCTTGTTAATAAAGAATTCACTGCAACTCAATATGCACTTTTCACCTCTTTAATGACATTACCTGGAAAGTTTATTGGCGGTTTTAGTGGAGTTAATATTGATAATTGGGGTTACCCAATATTTTTTACTTATTCAGCGCTTTTAGGGGTTCCGGCAATAATGTTAATTTTTGTTTTAATGTATAGAGAAAAAAGGCTAAAAGCTCAAGAAACAAAAAAGGCCGAATAATTCGGCCTTTTTAAAACTACAGAAAACTTTAGAAGTGGAATCTAAGCCCTGCATAAAAACCATCAATGGTTAAGTCACTCGATAAAGCATCGAAATCATCAAACTCAAGTTCAAAAATTCTATAACCTAGTTCCAAACCAAAGCTAGTGTCTTCACCGCCGTAAGCGATATAAAGTTTGGTATCAGATAAAGTGTCGTCTTGAAATTGGCCTAAAGAAATCTGAGCGCCTGCGCTAAGTTCCGATAAAGGCAATTCAAATTGAGCTTTACCATAAAGCATTGGCACTGTGCCGGAAATATCTACAAAAGAATTGGCTCCGTTATTAGTGCCTAATCGAGCTCCTACGGTAACGCCACCGTCAAACTTTTTGGCACTAACACCTAAGTCTAAATTTACCCAATTATCTAAAATCTCGTAGTATAAGATATATTCATCGTGATCAAGGTTATAAACCAGCTGGGTTGAATCATTTGGGTTTACTGTTATGCCATTAAAGTCGAATGTTTGACCTGCAGTACCATTTGAAACGCCGCGTAAATCTGTTTGATAAATTGCGACATTAGGTAAGAAAGGTACTGGATGCTCAAAAGCAACGTATTTGGTGATGTTATCGTCACTACCAAGTCCTAAGTCATTGTTAACATCAATGTTACTGATTCCAGAATTGATGCTGCCATCAACGTCATAATCCCAACGTTGTACCCCTGCATAAACGCCTAGTACATCTGCTGTTGCCATTCCAGAAACCGCTAATAAAGAGGTCGCTGTGATAAGTTGTAATTTGTTCATTTTTTATACCTGCTTGAAGTTTTGCCGCATTGTAACCATTTTTAAGTATTTGGAAAGTGATTCATGGCAAATTTAGTTATTATCCTTTGTGAACCGCTTCGCTTTGGCTGTTATAATCACTTAAAAAATTGGCTAGGTTGGATAGTGACAGAAGATTTTAAACAAAGGTTTGGTGGCATTGAAAGGCTTTATGGGCGTAAAAGCCTAGAGAAGTTTCAAGCCAGTCATGTCTGTGTGATTGGGGTTGGCGGCGTTGGCTCATGGGCAGTAGAATCTTTAGCTCGTTCAGGTATTGGACGACTCACTTTAATTGATCCTGACGATGTCAGTAAAACCAATATTAATCGACAACTGGTGGCTTTAGATTCGACCATTGGAATTGGTAAAGCTGATGTGCTGGTTGCAAGGATTAATAAAATTAATCCTGACTGCGAAGTTACAGTGATTGAAGATCTTTTAAAGCCAGAAAACACTGGGCAATATATCAGCAAGGAATTTGACTATGTTATTGATGCCATTGATAGCGCTCGTAGTAAAGCTGCCTTAATTCGCCACTGCAAAAGTAGTAAAATAAAACTGATATGTGTCGGTGGGGCAGGTGGTAAAGTCGACGCGACTCAAATAGGGATAGCGGATATTACCAAAACACATAATGACCCGCTGCTAGCCAAAACCCGCTCTATCTTACGATATGATTATCAATACTCCAGAAACCCAAAGCGCAAATATCAAGTGCCTTGCGTCTATTCTACGGAGCAGGCCGCCTATCCAATGCCTGATGGCACTATTACTCAAGCCAAACCTGACAGCGAGCGTGCATTAAAACTGGCCTGTGACGTAGGTATAGGCTCTGTAACCCATGTAACCGCATCCTTTGCTAACTTTGCTGTGGGGCATGTTTTATCTCGGCTAGCCGTGAAATAAGTTGTAACTATTGAAGTGGCTATGATGTCAAATTATTAAAGGCAATATACAGTGAGAAGATTATGAAACGTTTTAAAGTGCTTGTTCTTTCAATACTGATAACAATTCCCTTGCAAAGCTTTGCGGGTTCGTCTGTTAAATGGAGTAGCCCTGAAAACTATACAGACGTAGAGGCTACTGATGGAAGTCAAAAAAGATTCGAAAAAAGAGTGTTTAACAATTTAGAGAAACACTTGGTTAAATTGTCAGAAAGCTTACCAAGCTCGCAAAAATTATATATTACTGTGGAAGATTTAGATTTAGCAGGGCGGGTACTACCAGGTTATGTGAGCGGTTTTAATGATGTGAGGGAAACTAGAGTGATTAAGTCCATAGACTTTCCTTCCATTAAGTTCAGTTATCGTGTTGTCGGTGCTAACGAGCAAGAAGTAAGTTCAGGGAATGTTGAGTTACAAGATCTGGCATTTCAGAATAAAATTCACACCAGGAAAATCGCAAGAGACTATCTTGGGTATGAAAAAAGGTTATTAAGCGATTGGTTCAATAAGACTTTTTCCGAGTTCGTGACAAAGAAATGAGATACGGAAATCCGACAACCGGAAGGAGGCTTAGGCCTCCTTTTTTATGGCATGTGATTTTTTATGCATAGCACTTTAAACTCATCGTTAAGAGTTCTTTCTATAAATTATAATGATCGCGCTTGTTAAATACATTGCTAGTGAATAAATGGCGGCTGGTATTGCAAGGTTGGGTTCTTGTAGGAGAGTAAATGCGATTAAGAAGGCGAGAGTGGCATTTTGAACGCCAATTTCAATACTTATGGTTAAGGTTTGTTTAGAGTTTAAAGCAAAAATTTTGGCGATGAAAAACCCAACTAACATGGTCAGTAAGTTTAAACTTAAGGTGGATAAGCCTAGCTCTAAAATGGCATCCAGAATAACTGAGCGCTGCTGATAAATAATTCCAATGACAAGTAAGCTCATAAAGCTAATAGAGAAAATAGTAACAGTTTTTTCTTGTTTGCTAGCAAAATCTGAAAACTTACGTTTGATTAGCATTCCAATAATCACTGGTAGAATGGTCACCATAAAAAGGGTGCTGATGGTCTTAAAAATTGGCAGCTCTATGCTTTGCTCAGCTTGCATAAAAAACATCAAAGACATCGATACTATAATGGGAATGGTCATGATGGTGAGCAAACTACTGATAGCCGTCAAGCTGATAGAAAGAGCCATATCCCCTTTAGCTAAATAGCTAATAAGATTGGATGTGGTGCCACCTGGGCATGCTGCTAAGATCATAATTCCTACTGCAAGCTCTGGAGGAAGAGCAAAAATTAGAATGATCAAGAGCCCGCATAAAGGCAGTAGCAAAATTTGTCCTAAAAGGCCCAGTGTTATAGCTTTCGGATAAAGCCATAACCTCTTAAAATCCGCCAAAGTTAAAGATAACCCCATGCCCAGCATGATAATAAACAAGGCTGAAGGAAGAAATATTGTAGTGAGGATGGTTTCTTGCATTAAAGTCATTATCGTTTTTTCTTACAGTATAGCTGTAAACGTTAATGATTCGTCAATGGTTAATTGATAATAAAGAAAGGATCTAAATTGGTGGAGGCGGGGGAATTGAACCCCGTCCGCAAATCCTCTGCTTTAGGCTCTACATGTTTAGAACCATCTTTAATTTAATCGAACTCGAGTCGATGGGCAGGCTTAGTAAGATGATTTCGAGGATAGTTTCGCAGTTGGCTGCCGAGCACAGTTACCTGCTAGTTCCTGTAATGACTGTCGAGCTCCTACCAAGCCCAAAGCTCGTTAGAAGCCCTTTTTTATATTAGTTATTACTCTTAAACCACTGATAAGGCTCTTTACCGGTTAGTTTAAAGTAAATCACCATATTCGACATATGCGTTAATAATAGAATAACCGATATTGCTAATGCCCATTCTATTTTGCGATAATGCCAATGAGCTTCGGCAGTATATAGGCCATAACCGATTAATGCTGTCCAAAGTGCCATGATAATAAAGGCTTTGAGACTTTTCATAATTTACTCCTCTTTTTGCTTTTGTCCAAATTGACTTTTACTCTAACGTCCGAGCATAGTTCTGACTGACAAGCTAGAATGTATCCGTTAGCAATTTCGTCAGCATTAAGAACATAGGTAAAATCAATTTGTGGTTTTATTTTTCCTGATAAAATTTGGCTTTTACAAGAGCCACAACTACCTACTTTACAACGATGCGGCCATGGGAGGCCTGAGCTTAAAGCTGCACTTAATAGGGTTTTGCCTTTTTCAACTTTAAGCATTATCGGAGAGGATTCATCGTTAATGTAAGCAGTGTGCTCTTTTGCTTTGTCAAATAAACCAAACATCTGCTTTAACTCTCGATACCAATGGATGGAAATTTCTTGGCAATCAAGCGCTCCTCATCAGTTGCGCGGTTATTATCCCAGTCTTCAAGTAAGTGCTTTACAAATTTACGAAATACGAATGGCACTAACGTTAAAATGAACAGGGAGAAATAACCTATGCCATAATTTGGTGCCCCAACATCATCGAGCTCCCAAAAATAGGTTTCACCTCTAACGTGGTGATCACCTTGGCGACCGATTTCGATAAAAAACCAACTGGTGAAAACATTATCGTTATCCCATGAATGTCGATGTTCAACAGGTTTTCCCTTCTGTCTTATTAAGCCGTAATGTCCCATAAAATTCAGCGCTTCTAATAAGAAATTGGAAATCGTCCAAACGATAATTAACGCAATAACACCTAATAATCCACCTGACCATACGAATAAAAATATCGATGGCAAACTGTATAGATAACCCAAAATCCATCTGTTTTTAAGACTAAAAGTCGATTTTTCTTGTCGGTTAAACTTATTTTTTTCTAAATCATAAGAGAACTTTGATTGCCCTACATGCGATAACCAAGCATGCCAATAAACATTTCGACCTCTTGGTGCTGTTGCAGGATCATCTTCATGCCCCAGATCCAAATGGTGGTTATAAACATGAGCATAAGTAAAGTGTGATGCGCCGCTTAAAGCCATTATCAAACGCGAAACAAAGAAACCCTCTTTTTTATTATGAGACAACTCATGTCCATAGATGATACCAAGCCCTGCCCATAGTGCCGTTGAGATAGTTGCACCAATTAAATGCAACCCAGAAATCCCTAACTGATAATTAAAAAAACCTATATTTGCAGCTTCAATCGGCACTTCGCTAGTATACTGATATAGCCGCCATGCGAGTACTAGTTGTAGCAATATAAATACCGGTAACATCAAGTACATCACTAAGTATTGAAATGTTTTGACGCCATATGAATTGCCATTAGCATCCTTTTCAGCCCTAAATCGAATATTTTTGGTCACTGTATCAACAACCGTATATAAACCAAATAAAGCCACGCCAAGCCAAGCATAAATTCCACCCAGCAAGACTCCTGTAATCGTCACTATAGAAGAGACAGGCACGATTAAATATCGTGCATTCACGAAAAATCGCATTAGAAAACTCCTAATGTTTATTAAAGTTAAATCCTGGGGAAATATGAATTCAGAGTAGAATTATTTATTTTCCGTTTTAGCACCTTCTTTTAAATCGCGGCAATAGGATCAAATCACGATTGACTTAAATAATACTAAAATTAAAAAGTAGTACAAGTTTTTTTAATAGAAATTGGAGAATTTTGTATTCTACACAAATTTAGATAGATATTGTCAGGCTATATTTTGAGGCAACGAGGCCAGTTAGTCATCCATAACCACCATGTAATGGTCGAATGTAAAAAAAGAGTTGCTTTTAATAATTGAATGAATTAAAAATACACACGTAAGCCTTAATAAGGTTTACATCTTTATACCGATGAGGTGAGAGACAGGCTCTGTGACCCTCAGGCAACCAGCTTTCCATGGAAGCAAGGTGCCAATTCCTGAACCGACGAATTTTCGTCAGGTGAATATAAAGAGAGAGCACTTTTCTATGCGTGTTTCATACGCTTGTAATATTTTAATTCTCTTTATAGGAACCGTTATTTTAACTGGGTTTTCCCAATAATTTTATAACGAGGTCCTTATGACAACTCAATATCAATTTGAAACTCTTCAGTTACATGCCGGGCATGAACCTGATAGCGCCACCAATTCTAGAGCTGTTCCGATTTATCAAACCAGTTCTTATGTCTTTAATAATGCTGATCATGGCGCAAATTTATTTGCCTTGAAAGAATTTGGCAATATTTACACTCGCATAATGAACCCTACTACCGATGCCTTTGAAAAGCGTATCGCAGCGCTTGAAGGGGGAGTGGCTGCGGTAGCGGTTGCTTCGGGACAAGCAGCTCAGTTCATAGCCTTGAATAATATTCTCCAAGCTGGTGATCATTTATTGGCATCACCATTTCTTTATGGTGGAACTTACAATCAATTTAAGGTTGGTTTTAAGCGCTTAGGTATCGAGGTAACTTTCGCTGAGTCGGACACTGCTGAATCCTTTCGGGAGGCTATTCAGCCAAATACCAAAGCAATCTATGTAGAATCAATAGGCAATCCAGGATTTAGTATCCCAGACTTTGAACGTTTAGCAAAATTGGCGACTGAATATAAAATTCCTTTAGTGGTGGATAATACTTTTGGTGCAGGTGGGTTTTTATGCCAACCAATTAAACATGGAGCTAATATTGTTGTTGAATCGGCTACCAAATGGATTGGAGGTCACGGTACTAGTATCGGAGGCGTTATCGTGGATGCTGGTAACTTCGATTGGGGGAATGGAAAATTCCCACAGTTCTCGGAGCCTTCAGAAGGCTATCATGGTTTAAACTTCTGGGAAACTTTTGGTGATAATAACCCATTGAACTTGCCAAATGTAGCCTATTCGATACGTGCTCGGGTTGAAGGCTTGCGAGATTTTGGACCTGCTATTAGCCCTTTTAATTCATTCTTACTGCTTCAAGGTTTAGAAACTTTATCTTTACGGGTTGAACGAACCACTTCGAATGCATTGGTTATAGCCCAATGGTTGGAAGAGCATCCTAATGTTGTTTCAGTAAACTATCCTGGTTTATCTACTAATGCCAACCATGCAAACGCTCAAAAATACCTTCGTAATGGCTATGGTGGTGTTTTGTCTTTTGAAATCAAAGGTGATTTAGAGCAAACCAAAAACTTTGTTGATTCGCTAACTCTCATTAGTCATTTGGCAAATGTCGGCGATGCAAAAACATTAATCATACATCCAGCCTCTACAACCCATCAGCAACTCAGTGAGAGCGAACGAAAAGCGGCAGGAGTATTACCAAACCAATTAAGATTATCAGTAGGAATTGAACATGTTAACGACATTAAAAACGATTTACGACAAGCCTTCGAAGCCGTTGAATCGGAATCCAAACTTAGTGCATGATGATTTCTTAGAGTTTGCAGAACCTTTGCAATTGGAATCAGGCAGTTCAGTATCAAATTTAAAACTAGCATACCGAACTTATGGAAAACTAAATGCCGATAAATCTAATGTGGTTTGGGTGTGCCATGCTTTGACTGCTAATGCTAATCCAGATGAATGGTGGCCCGGTTTAGTCGGTCAGGGAAAGTTATTCGATCCAAGTAAACATTTTATAGTTTGTGCAAACCTTTTAGGATCGCCTTATGGTACCTCTTTTGATCTGCAGGGAAACAACTACTCTATCCCAACAATTACCATTCGAGACAATGTGCATGCATTTGCAAAGCTGCGAAAGCATTTGGGCATAACAAGGATTAATACTTTAATTGGTGGTTCGATTGGTGGTCATCAAGCTTTAGAATGGGCAATTATAGAACCAAATATTATTGAGTATTTAATCCTAATAGCGACTAGTGCAAAGTTATCTCCATGGGCTGCGGCATTTAATGAAACTCAACGTTTAGCTATTGAAGCTAGTGGAAAGGATACCGAGAGTGGGTTGAAAGTTGCGCGAGCGATAGCTTTGTTAAGCTATCGTAACTCGGAAATATATAACAAAACTCAGTCGGATGACTTTGAATTTAATAAGGAGCGATTAGCGCAAACCTATCAAGCTTACCAAGGCGAAAAACTAGTTAAACGGTTTGATGCAAGATCCTATCAGACGATCACTAAAACCATGGATAGTCATGATGTAGGAAGAGAACGTAGTGGTACATCGAATGCTTTGAAAAAGGTCAAAGCTAAGACTTTAGTTGTTGCCATAGATTCAGACTTGTTGTTTCAAGTTGAGGAATCTCAATATCTCGCTAACTCAATTTCTAATGCGAGCTTTGCCAATATCTCATCAGAGTTTGGGCATGATGGATTTTTAGTTGAGTCAAAAGCTATAACTCATGTTATTGAAAATTTTTATAAACATGACTCTAAAGGGAGTGTTGAACACGTGATTAACAGTGTCTATGAAAATATTTCTTTATTCGGTCTAGGTTGTGTCGGTAGTGGTTTTCATAAGCTGCTATCAGAATCTAGTTCAGATACTAATATTGATTCAGTTATTGTGAAAAATTCAAACAAGGTCAGAAATGTCTCTGAGCGGACTATTGACTTTACTCAATGGCAACAGCATAAGAGGTTATCCTCTATTGTTGTTGAGTGTATAAATGATGATCAAGAAGCCTTAGATATTGCTAGGGAGACTTTGTCAGAAGGGAAGTCTTTGGTGAGTGCAAGTAAGAAAATGATCGCTGAAAATTTGTCGCAATTAGTTGAGTTAGAAAAAAGTAATGAGGCTTCTTTTTTGTATGAAGCCGCTGTTGCTGCGAGCATCCCAATATTAAGACTATTGAACGATTACCATGAAATTGAAACCGTGCAGTCGATTAGGGGTATTTTAAATGGTTCTTCAAACTATATTTTATGTTCGATGGAGTTTGAAGATAAAACCTACCAAGCAGCGCTTGATACCGCTATATCAAAAGGTTTTGCGGAGTCTGACCCTACATCAGATGTTGGTGGTTATGATGCAAAATATAAAGCTATAATCTTGGCATTACATGGATTTGGCTTGTTGTCATCACCAGATGAACTACTTAACCTGGGTATTCAAAATATCGATAAAATCGATATTAGCTTTGCCAATGAAAACAACTGGCGAATAAAACAAGTTGCCTCGATAGTTAAAAATAAAGGTAATTTGATCGGCGCTTTTGTCTTACCTGAATTTATTACTACTAATGATCCGTTATACGATATTCATTATGAAAATAATGCTATTCAACTTGAAGATAAAAACCAACCATTTTTATATAAAGGCAAAGGTGCAGGGGATATCGCAACGGGAATGGCTGTTTTATCGGATTTGCAGTCTATTAATCATGGCTATAAATACG
Organism: uncultured Kangiella sp.; assembly: GCA_947498625.1. Classification (GTDB taxonomy): domain Bacteria; phylum Pseudomonadota; class Gammaproteobacteria; order Enterobacterales; family Kangiellaceae; genus Kangiella. Next base: position 367,442 of record CANMKR010000003.1, on the reverse strand, counting down.
ACTACAAAGTTAATGACTCGCTATCACTTGATTATACGCAAGTAATCAAACTTTACATTAGAAGAGTTAAAAATACCCCTTGGCCAGATTGGAACGAACAAGTAATTATTCGCGATTTAGGTGAAGTTCGATATATTGAAATCCCACTGGGTTATTTACTAGAGTCTCAACAAGATTTAAGTAATGGTTTCTTTGTAGCTAGATTTAAAGAAAATGATGTTTAATATGGAATCTATTCTCCACTCTTGAGATCTATATTGGCAATCAAAAATCACGTTATGAATGACTGTTATATATTAAGCGGCCATACTTATAAGAAGGAGGCTTAGGTCTCCTTTTTTATGTTTGGCTTAATGTTATTGTTATACTGGTCTAAGGTATTGTAAATATAATGATAGCCATTACAATCAGCTAATAGATTACTTAAAGGGCTTCTTTTCTTTCATGGAAATCATAGAAGGGATATATCTGGGGCAGCGTTCGTTATTAATGGGCAGCATTTGTTTGTTGATGCTAATTAGCGCTGTGATCTTATGCTTTAAACCCTATGAGAAAATTGCTAATAGATTCTTAGCGGCTTTCTTAGTCGTTGTAGTTTTAAATTTTTCGCCAGTAGTTATTGGTTTTATGGGAGCTTATGATAAATGGCCATGGTTAAGTTTTTACCCTTTTAAAACTGAGCTATATTTCGGGCCATTGCTCTATTTACACGCCTACGCATTGATGTCGCAAAAGAAGATTGGTTATCAGTGGCTTTTTTTATTGCCTGGCGTTGTCCAAACTAGCTATTATATTTCGGTCGTTATTAGTTACCCTAACTATTTAGACCGGTGGAAGTATGGCGGGGATTATCATAGTCCTTATGTCAGTCATTTCGAAACATTTGCTATCTTATTCTCGTTACTTATTTTCTTGCATGCTTGCTGGAAATTAATAAAAAGATACAACTATTTTCTTCTCCAGACACAATCAGCTGCGCAACGCTTTAAACCTGTCTGGCTTAATCGTTTTTTACCTGCCATAAGTTTGGTGGCTTGTATTTTAGGTCTGTTTTTAATCTATGTGACGATCTTTGGGCGAAATAACTATACCTCTGAGTTTCCTTCCCAAGTGTTAATGGCAATGATTGTTTGCTGGTTAGGCATAGAGGCTGTTTATAGAATCAACAGTCGCTTTCCAAAGTATTATGTTATTGAGCCGCCTAGGGAAGTTGGTAAAAATTGGCATAAAGAAGGTGAAAAATTAAAGCTCTATGTGTTAGATAATGAGCTATTTTTGGATGCAGAGCTTAACCTTAAAAGCTTAGCTTCGCACATGGCTACTAATGAAAGTTATTTATCTAAAACGATTAATACAGCTTTTGATATGAACTTTAATAGTTTTATTAATTCCTTGCGAGTCGACTATGCTAAGAAATTATTGGCGCAATCCGATAAAGCCATTTTAGAGATTGGCTTAGAGGCCGGGTTTAATTCGAAGGCGACTTTCAATCGAGTGTTTAAACAAATCAGTGGCTTAACACCCTCCAAGTATAGAAATCTAGACTAAATTTAAAGTATCAAATCATAAAAAGTCTCAAATTCGGTAATAAATCTTATGTCTCAGCATATGAGACGTCATGACTTTTAGCTTCACCTATAATTTATACATACATTAATCTTGAGGACTAATTATGTTTAAATTCAGCAAGTTACAAAAGATAACTTTAATATTCATCATTTCATTAAATGTCTTAATTATCGAGAATATAGCGGCAAGTGAAGATAAACTTTCCTATAAGCAAGTTGAACAAGATATCAAAATTGCAAAGGGAGCCTATGAGAAAATCCATCCAGGTTACACACGTCATCAATCTAAACAGTCGTTAGATGCAGCTTGGCAATCGGTACTTGATTCAGCAAAAAACAATGATGGTTTAAGCCATGCTCAACTTTACCTACAAATACAAGAAGTATTAACTTTGATCCGTTGCGATCACACAAAAGCCAATCTGCCAAAATCAATTAAAGAGGCACGTAAAACGTCGAAAGTTTATTTGCCGATATTGTGGGACTATATAGAAGCCAGAGGTTTTGTTTCAAAGTCATTAAATCCTGAGTTGGTTAATACTGGCGATGAGATAATGGCCATTGATGGTAAACCCTTAAGTGAAGTTGTAGCGGATGTTATTCGGTTTATCCCTTACGACGGTAAAACCATTTGGAGTCGTAACTCAGGAGTTACTGACTCGCTCGAGTTTATGGGTGGAGCAATGGATCACTTCGGTTCTTTGTTACAGGAATTGCCAGAGATTGCTGTGTTATCTATTAAAAGGAGAGCGGATGACAGATTAGTGGAAATAAAGCTTCCAAGAGTTACTTTCAAGCAATGGTCTTCGCTTCGTAACAGTTCGAATCAAGCAAGAGACTTTGCCGATGCCGTGCATTTTGAAATGCTGGAAGGTGACGTTGGCTATTTAAAGATTGATAGTTTTGTAAATTATAGAAAGCCGGTAAAGCCGAAAAAAATCTATGATCCGATATTTAATGGGCTGAAGAAAAATAAGGTAGGTACTTTAATTTTGGACTTAAGAAATAACGGTGGAGGCTCTACCGATGCAAGAATGGCATTAGAAAAGAGGTTATACAATAAAAAGGTGCAGCCTAAGAAAGAGTTGCGGGTTGCTAGTATCGACTTTGAGGAATATAGACCTTACTTGTGGACATGGGATAAAAGAGCTTTGAAACCTAATCGTTTGGGGTTCAGGTCAAATGATGATGGGACCTATTCATTACGTTCCATGTTTACCGATGAGCTAGATACAATCAAACCATCTAGTAATGCGTTTAAAGGGAAGTTGATTGTGTTAAGTAGTAGTTCCAACTCTTCGGGCAGCGTAAGTTTGATCGCTGGGTTAAAAGAGTTTAGGGATGCGATCATTGTTGGTGAGAAAACTGGTGGCAGCGCTACTGGCCCGACGGCAGGTTTATTGTTTACTCTGACGTTACCTGAAAGCAAAATTCAAACAAGAGTTCCTTTTATTAGAACTATTAATGCAGTGCAAACATTTGAAGAGGGCTACGGAGTTACACCGGATATACTGGCACCATTGTTAGCTAAAGATTACTTAGCCGGTATCGACAGCGCCTTAAATAAAGCGCTTGAGATAGCTAAGGAATAAGGAGCAAGCCATGAGTGATGTTCAGCAAAATACAGATTGGATAAGTCGTATAGCTTCAGGCTTAGCTGTTTTATTATCAATGTCTTCAATCATTATTGCTTTTTTAGAACTCAGTACAATTCAAGAGCAACAACAAGCTGAAGTCTGGCCATATTTGCAAATAAAAGGCAGTTATAGTCAGGAAGGGTTTAGTCTTCAATTACAAAATAAAGGCGTAGGCCCTGCGTTGACAGCCGATATTAATCTACTAAATGGGCAAGAAGAATTTCAAAACTTAGAGAGATTCATTCGTAGTGTTTCTGGTCCTGAAAAAGCTTTTGGTCATGATGTATATAGAGGTTTCATTCCGGATAATACCGTTATTGGTGTTGGAGAAAATGTGGAAATGTTTTCGATTCCTTGGAATGATGATACGCAATATTTTATGAGTAAATTTGAAAGCTTGGGCAATATCAAAATTTGCTATTGTTCTATCCATAATCAGTGCTGGATTGCAGAGTTGAACAATAATAAAAAGAATCAAGCTGTTGAAAGTTGCCAATAAATTTGGTGGAGGCGGGGGGAATTGAACCCCCGTCCGCAAATCCTCTGCTCTAGGCTCTACATGTTTAGAACCACCTTTAATTTAATCTTACTCGAGCCGATGGGCAGGCTTAGTAAAACGATCTCGAGGATAGTTTCGCAGTTGGCTGCCGAGCACAGTTACCTGCTAGTTCCTGTAATGACTGTCGAGCTCCTACCAAGAACGCTCAGAGGCGACAGTTAGCCGATTAAGCGGCTAAAGCGTAGTTGTCTTCGTTTGCAACTATAAAGTTTTAGCTTTGATTTTACGAGATTCGCTAACATCTCGACATGCACCTAGAGGTTCGTAATCCACGTCGAAGCCATGTCGCCCCCTAGAGTGTGGGATTATAGGTTATATCTGGTCCCGCGCAAGCTATTTCAAGGACCTAGTTTTCATTTCTAAATTTCGATTTGTGGATTGTTTAACATATATAATAATTTCAAGCAGTTAAACTTCAATTTCTAGGAGGGGTAATGTCGGTATTAAATCAAAATAAACTAAATTTTGCGATGCTTTCTCATCAAGGGATTGAACGTCAAACCAATGACGATAAGGTTTTTGCTGCAGCAGATTTGGGGCTTTGGATTTTGTCGGATGGAGTCGGTGGTTTAACTCAAGGTGAGCAAGCCAGTCAATTTGTGATCGATGAAGTTAGCAAGTCCATTAGACAAGGCGGTAACTTAAGAACCGCAGTCCATTCTGCTCATTCAGTAATCAAAGCTTATAATCGTCATGAAGCTGAAGATAGAGGGGCGACGGTGGTTACCCTTTTAAATGACCGCGATCGCTATAAAATTGCCTGGGTTGGTGATAGTAGAGCATATTTGTGGAATGCGCAGGAATCAACACTAGTTCAATTAACTAAAGATCATACTCTAGTGCAAAAGCTGATTGATGCAGGTTTGCTTAATCCAATAGAAGCAAAAGATCATCCACAAAGTCATGTGATCACTCAATGTCTGGGTATTGAGGATAAGCATCAGTTGGATATTGGTTTGATTGAACGCGAATGGGACTTTGCCGAATCGGTTTTGATAGTCAGTGACGGATTATATGAAGAAGTCAGTGAAACAGAATTAATCCAATGTTTGCGTCAGCCAAGAGATAACCAAGCGAAAATTGAGCAGCTAGTAGAAATGGCATGTAAGAATGGGGGAAAGGACAACCTGTCTTTAATTTTAATAGACTCACCTATCAAGGAACCGAAAAAAGAACCCAAAGGTGATTTCAAGAGTCTGCTAACTGGCTGGCTTTCAAAATTTAAGAAGGAAAAAATATGAGTTCCGAAAAGAAACCAACAGAAAAAAATCCGTACCGCGAAGATAAAGCTGGCCCGCAAGGAACTTTAGTTTTTGATTCGAAAAAAGTGGATCAAATGATTGCTGAAGAAATTCAACGGCAAGAAGATGATGGTAGTAAAGTTGCTGCTTTGGTAGCAACTAGCAAACCTCATGTGGGAGAACAATTTATTTTAGTGAAGGGGAAGAATATCATTGGCCGTGGTAAAGGTAATAATGTAACTATCTATGACCCAGCAGCCTCTTCTACTCATGCGCAAATTACCTATCAAGGTGGCGCATGGAAAATTCTAAATTTACTATCTTCTAATGGCACTATAGTTAATGGTGAGAAAATTACTGATAGAGTTTTATCGTTCGGCGACAGAATTCAAGTGGGTCATACAGAATTTTTGTTCACTCTTGTCGACGAAAGTGACATTGTTGAAACGGTTGAAAAACCAGCCACTAACTGGTTTGCATTTTCTGCAGTAGCTGTTGCTGCTATATCATTATTGGTCATCATTTTCTTATTGATCTAATTATGGTCGAAAACACCTTTATTGGGCGCTATAAAATCCTGGAAGAACTCGGGCGTGGCGCTATGTCCGTTGTCTATAAAGCGGAAGATCCAGACATAGGTCGTGAACTTGCAATTAAGCTTTTAAAGCACGAGTTAATAGAAAAGGCGGAGTATCGAGAGCTTTTTGTTAGCGAAGCAAAGTCTGCAGGTCGATTGAGTCACCCATCTATTGTTACTATTTACGATACAGGTATTTGGAATGGACGACCTTTTATTGCCATGGAATTATTGGATGGCGTTACGCTTGATGAATTTCTGTACGAAAAAGGTGTGCTCAGCCTTGATGAGCTAATACCTCTGGCCAGAAGTCTGAGTCAAGCTTTGGGCTATGCTCATAGACAAGGTGTTATCCATCGAGATCTTAAACCCGAAAATATCTTTGTTATCGATGACGGTACCAATTTTAAAATTACCGATTTTGGTATTGCTAAAATTGAAAGTGAATTTTTAGAAGAGCAACTAAGCCAAAGTTCGAACGATCCTGAGCGCGATTCGCAAATTATGGGTACTCCTGCCTATATGTCGCCGGAACAGATTTCAGGGCGTGGTATTGATGCAAAAACTGATTACTATTCGTTAGGGGTTATTTTATACCAAGCGAGTAAGGGCGAATTACCTTTTAAGGCCATTAACCATGCTGCTATTTTGCAAGCTGTGCTGCAACAAAACCCTGAGCCTTTAAACTTAAATTTTGAGGCTGGACTAGTCTGGCAAACTATTGTCTTCAGACTTTTGCAAAAGAATCCAGACTTACGCTATGAGTCTACAGAAACCTTGGTCGAGGAGCTGGATAAATTAGAAAAGGAGCATCTTGAGAATCTTAAAGGATTGACTGAGATTAAATTTGTTTCCATGAGTGCTCGTTGGGCCGTTGGACTCTCAAGCTTCGTTTTTTTGGTCATGATACTTGGAATGGTTTGGGTTAATCAAAAGCAAACGCGACTAATGAATCAATTGATGTACGACTATGGATTTTCAATTAGTCAGATTATTGCCAGTGAAACGGCTGAACCTTTATTACTGGAAGAGCGCTTAACGCTTCAGTCAATAACGGAAACCATTGCTGAAAATCGTCAAGTACTCTATTTGAGTATTAGAGATCAAAGCGACACTATCATCAGTAGCAATAATAAAGCGGACCTTGACAAAACTTTTGAGAAGAATACTGAATGGGAACTGGTTGAAAATATTTCACAAGGAAGCGTTTATTTTGATGATGTTAGTTTTAGCCAAAACGCCTATTTTTTCGATAGCCCAATAAGTTATCAACAAAAAGAAGTGGGGCGAGTGAATGTTGCCTTAAGTAGAGCTAATTTGCAGCAGGCTTCAAACTCTTCTATTTTGACCATGATTATTTGGATGTTGTTAATTTTACTCGTAGTCTTTGTAGGTATTTACTGGTTGAGTAATCGCTTTGCTAAACGTATAAATCTTAGTCGTCAAAAGCTGCATGATATCCGCCTTTATGGAGAGGCTTCAGCCTTACCTATCACTACTCACGATGAATTTGGTCGTATGGAGCAAGAGATTAACCAGTTATCGCAAAAAATGGCGGGCTTAACTCGCACCCAGAAAATCAATATTGTTGAAGTTGACGCTAAGCTAGAAGAAACTATTATTCAAAACAAAGATATCGATAAGACTATCGTTATTACGGACTAAAAAATATTATCTATAGTCCTTTAAGTTTTTTCTGCAGGTTTTTGACTCGATCCGTATAAACTAACGCTAAATCATCATTAGGGTTGAGTTTCAAAATTTGATTCCAAAGGTCTGAAGCTTTACCTAACTGTTGATTACGATACAGTTTCAACGCTTCTTGGTGCATGCTTTCAGTCACAGAGTCTCTGGCCTGTAGAAATAAGTCTAGAGAATTGGAATAGTTTTTATCTAGGCTTAGTGCCTGCATCAAGTCTTTATATGCTCCATTGGTCTGGCTTTTGCCTACTTTCTGTAATGCATTATGACTTAATTGATTGCACTGAATTTGCGTTGCTTTACTAGCTAACTGCCTTTTGCTTACTTCTGCTAGATTTTGATTAGCTTTTAAACCATTAATTAAAAAACTAGCCTCAGAGTAATCTTTCTCTGCCAGTTCTTTATCAGCTTGTAAGCTGGTGGCTTCAACTAGTTTTGCTTGTAAGCCCAAGTCTTCATTTAGGTTAGGATGAGTTAAAGCCCAATCAATGGCTTGATTATATTTTTGCTGAGAAATAAGGCTGTCCAACTCAGGGTACTCTTGACTTGCAATAGTTACAGGCTCTTTTGTCGCAGTAGAAGGTCGTTTTAAGGGGGTTGCCTTTGCAGTTTGAGAAACGGATACATTAGTAGGAATCATTAAAACTTGTCCAACCTTTAATGTCTGTTGCTCACTAAGAGAATTAAAGGCCGCCAATTGACGGTAATAAGCCGAAGAGCCTAAAGTTTTTCGGGCAATACTACCTAAGGTATCATTTTTCTTAACGACATATTGTTGTGGGGCTATTGATTTACGAGCTTCATTTTTTGGCTTGGCGTTCGAGTAAGAACTTGATTCTGTTGCATCAACCACTTGAACCAGCTCTTCGCTTCTATCTTGCACAAAAGAGCAGCTCGATATTATTAATGTCGAAATTACTAGACTAGTGGGTTTGATTCGAATCATAGTTACTTGGGAAAGCCTTATTAGTATACGGTTTTGTCATCTTAACAAGATACTTCTCTTAAGCTCAAATAATCTATTACAGATTGTGACCTGTGTTAAGAAACGTTATGTTTCATAATACGTTCTTTGGTTTTATTCCACTCGCGTTCTTTTTCTGTGGCGCGTTTGTCGTGCAGCTTTTTACCTTTAGCGAGTCCAATTTCAAGTTTTGCTAAGGACTTTTTCCAATAGAGTGCTAAAGCGACTACAGTATTTCCTTGCTGCTCCGCGCCTCGAAATAACTGAGCGAGCTCATGGTCATGCAATAACAACTTACGAGTACGCATTGGGTCGGCAATTACATGAGTCGAAGCACTTAAAAGTGGTGAGATATGGCAACCAAAAAGCCAAGCCTCGCCATCTTTTAGTAAAACATAGCTTTCAGCCAGATTAGCCTTACCAGCGCGAAGGCTTTTTACTTCCCACCCTTGTAATACCAAGCCGGCTTCGAACGTCTTTTCGATGAAGTAATCGTGTCTTGCTCGTTTATTTAAAGCGATGGTATTAGAATTTGCTTTGTTTTTCTTTTGTTTTGCCAAAATGTGTTCATAGGTGATTGCTCAAGTTTGGTAATTATAGCATTCAGGTTAGTACAGATGCTACAATCCAATTAACTAGTATTATTTTAATATCCATGAAAAGCATACATCGACAAGCCATTGTTCCTTTTAGCAGCGAGCAAATGTTTGCATTGGTCAATGCAATAGAAGATTACCCTGAGTTTTTGCCCTATTGTTCTGGCTCAAAAATCCTAGAGCAAAATGAGAAAGAAGTTACTGCCGTTTTGTACGTTGCTAAAGGCAGTTTTGAGCAATCATTTACTACAAAGAATATTAACACCCCGCATAGTGAAATTGTTATGTCACTGGTGGATGGGCCATTTAAGCTTTTAAATGGTGTTTGGACTTTTAGCTCGCTATCTGAGCAAGCTTCTAAAATTGAACTGCGGTTAGAGTTTGAATTTTCTAATAAGTTATTAGAGTTAGCCTTTGGAAAAGTATTTAACCAGTTAGTAGAAAGTTTTGTTGACGCTTTTACTGCGAGGGCAAAATTAGTCTATGCCTAGCTTTTACTCATTGACGAAACTCATGGGGGCTTATTTATGAGTGATACCATTAAAGCTGAAGTTGCTTATGCGCTGCCTGACAAACAAACGCTACTGAGTCTGCAGGTTGATAAAGATGATAGTCTTGAGGCCATAATCAAAGCTTCCGGTATTTTAGAACTTTATCCAGAAATAGATTTAACGGTTAGTAAAGTCGGTATATTTAGCAAATTAGCTAAATTAACCGATACTTTGCACGACGGCGACCGTATAGAAATATATCGTCCGTTAATAGCTGATCCTAAAGAAGTTAGGAAGCAAAGAGCATTGAAAGCAAGCACTGGGAAAAATAAATAATATGATTAAAGGAGTTTATACCTTTATTTATTATTTGCTCTCACCTTTGATGTGCATTCGTTGGTTTTTTAAGAGTTTAAAACCTCCGAAGTATCGCGAACCATTTCGGCAAAGATTTGGATTTGTAAAAAAACATAAAGATACTGATTTATGGATTCATGCTGTTTCTATGGGAGAAACCAGCGGTGCTATCTCTATTATTAATAAACTAATCACCGCAAACCCTAAATTAAAAATTGTGGTTACCACTACAACTCCTACCGGCGCCAAATTATTGTTAGAACATTTGGGCGATAAAATTATTCATTATTACTCTCCATGCGATTTACCAGGAAGTATCAAACGGTTTCTATCTAGAGTATCGCCAAAAGTCGTGGTTATTATGGAAACGGAACTTTGGCCTAATTGGTTAAGCCATATTCATGAACGACAGATCCCCATAATCCTAGCTAATGCTCGCCTGTCTGAATCCTCGGCCAGAAAATATTCGTTCTTTAAAGATGCTAGCCAATCTTTATTTTCAAAGCTGTCGCATGTATTAGCGGTGAATGAAGCTGATGCTCAGCGTTTTGTGAGTTCTGGTGTTTCAAAAAGCAATGTAGAAATAACTGGAAATATTAAGTTTGATGCTGAGTTTCCACAGGCTAGTTTTGACGAGTACTTCCCCTATTGGAATAAAGAATTTGTTTGGATAGCCGCAAGCACCCATCACGGAGAGGATGAGCAAATATTGCAGGCGCATAAGCAAGTGACAGATGCTATTCCAAATGCTAAATTGATTTTGGTTCCAAGACATCCGGAGCGCTTTGAAAGTGTCGCCGAGTTAATTTCACAAAATGGTTTTCAGTTATCCAGACGCTCAAAGCGGTCCAGTTGGGATGAGTCTGCTAGTGTCTTGCTTGGTGATACTATGGGTGAGTTGTTATTTGCCTATCAAAAATCAAATGTGGCATTTATCGGCGGTAGTTTTGTAGATATAGGCGGGCACAATGCTATTGAAGCAGCCTATTACTCCAAGCCGATCTTAACGGGCCCTGATTACCATAATTTTCAATACCTATTTGATTCGTTAATTGAGATAGAAGCTGCAAAAGTGGTTACAAATAGCCAGCAACTAGCAGAACAATTAATTCAGTTAGCTAATGATAATCGTGAGGCAGAGGTGATGGGGGAGAAGGCTAAAACCTTTATCGATAAAAATAAAGGTGCTTTAGAAAAAGTAGTGACTGTTATTCAAAGCACCTTGTTTAGAGTTTAATTTCTCTAGTAGTTAAGCAGTAATTGGTTTACTTCTTGTAAGTCAGCTTCGGTAAGAGTTCCCGCTGCGGATTTTAAATTTAAACCATTAATTAAGTAATCATATTTTGCACGGGTCAAATTACGTCGAGCATTGTAGTAACTTCGAGTAGCATTTAAAACGTCAATAATATTTCTAGTGCCCGCTTGATACCCTTCTTGGGTTGCTTCTAAGGAGCTTTGACTAGATTCAAGACTTCTTTTATAAGCATTGTATGAAGTAATAGCTGCTTCAAGGTTCGTAAAGGCATTTCTAGCACTGGCTTGCACCTGCCTTGCTGTTTGCTCATGTTGATGAGCGGAACTTAAATAGTTTTGTTTTGCTTGTTCAGTTTGAGCATCTACTCTAAAGCCTGAGAAAATTGGAACACTTAAAGTTAAACCGGCATTGTAACCTTGCTGTTGGTTTGATGTATTTTGTTCTGTCCCTGGAGGCGCGATATTTGGAGAAATTCCTTGTGGGAAACTTCTTTCGGTATCCGAATCACTATCGCTGTAGGTAACATTAAGATTTAATGAGGGGTAATGCCCACTTCGATTGCGCTCAATATCTTTTTTTGCCACCTTTACATTATACTGCTGCGCTTTTAACCCTAAATTTTCTTGTGCTGCTACGCGAGTCCAGTCTTCAATATTATTCGGCGATGGATTTGAAAGCTTTAAGCTATCACCCAAACCTTCAAGTTGTACATAGTAATTGTTGGTAATTTGTCGCAAAGCTTCTTTAGCAATGGTTAAACTATTTTTTATAGATACTTCATTAGCCAAAGATTGGTCATAGTTAGCTTGCGCATTCAAAAAGTCGGTAGCGTTTGCCAGTCCAGACTCATATTGTTCTCGGGTTAGATCTAGTTGTTTTTTTAACGCCTCTAATTCTGATTGAGTGGTGCTTAAATTCTCAGTAGCAGATAAGACATTAAAGTAACTTTGTGCGGTCCTGCTGATTAGATTTTGCAAGTTAGAGCCATGAGTGAGCTCCGATGCTTTTAAGCGTAAATTAGCCTGATCTAAAGCAATCCAGTTTGACCAGTCAAATATAGACTGATTGAGTTGAACTCTATAAGTTGTACCTTCACTTAAGTTCGTAAAAGGATCGGAGGGACTGCCATCTAGACCTTGTCCTTCAAAATCGGTTTCATTTCTAGAACGAGTTGCACTAGCACTAATTTGAGGCAGCAAACTAGAGCGGCTAAGTCTGACGCTTTGTTCAGTTGCTTTTAAATTAGCATGGCTGATCAAGTATTGAGTGTCGTTTTTTAGAGCATCTTGATAAGCGCTCATAAGATCCGTCTTAGCAAGGTTACTTAAGCTTTGGGTTTCTGCATTAAGGCTGGCTAGGTTAAAACTTAATGCAACGCTCAACGCGATCAATTTCTTTTTCATTAACAGTGTCTCTTTCTCTTTAAAATAAAAAGGCTTCGGCCTTTTTGGCATTTATTAGTAGTTCAATTTCGGTTTCGAATAACACTTCTTCTAACCAATTATCCTCGTCAGTTCGAGTAATAAGCTTTGCTTTCATCGCCGGCTTGCTGCCTTCAATGCAAAACAATCGCCCACCAATGGTTAAGGACTTTTTAAAGGGCTCAGGTAATTCGTAAAATCCTCCAGTAATCGCAATCACGTTATAAGGACCATAGTGTGACCAGCCGTTAGAGGCGTCGCCTTCCTCGAATTCGATGTTATTTAACCCTAGGGACTGGCATTTTTCTTGTGCTGATTCCAAGTAATCTTTAATAATATCTATGGAGAAAACTTTATCCCCTAAGGTCGCTAATAATGCGGTTATATAGCCGCTACCTGTACCTATTTCCAGAACTAAATCAGTTTTCTTAATGCTTAGCGCTTGCAGCATTCTGGCTTCTTCGCGTGGCGGCATCATGTGCTGATTTTGGCTAAGAGGAACTTTGCTATCTGCGTATGCTAGCTGCTTATAACCAGTAGGAACGAATTCATCTCTGGGCATAGCCGCAAACAAATCTAACACCTGGTTATCAAACATATACCAAGGGCGGATTTGTTGTTCTACCATATTAATTCTTGCTTGCTCGACATTGAATGAATGTTGACTTTGCATAGACTCCTCTCATTTGCTAAAAAGCATATAAGTTATTGTTATTTCAAACAAGAAACCAAGTGTAACAGATTATGAAATGGTCTATGTTTGGTTTTTAACTTCTGTACAATACTAGAGGCTTTTGGCCAATTAATCCAATAAATTCAATGAGATAAACTATTGAAAAATAAACTTACAAATCAGCAGATAAATATCGTCAAAGAAGAGCTGCTTTACGACGGTTTTATGCAATTAAAAAAAATGACGTTTGACCATTTGAAATATCAAGGTGGTTTTGAAAATGGAGTACAACGAGAATTACTGATTAGAGGTAAGGCGGTTGGTGTGTTGTTATACGATCCAATACAGCAGCTCTTTGTGATGGTTGAACAAGTCAGAATAGGAGCATTGGAAGATCCTTTATCACCTTGGGTGCTGGAAATCGTTGCAGGATTAGTTGAACCAAATGAACAAGATGATGAAGTAGCTCACAGAGAGGCAGTGGAGGAAGCTGGAGCTAAGATCAAAAAATTAATACCGATCCAAGAATACTGGGCAAGTCCAGGTGGTTCAGATGAAAGAATTGCTCTGTTCTTGGCTTTGGTTGATGCTAACACTGTGTCAGAGTTTGCTGGGCTAGACTCTGAACATGAAGATATTAAAGTCGTGAAACTATCGAGGGATGAAGCCTTGCAAAAACTGCGAGGAGGTCATATAAATAACTCTATGGCATTGATTGCTTTACAGTGGTTTTTTCTAAACCAAGCTCAGTTAGATTTTAAAGATTTTTAATGGGTTAAGAATTAACAATCAAGGGTTAAGAGCTAGAGGTTAAGAACTAAGAGTTAAAACTTGCATGGGTAATGTTCAAAAAAAATATAGTCCAGATTTGCGCTCTTTTATGGCGGTGTCTGCGACTAATTATGCAAAACTCATGAAGTTACTTCCTGAAGTGGCTGCAATAACCAAAATTGCACCACTGACACATGTGCATTTTCAAAAGCAGCCCTCGCTCGCGATTAGTTTATTGCAGGCAAGTCGTTACACTCAGACTTTGGAACTTAAACAGCAAGGGTTTAAGCAAGCAGAGTTTAAACAAGCTGAGTTTAAACAAGGAGAAGCGCTAAAACACTTACACCGAACTTTTTGCGTTAGGATTTATCATGATGCCAAGATGGCTGAAGTGCTTTCAGGGGTGCATGACTCTATGCTGCCGCCGGTTTTTAAACAACCTAATCCAGAAATGAAACAAGTTGATGAAAAAGCTCAACTCAACCGTTTTTTAGGCGAATGGCTCAGTTTTTGTCTTGAATATGGCGAAGTCGATATTGAATATAAGACGCAATTGGCGTTTTTATCCTGAAAAATAAGTGATAATTCTAGAAAATTAATTAAATATCAGTGTGTTGAGTAAACTAGAGCCCGCGATTATTAAGTCATCCGAAACCGTCGATACGCTGGAATTGATCCAGATATCTGATCCTCACCTTTTTGCAGATGAATCGGGTTCACTGCTTGGAGTAAACACTCGCGAAAGCTTTCTCGCTACATTGGATTTAATCCAAGCAAACCATTTAGATCCTGATCTGATTATTGTGACCGGCGATATTTCGCAAGATTTATCGACCGAGTCTTACGAGTTCTTTGCACAAGCAATGGAAGTGTTTCACTGCCCTATTTATTGTTTGGCTGGAAATCATGACGAGGTAGATGCTCTGGAGTCGCTTGCCGAAACCGGTCATATCAAAACTAGCAAGCAACTCGAAATTAAAGATTGGCAAATTCTACTGGCGCACAGTCAAGTTAAAGGGAAAGTTCATGGTCTAATATCGTCCGATGAAATGCACTGGATCCAACAACAACTGAATTCGAATGATTCTAACGCTTTAGTTTTTACTCACCATCACCCAGTTTATAGTAATGCGGATTGGATTGATGATATTGGCATTAAAAACTGCGAAGAGTTTACCGCTATGCTATCCGACTTTAAGCAGGTAAAAGCTTGTGGTTTTGGTCATATTCACCAAGATCTTTCTGTTACTAAGCAGAATATTGATTACTATTCGGTCCCTTCAACGTGTATACAATTTAAGCAAAATTCAAGTGAGTTTGCTGTCAGTGAAGAATTACCCGGTTATCGTATTTACCATTGTTATCCTTCAGGTAAAGTTGAGACGCAAGTGATTCGCGTTAATGATTTCAAGCTTAGTCTTGATATGACCGCCACTGGCTATTAATTATCCTCTCTAATTAATTATTACCTCAAATCTGTTTTATAGTTTAATTTTTACTTGCACTTGCGGATCGAGCTTTATAGGATGGCTAGATTAAGGAAGCTCAATTTATTGGGTATTTCATAACAATTTCATTCAAAATAATAACCCAAGATTATCTAAATCTTATAAATCAGTAATTTATGTCAAATCAGCAATATAACGCAGAAGCTATTGAAGTTTTAAGTGGCTTAGATCCTGTAAAAAAACGTCCGGGTATGTACACGGATACTAGTCGACCCAATCATTTAGCACAAGAAGTGATCGATAATAGTGTCGATGAAGCGCTTGCCGGTCACGCTAGAACAGTGCAAGTGATTCTGTATAAAGACGATTCGTTAGAAGTCATTGATGATGGTCGCGGAATGCCGGTAGATATTCATCCAGAAGAAGGCATCCCAGGGGTTGAGTTGATTCTCACCAAATTACATGCCGGTGGTAAATTCTCCAATAAAAATTATCAGTTTTCTGGCGGTTTACACGGTGTTGGTATTTCGGTCGTGAATGCTCTTTCAAAAAGAGTTGAAGTCTCAGTAAAACGAGATGGCAAAAATTTTAGTATGGCTTTCGAAGATGGTTTTAAGAAAACCGATTTAAAAGTTATTGGCGATGTTGGTAAGCGTAATACAGGGACTTCAGTAAAATTCTGGCCAGATACGCAATATTTTGATTCAGAAAAATTTTCGGTTTCCAGGCTCTCGCACGTCTTAAAGGCGAAAGCGATTTTATGTCCTGGTTTAAAGATCATTTTTGATAACAAGAAAAGTGGCGAAAAAGAAGAGTGGTTGTATGAAGACGGCTTAACCGCTTATCTCTCAGAGGCTGCTTCTGGTTTTGAAAAGTTACCCGATGAGCCATTTGTTGGTTCGATGCAAGGTGAATCAGAAGCCGTTGATTGGGCTTTCATGTGGATGACCGATGGCGGTGATTGTTTAGCTGAAAGCTATGTGAATTTAATCCCCACTGCGCAAGGCGGAACTCATGTTAATGGCTTGCGCAATGGTGTTATTGAAGCTATTCGAGAATTTTGTGAATTTAGAAATTTATTACCGCGCGGAGTTAAGCTAACGGCTGATGATATGTGGGAGCGTATTTCTTATGTGTTATCGGTAAAACTTGATGACCCACAATTTTCAGGGCAGACCAAAGAAAGACTCTCATCCCGGCAATGCGCGACTTTTGTCGCGGGTGTGGTCAAAGATGCCTTTAGTTTATGGTTAAATCAAAACCCTACGATTGGCGATTTATTAGCCGAAAGAGCAATTGCTAATGCGCACAAAAGAATGCGTGCTGGTAAGAAAGTCGCTAGAAAAAAAATCACTCAAGGTCCTGCCCTACCTGGAAAGTTAGCAGACTGTGTTGGTCAAGATGCTATGGCCAGTGAGCTCTTTTTGGTTGAGGGTGATTCGGCAGGTGGTTCTGCAAAGCAAGCACGTAATAAAGAGTTTCAAGCGATTATGCCGCTAAGGGGAAAGATCCTAAATACTTGGGAAGTAGACTCTTCACAGATTTTGGCCTCGCAAGAAGTACATGATATTTCGGTTGCGGTAGGGCTTGATCCAAACTCTGATGATTTATCTAAACTGAGATATGGCAAGATTTGTATTTTGGCCGATGCTGATTCCGATGGTTTGCATATTGCTACCTTGTTATGCGCACTATTTTTAAAGCATTTTAGGCCATTAGTTAGAGCGGGTCATGTTTATGTAGCAATGCCGCCACTCTATCGTATTGACATCGGCAAAGACGTTTATTACGCGTTGGATGAAGATGAAAAAGAGGGCGTTTTAGACCTAATCAAGGCTGAGAAAAAACGTGGCAAAGTACAGATTCAGCGCTTTAAAGGCCTGGGTGAAATGAACCCTAAGCAACTGAGAGAGACCACCATGGCGCAAGAAACGCGCCGTCTGGTTCAACTGACCATTGACGGAGGTGATAACTCTGAAAAGGTAATGGATATGTTGCTCTCTAAAAAGCGTGCATCTGATCGAAAAACTTGGTTAGAAGAAAAAGGCAATAAAGCCGACTTTTAATTTAGCTTGCTTAAAACAAGCTGATATCAATAGAAATTTACAGTAAGAGAATAATTGATGACAGAAGAACTCAATTACGAAGGAATTGAACAAAAGCCGCTAGCAGAATTTACTGAGCAGGCTTATTTGAATTATTCCATGTACGTGATTATGGATCGAGCCTTGCCGCATATTGGTGATGGTCTAAAGCCTGTGCAAAGACGTATCGTTTACGCTATGAGCGAGCTAGGTCTAAAAGCTACCGCAAAATACAAAAAATCTGCTCGTACCGTTGGTGATGTTTTAGGTAAGTTTCATCCGCATGGTGATTCAGCTTGTTACGAAGCTATGGTCTTAATGGCGCAACCATTTTCGTATCGCTATCCGTTAGTGGATGGTCAAGGAAACTGGGGAGCACCGGACGATCCTAAATCTTTTGCCGCGATGCGCTATACCGAATCGCGTTTAGCAAAATATTCTGAAGTTTTATTGACTGAGGTTAGTCAAGGTACTGTTGATTGGGCACCGAATTTTGACGGTACTATGCAGGAACCTAAAGTGTTACCAGCACGCTTGCCAAACTTATTACTTAATGGCACCACCGGCATTGCCGTTGGGATGGCAACGGATATTCCTCCGCATAATTTAACTGAAGTTGCGAATGCTTGTATCCATCTATTAGAAAATCCAAAAGCCGATATTCCTGAATTAATGCAGCACATACAGGGACCTGACTTCCCAACGGATGCTGATATTATTACGCCTGCCGATGACCTTTTGAAAATGTACCAAGAAGGCCGTGGTTCCATAAGAATGCGTGCTCGATTTGAAGTGGAAGATGGTGAAATTGTTATTGATGCTTTGCCGCATCAAGTATCGGGAGCAAAAGTTTTGGAGCAGATCGCTGCTCAAATGCAGGCAAAAAAATTGCCAATGGTATCTGATTTGCGTGATGAATCCGATCATGAGAATCCAACTCGTTTAGTCATTATACCTCGGTCTAACCGTATTGATACTAATGAGCTAATGCATCACTTATTCGCGACTACCGATTTAGAGCGTACTTATCGCGTGAATATGAATGTGATAGGAATTGATGGAAGACCACAAGTAAAAAACTTACGCGTTTTCTTAAAAGAATGGCTCGATTACCGTTATGAAACAGTAAGACGCCGTTTACAATATCGTTTAGATAAAGTGCATGATCGACTGCATATTTTAGATGGTTTATTGGTCGCTTTTTTAAACATTGACGAAGTGATTCATATTATTCGAACAGAAGATAAGCCAAAGCCTAAACTAATGGCACGTTTTAAAATTAGCGACCGCCAAGCTGAAGCTATCTTAGAGTTAAAGCTTCGACATCTTGCTAAGTTAGAAGAAATGAAGATTCGAGCAGAGCAAGAAGAGCTGGAAGACGAAGCAGATTATTTGCAATTAACTTTAGGCTCAAAAGCTCGCATGAAAACTTTAATTAAGAAAGAAATTAAAGAAGCCATGCATGACTTTGGCGATGAGCGACGATCGCAAATCGTGGAACGCGAAGAAGCTAAGGCATTATCAGAAACGGACTTGATGCCAACGGAACCTGTAACAGTAGTTTTATCCGAAAAAGGCTGGGTACGTTGCGCTAAAGGTCATGATATTGATGCGGCAGGAATGAATTATCGTTCTGGTGATGATTATTTAGATTCCAGTAAAGGTAAGTCCAATCAATATGCAGTCTTTTTAGATTCGACTGGCAGAACTTTCTCTTTGCTGGCAAGCACTTTACCTTCTGCTAGGGGGTTAGGTGAGCCGGTAACCGGTCGAGTAAACCCTGTAGCTGGAGCTGAATTTTTAGCCACTATCATGGGTGAAGATGAGCAAAAATTCTTGTTCGCATCAGACGCTGGCTATGGCTTTGTTGGTCAATTCTCCGACTTAGTCACTAAAACCAAAAATGGTAAAGCATTTTTATCCTTACCATCAGGTGCTAAAGTTCTAAAACCAAGACGAGTGAGCGACTATGATTCCCAATATTGCGTTGCGGTCTCTAATGAAGGTCGAATGCTAGCATTTCCGCTACAAGATTTACCGCAATTAGGCAAAGGTAAAGGTAATAAAATCATCAGTATTCCGACTGCCCGACTAAAGCTGCGTGAAGAGTTTGTGGTAGCAGTGGCTATAATATCTGACAAAGACTCTTTAGTGATTTATTCAGGCAAGCGCCATTTAACCTTGAAGCCAAAAGATCTTGAGCATTATCGCGGTGAGCGTGGTAGGCGTGGCAGCAAGCTGCCAAGAGGCTTCCAGCGAGTTGATTCGATGCAAGTTGAAACTAAAGATTAGCTTATTGCAGTAAAAAGCGAGTTTGACGCTCAATAGCCATGGCATCATCTGCGGTTAGAGCGTCAATCCGCAACAAGTGAAACTCACCAAAGTCTTCTACTTCAATTTCAATATCTGTTTTAATGATATCGCTCAAGGTTTGTAAATAATCTTCACTTGCTTCTATCCATAATCCGGGCTCAACGATACTAAAGAAGTGCTGATATACGGCATTTTCAAACTTTAAGTTATTTATCAAAAGTGTCGGGTTGAAATCCAACTGCATAAGGCAAGATTCTAGAATTTGGATTTTCTTAAAGTTCTCTAAACTCAACTCTTCGGGCAAAGCAAAGATCAACAAATCATTCTCAAAGGAAACTAATGAGCTCTTGTTATGAGCCGTCCACTTGTTAAATAAGGATAATAGAATTTGCTTAGGTTTTTTATTATAAAGCTCCCAATTGGCATGGATAATCAACAAGTTCGATGATTGCGGCTGCTGCTGGCTACGTTTGAGTAGTTGCTTTAATTCAGCGCGGTAACTCACTCGAGGCTCTAATGCTGCAACAACAGGTTTCGAAGCTCTATTGGGTTTGATTTTTAATAGCAAGGTTAACGCTGCCAATAACCAAACCATTCCAGATAAATAATACAACCAATGGTGATTTGCGAACAATTGCCCGTTAGGGGTTGTAAATTGGTAGATGACGTAAGCTGTTTCTTGCTCTTTGATTGATAGATTAGAGACTTTAGGTAAAAGGGTTTGTGCGGTTACTGCTGGTTTTGCTACGGCTTTATCTATAAGGTTGCCATTAGCTTCATATACCGCAAGACTCTGCAGTTGTTGATAAGTAAGTAAACTAGCTATAACTTCAGGAATGTCTTCATAGCGATTAGAGGCTAGCAAGGGTTTCAGCTGTTGGTCGCCACTTTTAATGATAAAGTCAATTAACTGTGACGATTGTGTATCTTTATAGTCTTTTTGCTTAAATGCTAAGAAACTTTGAGCTGCTACCGCATATAACAACAAAAAAACTGCCAGCAAAAATAGAAATTTAAAGGTTGGTATTGTATTTAACCATTGAGATACTTTATGCGGTAACTTCACTGGTAATATTCCATAAATTTTTCAATAATATAGCACACTTTAAAAACCTGTTGTGCAATCCAAAGCGATATTCTCAATGGCCTATTTGTATATTATTAGTTCTAGTCACTCAACCGTTGCCATAAAGGCCTTGTTGGATAATAACTTTGATTTTAAAAAAATCACTATCAATCACACTCCTACAATAAATTGCAAAAGCTTGGCGATAGTTGAAATAGCTGAGCAGAATTTCCAAACGATTAAAGCACACTTGGAACTACATCAGTTAGATTACATTTTTTCATTATCACCGTTAAAGCTACCAAAGCTGGTGGTTTTTGATATGGACTCCACGCTAATCCCAATAGAAGTTATAGATGAGCTGGCTAATTATGCCAATAGAAAGCAGGAAGTCTCTTTAATTACTGAGTTAGCAATGCAAGGCGAATTAGATTTTAATCAAAGTTTACGCCAGCGCGTGAAACATCTAGCCGGATTACCGCAGAGAGTGATTCAAGATTTAGCAGCTAAGCTTGAGTTTAATCCTGGAGTTAAAGAGTTTTGCCAATACTTAATTGGTCATGAATGCCGCTTAGCCATTGCCTCAGGCGGCTTTATGCCTTTTGCTGAAAGTTTAAAACAACAAATAGACTTTAATTATATTCGTGCTAATAAGTTGCAAATAGTCGATAAGGAATTAACTGGAGAAGTTGAAGGAATAATTATTAATGCGCAAGAAAAAGCCAAAGCTATAAACGAGTGGAGAAGCGAATTAAATCTTGCTTCAGAACAAACGATGGCGATTGGTGATGGTGCTAATGATCTACTAATGTTACAAGAGGCCGGAATCGGAATTGCTTATGACGCCAAACCGGCGGTTAACCAAAGCGCCACTTCGGTGTTACAAGATTCCTCAATGGCGGCTTTGATTGATTTATTTGAATTTACAAGAAGTCTCTAGAAATCATTCTCTGTAAAGTCGTAGTTCATGTTTTCAAGCGGCTTGGAAACATAGTTACCCATGGCAAAATCGATACCTAATGGCCAAATAAGTGCCAGAGTTGAGGCATCTTCAAGCTTAGTTGCAACTGTCATGATTTTGTTTTGATTAGTAACATTGGTTAGCCCAACTACTTTTTCCGAACCATCTGACTTAAGGGTATCAATGAACTCGCCGCTTAAGGTGATGTAATTTGGTTTCACTTCAGCCACTAATTCTTTGTCCTTGATGCCAATATTATTCAGACATAAGCCTATATCACACCCAGCTAAAGCTTCTCTTAAAATTTTCACGCGATTTAGATAAGACTGCGCTATGTCAGCTTCTATGCACAATACGACCTGGTTCGTTTCAATCACTGCTTTTTCAATGGCATCGAGTAGCCATTCCAGTAAATCTTCTGTTACCAAAGTGCCTGGACTAAGTTTGGTGAATAGTTTTAAGCGTTTGTTTTTATCTTTGTCGGCTAATTCTTTAAGGGCGGTTTTAATACTTAAGCGATCAATTTCTGCATCAATACCTAATTTTTCAAAAATATTAAAAATTCCATCGCCTAAAATCAACTCACCTTTGTCATTTAAATAACGGAAGAAAGATAAATATTGACGATTGCTACTACCTTTCAATGGCATCATTGGTTGATACAGCACTTTTATATTGCCAGCTTCTTTAGCTTCTACAAACTCGTCGTAAATAGCCTTTTCTTGCTCGTTTAAAAGAGTATCGAGTGTTGGATTAAAGATTTTAAAGCCATCACCACCATCATTTTTAACTTTGTTACAGATGGCGTTTGCTTGAGCTAGGAATTTACCAGCTTGTAATTGATTTTCAGTAGTAGTAACGGTACCAATACTGAAGGTGATTTTGATGGTTTGCCCGGCTATTTCAAAGCTAGTATTTTTGACTTCTTGACAAAGCAATCTTGCTAACTCACTTGGCAGGCTGTCTGATTCGCTGAGTAAGATCGCGAAACTACTATCGCTAATACGGCCCTTGTTAGAGCCTTCAGGAGTTTGAGAGGTTAGCCATTTAGCGACGCTATCCAATAACTCATCACAGGCAGAGATACCAAATTCGGATAAATAGTTTTGATAACCATCAATTTCAATAAAGTACAAAATTGAATCGAGGCCTGTTTCGCCAGCACTTTCTACCGCCGCTGTTAGTTTTTTGACAAACGCAGGTCGATTGAGAAGGCCAGTGACTTGGTCAATCGAGCTGGCTTCTTTTAATTTTTCCATCAGTTCAGTTTGATCGGCGACTTCACGAACTAATAGCTGTAAGCACGGTTCTTCATCATAAACCGCCGAAGATAAGATAAACATGGCTTCAAACTCAGTCCCATCTTCTTTTTTGCACTGAATAAGCGACTCTACTTCTGCGCCAGATTCACTTTGCTCTTTAAATAAATCTTTGAGTTTTTGGATATCGCTGGCGGCAATCAAATCCATAATGGTTAGCGCGGCCAGGTCATCATTATCGTAACCAAAACGCTCTGAGTAGGTAGGGTTGGTATAAATATGCATCCCTTCGCCAATATAAGCGATCGCGTCTTTGGAGCTATCCAGAAGTAGCTCGTTGCGCTTGCTGGTCTCTACAATTTGTTTATTCGCTTCAAAAGCTATCAATTCACTGGCTACTGCTTTTTGTTCGCGCTTGACTAACCATGATAAAAGATCGATGTTTTCTCTATCGACACAGTCATTTAAACCCAAGCGCATCATATCTAAGCGCTTTTCCTCGCTATATTCATTCGCTAAGTAAATGGCTGGTAGTAGAGTTTTTTGTGATTTCAACAGCGATAAAGCCTGCTTAACCGGAAAGTTATCCATCGAGCTAGAAAATAGAGCCAAGTGCCAAATTTTCTGCTTGAGTTGCTCATTGAGCTTTTCGCTATTGGCAATTTGCTGATGACGTATGGCTAAACCAAGATTTTTTAATTGGCTTGCTAATTCTTCGCATTCATTGGCCGAAGGAGAGAAAATCAATGTATTGATCGATGTGTTTTTCTTATTAGTCATTGGTAGTGGTCTATAATAACGTTGAGCACAATCTTAAACAGATTTGCAGAAAAATGTATTAACTGAAGCACAAATTTAACAGTATTTTAATATTAACAAAAGTAAAAACTTACTAACCCTGCAAGCATCTATTTAAAAGCTCTTACAATATCACTTTGGCTGATACTGGAATTGAATAAAATTAGAGGTTTGCAATATACGTTTAGTGAGTTCTATTTTATATTCTTGGTCCGGAGTCATAATGGCCACGGTTTGCCCTGAGCGGTAACCCATAGGCGGTAAAACAATACTGCTGTCTACCCCCACATTAGGCATTTCAGGTAATAAAAGCCCATTATGATGATAGGCCGGTTTGGCATAATCCCAGTCCAAAGTAGCCCGCACCGGGGTCGCTTGAGGAGAAATTAGCTCAACTCCAATCAAGAAACTTTCTTGGTTATGCCAGCGGTTCCAGCGAATCAAACCTAAGTTATATTGTATTTCACCATTTTTGTAGTTTTGTACCGTGACCAGTTCGTTAGATTCCACATGGTTTGACGGCGACTTCTCAAAAGCCAAACAAAAACCAGCAGGACTAACGTCTTTAATTAAACTGGGCACCCACTCGTAAGCATTGCGAGTTTTGAGTGGCTTAAATGGCTTGTCTTGACTTGCCTCGCGACGCTGTTCGTAATCCCTAGGCTTATAGATAGAATCAAAAGCATCATTTGCCCTTGGAGTGTTAGAGTGGCTCCCAAACGTATTTTCTTGTTTCCAAACGAAACTGTGTTGGCTATCGTCTTCTTCAACTTTAATGCTTAAACCACTGGTTTCAAACATCGGTTTTTCTTTTGGTTTGCCAAAGAAGCGTTCGCGAACTTCCTCTCCTAACCTTTCCACTAAAAAATGATGGGAGGCGGCCATACCAATCGCTGCTTGAGTAACATCATCAGTATTAACCCGAATAAAGTTACGACTTTTGACGGTTTTCCAGTGTTCTATCAAATGAATTTTTAAGCTTTCAGTCAGCTCTAAGTTGGTATTTTTTCGGAATAAACCCAAAAAGCCCTGGCCATTTTCGATGGCATTGTTTTCGACAGCATCGACAGCTTGGTTTAAGTCAATGCCTAGCCAGTTGTCATTCTCACTATCGATGGCATCGCTGGGTTGCGGCGCAATGTTTAGCGAGGTGGAGTAGGCGTATAAAGTCAGTGAGTTGACTTTTGGCGTAACCTCAATCAAGGGCGACAATAAATTCAAGCTTTGATAACACTCGTTAACTTCGCCATGTTTCATTTGAAAAGGGTTACAAGTTGATAATGTTATATTCCGCTTAAATTGGTGATTGATGGATTGCAGATCAGAAGATTCATTTTTGACCTTTTGCTCTAAAACGCCCAGCTCTAATGCTTTGGCATAAATAATATTTTGCTGTTGCCATACCTTTGAAGCGACGGTCTTATAGAGCTGATAACGTTGCAGTTGAATCAGTCCTTGGCATTTTAACGCGTTGGCGCAGGCTGAAACAAATACGGTTTTTGTTTGTTTGGCTAAGCGGTCAGGATCGGCAACTAAATCTTCGATTACGGCGTTGTAACCAAAAATTTGCTCAGTAGCCAAGGCATGAACTAAATCAGAAGCAGATTTTAAATTTGGCGCATGATTAAGCGGGCTGTGAATATAGGTTTCGGATAATGAACTAATGAGCTGATCAGAAATTTCATTTAACTCTTCAAGAAGCTGTAATCGTTCTCTAGGAGTAAAGGATGATTGATTAAGATCGTAAAGCAGACGAAAAACTAAGGTGGCACTTTCACCCAAATCTACCACTGGCAATTCTTTTAACCAGCGCTGAATTTTCCTTGCTGAGTCTGGGATCTCTTCAACATTAACATCTAGTTTAACGCGAACGGTTAAACCTAGCGGACCTTCTGCTAGCGCCATTGGTATGCTCCTATTCCTTTATTCTTGGTCTATATTACCCAATGACGTTGGCAAAATCTAGCCTAAATATGTGCAAGTGATTGATTTTAAATGGTCAAATCCACTAAGGTCTTATTCGGCTCACCAGCTTTTTCCTGCACCAATTTAGGCACTAGGAACCCTGCTAGATTTGCTTGCATTTGTGTATAGATAAGCTTGGCCTCTGTGCTTGAAACAGCAAAGTGAGCTGCGCCATTAACGCGGTCTAACATATGCAAATAGTAAGGAGTTACTTTGGCTGCAAAAAGCATTTCACTTAACTTTGATAATGTTTTAGGGCAGTCGTTGATGCCTTTCAGTAAGGTGCTTTGATTCAATAAGCTGAAGCCCGCTTGTGCTAATTTCTTCATTGCTAAGGTAAACTTTTCATCGATTTCATTCGGGTGATTGACATGCATCACCATCACCATTTGCAAGCGAGACTGAGTTAAATTTAAGAGTTTAGTGGTTATTCTTTGTGGAATTACCACTGGTAGTCGAGTGTGGATTCTTAGTCTGATGATTTGTGGTATTTTCTCAATAAAAGTAACAAATTCTGTCAGATAAGCATCATTAACGGCCAAGGGATCGCCGCCGCTGATGATGACTTCATTAATTTGCGGATTTTTTTCGAGATATTCAGCTAATTGCTGCCAGTCTTGCTTGCTGGCGCGATTTTCTTGATAGGGGAACTCGCGTCTAAAACAATAGCGGCAATTAATCGCACAATGGGTTGCCAACATAAACAGCACGCGGCTTTGATATTTATGTAATAACCCGGCCATACCGGTTTGTGCTAAGGCCGTGGATTCCTCTAAAGGATCATCACTGTAACCGCTAACCTTGACGTTTTCTTGGGCAAGAGGCAAAACCTGTAGCAATAATGGATCGTTAGCATCGCCTTTTTGCATTCTTTTTACGAAACTCAAAGGCACTAAGGTTTTAAAGCTCTGGTCTCTATTCAACTGATAGGGCAGTTCGGCTATATCCAATTCAAGCAGGTGCAACAGCTCATTCGGATCAGCAATTGCCGAGGAAAGTAACTTTTTCCACTCATTATCCTGCCAATAAGCCTCATTTCGAGGTAGAATCTGCACGTTTTGAATCATATTTAGCTAAATTTAGAGGATTTATGGGCACTATAACTACAAATGACTTACGTAACGGTATCAAAATCATGCTAGATGGCGAGCCATGCAGCGTAGTTGATAATCAATTCGTTCGTCCAGGTAAAGGCCAAGCTTTCAGTAAAACCAAAGTATTATACTTACTTACGGGCAGAACCGTTGAAAAAACTTTTAAATCTGGGGAATCTATTGAAACAGCCGATATTTTAGATACCTCAATGGAGTATTTATATACGGATGGCGAGTTTTGGTACTTCATGGATTCAGATACTTTTGAGCAAGTTTCAGCAGATTCCAAAGCGGTAGGTGATAATGCTAAATATCTTATTGAGCAAGATAAGTGTCACGTGATGCTATGGAACGGTAACCCTATTCAAATTAACCCACCAAATTTTGTGGTATTAGAAGTGACTGACACCGATCCAGGTTTAAAGGGTGATACCTCAGGGGGCGGCTCGAAACCTGCGACCATGCATACAGGCGCGGTAGTGAGAGTGCCTTTGTTTGTGAATATTGGGGATAAGTTGAAAATAGATACACGTACCAACGAATACGTTTCCCGCGCTTAACTTGTTAAAATTTCGTTATACTGCGTTACGTTGTTAATTGAACTGTGCTCATTGGCTAATGCCAATTCCGCATTTCAATTAACAACAAGCCTTGTCTAACAAAATTTTTCCTGCGTTAAGGAGTTTGTATGAAAAACAATGGAATGGATGGACTTATATATCATCTAACGTCTAGTGCAGAGCTTAATAACGAAATATCCTCCCAGATTAATGAAGTTATCCATGTGTTTAAATATCACAATGATGGTAACTGGAAAAGTTATTATAAGCCTAAATATGTGCAGCGGTTTTCTAACTTTATAGAGGAAAGGCCTTCTTTAATAAGAAAGTTACTTGCCTTGAAAGAACCGGTGGTAAGCAATATTGTTCACACTGTAGTTAAGGAAAATAAGTCTGATGTCTAGCGCTTGGCAACCTTCCTGTTCTATCGGAACGTTAAAAGCTCGTGCTGAGTTATATGCTCAGATCCGTGAGTTTTTTGCTGAAAAAAATGTGTTAGAAGTTGAGACTCCTTTGTTGATGGAGCATGGGGTGACGGATCGCTATATGAAGTCGATGCGAGTTGCAGGTGTTTATAAAACAGGTGGTTATTTACAAACGTCACCAGAGTATGCGATGAAGCGTTTGTTGGCGGCTGGTTCGGGTCCAATTTATCAAATTGGCAAGGCTTTTAGACTAGAAGAATCAGGCGCTCGACACAACCCTGAATTCTCTATGCTGGAGTGGTATCGAGTAGATTATGATCACTGGACCTTGATGGATGAAACATTTGAATTGTTGCTAAAAGTTTTAGGCGAAAAGCAAAGAGTTAATTATTCTTATCAAGAAGCTTTTGATACCTTTTTAAATATTAATCCCTATACCGTCAGCTTAGAACAATTAAGAGATTTTTCACAAGAAATGCTGGGGGAGCTACCTAGTGATTTAGAGCGTGATGATTATTTGAGTCTATTATTTGAGGATAAAATAGAACCTAAGCTTGGTGTTGGCAATACTATAGCTTTTATTACTGACTTTCCAGCTAGCCAGTCGGCGTTAGCGAAAATTGATCTTGAAAACCCTAAAGTTGCACAGCGGTTTGAAGTTTATATTGATGGCTTTGAACTAGCTAATGGTTTTAATGAATTACAAGATCCTGATGAACAGTTAGAGCGCTTTAAGGCAGATAATCAATGGCGAAAAGCCAATGGTTTAGAAGAAGTTGATATCGATAGCAACTTTATTCAGGCGTTAGAAAGTGGCTTGCCTCAATGCGCCGGAATAGCGTTGGGGCTTGATAGGTTATTGATGATTCAATTGAACTTGAAACAGATTAAACAAGTTCTAGCATTTCCTGCATATTAGCAGCGTTTAATAAGAATTTACCTTCTAACTAAAGCTCACTCTAACCAAAGCTCGTACTAACCAAAATTCACTTTAACCAAAGATCACTTTAACCAAAGTTCGATAATATGCCTTGAGATAGAATAGTTCATTGGCAGAATTAACTTTTCAGCTTTAATGAGGTTGTGAATTTCTTCACGTGAAAACCAAGCCGCATTTTCCAACTCTTTATCTTTTAATGTGATTTCTGTGGTTACCGCTTTGGCTTTAAAACCGAGCATCACCGATTGAGGGAAAGGCCAGGGTTGCGATGCAATATATTCCACCTGACTTACTTCAATTCCAACTTCCTCTAACGCTTCTCTTTTTACGGCTTGCTCAAGGCTTTCGCCCGGCTCAACAAAGCCTGCAACATTAGAGTACCGATTATCTTCCCAACTAGATTGGCGACCTAAAAGTATTTTTTCCTGGCCTTTATCATCGGTGTGGGTGATAGCAACAATAATAGCCGGATCGGTTCGTGGGAAATGTTGCTTAGCACATTCCTGATTGCTGCATTTACGCACAAAACCTAAATCCATGGCATAGGTTTCATGACCACAATAACCGCAAAACTGATGGACGCTATGCCATTGATTTAAAGCAGTAGCGACATTGACCAGATAACTATCCTTTTTATTGAGAACCGCAATTAAGTTGCGCAAGTCGCTGCTGCTTGTTGAGATGGTTTCTAATGCTTCCAAGCTAGCGACACGGTATGCAAAATAATGTTGCTTATCAATTAAGCCTAAATAGATAAAGTGAATATCTGAGAGCTTACCAATCTTCTCAGCAAGCTCATTCTTGTTTAACCAATTGGCGCCTTTGTCCGTGCTTGAAACCCTTTGTCTAAATAGGGGCAAGAATAATGTATTGGGGTGATCAATAGCGGACCTTATGAAATCACTATCTTGGCGCATTTCGCCTTGTCTATTGAGCTTGTCAAACTGAAAGCTAAACATTAGTAATACCAATACACTAGGGTTAATCCTAGTGTAGAGATTAACAACCATAAGATAATGCCAAGCAAAAATGCTTTACGTGAAATACTTAATATATTAGCTTTATTTAAACTTGCACCCATCCAAAGTAGACTCAGCGCAAATAGACTTTTAGCAACAAACTGAATAATGGGTCTCATCGTATCCATCGGCAAAAAATTACTGATAAAACTGGCGGCAATAAATAACACAATAAACCATGGAATTGTGACTTTAGCCTTTTGATTCTCTGTGGCTTTTTTAGTGGCGATGAAGGCTGCCAACAAAGCAACAGGAATTATCCAGAGCGCACGTGATAATTTTGTGGTGGTGGCTACATTTAAAGCTTGTTCGCCATATTGAGATGCTGCACCAACCACACTAGAAGTATCATGGATGCCAATGGCTGCCCAAAGACCGAATTGCAACTGAGAAAGTTCCAGCCAGTGACCAATAATAGGATACAGGAACAGCGCTACGGCATTCAGAATGAATACAATGGCTAAGCAAAGAGCCATATTATTGGCTGAAGCTTTGATTGAAGTACCTACAGCAGCAATGGCACTACCACCGCAGATAGCGGTTCCTGAGCTGATTAACCAAGCGATTTCGTTGTTAAGCTTGAATGCCTTACCCAACAGTAATCCGATTAATAGGGTTCCGACAATAACGGCGACTGTTAACCCAAAGCCGGTTTTAGCGGTTGCTAGTAATTCTGTCACCGGAAGCGAAAAGCCTAGGATCACAATGGCGACTTTAAGGAGTAGTGAAGCCCATTTACTTAATGATGAGCTTTCTATTGGTTGATATCGGTTATTGGCAAACCAACCTACAATTAAGCCACTGGCTAAGGCATAACTGGCGTTTAACCAGCCCAAGAGGGCAGTTATACTTAATAATAAGAGTATCCAAAAAGCAATTTTAGGTGTGTTACTCAAGCTATATCACCCTGACTATAACAGTCATTAACGATCTTTGATTAAAACCTATGCTCACTATTCTATAAAAATATACTAACAAAATCATATATTTATATTCACAGATAAACAATATTTGTGAAACAAGCTTGACGTGAATAGGTGTTATATATTAGTATAACACTAAATCGGCATAACACTTAAAGAGTCTTAAGCCGAACCAAGCGACGAGTTTCGCAACCATAGTGACACAATTAGGACAAAGGTATGCAAGTACACTGGGATGATACCCAACCAATTTATCTGCAATTAAAAGACAAGGTTCTTAATATGATCCTTGAGGGCGCAATTGCAGAAGGAGAAGCGCTACCTTCGGTACGAAATATTTCAGCAGAATATAAGCTGAATCCAATAACCGTATCCAAGGCTTACCAACTTTTAGTGGATAACGAATTAGCAGAAAAACGCAGAGGTTTAGGAATGTTTGTCACAGAAGGGGCTAAAGCAAAATTATTAGCGGCAGAGCGCGAGCAGTTTTTAACGGTTGAATGGCCGGCATTATTAGAAAAGATTGAACGCTTAGGCATTTCACTGGAGGATTTGGTCCAGTCTGCAAAAACGGATGAAGAGAAGTTTCAAAAACCAAAAAAACAACTAGATGAAAGCGGGGAAAGCAACAATGGCTAATATCTTACAAGCACAAGGCTTAAGTAAGAAATATGGCAATTATAAAGCCTTAAACAATGTGAACCTGAGTTTAGATTCAGGCCGTATTTTAGGCCTTATTGGTCCAAATGGTGCAGGCAAAACGACCTTACTAAAGTCGATTTTGGGATTGACTCCTTATGATGGCAAGTTGGAGATTTTTGGTCTTGATCCCCATAAGCAACGTGATGAGTTGATGGAGCGTGTTTGTTTTATTGCCGATGTTGCTGTATTGCCTCGCTGGATTAAAGTTAGCCAAGCAATCGACTTTGTCGAGGGTGTTCATTCTAGATTTAATCGAGAACGCTGCATGGGTTATTTGGCGAAAACCAAAATCAAGCAAGATTCAAAAGTTAAAGCGCTGTCCAAAGGCATGGTGGTGCAATTGCACTTAGCTTTAATTATGTCGATAGATGCGGATTTATTGATTTTGGATGAGCCTACTTTAGGTTTGGATATTTTGTTCCGTAAAGCATTTTATGAGCAGTTATTGAATGATTATTTTGATGAAGATCGCACCATTATCATTACGACGCATCAAGTTGAAGAAGTTGAGCATATTTTGAGTGATTTGGTTTTTATCCAAAATGGCGAAATCGTACTGGATGATTCTATGGATGCGATTGCAGAAACTTATTTTGAAGTCATGGTTGAGAAGGAGTATGAGGAACAAGCCTTGGCGATGAATCCACTAAGCGTACGCGAAGTCTTCGGACAAAAAGTGTGCTTGTTTAGTGGCGTCGCCAAGCCTCATCTTGAAGAAATGGGCAAGGTTCGTAAACCAAGCGTTGCCGATCTGTTTGTAGCCAAAATGCAAGGAGAAGCCTAATGAACACTTTTTTGACATTACTTAAAAGAGAATACTGGGAACACAAAACAGGTTTTCAATGGGTGCCAGTTGGAATTTCAGCATTAGTTTTATTTACCTCCTTGTTGTTAGTGATCTTTTTCACTAATGACACAGTAAAAGTTAGCATTGGCGCCACGAACCCTACGGATTTGTTGGGCTTGTGGGAAGCAACCGCTTCTGAAGGCGATAAAAACCTGGCGATGACGGCTTGGTATTACATGAACATTTTTAACTTAGCAATCGTCATGGCGTTTGTTGGTTACTTTTACTGCTTAGGCGCTTTGTATGATGATCGCAAAGATAAAAGCATTTTGTTTTGGAAATCATTACCGATTTCAGATACACAAACGGTGTTATCAAAAGTAGTCAGTGTGACGGTAGTATTACCGTTAGTGATTTGGGTAATATCCATCATCACTAACCTAGGCATGATGTTGATAGGTTTGTTATTTGCCGCCATGTCTAATGGCGACATTGCTGGACTGGTGTTTTCTCCTAGCGCTATCTTTATGGCTAGTAGCTATCAGTTAATGGCCAATGTGATGGCGGTATTATGGATTGCTCCATTTATTGGCTACTTACTGTTTATTTCAAGCGCTACTAAAAGAGTTCCGTTTCTAGTCTCTTGGTTACCGATAATTGTAGTGTTAATAGTAGAAAGTATTGCATTTAGATCCGCTCACTTTCTAGGTTGGATAGGTAACCAATTTACAGGTATCGGTAAAGCATACTCAACTCCGATGGCAATGATGTCTCAAGTTGAAGAAGAAGGGGTGTCAGAATTAGTAGAAGTATTGGGTCGAGTAGGTTGGGAATTTGACAGTGGTTGGGGCAGTTACCCTAATCAGTTGATGGACCCCAATTTATGGTTTGGCTTGATTGTTGGTGCGGCATTCATAGTGGGAGCTATTTACATCCGTCGCTACCGAGACGAAGCGTTATAAAATTTTAAAATGATGTTAGATGCATCTAATCCAAATTGGCCTTAGCTGCATCTAATAAAGAGAAACGGATACATTAGGATTAAGTGAGGATAGTAAAATGACGTTAAATAGACAAAGTATTAAATGGTTACCGAAAATAAGTTTAGTAATTGGCGTGGTGTTATTAACGGTATTGGTTTTAGTTAAAACTGCTAATTCAAGCCCTGAAATGGACATGTTAAATTCGCTTGAGAGAGTAAATAATGTTCAGGAGTTTTTAAAAGACCTACTTTTTTAATTGTGATTAAACCTTTAAAGATTCCTTACTTATTTATCCTATGTTATTGATCTAGCAAAAGGATTTGCTAACAATAACCTTAACTTTCTGTAAAAGAACAGCAAAAAAGACATCCTAATTAAGCTTTTTCTATCCTTCATTCATCTGCTATTCAGCAGATAGGTTAAAAAATAGGCGCATATACGATAAAACCTTGCGAGCTAACAGATTTTACTGCTAGTATGCGATTATCAAGTGGTATGATGACTTATAACTTTATGCTATTGAAACTCAATAAAACGATAGATTCCTATCACGGGGGAAGGAATTAATGAAAATGAACGAGTTAAATAAAAAAAACTCTCCTCTTAAAGCTTTGTCAAAAGTCGCGGCTGGAGTTGCTCTAGCACTGTCTGCAACTTCTATTCAAGCAGTTGAATTTGAAACAGATAACTTTGAGATTAGCTTTGACAGTACATTCAGTGCCGGCGCCAGTTGGCGAGTAGGTGAGCGTGACAATAACCTGATTGGTAAAGCTAATCTGTTCCCAAGATTAAATGGTGGGGCTCCAATTGCAGCGGTTTATGCCTGTAATACGAATCCAACAAGTCCTTTCTGCCAAGGTTTGCCTGCGGGACAAAATGTTCCTTTAGGAGCTTGGTCAAATAATTCAGATGATGGCAATCTAAACTATGATAAAGGCGATCTATTCTCGAACGTCTATAAAGGTTTGCATGAGTTTGATATGCGACATAAAGATGGTGAGTTTGGTATATTTGCCCGTGCCTTATGGTTCTATGATGCTGAGATCATGGATGGAACGACTCGTTTCAAAGATTTAGATGCTACCCCGAGAGGCGCTTATGCTGCCGGCGAAAATACTGCTAAAACAGAACAAGGGCGTGATGCTGAAATATTAGATTTCTATGCCTGGGCTACTTGGGATATTGGTGAAGCTTCTACTTTACAGGTTCGCTTAGGTGAGCAAGTTGTTAGCTGGGGTGAGTCGACTTTCATTCAGCACAGCTTAAATGAAGCTAATGCAGTTAACCTGCGTACCTTACGTAATCCTGGTGCTGAGTTAAAAGAAGCATTAATTCCATCTGGAATGTTATGGGCATCATTAGATTTAACTGAAAGCCTATCAATGGAAGCTTTCTACCAATATGAGTGGGAACCAGTTCGTGTAGACGAGCCAGGCACTTATTTCGCGACTCGTGATTTCTTAGGTTTTACCGGCCAAGACGTACACTTAGGTTTTGCTCAAATTCCAGAAGGTACTCCAGGAACAGTAGCAGTTCGTCGTGAAACTCGAAATGCTGACGATCAAGGACAATATGGTTTAAAGCTTGCTTACTTCACCGAAGGTGGAACTGAGTGGGGCTTCTACTACATGAACTATCACAACCGACGTCCAATTATTTCAGGTGTTTCTGCTGATACAACAGGTACTGTGAGTGGTTTCCTAGAATACCCAGAAGATATTCAAATGGGTGGTCTTAGCTTTAATACGGCTACCGATAACGGTTGGTCAATTGGTGGTGAGATTTCTTACCGTTTCGATGAGCCATTACAAGTTGATGATGCCGAATTGTTATTTGCGTTATTAGAGCCATTAGATGGTTTGAGCGCCCCTGGCCCAGTTCTTCGTGGAACCAGCCAAGTTGCAAACATTACAACTTTTAATACAGAAGTTTCAGGTTATCGCTTGTTAGATACTATTCAAGCACAAGCGACTTTTACCAATTTATTAGGTTCTGTTTGGGGTTCCGATCAAACCGTATTCTTAGTAGAAGTTGGTTTAAACCAAATC
Source organism: uncultured Kangiella sp. (assembly GCA_947498625.1). Classification (GTDB taxonomy): domain Bacteria; phylum Pseudomonadota; class Gammaproteobacteria; order Enterobacterales; family Kangiellaceae; genus Kangiella. Next base: position 332,256 of record CANMKR010000003.1, on the reverse strand, counting down.
CAAGATATGCCTTCGCAAGATGAGTTACGCTTTGAAGCTGAAGGTACTTTCCGTTCGGGTAATGCAGCAAGAGTATGGGATGGCAATGGTAATGGTATCGGCGAAGGTTTCTTCGTAGCTACTGGCAACACAGCCTCTCCTTGCGGTTTTACTAACCCAGCAAATGGACAGCGTGTTTACACTGAGTGTGAAGGCATGGAAACCAATGGCTTTGCTGATGACTTCTCTTGGGGTTATCGCATGGCAATGCGTTGGAATTACGAAAATGCATTATTCGGTGGTAACTTAGCTCCCCGCGTTGTGTTCCAACACGATGTTAGTGGTAATACTCCAGCACCTATCAGTAACTTCCTAGAAGGACGTAAGGCGTTAGCAGTAGGTATGAGCTGGGACTACTTAAGCACTTGGAAAGTAGATTTCAATTATAATCGTTTCTTCGGCAACGAAAGTGCAAACTTAATTCACGACCGTGACTATGTGTCGCTTGCGGTTAGTTATTCAATATAACTTATATAGTTAATTAAAAAGGGCTAGTTACAATATGGCTAAAATTATGAATAAATGGTTATTGGCAACCGCGGTAGCTTCAACTTTCTTAGGGGCAACTGCAGATGCGAAAGTTACGGCTGAAAAGGCGGCGCAGTTAGGCGGTGATACTTATACTCCAATGGGTGCAATCAAAGCAGGTAATGCTGATGGCTCAATCCCAGCTTGGAATGGTGGTATTACTTCAGCACCTCAAGGCTATTCAAAAGGTGACCATCATCCAGATCCATTTGCTGGTGATCAAGTTCTGTTCACTATTGATGCGCAAAATTATACGCAATATCAAGAGAACCTTTCTCCTGGTCAGATTGCTTTATTTAAGGCTTATCCTGAACAGTACAAAATGAAGGTATATCAAACTCGCCGTACCGCTTCTTATCCGCAATACGTTTATGACGCTATTAAGCGTAATGCTCCAACTGCAACCTTAGTAGATGGTGGTAACGGCATTAAAGGCGCAGCAATTGGTACACCATTTCCGTTCCCAGAATCGGGTTTAGAGCTAATCTGGAATCACTTAACTCGTTATCGTGGTGTAACAGTTCAACGTGAAGCGGGACAAGCTTCGCCACAAGCTGACGGCGACTATACTTTAGTTAAGATTAAAGATGAGTTAGATCAAATCTATAATCGTCCGGGCATGACTCCTGAGAAACTAGAAGATGGCAACGTCTTATTCTTGTTCCGTCAATACGTGACAGCTCCAGCTCGTTTGGCTGGTACTGCATTATTAGTTCACGAGACAATGGATCAGGTAAAAGAACCACGTAAAGCTTGGATTTATAACGCAGGTCGTCGACGTGTTCAACGTGCTCCAAACGTTGCTTATGATGCTCCAGGAACCGCTTCTGATGGTTTAAGAACAACAGATGATTTTGATATGTATAACGGAGCTCCTGATCGTTATAATTGGACAATCAAAGGCAAGAAAGAAATGTTTATTCCGTATAACACTTATCAGCTACACTCTGATAAATTGTCTTACGACGACATTATTCGTCCTGGTGTAATTAACCAAGACTTGGTGCGCTACGAAAAGCATCGTGTTTGGGTTCTTGAAGCAACGCTAAAAGAAGACACGCGTCATCAATACGGTAAGCGCGTTTTCTATATCGATGAAGATAGCTGGCAAGTTTCTGCTTCAGATATCTATAATGAGGCGGGTGATTTATGGCGTGTCGCTATGGCACATGCTATTAACTACTATGAAGTTCCGGCTTTATGGTCAACGCTTGAAACTTATTATGATTTACCTTCTGGTCGTTATTTAGCGATTGGTCTTGATAACCAAGAAGATATGTATGATTTTGATACTCAATTCAGAGGTAATCATTTTACTCCTTCAGCATTACGTCGTTTAGGTCGCCGTTAAAATATGCTGAATTTCAAAAGCGGTCTTTATTGACCGCTTTTTAGTATTTGTCTTAAATTAGTAGTAGTTTTACAACTGATATAATATTAATAATCAATAATTGGATAGACGCTGTTTATGAAGTTTTCTATTTTCTCAAAAGGGTTACAGTTAGCACTTTTATCGCTAGCGATAATCTCTGGTCCTGCTTTTTCGGCGGACTCTATCATAGCGCCAAAAGCTAAAGATTCGCTTTTATTAGATATACAAAAGCTACCTTCTGGTCGCTTAGTCACTGTGGGTGAAAGAGGTCATATTTTGACTTCTGATGACCAAGGTCAAACTTGGCAACAAAAGCAAACGCCAACTAGGAACGATTTAACCTCGGTAGATTTTTACGATGATCAATGGGGTGTGGCCGTCGGTTATCAGCAGGTGGTGTTGATAACTAAAGATGGTGGTGAAACTTGGGCTCAAACCTATATTGCTGAAGACTCTATTGAGTTTCCAGCTTTGTTTGATGTTGAGTTTATTGAGCTGAATAAAATTATCGCAGTAGGCGCCTTTGGTCTTTATCTTGAGTCAAGTGATGGCGGAGCAAATTGGAAAGAAAGGCAAGTAGATTCTTTAGCAGATTTTTATGGCGGGTTTAGCCATTTCTATGGTTTGGTTCATCAAGCAGGTTCTAAGAATGTCTATCTTGCAGGTGAGAAATATGTTGCTGGTGAAACTGCGGATGGAGAAGAGGTTAGCTCAGGTTTACTGGCGGTTTCGAGAAACAACGGTTTAACTTGGAATAAAATCAACTCGCCTTACGATGGGTCATTTTTTGGTGTGACAGTAGCGCCGAGTAAAGCAGTATATGCTTATGGGTTAAAAGGGAATTTATTCCGCTCGAATAATTACGGTAATAGCTGGCAACAGATTAATGTAGCAACCAACTCAGGATTGCATGCCATTGAGTTCATTAACAATGAATGGTTTTCCGTAGGTACAAGTGGCACCTTGTTAGGAAGTTCATTGCCGGTACAACAAAGAGGCGATCTGAAAGGTCGAGCAGCAATTGTCACCACCGACGAAAATACTCTAGTCATTGTTGGCGAAGGTGGCGTAGAAATCGTTAAGTTATCAGAAGCTGAAAAAGCAACAAATTAATTGGGGATAAATTTTAATGAAACAAAATAAGTTAGAGTCTTTAGTTAGAGGCTTATTCAAACAAAGAAATTTACTCATTACATTGTTTGCTTTAGTAACTTTGGTGATGCTGTATTTCGCATCACAGTTAAGAGTCGACGCAAGTTTTGAAAAGAATATTCCGTTAGAACATGAATATATGAAAACTTATATTCAGTACCAGGAAGAGTTTGGCGGTGCAAACAGAGTCTTAGTGGCTTTAGAAGACAAAAATGGAGATATATTCAATCCAGCTTTTTTTAATGCTTTAAGTGAAATGACTCGTAAGGTTCAACAGATTCCTGCAGTCAGTCAGCCGCAAGTGCAATCTCTTTACACGCCTAATACTCGTTACATTGAAGCCAGTGAGTTTGGTTTAGAGGGCGGGCCTGTAATTTACGCTGAGTTTAACCCAGCAGAAGAAGATCCTACTAAGTTAGCGAATGATTTTAATATTATTAAAGAGAACATCTTAAAAGCTGGCATTGTTGGTCGTTTAGTCGCCAATGACTTCTCAGCTGCCATGGTTACTGGTCAGTTGTTGTCGCAATATAATGCAACGGATGAAGAAGGCAATACCAGTTCGGTAAAAGCAGACTTCGTAGAAGTGGCAAATGCTTTAGAGCAAATCCGAACGGATATTGAAAGCAAGTACCCTGATGTTAATGTGAAAATCATTGGCTTCTCAAAAATGATTGGTGATGTGAGCAATGGCGCAGAAGGCGTTATGATGTTCTTTTTGATCGCCTTGACTATTACTGCAATTTTAGTCTTCTGGTATTCGCGTTCCATTAAATTAACCATTTTGCCTTTATTCACTTCAATCATAGCGGTAATTTGGCAGCTAGGTATTTTAACGGCACTGGGTTATGGCATAGATCCTATGTCTATCTTAGTACCATTCTTGATTTTTGCCATTGGCGTCAGTCATGGTGTTCAAATGATCAATGGTGTTGCTCATAATGTGGCAGAAGGTAAATCAGCATATGACTCTGCGATTATTGCCTGTGCAGTGTTACTAGTTCCTGGTGGAATCGCTCTTATCAGTGACACAGTGGGCTTTTTGACCTTGCAGCTGATTGAGATTGATATTATTCGTGAGTTGGCTATTACTGCGAGTATTGGTGTTGCAGTATTGATTTTAACCAACCTTATTTTGCTTCCCTTATTATTGTCATTCAGTAAATTTGATGAATCCTTTATTAAAGCAACTCAAGCCCGTGAAGTAGCACGCGAGAAATGGTGGACTTCACTATCGAAATTTGCGCAAAAACCCATGGCAATTGGATTGGTCTTAATCGGTATTGTTTTAGGTGCTTTGGGTTATTGGCAATCACAGCACATGAAAATCGGTGATCTGCATGCAGGTGCGCCAGCTTTACGTCAAGACTCTATTTATAACTTAGACACCAAATACATTACCGAAAATTTCTCAATCGGTACTGATATGATTTCGATTTTGGCAGAAGTGCCGAATGATGGTTGTACTATCTATCCAGTGATGAAAACCATTGATGATTTCCAATGGCATATATCGAATGTAGCAGGTGTTCAGTCGACCATTAGCTTGCCGCAAGTATCGAAAATTGTAAATGGAATGCTGTCTGAAAATAACCTGAAATGGAAAGTGCTGACAAGGGATGAAACTATCTTGCCAGAAACCATTGGTCGAATTGAAACCAGTAGTGGTTTATTAAATTCTAAGTGTAGCGTTATTCCGGTATTAGTGTTTTTGAATGATCATAAAGCAGAGACCATCGAAAAGGTTGTAGCCGCGACCAAAGCTTTTATTGATAGTAATACCAATGAACAAGTTAATTTTAGATTAGCAACTGGTCCGGTGGGTGTTATGGCAGCAACCAATGAAGCAGTTGAGGAAGCACAATTGCCGATGCTTTTTTGGGTCTATGCAGCGGTTACTTTATTATGCTTAATTAGTTTCCGTTCGGTTCGCGGGACTATTTGTGTCATCTTGCCACTAGTTGTTGTTTCTTACTTGGCACAAGCCTTGATGACTTGGTTACAGATTGGTTTAACTGTAGCGACATTACCCGTTATCGCACTGGGTGTAGGTATTGGTGTTGATTATGGTATCTATATTTTCACACGTATGGTTAAGTTCATCCGTGCTGGCGATCCAGTTTCAGTGGCTTATTTTAAGACATTAAAACTGACAGGTAATGCGGTAATATTTACTGGTCTTACCTTAGCCATTGGCGTGAGCACCTGGATTTTTTCAGACTTACAATTCCAGGCGGATATGGGGATTCTATTAACCTTTATGTTCTTAGTGAATATGTTAGGCGCGATTATTTTACTGCCAGCATTAGCTGCGGTCTTATATCGCAAATAGTTAAGCTAAAAAGAATCCAAACTAATGGCACTGTTTTTTAAAAATTCAGTGCCATTTTTGTTTTAAATGTCCTAAAATCGTAAAAGTTATTTGCCGTTATTATTATTAAAGTGATTGGACCAGGACAGAACTATGGCAAGCCCTCAAGCTAAAAAGCAATTAGCCCAGATTAAGACTCTTATCAATAAAAAAATCGCCAAAACCAAAGCACCTTTGGTTTCAAGCTTTGCAGAAATTCTTTACAGCAGTGTTTCCTATGATGAGTTCGCAGAAAAAGACACTCGCTATATTTATGACTCAGTTCTGAGTTTATGGAATTTTATTCAAGACTTTGATGGTACTAGTAAAGTGCGAGTGTTTAATCCGACTTTGGAGTCTAACGGTTGGCAAGCAAAGCATAGCATTATCGAGTTAAATCATAAGGATATGCCATTTTTGGTTGACTCAATTCGTATGGAGTTAAATCGTCAAGGGATAGATGTGCATATGCATTTGCATGTGCCGATGAATATTCGTCGAAGTAAATCTGGAAAAATTCGTGAATTGGAAAAAGCTCTAGAAGGCGAAGGAAACATTGAAACTCCTATGTATCTTGAAGTCGATCGCATTTTAGATGAAGAGCTACTTTTTCAAGTACAAGCAGATTTATCACGCATCTTAAGTGACGTTAGGGCGACCGTGTCTGATTGGGAGCCAATGCGAAATAAGATGCACTCAATTATCGATGAACTGGAGAAAAACCCGCCGCCAATGTTGGCTGAGCGGATTGAAGAAGCATTAGATTTTTTACGCTGGGTTGGTCAAAATCATTTCGTCTTTATGGGCTTTAGAGCTTATGATCTTAATAAGAGTGCAAAACAAACAGCGCTGCAATCGGTTAAGGGAACTGGGCTTGGAATCTTAGCAAATGAGCAAAAGTACAAAGAATATAATTTATCTATGGCACCAAAGGGTGCGCAAAAGCTAGCCCTATCCAATGAACATTTATTAATCCTCACTAAGACTAGCAATGTTTCTACTGTTCACCGCCCAAGCCATATTGACTATATAGGGATAAAGCGGATTAATGCCAAAGGCGAAGTCATTGGTGAATATCGTTTCTTTGGTTTGTTTACTTCCGCTGCCTACAATATGGATCCACAATTTATTCCGGTACTCCGCAAAAAAATTGCCAATGTATTGTCGGAATCAAATTTACAAGCTGGCGGTCATGATTATAAAGCGCTCAAGAACATCCTAGAAACTTACCCAAGAGATGAGTTATTCCAAACTCCAACGCTTAAGTTGTTAGAATTTGGTTTAGGGATTTTACACATTCAAGAAAGACGCCAAGTAAAAGTGTTTGTAAGGCGTGATCCTTTTGGCCGTTATTTCTCAGTGTTAACGTTTATCCCAAGAGATACCTATAACACCAAAATTAGAAAGAAAATTGAAAAAATATTGGCTAAGAACTTTAACAGTACAGCTAACATAGAGTTTAATACTTTGTTCTCTGAGTCAGTTTTGGCACGCACCCACTTTGTGGTTCCGGTTAAAAACACCGAGTTGGTTCAGTTTGATCATGAAGAGTTGCAAGCCGAAATAGAAGAGGCTGCCTTAAGCTGGGAAGAAGTTCTCGATGATGAAATTCGTTATCACTTTAGTGATAAACAAGCGGCCTACCTATTAAAGAAATATCAAAATGCTTTCCCATTAGGTTATCAGAATCAACAAGCGGTTAATTCAGCCATTGTTGATATCAAACATATTGAGAATTTAAGCGATACAAAAGAATTGGGAATGCTTTTATATCGTGCACAAGAATCTTCTGAAGGAGAACTTCGTTTTAAGCTATACCATAAAGATAGTCCGATGCATTTGTCTGAAGTGCTGCCCATGCTTGAAAATATGGGGATGCGGGTTATTGATGAAACGCCTTATAAAATCAAGTCTGATAAATTAGGAACCTATTGGATAATGGATTTTAATATTCATTACCATAATGCAATTAACCTGGACCAGGTTCGCGATAATTTCCAAGTGGCTTTTGCTAAAGCATGGTCAAATCAAACTGAAAAAGACGGCTTTAATCGGTTAATCATAGGGGCTTCACTGAATTGGCGTCAAGTAGCGATGTTGCGTGCTTATGCTAAATATATGTGGCAGATTGGCTTCACCTTCAGCCAGTCTTCTATAGAAGATACTTTGAGTGATTACCCAGAAATATCTAGAGGATTAGCAGACTTATTTAGTTTAAAGTTTGATCCGCAACAAAAATTTTCAGTGAGAAAATTTAATGCGTTAGTCAAAGATTTGAATAAATTAATTGCACAGGTCTCCAGCTTAGATCAAGACCGTATTATCAATAAATATTTGGAACTGATTAAAGCCACGGTAAGAACTAACTTTTACCAACCAGCAGCTGACGATAAAGAGAAAAGTTATATTTCTTTTAAATTAAAGCCCAATGAAATTTCAGGTATTCCAAAACCAGTTCCAATGTTCGAAATTTTTGTTTATTCGCCAAGGGTTGAAGGGGTGCACTTACGAGGTGGTAAAGTTGCTCGCGGGGGCTTACGTTGGTCTGATCGCAGAGAAGATTTCCGAACGGAAATATTAGGCTTAGTAAAAGCTCAACAAGTAAAAAACTCAGTTATTGTTCCAGTGGGTGCTAAGGGCGGATTTGTTTGTAAGCAACTTCCTAAAACTGGTGGTAGGGATGCATTTTTTGCAGAAGGGGTAGAGTGTTACAAAATCTTTATCAGCGCATTATTAGATATTACTGACAATATAGTTTCGGGAAATATAGTACCACCTAAGCAAGTAGTGGTGCATGATGAAGATGACCCTTATTTAGTCGTAGCGGCAGACAAAGGCACAGCTACTTTCTCTGACATAGCTAACGGTATCTCTGAGGACTATGGTCACTGGTTGGGTGATGCTTTCGCTTCAGGCGGAAGTAATGGTTATGATCATAAAGCGATGGGTATTACTGCAAAAGGTGCCTGGGAGTCGGTTAAACGCCATTTCCGCGAAATGGGTATTGACAGTCAATCAGAAGATTTTACGGTAGTTGCTTGTGGTGATATGTCTGGGGATGTGTTCGGTAACGGTATGTTATTGTCCAAACATATTCGATTACAAGTAGCCTTTAATCATTTACACATCTTTGTTGATCCAACTCCTGACGCGGCTAAGACATTTAAGGAGCGTCAAAGATTGTTTGAATTACCACGCTCCAGTTGGTCAGACTACAATCAAAAACTAATTTCCAAAGGTGGCGGGATTTTTGAGCGAAGTGCTAAGTCCATCGAGCTTACCCCAGAAATTCAGAATTTGCTTGGGGTTAAAGCTAAAAGCTTATCTCCTAATGAATTTATTCATGCGGCTTTAAAAATGCAGGTTGATCTGTTTTGGAATGGCGGTATTGGAACCTATCTTAAATCAACTAAAGAAAGTCACTCAGATGTCGGTGACAAAGCTAATGATAGAGTGCGGGTTAATGGCAATGAGATGCAAGCTAAAGTTATTGGCGAGGGCGGTAATCTAGGTTGCACTCAGCTTGGCCGAATTGAGTATATGCAATCTGGTGGTCGTGCAAATACTGACTTTATCGACAATGCCGGCGGTGTCAATTGTTCTGATAATGAAGTTAATATTAAGATTTTACTCAATACCATTTTGAATGATGGCGAATTAACCGTTAAACAGAGAAACAATTTACTAGCCCGAATGACAGATGAGGTTTCTGATATTGTTATCGAAGATAACTACCGTCAGATCCAATCACTTAGTATTACCCAGCGCCGTGCCAGTTCTATGGTTAAAGAGCATATGCGCTTTATTCAAGGTTTAGAAAAACGCGGTCTATTAGATCGAGAATTAGAATATCTTCCTTCTGATGAAGAGCTAATGGAACGTGAAGTTAAAAAGCGTGGCCTAACTCGTGCTGAGTTATCAGTCTTGTTAGCTTATGGGAAAATGGAATTGAAAGATGAGTTGCGCATTCCTGCAGTAACTCAGGAAAAATATTTTCAGCAATATTTGCATAATTATTTCCCAAAGCCTTTGCGTCAAAAATACCAAGCCAAGATGGATAAGCACCCATTAAAAGATGAAATCATTGCTATGAGCGTGGCAAATGAAATGGTTAACTTGATGGGCACCAACTTTGCATTCAGAGTGATGGATGAGGTAGGCGCGAACATTGGAGAAGTAGCGCAATGTTATGCCATGGCTAAAGAAGTATTTGATATGCAAGGCTTATGGCGCAGTATCGAAGAACTAGATAATCAAATTGCCGCCGATGTGCAAATTGAGATGATGTTCCAAGCTCGTCGAATTGTAAGACGAGCCACTCGTTGGTTTGTTCGTAACCGTAGTAAGGACCAGTCAATTGAATCAATCGTCGACTTCTTCAAAGGTGGGGTTAATGAGCTGCAAAAAATAGTGCGCAAAACCTTGGAAGCAAAAGAGGCTGCAGGTATTGAAAAAGAGGTCGCTGATTTAGTATCTAAAGGGGTGCCAACCAAGCTAGCAAAGCAAGTGGCTTATTTAAGCACCATGTTCTCGGCGATGGATATTATCGAACTGGCAAGACAATACAAATTACCCATTCAATTGGTGGCAGAAGTCTACTACAAGCTGGGTAATAAAATTGGCTTACACTGGTTCTTAAATCAAATCATTGCACAACCGGTAGGTAATCATTGGCAGGCATTTGCCAGAGCTGCATTCCGCGAGGAACTAGACTATCAGCAGCGTAACTTAATTGAAGCTGTTTTGCCGCTGACTAAAAAGCAAAAATCTGCTGATGAGAGAATTGATTACTTCTTAGCAAGGCACGATGACTTATTATCACGCTGGGCAGAAATGGTTGCAGATTTTAAGCAATCCAACACCCATGAATTTGCCAAATTCTCGGTAGCACTTCGAGAGCTGCAAATTTTAGTGCAACGAAGTCATCGTCTAATTAATTAGCATCGCTTAGTTTAAAAGCCCGATAAATATCGGGCTTTTTTATGCCCATAATTCGTCATAATTGCACCACTAAAACACAATATTTATTTGTTCAAATATCCTTAACAATTAAACAAAAGGTAATTGAACATGTGTGTATTAGTAGTTCCAGATGAATTGAAATCGTTGCAGTTAGTTATGCAAAAGAGAGAAAAAGAAGCAAAAGCAAAAAAATATAGTGAACAATTTGATAGTTATTGGGATAGACAAAAATTAGACGCTGCTACCTTAGTTCGGGTAGAACAAGAAATTGATCGGTTATTTTTGCAAATGGTTAAATCTAATCCAATGCCGAATGCTTCGTAACTTGTAGCCATCAGCAAATGCGACATTGGACCTGAAGAATTGAATTACTGTAATCTAGCTGCTGCATCAAGACGTATGGTGTTGCCGTTTAAATATTGATTTTCGACAATATGCTTAACGGTGTGAGCAAACTCTTCAGGTTTTCCAAAGCGGGAAGGGTTTGGAATTCCTGCTGCTATTTGCTCGCAGATTTCTGGAGTGATTTTTTCCATCATGGGCGTTTCGAATACGCCTGGAGCGATAGCCATCACACGAACACCGATGCGGGCGAATTCTCTTGCTAGAGGCAACACCATACCGGTAATTGCGGCTTTTGTAGCTGAGTAAGCCGTTTGTCCCACTTGACCTTCATAGGCTGCGATTGAGGCGGTATGGATAATAACGCCTTTTTCACCATTGTCAGCATCATTAGCCTGCATATGCTTTGATGCAGCGCGCGTTAGTAAGAAGCTGCCGACTAAATTTATATCGACCACTTTCTGAAAGTAATCAGCGGGCATCGGGCCTTTTTTACTATGGATTAGACCTGCGCCAAGAATACCTGCACAGCCGATAGCAAGATTAATACCGCCCATCAACTTTGCGGCTTTATCTGCTGCGTTTTCAACCTGCTGTTCCTGGCTGATATCAGTGGCAATGAAGTGTGCTTTGCTGCCTAACTCAGCTACTGCTTTTGCTCCTTGTTCTTCATTGATATCCAACAAAGTTACTGAACCGCCATTATCGATTAACATCTTGGCGCAAGCAAAACCTAGACCAGAAGCGCCACCGCTGATAATGGCTTTAGTTGATGAAATATTCATAAGTTTCTCTCTTTAATTTATTGCGACTATTTTATCAGTATTTTAATCAGGAAACAGGTTATTCAGGATAAAGAGGAGGCAGATGAGATTTTCTATCCGCCTTAACTTTTTTGAAGTCGATCGAAGAAAGTAAGGAGTGAATTTTTAAACCATCCCAATCATTTGACTGACCAGCATTTGCTGTATTTGCATAAAGAGCAGTTTGTAATTTAGATAATTCATGTGCCAGCTCTTGATGATTGCACTGATTAATTATTTGATTAAGGTTAGTAAAGCTTGATTGGCTAGCATGTGAGTACCATTGAAGCAGTGCGTTGGCAAAATCTTTTGGATCGGATTCTTGCGCCAAGGCTTTTAATTTAATACTTTCAGAAGGCTTTTTCTGAGCAGGACTTTTTTGTAAAGATTGAGTCACTACTGCAGGATTGCGCTTTCTGAAAAGAAATAATAATAAAGTTGCCAACCAAAGGGCTGCAAATCCGTAAGTTAAATATTGCCAGTAACTTGGCTGAGCAGCTTCAGGCATAGAGTTTTCACTAACTGCTTGCGGTTGCTGCTGGGTAATGGACGGTAAGGCAATGGTATTAACCTTGTCTTTGATACTAATGGTAACAGGCTTTAATTCAGCAAAGGCTTGCACGTCTTTTGTGGTATCCCAGTAGGGTATTTTTAATGCTGGAATAGTCACTTCGCCAGCTTGATTTGGAATGATGGCAAGTTTTTCTAAATGGTAACTATTAACACCATTCGCATTAATTCGGCTTTGCAATATAGGTTTGTCACGATAAATTTTTAAGCCAGTTATTTCCGGGAATTCAATTGTGGGAAGTTGCTCAGGTAGTAACGCAACCCCCTTGATATAAAAATCTAAAGTTGCGGGTTTGCCAACTTCAAAAGAATCTACACCTTCTTGCCATTGAGCGGTGAGCTCTAACGCTTTTGCTGGGATCCAAGGTATTTCTGCAGAATCAGGTTTTGGCTTAACTTGAACGGTAAAGGGTTTGGATTGCAGCTCTATAGGGCGATAACGACTCAAGCTGCCAAACGATGCTTGAGTATCAACAATATTGGTCCTAAATTGCATTGGCGGAATCGACAGCTCACCGCTTTGCTGCGGGAAAATAACATATTTTTCTTCTTTAACATTATAACGAACACCTTGATTCATCATTTGAAACTCAGATGCATCTCCAAGTTTTTTGACGATGGCGTTATTGACGTTTAGAGGCTCTAGATAATGTCTTCTGCTAGGAACTGAGCTATAGATTCTGACTGTATAGATAATCTGCTGTTGGACATAAACTTCATCATCGCTAATGCGAGCTGTCATTTTGACTTTTGAATTGGGATTGAGTTCGTCTAGATTTGAAATCGCTGGCAATATTCTTATAGTAATAGCTTCAGACTCCTCATTTCCAATGCGAAATTTAGGAATGCTATAAGTGCCCGCCTGGCTTGAAATCAGGGTCAAAGTCCAGCCCATTTGATTGGCAAACTGTTTATCAATGACCGTACTTTTTTGGAAATGCTGGCTACTTAAAACTTGTAATTCACTAGGTAAAAAATCCATGCTTTGCTGAGCAGATAAAGTTTCCGGATCTTCTACATTAATGGTTAGCTGAAAAGTTTCATTAACTCTTACATCATTTCTATCTATAGTGATGTCAATTTTTGCATGAGCCATGCTGATTGATAATAGGCTCAAAGAAAGTATTAATAAAAATCTCATAGCTTTAATGGTTACCAAGTTTTTGAAGGCTGAGAACGGTAGCCTCTACGATTATATTCAAGCTTCATTTTGTTACGGATTAGGCGGCCAGGGTCATCTGAAATCTTTTTAAGCCACTGCTCTAACTCTTGCTGCTTTTCTTGCTCAGAAAGCTCTTTTAACTGCTGCTCTGGTGACTTTTCTTGTTGCTCTTCTTGTTCTTCGTTTTGCTGCTGGCTGTCTTGCTGCTGTTGATTCTGTTGCTCTTGTTGCTCTTGCTCATTTTGCTCTTGCTGTTGTTCTTGTTGTTGCTCTTGTTCTTGCTCAGAAGGGTTTTCTTGTTCTTGTTGCTGCAACAAATCTTCTATTACTTTTTTATTAAAAATAGCATCTTGATGCTCGTTATCTAAGTCTATGACTTTTTGGTAACTATCAATGGCCGTTTGATAGTCTCCAGCTAGCGCTAGAGCATTGCCCAAGTTATAAAGCTCATCTGCTGTTTGCGCCTGTGATAAATAATTACTAGCTGCTGCATAGTCACCGTTTTTGTAGGCTGCAATGGCTTTCCAGTGTTGATCTTTAAACTTTGACTCTGCCTCAGAAAACTCACCTTGCTTATATTGCTTGAGAGCTTGCTGATCTTTGTTCAAAAATAGTTTATCGGTGACACTGGCTTGAGTGCTTTGATAGGGCGAGTATAAAGCAACAGAAATCAATAAAATCGCTAGGACATTTTTATTTTTAAAAGAATAAAGCACGATAGGGATCATCAAAAGTATTAACCAATAACCGGAATCATGCCAATTATCGGCAAAAATATCTTCTTTTTGATAATTATTATCCAGCGGACTTAAGTTATTCGCTCTTAAAATGCTTATATCGGTATTATCAGCAGTAATGGCTGTTAAAGTCGCCGTATTAGTATTGGCAAAGTCAGCTAGTTGTGAATAATTTAATTTTGGCACAACAATATTACCGCTAGAGTCCTTCAAAAAACGCCCGCCAGGCATTTTGATTGGCGCTCCCTCGTCAGTTCCTGCGGCTAATATTTTAAGCTGAAAATTAGTGTCGCTAATCAAGTTGCCGATGGTTTCTAGTTGGCTGGTTTCAGCACCATCAGTAACCCAGATGATGTTCCCTGTAACCTGATTAGCATTCTCGAGTAGTTCTATCGCTTTTTCAATACCGCGCTGAGGCTGACTGCCTCTAATGGGCATTAACTCGGTTTCTAGTGGGCGAATTAAATTCTCTATGGTTTTTTCGTCACTGGTTAGTGGACTTAAAATAAAAGCATCACCGGCATACACGATTAAAGCGCTATTACCTTCTGAGACTTGTTGTAGTAGATCATAGAGCTTGAATTTAGCGCGAGCTAATCGACTGGGTGCTATATCTTGCGCGTCCATAGAGCTTGAAAGATCTAAAACCAGAACATTAGCATCATTACTGGAATAAATGGGTTGGGGCAATTTATTCCAACTCGGCCCTGATAAAGCCGTCACTACTAACAGCCAAAATGCCAATAGCAGAAAATTCCTTAGCGATTTTTTTTGCTTGTCATCAGTATTCGGCAAAATCCATTGTAATAAATGATCATCAATTAAATTTGACCAACTTGATTGATAGTTTTTCTTACTGGTTTGCCAAATAAACAATAGCGCTACTGGAATTAATAATAGCCATGCCCAGGGGCGAATAAAATAAATCCCTAAAGTATTAAATAGCCAATCAGCCATTCGCAACACCTCTGTCATTTGTGATAGCGCCGCTTGTACGCCTAGTGCTGACTAGTTGCATGAATTTATTGAGTAAGCTGATGATTAATACCATTAATAAAGGAATGAAAAATAATGCTTTAGTAGGGCGATAAGTTTCTTGGTCCTGCTCGACCGGTTCTAGCTCATTAATAATATTATAAATCTCATCTAAAGATTCTGTATCTCTTGCTCTAAAATAACGACCATTAGTTAATTCGGCTACTTTAGTGAGAGTTTCTTCATCTAATTCGCGAGAAGGGTTAAAGCGGCGGCTGAATAATCCGTTGCTGGTCACCACTTCATCGGCGCCAATACCTATGGTATAGATAGTCACGCCAGCATGCTCAGCAAGCTGCGCAGCCTGCAGCGGATCTAATATCCCCGCATTATTAACACCGTCGGTAAGTAAAATGAGCACTCGATTTTTAGCATTACGATCTTTGAGGCGTTTGACCGCTAGTCCGATACTATCGCCAATTGCAGTAGCTGATGGACCAGCTAAACCTATTTCACTTTCGTTCAGCATTATCTGAACCGTTTTTAGATCAAAACTTAAAGGTGTTTGTAGATAAGCTTGTTCGCCAAATAAAATTAAACCAAGTCGATCGCCTTCGCGTCGTTCTATGAAACTGTTAAGAATATGCTTAACCGCAACCAGTCGGTCGACCTGTTTACGCTCAACAACCATATCCTTCATTTCCATACTGCCGGACACGTCAATCGATACCATCAGGTCGCGGCCACTGGCAGGTAGTCGAATCGGATCGCCAATCCATTGTGGACGACTAGCGGCTAATAATATCAAAAGCCAAATAAGCATTAATAACCAAGGGAAGTTAAAACTGGACTCTTGATGATTATCTTTAAATTGTTGCCACTGTAAAAAAATGGGGGCGCGTAAGGCATTCTGCTGCGCTTTCCTTTGACTTAACCACCAGACCAATATTGGCAGTGGTGCTAATAGCCATACCCAAGGCCAAGCCAACTCAAACATGGTTGGTCTCCAAGGGAAGTTGTATTAGCCACTGTTTTGCTTCAGAAAACAACTGGCTCTTATGACTTGTTGGAATTGCTTTTTTATCTTGATATACCCCATCTTTTAGAAGCATTAGAGATTGATCATTCCAAACACCTTTACCTGTGGATATCAAAAAATCAATCCAGCTTGCTTGAGTTAAACTGGCGACCTTTCGCTTTGGGAAATAGGCAAGACTGGCGCGTTTTAATAAAACTTCTAACTGCATTAGCCAGTTGTCATTGTCAGATGAGGCTATACTGTTAAGTTCTTTAATCGCTAATTTACTTAATCGAAACTTCTTAGCCTTTTGATATCGGATAACAAACACCACTGTCAGGCTGAGCAAAATCAAACCGATCAATAGCCACCAGCCAATGGCTAGCGGCCACCAACTGACTTCACCCGGTAAGTGCACATCTTTTAGTTTAGATAGTAATTCTTGTTGCACCATTTTAATTACTCATTGACCTAGTAGATTGCAGCGCGTCGGTATGACTAAACATGGCTACTTGTCTTTCTAGCGCCATCGGGTTTAAAGCTAAATGATTAACGGGCTGCTCAGTACTTAAATGGTTAAAGTAGCATTGGCTTTGTATAAACCGATTTTTTACATTAGCAAGCCTTTGCGCAAAATGCTGTTGATAGTTACGAACATTTTTGCGGCTATTGGCATTAAAACCAAGAGTGTTATGTCCATCGGTGACGTGATAATGTCCGGCAACACCAATAGTTTGTTCAAGTGGGTCACTTAGCATGACGCCATAGATATCATTATGTTGCGATAAGTGCGCTAAGTGTTTATCACATTCGTCAGTGAAGTCCATAAAGTCACTAAAAACATAAATCAGGCAGCCACCCTTGGTTAAGTGACGTAACCTTAATAATGAATCACTTAAGGAGTTGCGATTAATTTTATAGGATTCAGCTTGTGATTGAGGATTATAGAGTTGCGACAATCGATGGTTATGAACTTCTAATATTTTTTGCAGCATACGCAATCCGTCTTTTCGACGGTTGGATGGCTTTAGCTCATGATGAGTATGAGCATTATTGAGTAAAGCACCGACTCGATTGCCTGAATTGAAGGCAACCCAAAAAGCCCTAGCAGCTTGGATAGAAGCTAGTGTGGATTTGAAACGGTTTTTGGAGCCAAAAAACATGCTGTCTTGTAAATCTAAAACTATGAATACTGGCCGCTCACGTTCTTCTTGAAAAATCTTAGTGTGTACCTTGCCAGTTCGAGCGGTAACTCGCCAATCGATTGTTCGAATATCATCGCCAGCTTGATATTGACGAACTTCCGAAAATTCCATACCACGGCCTTTGAATGGCGACAAATGGCCACCAACTAAGTGAGCTTTGGTTTTTTTATTAGGCAAAGGAACCTTATCATTTGCCATATATTGGCAAGCGATCAATTGCTCAAGACTAAGCTCAATCGTTTCCGCTTGCAGCGATAGGTTATTGGCTGAAAAACTTTTCTGCATGCTAAATAGCTACCTTATCAAAATGCTTAAGGTGTAGGTACTAGCTGGATTAATTGCTCAATGACTTGGTTGCTATTGATGCCTTCTGCTTCAGCTTGATAGCTAAGGATAATACGGTGACGCAAAGTATCGAAAAGCACCGCTTGAACATCGCCCGGAGTCACATAATCTCGCCCACTTAACCAAGCATTTGCTCTGGCGCATCGATCTAAAGCAATGGTGGCACGAGGGCTGGCGCCAAATTCAATGTATTGACCAAGCTTATTATCGTATTTTTCAGGGTGACGAGTGGCTAAGACTAGTTGAATTAAATAATCTTCTACTTCTTGCGCCATATAAAGTGACACCACTTCTTTGCGGGCGGCAAATAATTGCTCTTGAGGCAGTTCGGCAATAGTTGGTGCGCTATCTGCAAATGCCTCGCGGCGATTCAGCGCTAAAATTGCAGATTCAGCTTCATTATCAGGGTAGCCAACTTCAATATGCATTAAAAAGCGATCCAGCTGAGCTTCGGGTAGCGGGTAAGTGCCTTCTTGCTCAATAGGGTTTTGTGTCGCCATCACCAGAAATAATGGCGGTAGTTGAAAACTATTATTACCAACACTGATTTGACGTTCGGCCATGGCTTCTAGTAAAGCCGATTGTACCTTTGCTGGAGCACGGTTAATTTCATCCGCCAATACTAGGTTGTGAAACAAAGGTCCTTTTTGAAAGCTAAAACTTGAATCTTGTGGGCGATAGATTTCGGTACCCGTTAAATCCGCTGGTAACAAATCTGGCGTAAATTGAATGCGTTGAAAGTCACCTTCAATAACACGAGAAAGCTCTTTAATGGCACGAGTTTTTGCCAAACCCGGAGCACCTTCTACCAGCAAGTGACCATCGGCTAATAGTGCAATTAATATCTTATGAACCAGATCTTTTTGGCCAATAATTCTGGAACTTAGGTATTGCTCTAAGTTGCTAAAATGATGGTTCTGTTGGCTCTTCTCAAGATTAGGGGTTTCTGCTGTCTTGGTTTCGGGTCTGATCGATTCTTCTTTCAAAATTCTTCTATTCCATGCCTAGCATTTCAGGGCATTATAATTTAATGAAATTATCATCTCTTGTGTAGCCTTGAATTGCAAAAAAATGCAACTAATTGTGTCTTTCTGGCTATATCTTGTCCTTATTTAGCTAAAGCCTGTGTTTTAGGCTCAAAAATCACAGCTAGCTATTTAAACGATTGTTTAAAAAAGTAAGGGCATCAGGTACAATCAGTGGATAAGATTTACTATTGGAGTTAATTATGAGCGCTGAAGCCGCTAAGAAAACCGCAAAACGCCCTAAGCAAGATAGGGTTGCTATCGTTTCTGGTTTAAGAACCCCTTTTGCTAAGCAAGCTACTCATTATCGTGGCGTGAATGCAATTGAATTGGGCAAGATGGTGGTTAATGAACTGATCACTAAAACAGAACTCGACCCTGATTTAATTGAGCGAGTGGTTTTTGGACAAGTGGTTGTTTTACCGGAAGCGCCAAATATTGCTCGCGAAATTGTGCTCGGCACTCCAATGAATGTGCGTACTGATGCTTATTCGATTTCAAGAGCCTGTGCTACCAGTTTCCAAACTATAGCGAGTTTGGCTGATTCGATCATGCTAGGTGATGTCTCTGTTGGTATTGCTGGCGGTGCTGACTCTTCTTCAGTGGTGCCGATTGGTGTCAGTAAAAAATTATCATTAGCTTTGGTTGATTTACAAAAGGCCAGAACCTTTGGCCATAAACTAGCGATTTTGAAGAAACTTCGTCCTGGCGACTTGTTGCCAGTGCCACCTGCGATTAAAGAATACTCAACTGGCTTGAGCATGGGACAAAATGCTGAACAAATGGCACGTGATCGTGGTATTACTCGTGAAGAGCAAGATGCTCTAGCTCACCGTTCGCATTCATTAGCGGCTAAAGCATGGGAATCGGGCTTACTTAATGATGAAGTCATGACTGCCCACGTCCCACCATATACCAAAGAACCTTTGAGCCAAGATAACATCGTTCGTTTTAACTCGACCTTAGAAGGTTATGCCAAATTACGTCCAGCATTCGATAAAAAATATGGAACCTTAACCGCTGCCAATTCTACGCCATTAAGTGATGGTGCTTCGGCAGTGGTTCTAATGAGTGAGTCGAAAGCTAAAGCTTTAGGATATAAGCCATTAGGTTATATCAAAAGTTATGCTTTTTCTGCGAACCAAGCAGACCATGACATGTTAATGGGGCCATCTTATGCGACGCCATTGGCACTGAAAAAAGCAAAAATGAAGTTAAAAGATTTGGATCTTATTGAAATGCATGAAGCTTTTGCGGCGCAAGCGCTTTCTAACGTGCAAGCGTTTGGTTCGACTCAGTTTGCGAAAGACAACTTAGGCCAAAGAACCAAAATTGGTGATATTGATATGGATAAGTTTAATGTCAATGGAGGCTCGCTAGCTTATGGTCACCCATTTGCCGCTACGGGTGCACGTTTGATTACTCAAACATTAAATGAATTGAAACGTCGCGGTGGTGGCGTAGGTTTAACCACGGCTTGTGCTGCTGGTGGTTTAGGCGCAGCTATGATCGTGGAGGTTGACTAATGGCTAACAATAGTATTTTTGAATTTGATTTACAAGATGACGGTATCGCCATTGTTTCCTTTGAAGTAGAGGGTGAAGCACAAAATGTTTTAAAGCAAGAGTTTATCGATGAAGCTGATAGTCTCATCAAGGACATTGCTCAACAAAAAGAAATTAAAGGCGTTATTTTTACCAGCCGTAAGCAAAAGAGTTTTATCGCTGGTGCTGATATCAATATGTTGAATTCAGCTAAAACGGTAGAAGAAGCTGAGCAAATGAGTCGCAATGGCCATATTATTTTCGATAAACTTGAAGCATTAAATATCCCTGTAGTTGCTGCTATCGATGGTGTTTGCCTTGGCGGTGGTTTAGAGTTTGCATTGGCCTGTCATGGCCGTGTTTGTTCTGATGATAAGTCTACCAAGCTAGGTTTGCCCGAAGTACAAATTGGCTTGTTACCAGGCGGCGGCGGTACTCAGCGTTTGCCTAAGTTAATTGGGATTGCAGCATCTTTAGATATGATGTTAACGGGCAAGCAGGTGTTCCCGAAAAAAGCTTTAAAACTTGGTTTGGTGGATGAAGTTACCGCAAGTGCTAATTTAATCAAGGCTGCCCGCAAGCGTGTGATGCAATTACGCAAAGGTCAGCAAAAAAAGAAATCAATCTTCTCTATGCAAGCTTTGCAAACCTTAGCGCTTGAGAAAAACCCAATTGGTCGTAATATTTTATTTGATCAGGCGAAAAAGCAATTATTGAAGAAAACCAAAGGAAATTACCCAGCGCCAGAAAAAATCTTAGAGTGTGTTGAAAAGGGTGTTTCACAAGGTAAAGCTGCTGGTTTTGCGATTGAAGCAAAAAACTTTGCAGAGCTGGTAATGTCTTCAGAAGCTAAAGCTTTAATCAATATCTTCTTCGCCACAACCGAGTTGAAAAAAGATACAGGTATCGACTCTGACGCGGAGCCTGCAACTATCGATAAAGTTGGAGTTTTAGGTGGCGGCTTGATGGGTTCGGGCATTGCGTATGTATCAGCTGACAAGGCCAATAAAATGGTTCGTATCAAAGATATTAGCGCGGATGGTATCAATAAAGCTCTGAATTACTCATGGAACATTATCTCGAAAAAAGTGAAACGTCGCTTTATTAGTGATGCAGATGCTAAGAAAACTATGTCACGTTTAACGGGTTCAACTAATTACGATGGTTTCCATGATTGCGATATGGTTATTGAGGCAGTCTTTGAAAAGTTAGAGTTGAAGCATCAAATGGTTAATGAAGTGGAAGCTAACTGTTCCGACAAAACTATTTTTGCTACTAACACTTCTTCAATTCCAATTACGGAGATTGCTAAAGCGGCTAAGCGTCCTGAACAAGTGGTGGGACTGCATTATTTTTCACCCGTTGAAAAAATGCCTCTTTTGGAGATTATTACTACTCCTGATACTGCTGATTGGGTGGTGGCTTCTTGTGTTGAATTAGGTAAAAAGCAAGGCAAAACTCCTATCGTAGTAAACGATGGTGCAGGTTTCTATGTCAACCGTATTTTAGCGCCTTACATGAACGAAGCGGGCTTGTTATTAAGTGAAGGTGTGGCGGTTGAGCAATTGGATAAGGCTTTAGTAAAAGCTGGATTCCCGGTTGGACCTATTACCTTATTGGATGAAGTGGGGATTGATGTAGCCACCAAGGTTGCGCCTATTCTTGAAGATGCTTTTGGTGAGCGCATGGCTCCACCTAAAATCTTCGAGCGCTTAATTGCAGATAATCGTCTAGGTAAGAAGAACGGCAAAGGCTTTTACCAATATGGTAAAAAACAAAAAGGCCCTAAGGAAGTGGATAGCAGTGTGTATCAACTTCTTGGCATCGAGCCTACAAAGTCTATATCTAATGATGAAATTGCTGAAAGAGGCATCTTATTGATGCTAAATGAAGCAGTACGTTGTTTAGATGAGGGCATTATACGCAGCGCACGTGATGGTGATATTGGCGCCATATTTGGTATTGGCTTCCCACCTTTTAGAGGGGGACCTTTCCGTTATATGGATAGCATGGGTATTGACCAAGTTGTCGCTCGTTTAAAGCATTATGAAAGTTTGCATGGAAAGCGATTTGCTCCTGCTGCAAAATTAGTCTCAATGGCTGAGCAGAAAGAGACTTTTTATGATTAGCGCTCTATAGTTAGTATTTACTTACGAGAAAGGGACTTGAAAGCCTAGCATGATTTGTTAGGCTTTTTTCATGATAAATCATATATTTAGAGAAAAAAAGCGGCTTGTAGCCGCTATATCAGAGGACAATGATTCTTTTATAAAAGAGCCCTATTCGAAAATCCTTTTTAGAAGTGGGCGTGAAACTAGTGTGAGAGCTGCAGCCATCAATAACTCTTTGTAATCATTTAAATAAGTGACAGCTTGCGGGTTTGAAAGTGCAAACTTACTAACAATTAATAATGCGGCTATACCTAATAAATATTTCATAATGTTTCTCTGCGCTTTTGCTTAAATCAAGGCTAAATCAGGGATTAAATCTATCTTGCCTTTCGTTGTCAGAAAATTTAACACTATGATTGAACTATTAGTGTGTCCGAAATCGCATAAAAGGGTGGGTTACTTGTGAAATGGTTTGCAAAAGTGTCAGCTTTTTATACATTCAGTGATTGGTGTCACAAAACCACTGAATGTAAAAAGCGTTATTATAGTTGTGAAATTGGCCCTAAGGCTTAAAAGTTGGCTCTTAACGTCAATTGGCTCGTTTCGCCAGTGGCTTCTTCACCAACGGTTAGACCTAGTGACCAAGTCTTATTAAGATAGTATCGCAGCTCAGCGCCAAAAATGGTGTCATCGTCCTCATAACGGGCTAGATCAACGTAGTCAGCCGGATCAATGTCTTGATAACCTGCGTAAAAATTAGTTTCCCAAGCGGCGCTCCAGCGTGTACGAACACCAAGCTTTGCCAAGAAGCCTTCGCCATCGTTACCAAAAGTCGTTTGATTAAGTAAGCTTTGACCATCTTGCTTTAATAAGCCTATTTCGCCATAAAAGTCAGAAGAGCGACTCAAAGCCGCATGATAACCAAGACTAAAGCTGAACTCAGTAGCGTCACTGCTAGCTTTTAATCCTGAAGCATAAACGTCAGCAGATTGAGTGTTGTAGCGAGTTTTCAGGTAGAGAGATTCGGTCCAATCAAAGCTGATATCAAAGTTATAGCCAAATTTATCGCCAGTAACTTCACCTGCACTGTGGATAAAGCCGAACTGTATATAATTATAGTCGAGTTTGTCATTGGCGTTAGCTGAGAAGCCTAAAGCCGAAAGCACTAATGTTGTTATTATCTTTTTCATCGGAAGTCCAAAATTACTGTAATTGCGTGAATGATACTATAAATTATCCAGGATACTAACTGTAGATAAAAAAAAAGCCGCTAAAAAGCGGCTTTGATAAGCGATTTGCTAGAAACTATATCGAACGCTGACGCCATAGTGCTCATCTAATTCGTCATCGTTACCAATTTCTAAAGCGAGTGAAAACTGATCGGTAAAGTGGTAGCGGCCTTCGACCGTGATATCAGTTGATTCCAGCACATCAGAATAGCTAGCAAAAGCGCCTAGCTCTAATTGATTGGCAGCCATGCCTCTAAAGCCTAAACGAGCATTGAAACCGTTATCATCAGCAACGCCTACGTCGATGTCTTCGTAACCAAGCTCGGCAATGAAATCTACACTAGAGTTAAGGCTAGCAAGATAACCTAAGTTCAAGCGAGTAGCTGAAAACTCTCCGCCAAAATCGCCATCTAAATCTGTATAGTCTATTCGACCGTATAAGTTACTCGAAAAAGATTTTGATAATTCAAAATTGTAACCGTCTGCGCCGTCATATTCTTGCAGGCTAACATCAAGGTAGTCATAGCTAACGCCGCTAGCTAAGGTGATTCCAGAAGATAAGGCTAAGGTGGTTGCTAGAAAAACTTTCTTTAATGACATTATTATTTCCTCATGTATATTAGTGTTTATGTCGAGCTCATTGTGAATAGAGTTAAATGAATAAAAACTGAATCGATTTGAAATAAATAGGTTCATTCATAGTCTGTTACATTAATAGTGAATTTTAATTATAAAAAGGAAAGAGATGCATCAAGCTTTAACACCAGTATTAAATCAACTCAATAAAGTGGTTTTAGGAAAGTCTCACCAAGTTAAATTATCCGTAGCTTGCTTGTTGGCGGAAGGGCATTTGTTGATAGAAGATCTTCCTGGAATGGGCAAAACTACTTTAGGCCAAGCTATAGCTAAAGTATTCGGACTTGAGTTTCAGCGTATCCAATTTACTAGTGATATTCTGCCTGCGGATATTATTGGCGCAAATATTTTTGATAAGAATGATGGGCAGTTTAAATTTCACCCTGGACCTGTTTTTAGCCAGTTAATCCTTGGTGATGAAATCAATCGAGCTACGCCAAAAGCGCAGAGTGCTTTGTTAGAAGCTATGGAAGAACAGCAGGTCACGGTTGAAGGTGAAACCTTTGCATTGCCACAGCCTTTCTTTGTGATTGCTACCCAAAACCCGTCACACCAAATTGGGACTTATCCGCTGCCTGAGTCACAACTCGACCGTTTTTTATTTAGAATCCAACTTGGCTATCCTGATGCGAGTTTTGAGCGCGTTTTGTTGCAAGGCAAATCTGGCCGTCAAAACCTTAATACTCTAGAGCCTATGTTAAGTCTGGAAGACTTAATCAGAATCCAACAAGAGGTTGCTAAAGTAACAGCCAGTGAGCATTTGTTGAATTATGTGATTCATTTAATTAAAGCTACTCGTCAAAGCCCTGATTTTGAACATGGTTTATCTCCACGGGGAGGCTTGGCGCTCATTGGCGCGGCGAAGGCTTGGGCGTTTTTAGATGGTCGAGATTATGTATTGCCGGAAGATATTCAGCAAATTTTCATCCCAGCAGTAGCACATCGCCTAGAGTTCTCTCAAAAAACATCGGGTGACTCGGTAAAGCTAGTCAGTGAGTTATTAGAACAAGTTAGCGTTCCTAGTTAAATTAACTATTAGTCAGAAGATTGATTAATACAATTATTAAACGCATCCAAAAACGCTTTTATCGTTGGGTTGAGGCACGGTTACCGGCTGCACCTGAAATTCAGCTCAAGCAAAAAAATATCTATATTTTACCTACAAGATATGGCTGGTTAATGTTGTTGATTATAGTGCTAATTTTAATTGCAGCGACTAACTATCAAAACAATATGGGCTATATGGCAGGGTTCGTATTACTCTCGATTGGCTCACTTTCTACTTTTTACACCTACCGTAATTTACGTCAGCTTAAAATAAAAATGATAAAACCCAAGGCTGTCTATGCTGGTGAGAGTGCAACTTTAGAGATTGAAGTGATCAATCAAACTCAGCAGTATCGAGCAAGTGTTGGTATTGGCGAAACTAAAGTAAAGATGAGCTTATTGGATGTGCCACAGCAATCTAGTAGTCAATTTACAAAAACGTTTCTAGTCACAAAACGCGGCTGGTTTGAGGTGCCGCGCATGGTGATTTCGAGCGTATTTCCTTTTGGCATTTTTCAAGTGTGGTCTTGGTTTAAAACACCTTACCAAATCCTGGTATACCCTAAACCTATTCCAGCGCCGATTAATTTAAGCGATAGCAATCATGGGAATGAAGAGGGTAGCAATTCGGTAAAAGGCAGCGAAGATTTTTATAGTGTTAAGGAGTATCAGCCTGGCGATCCTTTAAAACAAGTTATGTGGAAAGCTTATGCCAGAGGACGAGGGATGTTAAGCAAAGAGTTTGAAGATAAAGTGGGCCAACAAAAAATATTTAGTTGGCAGTCAGTCGCGCATTATGAAAAAGAGTTAGCACTATCATATCTGTGTCATGAGTTAATAGAAGCGAACAAAAAGGGTATAGATTTCGGCCTGGAAATGCCAGATCAAAAGTTTGACTTAGCCAATGGCGACAAACATTTATACGATTGTTTAACGGCATTAGCAATTTTTTAATGAGAATTTAATTTGCAAGCAAAAGAACTGAATATTCACCGACAAGGAATTATACCTATGCTGATTTTTGTACAGGCATTGGTACTCTTTCCTCTGTGGTTTGAAATTCCGACTTGGGTAACCGCCAGCACAATTGCGCTTATGTTTTTTAAATTTCTAAGCTATAGATTACAAATAAAATTACCGGCTTGGATTGTTTTGATTTTTGTTTTTTCAGCTCTGGCAGGAGTCTACTTTCACTTTAGAACTATTAGTGGGCGCGATGCCGGGGTGAGCCTTATTTGTTTAATGTATGGCTTTAAATTGCTTGAATCTAAAAGTTATCGGGATGCAGCTTTAACCTTGTTTATTTCCTTTTTCATTATGGTGATGGCATTTTTATTCAATAAATCCATAGTGATGGGCCTCTATCTATTACTAGCTATGATTGCCATTCTTTCAGGCTTAGTTGCTCTTAATTCAATTCACGGTTTTCAAGGTTTAAAACATCTGAGCAAGATATCTGGCGTTGCTTTGCTGCAAGCTTTGCCGATAATGTTGGTACTGTTTTTTTTATTCCCAAGATTACCCGGTCCTTTATGGGCAATGCCGGATAGCAGTCAAGGGGGCACAGGGATCTCTGACAGTATGAGTCCTGGTGATATTGGCTCTTTAACTACTTTCGATGACCCTGCATTTCGTGTCAAGTTTGAATCGACTGTGCCTAGTGCCAATGATATGTATTGGCGCGGTATGGTTTTTTCTGATTACGATGGCTACACATGGCGTGAGGGGGTGCGCTCACCGACGCGTACTGCAAATATTCCAAATTTTACCTCTCGATATCAATACAAGGTACAAATGGAGCCAAATCAATCGCGCTGGCTATTTGGCTTAGAGCAACTGGCAACTTCTCCTAATGGTACTTTTTTGTTCAATGATTTTACTTGGCGCCGTCCAAGAAAAATTACAACTCAATTCAGTTATAGCGCTGAAGCTGTGACTTACGATTATCAAGGCGTTGAATTATCCGCTGTGCACCGTAACGTGAATCTTCAACTGCCTGCAACTGGTAACGAAAGAACCCGTCAATGGGCACAACAGTTATTCACTCAATCTAGTTCTACTCAAGATTTTATTCAGCGAACTTTAAATGTTATTAATCAACAGGAATACAGCTATACCTTAACTCCAGAAGTGCTGGAAGAAGAAGTCGTGGATGGTTTCTGGTTTGATACCCAAGAAGGCTTTTGTGAGCATTATGCTGGTGCTTTTGTTTTTATTATGCGCGCTGCAGGGGTTCCCGCTAGGGTTGTGACCGGCTATCAAGGTGGTGAGTATAACCCCTATGGTGATTTCTATTTAATTAGGCAATCTGATGCACATGCTTGGACCGAAGTTTGGGTCGATAACCAAGGTTGGGTTAGGGTTGATCCAACTGCAGCAATTGATCCTAGTAGGGTGGAAGCGGATTTAAGAACTCGCGCTACTCGCCGAGATAGCTGGTTTAGTGATAAAGAATTTGGTTTTGATTTGCCGCAAGGTTTTTTGCAAAAATTGCAATTGCGATGGGATGCTATCAAAAGCTTTTGGGATGATTCATTGATGGGTTATGGTCAAGATCAACAAAACAATTGGTTAAGCAAGCTAGGAATTAAGTCTAACCAATGGCGTTTTCTTGGCTATGGTTTGGTTTTTACTTTGATCGTTTCAGGCTTGGTATTCGGACTTTGGCTTTTACGAAAATCTAGCAAACGAGATCCTATTGAGAAGTATTATGAGCTTTTAAAAGCTAAGCTAATGAAACAAGAAGTGATAATTTCATCCCATTGGGGACCTAAAGCTATTCTTGAGCTATTGCAACAGGAACACCCGGAGTTGCATAAAAAGTATTCAACGCCTATAAAGTTTTATATTGCCATACGCTATAAGAAAGTATCCGATAAGGATAACTTACAGCAAAGATTTAAAACTCAAGTGAAAGCGCTATAATAGCCGCACTCTATTTTATTTGAAGTTTTTATGGCCGATATCACGCCTATCCATAATTTTTTAATGTGCAAAACGCCGAAAGCTTGGTTAGAAAAAGCAACCACTGAATTGGAGCTTGTTCTAATCGATCATGCTCATTGCGAAAAAAAAGCGGCAGCTACAGCGGTTAAGCAAATGTTTCGTTATCCAGAGCATATCGAGCTGTTGAAAAAGCTTTCTCAACTGACAAGAGAAGAAGTGTTGCATTTTGAGCAGGTTTTGGACTTTATTGAAAAGCGCGGTATCAAATATAGAGCTATAAAGCCATCCCGCTATGCCGCTGGGTTGCATCAATATGCTGCAAAAGATGAACCTCAAAGGTTAATCGATGGCTTGATTATCGGTGCTATTATTGAAGCTCGCTCTTGTGAGCGTTTTCATGCGTTAGCGCCATATTTTGATGGGTCTGAACCTGAGCTAGCAAAATATTATCGCTTTTTATTAAAGTCTGAATCACGCCATTTCATGGATTATTTAGACTTAGCAAAGCGCTATTCGGATAAAGCTATTGATGAAAGGGTGCAATTCTTCTTAGCTAAAGAAAAAGAGCTGATAGAATCGCCAGACCCTCTATTTCGTTTTCACTCAGGGGTTCCGGCATAAATTTTTAAGATCATTTTCGTGAAAGCGGGAATCTATTATAGAAACGGTTATGATGCAAAAACTATTATTACTTAGCGCTTCAAGAGAAGGACAAACGAACTATCTTGAACATGCCTTACCAATGATTGATGGGTTTTTACCTAAAGCCATCAAGAACATTTTGTTTATCCCCTACGCCGGTTTTGCTTTGGGCTACGACGCCTATGAAGAAAAGGTTAATAGTGCGCTAATAGGTATTGATAAAACTGTCACCTCGATTCATCGTTTTACAGATCCTATTAAAGCCGTGGAAGAGGCTGATGCTATCGCCATTGGCGGCGGCAACACTTTCTATTTATTGAAACAACTCTATGACAATGAGTTACTTGATGCTATTAGGAAAAAGATTGCAGTAGGAACTCCTTATATTGGCTGGAGCGCTGGCTCGAATATGGCTGGTTTAACCATTTGTACCACGAATGATATGCCTATCGTTCAACCTAGAAGTTTTAGGGCTTTAGCTTTAGTACCTTTTCAGATTAATCCGCATTACACCGATTACCAGCCACCGAATCATAATGGCGAAACTCGGGCTGAACGCATTTATGAATATACTTGCGCCAACACAGATAAATACGTTATCGGAATTAAAGAAGGTACGGCTGTAGAGCGTGATGGCGGCAATCTTTACCTTAGAGGCAAAAAAGATGGTTTGGTGTTTAGGGATGGAGAAGCTATCCGAACCATCAAAGCGGATTCGGATATTAGTTGGTTGCTATAGGACAACTATACTCTTCTAGTAATGCTTCAATAGTTGAAACATTAACAATATATGAAGGAGAGTCGTCGATATAAAACTCTCCTGAATTTATAAAGGTTATGATCTTAGGAATTAGCATTTTTAAACTAATATCTTCCGCAGTATGCGGCAAACATAGATCGATATCATCAATTGAAGGATTGTCTACAGCGAATATGGTTGTGATAGTTGTTTTAACAGAAGAGTTGCAAGAAACCATATTTACCTTTTCTTTCTCTGTGTGGCTTCTTATAAGCTTACTTTTTTCTTTTTTACTTGAAGAGTGATATTTTAATGCTAATTCACAACCTTGAATCGAGTTAACAATATTACTTTTTACTTCAGCATCAGCGGCAAAACTCAATAAATATAAAGTAATAAGAAATAAATGCTTACCCAAAATAATGACTCTCTATATCACTCTTGTTAACGGTTAAGTAGTTACCTTGTTCGCCCCAATCGCTTAGGACGATTCTTTGGCAATGTTTGCCGTTAACTTCTAAATCATGAAAATCAGGACGATGGGTGTGACCATGAATCAAAATGGTGGCATTACTCTCTTGCAATGCTTTTTCGACAGCTTCTGGATGCACATCAGTTATAGATTCTGCTTTATTTTCTTGGGCGTCTTTACTTTTTTGACGAAGGTCTGCGGCGATTGCACGTCGAACGGTTAATGGTTGTGATAGCAGCTGTTGTTGCCAAGCATCAGAGCGAACCATTTTACGGAACTCTAGGTATTCCACATCATCCCAACAGAGCGAATCGCCATGCATTAAAATGGCGTTTTGACCACCGATGACAAGCGGATGTATTTCGTCAATAATCTCTCCTCCTGTTTTATTGGCAAACTCGCTCGCCAACAAAAAGTCGCGATTACCGTGTTGAAAATAGAGCTTTTTTCCAGAGTCAGAATAGGCTCTAAATTGAGTAATAATGGATTCTACAAATTCAGAATCATCGTCATCGCCAATCCAACTCTCGAATAAATCTCCTAATACAAATAACTCAAGCGATTGTGGCGCTATTTCATTCATGTATCTTGTAAAGAGCGCCGTTAAGTCAGGGCGCTCTTCGCATAAATGCAGATCAGAAATAAAGTGACGCATTATTCTTCGCTAATGGTCGCTTTTTCAATTAACACAGTTTCTACTGGTACATCTTGATGCACACTATAAGAACCGGTTTCCACTTCTTTAATAGATTCTACTACGTCCATGCCCTCAACCACTTGGCCAAAAACGCAATAGCCCCAGCCTTGCGAAGTTTCGCCTGAGAAATTTAGGAAATCATTATCTTTAGTATTAATAAAGAATTGGCATGACGCAGAATGTGGGTCCATAGTACGAGCCATAGCGATGGAACCATTGACGTTGGATAGGCCATTGTTAGCTTCGTTTTCGATAGGCGCTTGAGTATCTTTTTGCTCCATATCAGCTGTGAAACCGCCGCCTTGGATCATAAAGTTAGATATTACGCGGTGGAAAACAGTGCCTTCATAGTGACCAGCACGCACATAATTCAAAAAATTCTCTACGGTTTTCGGTGCTTTTGCAGCGTTTAATTCAAGAACAATATCGCCGTGGTTGGTGGTAAGAGTAACTTTAGCCATAATTTAACCTTTTTATGAAAATTGACGTAGCCTAGATGGCGCTCAGTGGCTACAATATCAAGCTTAATTTGCCGCATATAATAATGCTTTTACGCTAAAAAAGCGAAAGCCAAAACCATAAATACCAAACTGAGAAGACCATGCTACAGATCTATAATAACCTGACACGCCAAAAAGAAACCTTTAAGCCACTTGTTGAAGGGAAGGTCTCTATGTATGTCTGCGGCGTTACCACTTATGATTTGTGCCATATTGGTCATGCTCGAACTTATTCATCTTTTGATGTGATTAATCGTTATTTACGTTTCCGTGGTTACGATGTGACCTATGTGCGCAATATTACTGATATCGATGACAACATTATTAAACGCGCAAATGAGAATGACGAAGCCTTCGATAGCTTAACTGAGCGCTTTATCGGTGAAATGTATGCGGATTTCGATGCCATTGGTTTGCAGCGTCCCGATATTGAGCCAACTGCCACCGGAACTATGGATGGAATCATCCAAATGATCGAAATCTTGATTGAGAAAGGTTTTGCTTATGTGGCTGAAGATGGTGATGTCAATTATTATGTCCCAAGTTTCGACGAGTATGGCAAGCTCAGTAAGCAGGATTTAGAGCAATTAAATGCTGGTGAGAGAATCGATGTCAATAGCGCCAAAAAAGATCCTGCAGATTTTGCTCTATGGAAAGCCGCTAAACCAAATGAACCTACTTGGGATTCGCCATGGGGTAAAGGCCGTCCTGGGTGGCATATTGAATGTTCTGCTATGTCAAAAGAGTGTTTAGGAGATACCTTTGATATTCATGGTGGCGGTTCTGATTTACAGTTTCCGCATCATGAAAATGAAATTGCCCAATCGGAGGCAGCTAATGGTTGTCAATTTGCCCGTACTTGGATTCACACCGGAATGGTGCAAGTGGACAAAGAAAAGATGTCTAAATCTTTGGGTAACTTTTTTACCATTCGCGATGTGCTGACTCAGTATCGCGCGGAATCAGTCCGGTATTTTTTAATGAATGGCCATTACCGCTCGCAACTAAGCTACAGCCAAGCCAACCTTGAAGCTGCTGATGCGTCTTTGGAGCGTTTATACACCGCATTGCGCGGTGTCGATTTTTCAAAAGCAACGGACAATAAGCTAGAGCTATTAGACAAAGCCGAAGCAAAGTTTATTCAATCAATGGATGATGACTTTAATGTTCCTGAAGTATTGCCAGTATTATTTGATCTAGCTAAAGAGGTAAATCGCTTAAAAGCAACGGATATGGTGCAAGCTGCCACTATCGCAGTTAAGTTGAAAGATTTGGCTAGCGTTTTAAGTTTATTGCAGCAAGATCCCGAAGAGTTTCTAAAATCTGGAGCAGTGGAATCAGACGTCTCAGATGCAGAGATCGATGATTTGATTCAGCAGCGCCTGCAAGCTCGAGCTGATAAAGATTGGGCTAAAGCTGACGAAATTCGCGATAGACTTAGTGAGCTGAATATTGAACTCGAAGACGGTGCCGGTGGCACTAGTTGGCGCCGAAAATAATAGTTAACTAATAGCTGTTTAGCGAACAGTTACGCTACAGTTTCTTTCGTAACTGATTAAAAACAGATAACTCCCAGTCTCTTAATCCTAACACCAAACTAGTTCCTTTCTTATCATCTAGCGACAAGCCTTTGTCTTGTCGCAGCGCAGCCCGATATTCTAATGCCAAATCCTCCATCATTTTCTGTATTTTTTTATTGGATGCGTCGGATAACATCCCTGAAATGAAAATGATTTTCTCATGGGTTTGAGTAAAAGAAGATTCAAAAAATTCTTTTTGGATCAGCTGAGTAAAAAACTTTTGAATAGGACCGCTGGGTTGCCAAGAAAATCTAGAACTGACTTTTTTTCGGATCTGATTGTAGGGTAGTAACTCGATAAATTTTATTTTATCGAGCTTAGTGAGATAACCAATCAATTCGACTTCGGTGAAATCATAATGCTTCAGCATGTCATTAAAACGCCAACCAGATAAACAAAGTGAAGCGGTTAATAGCATTTTCTTATCGGAAAGGATTTCTTTTTCTTGTTCGAGAGTTAGTTCTGAAATCTCTTTGTTATGTTGCTGTGAGAGTTGAACCAACTCTAATAAATCCAAATTTAAGCGGTTACAAATAAGTTCTAATCTATCTAAGTTAATTTTTTGTTGCGCAAACATACGCTTGATATTGGCTTCACTCATGGCTAAATCTTCAGCCAACTCTTTATAGGTGAGCCCTTTAGCCTTTAACTGACTCTTTATAGCCTTAATTAGAATGGAAGTTTGATTGCCCATAAGCATTTGGTATACAAATAGTATGCTTTTTAGTTATTTATATAATACTTTAACTTATTAAGTTGTTTATATCTATGCCTTTTGCGAATCTGAGTCCGTGATTATTCATAACTAAGGATTTGCGATGTTAAGCATTTATCAACTGAAACCTAAGTTTCAAGCGGCGTTAAGACCGGTTGTAAACTGGATAGCGGCCAAAGGTGGCACAGCCAATCAAATAACAATTTTAGCCCTAGTGTTCTCTTTAGCTACTGCAGCCGGTCTTATTCTATATGCAAATGTGGCCGCGCTATGGCTATTGGCGCCAATGTTGTTGGTTCGAATGGCTTTGAATGCTATAGATGGCATCTTGGCTAAAGAACATGAGCAGAAATCAGATTTAGGAGCTTTCCTGAATGAAGTTGCTGATGTGGTATCAGATGCCGCTTTGATCGCTGCTTTGATCATTGTTCCTGGGATAAGCATTGTCGCTTTGGCGCTTTTTGGCTTTGTCGCTGTGCTAACGGAGTTTGTCGGAGTTATGGGCGCAACGGTCGCAAGCCAGAGGCAGTATCAAGGACCTATGGGTAAGAGTGACCGAGCTTTTTTCATTTCAGTTTTTGCTATTTTAGTGAGCGTTTTTCCAAGTGCAGCCGCACTAATCAATCCAATTTTAATTATTGCTACTTTACTCGCTGCATTGACAGTAATGAATCGAGTTAAAGCTGCACTTAGTAACGAACAATAGAAGGAGTTAATGATGATTTTTGATTTTGCAACTATGTTACCGGTATTCCAAGTTTTTATTGGCTTAATAGCTTTTTTATCCCTAGCAACGGTTACTACTTATTTTATCAACAGAAGAAAAGCCGCTGGTGAATCAAATGGTGTGATCATTAAGAATGAACTGCAAATGCGCATCAATTCATGGTGGTTAATGGTTGGTGTTTTTGGTTTGTCCTTAATGTTTGGTCCTATGACGACTATCTATCTATTTGCGATTCTAAGCTTTATTGCCTTAAAAGAATATTTCTCAATGACCGCGACTCGTAAAGCCGATAGAAGAGTTTTGTTTTGGGCTTATCTGACCATCCCACTGCAATATTATTGGGTTGCTACTGGCTGGTATGGAATGTTTATTATTTTTATTCCTATCTATGCTTTTTTGTTTTTACCATTTCGCATGGTACTAGCGGGTGAAACAAAAAATTATTTAAAAGCGGCCAGCAATATCCATTGGGGGTTAATGCTAACTGTGTTTACGCTGAGCCATTTAGCATTTTTAGTGGTGATGCCTTTACAGGGTGCAGAAGTTAATTTAAGTGCAGGCTTAAAAGTTTCATCAGAAGGTGCCGCCTTACTCTTGTATCTGGTGGTGCTTACTCAATTAAATGATGTTAGCCAATTTATCAGCGGAAAATTATTTGGGAATACCCCCATTGCTCCAAAAGTAAGTCCAAATAAAACTCGAGGTGGACTTATTGGTGGCGCCATATTTACAGTGGCATTAGGAAGTCTATTGGCAACCAGCTTGACTCCTATGAATTGGTGGCAGGGCGCTCTAGTAGGTTTTGGTATCTCATTAGTTGGCTTTATTGGTGATATCTCTATGTCTGCTATTAAGCGTGATGCAGGTATTAAAGATACGGGTCAAATCTTGCCTGGTCATGGTGGCATTTTAGATCGCTTAGATAGCCTAACATTTACCGCGCCACTATTTTTTCACTTGATGCATTATGCCTTTTACTAGGAGCAATCAGATGAAATATATAACTGGAAAGTTCAACTCAATGTTAAGGCTTTGTTTCTTTGTCATCATTGTGCGACCTTTAGTAAAAATAGTGATAGGGCTGCGTTACCACAGTCCTATCAGACTCCCTGAAAAAGGTAGAGCTATTATCGTCGCTAATCATAATAGTCATCTTGATACTATGGTTTTGGTTTCAATGATGCCGCTTCGATTATTATCAAAAGTTCAGCCCGTGGCTGCAGCAGATTATTTTACCACTAACCCAATAATGAAATGGTTTGCTTTGAATATTATTGGGATTTTACCCATCCACAGAGATAAAAGTGCAGCTAGAGCAACTGACCCAATTGATTTGTGCCAAGAGGCTTTAGAGCAAGGCAAAATTTTAATCTTCTTCCCAGAAGGTTCGCGCGGAGAACCGGAAGAAATGTCAGAACTAAAATATGGTATTAGTAAGTTAGCACAAGCTTGTCCGGATGTATCGGTATACCCAGTCTATTTGCATGGCTTAGGCAAAGTCATGCCAAAAGGCGACCCTGTGCTTGTGCCTTTTTTTTGTGATATTTCTTTTGCTCAGCCATTTAGTTATTCGCAGCATAAAGCTGAATTTTTTAATCAGCTCAAATCGACTTTTAGTGAGCTTCAACATGCTATTCAGTATCCAGAATGGGACTAGTGAAATGTCTAGCAAGGTAAATGGAAAAAGCGTTCTGAGTGCGGTTTGGGGTTTTGCTGAAGGGACGATTTTTTTTATACTGCCGGATGTCTTGCTTAGCTATTTAGCACTTAAAAAGAATGAGCCGATAATTCGCTATGCAGTATTTGCTTTAATCGGCGCACTTATTGGCGGCAGCTTGCTCTATTGGTTAGGTGCAAATTTTCACAGCACTTGGTGGCATATCATCGAATCTGTTCCCGCGATCAATCAAGAGTTAATGCAAAAAGTAGCCACTTGGATGGAGGCCGATGGTATCAAAGCGATTCTACTGGGACCAACTCAAGGTTTGCCCTACAAAACTTTTGCAGTACAGGCTTATTCCAGCGATATTAGTTATTGGCAGTTTGTGGTGATTAGTATTCCAGCGCGGTTACTACGTTTTTTAGCTATCGCCTATCTGGCAAGATTATTTGTTAAAACGCTAGCAAAAAAATATTCGAGGGAAAGCCAAATGGCTATTTGGGGATTGGTCTGGGTTGTCAGTTACCTAGTCTATTTTCTAAGTTTCCCTTCATAATTCTTTAAATATTAAAAAAGCCACTGTCTTAACCCTAGGACAGTGGCTTGAGTATTATTTATTATCTTGAGGGTATTGAATGATTTAGTCGTGCAAATGCTCGCAGGCAAATAAAGTATTACTCATCAGCATTGCTACGGTCATTGGTCCTACACCACCCGGTACTGGTGTGATCCAAGAAGCGCGCTCTTTGGCGATATCAAATTCAACATCTCCCGCCAATTTACCTGTCTCCAGGCGATTAATGCCTACATCAATGACGATAGCGCCCGGCTTGATCCAATCACCTTTGACCATTTCAGGAATACCAACACCAACCACCACTATATCGGCTTCGGAAACTTTCTTTGGCAAGTCTTTAGTTTTACTGTGACAGAAAGTGACGGTGCAGCGCTCCATTAATAGTTCCATGCCCATTGGGCGGCCTACAATATTGGATACACCGACAACTACGGCATCTTTGCCAACTAAATCAATACCGGTTTCTTTTAACATGACCATTACACCATAGGGCGTGCAAGGGCGCATGGTTGGCATTTTTTGCGTAAGGCGGCCCATATTGTAGGGATGGAAGCCATCCACATCTTTATCAGCTTTGATTCGCTCTAAGATAACGTTCGAATCTAGGTGAGCAGGAAGTGGCAGTTGCACCAAAATGCCGTCAATAGCAGGATCATCATTTAAAGAGTCAATTTGTCGTAATAGTGAATCTTGGGTGGTATCTTCGTCCATCACGAATTTTTGCGAGATAAAGCCGACTTTTTCGCAGGCTTCTACCTTTTTACCCACATAAATTTGTGAAGCTGGATCGCCACCAACTAATACCACTGCTAAACCTGGTGCTCTAAGGCCTTGATCTAAGCGTGCTTGTACCTTTTCGGCCAGTTGACTTTTAACTTTTTCAGAAATGGCTTTACCATCTAAGATTTGAGCAGACATATTGATAATCCTGAGTATTCTTAAGCTGATTTAATTCAAATGAGCGTTTGAAAAGGCGATATTGTCGCAATATTTACAGCTTTGCTCAATCCTTATTCAGCTTTTCTTGCTAATTATGAAATATCCATAAAAAATGGCTGAAAAAGTGTTGACGCATTTCGTATGAGTCAGTATTATTGCGCTCCCTGTTCGGGTTAACCTAATCTTGGTCAAGATATGGGGCCGAATAAGGCAAAATCGGCGATTAGCGCAGTCTGGTAGCGCGCCTGCTTTGGGTGCAGGATGTCGGGAGTTCAAATCTCTCATCGCCGACCAATTTTTTGTCATTTGTTATGCGGTATCGATTCAAATGCGCCCGTAGCTCAGCTGGATAGAGCAACGGCCTTCTAAGCCGTGGGTCGCAGGTTCGACTCCTGCCGGGCGCGCCATTTAGCGTTGCAGGCACAACAGATGATATGACGATTTATGGTGGGCGTAGCTCAGTTGGTAGAGCCCTGGATTGTGATTCCGGTTGTCGTGGGTTCAAATCCCATCGTCCACCCCATATTTTTTCTGCTTCTACTACCAATATCAGAAGCGTGAAATAAACAATACGGTTCGATGAGGGCTGTCTGGGCGCAAGCCCACTGTAAGAACAATGCGCGAGAGTGGTGGAATTGGTAGACACGCTGGATTTAGGTTCCAGTGCCGCGAGGCGTGAGAGTTCGAGTCTCTCCTTTCGCACCATTTACTTAAGATATCAATTCAAGTAAATGGTCATTTCTTTATCCTTCATCTTAATAATAGACAAAGTGATTATAATTGCTTTGTCTTTTTCCGTTTTTAAATAGTTTAGGTTTAATCTTCGGAGATTAATAATGCAAGTTTCAGTTGAAACCAGCCAAGGTTTAGAAAGAGTTTTAACAATTGATGTTCCTTCAGAGAATATTGATGGTGCCGTACAAAAACGTTTACAGGATATGTCTCGTAACGTGAAGATGAATGGCTTCCGTCCAGGTAAAGTACCATTTAGTGTTGTTAAAAAGCGTTATGGTGCGGCAGTTCGTCAAGAAGTTCTTGGTGAAGTTATGCAGCGTCATTATTTCGAAGCAGTACAGCAAGAAAAGTTAATGCCTGCTGGTTACCCGCAACTAGAGCTTGTAGAAAATAAAGATGGTGAAAATTTAAAATTCACTGCTAAATTTGAAATTTATCCTCAAGTTGAATTAACTGCTTTTGATAAATTAGAAGTTGCCGCTAAAACAGCTGAAGTAACTGATACTGATTTAGATAAGATGTTAGAAACTCTTCAAGGCCAGCGCGCGACTTGGAAAGAAGTTAAGCGTAAGTCTAAGAAAGGTGACCAAGTAGTAATCGACTTCACAGGTTCTATTGATGGCGAAGCATTTGCCGGTGGCGAAGCTAAAGAATTCCCATTAGAACTTGGTTCAGATAGCATGATCCCAGGTTTTGAAAAGCAAATCATTGGCGCTAAAGCTGGCGAAGATGTGAATGTTGAAGTAGCTTTCCCAGAAGATTATCACGTTGAAGATCTGAAAGGTAAAGACGCTGTATTTGCTACTCACGTTCATAAAGTGAACGAGAAAGAATTACCATCACTAGAAGATTTAGCAGAAGCATTAGCAGCTGAAGATATTGATGGCCTAAAGTCTGATGTTAAAGACAATATGGAGCGTGAATTACGCAATGCGCTTAAAGCACAGGTAAAAGGTCAAGTGATGGATGCCCTAGTAGGCGCTCATGAGTTTGATATTCCTAAAGCAATGATCGATCAAGAAATTGATCGCATGCGCCAAGAAATGATGCAGCAAATGCGTGCTCCACAAGGTGCGGATACTCCTGATTTACCTGCTGAGTTATTTGAAGAGCAGGCGACACGTCGTGTGAAGTTAGGTTTAGTGGTTGCAGAAATCATCAAAACTGAAGAGTTAAAAGCTGACGAAGATAAAGTGCGTGCACAAGTAGATGATTTGGCAGCTGTTTATGAGCAACCTCAAGAAGTGATTGATTGGTACTATGGCGATCCACAACGTTTACGCGAAGTAGAATCATTAGTACTTGAGGATACAGTGGTTGACTTGGTGCTAGAA
The DNA here is from genome assembly GCA_947498625.1 of uncultured Kangiella sp. GTDB lineage: Bacteria > Pseudomonadota > Gammaproteobacteria > Enterobacterales > Kangiellaceae > Kangiella. The sequence continues at coordinate 292,841 of CANMKR010000003.1, read as the reverse complement.
AAAGCTAAAGTATCGAAAGAGTCTGTACAGTTCGATGATATTATGAATAAAAAATAATTCGTAGTGTCAACTGAATACTAAAAGCGGGCCTATGCTCGCTTTTTTAATGCCTGTTCAAAATAAAAGAAAGTGCCCAAAAGGATAACGCATGAACAACCCTAAAAATCCTATTTTCACCAACCAAGAGTCTATTGTTACTGATCCTTATGCTGGTGGATTGATCCCTATGGTCGTAGAGCAAACATCACGCGGTGAGCGCTCCTATGACATTTATTCTCGATTGCTAAAAGAGCGTGTAATTTTCTTAGTTGGTCCAGTGGAAGATTATATGGCGAACTCTGTTATCGCTCAGATGTTGTTCTTAGAATCAGAGAACCCTGATAAAGATATTTATTTGTACATAAACTCACCAGGTGGTGTAGTCACTTCTGGTATGGCGATTTACGATACTATGCAGTTTATTAAACCCGACGTTAGTACTGTTTGTATTGGTCAAGCGGCCAGTATGGGCGCTTTTTTATTAACAGGTGGCGCCAAGGGCAAACGTCATTGTTTGCCTAATTCTCGTATGATGATTCACCAACCTTTAGGTGGCTTCCAAGGCCAAGCATCTGATTTTGAAATCCATGCTAAAGAAATTATTGATTTAAAACGTCGCTTGAACTCGATAATGGCAGGTCATTGTGACCGCCCGGTTGAAGATCTTGAGCGAGATACTGATCGTGATAATTTCATGACAGCTGAAGAAGCTGTTGAGTATGGTTTGATTGATTCTGTAATTAATTCTAGAAAATAAGATGAAAGAGCACTGTTTTTTTGCAGTGCTCTTAATAAACCCCTGCCGATTATTTACTTTTAGCAGACTGTTGTAACAGTAGATCAAGTCGCAGCAATATTTGTTCAATTTGCTGCTTAGAAACATACTTCCCAATTATTTTATTCAAATTATCTCGGTTCAGTAGACTAAGAGATTTTATAAATAGAGGGGATATCTTGTTTGGCATATCGCTGAAAAAACCTCTATCGGCAGCTAAATCCGCAAATGCATCCGCATGATTTATTAGCCAAAGTTGCGAGTTTTCTGGAGTGTACAATTGATCTTCATTGCTCCTATTAGTATTTGCAATTAACCAATCAAATATCTGCATTAATTCCTGTGCCTTTTCTGGTTTGCAATAACCGTTAAGGCCAATATTTTCTTTTTCAATCCTAACTTTAGTGAGTGATTTTTTTGGTAAATATTGTAGAACACCTTTCTTGTCTTTATAGCTATACTCTATTGTCAAAGGAACTAAGTAGAGGCCCAATAGCCTATCAAGCTCATAAGCTGCTAACTCTTTTTTCATTTGCTGGGACTTAACTTCTTTAAAAGCACTTTGGATAGTTTCATCATTAAAAGGAAAGGAAAGTATCGATGAATACTTATCAGCGTTTAACTTGGGCTTGCTACGCAAAAAAAGCTTTCTTATTTCGTTATCAGTAAGACCATGAGGGTTTAATGGTTTTCTCACAGGGTCACTAATCGGAGAAATATTGCGTGCATCATTGAGGTTTAGCACTTTTAACTCAGTTTTATTAATAGAGACTAAACTGGGATTACCTTTATAGTATGCGGAGGACATTCCGGTATCGAGCATAATAACTTTATTATTCAAGCGTGAGCGAACCGTCAAACTGCTGTCTGGGGTATGGCCTAAAAATACTTGAGTAGCAGCAAAGTGTTGCAACACATTATCAATAGTATTTTCTTCAACATATTCATGACATTGCATATTGCCGCGATACCAAGTAGGCCCAAAGCTATTGAAAAGCAAAGAGTCAGCAAAATCTATAAATTGCTGAGCTTTAAGTTTGAGAGATTGCTCATCAGTTAAAGAGTGTTTCAAATTGCCAGCAACAAATTGTTTGGCAATTTTTAATCGTACTCGTTTCGAATCTGAAAATTGGAAAAGTCCAGAATTAACTAGTTCACGCCATAACTGACTATAGCGACTTAAATCAGAAATAAACTGCTGATTGAGTTCTTTGAGGCTTTTGCCACTATCGATTAAGTCTTGCGAAAAACCTCCGTGGGCAAACAATTTATCTTGGACATTTACTATAATTTGCTTGCTGAGTAGCCATTGACCATATTTGCCATCAGGGGCATACATTTTGACGTGACCAAAAAATCCCGCAGGGTATAGGTTTTGGAATTCTTGTTGGCTTTGTTCTGAGTCAGTCAATTTGGATCTTTTAAGAAAAGCTTGATAAGTGGATTGACGTAATCCAGCCGGTTCATCATCTTTAAATGCGGCAAATTCTGGATCGGACACATAGCGAAGATCGCCACGTATATTCATAACTTCATGATTGCCAAGCGCCATGTAAAAGGCGCCGCCTGCTTTAGCAGCTTGCTTTTCTAATGCCATGAAAAAGTCGAGGATTTGACGTGAATCAGGACCTCGATCAACTAAGTCACCCACGCTGACAAGAATCCGTTTGCCTGCAATCCATCGGTTTTGAGCGTCGATGAGCTGACCTGCTTGTAATAATTTTTGCAGAGTTGGAAAGTCACCATGGACATCAGCTATCACCGTAATAGGGGAGTTCGATTGATGAACTGGTTGTAGGGCAATCTCATTAGAGTCTGGTCTAAGATTCTGCTTATCTTCTTGAGTAACTTTGTGCTTTTTGACAGATAAGCAGGCTACCAATAGTAATGAAGATATCGATAGCCCTATAAATTTTATTGCTTGAATAATAATTAAGCTCCATCACTAAAAATAGATTATTAGTGGCTAGTATAAAGAAGTTACCTTACAAAAAAGAGAGTATTTGGATTATTTTGTTAAATTTGCCTAAATATCAGTCAGCTCAAGCTATTTTGCTTTTTTTGACCTGTGGTTTTTGTTAATGTTAGTGGATAAAGGCAAGAATCAGTTGAAGGCTGAGGGTTAGTCCCCATATTGCAGGGATTAGCAACAACAATCGATATGGCATCTGAACAGACCGAGGAATGAATGAGCGATAGCAACGATAGTAAAACACTGTATTGTTCTTTTTGTGGCAAAAGCCAACATGAAGTGAAAAAACTAATAGCGGGTCCTCGCGTATTTATTTGTAATGAATGCGTCGATTTGTGCAATGACATCATCATTGAAGAAGTTAAAGATATCGCCGCAGAAGCTGGTGGTCGTGACTTGCCGTCGCCAAAAGAAATAAGCGCATTCTTGGAAGAGTATGTGATTGGCCAAGATAGAGCAAAGAAAGTACTGTCGGTGGCGGTTTATAATCATTACAAACGTTTAGAGAATGAGCCTCAATCTTCTGAGAATAAAGAAGTTGAATTGGGCAAAAGTAACATCCTTTTAATAGGTCCAACCGGCTCAGGTAAAACTTTACTAGCCGAAACATTAGCCAGAATGTTGGAAGTGCCTTTTACCATGGCTGATGCGACGACTTTGACTGAAGCTGGTTACGTCGGTGAAGATGTAGAAAATATTATTCAAAAGCTACTTCAAAAATGCGATTACGATGTTGAAAAAGCTGAGCGCGGAATTGTTTATATTGATGAAATCGATAAGATTTCACGAAAATCCGATAATCCTTCCATCACTCGTGATGTATCAGGTGAAGGAGTACAACAAGCCTTGTTAAAGTTAATTGAAGGCACGGTTGCTTCTGTTCCTCCACAGGGCGGTCGTAAGCATCCGCAGCAAGAATTCTTACAGGTGAATACTTCAAACATTCTATTTATTTGTGGTGGTGCTTTTGCTGGAATCGAAAAAATCATTCAGGAACGCACTGAAAAAGGCGGTATAGGTTTTGGCGCTGATGTTAAAGAAGTTCATGATGGTAAAGCAATTGGTGAAATGCTTAAGAATATTGAACCAGATGATTTAGTGAAATTTGGTTTGATTCCTGAATTTATTGGCCGATTACCGATTGTAGCAACCTTGCAGGAACTTGACCAACATGCTTTAGTGCGAATATTAACTGAACCAAAAAATGCGCTTACTAAGCAATACAATAAATTGTTGATGCTTGAAAATGTAGAGTTAGAGTTTAGAAAAGATGCGCTAGAAGCGATAGCACGAAAAGCGATGCAGCGCCGAACTGGTGCACGAGGGTTACGCTCTATCCTTGAAGAAATTTTATTAGACACCATGTATGAATTACCATCTTTAGAAAATGTTAGTAAAGTTTGTATCGATGCAGCGATGGTGAAAGGTGAGGCAGAGCCTTTACTGATATACGATTCTCAAGCAAAAGCTGCTTCAGAATAATATAAGCTGCAACCATTCAAATGTGGGCTCGTTCTGAGCCCATTGCGACTAACAATTTTCTGAAATCAGTTTTAATTTAACCAACTGGGCTAAACCAACAGTTAGGAAAAAGCGCAATGCAAAGCGATACTCAAGAAACAAATCTAGAATCTAAAAATAAACAACTTCCTTTGTTACCACTGCGGGATGTGGTGGTTTTCCCACATATGGTTATTCCATTATTTGTGGGACGAGAGAAGTCTATTTTAGCCCTTGAAGAAGCGACTAATGGCGATAAGCAGGTTATGTTGGTGGCGCAAAAAGAAGCCTCTGAAGATATGCCTGAACCAGATCAACTTTATACCTACGGCTGTGTTGCCACTATTTTACAAATGCTGAAGCTACCCGATGGTAACGTCAAAGTTTTAGTAGAGGGTGTACAAAGAGCAAAAGTAGTTCAATACACTGAAACAGAACCTATGTATGTAGCTGAAGTAGAAACAGTGAATGCTGCTTCACTGAATCCAACTGAAGAAGATGGGCTGGCTAGAGCCGCTTTATCTAATTTTGATAAGTACGTAAAACTCAATAAAAAGGTTCCAAGCGAAATATTGACTTCTCTATCGGGTATTGATGAGCCAAGTCGTTTAGCGGATAGCATTGCGGCCCACATGGCTCTCAATATTCAAGATAAGCAGCAAATCCTGGAAATGGAAAATACTTCTGAGCGCCTTGAACACCTCATGAGCAAGATGGAAGGTGAAATGGAGTTGTTGCAAGTTGAAAAACGAATTCGTAGTCGCGTTAAGAATCAAATGGAAAAAAACCAACGCGAATATTATTTAAATGAGCAAATCAAGGCCATCCAAAAAGAACTGGGAGATGGTGAAGAAACGGCTTCGGAACATGAAGAGCTAGCCAATAAAATTGCTAAATCCGGGATGAATAAAGAGGCTAAGGAAAAGGCAGAGGCCGAGCTTAAAAAGTTAAAAATGATGTCACCAATGTCTGCAGAAGCGACAGTGGTTAGAGGCTATATTGATTGGCTTTTAGGGGTTCCTTGGAAGAAGCGCTCGAAAGTAAAGCATGATTTAAATAGTGCCGAAGACACTTTGAATTCTGATCATTATGGTTTAGAAAAAGTTAAAGAACGTATTCTAGAATATTTGGCGGTACAACAAAGAGTTAAAAAACTTAAAGGGCCTGTATTATGTTTAGTGGGACCACCAGGTGTCGGTAAAACGTCTTTGGGCCAGTCAATAGCTAAAGCCACTGGCAGAAAATATGTGCGTATGGCGCTTGGTGGCGTTCGAGATGAAGCTGAAATTCGTGGCCATCGAAGAACCTATATTGGCGCTATGCCAGGAAAGATCATGCAGAAAATGAGTAAGGTTTCTGTGAAAAACCCGCTGTTCTTGTTGGATGAAATCGATAAGATGGCGATGGATATGCGCGGTGATCCTTCTTCGGCTTTGCTAGAAGTGTTAGATCCCGAGCAAAACCATACTTTCAATGACCATTATCTAGAAGTCGACTATGATCTTTCTGAGGTAATGTTCATCGCGACCTCTAACTCCATGAATATTCCAGCGCCTTTATTAGACCGGATGGAAGTGATTCGAATTCCAGGTTATACCGAAGATGAGAAAGTTGAAATCGCGACGCGTTATTTGTTGCCTAAGCAAATGACAAATGCTGGACTGCGTGATGGCGAGTTGCAACTTTCAGAGTCAGGTGTCCGCAGTATCATTCGTTATTACACCCGAGAGTCTGGAGTCCGAAATTTAGAGCGTGAACTGGCTAAAATTTGCCGTAAAACAGTTAAAGAGCAGTTGTTGGCCAAGAAAGAAAAGAAAACCATTAAAGTACATAAAGGTAATATTGATAAATACTTAGGTGTGCAACGCTTTGATTACGGTAAGGCTGGCGACAACAATCAAATTGGACAGGTAACAGGGCTTGCTTGGACTTCAGTAGGAGGCGAGCTGCTGACTATTGAGTCCGTAGTAGTTGATGGTAAAGGTAAAACCAGTTTTACTGGCCAGCTTGGTGATGTTATGAAGGAATCAATTCAGGCGGCAATGACGGTGGTTAGAAGCCGTTGTTTGGCACTTGGGATTGAGCCTGATTTTTACGAAAAGAAAGATATCCATGTGCATGTCCCAGAGGGCGCTACGCCAAAAGATGGTCCAAGTGCAGGTATTGGTATGTGCACTGCTTTAATTTCGAGTTTGACAAAAATTCCGGTAAGAAAAGATGTGGCCATGACTGGTGAAATCACTTTACGCGGTGAGGTGTTACCTATTGGTGGTCTAAAAGAAAAATTACTGGCAGCGCATCGAGGTGGTATCAAAACAGTGATGATACCCAAAGATAATGAACGCGATTTGGCGGATATCCCTTCAAACATTAAAAAGGATTTAGAGATAAATTGCGTGAAGTGGATCGATGAAGTAATTGATATTGCATTGGAACGCCCTCCAGAGCCTAAGAGTCTTGCTAGTCAAAGCAAATCTAAGGCAGTAGCCAACAAATCAAAGCAGCAAGAGGATATCCATCCTCATTAGTAATTTTTAAGTGGTTGAATTTTGCGCAAAAGCCTTGTATTTAAAGGTTTTTGCGCGAATTGACGGGATTTTCCTTGACACTCTAAAGCGCAAGTTGCTATAACAAACAACCTCATTAAAAACCGATGACAACCAAGTTGGTTTTAATAGTAAAAACATCGTAATAACTCTATCTATCAAGGGGAATAAGAGTGAATAAATCAGAATTAATTGATGCAATCGCAGCTGGCTCAGACATTTCAAAAGCAGCAGCAGGTCGCGCACTAGACTCAATGATCGGCGCAGTAACTGAATCACTTCAAAAAGGTGAGTCAGTATCATTAGTAGGCTTCGGTACTTTCTCTGTAAAAGAGCGTGCAGCCCGTACAGGTCGTAACCCACAAACAGGCGCAACTATCCAAATTAAAGCTGCAAAAGTTCCAGGATTTAAAGCTGGTAAAGCGCTTAAAGACGCGGTAAACTAGCCGCCGTTTTCTGGGTGGTTAGCTCAGTTGGGAGAGCATCGCCCTTACAAGGCGAGGGTCACTGGTTCGAGCCCAGTACCACCCACCAAATTCTTTAGCCAAGATAAATTGGCGATAGAATTAGTCTTTTAAGTGACCCTGAACTTAAGCTTAAAAGACTCTGCTGGAGCGGTAGTTCAGCTGGTTAGAATACCGGCCTGTCACGCCGGGGGTCGCGGGTTCGAGTCCCGTCCGCTCCGCCATTATTTATGAACGCGCCTCAGGGCGCGTTTTCTTTATAGCGACTAGTGCGAAGTTTTATAACTTTGTTAAAAATTCGCTCCAATGTGCTCATTTGCAATAAGCAAACTGCGCATTCTCGCAAATTTTTTCCTCGTTCTAATAACTTCTCGTTAGCCGCAATAATAATAAATTTAAATTGTTAGAGTAAGAGTGCTTAAATAGTACTTTTTGTGATAAATATATTCTTATAATATTGATTATATAAATAATTGAAGTAATAAATAAAAAGTAGGTACTTAGCTATGATGCTAGAAAGAATACAGCAGAAGATGGAAGGCCCAGCCATGAAGGTGGTGTTGGCTATCATCATTATTTTCTTTGTTTTTGCTGGTTATTTTGGTGCTAACCTTGTTACGCCAGGTAATGAAACTGTGGCCAATGTTGATGGTGTCAACATTACTAATGCGGAAATTGATAATGTGATCAATAATCAAAGAAGGCAAAATCCAAACTTTGACCAACAGTATCCAACAGAAGCCAGCAAAGCTCAGTACCGTGAGCAAGTCCGAAATCAGTTAATTAATGACCGTATATATACTAATACGATTGAAAATGCTGGCTTAACGGCTTCGAAAGCTCAGATTATTGAACAAATCCATTCAATGCCAGAGTTTCAATTAGGTGGTCAATATGATCCGCAGACAGCTAAAACCATTATGGCGCAAAATGGTATCAGTGATAGTCGACTATACTCGATTGCAAGAAATCAGATTGTTCGCGAGCAATTCAATCAAGGCATCTCCGAGAGCAGCTTTGTAACGGATAAAGAGATAGAAGCTTTCTATCGTATTCAAGAGCAAACTCGCGATGCTCGAGTTCTAACGGTCCCTAAAGCTAAGTTCTCTGAAGGTATTGTTATCGAAGATGGCGAAAAGCAAACTTATTACGATAACAACAAAGCGAACTTTGAACAGCCAGAGCAAGTTAGCTTGCAATACATTTTGCTTACCAAAGACATTTTAGCTCAGACTATTAAATCCAGTATTAGTGATGAGCAAATAGCAGACTTTTATAATAGTGAAGAAAATAAATCCGAATTCGTAGCTCCAGATAAGATCACTGTGGCTCATATTTTAATTGCAAATGATGTCGATAATGCAGAACAAAAAGCTACTGATTTATTGGCTCAGTTACAATCAGGTGCTGACTTTGCGGAACTAGCTAAAGCTAACTCTAGCGATACTTTTAGTGGCGCTGAAGGTGGGGTTTTACCGCAAACTGAAGCTCAAGCCGGTAATTCAGGTTGGGTTCCAGAATTTGAAGCCGCGGCATTAGAGCTTAAAGAGCCTAATGAGTTATCAGGTTTGGTAAAAACAGATTTTGGTTTCCATATCATTAAGTTGAACGAGCGCCTGGTTGGTGAATCTAAGCCTTTGGCTGAAGTTTCAGAAGAAATTAAGCAGCGAATGGCTGATATTCAAGCTCAAACCCAATTCTTTAATAAAAAAGCTTTGCTAGATGATGCTTTATTCAGTACAGAATCGATAAGCGACCTAGCAAAAACAGCTGAGTTGGAGTTAAAAACCACAGAGTTATTTGATCGTAATAGTGTACCTGTTGCAATTAATCACCCGGCAGTAATTGAGCAAGCATTTGCTGAAGATAACATTCAATCTAAAGAAATTTCTGATGAAATTTCAATGGGCGAACAGCAAGTGGTTTATATTGCTGTGAAAGATTACCAAGCGGCTGGAATTAAGCCTTTAACTGAAGTCGAAGCTGAAATTGTTAGTTTATTAACAGCAGAGAAAGTCACTGAAAAAACAAAGGCCTATGCTGAATCTATTCAAACGGCACTAAAAGCTGGTGAGTCAGTAGATACTCTGTTGGCAGAAAAGGAATTAACCTGGGTAGAAAGCTCTGCTTTTGGCTCAAGAGACGCTGCCTTGGGTCCTGAATTGAATTCGAAATTATTTCAACAGGTTGCTCCATTGACGGATGAAGTGGCTATAGAAATTGAAGATTTATTTTCTGGTGATGTTGCGATTATTGAATTGCGTAAAGTTAACTATCCAGATTTAAGTAAATTAGATGATGCTAAGAAACAACAGTTAAAATCATTATTAGCAAATGTTAACTCTCGTGGCGACTTCAACAAGTTTGTTGGGGAGCTTAGAGAGAAGAGTGATGTTAAGTAATTCTTAGCACTAAAAACGTTTAACAAAAAGCCCTCTTTATGAGGGCTTTTTTTGTTGAAATTAAATTTTTATTGAGAAAAATAGTCAAACTTCGATAGCTCTTTTATAACCAGCAGAAGCGGCTAATAGTTTTTGAGTATACTTAGATTGAGGTTGACTGAAGACTTCACCAACAGGACCATACTCTTCTTGCACGCCCTTATGCATCACCAATACCTTATCACTGAAATGTTGTACTAAACCAAGATCATGAGAGATAAATATATAGGCTAGATCCAGCTCTTCTTGCAGATCCAGTAACAAATTAATGATTTGCGCTTGAACCGAAACATCTAAAGCGGATACTGGCTCGTCGGCAACAATAACTTTAGGATTTAACATTAAGGCTCTAGCAATAGCAATACGCTGTCTTTGACCTCCAGAAAAAGTGTGCGGATAGCGGGAAGCATACTCGGCTCTAAGCCCAACTCTCTCTAAAGCTAGACGAATTTTTTTCTGGATTTCGAAACGGTTGAAAGCTTTAGAGTTAATTAATGGCTCAGCTAGTATTTGCTCAATGGTTAATCTTGGATTAAAAGAAGATCTAGGATTTTGAAAAATCATACGAATACTTTTGTACCAAGCAAACTTTTTGTCAGCTAATACATTGTGGCCATTAAATAAGAGCTCGCCGGTATCAGGCTTTTCTGCCCCCACTAAAATTCTAGCAAGAGTGGATTTCCCTGAACCAGACTCACCAACTACCGCAAGTGTTTGACCTGGATTGATAGAAAAGCTCACTCCTTGTAGTACTTGCAGATAGCGATCTTTGAATGGATTATTAGAAACCTTATAAGACTTCCTAATCAATTCAGCTTTGAGTAAATTCGGCATTAGTTAACCGCCTTCTTTTTTTGTTGAAGGGGGAAGTGGCAACGCACTGAGCGACCTTTGATAGAACGTAATTCTGGCATATTGACACATTCTTTACTGGCGTAAGGGCAGCGAGGACCAAGGTTGCAACCTACCGGTAAGTGACGCATTGGCGGAGTTGAGCCTGCTAAATTATATAGCCTGCGCCCTTTTTTATAATGCATCCCAAAGTGCGGTACACTATCAAGCAATGCCTTGGTGTAGGGGTGCAGAGGCTCTGTTAATAATTTATAAGTTGCTCCTGATTCAACCACTTGTCCTGAATACATCACATGAACTTTTTCGCTTGTTTCGGATAAAATTGAGAAATCATGAGTAATTAGCATTAATGCCATATTTCGCTCTTCATTAAGCTTCATCAATAGATCTAAAATTTGTGATTGAACCGTGACATCCAGCGCAGTGGTTGGTTCATCAGCAATTAATAACTTGGGATTACAAGCTAAAGCCATGGCTATCATGACTCTTTGATTTAAGCCCCCGGACAGTTGGTGAGGGTATTCGTGATAGCGGCGTTTAGTATCTTTTATTCCTACCGAGGCCAATAATTCCATTGAGCGTTGTTTGCATTGTTTTACAGAGCCGCCGTCATGGAAGCGAAGGGTTTCATCTAGTTGATAACCAATGGTTAGGGCAGGGTTTAAACTGGAAGTCGGATCTTGAAAAATGATTGAAATATTGTCGGTGATAAGTTTTTTCTTATCTGAGCTTTGCATTCGATTTAAATCTTGATTTTCTAAGGTAAATAGATCTGCTTGTGCTACCGCCGATGGCGACAATAAGTCGGCTAGAGCTAACGCCATAACGCTTTTGCCAGAACCAGACTCGCCAATAACGCCGATCACTTGACCTGGATCTATACGCAATTTGAATTTATCAACTGCAGTGACTAAACCGTGATCAGTTTTAAAATTGACAGTTAAATTTTCTATATGCAATAAGCTCAAAGTCAAATATCTCTATTGATTGATTTGCGGATCGAGCGCATCGCGTAAACCATCGCCCAATAAATTAATGGATAAAATTGTTAAGAAAATTGCCAAACCTGGCAGAGCCATAGTCCAAGGTGCGTATTGAATATAGGAGCGAGATTCAGCGAGCATAGTCCCCCATTCTGCAATTGGAGGCTGCGCGCCAAGTCCTAAAAATCCAAGTGCTGCGATATCTAGCAGAGCAGTCGAAAAGCTAAAAGTGATCTGCACAATAATCGCGGGAACTATATTCGGCCCCAGATGTTTGAACAGTAGCCGGTTTTGACTGGCGCCATCAAGTTTGGCTGCCATACTGTATTCTTTATTGAGTTCTTGAGATATACCATTTTGGGTAATCTTCACGAACTGGGGGATCAGCACTAGTATCACTGCATAGGCAGCATTAGTGATGCCAGGTCCAATAATAGCCACGACTGTAATAGCTAATATCAAAGAAGGAAGCGATAACATTAAATCCATTATTCGCATTACAATACTTCTTAAAATCGGCGGTAAAAAAGCGGTAAAAGCACCAATCAAAACCCCCACAATGGCAGATACAAAAACAATGAAGGCAGATAAAAAAAGTGACAATCTAGCGCCATGTAATAATCTTGAAAATAAATCTCGGCCTAAGTCGTCGGTACCTAGAAAATGTGAAAAGGTCCCACCAATATTCCAGACCGGTGGTTGAAAACTTTTATTACTAAATTGCTGAGCTGGATCATAGGGTGCGATCCATGGGCCAATAATGGCCAACAAAATAATAATTATAATCACAGCGGCACCAAAAACGGCGCCATAATTTTGGCGGAACATTTGCCAAGAAGGTTTTGCTTTAAAGAGCTTTAAGCGATGAGCAAGGCCATTTACTTTTGCGTAATTCATTCAGTCAGCCTTATTCTAGTGGTCGTCGTTTTTTTGGATCTAAGAAATTCGAAATAATGTCGATAAAAACATTAAAAAGAATGACCATGAATGATAAAGCTAAAATGCCGCCCTGAATACTTGGGTAATCTTGTCTTGCTACCGAGCGAAGCAACCAGTTTCCAACACCTGGCCAGGCAAAAATATGCTCTGTTATGATAATGCCTGTCATTAATATGCTGATTTGTAGCCCGCCAATGGTTAGCAAGGATTGCAAGGCATTGCGAAGAGCATGCGCCCATATAATTCGATTTTCAGATAGACCTTTTGAGCGTGCGGTTCTTATATATTCAAACTTCAGAATATTGACCAAAGCCGAACGAGTCATTCGAGCCATGATGGCCATAGGCACCCAACTTAAGGTAATCGCTGGAAGAATAAGATGATTCAAGGCATTAAAAAATGCCGACATGCCATAAGAGTGATTACCAATTAAAGTATCAACCAGCATAAAGCGACTAATGGGTTCAATGTAATACTGATAGTCAATTCGACCTGCTACTGGAAAGATTCCTAAGAACAAAGAGAAAAATAAAACCAGTAATAATCCCCACCAAAAAATAGGCATTGAATAACCTACTAAGGTTGCTCCCATGACGCTATTATCGATCCAGGTTCCTCGATTTTTAGCGGCAACAATGCCTAAAGAAATGCCGGAGACAAAGACGATAAGCAAAGCAAAAAGTAATAGCTCTAGCGTTGCCGGGAAGTGCTTCAAAAATTCGCTTAGCACGTCCGAACCTGTAATGTTAGAAGTTCCCCAGTTAGCTTGAAAGAGGTACCCAAGGTATTCAAAGTATTGGACAAACACACTATTAGATTGATAGTCATGTAAAGGTAGCGAGCTTTGCTGGCTGATAGTGAAAGTAATAACCGTCAAACCAATGAGACTAATTAAAGCGGTAACAAATATTCGAAGTAAAGAAATTAGCACTAAAATGCGTCCTCTTTGCTAATCAGTGTTACACCTTCAAAATTAATAGTTCCTAGTGGTGATAAATTCACATCTTTGACAGTGTTTTTAATTAACAGGTTATTTGGCGTATGCGCAATCGGTAACCAAGGTTTTTCGAAGTGCAGAATTTCTTGTGCTTGTTGGTAGTAGAGCTTGCGCTTTTCGATATCGCTTTCTTGTCGCGCCTTTAAAATAATCTTATCAAATTCTGGGTGGCACCAGCGGGAATAGTTACTGCCATTATTGCTAGCGGCGCAGCTGAGCAGAGGCGTTAAAAAATTGTCGGGATCGGCGTTATCAGCACTCCAACCCAATAGTACGGTTTGATGTTGTCCTGCCGCGACTCGATTTAAAAAAGTACCCCATTGGTAGCTCACGATATTAGACGTTATCCCAATTTCTAGTAAATCTTGCTGGATCATTTCTGCCATTTTGCGAGCGTTAGGGTTGTATGCTCGCTGTACCGGCATGGCCCAAATATCTAAATTAAAGCCTTCACCGTACCCAGCCTCTTGCAAAAGCTGCCTTGCTTTTTCAGGGTTATAGATAATTTTATCTTGGCTGGCTGCAAAAGCCCAAGAACTAGGGCCCAAAGGACCTTCCGCTAAAATTGCTTGATTATCGTAGACTGCGCGAGCAATCGCTTTACGATTAACTGCGAAATTAAGTGCTTGGCGTACTTTAGGTTCATTAAACGGCGGCTTTTGAGTATTAAAACCCCAGTAAGCGACATTCAGGGCAGGTGTTTGAATGGTTTCGATAGTGTTATCTTGCGCCGCTAATTTGTTATGTACGGGAAGAGGGTAGCGCATAATGTCGCACTCTCCTGCGGAAAATCGAGCGAAGCGCATGGCTGGGTCAGGAGTGATCGAGTAAACCAAATGCTCAACGATGCTTTTGAAAGCAAAGTGTTTATCAAAACGTATAAATCGCAAGTAGGAATCTGCTTCATAAGCTAGATATTGAAAAGGACCTGTACCAATAGGGTTTTTATCATAAAGCTCTAATTGGTTTTTTTTCATCAAAGTTTCTGCATATTCTTTTGATTGAATGGGTAGAAATGGGGTTGCTAAAATTGATAAGAAGGGACTTTCTGGCCGTGTTAGTTCTATTTCAACCTGATGCTGGTCTATCTTTTCTATTCGCTTGATAAGCTTGGCGAGACCTTGGCCGTTAAAATAAGGGTAACTATTGCCATTAATATTATGTAGAGGGTGGTTTACCAGTCTTTGTCGGTTATAACTAAAGATGACATCGTCTGCATTTAAATTACGGCTAGGTGTAAAGTATTCGTTCGAGTGAAAGGCAATATCATCTCTAAGTGTAAAGCGGTAAATAGTCCCTTTATCATTAATGGACCATTCAGCGGCTATGCTGGGTCTCAATTCGGTAGTGCCAGGTATATAGTCTAATAACTGGTTGAATAGTGTTGGAGCGGTTGCATCTACGGTAGTTCCAGAAGTGTTGGTTTGTGGATTAAGAGATACAGGACTGCCTTCTGAGCAGTATACAAGCAGGCTAGAATCTATCTCACTATCGATCGGAATGCTTGGTTGACACCCAATTAAGCAGGCCAAAAAGCTCAGTAGTAGTAATTTTGTATGCGAGGATTTCTTCTCTGATACAAAGCTCATGTTGTTTTTGCTTTAATACTCAATGGCTTATCATAACAAGATTCGGTAAGAACACCTAGGATCGAGCTGAAATTTCCAGTTTTTTACAAATTTGCAGCTATTTTCAATAAGAGCACATCAGCGAGTGATTATATTGATTGTAAAAAATCAGTAAACACTTGTCTTATAAGGATAAAAGCTGGCAGTTCAAGTTGAAAGAATCTAGCTAATTACCTATACTGAATTATGCCTA
The DNA here is from genome assembly GCA_947498625.1 of uncultured Kangiella sp. Classification (GTDB taxonomy): domain Bacteria; phylum Pseudomonadota; class Gammaproteobacteria; order Enterobacterales; family Kangiellaceae; genus Kangiella. Next base: position 277,512 of record CANMKR010000003.1, on the reverse strand, counting down.
GTAATCTTTTTCGGATGTGTTGTAATAAAGGTATTAGCACTAAGTTGGATTACTATGCAGTTAACCTGCAGTCTTTTATAGAAAGGACACTGCTAGATTAGAAAAGGATCTTTAATAAACATAGCTAAAGATAGGGTTTAAATTCTGATTGTGATACATGGAAAACTGAAACAAACATTAGTACTTTTGTCAGTATTGACTTCGGTTATTGCTGGTAGCTCTGTTGCTTTTGGAAAGGATATCAAAAAGTCAGCCATTCAAGATTTATATGAAGAGTTTAGCGCTTTGTCTGAGCAAGCTCTAATGCAAGAAAGTCAAGCGTTACCGCCAGCAGACAAACCCACTGCATTTTTTATAGAGCAAGAAGTATCACAAAGCCTTAATAATTATCAAGCATCAATGTCGAGTAATGCAAAAGACAATGGACAATGGATGGTGTCTTTTGATTTAAACCGGTTTGATATGTCCACCAATGAATTTAGCTTTGATAGCGCTGTTACCAATAGCCCTAATCAATTAACAACAGATAGTAGCTGGGGGTTGGGGGCGAGTCTAGTTTCCCCTGATCAGACTTCTAAGTTCTTTGTGAACTATGGTAATCGAAAGGTACCTATATCAATTAGTTTTGATCAGGATCCAATAGGCTTTTCCAACTTTGAAGAAAAAAACTTTAGCATGGAGTTTGAACAGTCAATTAATGAAAGCTGGGCTGTTAGCATATCTTACTTGAAGTCTGGAAATACCCTGCTTGGTACTACGGATACTCAACATCTTAGCTCATTACATAATTTGAATTACTTATTTGATTTCAACCAAACTAATAAAATTGAAACCGTGAATTTTGCCCCTTTCACTAATGATTTCACAAGCAGTAATTTCTTAGATGATATATCAGCTATTGAAATTAAAGTTTCTAGAAAGTTAACAAATAATTTTAGCATGTCTGCTAATGCTGCTAATAAGCATGGCAAAAGTCTATCAGAGATTGAAACCAACACCCTAAATGAATTAGGTCCTCTCGAACGACGTTTTGTATCTAGAGAGCTTTCATTGACGGGTAACTATAATATTTCAGACCGTTGGGTGCTAGGAGCGAATATCGAATTGCAAAAGGAACAGTTTGAGGGCTTTCTCTTACAAGAAGATAGGCAAGACTTTACTCAGTTAAACAGCACTACACTAGATATCGGTTTACAATATCAAACCAGTTGGAATCAAGTAGGGATAGTGATAAGAATGGATTTGATGAATTTATTAGGTAAATCTGAGGCCTACTCCGATTCTATTAAGCCAAATGTCGATAATTTGAAGCCATTTAGTTTTGAAACTCCTAAATTCATCAAAGTGAGCGGAAGCATCAACTTTTAACTGCTTAATATTTAAACACTTAGTGACTTATTTATGATGAAGCAACACTAATGTGAATATTTTATGAATATATAGTGAAATAATCGCAATAAAGCAGAATTACTCTGTTGACCGCCTTTGTCTTTGACTTTATAGTTGGTCTCTTCGCATTTTCAGAATGACCAAACTAAGGCATTTTAAAAAGAATTTTGTATAAAAAGGGATGTTTTTAACCCTTTTTAATAAGCCAGTCGTTAATATGATTGATAACAATAGATTTCTAAGTTGAAATTTGGGTATGTATATGAAAAAAACATTAATGTTGAAAAAAACTGCATTGGCTGCTTTGACCAGTGCAATTATTGGAGGTGCAGCAATTGCAGGGCCTTTAGAATCCTCTGTAACTGTTGAAAAAAGAATAGACAAAGCGGCCGCTAACACACAGACAAAAATTGATAAGTTAGCTGAGCAAGCAGCAGATGCAGCTTTTGAGTATAGAAATACCTTAAGTCGCGTTGATAGTTTAGAAACCTTCAATACTCAGTTAAGACGACAAGTAAGAAGCCAAGAGGCATCTATTACCAATATGGCTTCTGAGATGGAGTCTATTGATGAAACTGAAAAAGGTGTTCTTCCACTTATGGATGAAATGATTAAAACCCTAGAGCAGTTCGTTGATTTAGATATACCTTTCAACTTAGAGAGAAGAACTAAGCGTGTTGCAGATCTTAAAAGAAATATGGATGACGCCGACATTTCGGTCTCTGAAAAATATCGTAAGATCCTTGAGGCTTATCAAATCGAAATGGGCTATGGCAATGTGATGCAATCCGATACCGGTTCTATTGACCGTGATGGGCAGACTCTTGAAGTTGATTTTTTAAGAGTTGGGCGCACAGCATATATTTACTTAACTAAAGATCGCAAAAGTGGTCGTTATTGGAATAAAGCTGACAAACAATGGGCTGAGCTTCCTGCTGAATATATTGATGAAGTTAGTGAAGCTATGAAAATGGCGGATGGTATAGTTCCAGTAGAAATGTTTAAAATTCCTGTTCGCGTAGCGGAGGCAGCACAATGAAAAAAATAATAACTTTATCTTTAGCTGCCATTGTAGGTTTATCAGCTAATTTAAATATTAAAGCAGCGACTACATTAGATGATTTGTTGCGTGAAGTACGTAATCAAGAACGTCTTGAACAACAAGTAAATGCACAACGTGAAGCCGACTTTCGGGCTAACAAAGCTACCCAAGAGCGTAAACTTCGTGATGCTCGTGCCAAATTAGCTCAGGCTGAAGCAACAGCTAACAGCTTACAAGCTCAATTCCAAGCAAATGAGTTGCAATTAACCGAGTTAGAGGCAGAGTTACGTGCCAAACAAGGTAACTTAGGTGAGTTGTTTGGGGTTGTTCGCCAAGCTGCAAATGGTATTCAAGGTGATATGGGGGCTTCAATTATTTCAGCCCAATATCCTGGTCGTGATGCGTTATTATCTAATTTGAACGATGCTGGAACTCCTAGTATGCAAGAATTACGCGAGTTTTATGTATTGTTGTTACAAGAGATGACTGAGCAGGGTAAAACAACGTCTTTTACTACTGATGTAGTATCAAAAGAAGGTTTAACAGAATCTGAAACAGTTACTCGTATCGGTGCATTCAACCTTTTATCAGGTGGTGAATACCTAGATTATGAAAATGGTAAAATTAGCCATTTGCAAGTACAGCCAGGTGCTAAAGTTTTAGATACTATTTCTAATTATAGCAGTGCTCCTGCTGGCGGTTATGGCAGTTTGTATGTTGACCCATCTAAAGGTGGTATTTTAAGAATTCAAAAGCTTAAAGTTGGATTGCTTGAGCGCTTGACGACTATTAAATACATGGGCGCTGCAGGTATCGCTGTCGCGGTGTTACTAGTCATTGGCTTATTAATTTGGTTATTTAGCTTTGTATCTCTATATTTTGTTACAGGTCCTGCTATTAGTAGTCAAAAGAAAAATTCTACGCCTAAGAACAACCCTCTTGGTCGTATCATGAAAGTCTATTTAGCAAATAAGAATGAAGATACTGAAAATCTAGAGTTAAAGCTTGATGAAGCTGTATTAAAAGAAACTCCTAAGATTGAGCGCGGTATCAACTTAATTAAAGTTATTGCTGCAGTAGGTCCTCTACTAGGTCTATTAGGTACAGTAACCGGTATGATCGATGTATTCCAATCGATTACTCTTCACGGTACGGGTGACCCTCGCATTATGGCCGATGGTATTTCTAAAGCCTTGGTAACTACGGTTTGGGGTCTTATTTGTGCAATTCCGTTAACGCTATTACATGCTGTTGTTGCTGGTAAGAGTAAAAACATCATTCATACTTTGGAAGAGCAAAGCACTGGCTTGATGGCTCAACATGAAGAGAATAACTCTTAAGGTAATCACAGATGGAAATTATTTACACCATTTTAGATTTTATAGCCAAAGGGGGAAATCTCCTTTGGTTTATCGCTGGTGTGCTGTTCCTAATGTGGATGTTTATCGTTGAAAGAATTTGGTTTATCTATGGTGAGTTCCCAAAGCAAGCAAGAATGAAAATTGCTGAATGGGATGCAAGAGAAGACACTATGTCTTGGAAAGCCCATAGAATCAGAGATTACTGGATTTCCGATGCTAAATTGGCATTGAATCAAAATCTTCTGTTTATCAAAACACTTATCGCGGTTTGTCCTTTATTAGGATTGGCAGGAACGGTAACGGGTATGATTGACGTATTTGATAGTATGTCTGGTCAAGGTTCTGGTAGTGCAAGACAAATGGCAGCAGGTATTTTTAAAGCAACAATTCCAACTATGGCAGGCATGGTTGCAGCCCTTTCTGGCTTGTTTGTAAGTAACAGACTAGAGCAAGCAGCATTTGTAAAGTCACATCAGTTCGCTGATAGCCTACCTCACCATTAAAATTTTAGGTTAGATTGAATGGCAATTAATACTAAAAAGAAACAAGAAGATGTCGATATCGACATGACACCGATGTTAGATATCGTATTCATTATGTTGATTTTCTTCATTGTGACTACGGTATTCGTTAAACAAGCCGGTGTTGATGTTAATAAAACAACGGGTACTACTGCTGGTCCATGTAAGAATGCATATGTGTTTATTGCAATTGATGATAAAAGCCGTATTCATATGGATAAAACAGAAGTCCAGCCTTCAGAAATTAAAGCAAAACTTGATTCATTACGAGTAGAGAACCCTGAAGGAGCTGTGGTAATTCAGGCTGACCAAGATGCACGTGCAGGCGTGGTTTTAGATGTGTTGGATCAAGCTAGAAAAACTGGCGCAGAAGTTTGTAACGCCATAGATTCGGAGAAATAAGATGGGCAGATTAGCATTAAGTGCATTAATTTCTTTTGGCATAGTAGTGGGTTTGTTCTTACTGATGAACAGTCTTATTGGGACTGGTGAAGGCGCATCAGAGCGAGAGAACACAGTTATTGATTTAGGCTTTATTGAAGAGGAAAAAGAAGTTCAACGCAAAGAACGTCGTGTTCCAAAAAAGCCACCGCCACCAAAAGAGCCGCCACCTCCTCAGCAACAAGTACAGGAGCAGAATAAGGTTATTACTAATATTGTAAACATTGAAATTGATAATCTTGATGCGACTTTTGAAGGAGAAGGTCTCTATGCAGGCTCTTTGGGCCAACAGGGCACTGGGTTTGCGGGTTTTGGCGATGGCGACGCGATACCTCTTACTCCAATAATACCTAATTATCCGCAAGAGGCTAATTTAAAAGGTATAGAGGGCTATGTAGAGTTTGAATTTGATATTGGTACGGATGGCAGCCCTCAGAATATAAGAATCACTTCATCCAAACCAAGACGTGTATTTGATAAAGAAGGTCGCAGAGCTATTAGAAGAGCAAAATTTAAGCCAAAGCAATATAACGGCCAACCTGTTGTTCAAACCAATATGCGTTATCGCCTGGAATTTACCTTAGAAGGTTAGCGATTATGATTAAAAAAATTATTGTATCTAGTCTTGCTTTAGTTGCTTTAAATGCTGCAAATTTAGAAGCGTATGTTTCCACAAAGTATACTAACAGCTGTTCTACTTTAGCAAAAGAAACAGGGAAGTATCCTGATAAAAAAATAAAGGGCTACCCGTCGAATGCGATTTTTGAGAAAATGACACAAGCTAATCAGCTAATGTCAGAAGGTCAAAAATCTCAAGCTATAGCAATTATTAATGAGGTAAAAAACTCAACCGAGAATAAGTTTACCCTGTCAGTCGTATATCAGTATCTTGCTCGAGATGCATATGAGAAAGATAACTTTAGTCTGGCTGTTCAACATGCACAAAAAGTTGTAACTTTAGATGCGCTTCCTGTTAGTGCTATTTTGCAGATGAAAAAACAAGTAGCTTGGGCATATCTTGGTAAAAAAGACTATAAAAGTGCGATTAACTGGATGAAGCAATATTTCGATCAAGTTATTAATCCTCCAGTGTCTGATTATAAGGCTTTAGCGCAACTGTATTATCAAGATAAAGATTATAAAAATGCTATCTGCCCAGTTTTTATAGCTCTTAAGAAAACTGCTTCGAAGAAAGATAAGGAACCACTGTATAAAATGCTTTTTAATGCTCACTACACGTTAAAAGATTTAGATGGTAGTGCAAAAGTTTTATCGGAAATGGTTAATAATTATCCAGAAGAAAAAGATTATTGGAATCAGTTGTTCTCAGTTGAATATCAAAAAGGTGATCAACAAACGGCACTAGCTGTCAATGAACTTGCATATCAAAAAGGGATTTGGAGCAAAGAGAACGAAATTAAAAACCTTGCATCATTACATGCTAATTTAGGCTCTCCTTTAAGAGCCGCTATAAGATTGGAGGAAGGTATAAAAGCTGGAATCATTTCTCGTAGTGAAGAAAACCTTAAGCTTTTAGCCAGGTATTTAGATAGATCTAAGCAAAGGGATAGAGCGATTGAAGCTTATAAAAATGTTTCTAAGATTTCTAATGTTGGTGAATATGCGTATAAGATTGGAAATATATATTTTGATACAGAACAATACAGAGATTCTATTAAGTATTTTAATCAAGCTGTTCAAAAAGGCGGCTTAAAAGAAATAGAGAAAGGAAATGCCTTTTTGCAAATGGGAGCGGCTCACTTTTACTTAGGTAATGAAACTGCAGCAATTTCTTCATTAGAAAGAGCTAAAGCTGTGAGTAAGGTAAGTAAAAATGCAACGTCATGGATTGGCTTTATAAAAGAAAAACAAAGAATCCGTGAAATACTGAGAAAAGATGCTGAAGCTTTAGAAGCGGAGATTGCTGCGCAGAAAGCCGAAGCGGAAGCTAGACAAAACTAAAATACAGGCCTCGTAAGAGGCCTTTTTTTATGAAGTATATTATATTATTTTTTGTTATTTTATTTTGCAATCCTCTAGCTGCAAAAAATTGGAGTGTGGATAAGTTAATCACCGAACAAGTTTCTGAGCGTGTCCGTTTTCAAATTGTTAAAAGTAATTCAGATAACCTCTTCATTAATTTAGAACTGGATTCAGAGAATAGTCAGCAACTGGCTAACGATATTGAACTATTAAGTTATAAGTTAGGCTTCGAATTTACGAATAATGAATCCGTTTTCACTAGTAAGTTTTCTATTGTGTTTAATCAAACACAAAAAGACTCTATTCTTTCAGAAATATATAAGTACATCAATGAACATAGTAATGGCATAAACTACTTTAGTATTACTTTGCTAGGAAATGTAGCTGAGCAAAAAGTTACTGGAGATTTATATAAATATTTAAAAAAAATAAAGTCTAAAAATGAACCGGTTAGTTTAAACTATAAGAACAAGACCATATATTCATTGCAAAACCAAAATCAAGCAACTGATAATTTTATAGCGGCCCTGATGGTTTGTGCGGGAGAAGATATTAAAACTTCTGCGTATGTTTTTTATAGCGGTAGTTTTTATTGTCATGAGCCAGTGTCTAGCAGGCCTCTCAATCAAGGTCAGATTGCAAATTTATTAGTGCGTTATAAAAGTTATTTCACAGCTGTAAACAATAACAAGCAAGATTATACATTGGTATTAAACAGCCTTAAACTTGACGATGTTGCTTTTTTTACGGCGATGCTGCCTGCTAGTTTATCGACTATATCTATTGAGCCATTGCATCAGCGCTACTTAGAGATACTATCGTCAAACCACTCTAAAAAATTAACCCAAGATAATCAAACAGACTCATCTGCTAGACCGAATAGTTTAAATAGTTTTCGTATTGTTGATAATGACAATCAAAGCCTAAGTTTAGTTATTAACTTGAAACAGTTAGTTGATACCTGTTCAATTTTAGATTGTGATTTATTAGACAAAGCGATCAATTTTTCTTTTAGCCAATCTAGCCCAAGCCTGTTGGTGGTAAGCGATATTCATTTGAATTATGAAGAAAATCTAAAAGTCATCAACAATATGATTTTCAAACCTCTATTATATTCAGGTATAGATGTATCATGGCTTGAATACTTGATATTTCATGATGGAGGGCAGCCAGCCATACTCCAAAGTCTAGAAAATAGCCTCAGTGGATCGGTTTCTAATCATGATATAGCCGAACACCGTGCTTTTACATCCAGTCTTTTTTGCTTAGAACAGTTGGATTTGAACAACAGGTTGTGGGGGGTTGAAAAACTACTTGTATATGATTTTATTTCCAGTCAATCCAATAATCAGGTTAATGACTTTAAGTCATTCAATGTACTAAATAGCAACTGTACTGATATTGCCATGAAGGATTTGATTGTAAACCGCTTTAAAGAAAGCTTGAAAAATATTTCTTCAGAAAGGCTAGATGCGGTGAAATTGGCTTTTATTAATCGATTAAACCTGTCTAAAGACAATCCGCACTTTTATATCTTTAATGAAATTTATAAATATGATGTCATTAACTTTCATAGCATTATGGTATCAAATGTTACTCTCGAGCAAGTCAACCAATATTTAAATGAGATAATTTATAATTAAATGCTCATGCAAATGCCATATAAGCAACATAAACCTGAGTAATAATTTCTTACCTTTCAATACAGCATTACATATAATCTCTAGTTATAATTATTTTATAGCGTTAAATTAGGATATCTGTGGCGATTAAAAAACAATTAAAACAAGCAGTTGAGCTTTTGGATAGGGGGCTAGATAAAAATATCAGAGTTTGCGTTACAGGACTTAGTGGCTCTGGAAAAACTGCATTTATTACCTCTTTAATAAATCAGCTTTTACATCAAAAAAAAGCACAGCTACCTTTTTGGTTAGCGCATGCAGAAGCTAGAATCTTAGGCGTAAAGCAGGTTACATATAGCGATTTGCACATACCTGAGTTTCCTTATAAGGAAGCTATCTCTGCTTTAGAAACACATCAGTGGCCTCAGTCTACAACTAATATAAGTCAATCTAGAATCAGTATTAAATATGAGGTTAAGAATAAATGGTTAAAGCGAGTCCAACCTCACAGTCACCTTAATATTGACATTATTGATTACCCAGGAGAATGGCTGCTAGACCTACCTTTGCTAGATCTAAATTTTTACACTTGGTCTAAGCAGTTTTGTGAGTGGGCTGATAAAAAGCCTCAGTCTAAACTTGCAGATGAATGGTATCAGAGTATAAACAGTCTATTGAAAGCAACCTCTTCTGAAAGCGATATAAAGTTGTTAGCGAAAGAGTTTAGGCAGTTTTTAGTTCGCTGCAAGGAAAGCTCAGAGGGCATCCACTTTATTCAACCTGGTCGTTTTGTCTTGCCAGGCGATTTAGATGGCGCGCCAGTTTTGGATTTTTTCCCTGTGCCTAGAAATCTCATTCTTTCTGATGAACTAACAGAAAAATTAGAGCAGCGATTTAATTATTATAGAGATAATATAGTAAGACCTTTTTTCAAAGAATACTTTTCAAGTGTCGATAGACAGTTGCTTTTGGTTGACGTCTTAAAAGTTCTAAACCATGGCTATGACTCATATCGAGAGTTACAGCAGACATTATCCAAGTTGATTACCAGTTTCGATTATGGGCAGACAAATTGGTTAAAAAGAATGTTTCAGCCCAAAATTAATAAGTTAATTATCGCATCATCTAAATCCGATCAAGTTCCGCCGGAACAGCATAACGCCATGAAATCTTTTTTGTCGAACATGTTAATCGATGCAGAAAATCAAGTTGGCTATCAAGGTATCGACGTGGCTACCGTAGTTTTTAGTGCTATTCAAGTGACTGAGCCGGTATTAGCTGAGCATGAAAATAAAAAACTAGCCTGTGTAAAAGGGGTGGAGCTTGAAAACAATAAAGAGGTTATAAATTACCCTGGGAAAATTCCATCTGAACCTATGAGTAAAAAACAATGGTCAGAGCAAAGATACAACTTTATTGATTATGCCATTCCTGATTTAGCAACCCATAAACAACTACCGCATCATCGAATGGATAGAGTGATTGAACTATTAATTGGAGATAAGTTTTTATGAGTGATCAACCAATAAAATTTGATAGTCAATCGGTAAAAGTCGAAACCGTGCAACTGGATGATACGGTACAGGTAAAAGAGGATTTATCACAAGAACAACAAAAATTCTTGCCAGTTATGGCGAATGGACTAAAACTAAAAAAGTCAGAAAAATCTAACAAGTGGCTTAAATGGTTTGGGATTTCTTTTGGTAGCTTAGTAGTTACAGCAGCAGTATTTGAATCCTGGCAGTTTATACAGCAGTTGTTAACGATTAGTACGGTGTTAGGCCTCACGGTGGCAGCTTTGCTTGTGAGTGTTGTTGTAGCCGGTTTTGGCACCCTAATAAGCGGTAGAATTAAAAGTAAGCGTTTGGAATACCGAAAAAGCATTCAGCAAAAGCTATCAAGTTATTCAAATAGCGAAACCTATGGCAAGGCAGCTAAGGTACTTGATGAGGTAAGTGATGAGTTTTCGCAAGAAGTTGATATATCGAAATCGTTAGCGCTTTATCGGCAAACAGTAAATACTTCGCATAATGATTCAGAATTAATACAAATATATAACAAGCAAGTTTTGAGTGGCCTTGATCAGCTAGCTCTAGAAGCCATTAGAAAGCACGCCACTGAGTCTGCACTTATGGTAGCCTTGAGTCCATTAGCAATTGCTGACATGGCTTTGGTTGCTTGGCGTTCAAGCCGTATGCTGCAAGATATCTCCCGAATTTATGGGTGCCCACAGACAGCCTTTGGACGATTAGGTCTTACAAAACAGGTCGCAACTAACTTAATGTTAGCTGGAGCAAGTGAGTTTGTGGCAGAGGCGGGCGTAGAGTTACTAGGAAAAAGTGTGGCTGCGGCAATTTCTAGCAAAATGGCTCAAGGTATCGGCGTAGGTATTTTAATTTCGCGCTTAGGAATTCAAACTATGCAAATTTGTAGGCCGATTAAATTTGATGAAGATAATAAACCTAAGCTAGGGAAAATTCGTAAATCGATTACGAATAAGATCCTTTCGATGGTTAAAAAGAATGATAAAACTTTAAACAAGGGGAAAGACAATGATTGAAATTAAGAATCTTGCTAAAACTTTTGCTTATGACAAAAAAGAAGCAAAGGCTAGGCAGAAAAAAGTAATAACAGATCCTCGTGAAGGAGAGGGCGTGTTTCATGCGGTGAAAGATGTTAGTTTCAATGTCGAACCAGGTAAAGTATTAGGTTTATTGGGACCTAATGGCGCTGGTAAAACAACGACTTTGAGAATGCTTTCAACCGCTTTACAGCCTACCGAAGGACAAATTCTTATTGATGGCAAAGATGTTACTAAAGATCCACTATATGCTACTAAGCAGATTGGTTTCTTATCAGGTAAAACGGGGCTATATCATCGCTTAACTGTGCAGGAAAATGTTGAGTATTTTGGTCGTATGCATGGCTTAGCTAAGAAAGAATTAGATGAGCGTCTTGATAAGATTTTTACGCTCCTGGATATGCACTCTTTTGCCGGGAAGCGCGCGGACGACTTATCTACAGGTATGTCGCAAAGAGCTTCGATCGCTAGAGCTGTGATTCATAACCCGAGAGTATTAGTGTTTGATGAGCCCACAACTGGTTTAGACGTGATTTCAGCCAAAACCGTACTGGATTTTATTGAATCTTACCGCGGTACCGATATGTCAGTTATTTTTTCAACTCATCACTTACATGAAGTTGAACAGCTATGTGACCAAGTATGCTTAATTGATTTGGGTGAGTCTAAGTTTTTTGGAACTACCGAAGAGTTTTCGGCCATTTCAGAAAGTGGTGACTTATATTCATCGTTCCTTAAGTTAGTAGAAGTTCAAAAAGAGGTAGCATAATATGTGGCTAGTATATAAAAAAGAAATGATGGAATTATTAAGAGATAAAAGAACCTTAATTTTATCAATACTATTACCAACAGTTATATTTCCTATTATCTTTTTCTTTGTTGGTAAGTTTTCAGGTGATCGAGCTCAAGAAGCCAGAGTTCAAGAAATAAAAATCGCTTTTGTAAACTCAGAGGAAATGCCTGGTTTGCGAGATTTGTTTACTTCTGAAAAAAACTTTAAAAAAGTCAATATAGAGTCAAATAATTATAAAGAACTAGTTTTAAGTAAAGACGTTGATTTTATTCTTGAGGTACCAGAAGGTTCTTTAGCACCAGCAGACTCCCGAGTACAACAAACAGTAAACTTACACTATAAGGGAGCTTCACAATTAAGTAATATTTTATCTACACGAGTGAAAAAAATATTTGAAAACTACAATAATGTCCAAAGGAATAAGCTTGGAGATGCTTTTAATATACCTAATGCATCTTTAAAAGCTTTTAATAAACCTCTTGAAGTTGAAAATAAAAACTATGCTTCGAAAAGAGAAAGGACAGGTGAGATTGCTGGAGCCATGATCGCCTATATTTTAATTTTATTGGCAATTGCTGGAGCGATGTACCCGACACTCGAAGTTGGTGTAGGGGAAAAAGAAAGAGGGACTTTAGAAACACTGTTGCTGACACCGATGAATAAAAGCAGAATTGTTTTAGCAAAATTTGCCGTTATATTTTCGGCAAGCTTTTCTTCCGTAGCATTTACACTTTTAAGTTATCTATTTTGGGCTTATATTTTTACCAACGCTTTAAATTTAGACGCAATTGGTTTCCTTGCAAATGTATCTACTTTAGATATTTTGTTAATTGGCGTTCTCCTGATCCCATTAACGAGTATTTTCGCATCAATCATGTTATCTGCTTCGATTTATGCAAAAAACATGAAGGAAGCACAGGCCTATATGTCCCCAATTATGATGCTTGGCTTTGTTCCGGTATTAGTAGCATTCGTTCCTGGTATGGAGCTTAATTGGAAAACAGCAATGATTCCTGTAACCAATGTCGCCCTAGCTATGAAAGATTTAATCAAAGGAACCGTAGACTATTCTTTGATAGCAGTTTTATTGGCTTCTACTGCACTGATTGCAGGTGCGTTACTATATTTCGTTACTCAATTCTTTAAGAAAGAAAAGGTCTTGTTTAGAAGTTAGAAATATAAGTTTAGTCAAAAATAAAAAGAGCGCTTTAAGCGCTCTTTTTATTTTAAGTAAGCTAGATGCTTTATAAACACTAAGGCGATGGCCAAATTTTCAAAGGTTGCCCTATACGTAATATTTTCTTAGTAGATAAGCCGTTCCAACGCGCTAGTTTTCGAGTGGTGACTTTAAATTTTTTGGCGATTTTCCAAAGACTATCACCTGAGCGAACTTTATAGACTTGATACCTTCTACGCTTTTTGTAATTACCTAGCTTAGTAAAGAATTCGTTTTCTTCTTTACTGACAGTAACAGCCCCAGGCAATTTTAATGACTGGCCAATTTTAATCCTATCTGATTTAAGGTGGTTGATTTTCTTGATATCAGAAACTCTGGTCTTATGTTTCTTGGCAATCATACTTAAATTATCACCAGCTTTAACTTTATAACTGAAGCTGACATTAAAAGTATCAGCAGGAAGCTGTGATAGTTTCTCTTCAAAAGTTACTCGTGATTCGACAGGTATTAGCAAGTCTGCTTTTTTATGTTCTGCTGGAATAAATAAACGGTTAAACGCAGGGTTGAGTCGGTAAAAAGCTTCTTTATTTAGGTTTGTTTCAGATGCTAGCTTAACTAAATTGACAGGCGCGGCGATTTCAAAACTTTCAAAGCGAGGTGCATTTTCTATTGGTGTCAGTTGTAAGTTAAAAGCACTTTGATTAATCAATAAATTAGATAGGGCGATCCATTTAGGAATATGGCGCTGAGTTTCCTTTGGTAAATCAAGTGACCAATAATCAGTGGCTTTTCCCTTTTTTTTATTTTTTTTAATGGCCTTAAGAACATTGCCTTGGCCATAGTTATAGGCTGCAACAGTAAGCAACCAATCGCCATTGAAAAGTTTATTAAGGTATTGGTAATAATCTAGAGCAGCCTCTGTTGATGCAACAACATCACGGCGACCGTCATACCAATCATTGATTTCTATACCGAAACCACGAGCTGTTTTTGGCATAAACTGCCAAAGGCCGGCAGCTTGAACTACTGAATGCGCCAGCGGATCAAAATTAGATTCCACCATGGGTGTAAAAGCCAGCTCTAGCGGCATCTGACGCTTTTCTAACTCTTGAATAATGTAGTAAAGATAAGGCGCAGCTTTATCAGTTTTTTTCTTGAGATAATTCGAATGTTTTAAAAAGTATTGCTCAAACTGCTCAACACGAGGATGCTGGATGCTAGTCAACTGCTGCTTCGAGCGAATATATTCCCACAAATCTAATACCCGTTTAGGCTCAATGGCTACGGCCGTCTCCTCTAGCTGATCTTCTAGTTCGATATCTGAAAGTGGCTTTGGGGTTTTATTGATAGTTTGTTCAGTAGCTTGATCAATTGGCGTAGATTCAATGATTTGAACAGATTCATGCTTATCTTCTTCGATAGCTTCTTTTGTTGTTATATGCGCACAAGCGGTCAATGTTGCTAAAGTGATAGCAGCAAAGCTAAGTTTTTGATTTTTATACATCAAGAGTTAAAAGTTATCTTTCAAGCGTCGCATACTAGCAAAAATTTCATATTCTTTCTTAACATTTACATTAGCTAGTTGCTTAACTCGCTCAGAAACAGAGGGGATATGGCACCTTAAAAAAGGGTTGCACTTAAGCTCACTGGCAAGATAGGAGGGCAGTGTTACTAGGCCCTTTTCCCTTAAAGCCTTGCATTCCTGAAGTAATTGTTTGGTGTCATGGTTTGACGGCTCAATATGCTGAGCAAAGGCAAGATTACTTAGAGTGTATTCATGTGTGCAGTAAACTTGTGTGTCTTGGGCTAGAGCCGCGAGAGTTTGCAAAGAATGATAAAATTGCTCCGGCTCACCTTCAAACATTCTGCCACAGCCAGCGCGAAATAAAGTATCTCCGCAGAACAATAGTTTTTTCTGAGAATCATGATAGGCAATATGACCTAAGGTATGGCCTGGTACATGAAGTAGCTCAAAATTTAACTGGCCGCTCCATAGATTTAGTCTATCTTGATCAGATAGGTAATGATCACAGCATTCTAGGTTATCGTAGCTAGAGCCATACACCGGGCAATGATACTTGTTCTTTAGCTCATTAACGCCACCGATATGATCATGATGATAGTGAGTGATCAGAATGGCATCAAGTCTTAACCCATTAGCATTGATATAAGCGATAACAGGCTTAGCATCACCCGGATCGACCACAATTAAGCCATTATCATTTTCTTGATGAATTGCCCAAATGTAATTATCGGAAAAAGCTTTTATTGGGTGAATAATCATAAGTTACAAGCTTGCCTGTAAAACTGCCACGGGTTAGCATGAACATAATAAGTTGTTAGTGGGAAGTCAATTTAAACTGACTGAAAAGAAAACGTGGCTTTATTAAACGAACTTAGCTGGCCGTTGCTGCCAGCTGGCAATCGCATGCGATACATATGGCAGGAATGGTTACAAAGCCAGTTAGAAGCTTATCAAGGTGGCTTCTTATTGACCTTGGATAGCCTTACCCAATGTTTGAATATGCCTGATAATGTTTTTGATCACCATATTAAGCTTGGGCCTTCGTTAGCCCATGATGTCAATGCCGACCCGCAAGCCTTACCGATAATGGCGGACTCCTTAAAAGCAAGTGTCATTAGCCTTGGGTTTGATTTTACTGATACAGGCTCTATATTGCTCGGCGAGATCCATCGTGCGCTTGAACCGCAAGGCAACTTATATGTGTTGCTATCAGCCCCAAACAATCTATGGCATATCAAATCAAAAATGGGACTCAGTGATAGTCGAAAACTAGTGCCTGAACGAAGTATCGGCTTGCATCGTTTTAAAGACTGGTTAAGTTTGCTTGGTTTTGAAATTGCCGATGTGGATGTCATTAGTTGTCCTTGGTGGCGAGGCTTCAGTCAATTCCACAAAAAATCTGAATTGTCTAAAGCATGGCTTTCAGTGCCTATCGCTTATATGATAAAGGCGCAGAAAAAAGTAGCCACTTTAAATCCAATTAAACCGTTGGAAGAGACTTTATCCATTCCGCTGAATACTAAGCTGGCTAATGTTTCCACTAAAGAAGCATCTTAAATTGAGAATGAAGCAGTGAAAAAAATTGAAATATTTACCGATGGCGCTTGTAAGGGAAATCCTGGCGTTGGTGGCTGGGGAGCTTTATTGCGCTCAGGTAAACATGAAAAAAAATTATATGGTGGGGAATTAGAGACCACCAACAATCGCATGGAATTAATGGCTGCTATTGAAGCGCTAAAAGCGTTAAAAAAACCTTCGCAAGTTGAATTGACTACCGATTCAAGTTACGTCAAAAACGGTATTCAATCCTGGCTTGAAGGCTGGAAAGCCAAAGGCTGGAAAACGGCCAGTAAAAAGCCGGTGAAGAATAAAGATTTATGGCAAGCTCTGGATGAAGAAGTTGCCAAGCATCAAGTGAACTGGCATTGGGTTAAAGGCCATAGCGGGCATACTGAAAATGAAATTGCAGATGAGCTGGCTAATTTAGGTGTGGATAAGGTGCTTGCAGAGCAAGACTTATCAGATGCACGTCGAAGTGTAAACCAAAGCAACTAAATCTAGATAAAAATTTAAAAAGAATTAATCATGAGACAAATAGTATTAGACACAGAAACTACCGGTTTAGAGCCTTCAGAAGGTCATAGAATCATTGAAATTGGTTGTGTGGAGTTAGTTGACCGAAAGTTAACTGGTAACCACTATCATCAATATTTGAAGCCTAACCGAGAAATTGATGAGGGCGCGATTGAAGTACACGGTATTACCAATGAGTTTTTAGAAGATAAGCCTTTGTTTGAAGATGTGGCTCAAGATTTTTTAAATTTTGTTGATGGCGCTGAACTTATTATTCATAACGCGCCGTTTGATATTGGCTTCTTGGATCATGAGCTCAATTTATTGGCCAGCTCGAAAGGTTCTATGAGCGACTATTGCTCGGTGTTGGATACTTTGACGCTGGCGAGGCAAATGCACCCAGGACAGCGCAACAGCTTGGATGCTTTATGTAAGCGTTATGATATTGATAACACTCATCGTGAGCTGCATGGCGCCTTATTGGATTCGGAGATTCTAGCGGACGTTTACTTGAGAATGACTGGCGGCCAAACCAGTTTAACTTTGGGACGTCAGGCATCTACTAACACTTCGCAAACGGGGGAAATAAAAATCCGTAAACTTTCTGCTGATAGAGCAGCGTTAAGAGTCATTAAAGCTAGTGATGAAGAGTTAAAATCGCACCAGAAAAAGCTTGAATCTTTAACGGATGCTATTTGGAAGTAAGCGATATCTTAAACTTATATTGGAAATAAAAAAGCAGGCTTTAAGCCTGCTTTTTTATAGATGATTGATTAATTAATGAGAATTAGACTTACCATCACTTTTTAATTGCTCTATTGAGTGCTGATTTAGCAGCCCTTTTTCATACATGGTTGCCGTAGCAGGCTTTAAGAAATATAAAACCCCAATCAAGCCTATAATGGTCATCACAATGGTGTAAGGTAAAGCCATAACGACCATTCGCATATAAGACAAGCGAATTAATGGTGCTAAACCGCTAGTTAACAAGAATAAAAATGCCGCTTGACCGTTTGGAGTGGCAACGCTTGGAATATTGGTACCAGTATTAATCGCTACAGATAGTAAATCAAATGTCTCTCGATTAATAACACCATTAATAGCTGCTTGCTTTATTTCACCTACATATACGGTGGCTACAAAAACATTGTCACTGATAGCGGATAAGACACCATTGGCCATGTAAAACGCTGCAACTTGTGAATCGCTGTCCATGGTGAAAATATATTGAATAATCGGTGTGAAAAGCTGCTGATCAAAAATTACCGCAACAATTACAAAAAATACGGTTAATAAAGCAGTGAAGGGCAGAGCTTCTTCGAAACTTTTGCCAATGGCATGTTCATCAATAACGCCAGTAAAAGCACTTGCTAAAACAATAACAGATAAACCAATTAAGCCTACAGTACTTAGGTGCAATGCTAATGCGATAATCAACCAAACGCCTACCAATGCTTGCATGACTAAATTCCAGTTATCTTTTTTGGTACGTTTTGCGTCACGATTGACTTGATCTTCTTCCATGACGGTTCTTACCGTATCAGGAAGCAGGGCGCCGTAGCCCATAACTTTGAAGGTTTCTAAAAAGTAACAAACGATAATCCCAGCAAATAAAACGGGAATAGTGACCGGTGCCATTCGCAAAAAGAATTCAGTAAATTCCCAACTGGCAGTGTTAGCAATTAATAAATTTTGCGGTTCTCCTACTAAAGTACAAACGCCACCTAAAGCGGTTCCGACGGCGGCATGCATCATAAGGCTGCGTAAGAAAGAGCGGAACTGACCTAAATCAGCTCGATGCTGCTCATATACCTCTTCGTCGGTATTAATATCTTCGCGATCTTTGTAATCAATCCCGGCAGCTACTTTATGGAAAATGCCGTAAAAACCAACCCCCACAGAAATCACTACCGCAGTCACGGTTAAAGCATCCAAGAAGGCTGATAAAAAAGCAGACACTAATAAGAACATCAGTGAGAGTGCTTTTTTAGATTTAATTCCGAGTAAAATTCTGGAGAATAAGAATAACAATAGATTCTTCATAAAGAAGATACCCGCCACCATAAAAATCAAAAGCAACAATACTTCTAAGTTATCGTCAATTTTATGCATGATGGTGCTGGTCGAAGTTAACCCTAAAAAGACGGCTTCAATTGCGATTAAACCGCCAGGTTGTAATGGGTAGCATTTCAAAGCCATCGCTAGAGTAAAAATAAACTCAGCAACAATAACCCAACTGGCAATCACAGGACCAAGAGCGTACAAAATAAAAGGGTTAAGTAACAAAAATCCAATAATGGTAGTTTTGTACCAATCAGGGGCATTCCCTAGGAAATTATCGAAAATCGCATTGCGAACGTTATAGCTCATATTGGTGTCATTTTTCTTTAGAATTTATGGCTATACATTCTATGGAGTTATCGTAGATTTTCCAGCATTTTCGGGCTAAAAACTTTGATAAAGGTTTAGATTAGAGTTTTTAATCAATTATTGCTGCTTTATTAGCCAATAGGCTAGAAATGGGGGGGACTATGTGTTAAAAACGTTGAAAATAAGTGCTCTTACCACTTTTTCCTACTAAAACAGAATTTTGGGGATCTAAATGGCTACAGCTAAAGCTTTAACGCCAGCCGCCTTTGCCGAGCAATACATTGTTGAGTCTATCTGGAATGGTAAATTCGCCGCCGGTACTATTTTACCTGCTGAACGCGAGTTGGCAGAGATTATTGGAGTGACTCGAACGACTTTGAGAGAAGTATTACAACGTTTGGCTCGTGATGGTTGGTTAACTATCCAACATGGTAAGCCAACTAAAGTAAATGATATTTGGGAGTCTGCTACTTTAAATGTGTTAGATACTTTAATTCAACTTGATGACGAAGGCTCTATAGAGTTAGCGGATAATTTATTAGAAGCAAGAACTTCAACTGCCAGTATCTTTTTACGCAGAGCTATCAAAAACGATCCTGCTGCTTTAATCGAAATGCTAGATAAAATTGATCAGGTTCCAAACAATACCCAAGGCTACATAGCATTTGACTGGCAATTTCATCACTTGGCGACACGTGCTTCGGGAAATCCAATCTACACTTTAATGCTTAATGGCTTTGAAGCTATTTACTATAAAATAGGAAATTTCTATTTTGGTTGGGAACAAACTCGGAAGCTTGCTTATCAATACTACAAAGATTTAGCACAAGCAGTAAAAGACGGTGATGCTGATAAAGCCATCGATGTTCTATGGAAATACGGTCATGAAAGTGGTGAATTATGGAACCGCGCTAAAGCAGAGTTAAAAAGCTTTAGTGAGATTGCAAATCGTTAATTTTATTAGTGATTTGAGAATCTGGTAAGTCCACTTGCCAAAGACATACATTACAGAGTAGGATTGTTTATCTTACTGTGTTTATAACATTAAATTATATAAATAAGGCCTGTAAGTCCTTGATATTTAAAATGGGAGTAATCAATGAATAAAGTTTTAGTCGGGTTAGCTCTTGCCAGCAGCGTGATATTATCAGCGTGTGGTGATGGCCCAGCAGAACCTATAATTCCTGGCGTAGACTCAGGTTCAGGTAGCGGCGGACCATCAGCTCAAATGTCGCCAGTCTATTCGCCGGCTTCAGGTAGTGTGCCTGTACCGAATGATTTGCTATTTTTAGGTTCTGAGGACTTAACCTTAAATATTCCAAACAGTGATCCAAGTGCATCAAATCCAATTACGGCTATTAATGCATTAGATGGCTGGTCTACTCATGCTCCGTTTACCATCAGTTTTACGGATAATGGTGCAACCTTAGATTCCACG
This sequence comes from uncultured Kangiella sp., assembly GCA_947498625.1. Taxonomy (GTDB): domain Bacteria; phylum Pseudomonadota; class Gammaproteobacteria; order Enterobacterales; family Kangiellaceae; genus Kangiella. The sequence continues at coordinate 257,196 of CANMKR010000003.1, read as the reverse complement.
AGTTTAACACTAGGGCAATCTTTTAGAATTTTTAAAACTTCGGTTTTAAGATCAGAAGTTCAACCCGGTATTATCGCTCCCACGGGCCCAGTAACGGGTATTGAGGCAGAGCTAGTTCCTGGTGTTGATTATGTAGCGCAAGTTGCTGGTCCATTGACAGTAGCGGTTGTGCCGTTAAGACCATTTGAACCTCAAGCATCTTATATGGTAGTTCTAACAAATGGCTTAACGGATTCTAATGGAACGCCATTATCTGGTGATAGTTCTTATAATTTAGCCAAGTCTACTGAGCCACTTGGTGGTGCAGCAGCAGCGTTAGAGCCTATTAGGCAGCTAGTGAACGCGATGCTAGCAGCAGCAGCCACACAAGGAATAGAAAGCGATGATGCTATTTTATCCTATCAGTTTACAATTCAGTCGGTAGCTGATTCATTAGTAGCCGCAAAAGGTTTCTACATTGATCTACCCTTTTCGCAGGGTGCTTTGCCAGCAACGAGTTTCAGTAGCTTAATGACGGATACTACGCCTTTTACCGGTATTGGCGCCGCCAACCTTTATAAAGGTCAAATGACGCTTCCTTACTTGTCAGGTATTCCAAGTGCGGCCACTCCTACTGCTATCTTAGATGATAGCTGGGTTGCGGCAGATTTCGTTCCTGTTGGTGGTAACTTAGTACCGAACCCATTAGCTGGCGGTAATCTAACTTATGCAAACCCATTGCCTCAAAAGCAAGGCGATGAGACGGTTCCATTATTGGTTTCTCTTCCGAAGAATCCTGCTTGTCCAAAACCTTATCCTGTAATGATTTTCCAACATGGTATTACTAGTGACCGTACTGCGATGTTAGGTATAGCTGATACTATGGCTGGAGCTTGTAATGCGGTTGTGTCTATGGATCAACCACTGCATGGTATTGCTGCGGATAATCCAGTGCATTTAGGCTTACAAGCTGCTTCTGGTGGTTTGCTTGGTATTTTTGAAGGCTATATCCCAGGTGGAATTCGTGAGCGTACATTTGGTGTGGACTTCATCGATAATGCTACAGGCGCTCCAGGCCCTGACGGAAATGTTGACGCCTCTGGTGCTCATACGATTAATTTGTTAAACCTTTTAGCGTCACGTGATAATTTGCGTCAAGCCTCTTTAGACTTGTTAACTTTAGAAAAAGCGATTCCTGGAATGGATATTGATGGTGATTCAATGCCTGATTTAGATGCTAGCAAAGTAAGCTTTATGGGGCACTCTTTAGGTGGCATCGTAGGCTCAAATTACACTGCGTTAGCTGATTTAGCGCAACAAAGCATTATTGCTACCGCGTCCGGTTCAATTGCACAGATGTTAAATGCTTCTGAATCATTTGGTCCACGTATTCGTGCTGGTGTGGCTGCGGGTTCTGGTGAAGACCCAACTGATCCAGCTTTCTTAGCTGGAACGCTACAAAGCTTCTTGGTTGCGGCTCAGACAGTCGTTGATTCGGGTGACCCAATTAACTATGCAACGATTGCTCAAGCGAATAATATTCCTACTTTATCCATTCAAGTACGCGGTGATTCGGTAGTTCCAAATGCAGCGCCTGGCGCTCCGTTAGCGGGTTCTATTCCTCATGCTGCTCTATACGGTTTGGCTACAGTAACCGATACTACTATGACTGATAGAGCCTTTATGAAGTTTGTTTCTGGTAACCATGCTACGCCATTAAGCCCAGCTGGCGCTGGTGGCCCAACCGAGTTCTTAGCAGAAACTACGGCAATGCAAACAGCGATAGCAACCTTTATTGCTAGCGGCGGTACGCAAGTGGTGGTAACTGATACGGCACTCGTTGAACCTTAAGCAATAATCCTTTAGGATCAAAAGCCCTCGCTAAAATAGCGAGGGCTTTTTTGTTTCTAGTCTTGTTACGACTTTTATTGATAACTTGGAGTATCTATTGGAATTTATAGCCGATTACGGTCTTTTTCTACTGAAAGCAGCTACTATTGTGGTAGCTATCATTATGGTGTTTGGGCTTATTTTAAGCGCGGGTCAAAAGCAACGCTCGACTCATAAAGGTGACATTAAAGTTACCAATCTTGGTGAAGAAATTAAAGATCATAAACACACGATTCAAAGTGAAGTCTTGTCAAAAGCTGAGTGGAAAGCACTGCAAAAACAAGAAAAAGAACAGGATAAAAAAGAGGCAAAAGCTGAAAAAAAGAAAGTTAAAGCAGCAAAAGAAAATACCACTAAAGAAAAAGAAGAAGTTACTCAAGACGAATTAGAAATTAAACCAAGAACTTACGTTTTAGATTTTGATGGTGATATTGAAGCCAGCGATGTTGAGTCTTTACGTGAAGAAATTAGCGCCATTTTAGCAACCGCAAACAAACAAGATGAAGTCTTAGTTCGTTTAAAAAGCCCAGGCGGAATGGTCCATACCTACGGCCTTGCAGCCTCGCAATTGAGTCGTATCAAAGCTGCAGGTCATAAGTTAACTATTGCTGTAGACGAAGTAGCGGCCAGTGGCGGTTATATGATGGCTTGCGTTGCCGATAAAATTATTAGTGCACCCTTTGCTATTATTGGTTCGATTGGGGTTGTCGCTGAAATTCCAAATTTTAACAAGCTTCTAAAAAAAGCTCATGTTGACTATGAGCAGCATACGGCGGGTGACTATAAAAGAACCTTAACCATGTTTGGTGAGAATACTACTTATGCTCGTGATAAGTTCAAGCAAGAATTGGAAGAGACACATCAGCTGTTTAAAGCATTTATTACGGAAAATCGTCCTGACTTGGATATAGAAAAAGTCGCTACAGGCGAGCACTGGTATGGCTCACAAGCGCTAGATTTAGGTTTAATTGATGCTATTGGTACCAGCGATGACTTGATCACACAAGCAACCAAAGATAGAGACGTCTACTCGGTAAAATACGAAATAAAACGCCCGTTATCAGACAAGTTATCCATTAGCCTACATGGTTTCCTAGACCGTTTTGTTATGGGCTGGGTTCAGCGTTCTAATCAAACCAATCTATTCAAATAACACAGTTTCTAAATGGATTATCAATTTTGGGATAACTGTTGGCAAAGAGCTTCGCAACCATTTCATTTAAGCGAAGCTCATCCTTTCTTACAGCGATATCTGAACCTTCTTGATAAAAGTGAAAAGTTATTATTACCTTTATCTGGCAAGTCAATTGATCCAATTTTTTTAGCGAAAAATAATATTCATTCAACTTCGATAGAATTTAATCCTTCAGCTATTGATAGTTTTATAGTTGATTCAAAATTAAAATTTAAATTAGAAAGTTTTGAGCAAAAGAAGTGTTATCGCTTTGAAAATTTTGATGTTTGGCTGGCAGATTTTTTTGAAATTGTACCGCAAGATATCGGCAAATTTTCTCAAGTATTTGATCGGGCCGCGCTAGTTGCCCTTCCTAAAGAATTAAGAGCAAAATATATAGGGCATTTAAAGTCACTATTACAATCTGAAGCGACTATTTTAATGGTAACTATGGATTATGAAGAAGATGAAATGTCAGGGCCTCCTTTTTACATTTCAAAAGATGAGTTAACGGAGCTTTTTCCAGAGTCTTCAATTCAAGAACTCGATCGAATTTCACTGATTGATAATCATCAGCGTTGGAAAGAATTACAACTTTCCAGACTCGATGAAGTTCTCTATCAAATTAACTTTAATGATATACCAGTATGAACAATAGCAACTTAAAAGAAGCACCATTTGGACATTGGCAATCTGTCATTAGTGCAGAAATGTTAGCGGCTAAGTCTAATCGATTAGGGCAAATGAAAGTGATCGGAGACTCGGTCTATTGGTTAGAGTCACGCGCAAAAGACAAAGGTCGTGGCGTCATCGTTAAATATAGTAATGGCAAAACAGTTGATATTACGCCAGAAGAGTTCAGTGTAAAAACACGAGTTCACGAGTACGGTTCTGGTGACTTTTGGGGGGCGAAAGGAAAAATCATATTCGCCAATGACAAAGATCAACGATTGTATTTGCAAAATTTAGCTAGTGAAACTGTTAGCCCCCTAACACCGGAAAGTGAAACCAAGTTTGGCTTAAGGTATGCCGATGGGGATTTGTCTGAGCTGCATGACTTTACCGTTTGCATACGGGAGTTTCATCCTAAAGGCTCCAATGCTCATCAAGTTATTAATGAACTAATTAGTTGCCATATTGATACCGGTAACATTAAAGTGATCGCCAGTGGTGCGGACTTTTACTCAAATCCTAGAATCAGCCCCGATGGTAAGAAAATTTGTTGGCTGCAATGGTCGCATCCCAATATGCCTTGGGATGAAACTGAGTTATGGCAAGCAGACATTCATTCTGATGGAGATGTCAGTAATGTGCTTAAAATCGCTGGTGGAGAACAAACTTCAATTTATAATCCACAGTGGACGGATGATAACCAGTTAATTTATGTGTCAGACTTTAATGGTTGGTGGCATATCTATTTAAATGGCGAGCTTAGCCATGATTTTGTAGAAATTGAGTTTGGTTTCCCTCAATGGCAATTTGGCTGTAATAGTTTTCAATTAATAGGTGATCAAATTTATGCCATTGGTACTAAAGCTGGTGAACAAAATTTATATAAGATTGATCTAAAAACATCTAAAGTCGATCTTTTGGAGAAACAGTTTTGTTATTTTAATGGTGAATTTACTCAAGCAGGTGAGCAACTGTTCTTTATGGCGGCTAGTAAAACTAAGCCATTAAGTATTTATGCTTTAGATATTAAAACCAATCAAATTAACCTCCTTATTCCTGCTAAAAATAACTCTCAGTTTCAAAGCATTTCGCAAGGACAACATCTAACATTTAAGACCACCAAGAATGCTAAAGCGCATGGCTTCTTTTATCCGCCAATAAGTGACAATTATCAAAATCCAACAAATGAACTACCGCCATTGATTGTAATGAGTCATGGTGGCCCAACGGGGATGACAGACGCAGGTTTTAATTTACAGGTACAGTTTTGGACTAATCGAGGATTTGCCGTTGCCGATGTTAATTATCGCGGCAGTACTGGCTATGGCCGCAAATTCCGTGACTCGCTAAAAGGTCAGTGGGGTATTTATGATGTGGATGATTGTATTGCTATGGCTCAGCACTTGGCGCAAGAGGGCAAAGTCGATATCAATCGTCTTGCCATCAGAGGCGGCAGTGCCGGCGGTTATACGACTCTTTGTGCACTGACTTTTCACGATAAGTTTAAAGTAGGTATGAGCCGCTACGGTGTTGCGGATTTATTATCACTTGCACAAGATAGTCATAAATTTGAGATCCGTTATTTAGATTCGGTAGTAGGGCCCTTACCTGAGTCTGAGAAGCTTTATCTTGAGCGCTCGCCCAGTGAGCATACCGATAAGCTTTCTTGTCCAATATTACTGTTACAGGGCTCAGATGATAAAGTTGTTCCGCCTAGTCAGTCAGAAGCCATGGTTAAGGCGCTAAAAGCGAAAGGTTTGGCATACCAATACATAGAATTTGAAGGTGAAGGACATGGTTTTAGAAAGCCTGAAACCATCATCAAAGCGTTTGAAGCAGAGTTAGAATTCTATAAACAACACCTACTTTAAAAAAGGCTCCAATTGGAGCCTTTTGTTTTAGCGGTAATGTCATTTATAGCAGCTATTTTTCATCCTCAAAATTCGAATGAATCACAGGATCGTTATAAACATCCATATCAATCTCACCTTCTGATTTTGCAACAATCGCCGTAACCGCCGCATCGCCAGAAATATTAACGGCAGTTCGAGTCATGTCAAGTAGCCTATCAATCCCTAATATCATACCAATGGCTTCAACGGGCAGGTTAACTTGTGTTAGTACACCTGCTAACAGAATTAGCCCGACACTTGGAACGCCAGCTGCGCCTATAGAGGCTAACGTGGCCGTTAGAATAATGGTTAGCATCTGTGCCATGCTTAAATCAGCATCATAAGCTTGTGCAATAAATAAAGTGGCAATGCCCTGCATAATGGCGGTGCCATCCATATTCACAGTCGCGCCTAATGGCAGTGTAAAAGAGTAAGTATTCTTATGAACGCCTAGGTTTTTTTCCACGCAACGCATAGTGACAGGTAGTGTGGCATTAGAGCTTGAAGTACCAAAGGCGGTAATCATAGCGGGCCACATACCTTTAAAGAAGTTAACTGGGTTCATTCTGCCCAGTAGGGCAATTAGCGAGCCATAAGTTAATACTGCATGCATGATGAGTACGATAATCACCAAAATAAAATACTTACCGAGACCGCCCACTAGATCACTGAAAGGGAAGGTCGCAAAAGTTTTGGCAATCAACATAAAGACGCCGTACGGGGCGAATTTCATGACGATATTTACGATACCCATAACCACATGATTAGCGCTTTCGAAAAAGTCTTTTACCAGCTTGCCTTTAGTGCCTGAAAAAGAAATAGCTAAGCCTAGTATTATTGCAAAGATGATAATTTGCAGCATATTTGCTTCAGACATAGCCGCGATAGGGTTTGTTGGGATCATATTGATCAATACATCGGTAAGTGGCGGTTTTTCTTTTGGCGTAAAAGATACGTCTCCTACAGGCATACCAACACCTGGTTGGAAGATAGATGCCATGGTTAATGCAAGTACTAAAGCGATAGCTGTAGTCAGTAGGTATAGCCCAATGGTTTTTAAACTTAAACGGCCAAGTTTAGCGGGATCTGTTAAAGAGCAAACGCCAACCACTAACGATACTAAAACTAGTGGCACCATCAGCATTTTCAAAGCATTGATAAACCATTTTCCGCCAACATGTAAAAAACCATTGACTAAATAATCGCTGACAAAGGTGTTACCAGTAAATTGATGCAGAATGGTTCCTACAACAGCACCAACGGCCATAAATATAAGTATTTTTAAGCTTAAATTCATTGTTATTTGCTCTTTAAAATCAATGCAAACACTCTAAGGGATTGATTTATAAACTGCAAGGGTAAACCCCTAGTGATATTTTTGAATCCCAGGAAAAGCGCTATTGCATGGGAATATTAATACAGATGGATTATCATAAGTTCAATAAATCAAAGTGAGTAAAGTGTATGTCAAAAGTTATAATTATCGCGATAGGTTTTCTACTTTCCATTAATTCAGCTCAGGCGAAAGAGTTGCTGCTTGGCGACCCTGTAAATATGGGCTTATACCAGCCACTTGAGGAAATCAGCAAGCAGCTCGAAAGTTATACCAATCAAAAAATCACTCTTAAGGGACAAATCACCAAAGTTTGTAAAAAGAAAGGCTGTTGGGCAGACATTAAAAGCGGTGATGAGCGCATACGCATCAAAGTGGCTGATGATGTGATTGTGATACCTATCTATACGGTAGGGCGTGAAGCCTATGCTACCGGTACTCTAAAGTCCAAAGCCATGAGTAAAGATGAAACTATCAATTATTTAAAGCATATGGCTGATGATGCAGGAGAAACTTTTGATCCTACCAGCGTAAAACAAGGAATGACGCTTTATCAACTGCAAGCTGAGGCGATTCGCATCCTTTAAAATTTTTTCATAATTTGATTGCATGTTATAGATTACAGGTGTAATCTATAACCATTGATTACATTTGTAATCATCAAATAAATGAGCAAAGCATGTCAAATCGAGTGAGTGAGTCAGAACAAATTGTAATGGAGGTGCTGTGGCAGGAATCTCCATTAACCAGTCAGCAGGTAGTTGCGCGTTTAGAAGCGCAGGACTGGAATGAAAAAACGGTTAAAACCTTTTTAAACCGTATGGTTAAAAAGGGTGTTATTGGATTTGAGAAAGAAGGTCGGAAGTACCTCTATCACCCTATTATTAAAAGAGAAGAATACATCCAATCGGAAAGCAATGGCTTTTTAAATAAAGTCTTTAACGGCAATGTTAAAGATCTCTTAGCGACTTTTGTACAGAACAAACAATTATCAAAACAAGAGATTGCTTACTTAAAAGAATTACTCGAAAAGGAATAAACCATGAATGAATTAATCGCTTATTTATGGCAATTCAATATTGAACTCAGTTTATTATTATGCGTGATTCTAGTAGCAAGATTAGTCATTAGAAAAACCACAAAAAATTACAATGCCTATCTACTCTGGTTATCGATACCCATAGGGCTTTTAGTTGCCAAACTGTTAAGTTTTATAGAGTTTGAGCAAGCACCCCAGCAAACGATCAATTACATTATCGCAAATTATGTTGTCGAACCCACGGAGCACATAAACAGCTGGAGTTATCTTTTATATATCTGGGAATTTATCAGTGCTTTATTAATAATTAGATTACTTAAACAACATAAAACCTTGCGAAACGACTTAAAAAAAATAATAGTTCCACACCATTTAAATTTGAAAACCCGATATCCGATTATTGGCATTAAAAAAGAAGAGTTTTCACCAGCAGTTTATGGGTTTATAAAACCGAAAATATATTTCCCTGTTCAATTGGAAAAAGAGCTTTCTCAGGAACAAATACGATTAATCATAAAACACGAAGAACACCATATCAGCCAAAAACACTTATGGTTGAATCTATTATGGGATCTATTGGTGTGTTTTATGTGGTTTAACCCTTTAGTTTATCTATCACGACAAAATTTTAGACACGATCAAGAAGTGTATTGCGACTATCTTGTCTTAAATAGAGCGCCTGAACCGGATCATAAATCTTATGGACATGCGCTATTATCAACCGTTTCTGCCACACACTCGGTTAGCTTACTTTGCTCATGGAAAATGTTTAACCAACTTGAGGAAAGAATCATGAGCATTAAAAATGTAAAACGAAAGTCTAATAAAATAGCACTAGCGATAGGAGCTGCTGCAATAATAGGCTGTACCTCGCTATATGCGATTAATATGAATCAATTTCAACAACACCCTAATGGTCAGCATAGTAAGCACAAAGTTGAATGGACTATCGATGGTGAATCTTACGTACAGGAAAATGGCCAATGGAAGCTTTATAAAAATGGTAAAGCTCGCGCTATGACTTCATCAGAACAACGTAAATTTGAAAAACATGTGCAAATGGCTGAAGAAGAAATGCGCCGTTTTGAAGAAGAAATGAAAGTTTCAGAGCAAGAGATGGAGCTAGCGGAAGTCGAAATGCAGGAAGTTATGGAGGAGGCAGAAAGGGTTCATGCTGAAATGGCGCTTAGCTTTGAAGAAGTGCAGGAAGCGTATAAAGAATTAGAATTGAACCAATTAAAGTTACAAACAGACTATTTGGAAGGTAACCTATCAAAAAAAGAGGCGCAAAAAGTTCAGCAGGAATTAAAGGAAGCACATAAAGAATTGCAAAGAACTCAATCGCTTCGCCAAAAAGAAATGATGAGAGCTAAAGAACAATTAGAACGTTCAAAAAAGCAAATCCTCAAAGGGCAGTCGGAATTAAGATTCCCACCACCACCTAAAGGCCCTAAGCCATCCCAGTCTGAATTTAGATTCCCACCGCCACCTAAAGCTCCTAAGCCAGCCCAATCTAAATTACCAAGATTGAAAGAGCCGAAAAGTTAAAATTTACAGACATTAAAAAGCCCGCGATTGCGGGCTTTTTAATGCTTATTATATTTGCTGAAAAGGATACACTGAACCTAAGTTCAAAATCTGAGTCAGCTCATCAAGTGCGGCTCTGGACTCTGTCAATAACCTCGGATCGGCTAAGTCATCTTCGGTGAGAGTTTCGCGGTAATGTTTTTCAACCCAAGTGTTTAAGGAGCTAAATAAATCATCGGACATAATAACGTTTTGATTCATTGCCGACATCTCTGTTTCATTTAAGACAACTCTTTGGCGTAAACAGGCAGGGCCACCACCATTTTGCATGGATTGTTTGACGTCATAAATCTTAACTTCTTTAATTGGTGTGTCTTGCTCAACTAGCCAATCAAGGTATTCTTTGACTGAAGGGATGGCTTCACACTCGCCAGGACAAATCAATGCCATATCGCCAGTAGGTAAGGTTACTAGTTGGCTATTAAATAAGTATGATTTAACAGCATCTTCCACTGGTACGTCGCTGGCACCTACTTCCACGACGTGAAATTCTTCGCCATCAAAGGCTCTTTCTAAATCGGTATAAACCTGCATTTGATTTATAAAAGCTTTTTGATGAGCAAATAAGACGTTACCATTACCGACTGAAATTACATCGTTGTGGAAAACCCCTTTATCAATCACATTGGGGGTTTGCTGTGCGTAAACCACATTATCAATATCCAAGCCATGCAAACGTGCAACTGCTTGGCTGGCTTCAAAAGTTTGCCGTGCTGGGAATTTATGCGGAGCCGGCTTTGAGGCATCAAAAGCGTATTTCCCATAAACAAAAAAGTGAACGCCTTTTTTGCCATAACCTTTATTAGCATTCACATCCACAAAGCGAGTGTGATTGGCTGCGCCTTCATCACCAAAATGATCACCATTGGGTAAAGCCGGGTGATGAGCAAAATACTTTTCATCGTTGAACATAGCTTTTAAAATTCGCCCGGTCGTTGGGTGCTCTATCGAACGATGAAATTTATTAGCTAAGTTAGCCGGAGTAAAGTGTGCCTTGCCGTCGGCAGTATCACTTGATGGAGCCATGGTGCAAGCATTGGCGGTCCACATGCTGGACGCGGATGAGCAAGCCGCCAAAACTTTTGGTGCTTGTTTTGCAGCTTTAATAATCACTTGCGCGTCAGTGCCCGTGAAACCTAACTTACGTAATGTAAAAACATCTGGGCGCTCCATCGGAGCAATGACGCCTTGTTTTAACCCCAAATCATGCAGAGCCTTCATTTTTTGTAGGCCTTGTAGAGCTGCTTCTTTTGGTTTCGCGATTAAATTGGCATTGCCAGTAGATGCCACATTACCATGCGATAAGCCTGCGTAATTGTGAGTAGGGCCAACTAAACCGTCAAAGTTAAACTCGTAAGCTTTTCCTTTTTGCGATGCACTCATTACAGAATAACTCCAGGGGTTAAATTTTCTGGCAGTGAACAGCTTGGGTTCTCAATCGAAGCAACAGGGTAGGCGCAGTAATCAGCAGCATAATAAGCACTAGGGCGGTGATTACCAGAGTTTCCAACGCCACCAAAAGGTGCCGCACTGGAAGCTCCTGTTAATTGATTATTCCAGTTCACGATCCCTGCGCGAATTTTATTATAAAAGGTATCGTATTCAGATGGCGTATCACTTAATAAACCGGCTGCTAATCCAAAGCGGGTATTATTGGCTTCGGTGATAGCAGCGTCGAACTCTTCGTAACGATACACTTGTAGCAGCGGTCCGAAAAATTCTTCATCGATAGTTTCAATATGAGTCACATCTAAAAGCGCAGGGCTTACAAAACCTGTACCTGTTTTCATGTGAACCATTTTCACTAAAACTTCGGCCCCTTTTTGGATTAAACTTTCTTGTGCTTGAACTAAATCTAAAGCTGCTTTTTCAGAAATCACAGGGCCCATAAAAGGCTTGTCTGAATCGTTATAATGACTGACGCGGATATTTTTTACAGCTTCGGAAAGACGTACTAAAAAATCATCGCCTTGCTCTGTTTTGGGAACAAATAATCGACGAGCGCAAGTACAACGTTGACCAGCAGAAATATAAGCCGATTGCACTGTATGATAAACGGCTGCATCAATATCGTTAACTTGGCCGATAATTAACGGATTATTACCGCCAAGTTCAAGCGCTAAAATTTTATTGGGTTGGCCGCTGACCTGCTTATGCAGAATATTGCCCACCGTTTCACTACCTGTAAATAAAATACCATCAATGTGTGGATGGTTAGCCAAAGCAACGCCTGTTTCAACTTCGCCTTGAACTAGATTAATAACACCATCTGGAATACCAGCTTTTTGCCATAAGCGAACGGTAAACTCAGCAACAGCAGGAGTTAATTCAGAAGGTTTAAACACTATCGTGTTGCCAGCTATTAATGCAGGAACAATATGGCCATTAGGCAAATGCCCTGGGAAATTATAGGGGCCAAAAACTGCCAGCACGCCGTGTGGTTTATGACGGGTAGCTGCTAAGCCAGCGCCCATAGGGTTTTCTTTAGTTCCAGTTCTTTCTTCATAAGCTTTAATTGAAATGTCAATTTTACCAGCCATAGCACCAGCTTCGGTTAAGGTTTCCCAAAGGGGTTTACCGGTTTCTTGGGCTATTATTTCAGCTAACGCCTCTTTTTTTTCTTTTAGTAAAGTTTCAAAACGTTTAATGATTTCTATTCGCTCAGTTAGATTTTTTTGACTCCAGTCCCAACCTGCTTTTTGCGCCGCTTGAATGGCCTGATCGACTTGCGACTCATCTGCCGCATTGGCTTCCCAAATGATTGAACCATCAGCCGGGTTTACCGATTGGAAAGCTTTACCATTGCCGGCAAGCCATTGGTCGTTAATAAATAAATTTTTCTCAGTCATGGTGGTAGTCCTTCAAGAACTTATTGTCTGTTGGTATTGCTTTGAGGTTTTGCTCTCAACCTAGCAACTCTTACTGAATCACCTTCATTAACTGCTAATGCTGATAAAAAGGATTCAGTCACATATAAAATTTCGCCGTCAAAGTCTGATTCGACAATGCCCGTTCTGAATGTTTCCAGTTGTCGATTGCTAACCATTAATGTTTCAGGCTGGTTGTCGCTAATCATGTGTGGCTTGCCAACTATTAGTTGCATCAATTTACTGCTGCGATAGGTTTTTATCTGATCTTTAGGTGCTTCGATAGTTGGGCCTGCATCAAAAATATCCACATAGTTTTGATAGCGAAAACCTTCTCGTTTTAGCATCGAAATAGCAGGTTTTGTTTTTGGATGAACCTGTCCAATAACTTCCTGAGCTTCTTGTGAAAGCATTGTGGTATAAATTGGATATTGCGGCATTAATTCCGCGATAAATTGATTGGAACCAAGGCCACTAATGGCGTCTGCTTTGGCAAACGGCATACTGAAGAAATGACGCCCTAAAGAATGCCAAAAAGGTGAATTACCTTCTTCATCAGAATAACCGCGCATTTCAGCAATCACCGTATCTGCAAATCGCTCAGGGAAATCAGCCATAAACATAAAGCGAGATTTCGCCAATAAGCGGCCATTAACACCGCCACGATAATCTGGTGATAAAAATAAAGTAGCGATTTCGGTACAGCCCGTGTAATCATTGCCTAGTACTAAAACCTGGTGTTTATTATAAATACCCAAATCGACGCTAGTATTAACAACGGTTCCGAGCTTGTAGGTATAAAAAGCTTCATCCATGCCCACGGCCGCCACTAAAGCGCTGGTGCCCACCACTTTTTGTTGCTCTGTATCTTCTAGCACAAAGAAATAATACTCAGGACCAGGCTCATTAATCGGTGTATTGAAAGCCTTAAGTGAACTCGCAATTTTATCCTTAATGCGTACTGGATCGTTGGGCAAAGTCGTTAAACCAGTCCCCGCAGCCGCGGCTAATTGCAGAATATCCTGCAAATCATCAGTTTGAGCTGGTCGAATTACCATCATATAAGCATAAATCCTTAATTATTAGGGTGTTTTGGGCACAAATCGAACAAGACCAGTGATGATAAGAAATCTGGCTTGAAAAGGAAAGGATCAGTTTGTCGGAAATTCACTGGTTTTGCCAGTAAAGACTGGCATTTTGAGTTAAAAAAGTGGATTATATGCGGCTTATTCGTGTCTCAATTTATCAAGTGTCAAACAGGTGATTTATGTCTGATAATCAAAGCCCTAATTCTAGCCCAAAATATTCTCGCGCTACTTTCGATGAAGTAATGGTGCCCAATTATAACCCTGCCAGCATTATTCCAGAGCGTGGTGAAGGTTCAAAAGTTTGGGACCAAAACGGTAAAGACTATATCGACTTTGCTGGGGGTATTGCCGTAACAGCGCTGGGCCACAATCATCCTGGCATGTTAAAGGCATTAAAAGAACAATCTGAAAAAATTTGGCACTTAAGTAACGTATTCACCAACAAACCTGCTCTTGAGTTAGCGCAAAAGTTAACCGATGCAACTTTTGCCGACAAAGTCTTCTTTTGTAATTCCGGTGGTGAAGCGAATGAGGCAGCCTTTAAGCTGGTCCGTAAATATGCTAACGATAATTACCCGGATCAAGGCAAGAGTGAAATTGTAGCTTTTAAGCAAGCTTTTCACGGCCGTACTTTATTTACTGTGTGTGTGGGCGGTCAGCCTAAATACACTCATGGTTATGAGCCATTACCACAAGGTATTAGCCATGGCGAATTTAATAATATTAAAGCGCTTGAGGGCTTAATCACCGATAAAACCTGTGCCGTGGTGATGGAGCCAGTGCAAGGAGAGGGTGGTATTATTCCTGCTGATCCTGAATTTGCTAAAGCAGTGCGCGAACTGTGTGATAAGCACAACGCTTTATTAGTGTTTGACGAAGTACAAACCGGCGTTGGCCGCACGGGTCATTTATATGCATATCAAGGTTTAGGCGTTACTCCGGATATTCTAACTACAGCTAAAGCAATGGGCGGTGGTTTCCCAATAGGCGCTATGCTGACGACCACTAAAATTTCAAAAAGCATGGGTGTTGGCACGCATGGTTCTACTTATGGCGGTAATCCACTCGCTTGTGCTATTTCAAACGTAGTTATAGATGAAATTAATACTCCAGAAATGTTGAATGGCGTTAAAGAAAAAAGCACGAAAATCAAAGCCCGATTAGAAGCTATTGGCGAAAAATACGGTGTGTTTGAAACTGTACGTGGCGAAGGTTTGCTTATTGGCGCAGTTTGTAATGAAAAGTGGCAAGGAAAAGCTCGTGAGTTCTTAGTATCAGGTTGGGAACATGGCGTTATGTGCCTTGTTGCGGGCCTAAGCGTTGTTCGCTTTGCGCCAGCACTAAACATTACCAACGAAGAAATTGATCTAGGCTTGGATAGATTTGAAAAAGCCGTCGCAGCGATTGCTTAACTAAATTATAGCCCAGCCTTCCTTGGCTGGGCTTTTTCATCTATTTATTATTAATGTCAGCACTCAGCGACTTAAAATAAGTCAGACCTGATTCGCATTTTCTACCAAGGCTACAAAAAATTACAGTTATAAATAAACGATTTGTGTTAAATTAATTGACGCTTTTGCTAGCAATTAATTAGTTTTTTTATTTCGGGGTAATTCCATGCAGTATTTTAAGAAGCCGTTAGTAGCGCTTGCGGTCGCAACTAGTTTGATGTCATTCTCCTTGGTTGCAGATAACAATTTGAATTTAAAGGATAATTTCTATTATTCTAGCTTTGATAGTAATGCCAATGTTGCACATAAAATTGGCCGAATTGAACATTATGTAAAGCTGAATTCAGCTAAGATTGCTAAACCTAGGTTGACCCATTTGAAGTCAAGTCTAGATTTAAATACCGCTTATGCGGATCATTACCTCGTTAAATTAATGCCGCAAGTGGCAACCAACAGCATAGCTAAATCAAAAAATTCGCTTAATTCTGCTGAAATCAAAGTTCAGCACCAGTCGGCTAACGGTCCTATTATTGTTAAATACCAGCAAAGAGTCGCAGGAAAAGAAGTTATTGGTCGCGAGTTTAATATCTTGATGAATCAAAATCATGAATTAATTGCTTCATCTGGTCATTTTGTTAACCCTAATTTAGTAGCTGTAGCGAAAACAGCAGAGTCTAATATTGATGCTAGTGATGCTTTCCAGTTTGCATTAAAAGACTTGTTTAATGCAGGTGTTTTTGCGGTTGCTGAGGCAACCAAAACAGCTGGGGATTATCAACATTTTGCGATGACTCAAACCAGCTCCGAGTTTTCTTTAGATAAAGAAGCTCGCTCAAAAGAAGTTTGGTTTGACTCGTTCGGTCAACTTCACTCCGCTTTTTACTTAGAGTTTTTTGGTAAAGATAAAGACAATCAACAGTTTGCTTACTCGTATGTGATCGATGCCAACAATGGCAAAGTTTTAGCTAGAAAGAACCTGGTTGAGTCTGAAAGCTTTACCTATAGAGTATTTACACCTGACGCAAGTCAAGCCCCGTTATTCGAAGGTCCGCAAGGTCATGAATACCCAATTGTTGGAACTAATCCGACAACAGTTAATAATAATAATCCTCGAGTATATCAAGCCGCGGCGCACCAGTTGGTAACACTGGAGTCGGCTCCATTTTCTCGAAATGATCCTTGGTTAGCCGCCGGCGCTACTACAACGGATGGTAATAATGTTAATGCTTATTTAGATATTTCTGGCGGGCAAGGGTTAGACGGTTCTGATTTTAGAGCGACCACCACTTCTACTAATACATTCGATTATAGTTATGACGTCAATGATGCTTTAGCAAGCTCCTCAAGGAATGCAGCCATTGTGAACCTTTTCTATATGAATAACTGGTTACACGATTGGATGTATGACTCAGGATTTGATGAAGCTTCCTTGAATGCCCAAAATGATAACTATGGACGTGGTGGTTCAGGTAATGACGCAATCAATGCTGAAGGTCAAGACTCATCTGGCCGTAATAACGCTAATATGTCTACACCAGCGGACGGGTTTTCACCTCGTATGCAAATGTATTTATATGATGGCGCTGCGACCCAAGGTGTTGACTTCCAGTTAACTCTAACTGGCGTTGCTGGTTTGACAAATCCAACAGCGGGCTTAGCATCTTTTGGCCCACTAGAATACCCAACAACTTCAGGAGAGTTGGTTGCATTTACTGATGCAACAGCACCTGAATTTGATGCTTGTACAGCGCCTACGAATAGTGCTGCCTTATCCGGTAAAATTGCTTTAGTTGATAGGGGTGAGTGTAACTTTACAGTAAAAGTTAAAAACTCTCAGGATGCTGGCGCGATAGCTGTTCTTGTGGCGAATAACCAAGGTGGCACAGAAGTTATTAACATGGGTGGTGACGATAACACTGTCACTATTCCTAGCATGATGGTAACCCAAAATGACGGCGCTACTATTCGTACTGCCATGAATAGCGGTACGGTGACAGCCACTTTATTTAGAAATAATACAGATGTCGATGGTACTCTAGATAACGCTATTGTTGCTCATGAGTGGGGCCATTACATTACTAACCGTTTAGTCGGCAATGCCTTTGGTTTATCAAATAACCAAGGTCGAGGTATGGGTGAAGGTTGGGGCGACTTTATGGCGCTTCTTTCTTATGTTGGAGAGAATGATAAGAATGTTGCCGGCAATGATCAATATCAAGCGCTTTATCCTATGTATGGATGGGCTGACGATAACGCCTATTTCGGGATCCGCCGAGTGCCTTATACAACTACCATGTCGCAAAATGCATTAACCTTTAAGCACATTGCAAACGGCAATCCGTTGCCAACTTCGCATCCAGTTCAGTTTGGTGCAGATGGTTCTAACAACTCACAAGTGCATAATACCGGTAACTTCTGGGGAACGGTACTGTGGGAAATTTACGCGTCTTTATTGAATACTTATGATTTCAATATTGCTCAAGATAAGATGAAAGATTACTTGGTCGCATCTTTAAAAATGACGCCTGTCGCACCAACCATTACTGAAGCAAGAGATGCATTATTGTCAGTGGCTTTAGCTTCTAATGCGAATGACTATGATTTAATGTTAACTGCTTTTGCAAAAAGAGGTTTAGGTATTGGTGCTATTTCTCCAGCTAAAGATTCTACCGATCATGCAGGAGTAGTCGAAAGTTTCGTCGCACGCCAATCTCGTTATGATTTTAATGGCGCTACTTTAAATAACTCTTTCGATAATGGTACTGTCGGATTCTGTACAGATGACGGCATATTAGATGCGGGTGAAACGTCTCAACTGACTGTTACCATTGAAAATACTGGTAGCGAGCCTTTAACTAATGTTGCCGTAGAACTGTCATCTGCTGCAGACGTTACTTTCAGCGATAATGGTCGGGTAGTTATTCCAAACTTGGATCGTTTTACTAGTACTGATGTTACCTTCTTAGTAACTTTAAACTCTGCGCAGACCGCTGAAGATGTTGTATTTGATGTTTCGTTTCCAGAAGCAGCAACGGGTGACTCTATTGTTGAACCATCGACTGAAAGCTTAACTTATAAAGTTAACTTTGATCTTGGTCCAGATGCTTCTAGAAGCAGTGAGCAATTCTCAGATGTGAATGCTACTGAAGCTGATTGGACTCGTGAGTCGGGAAGTCAAACGGTGGGTGACGGTGCTCAAGTTGCATTAGAAACTGCTGTTTTGACCACAGTTGATGGTCGTGCTGACTTAGGTAATGCGCTGCGCTTTATTGATAATGGCTTTCGTTCAGATATCAGTTTTGTATCTCCCAGTTTAGAAATTGGCAATGATCCATTCTCAATTGACTTTGAACATTTCTACGAATTCGAAGATGGTTCTTGGGATGGAGGCGTTGTTGAAATAAGTATTAATGGTGGTGCTTGGCTAGACGCAACCGCTGCAAGTGGTACTTTCAGTACTGGCTACAACGGTATTATTACACAAAATAATGACAGCCCAATTAGTGAGAGAAATGCGTTTGTAAACACCTCTACTAACTATATTAATGAAACACTCTCTTTTGGCACTACTTTTGCAGGTCAAACGGTTCGTATCAGATTCCGTCAAGGTACTGATGCTAATACTGGCGGTTTTGGCTGGGTGATTGATAACATTCAGTTTAATGGTGTAACTAACGCATTCTTATCGGGCGTAATTGATAATGTAATTGCTTGTAATAGCGAAGCTCCCGTTGTGAATTTAACGGCTTCTTCTATTAATGCTCGAGAGAACGTTAGTGTTAATTTAGACGCTAGTAATTCTTCAGATCCACAAGGTGACAGTTTGTCCTATGCTTGGACTCAAGTCTCTGGAACAAGTGTTTCAATTAACAACGCTAATCAAGCCTTAGCTTCAGTAACGACACCTGATGTATCGGCAGATGAAGCATTGGTATTTGAAGTTACTGTATCCGATGGGACTAACTCTTCATCAGGTCGTGTTACTGTGAATGTGGAAGCAAACGCAGCCCCAAATGCTCGCGTAGCTCAGGCATCAATTACGGTCACTGAAGGTGCCTCTGTGAATTTAGATGCTGGTTCTTCTACTGATCCAAACAGCGATAGCTTAAGTTTCAGTTGGGAACAAACCTCAGGTCCTGCCGTAACCTTATCAAATGCTGATTCGGCTTTAGCAAGCTTTACAGCGCCAGAAGTTACAGCGACGACTAGTTTCGCGTTTGAAGTGACTGTGACTGATGGTGAGTTTGAGAGTAAGGCCTCAGTTACTGTTTCAGTCAATAACTCGGCTCCAGCTCCAACTCCAGGCGGCGGCGGAGGTGGTGGTAGCACCGGGCTATTAACCTTACTAGCATTATCGCTATTAGGTTTAAGACGTCGACGTAACCGTTAAATCCATTAAGGGTTAAACAGAAAAAGGAGGCTTAAGCCTCCTTTTTTATTATTCAAAATATTCTTTATGTGAACAATCTATACATTTTTTACCAACAGTTTTTCCTGGTGCTGGACCGACAATAAGAAAGAATAAAAGAGTTTTGAGGCTATTATAAATTGGCTTTAAATTACCAGAACCGCAAGCTTGGCACAGAGTAATATCTTTATAATTTTCGTTTAGGATGGCATCATCTTGTTTCTTACTTACTTGAGCATGATATTCCGGTTGGTTTTCATAATATCCATTTCGCCAATTTTGTAAAATTTGTTGGGCTTCAGGAAAATCAGTTTTATTGACCATTACTCTTACACCGCCGAGTGCATGACTAAGTGCCCAATTGATTCTGATATGTTCACCATCAAATACAAAAGCTTGAATTCCCTCGGATTCTAATAAACTTTTTGCAAGTTCCGCTTCCCAGACAAACTCAAAACTCTCAAGCTTGATAAGAGCCATTAATGTATTTTAATACTAAGTGCATGAATATCGGTTTCCATCAAGTCGCCTAGTGCGTTATAAATTAGACGATGTTGTTGGAGCATACGTTTTCCTGCAAGTGATTCACTGCTGATGATAAGAGTAAAGTGCCCTTTACCGTCCCTAGCGCCAGCATGCCCCACGTGTTTATGGCTATCATCAATAATTTCTAAATGACTTGGACTAAGGTTTTCGGTTAATCGCTTAGTCATTTTTTCAATGCGAGAGCTGTTATCAATCATCTGATATTCCTTTAAGGCAGTACTTTGTTATAAGGTTTTACGGTTACTTTTTTATAAACGCCAGCTTCGATATATGGATCTGAGTCGGCCCATTGCTGTGCTGATTTTAACGAGTCGAACTCCGCGACAATCATTGACCCAGTAAAACCGGCTTCGCCAGGATCGGCGGTATCAATCGCCGGCGTCGGTCCAGCAATGATTAAGCGTCCTTGGTTTTTTAGAGCTTGTAGACGCTCCACATGAGCAGTCCTTGACTGCTTACGAAGCGGTAATGAGTTCTCTACATCTTCAGCGTAAATAAGATAAAGCATGATTATCCCCTAAAATTAGTTATCCTTAGATGTGGTTTCTTCATCATCAAAATTCAAGTGTTCGGCGACTAGAATAAAGCTTAAAATCATTAAACCCATCAATGTCACAAACAGTCCAATCATTTTGAAATAAAACCAAAAGTCAGTACTGTAGTTGTAAGCCACATATAAATTTAAGCCGCCAAAGATTGTTAAAGCACCTATCCATACGGCATTAATCTTGTTGAGTTTGGACTTTGGTGGATCAGTTTTGAACTCTACAGAAGTATCCATTAAATCAATAAAAACATATTTTTTGCTTACTATTTGCCTGACTAAAATCACTAGTGCTCCAGCCCAAACCATAATAGTAGTTTTCCACTTAATAAAACTCTCATCATTGAACCAATAAGCCATCGCTAATAATAATAAGCCTAGAATAAAGTAAGCAATATGTGACTTTTTAATGGGTTCTTTAAATATGATGCTAGAAATGATTTGAATTAATGAGCCTAAGCTCCAAACTGCTGCTGCCAAGATTAAATTTTTAGTAATAATATAAGCAACTAAAAAACCAACAATAGGGTAATTTTCTTTGAGAAATTTCATAGGTAACTAATCGGATAAATTGGTAAACAGTGTAACCATTGTTTACCCTGACTGCAAAGCAAGGCACAATGGACTTATGACCAGTTGATTACTAAAAGACTATCTAAAGCATGATCGATTTACATACCCATACCTATTATTCAGACGGCAGTTTATCGCCTGTTGAATTAATTGATATGGCTAACAAAGCTGGAGTAGAGCAATTGGCTATTTCTGATCATGATTCAATTGATGGGCTTTTAAGTTTAGAGTTGTTGCCTGAAAAATTGAGAATTATTCCGAGTGTTGAAATATCTAGTAACTATGGTAAGCAAGGCTTGCATATTTTGGGATTAAATATCGACACTAACAATCATGCACTACAATCCTTTTTGAAGCAGCAGCAACAAAACAGAAAGCAAAGAGCTTTACAAATGGCCAAGAAATTAGTCGAAGCGGGTGTTGAGCATGCGATTGACGATGTGAGCTTTCTTATAGATTCTCAACCCATGGTGTGTAGAACTCATATTGCACAATTATTGCTTGAACAAGGTTACGTTAAGAAATTTTCAGATGCTTTTAAAAAGTATTTGGCTAAGGGTGGCAAGGCCCATATTAAAGATGATTGGTTTGATTTAGAGGATGTGATTGCGATTATCAAAAGTGCGGGTGGGCAGGCGGTTATTGCGCACCCAATGCGTTATGGTATGGGAACTAATAAGTTAAAAACCTTGATTGAAGACTTTAAAGCACTTGGTGGGGACGGCTTAGAAATTTGTTATCCCAACATTCACCCTGGGCATAAAAACTTATTGGCAACTTGGGCTAAAACTTTTAAATTGTGTGGCTCACAAGGTTCAGACTTCCATAGTCCCGACAAAAGTTGGGTGAAGTTGGGCAAGTTTGCCCCTTTACCTGAAGACGTGGAGCCAGTGTGGGCACGTTGGTAATTCTATCGATAGTTGAAAAGAATTTATAATATGACACAGCTTATAGAAATACATCCTGAAAACCCCCAGCCGCGGCTTATTAGCCAAGTGGCGGCTATGATCCGCAACGGCGGTTTAGTAGTGTATCCAACAGATTCGGGCTATGCCTTAGGCTGTCATATCGGTGATAAGAGGGTATTGGATAAAATTCGTCGTATTCGTGATTTGGATAAAAAGCATAATTTCACTTTGGTTTGTCGTGATTTAACTGAGCTGGCGGTTTATGCTCGAGTGGATAATTTGGCTTTTCGCTTGATTAAAAATAACACTCCTGGGCCTTACACTTTTGTTCTAAAAGCAACCCAAGAAGTCCCCAATCGTCTCAAGCATCCTAAAAAGAAAACCATCGGTATTCGGGTTCCGGATAACCGAATTGCCCAAGCCATGCTCGAAGATTTGGGGGAACCCATGATGAGTACTTCATTAAAATTGCCACAACAGGAAGACGATGAAGTGTTAGAGCCGCATGAAATATTAGATTTACTCGATGGGCGAGTGGATGCGGTGATTGATGGCGGCTATTGTGGTCATGAAGAAACTTCGGTGATTGATTTCACTTCAGGCTACCCAGAAGTCATTCGCTATGCTGCTGGTGATCCAAGCCTTTTCGAATAATTCCTAGTTTATGCATTTAGTTCTGCACTTTTTAGTGCCGCTTATTATTTCATTCATATTCTTTAGAAGTGCTTCTGATAATAAAGCTTGGCTGAAAGCTTATTTGATAATGATGGCGGGAATGGTGATTGATATTGACCATTTACTCGCTTCGCCAATTTACGACCCCAATCGTTGCAGTGTCGGCTTTCACCCTCTGCATACGCTAATTCCGATAAGCCTATATTTTTTAATGTGTATTTTTAAGAAAACTCGAATACTAGGAGTCGGCTTAATGATTCATATCATTTTGGATTCAATCGATTGCCAAATAACTAATGGGATTTGGTGGATTTGAATATTACATCAAAAGACGCTTCAAAAAACCTGGGTAAGGCCACAAAAAAATACTTTTATTCCAATTCTCGTAGGATTCTTTTTCGGCTATTTCTTTAGAAAAACAGCTGTCGTAATAGTTCAGAGCTGAGAGTAAACCAATATTCCAATTCTCCAATGCATCACCATATTCATCCGTAGTTATTTTAGAATCGTACTTTGT
Organism: uncultured Kangiella sp.; assembly: GCA_947498625.1. GTDB lineage: Bacteria > Pseudomonadota > Gammaproteobacteria > Enterobacterales > Kangiellaceae > Kangiella. The sequence goes on along the minus strand of CANMKR010000003.1, from coordinate 234,053 downwards.
ATGACCTTTATTCATCGAAATATCATCTTCTTCACAGCAAAAGGCTCTTATTTGTACACCATTTTTATATTGTGCGAAGGCAACTGAATTAGTGGTTTCAGAAACATAAACTGAAATGATTTCTGCGCTTTGATATTTGTTTAATATTTTCTTTGCCACTTTATCTTTAAAAATTAAAGAGTTACATAGCTTTAAATTTGAAATAATAAACCCTTCATCGTAAGCACCCACTTCAATCTTATCGTTAACATAATAATGGTATTCGGCTAGCTTTCCAGGAGAAATAGGTTTAGCACCTTTATTGATAAAGTTTAAAAATTCTGCCGCTTTGTCCTCTGAGTGTTTTCTATCAGATTTTAGCGGTTTATCAGCTTCAAATTTGATGATGGTGTCGGAGAATTTATATCCCATGGGTGACTTTTTCGTAGAGGCTTTGAGCTAGATTATAGATGCTTTATTTTGTATGTCTAACCCATAGCCTTTTCCCTTTTCTCTTTGGGGGTAATCTGGCTATAATAGTCCGCTATTAAATATTAAAAATAACCATCCATAAGGGTATTCCATTGAGTTCAGTTTCTGTTGGTCAGCAGCGTGTATTATCAGGTATGCGTCCGACCGGGCCTTTGCATTTAGGCCATTATCACGGGGTTTTAAAGAATTGGGTTAAGTTGCAACATGAGTACGAGTGTTTCTTCTTTGTAGCCGATTGGCATGCTTTAACCACCAATTATGACGATACCTCCCGTGTTGAAGAGTATGTATGGGATACGGTTATTGACTGGTTAGCGGCTGGTATTAGTCCTAGTGCGGCGAATATCTTTGTGCAATCAAAAGTACCTGAGCATGCGGAATTGCATTTGCTACTGTCTATGACCACGCCGTTAGGCTGGTTAGAGCGGGTTCCAACCTATAAAGAGCAACAGGAAAAACTGAATACCAAAGATTTAGCTACCTACGGTTTCCTAGGTTATCCAGTGATGCAATCTGCCGATATTTTGATTTATAAAGCTGGCAATGTACCAGTTGGCGCGGATCAGGTCCCACATATCGAAATGACCCGAGAAATTGCTCGTCGCTTTAATCATTTTTATGGCAAAGAAGCTGGCTTTGAAGAGAAAGTTGAAGCTGCTATTAAGAAGATGGGTAAGAAAAACGCTAAGTTATACAAAAGCTTACGCAAAAAATTCCAAGAAACGGGCGATCAAGAAGCTTTAGAGCAAGCCCGTGCTTTAGTAGAGACTTTAGCGAGTGTTTCTTTGAATGATCAAGAGCGTCTATACGGTTATCTAGATGGTGGCGGTAAAATTATCTTACCGGAACCGCAAGCATTGTTAACGCCGGTATCGAAAATGCCAGGCTTAGATGGTCAGAAAATGTCGAAGTCTTACGGCAACACCATCAACATGCGCGAACCTAAAGAAGTGGTAGAAAAGAAAATTCGTACCATGCCGACTGATACCAAGCGAGTCCGCTTATCGGATCCTGGTAACCCTGAAGATTGCCCGGTATGGGAATTCCACAAAATTTACTCTTCTGAAGAAGTTAAAGATTGGGTACAAAAGGGCTGTACCAGTGCTGGGATTGGCTGTTTAGAGTGTAAAGGCCCGGTGATAGATGCGGTTTGTGCCGAACAGCAAACTTTTATGGAAAGAGCACAAGAATATAAAGAGTCACCTGAAATAGTGCGTAATATTGTTTCTGAGGGTTCGGAAAGAGCGCGAGATGTGGCTAGAGAGACTATGGATGATGTCCGACAAGCCATGGGCTTAGCGTATAAATAAATGAATAACGAAGCTCCTGACAATCAAACTATTAACCCGGCTGATGCTGAAGCTGCGGGCGCAGCGGTAGTGGCTGATGCGGCAGCAGTTGCGGAGAAAACTGAGCTTGAGGGACAGGTAGTTCAGGAGGAAATGCCTTTTCACTTAGTAGGTGGAGAGCAGTTAGAAAAGTTTCCCGACGATTTATATATTCCGCCAGAAGCTTTAGAAGTGTTCTTGGAAGCTTTTGAAGGTCCATTAGATTTATTGCTTTATCTTATCAAAAGGCAAAATGTCGATATTTTAGATATTCCATTAGCTCATATCACTGAGCAGTATATGGAATACGTTGAGTTGATGAAGACATTACACTTGGAATTAGCCGCGGAATATTTGGTGATGGCTGCTATGCTGGCAGAAATCAAAAGTCGTGTTTTATTGCCAAGACCTAAACAAGATGAAGAAGATGAAGATGATCCAAGAGCAGACTTAATTCGTCGCCTTCAAGAGTATGAACAGTTTAAAAAAGCTGCGGAAGAGCTTGATGAATTACCTCGTATGGGTAGAGATTTCTTCACTGTCAGTGCGAAGAAGCCAGAATTACGAATTAACAAGCCGGATCCTGAACTGGATATGAAAGAAATTTTGTTGGCTTTACGCGATGTATTAAAGCGTGCAGAGATGTTTTCAAGCCATCAGATTTCATTTGAAGCCTTATCCGTACGTGAAAAAATGGGTAAAGTCTTAGAGCAACTCTCAGCGCAAAGCTTTTGCGACTTTAGTCAGTTATTTTCGCCAGAAGAAGGCCGTATGGGAGTGGTAGTAACCTTTTTAGCGATTATGGAGTTAGCCAAAGAGTCGTTATTAGAGCTGATTCAAACTGAAACATATGGCCCCATTCACGTTAGAGCTAAGGTTGATGAATCAAGTGTCGATGAATTACCTCAAGTTAGCTCCAGTCATGATGAAGAATAGAACTTAAAACTATGCAACAAGAAAAGATTATTAGAATTATCGAAGCTGCTTTGTTGGCAGCTGGTTCGACTTTAAATAAAGATAGAATGTTAGAGCTCTTCACTGAAGACGAAAAAGTAAAGCCTGCGGACATTAAAAAGGCAATCGAAAGTTTGCAGCAGGAAGCAGAAGGTCGAGGGATTGAACTCATAGAAGTATCTACAGGTTATCGCTACCAAGCTAGACAGGATTATGCCGAATGGATTGCTCGCCTATGGGAAGAAAGACCCGCTAGGTATTCTCGCGCACTGCTTGAAACGCTATCTTTAATTGCCTACCGTCAACCTGCTACACGCGGTGATGTAGAGCAAGTTCGCGGCGTCAGCGTTAGTTCAAATATCATCAAAACCCTACTGGAGCGCGAATGGGTTAGGGTAGTGGGTCATCGTGATGTTCCTGGTAAGCCTGCTTTATATGCTACCACTAAACAGTTCTTGGATTATTTTGGCCTAAAGAGTCTAGATGAATTACCTTCGTTAGCGGAGATTCAAGATTTAGATAATTTGAATCCGGAGTTAAAGTTTGATCAAGATGACAAGCAAACTGAGCAATCAGATGAAACTCCTGAGCTGGGAGGTGATAATGAATTCGCTCAAGAAGAATCTGAGGTTGCTATTGAAGAGTCGGATTTAGATGATTCGGAAGAGTTGACCGAAGAACAAAAGGATCTGGAAGAAGAAATTGCTTTAAGAAGTGATGATGAAGCGCTAATCGGCGCTAAAACCACTGATTAGATTAGAAATTCTATTATAGTTGTATAAAAAAAAGACAAAAAACGTCACTTTTGAAGTATAAATCAGAAATTTTAAAATTTAAATGCATTGTAACTCATTGATTTTGCATTGTTTGACCTTTATAATTTGAACTGCGTCACATTTTTTGCTACCTTGGGTCTATCGCAAATTGGTTAAGGATTCGACATGCAAGAGAGCAGCATTTTAATTTATTCGATAGCAGCAGTTGGAATACTAAGTTTTGGCCTTTTGTTCTTTAAATTACGTAGCAGTTTTATTAAATCACTATACGATAAGATTAATACTCAAGAGCAGCAGCAAGGCAAATTGATCAATCAATTAGCGGCCACTAAAACCATCGCTAAAAATCTAGAAGCAACCATTGCTAATCAAAGCAAGCAAATTAGTGAAATGACTAGGGTTAACACTAAGCATACGGATAAACTTTCTAAAACCTATCTAGAACATAAAAAGCTCCTTAAAGATATCCAGTCCTTTGCTGAAAATAAACGTAATTTAGAGCAAAAAGTTAAATCATTAGAAGTTCAGCTTGAAAAAGCGATTGATATTAAAGAGCAAGAAGTTAGTCGTATTGAGACTTCTTATTCAAAGGTCAATCATAGTTTTGAAATACTACAAAAAAGTAATGACAATCTTCGACAAGAAAGAGACTTTTATCGCGATGAATTTACTAAGTTAAGACAAGGAAATGCCATAGTTGGCGGTGACGATAAAATTACACATATTAAATCTGCCTAGCTCTGAAAGTAGGGCTATACGATGTTGGGGTAAGTGATCTAAAACTAGATCAGGGAGCTTTAGGCTCCTTTTTTTTATCTTATAAGAAACAAATGGGTTACAATAAACTTAACTTACATTATTGACTGAAGTTTATGTCAGAAAAGATTCAAAAAATATTAGCTAATGCAGGGCTTGCCTCTAGACGCGAAATTGAAAAATGGATTGCGGCTGGCAGAATTAGCGTGAATGGCTCAATAGCTACCTTAGGTGACCGAGCAAGCGAAAAAGATATCATCCGAGTCGATGGTAACCCTGTGACTTTAAAAGCAAAGGATGAAACCTATACCCGTGTCATTGCTTATCATAAACCTCTAAATGAAGTTTCTACCGCAAAAGATCCTCAAGGCAGAGCTACGGTATTTGATAGTTTGCCGCGTACCAAATTCGGTCGCTGGATTGGTGTAGGTCGACTGGATATCAATACCACAGGTTTATTATTATTCACCAATAATGGTGAGTTAGCTCATAAACTGATGCACCCTTCCTATTCTGTTGAACGACGCTATGCGGTTCGAGTTTTTGGCCAAGTTACCAATGATATGCTGAATAATTTGAAAAAAGGTGTGCTGGTTGATGGCGATTTATGTCAGTTTGAAAAAATCATCGATAAGGGTGGTGAGGGTTCTAACCATTGGTACGAAGTCAGTCTATCCGAAGGTAAGAACCGTGAAGTTAGAAAACTGTGGCAGTCGCAAGGGGTGGAAGTATCGCGCTTAATTCGAGTGAAGTATGGTCCTGTAGAACTGCCGACCAATTTAAGTCGTGGCCGCTGGATTGATTTAGATGCTAAGGCAATTGACGAGTTAGCAAAAGTAGTGGATTTGAAAGTGACCGCTAGAAAAGAAAAGCCAGATCAAAAAAGAAAAGAGAAGGGTAAGTTTGCTTGGAGCAAAAAAAAGCCAAGTAAACCTTCGCGCTAATACTCGATAAAAAAACTTGCTTGTTTGAATATCAATTTACGCAAAGAGATTTATGAAAAGAAACACTGACATGGATATTGACGCTTCGACTACCAATCAAGAACCAATGATTGATTTAGACCATCAAGATAATTATTTTGAGCGTGAGATTAGTCTACTTTCGTTTAACTGGCGAGTGTTGCAACAGTCATTAGACGAAACCATTCCGCTATTAGAGCGCATTAAATTTCTTTGTATTTGCAGTAATAATTTAGACGAGTTTTTCGAAGTGCGAGTTGCAGGCTTACGTCACCGTATTGCCAGAGGCGATACAAAACCTAGTTTTAGCGGTGAGTCTCCTGAGCAAGTGCTAAATAATATTAGAGACTATGCTCATAGCTTAGTTGAGGAACAGTACCGTATTCTTAATGATATTTTACTGCCACAGTTAGAAAACGAAAACATACATATACGCAAGCCTTCAGAACTTTCTAAGAAACAATATGCTTGGCTCAATAAGTACTTTAAGCAACAAATAACACCCGTTATTACGCCTATTAGTTTAGACCTGGCGCATCCATTTCCAAGGTTAGTGAATAAGTCACTGCACTTTTTAGTACATCTTTATGGCAATGACGCTTTTGGTAGAGATTTAGAATATGCCATTTTGCATATGCCGCGCTCTTTGCCCCGTTTAATACTTCTACCTGAAGAATTATCGGAAAATGGTCAAACTGAATTTATCTATTTATCTAATATTGTTTCAGAGTTTGCAGACAATTTATTTCCAGGAATGGAAATCAATGGTTGTTATCAATTTCGATTAACACGTGATAGCGACTTATGGGTAAATGAGCAAGAAGTTGAGGACCTAGCTATCGCCTTAAAAAGCGAGCTGCAATCTAGAAACTTTGGCGCTGCCGTGAGGTTGGAAATTGAAAAAGCTTGTCCCAACAAGTTAAGAAATTTTTTGTTGCAAAAATGCAATTTAACACCTGATGAACTTTATTTGGTAGATGGCCCAGTAAATCTCAATCGTCTGTTTTCGTTACCTGATTTAGTAGAGCGAGATGATTTAAAGTACATAGGTTTTACACCTAAAGTGCCAGAAGAATTAATCATGGGTAGACCAATATTAGAGGTTTTACAAGAAAAAGATTTATTACTGAACCATCCCTATGAAAGCTTCAAGCCAGTTGTAGAGTTTGTAAAACAAGCAGCTTTAGATCCTGACGTATTAGCAATTAAACAAACGCTTTATCGAACGGGTAGCGACTCTCACATCGTGGAAGCGCTGATTGAAGCAGCGCATTCAGGTAAAGAAGTAACAGCCGTTGTGGAATTAAGAGCAAGATTTGATGAAGCGGATAATATTGAACTAGCACAAAAATTACAAGAAGCTGGGGTGTTGGTAGTTTATGGTGTGGTTGGGTTTAAAACTCATGCCAAAATGAGCTTGGTTATAAGGCGTGATAAGAAAAAATTAGTGCGCTTTGTGCATTTAGGAACTGGCAATTATCATCATAGGAACGCTTTAGTTTATACGGACTATAGTTTGCTAACATCGGACAAGGAAATTGCCGAAGATGTGCATAAAGTTTTCCAACAACTTACTGGGATGGGTAAAGTATATAAACTTAATAAGTTATGGAATGCACCATTTAGTTTGCATAAAAAATTGATTAAGCAGATTGATGCCGAAATTAAAACTGCTGAACTGGGAAACAGGGCAGAGATTTTTATAAAAGTAAATTCAGTTACCGATCCTGAGCTAATTAAAAAATTATATCAAGCTTCTATAGCGGGCGTTAAAATTAAATTGCTAGTAAGAGGGATTTGCTGTTTAAAACCTGGCATAAAAGGAGTTTCTGATAACATTAGTGTGTCATCGGTAATTGGCAGGTTTTTAGAGCACTCTAGAGTTTATATTTTTTACAATGATGGTGATGAGTTAGCGTTTGCTTCTTCTGCGGATATTATGGAAAGAAATTTACACAGAAGAGTTGAAGTAGCATTCCCAATTTTAGAACCAGCTGCTAAGCGCAAACTGATTAACAATATTAAAGCTATGCTAAGGCCAAATAAACAAAACTGGATCTTACAGAATGATGGGAGTTATGAACTTTCAGCCAGTAAAGAAGATGATAGTAAAATTCAAGAACAGCTGTTGCACGAATTGTCCTTATAGTTAGCTAGTCAACAAATTATGTGATTACCCAGCTTAAATGCAAGTTGTGATACGCCCAATATTTTTCTTCTTTTTCTAATTCAAAAATAATCAGTTGATGACTGTCGCTCCATGCTTTTGGTATCTTAATTAAAAGCTCATTATTTGTTTTAGGAATAAATTCCAATGCAGAGATATCGATATTATCTCGCTTAATGTTGAATAATATCGACATACGTAAGACTTGAGTGATGGCCATTATATCCATTTGAGGCTCATACTTATTCATGAAATTTTCTAAATAGATTTTTTTATGCTGTGCTAAAACAATTGCCGCTAACGTTTCTTGGGTTTGTAAACTAAAGCCGGGCATATCGGCATATTGAATAATATGAGAGCTGTGATAACGAAGTTTGTTATAACTGATGGATAGGCCAACTTCATGTAGCAAACACGACCAGTCGAGAAGGTTTTTATAGTGAGGATCATAAATTCCCCATATGTCTGAAATTTGGTCGAATATGCTTTGCGCAGTGTCCTTTACTTCTAAACCAAATTTCCCATCGATGTTAAAGCGTTGGATTAAACTGGCAACGGTAAGGTTACGGTTATCAAACCCTTTAAGCTCATCTGCTAATTCAAGTAAAATACCTTCTCTGAGCGAAGCATTAGAAATATACATCTCTTCGATATTGAGTTCTTCAAATAAGGCAATCAAAATCGCTAGGCCCATAGCAAAAGTATTCACGCGGCTAGAGCTTAGGCCGTCTAACTTAATGTTATCGATATGCCCAATTTCTATAAGCTTGTTTTTTAAGAAGTATAAATGGTTCTTCTTTAAGTGGGTGTCTTGGAAGCCAAATCCTTGCGCTACTTTATAAACAGCTTCGATACTACCTGATGAACCTATGCAATGTTGCCAATGAACAGCTTTATATCGATGCTCCGTTGGTGATATCTCTAATGAGGCATTTAGAATTGCTTTTTGAAAATTCTCTTCGTTAAGTAACTTATCAGCAAAGTAACGCTTGTAGGTTACGCAGCCTAAAGACAAACTATCGAGTTGTTGATGTTCAAATTTATGACCTAGAATTATTTCAGTACTACCGCCGCCTATATCAATCACTAAAGCGCGGTTAATATCAGGATGGTTATGTGATACGCCATTATAAATTAGGCGAGCTTCTTCTGTTCCGGGTAAAATTTCAATGGGTGAAGAGAGTATGGTTTCAGCTTTTTTAATAAAGTCTTGCGCATTTTTTGCTTTTCTTAAAGTATAGGTAGCAACAATTTTAATTTGCTGATTTGGAATTTCTTTGAGCCTTTCTGCAAATAGCTCTAGACAATCCAATCCACGTTTGATTGCTTCATCGGATAGATAATCATTTTCATCTAAGCCGCTAGCAAGTTGAACTTTTTCTTTGATTTTGCCAATGATCTGAAATGATTGGCCATCGTGTTTGGCGATGGCCATGTGAAAACTATTAGAGCCTAAATCAACTGCTGCATAGTGATTATGAAGGTTAGAGTTATTTTGAATGGGGTTATTTCCAATCTTATCCAATAGTTCATCCAAAGTTATTTAATTGGTTTTTAATAAAAATATTCTTTATAGAAAATTTCTTGCATCAATAGCTTGACCAGTTTGTTGATTATTTTCAATATCCATTAACCATAAATATGCCGGCATTAGATCTTTTGGTGTTGGCAAGGTGTTTGGATCTTCTCCTGGAAAAGCATTCGCTCGCATTTTCGTTCTAGTGGCCCCAGGATTAATGCTGTTTACAATAATATCAGATTTCTCTAGTTCGTCAGCTAATGTTTGCATTAAACCTTCTGTGGCAAATTTAGAAACTGCATAAGCACCCCAGTAAGCTCTTCCTTGACGACCTACGCCAGATGAAGTCATAGCAATAGCACCTTTGCCAGCTTTACGTATTAGAGGTAGGCAATACTTAGTTAATAAAAATGTCGCATTCACATTCACTTGCATCACGCGATACCAAGTTTCCTCATCAAAATGCTCAATAGGGCTTAGTAAGCCTAAATCACTGGCATTCAATAACAAGCCATCTAACTGGCCAAACTCTGCCGCTATCACGTCAGCAACTTGCGAATATTGTTCCGGTGAAGAGTTTTGAAGGTTTAGCGGTACTAATGCCGGTTGCGGATAGCCAAGCGATTCTATTTCATCATAAACAGCTTCGAGCTTTTTAGTGTTTCTGCCTGAAAGAATAACCGTTGCACCATATTCTGCATAGGTTAATGCAGCCTGTTTGCCAATACCATCAGTGGCCCCAGTGACTAAAATAACTTTATTCGCAAGAAACTGGTCTTCTGCCGTATAATTCTTCATAGAATCCTTGAGTGGAATTTAGTAAAGAGGTATTTTACTTAAATGGTAGCTCAGTAACAAGATAAGAGCTCGCCCAAGCATAAAATACAAAAGGTACATGAATGGCAAAGCGCATAGCACTGGTGGAAGACGAACCATTATTACAACAAAACTACAGTTTGGCTTTAAAAAAATCAGGCTATGAGGTCATGATTTATGGTGATAAAGCGTCGGCCTTGACCAGCTTTAAAAATCGACTGCCAGATCTGGTCCTGTTGGACATTGGTTTAGGTGATGAACCAGAAGCTGGATTTGAAGTTTGTCGTAAGTTAAGAACCCAATCAACTCAATTGCCGATTATATTTTTAACAGCATTGGATAGTGACTTTGACATCATTTCAGGATTGCGTTTAGGAGCTGATGATTACTTAACTAAAGATATCAGTATTCCGCATTTGCTTGCCAGAATTTCTGCGCTATTTCGCCGTATGGAACTGCTTACACAAACAGAGCAGGTTGAAGAGACAATTAAAGCAGGTGATTTAACCATTGATAACGAACGCTTAGCAGTTAAGTGGCAGCAGCAACTGGTTGATTTGACTGTGACCGAGTTTTGGATTGTTTGCGCTTTGGCTCAAAAACCCGGTCATGTTAAAAGTCGCGAACAACTGATGCAAGCCGTCAAAGCGGTAGTTGATGACAGTACCATTACCTCCCATATAAAACGGATCCGGCAAAAATTCCAAACTATTGATGCAGACTTTGATCATATTGATACTGTCTATGGTATGGGGTATCGCTGGAACTTGCGTGCATGAGATTAGGGATCGGCTGGAAAGTTTTCTGCTTACTGTTGCTGTTATTGTTGATACCTGCTGCAAATTGGTATGCGCTTAAGGTTTATCAAGGACAAATTGAGTTAAACAACAGTGAAACAAACAAACAGTTGCTCAATAGTTACCATGGATTATTGTTAAAGCTGATTCAGGAAGATAGTAACTTTGCAGAACAAATGTCACTGCAAAAAAATGCCAAGCAAGTAGTTGTGGCAAAAAGAGAAGGACCAATATTAGTCGATGGTTTTGCTGATGAATGGTTTCCTTATCAAGATAATCTATTGCAGACACGTAATGATACTAATCCCTCGCAAATGCGTCTGATAGAAGATCAGCAATTTGTGTATGGCTTGATTGAAGTTCAAGATAATCATGTGCTCTATCTTAATAATCAAAGCCAGGGGCAGTCTTCAGATATGTTGAGACTCGACTTGGGTTACGGCTATTGGCTATTGCAAGCGGTTGCTCCCGGAAGAATGAATGTGCAAAGAGAGTTTGGCAGCGGTTTAAAACCCATTAACTCTATTGTTGCTGTCTGGCAAGAAACTAAAAATGGTTATGTAGTTGAATTTAGAGCACCTAAGCTTTTAGTTGGCGATAAACTTAATGCTGTTTTATATGATGTGGATAACAAAGAGCTTTCAAACTATAACGATAAATACCAAGGTGTTTTTACCTTTACTAATTTCTCTTATTTGCCTTTGGCACGTGAAAAAAACAATGCTTGGCTATTAGCTAATGAATTAAAACAAAAACGGTTAACCATTACTAACCAAACGGGTCAGGTTATTTATCAAGTGGGCGATCTGTTTTCAATCAATGCTACACAAATGCTAACAAACGATCGTTATCGTTCAGTTAAAAAAATTGACGATGCTTTTACTCGCTCTATTTATCAAAATGGTTCTCATTCAGAGGATTTTAACCAAGGCAGTATCGATTTTTACTCTCGGTCCGGTAAGTTTTTTCAAATGAATGGCGAGCAATCAGGCTTGGTTATTCTTGAATCATCTTTGTTAGAAGAAAAGCAGCTACTTGAAACTATCAAATGGTGGCTGTGGGTTATCTCTGTAATTATTTGGTTAGTGACTTTAAGCATGGTGATCAGTCAAATTTCCAAATATCGCAAAAGGATCGCTGTTCTTAATGAGCTAACAGAACAAGCTAATGAGGCGGATGCAGATGCGGTGGATTTTTCTAATATTGAAATAGATGGTCATGATGAAATAAGTCAATTATATGAAAACATGGCTTACTATAACCAAAGGCTGGAGCAGCGTCGTGGGCACCAGCAAAAACTCTTAGCTCGCCTTAACCATGAGCTGAGAACGCCTTTGGCCATTATAGGTTCTTCGATTGACAATTTGGCTCTATCAGAGCTTGATGAGGGTGATCAGCAACTAATTAATAATGCTAGAACTGGTTTAGAGCGGTTAAGTTTAAGTTTTAGTCGTTTAAGTGAAGCCAACCGATTAGAAGACTCGATTGATAAAGTAGAACTTGAATGGTTTGTGTTGGGTCAATTGTTAGAGTCTTTAGTTACCTCTTATGCTCATGCTTGGCCAGATATTAGCTTTAAGCTTAATCTTGCTGATGTGGATGTTAAAATACGGGGTACGGAAGATTTGTTTGCTCAAATGCTAGATAAAATTATCTCTAATGCGGTAGATTTTTGTGATGAGAGAAAGACCATTCTTATTTCTTTGGAATTGAATAAAAGCAGTTTGCAGTTATCGGTATTTAATTATGGTCCCCTGATAGAACAAGATAAATTGCAAACAGTGTTTAACTTAATGGAATCGCACCGAAAAAAAGATAGTGCAATTTCATCCAGCGGGAGAACCAGTAATTTAGGTCTTGGACTTTATTTGGCAAGACTCATTGCTCGTCGACATAAGGCGAAAATATTTGCTACTAATTCAGAAAATAACGATGGCGTAAGTTTTAATTTACTTTGGGCTAAGAAAAACTTTCGTTTACAATAACAGAAAAAGGAATTACGACTTAAACAGGTCTAATAATTCTTTACTAGAATTAAGAACTAAATCTGCATTCCAATCAGCAACCTTGTCATCATCAGTAATATAACCATATTTAACCGCAACAGAGTATTGGCCAGCTGAATTGGCTGCTTGGATATCTCTTTGAGCGTCACCAACATAGATACATTCATTTGAGTTAAGTTTGGCAAGCTTGCAAGCTAAAAAGAGTGGCGTAGGGCTTGGTTTACTCGGCTTCACAGTATCGCCACAGACTACTGCGGCGGCTCTTTTCAATAAGCCTAACTGCTCTAATAAAGGTAAGGCTAAAAACTCAGGCTTGTTAGTTACAACACCCCATTTAATACCGTTAGCATCGAACTGGTTAAGTAGATCGTTTAAATGCGGAAAGAGTTGGCTTTTGATGGCTAAATTATCAGAGTAAACATTTAGATATTCCAGACGGTATTCTTCAAACTCTTGATGTTCAGGAGTAACGCCAAAGCCTAACTTAATAAGTGCAGCAGCGCCATGAGAAACCCAAGGTCTAATAACTGAGTAATCCAATGGATTTTTATTATGGCGTTCTAATTGCAAATTGAGTGCCAACGCCATATCAGGAGCGGTATCAACTAGCGTTCCGTCGAGATCAAAAAAGACCCCTTTAACTTGATGCTTAAACATATACTAGGAGTTATTCAGGCAGGCAGTGAACGATATAATTAACATCCACATTATCGCCCAACCAATATTTTTTGGTGATAGGGTTATAGTGCATTCCAATCATATTCTTAAAGCTTAAACCATTAGGTCTTGCCCAAGACTCTAGTTCTGAAGGGCGGATAAACTTTTTGAAATCATGAGTGCCTTTGGGCAGCATATTTAAAATATATTCCGCACCGACAATCGCAAATAAAAAACTTTTTGGGTTGCGATTAATGGTTGAAAAGAAGACATGGCCATCAGGTTTAACCAATTTATGACAAGCTTTGATAATGGATTCAGGATCAGGCACATGTTCAAGCATTTCTAAACAAGTGACTACATCAAATTGCCCGGCATGTTTTTCTGCAAAATCTTCAGCGGTAGACTTTTGATAATCTACCGACAATTTTGATTCTAGTAGATGCAGTTTTGCAACTTCTAGAGGCATCTCTCCCATATCGATACCTATGACCTCAGCGCCTTCCTTAGCCATTGATTCTGTCAAGATTCCGCCACCACAACCAATATCTAAAACTTTTTTCCCGGCTAAACCATTAGCATGGTCAAGAATGAAGTTAAGACGTAAAGGGTTGATGTCATGCAATGGTTTGAAATCACCTTCTTTATCCCACCAGCGAGAAGCCATTTGTTCAAATTTTGAAATTTCGTGTTGGTCGACGTTTTGACTCATGAGGTTGCCATAAATTTAATTAAGCCATTTGCTTAGGGTTTTAGTTAAATACTGCTCATCAATATCGGTTAGCTGATATGCCTTCACTTTAGCAATACCGTTAACCCACAAATGACTGACTCTAGATTGTTCGGCAGTATAAACTATTTGAGTAAAAGGATCATAATCATTAGTGTATTGATTGGCATGTTCAAATGCTGTGATATTAGCTTTAGCACCTATGCTCATAGCACCTGATGTTAATGGTGTATCAAGTTTGTTGCTGTGTACAGCAAAACCCAAAAGTGCCTTAGCATCGAAAAGCTGAGCGTTTTGTGACTCTAGCTTGGTTAGCCATGCCAACAGCTGTAATTCTTTTAATGGGTTCAAATTTGATGATAGATAATTGTTGGTGCCGATATATAGGTTGGCATTGGTGTTATGCAAAAAGTCGACAGGTGATAATGCATTGGCGTGAATTAACTGCGCGCTAGGGCAAATAATAGATTTAACTTTATTTTTTGATAAGAAAGATACTTCCTGCCGAGACAAGCCAAATACATCAATCAGGTGTAAATCAGGTGACAAGAAATAGTGTTCTTTTAGTAGTTTATAGCGAGCCTTACTACTTTTAAAACTTTTATGTGAGCGATGGAACGAAGGATTTAATGAGATTAAAAGTTTTATCATTAACTCATTGTATAAACCGCTAAAACGATTCAGCTGTTCTTTAGTTAATAGCTCTGGGTTGGATAACGATAAACCCAATTCAATATTTTGACGATGCTTGGTTTCATCCCGTAGTTTTAAAAACTCGGTTAGCTGATGTTGGAAGGTTTGACGGTCATCGCTAACATCAATGGAGTAATAAATTAGAGCTTCAACAGAATGTTTATTCGCTATCTCCATTGCTTGTTTAGGGTATGAATATTGGCTACTAAATTGACCGCAACCCGCGCGAAACAAATCGCCAAGCCCTAATTCTGAACTGATGCTAGTGAGTTCTGGACTAAGGTGCTTAGTTTCTAACGGTTGGACTTTATTTTGAATTCGTAAATTTAAGGGCAAGTCGCTGCCAATATGATGAAATGCTTTAAAGCCTATAGAGCAATAATGGTTATTAAAACTAGGCAACAAAGTATGCTGGCCAAGTTCAACCACTGTTTTCGCTTGGTATTTTGACGCCACTTGATCGGACGACAAGATATCGACAATAGTTCCATCATTAATCAATACAGAATGATTGAATAGAAGCTCCTTTTGATTTGGATCAAAAGGCATAACTGTCTTAGCATTTATCTGTAAGTCTACGATTTGCTGTTGGCTATCTATAGGATTCAAAATGTATTGCAATTAAGAGTGATCTGTGGCCAATATTTATACACCAAACTGCCTTCTGAGGCTAGCTCAATCCTCGGTAAAACAATGACTTACTAAACAGTAAAAATAGTGATTAAAGGTCGCCGAAAAAGCCCAAATATGCTAGAATTTTATGCTTATTTTGAGTGCTAACAGTCGCTCAAAAAACAATCAAATATAGACAAAAATAAAACACTATAACTTATTGAAAATAAAAGGTTTTTACTATGGGTGAAGTCGCCAAAGAAATACTTCCAATTAATATCGAAGATGAGCTCAAAAATTCCTACTTAGATTATGCCATGAGCGTTATCGTTGGGCGTGCTTTACCGGACGTTCGCGATGGCCTAAAGCCCGTGCATAGAAGGGTATTGTATGCCATGGAAGTGTTGGGTAATGATTACAACAAAGCTTACAAGAAATCAGCCCGTGTCGTTGGTGATGTTATCGGTAAATACCACCCGCATGGTGATACCGCGGTTTACGATACTATCGTGCGTATGGCTCAGCCATTCTCATTGCGCTACATGTTAGTTGATGGTCAAGGTAACTTTGGTTCGGTTGATGGCGATTCGCCAGCAGCTATGCGTTATACGGAAGTCCGTATGGATAAAATGGCGCACCAATTGCTAGCTGATTTGGATAAGGAAACGGTCGACTTCGAAGAAAACTATGATGGCTCTGAATCTGAGCCAACGGTTTTACCAACGCGTATCCCTAATTTATTAGTGAATGGCTCATCAGGTATCGCCGTAGGTATGGCGACCAATATTCCGCCGCATAATATTAACGAAGTGATCGAAGGCTGTCTGGCTATTATTGATAATCCCGATATTACTATTCCAGAATTGATGGAATTCATTAAAGGCCCAGACTTCCCAACCGCTGCGATTATTAATGGCCGTGCTGGGATCGTCGATGCTTATCACACAGGCCGCGGTAAGATTTATTTGCGCGCTCGTAACCATATCGAAACCGATCCTAAAAATGGTAAAGATTCGATTGTCGTTACCGAACTTCCTTACCAAGTAAATAAAGCTCGCTTATTAGAAAAAATTGCTGAGCTGGTTAAAGATAAAAAGCTCGAAGGTATTACCGGATTGCGTGATGAGTCTGATAAAGACGGTATGCGTATGGTGATTGAATTGCGCAAAGGCGAAGTGCCTGAAGTAATTCTTAATAATCTTTATGCTCAATCGCAAATGCAAAATGTGTTCGGCATCAATATGGTTGCTCTGGATAATGGTCAGCCACGCTTATTTAATTTGAAAGAAGCGTTAGATGCTTTTGTGACTCACCGCCGAGAAGTAGTGACCCGTCGTACCATTTTTGAATTGCGTAAAGCGCGCGAAAAAGCTCACGTACTTGAAGGTCTTGCGATTGCCTTAGCCAATATTGATGAAGTGATTGAGCTGATCAAGCAATCGCCAACTCCAAAAGAAGCAAAAGCTGAATTAATTGCTCGCAGTTGGAAACCTGGACAGGTTTCAGAAATGTTAGCAAGAGCGGGTACCGAAGCTTGTCGTCCAGAAGATTTAGGCGCTGAGTTTGGCTTCCATGATGATGTTTATAATCTATCGGAAGCGCAAGCGCAGGCAATTCTTGAGTTGCGTTTACATAAGCTAACTGGCCTAGAGCACGATAAAATTTTAGGTGAGTACAAAGATTTATTAGGTTTGATCGAAGAATTACTTCATATCCTATTAAACACGGATCGTTTGTTAGAAGTTATTCGAGAAGAGTTGAATCAAGTAAAAGAAGAGTTTGGTGATGAGCGACGTTCTGAAATTTTAGAAAGTAAATTAGATTTAACCATTGCCGATTTAATTACCGAAGAAGATGTAGTGGTTACTTTATCTCACGAAGGTTACGTTAAGTATCAGGCTTTATCTGAATATAAAGCACAACGTCGTGGCGGTCGTGGTAAGTCAGCGACAAAGATGAAAGAAGAAGACTTTATTGAAAAGTTACTAGTGGCTTCGACCCATGACACCATTTTATGTTTCTCTTCGCGCGGTAAAGTTTATTGGTTGAAAGTGTTTGAGTTACCAAACGCTGGCCGTGGCTCGCGCGGTAAGCCAGTGGTTAATGTTTTACCATTGGAAGAGGGTGAAAAAATTAGCGCTATTTTACCGATTCGCGAATACAAAGAAGACGAATATGTCTTTATGGCAACGGCTAACGGAACTGTGAAGAAAACTTCTTTAGAACAATTCTCACGTCCTAGAGCGAACGGCATTATTGCTTTAACCATTATGGATGATGATGAATTGATTGGTGTTGCTAAAACCGATGGCTCAAATCATGTCATGATGTTTAGTGATGCCGGTAAGGTTATCCGCTTCGATGAAGCAAATGTCAGAGCCATGGGGCGTACCGCAAAAGGTGTTCGCGGTATTCGTTTACCAGAAGGCGCTAAAGTGATTGCGATGGTAGTAGCAGAAGAAAACGGTTCTATCTTAACGGCTACTGAAAACGGTTATGGTAAACGTACTGCTATGGAAGATCATCCATTGCGTGGACGCGGTGGTCAGGGCGTTATCTCGATTCAAATGAGCGAGCGGAATGGCGGCGTGGTGAGTGCTGTCCCAGTGATTGATGGCGATGAAGTGATGTTAATTAGTAAAGGTGGAACCTTAATTCGTACTGGCGTCGATGATATTCGAGTGATGGGTCGAAATACTCAGGGTGTTCGTTTAATTAAGCTAGATGACGGCGAAACTCTTGTAGGATTGCAGCGTATTGTCGAATTAGAAGATGATGAAGAGTTTGAGGACGGAGCGCCTGAAGCTGAAGCATCAGAAACTGCTAGTGAAGAAGCTGTTGATACTAATGAATCAAGTGAGTCCGAAGAAGAATAAATGATGCGCAAGGCCAATCGAGCTTATAATTTTTCTGCAGGTCCTGCTGCAATACCAACTGCAGTTTTAGAAAAAGCTCAAGCAGAGTTTCTTAATTGGAATTCGCAAGGTTGTTCGGTGATGGAATTTGGTCATCGAACACCTGAGTTTCAAGAGTTGATCGATAAAACGGAAAATGATTTTCGAGAATTGCTCAAAATTCCTGAGCATTATAAAGTGCTCTTTATGCATGGCAGTGCTTCTCATCAATTTTCCATGGTGCCAATGAATTTTCTAGCGCCTAATGATTCAGCGAATTATTTAGAGCAAGCACATTGGTCGAAAAAAGCGATAAAAGAAGCTAAACGCTTTGCTAAAATTCATGTGCAGCAGGCTTTCGAACAAACCGAGGCAGGTTTAGCTATTGTTCCTGAGACACAGTGGCGACTGGATGAAAAGGCTAAATATTTGCACTTTACCTCTAACGAAACCATTGTCGGGATTCAGTTCCAGCAAGAACCAGCAGCGTTTAACGGTCATTTAGTTTGTGATATGTGTTCTGACATATTATCCCGCCCAGTGGATATAGAAAAATACGCTCTTATCTACGCTGGCGCGCAGAAAAATATTGGTCCGTCAGGCATGACCATGGTTATTGTGCGCGAAGATCTATTTGAACAAATGCAAACTGAAAGGGTTCCTACTTTATTTCAGTATCCTTTAATGGCTGAGCATGGTTCTTTGTATAATACGCCTCCAAGTTATGGGATCTATTTAGCCAGTTTAGTATTTGAATGGTTAAAGGATCTTGGCGGCATTGCAGCAGTAGAAAAGCTCAATTTAGAAAAATCTGAGTTATTGTATAATTATATTGATCAATCTGATTTTTATCATTCACCTGTGGCAATTGATAGTCGTTCAGTCATGAATGTGGCTTTTACTTTGGCAGATCCAAAGCTTGATCAATTGTTCTTATCGCAAGCGCAGCAACAAGGTTTATTAGCATTAAAAGGGCACCGTGATTTCGGCGGTATGCGCGCCAGTATTTACAACGCAATGTCTATCGAAGGTGTTAAAGCTTTGATAGATTTCATGAAAAAATTTGAGCAGCAAAGCTAAAGGTTCTTATGACTGAATTGGTTCAATCTTTTGTCAATAATGGGGTTATGCACTTAGAGCTTAATCGAATGGATAAAAAAAATTCGCTAAACTCTGAAATGTACCTTGCAATGACCGAATCAATAATTGCCGCAGAAAATGACCCAGATGTTAGGGTTATTTTATTCAAAGGCGGCTTCGGGTGCTTTTGTGCTGGCAATGACATTCAGGATTTTTTAGATGAAGAAGTCATAGCACCAGGAAGTCCTATAGCTACTTTTTTACATCTATTAGTGGATATTAAAAAGCCTATGATTGCTGCTGTTTCAGGTCCTGCAATTGGTATTGGAACCACGTTATTACTGCATTGTGATTTGGTCTACGCTACTGATAAAACTGTTTTTAGCTTACCCTTTGTTAACTTAGGCGTTTGTGCTGAAGCCGGCTCTAGTTATTTGCTAGCACAACAAGTTGGCCATATTAGAGCATCAGAATTATTGATGTTTGGTGACAGTTTTGATGCGCAAATAGCAAAAGGTTATGGGTTGATTAACCAAGTGGTCGCTGAAAGCGATTACTGGGATTTTGCGATTGATAAAGCGGAACAATTAGCAGCCAAACCCAATGATTCATTGCTAACAACTAAAGCTTTAATGAAAACTGAAAGAGCAACTTTACATGAAGTTATCGATCAGGAAATTGCAGAATTCTCTAGATTATTAAAAACCGAAGAAGCAAAAACGATTTTCAATAAATTTCTTAAGCGATAATAATTCATCGGCTAACTCACTCAATGGTAACAATTTTTCAATAGATTTTACTACTAGCTTGCTAGTAACCAGTAAATCATTGTAGAAACAATCAAAACTCCTGCTAAGTTCAGTACAAAACCGTTACGAACCATCTGTTCCACATTAATCCTTTCGGTAGAGAAGATAACGGCGTTAGGTCCTGTGGCCACGGGTAGCATAAAGGCACAGCTGGCGCTGATAGCTGCAGGCACCATAAATATCGCTGGGTCTATACCGGTATGATCACCAACGGATGCGAGTATTGGCATCAGTAAGGCTGTGGTTGCCGTGTTACTGGTTAATTCAGTTAAGAAAGTGACCAGCAGACAGATCAAAATCAAAGTTAAGAAAATCGGCATTTCTTTAATGAAGGATAAAGATGAACCTATTGAACTACTAAGACCTGATTGTTTAAATGCAGCAGCGATGGTTAAACCTCCAGCAAATAACAATAAAACCCCCCACGGAATTTTGTTGGCACTGTGCCAATCGAGCAGTCTTTCTTTTTTTCCTTGCTGGTCAACTTTACCATTTGGGATCAGGAACATGGCGACTACTGCGAATAAAGCCACAGAAGCATCGTTGACCATCTCCATTTCTAATAAACCGCTCCAGCCGCCAAAAGGTGCTTTACGGAAGATCCAAAGCAATGCAGTAATGACAAAAACGATTAATGTTCTTTTTTCTTCGGTTCGCCATGAGCCTAAATCAGGTAATTGAAAATTACAGTTTTGTTCAAGTTTACGAGTTAACCAAAGCCACATAACCGGGATCATAAAAACCACAACAGGCAAAGCCCAGCTCATCCAATCGAAAAAAGAAAGTTGCTTCCCAGTGGCATCATTATAAACACTCATAAAAAGCGTGTTAGGAGGTGTACCGATTGGGGTTCCCATGCCGCCAACACTGGCCGCATAACCTAGGCCCAGAATTAGTGCTACAGAAAAATTTTGGGCGCTGGCTGAGTTGTTAATATGGACACTCTGAATAATGGCGATAGCTACCGGAACTAACATTAAAGTCGTGGCGGTATTTGATATCCACATACTTAAACCAGCGCTTGCAAGCATAAAACCAAGCACCACTCGTCGCTGAGAAATTGGTTTAGAATTTGATTTGTTACCACCACTAACAAGCTTAATCATTCCCAAGGCTAATCGTTTATGAGTTCCGCTTTTCTCAAGAGTTACCGATAAAATAAATCCACCCAGTAGCAATAATATCAGCCAATGACCATATGCAGATGCCACTTGCTGGCTGTTAAGGACACCAAAAGCAGGAAAAGCAGCCATTGGGATTAGAGAAGTGGCGGGAATAGGAATAGGTTCGAAAATCCACCAAACTGCGCAGAGACTAGTCACGGAAGCAGTAGCAATCATGGCCCAATCAAAGCCATAATAGTACATGATACTGGCAATGCTTAATGCAACTAAAGGCCCTAGTGGTAACGAGAGTTTTTGTAATGATGAATTCATAAATTAATTTTGCTTGTTGTCGTTTTGTTAGTCGTCGTCATCTTTATCATAAGGTTGAGGCTTGACGCCTTTAGGCACTTTAAATTTATTGGCTGATTTTTTTAGTGCCCAAATACCTGAAAATAAAATCGCAAAAATAATAAAAGTCACACCGATAGCTTGCCACATAAAGCCTCCCTAGCAATTAATCTTTAATGATACTTGAGTGGCTAATACGTCTAACGTATTTTTCGACTAAAGCATTGAGTTTGCCTAAAATGATCTCTTTACCGCCAATCTCTGAGTTCTCTATTTGTTGCTGGAGCAAGCCCACTGGGAATTCTTTTAGCGCAGGAGTAGCAATGGGGGCATAACTGATATGCCAAGGTTCACAGGCAATACCACCTAGATCTTCAACATAAGGCTTAAAAAAGTCATATTGAGCTAAATTTTCTTTTAGCCAATGATGCAGATTGCCACAAGGACCTTGTGCTTCAAATTCAGTTTCCAATAACTCAGGCTTATAACCTTTATCGATGGCACTGGCATCAAATACGTCAAAATCTGTTCCCCAATGATGACGGCTAGCTCCAGGAATTGCCGAATAATTTAATATGGCATTGACCCGATCGCTTATCGCCAGTTCTTGAGAGTTGACCGTTCGACCATCGCGCAGGTTTAACACCACGTCCTGATAAAATTTATTATTCCAAATAGCAACTTGCTGCTCAAAAGAGCGATAACTGCTGACCACTCTTAAGGGAATGCCGTCATTTTCAGATTGACGAATAAGTTTTGCCAAAGGAATCAAGGCTTCATGATGGCATTGAAATTTTTGTCCCAACAGCTCGATATTGTCTTCAATCGTTAGTAAATGAGACTGCTCTAATCCTAATAATTGTTCTGGGGTCATCAAACTAGTTTGCATCACTGAGCAACTGCTTTAAAACTAAATAGTAAATTTCAGCAAGCTTATCGAGGTCGGTTATTTTGACGCTTTCATTCACTTGATGAATGGTTTTATTGATGGGTCCAATTTCAACTATTTCGGCGCCAGTTTTAGCGATAAAGCGGCCATCGGATGTGCCGCCAGTAGTTAATGCTTGTGTTTCTATCTGGCAAACTTGCTTAATGGCTTTTTTTGATGCTTGTAGCAATAACCCCTTTGCTGTCAAAAAGGGTTCACCATTAAGTTTCCAATTCAGCTCATAATCAAGTTGCTGTTGATTTAGAATAGTTTCAACTGCGGCTTTGAGTTTATGATGATCGGTTTCTGTTGAGTATCTAAAATTAAACTCGCAATAAAGTTCGCCTGGTATCACGTTAGTGGCCGTACCAGCCTTAATGATCGCTATCTGAAAACTGGTGGCAGGGAAAAACTCATTGCCATTATCCCATTCAGTATTCGCTAAAGCATCCAGTGCTTTAAATGATTTATGGATGGCGTTATCGGCTAAGTGTGGATATGCAACATGGCCTTGTTGCCCTTTAATGGTCAAAAAACCAGTAAAAGAACCGCGTCGCCCATTTTTTATAACATCGCCTAATTGCTCAGAGCTTGATGGCTCGCCAACGATACAATAATCAATCGGTTGTTTTTCCTTTTGCAACTCCTCAACGACTCTTACAGTACCATTGATAAAAGGACCTTCTTCATCACTGGTAATTAAAAAACCGATGGAGCCTTTATGTTGAGGATAGTCTTGCACAAAGTTTTTGCTGGCAACGAGCATGGCGGCTAAGCTTGATTTCATATCGGCAGCACCGCGACCATAAAGATAGCCATCTTTTTCCGTGGCGTGAAACGGATCGGTATCCCATTGCTCTAAAGGGCCAGCAGGTACTACATCGGTATGTCCGGCAAATACTACAACTGGCTCGCTGCTAGTAGCTGACTTTAGGCTCCAAAAGTTTTTAGTATCTTCGAAGTTCATCAGCTGATGTTTGAAACCAAGATCCGTAAGATAATTCATCATAAACTCTTGGCAACCTGCGTCTTCCGGAGTTACCGACTGACGGTTGATAAGGTCTTTAGTAATGCTTAGAACTTCAGATTCTGACATTAGGCAAATATCTCTTGATATTGCTCGGGTTTAAAACCTAGAAATACTTCTTTGCCTTTAACTAATACTGGGCGCTTTATAAGAGTAATTTTATCAAGCATTAAGGATAAGGCTGAGTCGCGATCAATAGTATCTTTAACGCTTTGCTCCAGCGGTTTCCAAGCAGTGGAGCGCTTGTTGAGGAATGCCTCCCAACCGATCGCTTTATCCCAAGACTCTATTTCTGCTTTGGCTAAAGGGTTTTTGCGGTAATCAATGAATTCATGCTTAATGTCTTGCGCTTCTAGCCATTTCACCGCTTTTCTAACGGTATCACAATTGGGTATGCCGTAAATTTTTATCATCAGATTATCCTAGTCCATCCTCAACAAGTCATTAATAGAAGTTTTTGAGCGAGTTTTTGCATCCACTTGTTTAACAATAACGGCGCAATTCAAATTATATTTTCCATTGTCCGACGGTAATGAACCAGGCACTACTACAGAACCAGCAGGTACCCGACCATAAGTCACTTCATCGGTTAAACGGTTATAGATTTTAGTGCTTTGCCCGATAAAGACGCCCATGGATAAGACCGCGCCTTCTTCTACGATAACGCCTTCAACAACTTCTGAGCGTGCTCCAATGAAGCAGTTATCTTCGATAATCGTGGGGCCAGCTTGTAACGGCTCTAATACACCGCCAATACCAGCACCGCCTGATAAGTGAACATTTTTACCAATTTGCGCGCAAGAACCCACAGTCGCCCAAGTATCGACCATAGTTCCTTCGTCAATATAAGCACCGATGTTAGTATAACTGGGCATCAAGACTACATTTTTAGCGATATAAGAACCGTGACGCGCTATCGCATGGGGTACTACTCGAGTTCCTCCTTGACGAAATTCTTCTTCGGTCATGTTTTGATACTTCATTGGAACCTTGTCGTAGAATTGAGCAAGTTGAGTATTAATCACTTTGTTTTCATTGATGCTAAATGACAATAACACGGTTTTTTTGAGCCACTGATTAACTCTCCAATCACCATCAACTTTTTCAGCTACTCTGGCTTTACCAGAATCCAATAAATTTAATGCGGAAGCTACAGCGTCAATGCTTTCAGAAGTTTTCAATAAACTTCTATCATCAAATGTAGCGTTAATTATCTGTTCTAATTGAGTTGTCATAATAGGGCCTTTAGGATTCGATATAGCGAATAATAAGTTGTTCTAGCTTTTGCTCTTGTTCTGGTTTTAGCGGCGATAAGTCTAGGTTACTAACGATAAAAATATCTTCGACTTTTTCACCAAGCGTCACAATTTTAGCTGAATGGATCTTAAGATTACAATCTTTAAATGCCTGGGCAATTTTGACTAACAAAGCTGGTCTATCTAATGCAGTGAGTTCTAAAATAGTTAATTTGTTAGCTTTATCAAAACTGAACTCAACTTTAGTCGGTACGTTGAAGTGCTTATAACGACTAGGTATTGAGCGAGTGACTTTGGATAAGGTTTGGTCGGATTGTTTTAGCATCGCAATTAGCTTAGATTCAATCTCATCCAGGCGGCTAGTATTTGATAGCGGCTGTCCTTGACTATCTAGTACGATAAAAGTATCTAAACAGTATCCTTTCGGTGAAGTGAAAAGGGTGGCTGCTTGGATGTTCATTTGATTTTGACTAAGCACCGAAACAATCGTCGCAAAAAGATCGGGTTTATCATTAATAGCGATAAAAATTTCCGTACCTGCTTGCGAGCGATGGTTTTTGATAGCCACAAACGGTTGATCGCTTGAATAATTTGGCTGGCTGAGTAATTGCTCTAATTGCCAAATGACTTGTTCTGGGTGATAGCGCAATAAATATTCGTCACCTAATTCATTCAATAAATTCTGTAAGGATTGCTCTTCTAAGCCGTTGTTAAGGGACTGGGCAATAACTTGTTGCCTAGCATCTTGTAGCATTTCTTGTTGGTTCGCTCGCGGCGAAGATTGCTTTAAATAGTAAGAAGTCGCTAAAAATAACTCTTTTAGTAATGATGCTTTCCACGAATTCCACAAAGTAGGATTGGTTGCGCGAATATCTGAAACAGTTAGAACATAAAGTAATTCAAGATGCTGGTGACTTGGCAGTCGTTTGGCAAACGCTTCAATGACATCGGGGTCACTAATATCTTTTCGCTGAGCAATTAACGACATGACTAAATGATTTTTTACCAACCAAGAAACCAGTTCAGCTTGCTCAGTGGTTAACCCAAGCTTTATGCAATAGTCAAAAGCATCAACAGCACCCAGCTCTGAATGATCACCACCTCTACCTTTACCAATGTCGTGAAATATTGCCGCTAAGTAAATGCCCGTTGGATCATCTAACTCTTGCATAATTTGACTACAAATTGGAAATTCTTGTTGGCAATCAGGTTTGTTGTAACGAATGATGTGCCTTAATAAAAATAAAGTATGTTCATCCACTGTGTAAGCATGAAACAAATCAAATTGCATTTGACCTTCTATCTGAGCAAACTCTTTGATAAGCGCTCCCAGAATATTGGTCCTTTTCATAAGGGCAAAGCCCCGGCTGGTGGCTTGTTTAGTCGACAAGAACTTGAGCCAGGCATCCTTATTTTTTTTGGATAATAGGTAGTCCTTATTGATAATTTGCTGATTTGAGCGAATTTGCCGTAAGGTTTTAGCTTGAATTTGCTTTATTTCTGGGTCTTGAGCTAAATAGTTGAAAATAGTAATTAAAGCTTCTGGCTTTTCTCTAAAAAGTTCTTCGTTTTTAGTGCCAATTCGATGGTTTTCAATGTAGAAATCCTCATCCAAATAATGCAGTAGTTCCGAAGTATCTTCTAGTAAATAATCTTGTTCAAAAATTTGGATAAAAAGCTCTGCTAAATTTCTTATCGTCATTACCGAGCGATAATAACGCTGCATTAAGTATTCAACAGCCAACTTTTTTTTATCGTCTTCGTAGCCAAGCCAAACAGCAACCTGTTTTTGGTGTTCAAAAGAAAGTCGATCTTCTCTTTTACCCGCTATGGCATGTAAAGCAAAACGTACTTTTCTCAAAAACTGTTGATGGCTAATAAGGGTTTTGTATTCTCGACGAGTAAAGATTTGCTGTGAGATTAAGTCATGTAAGCTTTTTGAATGAAACTGTCTTAGAGCTATCCATTGAATTACTTGAATATCACGCAAACCACCAGGATTAGATTTGATATTAGGTTCTAAATTGTAAGAGCTATCTTCAAATTTTTTATGCCGTAGTCGATGTTCTTTTACCTTTGCTTTGTAAAAATCCTTTGCTGGCCAGAAGTCTTTAGCTTGTAAAAGAAGCTGTAGTTGCTCGAAGGCGCCTTCTTGGCCGCAAAGATGGCGCGATTCCATGAGACTGGTAGCGATAGTAATGTCATCGATAGCTAACTGATTGCAATCTACTAAGTTTCTAACGCTATGACCAACTTCAAGACCGATGTCCCAAAGAAAGGCAATCCAGGCTTCTAGTTTCTTGGTACAAGAGTCTTCATTGACTAATATTAAAATATCAATATCAGAGTATGGTTGGAGCTCCTGCCTGCCATAACCGCCAACTGCAATTAAGCTGCAATGTTCGCTGACGCTAAACTGTTGCCAACTCTGAATTAAAATATGATCAATCAGAGCGCTTCTTGCTTTGAGTAATTGGTTGACGCTAGTGCCTTTTTGAAATTGCTCGATAAGAGCTTGCAGGCCGCCTTTTAAGTGTTTTTTATATGCAACTAGTTGCTCTGAAGCATCATTAAAGGATTTATTGACTTCAGAGCTTTTTGGGAGGTAATTGTATTTATCAGATGCTGCCACTGGAGATTAGAAGTTTTCTTCTTGGCGCTTGGTTAATACCTCTACACCGGTTTCGGTGCAGAGCAGAGTATGTTCCCATTGAGCTGATAAAGAGCGGTCCTTGGTATTCACCGTCCAGCCATCTTTACGATTCAATTTGACATTTCTTTTACCGAAATTCACCATTGGCTCGATAGTAAAAGTCATTCCCGCTTGCAGCTCAACACCGGTACCCGGTCTGCCGTAATGAGTAACTTGTGGTTCTTCGTGGAATACTTCGCCAATACCATGGCCGCAATATTCTCTCACTACCGAATAACCATGCTTTTCCACATATTTTTGTAATGCATAACCAATATCACCTAAGCGAGCGCCAGGCTTTACCATCCCAATAGCAAGGTACAAGGATTCTTGAGTAATTTGGATAAGTTTCTTTGCTTGGTTAGTTGCTTCACCGACTATAAACATTTTGCTGGTATCACCATGAAAACCATCTTTAATAACGGTGACATCGAGATTCAAAATATCACCGTTTTTTAGTGGCTTTTTATTTGGAATACCATGACAAACCACATCATTAACAGAAGTGCAGATAGATCTAGGAAAACCCTCAGGATGAAATGGCTGAGTTGGAACTCCTTGTTCATTTAACTCCATAGGGTAGGGCTGACCACCATAGTTTAAAGTAGCAGGGTAACCACCTTGCACTTTAACGATATGCTCGTGACAAATTCGATCTAGCTCTTCTGTGGTGACACCTTTAACAATATGTTGCTCGATCATTTCAAGGACTTCAGCAGCTAAGCGACCAGCTACCCGCATGCCTTCAATTTGTTCTGGAGTCTTAAGTTTTATACTCATAAAAAATTTGTTTATAAATAATGCAAGACATTCTAACGATTATCATGTCAAGAGTACACATGCTCTTTATTTTGAATAAACACAAATTGTGTAAAATTTTAAATCGAAAGCGGTATATTAGTATAGTATTAGACTTTATCCAGTTAACTGTTAAGTTTGATTATTAAATGAGAAAAGCTCTTATTAGCTTAAGTATTTTATTGTTACCTATTAAGGTAACTGCTAGCGAAAGATTGATGAATATAATTTTGAGTTCACCTCCTGAATATTATGTTTTGCAAGTTGCTAGTGTGCCAGATACAGTTGATTTAGATAAAGTTGTAGTGGAGCTTTCTCTTTCCAGAAAGTTAGTGGCAGTTAGAACTATCGTAAATAAACAAAAGCGTTGGGTAATATTAGAAGGTATTTACCCCACTAAGGAAGAAGCAATATCTGCCTCAAAAAACGTGCTGTCTATAAACCATAGTATTAAGCCTTGGCCTAGAACTATTAAATCTTTAAAAAAAGTGCTAGCTAAGGAAACTTAGGAAATTAAATCTTAATAATTGGCTGGGTTTGTAGAGTAAGTTACTTGAACGGACACAATAACAGTTTCACCATTGTCAATGTCTAAAGTTATAGCAATATCCTGCCCAGTTGATGTTATTGAACAGGTTGCTCCAGCGTTGCAAGCTACGCTATCAATAGTGGCTCCGTCCGGAATTGTGTCATTAATAACTGCGCCCGCTAAGTTTGCAGGACCATTATTTGTAACGGCTATTGAGTAGGTTTGGGTAGCTCCTGGAGTAAAATTACCAGTTGCATCATCTTTGGTGATGGTAATGTCGGCTTGCTTTCTATTGGTAAAAGTACAGATAGTTCTATCTGTAAGAGTTATCAATAATCCTGATACAGTACCGGTTGCCAGATCGACAGTTCCAACAACATTGTTATTTCTATCTCGACACTCAATGCCGGTCAAGCCCCAATTATCAGGTACCGTTTCCGAGATTGAAAATGTTCCAGGAGTGACATCAAAAAAAGTGGCACCATCGCCGGTTATAATGTCATTTCGATTGACTGTGACGGAAGTTGTATTAAACGAAAAGTCAGTGGTATCGTTAGGGAATGCATCTTTAACGATAAAAATTTGTCCATCACCGGCTGAGCTAATACAGTCTTTTGGGTCTGATGTTGGCGATGCTGAAGGGTAGGTGCAAGCGTTAACTTGCAAACCGCCTGAAGGTATATCGTCTGTATCTATGGTGCAGGTTACTTTGCTATCGCCAGGGTAATCATCTCCAGATAAAAAAGGATCGTCATTACTGAGAGACACACTGCAACTGGTGTTTGTTAAGGTGATTAAGGTGGCTCCACCGCATGAGTCGTTATCATTTGGAGAAGTACATTGATATGCAAAGGGACTGCCGGGTTCTAATTCAGCTGGGTTGTCTCCAATTTGAAAGCAAATAGCATAATCAATAAAGCCTAATACGTCGGCGTCCGTATCGAATAAAGCACAGCCATCACCAGTATTTTTACCTGGGAATCCTGTATCATCAAAATTGACCGTAATGATATAGGATGGATCTGGGTCACTTAAGCCATCAAAATTGTAGCAAGCTTGAGTAATGTCAGACTGACCGGGTAAATCATTTGCTCCATCGGCATCATTCTGGCAGGCGAAACCCGCACTTGTAGTTGTATTAAACAGCAAGAGTCCCAGAAAAAATAAAGCGGCAAGAAATTTACTCACTTTCTTCCTATCAAAATGAATATATGGAATGATTATATGTCCATTCAGGAAGAAAGAAAGCTTTATTTAACAATAGTTTACAATTCTATTTTAAGTCATTTATGACTTATTGATTTTACTTTTTAAATAGCAAGGTCATGCGATTAGACTCGCCAATAGCATTCATAGCGGCCTTCAATTCAGGCTTCTCCTGAGCACCGAGCAAAGTGGGCGGCAAGCGCCAAACGATATCTTTAGGACCTGGAACATCTTTTGGATTAGCGTGCATATTGCTCGAATCAATTAATTTAAAGCCGGCCGCTTCAAACATAGCAATGACCGCAGATTCTTTTAAGTAGCCTCTTTGCCCATTGGCACCTTCATCACTAGTAGATTCGGCAACCTTATGTTGAACTACTCCAACCATCCCATTGGGCTTCAACAGGCGATGCATGGCTTTTAGTGCTTTAGTGCGATAGCCACCGTCATTCTCAAAACGATTTAAATTGTGTAATGCGCGAATAACTAAAACCCTATCAAGGGTGCCGTTGGCAGCAGCAGGGGCGTTACTAAAAGTGTAGCCAGTAGCTTTAATACCATTGGTTGTTTTGCTTGCTACCATGGATGGGAATTGAGCAGTTCTTGCGATTTGCCCTTTAATAGCTTCTTCACTAAAAAAGCCAAACTTAGGCCACATATCATCATTGTAATTTAAGCCCATCAACTGACCGTTAGCACCTAAATAATTAGCAATAATCTCGGTGTACCAACCGCCGCCAGGCAATGCTTCAGCCACGGCCATTCCAGGTTCGACTCTGAAGAAAGCTAAGGTTTCAGCAGGTTTTCTCCAGTTATCACGTTGCTTGGTTTCACTGCTGCGAGCATCAACTACCGATTGCAGAGAAGTTTTGTTAGCATCACTGAGCTGGTATTTCGCGCCGCTAGATGTTTGGTGCATACAACCAATTAAGGTCATAGACAGTGCAGAAATACTTAAAAAAGTCTTAAAATTCATACTAGTCTCCCGTTTAGGTGGTTAGCCATCGTAAAAAGATCATGGGTAATATTCAAAAGAAAGCATATAACAAAGTTTTGTGGTGATTTTAAGTTATAGCATATGTTGAGAAACCCACCATATATTACCACTCGGATCGCGAACGCCACCTAATCTATCGCCAAAAGGCATATCAGAAATTTGCGTCTCAATTTTACAACCTGCCTCTATTGCTTGTTTGAAGCTGTCTTCCACATTATCAACATACAAATAAATAGCGGTAGTCATGGCTGGGTGTTCTGCAGTGGATTCACTGACGAACAACATAGCGTCATTGACCGATAGAAGGCAATTGACTATTCGCTCATCGCGTACTGTGCGACCTAATTCATTGGCATTAAATGCTTGCATTAAAAAATCAATATAATCTGCTGCATTATCTACAAACAAATAAGGCGTAATGGCGCTAAACCCTTGTGGTAATCGCATTAGCAATCTCCTTGAGTCGAATTTTTAAAGTTAACAGTACAATTTCGGCCATTATTTTTCGCTTCATATAATGCTTGATCTGCTTTTCTCAAACTTTCTTCAATACTAGTGTTAGATAATAAGAACTCAGTGATACCGAAACTGGCTGTCAATTTAAAAATGTTTTTTTCATGCTGAATATCCATATGCTGAAGGTTCTTTCGACAGTTTTCTACTAGAGTGTCAATCCCATTAAATTGCTCATTAATTGAGTTATCTACAACAAAAATAACAAACTCTTCACCTCCTATGCGGCCGACAATTGCATCATCATTGAAACTATTAGAAAGGTGATTGGAGAAACTGATTAAGGCTTTATCACCAGCATGATGACCATACTGATCATTGATCTTTTTAAAATTATCGATGTCAGTAATAATGACCGCGCCCCAAGTATTTTTATGAGTAAATTTTTCCAACATCAATTTTGCTTTTTGATAAAACCCGCGACGATTGAGCACCTGGGTTAAGCTATCAGTAATAGCCAAGTTTTTAAGTTTTACACCAATGTCATCGACTAATATTAATAAAGTGAATAACCCCATGCCAGTAAAGGCAGCAGGCATAAAGAGTAGATTAACTTGACGATACATATCTAAATAATAAGCATTGATTTCAGCGCCTTGCATCAGACTGATTATCCCTGCGGTAATTTGCGTTAATCCATAGAGTGCAAATATCACTATAGCTGCGGCTTCGGCCGGTCGAGTTTTATTATGACTGTTAAAAATTTCCCAGCTGCATAAGAACATCATTAAGCCACCAAAAATGGGAATTAACATCATTCTGTAACCAATATGTGGACTGAAGATAGTGAAATAAATTAAAAGCAGTTCTATCAAGATTAGAGCCGTTAGTACTTTTGGTTCGAACGGAGAGCGATTGGCTCTAAGTCTAAAGCCAGCCCAAGTTAGCCACTGTAATAACAACGAAAAAGCATTAATAAGTATCCAATAGAGTTCTCTATCGGTGAAGGTGGAGTTGATGGCATTGATCACTCCTTTGATTGCTGACAGGGCAAATACTAGTGACCAGATTAAGGTGTATTTTTTAGGTTGAATCGTTTTGTAACTTAACAAAAATACAGTTGCCAGCATGATGCTGATAAAGAAGAGAGTGATATAAGTGTAATCGCTGCCAGAAAGTTGCAATTTCAAATCGGGATATCGTGTTTGAAATTATTGTAGCATAGCTTTTTTTGAATAATATCTATTGCTAGAGGTTTTTTTGCCAGTAGCCAACATCAATCCATTGATCGAATTTATTGCCAGTTTCTTTGAAATGAGCAACTTTTTTCATGCCCATTTTTTCATGCAAAGCAATACTCGCTGGATTTGGCAGGGCAATGCCGCCAATCGCGGTATGGTAACCGAGTTGTGTTAATCGACTAAATAGTTCTTGGTAAAGCGCAAGACCAAAACCTTGGCGAATAGCTTTTGGATCTAAATAGACGGTTACTTCGACCGTAAAACGATAAGCGCAGCGACCTTTCCATCTACTAGCGTAAGCATAGCCTAGCACCTGTTTTTGATATTCATACACTAAAAAGGGGAGCTTTAGTGTATGAGTGTCTTGAATGCGAGCATCAATTTCTGCTGAGTCGACAGGTTCAGTTTCAAAAGTAATAAAGGTATTTTCGATGTAATGATTATAAATATTCGCGATGGCTTGCGAATCATGTTTATTGGCACTACGTATCATTAGACATGCTGATCGATAAGAATAGCGTTGTCATCAGGATCGACTAGAGCAAAACTTGAAGGGCCGGAATCACCTGTGATGGCTTCATGAGACATCTCGATACCTTGTGATTTAAAGTGCTTAAGAATATCTCGAACATCATCGAAAGATTCAAGCGTATTGCATTGCTGATCCCAGCCTGGATTAAATGTTAATACATTGCCTTCGAACATGCCTTGAAACAGTCCAATGACATTATCAGCATTACGTAATATCAAATAATTCTGAGAGATGTCGCCGCCCACTTGTTCAAAGCCAAGCTTTGAATAGAAATCGTAGGAGGCTTGAATGTCTTTTACTGCAAGGCTTATGGAAAATGCACCAAGTTTCATGATTATCTCCGTCAATAATTATAGAAATAATATACGCCTTCTTTTTTTTTATCTCAATATCTGAATTTTGAACTGAAACTTTTAGTATTAGTGAGTTAAAAAGTCTTTTTTAGGTTTGCCTCGAACTTGATTACTTAACCAATACGAAAGGATAACGGCAATAATTAGCACGTAAGCGTGAGTCGGCTGATGGCCTGCCTCTAAATGCGCTGCGGTAGCCATAAGGGTGTTAATGAAATAGGCGCCGTAGGCCATTTCTTTTAAGTTGTTATATCGATTCGTTAAGATAATTAAAAGCGCTGTGATTTTTAGATACGCTAAAGGGTAAACAATGTATTTAGGATATCCAAATTGCTTAAAAAAAGAAGCCATTACCTCATGCTTGATGTGATAATTAATGGCTGCGTAAAGCATGAAATAGAACATCACTAAAGTTGCTGACCAGTATAGAACTTTTTTTACCAGAATTTTAGTATCCATAATGACGAATAGACCATTGTTAATGGTCAATAAGATAACTCAGGCTTATAAATATTACATTAATAAATAAAGATACAAAAAAGCCAGCGCGTGGCTGGCTATTTGTATTGTCGCTTAATTATTTTGGCAGAATGACATTATCAATGACATGAATCACACCATTACTTGCTTTGACATCAGTGGCAACGACGGTGGCATTATCGACTTTAACGCTACCATTACTCACTTGAATACCAACACTTTGACCGTTGACGGTTTTAGCGCTGGATAATTTCACAACATCTTTTGCTTTAACTTTTCCAGGGACTACATGGTAAGTTAGAATTGCTGTTAATTTATCCTTGTTTTCAGGCTTTAAAAGCTCTTCTACAGTACCAGCAGGTAGCTTAGCAAAAGCTTCGTCGGTCGGTGCAAATACGGTAAATGGGCCTTTGCTTTGCAAGGTATCCACCAAACCTGCAGCGCCTAAGGCCGCAGCTAAAGTTTTAAAGTTACCATTTTCAACGGCGGTGGTGACGATATCTTTGCTCTTTTCTTTGTAGTTGTTTGTGCCACCAGCAAATGATGCACTAGCAAATACTAAAGAAGTCATTAGAACGGCTAATGATAGTAATTTTTTAAAACTAGATTGAGTTATGTTATTCATGGTTTGCTCCTCTATTAAAATAACAAAACCATGAAAACATTAGTCCAGTAGAGTTTTTATGAAAAAATAGTGAAATAAATGTGGATCGTTAAAATTGTTTTTTACTGAGCTTGAGTGTAACCAAAACTTGTTTGTTTAAGACTCATTCTTTAAAGCATGAAAAAGATCACAATGACTACTAGTCTTTATTGTTGCGGCGTTTGATACCAATCACGTTGGGTATTGGCCAAGAGTAGTTATTATTATCATCTTCCACAAATCCAGTTTCAAAACTTCCGTAGAGTTCAATTTCTGAGTGCTTATCTTGGTAATATAACTGAGCTTCCGGGCCGCCTTCAAGGTGCTGTGCTGCAACCAAGTCAATATTAAGCGCAAGCAGTTCTTTATTAAAATCATGCATACTAAAAGGAGTTCGACTAAAAATAAAAAGAGCATTGCCATTGGCGTCAATACCAAGCGCGGCTTCGCTCCATTTTTTATTCTGCTGCGACCAACGGTTTTCACCATTGTTTTTGATTAGCCTCAGGTTTTGTACTATTGAGCTGTAGTTTGCTTTTATAGTGTTAACATCAGTCCCTTCATGATCCAGGTCGTAAATTTTAAACTTAGGTAGCCCAGCTTTTTTGGGATGAAACGCGGCTACAGACTGGTAGCGATTGATATGTTTATTATTGAAAGCATTTGCCTTCGCCATATAGCCTATATGAGTTTTATAGTCAGTAGCGAACATGCCAGCATTGATAGCCGCCTTATAGCCAAGTGAATGACTCCACTCTTTGACGGTCTGATTTTTATTTTTAGCATCCCAGCTACTGCCAGCTAATTCTAGCTGCCAATATTCAGGGTTGATCCGTAAAATGGTAAACGTAGAGTCTGCAATTTTACTTTGTTGTTTTGCTTTAAACTTTCCAAGCTCTAAACCTTTATCCAAAGCGGTCCACTCGGCACTTGCATTGTTGTTTATAACGACTAAAAAGATAAGCGCAATGATTCTTGTCATATGTACTTTTATAAATTGTCTACGAATTGCTGGAATACTTGTTTATGACGGGCCAAATCTAGGCTCCCTGAAACAGCCACACGAGCAATATAGTCTTTATCGGCCTCTTTAGTTGTACCTTGCGTGGATGTGGCTGGAATAGTCCAGTAACAGCCTTTCAACTGACCATAACTAACGCAGTATTTACTTTCTTCAGGAATCTCAGTAATCATCATATTAATTAACTTGAGATTTAAAGCTCGTTTGTATTCTTCTCGCTCTTCTGGAGTGTCGCCTTTAGTAGGTAAGTCCAAAGAAAATACGGAAGGGGTAAAGCCTTGTGCTGCTAATTCTTCAGGCACAAAATTGATTTTGGCCTCTGGTAGTTTTTCTTCAATGAAATTTACGAATGCGCGAGTGTTCTTATAAGCATCCGCAATGCGCTGATTCATTGAGGGCATTTGCTCTGCTAGAATTCCCATTTGCAATGGTGTAGCTTGGTTATCGCAGAGCTTTAAATGTAAACCAATCTTTTCCATTAAATGTTCAGCTTTTTTATTGGCAACACAATATCCCGCGGTACATTTGCCGCCACTAGGAAATTTAGAACCGCTGATATAAGCAATGGTTTGAACATTCGATAAAATATCTTCATCGCCCAAAAAATGATAATTTGGGCAGAATGTTTGATCCAAGATAAATACTGGAGCAACGGCAATCTCGCCATTGGGTGATTTTCGTTCCTTTGATAAAGCTTGTCTTAGCTTTTCTAGTTCAGGGACTTCTACTCTTGGATTAGTAGGGATTTCCGCAATGATTAATGGCACTGCATTAGCTTCGGCAACTAGCGTTAAAATTTTCTCAACGCCTTGCACCATGTCATTACCTCCATCTACTGGCAAGTCCAATACTTCAACGTTATCTAAACAAGCCGCAACGCGTCGAGCTTGGTCATTGGTTCCGCCATAACAATTAGGCGGCACAATAATCTTAATTGCTTTATTTGGATCTGCTTGCATAGCAGCATGGATTAAACCCATTAAGATAGCGTACTGGATCGACAAACCGCTTGAAGCTACTTGTGCATTTGTATCAACATTTGATATGGACTTAATGGTGTTAATAACAGACTTTTGATTTTCCTCTTTATCAAATTGAGCTGCAGAGTAGGGCAGTCCTGCTAATTGATGTAATACCGCATTAGAATCCGCAGGTGTCATAGCTATAGATTCGCGACGACGAACGTGCTGGATTTCAGCAACATAGTCATATGCTTTTGGACTAGTCACTAGAACAATGCTGCCGAAAGCATCATGCAGATTGATAATGAAATCTGCACTGTTTTCAAGATTGAAGTTGGCTACATCTTCTTTATGTTCGATAAATATCGTTGAGCCTTCAAAATTGGCTATATCATCAGCGCTACCTACTTTTTGCAACTCAAACTGATAGCCATAAATATTGCGCACAATATCAACATCAAATTGCGCTGGTAAGGTACCTTTATAACAGATCCGCGTATTAGTATTAGAAAGTAGGTTTTTGCGTAAAATCGCCATAATAGGCATGGTTTGCGAAGCAAAACTAATGACATTGCTGGGCGGTAGCTTATTCAGCTTACCAATAGCCCACTCCAGTACAGAAGATAGGGGATGACCCAAACGTATATAATCGTAGGCGGTTGGTAAATTGCTCAGCTCAGCCTCACATACAGAGCCATTGGCATACAAAGAATCAAGCTTTACCAGAAACTCTGATTTAGCCAGTTCCTCGTTATAAATATCTAGCCTGTGAGTCGTAAGTCTTAACCAGTCATTGGGCTGGTTTTTAAGCACTTCTGTAAGAAAATTAAGCATATTGGGGCTCATGTTTAGAATAATGAATGCTCTGTTTTGCGAATAGTTGCTAATATACCGCAACACTGGGGATAAATGTATGAGTGGGGGCGACTTTATTTTGTTACAAGTTACTATGTAGAAAGCCCCATAAAGTAAGGCTTTTAGGCTTGTTTAGGTTGCCTAAAAATGGTTTAATGCGCGCCGAGATTGAGATAGGGGTAAATCCTTGATTTATAATTATCCGCTCGAATAACGGTAACTTATTGATTTTCAATAAGATTACTTAAATAAAACACACACGAACCGTCACATTGGTCGGGGTGCAAATCGAGAGATTTGTCGGCTTAATGGGGTTTGTGGAGGCTTAACCCGAAATTCGGAGAAAAATTATGTCTAAAGTTAGTATGCGTGACATGCTACAGGCGGGTGTGCACTTCGGTCACAAAACTCGTTTCTGGAACCCTCAAATGCGTCCATACATTTTCGGCGCTCGTAACAAGGTTCATATCATCAATTTGGAGCAAACTGTTCCAATGTTCAACGATGCTCTTAACTACTTAGGTAAGATCGCATCGAACAAAGGTAAAATTCTTTTTGTAGGCACCAAGCGTGCAGCTGGCAGTATTGTTAAAGAAGAAGCGACTCGTGCGGGTCAGTTCTTTGTAGACAAGCGTTGGTTAGGTGGCATGTTGACGAACTACAAAACTATCCGTGGTTCTATCAACCGTTTAAAAGATCTTGAAAAGCAAGCTGAAGACGGCACTTTCGAGCGTTTAACGAAGAAAGAAGCTTTAATGCGTTCTCGTGAAATGACTA
The DNA here is from genome assembly GCA_947498625.1 of uncultured Kangiella sp. Classification (GTDB taxonomy): domain Bacteria; phylum Pseudomonadota; class Gammaproteobacteria; order Enterobacterales; family Kangiellaceae; genus Kangiella. Next base: position 195,822 of record CANMKR010000003.1, on the reverse strand, counting down.
AGTTAGAAGCCTCTATCGGTGGTATCAAGAATATGGGCGGTCTTCCAGACGTATTATTCGTTGTAGACGCAGACCACGAAAACATCGCTATCGCAGAAGCAAACAAAATGGGTATTCCAGTAGTAGCAGTAGTTGATACTAATACTAACCCTAAAGGCGTTGATTACATCATCCCAGGTAACGATGATGCGATTCGTGCGATTCGTTTGTACTGTGGCGCTGTTGCTGATGCGGTTCTTGACGGCAAGCAAGCTTCTGCAACGACAGCTGATTCTTCTGAAGAATTTGTAGCTGCTGAGTAAATAACTTGCTGCAAAGCTCAATAGCTTTGTTGGATACTATGAAAATCTGCTCAATTACCTATTAGGTAATCTCCGCTATTTTAATAGTATCCGCCGCGCTCTTGAGCTTTTCGCAAAGTTATTGCTAGTTAAGCGAATTGGTACCATCCGTACCAAATTTGAATCTATTGAATTTCTGATAAATGGTTCCATATAAGGGCCATTGGTCAAACCGGAGAAAATATCATGGCAATTACTGCTGCATTAGTTAAAGAATTACGTGAGCGCACTGGCGCTGGCATGATGGAGTGTAAGAAAGCTCTAGTTGAAACTAACGGTGACATTGAAGTTGCAATCGATAACATGCGTAAATCTGGCGCTGCTAAAGCTGCTAAGAAAGCGGGTCGTGTTGCGGCTGAAGGTGTTATCTTATCGCGCACTGCAAACGGCGTTGGTGTTTTAGTTGAAATCAACTCTGAAACTGACTTCGTTGCTCGTGACGAAAATTTCATGGGTTTCGCAAACGCGGTTGCTGATTTAGCATTAGAAAAAGGTATTGCTGACGTAGCTACTTTAAATGACACTGCATTGGCTTCTGGCGAATCTGTTGAAACTGCACGTGCTAACTTAGTTGCGAAAATCGGTGAGAACATCACAGTTCGTCGTGTTACTAAAGTTGAAGGTGATAACCTTGCAGGTTACATCCACGGTGGCCGTATCGGCGTTATCGTTTCATTAGCAGGCGGTTCTGAAGATTTAGCAAAAGATGTTGCAATGCACGTTGCGGCTGCTAACCCTCAGTTCAACAAAGCTGATGACGTTGATCCTGCGGTAATCGAGAAAGAAAAATCAATCATTCGTGAATTACCTGACATGGCAGGCAAACCAGAAAATATCATTGAAAAAATGATTGGTGGTCGTATCAACAAATTCATCGGTGAAATTACTCTTGAAGGTCAAGGGTTCATTAAAGATCCTTCAACTACAGTTGGTAAGCTAGTAAAAGCTGCTGGTGCTGACGTAGTTTCTTACACTCGTTTTGAGGTAGGTGAAGGCATCGAGAAGAAAGAAGAAGATTTTGCTGCTGAAGTTGCAGCTCAAATGGGTGCTTAATTTTTTAAGAAAACCATTTGAACTTCTTTTTTGAGAAACGCAAAAAAAAGCCGCAGCATCCTAAAATGCCGCGGCTTTTTTGTTAGTATTAAAAAAAGTATTACTAAAGTATTAAGGGAAACCAATGAAACAACTAATTTCAGCTGTATTGCTAATTTTTATCTTGTCATCTTGTTCGTCATTAACGGTGGAAGATTGCGCCATGACCGATTGGCAAGCTCGTGGTTATGATGAAGGCAAGCGAGGTTTCTCGTTAAAGCAATATGATGAATATGCGCAAGAGTGTAAAGAGATTGGTGGTGTTATTCCTCCCAAATCAAAATACACCACAGGTCATTACAAAGGTACTTTAGAGTTTTGTACTGCAATTAGCGGTTACGCTTTTGGTAAAAATGGTGGCTACTACAGACACAGCTGCCGAGAGTGGAACCTAGACCCAACAGATTTTTTGGATGGCTATAACGCGGGCAAAGAAATTTATACTGCTGAGAAAAAGCTTGATGAAGCGATCGAAGAACTCGAAGATCATAGAACTTCGATGGACGATGCTCAATATCAAATACGTTGGAACACCGATAAGCTAAGTGACCCAGAAATCACGGAAGAAGAAAGACGAACAGCGCAAATAGAAATAGAAAAACAAAGAAGCCGCTATGGTGATTTATATCGTTCAGAGCATTTATATGAAGAAGATATAGAAGAAGCCAAGCGCGGTTTAGAGTATATAATTTTAAAGCATGAGCGTTTAAATTATTGCGATTATCAAGGTTGTTTCGAATGATTTTAAAAGCCGCTCAATGGGCGGCTTTTTTTGTAGTTAAGGATTAGATATCCCAGAGATTATTTTTGTCTGCGTGGCGTATTGTTAGTCCAGTAAAGTAACCTGCAAAAATAAAAGACATTATCCAGCGGTTTTCTATATCTGCATATAATAAAATTACCCCTATAAAAAAAAAGCTCAACTCTATGGCTACGAGTGCAACTCGAGTACGAACGCCAAAAAGCATATACCTGACTAACCATGGCTGTTCTTTCCATTTTTCCGACTGTTTATCTATCACTTGTATTTCCTCTGTTAGTTTTGATACATCTGTTTCAAATACAGAGGCGAGGCTTTTTAAAGTTTCAAGACTGGCACTTTGACCACTTTCAATCCGTTGAATGGTTCTAACACTTAAACCACTCATGGTTGCTAGCTGTTCTTGTGACCAATTGTTTTTTTGTCTTAATCGCTTAACTATCATCTTTGTTGGCTCTCGACACTCTGTGAGGCTTCTCTGTGAAAGAATATTGGCCTAATTGTACCATTGGCGGTGACGAAAATGACCTGACAAAGGGGCGACAGCCTTGAATTTATTAGAATTTTATAGTGAATTAATAATTTTGGCGGTATTCATAAAAGCGGTAGGATCTTGAATTAGTTTTAGCTGATCTAGATTTGGCAGACAGTCCGGCTCAGCATATTTGAGTAACTCTTTGTCGGAGTCACAATAAAGAATATCCAGTGATAAACGATCCAAACCATAAAGTCCGCGGTGAATCATTTTGCCCGAAAAAATTAGCAAGTCGCCAGCTTTTAATTCAATGACCTTGCCAGTGGATAAGTCATCATGACTTTTCTTGCCATTTTGCTCCAGGCGAACATCGAGTTCCTCTTGGGTATCCCAATTGAAATGAGAGCCCAGAACCAATTCTATCCCTGGCTCATCTTTTAAGGCAATTCGAAAGTGCAGGGCTTGTGATCCTGATAAAGCTGCTTTTTGTTGCTCAAGATCTAAATCGTATTGGATGTCTCTATGCCAATAGTTTTTTTGCTGAGGATTTACCGGATCAAAGAATAGCTGAGTATTCATAAAAGCCGGATCTTTAGGAATGATGGAATACACCTGCTCCATTAAATGATTTGAGCCAATCAATTGGAATAGGGTGCTTCTTTGTTCATCATTTAAATGTTGCTTGCCACTGAGATAGGCAGAGTTAATGGCTCTGGATTGGTAAAAGTCTTTATTGGTTTCTATCCAAGAATGATGGAAAGACTCAATAACCGCTTTTACATTATCAATTTGCTCCCTATTTAGAAAGTTTTGCTTAGTGGTAAAGCCATTTTGCTCAAATTGTTCATTCATTTTAAGGTTGTGATTGATTCTGAACAAATATTTTTTAAAACGGGTATTGATGCTGAGAAGCTGTTTTCTGCGCTTTTTTGAAAAATAGAGTTTGAATGAATTCCAAGATTAAATGATCTCGCAACCCTGTGAGCAAATAAAATTTTAACATCAGTTTTGTTTTCTTTATTAAAAAAAGTGACTTGTTCAATAACTTTTTTTTCATCAGATTCAGAAACTCTTCTTCCAAGAATTATAGCTTTTAGAGCTTTTATAGGATACTTCAACGAGTTCCCATCAAAAGAATTATAGAATCTGAACTCTTGCTCGTAGGCCCAGTCTTGAGATTTAGTCAAAACTACATCACTTAAGATTGATGGAAGCATTCCTCTTGTTGTTTGATCTTGGAAAATTTTTAGTTCAGGTAATAGAGAAGAATAAATTACATTTCCCCAAGACATCTTATCAGGATCAAAGAGTGGCGACTTTGGGGAATGTTCGAATGAGTAACAAATCCCAGAGTGGTGCTTTGCGTAATGTGACCACATTAAATTATTTACCGCAGTTCTAGAGAAACATGTTACTCGAATCCTACTCAAATAATCAGTTACAAGCTTTTGCAATTCTGTAAGTGCATTAACTGGTGGGTCTAGTAATTTCTTTTCGTCTTCTATGCTATGAAAATAATGGATCACTCTATAATCAGATTCGTAAGGATCATTAAAGTCATTTAGTCTGCTAAAACCTAACGTTTGATCAGTAAGGGTTCGACTGAGATCAGAAATTGGCCCATACTTGTAGATACAATTTGCTAGAGCAGAATTTACGATTGGATCATTTATCATTTGTACACTTAAGCTCCCTTTTAGCGATTATTTTCAATAACTTAGCGGGCTGCTTTGTGTGAGTCAATTACTAATTGTCATTGCTCCAACCTTATAACCCAACTATAATCCATCCAATCAAATTATAAGGAGCCATCATGTCTGAACTTGCTTACCAACGAATTCTTTTAAAACTTAGCGGTGAGGCCTTACAGGGCGAGCAGGTGTTTGGTATTGACCCTGCGATTTTGCAGCAGATGGCGGATGAGATTAAGGCTGTTACGGCTTTAGGTGTTGAAGTTGGTGTAGTGATTGGGGGCGGCAATATCTACCGTGGTCAGGCACTATCCGAAGCCGGTATGAATCGTGTAACGGGCGATCATATGGGCATGTTGGCGACCGTTATGAATTCTTTAGCGCTGCAAGATTCATTTGAGCGAAATAATATACCCGCCAAAGTATTATCAGCGATGCCGATCGATGGCGTTTGTGAAGGCTTTTCACGCCGCGGCGCTATTAATGCGCTTGAAAAGGGTAAGGTGGTTATCTTTTGTGCTGGTACCGGTAATCCTTTCTTTACTACTGATACAGCGGCCTGTTTGCGCGGGATAGAGATTGAAGCCGATTTAGTCTTAAAAGCGACTAAAGTTGATGGGGTTTATAACGCCGATCCAGCCAAAGATCCTACAGCAGTTAAATATGACCAATTAAGCTATAAAGAAGCTCTGGAAAAAGAATTGGCGGTGATGGATTTAACCGCATTCCATTTAGCTCGCGACCACCAAAAGAATATCCGCGTTTTCAATATGACCAAGCCTGGTGCCTTAAAAGATGTGGTAACCGGTGGCACAGAAGGGACACTTGTTCATCCTTAGGATGGTGCATCCCTAAAGCTTAATGAGTCATTCCGACGAAAGCGGGAATCATATAAAGAGGTGGCGCATACAGGTAAGTTGATTACCGCCTGCGCGGTAATGACGCTGGGACCGGGTTAGTTTTAGTGAGTAGGTTTTTTCTTAACCCCACAAAATAACTGTCATTCCCATGCAAATGGGAATCTTCTAATTGGCGGTTGTTAAGTTATTGAAATGGTTGTAGTTTTGAGGCGTCTTTGAGATAGATTCCCACTTTCGTGGGAATGACGTTCAATATATAGGCAAGATCCCCATTAAATCATTATTTTACTTAGATTTTATGCCAATTTAGGGCATAATATGCGCCTTACTCTATGCGCTAGATACTGTGCTAGAGCCCAGAAATAACAGAATTAGAGATATTTAGGAGTTTGCCGTGATAAACGAAATTCACCAAGACGCTGATGAGCGTATGGAGAAAAGCCTTGAGTCATTAAAAATGGCTTTAACGAAAATCCGTACAGGTCGTGCTCACCCCAGTTTATTAGAGCATTTGATGGTGCCTTATTATGGTGCTGATACTCCTATCAGCCAAGTAGCGAGCATTTCGGTTCAAGAAGGCCGTACTTTGGTGTTACAGATTTTTGATAAAGGCGCGATTGAAGCAACTGAAAAAGCGATTTTGAAGTCAGACTTAGGCTTAACGCCAAATGTTGCAGGCCAAGTGATCCGTATTACTTTGCCGCCATTGAACGAAGAGCGTCGTCGCGAACTCACTAAAGTGGTTGGTGGCGAAGCTGAAAATGCCAAAGTGGCTATTCGTAATATTCGTCGTGATGCTAATTCTACTTTGAAAGAATTGGAGAAAGAGAAAGAAATCTCTGAAGACGAGTTACGCGCTGCTGAATCGAATATTCAAACTTTAACTAACGATATGATTGTTAAAGTTGATGCGATGGCGGCGGAGAAAGAGAAAGAGTTGATGGAGATTTAGATGATAAGAGTAATTTTTTTAGCATTGCTTTTGTTTTTATCATATTCAGTTAATGCTGATAACATTGCTTTCGGCACTGTTAAAGGGATCAAAATTTATGATGATACCAATGATAAATCTATACGTATTCACTTCAATGACTCTGCAGTTAGACAAGAAGTTGAAGGCTGTGGCTTAGTAGCGAAAATAACTTTTTCCTTACATGAAAAAGAAGTTGTAGATAGAATGCTGAGCTTGGTTATGACAGCTTATATTTCAGGTAAAAAAATAAGAGCCTATTCTTTTAAAGATAACTGCGAAGCCGATTTTTTATCCTTGCAAGAAACGTATTTTTAAAGAGTATAGCAGACATACGCCGTGCAAATAAATCACGGCGTTGTTGTATCTAGAACATGTTGAAAATGTACCATGGATAAAATTCACGTGAAGATTCCAGAGAATTTAAAGCACATTGCCATCATAATGGATGGTAATGGGCGTTGGGCACAAAAACGCGGTAAAAAGCGCGTTTTGGGGCATAAAGCAGGAATGGAGCGTGCTCGTGAAATGGCGGAATATTGTGGCGAGCAAGGTATAAGTGTTTTAACGCTATTTGCCTTCTCTAGTGAAAACTGGAAGCGGCCACAAGATGAAGTCAGTTTCCTGATGGATTTATTTGCGACTAGTTTAAAAAACGAATCTAAGAAGTTGCATAAAAATAATGTAAAGCTTGTGGTTATTGGTGATAAAGCAGGCTTTGATAAGCGGTTACAAAAAGCTATTGATAATGCAGAAGAACTGACTAAAGACAATAATGGTTTACTTCTGCAAATAGCAGCCAATTATGGTGGTCATTGGGATATCACTCAAGCCGCCAATCAGTGCCTTATGGATGGGATTGAAAAGATTACTGAAGAAGACATTCATAAGCGTCTTGTGACAGCTGATGTTGTGGATGTGGATTTAATGATCAGAACTGGTGGTGAGCAACGTATAAGTAATTTCTTATTATGGCAAACTGCTTATTCTGAGTTGTATTTTAGTGATGCCTTGTGGCCAGATTTTGATAGCAAAGAATTAGAAATTGCAATTAATGATTTCGCAAAAAGACAAAGACGTTTCGGACAAACTGGCGAACAAATAGGATAGATGAGGATAAGAAGGGTATATGTTTAAGCAAAGATTAATTACAGCTTTATTGTTATTGCCATTGGCAGTAGTTTTATTATTTTATCCTTCGTTACAAAATTTTTCTTTAATTTTGATACCTATTTTTGGTGTGCTCGCTTGGGAATGGTCGGGGCTTTTAAAGTCGGAAAAGTCTTATGTTCGTTGGGAGCTCATTATCTTAACATTAGGTTTTATTGGCTACTTATTTTATCAACTCTACCAAGCTGGTTTTTTCCAAAGCCCGGGAAATGTTCCTGATTTTAATGCAAGCTTTAGTATTTTTGAAGCCAACCCACTTAAAAAAATTGTAGTCGGTAATTTAGTTTGGATTTTAGCTCTTGTACTTGTTTTATTATACCCAAATGGAACCAAGTTATGGAGTAAAGGTGCGTCGATAAAAATATTTATGGGGGCAGTGATTCTGCCTGTTGCTTGGTTAGCTATAGTCTTAATTCGCTCTAGTCAATATGAAACCGATGTTAATTATGGCGGCTTTTTATTGTTACTGATGTTTTTTATTATTTGGGGTGCTGATGTTGGCGCTTATCTAACTGGAAAAACTTTTGGTAAAAATAAACTAGCGCCAGTGGTTAGTCCTAATAAAACTTGGGAAGGTTTCTTTGGTGGTTTAATTACCTCTTTGTTAGTGGCTTGGGCACTTGGAACTTATATGGGCTTACCACTACCTCTGAAGTACTTTATTCCTTTTGTGCTTATTCTAGGTATCGTATCCGTTATTGGCGATCTATTTATTTCTATGTTGAAACGCCAAGCAGATATTAAAGATACTAGCAATATCTTACCTGGTCATGGAGGCCTTCTTGACCGCCTGGATAGCACGCTTTCGGTAGCACCATTTTTCGTGATTTTATTGTTGTGGCTTAACGGCGGTTTATAAGATTTATGTCTTCTAGGAAAGAGCAAATTACCATTCTTGGTGCAACAGGCTCTATAGGTATTAACACTTTAAATGTAATTTCTCGGCATCCAGAAAAGTATCAAGTTTTTGCCTTAACAGCGCATCGTAATGTGGATTTGCTGGCCGAGCAGTGTTTACAGTTTAAGCCGCGATATGCAGTTATAACCGATGAAAGCAAGGCTGAGCAGTTGAAGGTAACGCTTTCTGGCCATAATTCTAATGCGCAAGTTCTATCTACAGCTGAAGATTTGTCTATAGTGGCAAGCGATAGTGATGTAGATACAGTGATGGCTGCAATTGTTGGCGCGGCAGGTTTGTTACCCACGCTAGCTGCGGTTAAAGCGAGTAAAAAAGTCTTGCTTGCCAATAAAGAAGCTTTAGTAATGTCGGGCTCTATCTTTATGCAAGCGGTTAAAGAATCGGGTGCCACTTTATTGCCAATCGACAGCGAGCATAATGCAATATTTCAATCGTTACCTGAGCATTTTGTTTCACAAGGGATCCGTTCTTGTGGGATTGAAAATATTGTCCTCACTGGCTCGGGCGGTCCCTTTTTAAATAAGCCGTTAGATGATTTCTCGTCGATCACGCAGGAAGAAGCCTGTGCTCACCCAAACTGGGATATGGGAAGAAAGATTTCTGTTGACTCTGCCACTATGATGAATAAAGGATTGGAGTTAATCGAAGCTTGTTGGATGTTTGACGTAAAGCCTTCGGATATTGAAGTGATTTTGCATCCGCAAAGCATTATTCACTCGATGGTTCGTTATAAAGATGGCTCAGTAATTTCGCAAATGGGCAATCCCGATATGCGCACGCCGATTGCTCATGCCCTGGCATTTCCTGAACGAGTTGATGCTGGCGTTGCGCCATTAGACTTTATGAGTATTAGTCAATTAACCTTCAATAAACCTTGTTTCAAACGTTTCCCATGTTTGAAATTAGCCATTGATGCCATGAAATCCGGCGGCAATATGCCTGCGACTTTGAATGCCGCGAATGAAATTGCGGTGGAGGCATTTTTGCAAAAAGAAATAGGCTTTACACAAATCGCGGAAGTGATTCAGCAAACGTTAAGCCAAACTGACTATGCTGAAATAGCGGATTTAGAGGCTGTTTTGGCAGCTGACTTATCAGCGCGACAATTAACTACTCAAATAATTAGCGAGTTATAACTTTGAGCTTTTTCTACAGCATTTTTGGATTACTAATCCTTCTAGGTATTTTGGTCACTTTTCATGAGTGGGGCCACTATTGGGTGGCTAAAAAACTAGGTGTTAAAGCATTAAGGTTCTCGGTGGGTTTTGGTAAGCCTTTTTGGAGTAAGTACAACAAGGCTGGCACCGAGTTTGCCGTCGCGCCTATTCCGCTGGGTGGTTACGTAAAATTTGTCGATGAGCGAGAAGGTAATGTAGCAGAAGAAGATTTACCTTACGCATTTAATAGAACGCCAGTCTGGAAGCGGATTTTAATTGTATTGGCAGGACCAATGGCGAATTTCTTATTGGCTATTTTGGTTTATGCGGCTGTTTATATGATGGGCGTCAATATTAGTAAACCGTTTATTTCAGAAGTCAAAGTAGATTCAATCGCCTATAAATCCGGATTTCCAGAAAACAGTGAAATAATTTCGGTCAATGGTAATAAAGTACGACATCTTGAAGACTTTGTGTTTGGACTAATTGGCGAAGTTGGTAATCAGGATAAAGTTGCGATTGAGCTTATTCCTGATGGGGAAGCTAAAAAAACTATCTATCTTGATGTGGCTAATTGGAAAGAGCCTGATGAAGGAACTATTGTCGATGCTTTGGGCGTGAGCTTTAGTAGAGTCTACAGTGGAAGCTCTATTGGCTACGTTTCTGAAAAATCAGCAGCTGAAGAAGCAGGCATTAGAATTGGTGATAAAGTTATCGCTTTGAATGAGACTAAAATTGAAAAGTGGTCTGATATTACAGAATTTATGAATTCGAATGGTAGCAAGCCATTAACCTTATCCTATGAAAGGGATGGCTATCAATATCAAAAAGAGATTGCTCCTAAAGTCTTCGAGCAAAATGAGCAAATAAGGTATTTGATTGGTATCTCTCCAAGGACCTTTAACGAATTCAATACCATTCAATATGGGCTATTTGAAGCACTGCAAAAAGGCTCGGAAGAGACTTGGACCATGCTGAATAGAATTACCAGTTTCATTGGCAAATTAGTGACAGGTAAACTATCTATCAAAAACTTAGGTGGACCTGTGGGTATAGCCCAAGGGGCGGGACAAGTAGTACAAGCAGGAATGGTTGCATTCTTGTTTTATCTCGCTATGATAAGCGTCAATTTAGGCTTCGTGAACTTATTACCTATTCCAATGCTAGATGGCGGTCATTTAATGTACTATTTGGCCGAATTAATCCGTGGAAAGCCAGTTTCTGAAAAAATAATGGAACTTGGTATGCGAATAGGCATCATATTACTGCTGACAATCATGGCGATTGCGCTATACAACGACATAAATCGAACATTTTAGAGTATTTAATTAATGCGTTTAATAACAAAAACATTAACAGTTTTATTGATTTCATTGGCAGCAGCCAAAGCTCAAGCTATTGAGCCGTTTGTAGTAGAAGATATTCAAGTTGAAGGTTTGCAAAGAGTTGAATTGGGAACCTTTTTTACCACTTTGCCAATTCGCGTGGGCGAGACTCTAGATGAAGCACGTGTACCGAACATTATTCGAGCTGTTTATAAGACGGGTAATTTTGACTTTGTTAAGTTAGAAAAAGAAGGCAATACCTTAAAACTTTTGGTGGTAGAAAGACCTGTGATTTCCAGTATCGTGATAACTGGGAACAAAGTGTTAAAAACCGAGCAATTACTTGAGAACATGAAAGGCTCAGGTGTGGCCAAGGGAGAAGTATTAAATAGCTTTGTATTAGATAAGATTGAGCAAGCAATCACGGGCGAGTATTTTAATAATGGTCATTATGACTTAGGTATAGATAAAAAAATTATTGAGCAATCCCGAAACCGCATCCAATTGATAATAAAGATTAAAGAAGGCGAGTCAGCAAAAATCAAAAGCCTAAATATCATTGGCAATAAGCTATTTACTGAAGACATTTTGTTAAGCAATTTTGAGTTGACTCAAGGAGGGGTGTTAAGTTTTATAACAGATGACAATAAATACTCCAGTCAAAAGTTAGATAAAGATATTGAAACTCTTGGTTCTTTCTATAAAGATAGAGGTTATCTCAAATTCAATGTCGAAAAAACATTAGTTTCGTTGTCTGATAATAGAGAAGATATTTATATCAGTCTTGTGGTTTCTGAAGGAGATATTTACAAAATCAATGAAGTAAAGTTTATTGGTGATTTAAAACTGGACGCAGAGCTATATCAAAGCCTTTCACCATTTAGTAAAGGTGATAATTATTCTCAAGAGCTTTCTACTTTCCTAGAAGCACAAATAAAATCACTTTTGGGTATTTACGGTTACGCTTTTCCTGAAGTAAAAGTTTTTCCAGAGCTTTTAGAAGAAACAAATGAAGTGGATTTGAGTATTCTTGTTCAGCCGGGCGATAGGTATTATGCAGGTGAAATATCCTTCACTGGGAACGTCTCTACAGATGAGAGTGTGTTTAGACGCGAATTAAGGTTTCAAGAAGGTGCAGCTCTTTCTTCTGGTTCGATTGAAAGAACCAAACAGCGGATTCAAAGATTGCCTTTTGTAGAAGAAATTTCTGTAGATGTTCAAAAGTCAGAAGAGCCTGGTAGAGCAGATGTTGTTTATGACATTAAGGAACGTAACTCTTCTGAAGCTACATTAAGCTTGGGTTATAATGATTTCTATGGTCTGCAGCTTTCTGGTGGACTGACAAACAGAAACTTCTTTGGCGAAGCCAAGACTTTTGGGCTCAATTTGAATGTAAACAGAGCTATAAAAAGCATAGGCTTGAATTATTCGGATCCATATTTTTTTGGAGATATAGTTGGGTTAAGTACTAGTGTATCTTTTAGGGAAACTGACTTTTCAGGGTTTAACTCTATTGGCAGGAATCTTGATACCATTTCTGTTGGCGCAGGGTTGTACTATCCCATTTCTGAAACATCAAATGTAAGCTTTGGATTCAACTATCAAGATAATCAGCTTGTAGCCCCAATTATTCAAGGGCAGCAAGATCAGCGGATTATTGATTTTTTTGAAGACTTAGGTGCTGATTTTAGGGTAACTGACACAGTAGATTTTGAAGTCTTCAGCGCTAACTTATCATGGCAAAAAAACACGTTAAACCGGTTTATTTTTCCGACTGCTGGCTACAGTCATAATGTCTCTTTAGAATATGCGACTCCTGTAGGGAATGTTGAGTATTATAAGCTGGGATACGATTATCGACATTACTTCCCAATTGCAAGCTCCGGTTGGATATTCTCTATTCGCGCAAGTCTTGGGTTTGGCGACGGGTTAGGTGATACAGATAGACTTCCATACTTTGTGAATTATTTTGCTGGAGGCGCAGCTTCCTTAAGAGGCTTTGAAGGTAATACGGTAGGCCCAAACTCTGTGGCTAGAATTATTAACTCGATACCTGTGACTAACCCGATCCCTGGGACCCCTGGAGGCACTATTATTTTACCTGGTGAAAATGACTCGGTAGTAATAAATAATAGGTTTTCTGTAGGGGGTAACGCTAAAGCTATAGCCTCATTTGAGTTGATTTTCCCAATACCTTTTGCAGAAAAGAATAACAATTTAAGAAGTAGTTTCTTTGTAGATGTAGGTAATGTTTGGGATACAGAATTTGATGTCTCTAGATTTGATGGGCTGAATTTTATTTCAAGTGATGGTAATGGAATTCCAGATTATAGTGATGCATCGAGATATAGAGGTTCTTATGGCGTTTCACTACAATGGTATTCTCCTTTCGCACCATTACAGTTTAGCTTGTCGAGAACTTTTAATTCACAAATTTTTGATGAAACTAAAACTTTCACCTTCACAATTGGTCAAACCTTTTAAATAATGTTTTACATTAGGAGTAATATTTTGAATAAAGTAATATTAGTTATAGCCAGTGTTTTAAGCTTAGTATCTTTTTCGGCTATAGCTGAAACACGAATTGCCACTGTAAATGCAGCCTATATCCAATCTAAAGCGCCACAAAACGAGACAATCGGGCAGCGTTTAAAATCGCAATTTTCAGGACGTCAAAATGAAATGGAGCGTTTAGCTGAAGCTATTAAAAAAGATCAAGAAAATTTTCAAAAAAATTCTGCAACCATGTCTGAAAGCCAGTTGACTAATAGTCGTAGAGAAATAGAAAAGAAAATGGCAGATTTTCAATTAAAACAGAAAAATGCTAAGGATGATTTTGATAAAGCACGCCGTGATGAAGCAATAAAATTGAACGGTCAAATTAAAAAAGCTATTGATGCAGTAGCGGTAAAAGGCGGTTTCAACTTAGTAATTGAAAGACAAGCTGCATTATTTGCTGACACATCTGTTCCTGATCTTACAGAGCAAGTTTTAGCTGAGTTGAAAAAATAATTTATTCTTGCAAGGAGCCTTTTTGAAGAAAAGCCTTCATGAAATTACTCAGCTATTAGATGCTGAGCTTATTGGAGAACCGCAGTGCGAAATCGCTGCGGTTTTGCCGTTAGATAAAGCAGATGATTTAAGTATCAGTTTTATCAATGATTCTAAATATATCCCGCAAATTGAATCATCTAAAGCTGCAGCTTTAATCATTAATGCAAAGCATTTAGAAGAAGTATCACAAGGATACAAAGGGAATATATTAATCGTAAAAGACCCGTATCTTGCTTTTGCAAAAGTATCTCAACTATTAGATTCAAGTCCCGTACCAAGCCCAGGTGTCAGTCCACTCAGTTCGATTTCTGACTCGGCTAAGATCGGGGCAAATGTCCATATTGGTGACTTTGTGTCTTTAGGAGACAAGGTGGTGATTGGTGATAATACTATCATCGAATCAGGCGCACAGATATCCAGTGGCACTATCGTTGGTGACAATTGTAGGATTTATCCTAATGTTGTCTGTTACCATAGTGTTGTTGTTGGCAATAGTTGTGTGATTCACGCTAGTGCAGTGATTGGTAGTGATGGTTTTGGTTATGCTAATGACAAAGGCAGTTGGGTAAAGATCCCACAAACCGGCTCTGTGATTATTGGAGATAATGTAGAAATTGGTGCTCACACTGCTATCGATCGCGGAGCTTTAGAAAACACTATTATATCTGATGGCGTTATTCTGGATAATCACATCCATATTGCACACAATGTTGAAATTGGAAAAAATACGGCTATTGCAGGTTGTACTGCTGTAGCAGGAAGTAGCAAAATAGGAGCTAACTGTACCATTGCCGGTAGGGTCAGTATTATTGGACACTTGAGCATTTGCGATAAAGTACATATCACCGCTTGCTCCTTTATCAATAAATCCATTTCTGAGCCCGGTGTCTATTCCTCAGGAACAACGTTTCAAACCAATAAAAACTGGCAAAAAAGTGCGGTACGTTTTAGACAATTAGATGATATGTGGCGTAAGCTAAAAGCCATTAGCAAAGAATTAGCATTATTAAAAAATAAAGAGAAATAACATGAACAGCGAAAATGCAGTAATGAACTCGATGGATATTTATGAGGTAATGAAACACTTACCGCATCGTTATCCTTTTCTACTAATTGATAGAGTGATTGATTATACTCCGGGCGAAACTTTAACTGCGATTAAAAACGTTACTGTGAATGAGCCTTTTTTTCCAGGACATTTCCCGCATAGACCTGTTTTTCCTGGAGTATTAATGTTAGAAGCTTTAGCACAGGCTACTGGCATATTGTCTTTTAAAACTACGGAAGATTTACCTTCAGATGACTCTTTATATTACTTTGCAGGCATTGATAATGCGCGCTTTAAAAAGCCGGTTGAGCCAGGCGATCAGTTAGTGATGACTGTTAGGCTATTAAAACGTAAACGTAACTTATGGCGTTTTGAAGCAGAAGCAAGAGTTGATGGTAAAGTGGTTTGTTCTGCAGAATTAATGTGCGCTAAATCAGAAATTTAAGAGGGTAGAAGATGATTCATCCCACTGCAATTATTCATGAAACAGCTAAGATTGCCGAGAATGTAATTATTGGTCCATACTCTATTGTGGGTAAAGAAGTAACGATCGGCGAAGGATCTCGCTTAGGACCGCATGTCGTAATCGGTGACTATACCCAGATCGGAAAAAATAACCGCTTTTATCAATTCTCTTCAATTGGCGAAGAAAATCAAGATAAGAAATATGCTGGGGAACCGACTAAAACGATCATAGGTGATGGCAATGTATTTAGAGAATGCTGTACTGTTCATAGAGGTACGGTACAAGATAAGTCGGTTACTCAAATCGGCAATGATGGCTGGTTTATGGCGTACACACACATAGCACATGACTGCGTGTTGGGTGACAATATTATCATGTCGAATAACGCGACTTTGGCCGGTCATGTTGTAGTAGGCGACCATGTGATTTTGTCCGGATTTGCTAAAGTTCATCAATTTTGCAAAATTGGGGCTCATGCCTTTATTGGCATGGATTGTGCTATTTCTAAAGATATTCCGCCATTTATATTGGTTGCCGAAAATGCACCTTATGGTTTAAATAGTGAAGGCTTAAAGCGTCGTGGATTTTCATCGGAATCGATTAGTGAGCTTAAAAAAGCCTATCGTTTAATTTATAGAAAATCACTTAAGGTTGATGAAGCAATCGAAGAGTTGTCTCAATTATCCGATGAGAAAGTTAAAGACTTAATTAACTTCTTGAAAAGTGCTACTCGAGGGATATTAAGATAAGATGCCGCATAGCTTGTCAGCTGCTGTGGGGAAACTAGCAGCAAATCAAATTAATAGAATTGCTATAGTCGCCGGAGAATCATCCGGCGATATTTTAGGTGCTGGTTTAATTCGAGAATTAAAGAAAGCCAATCGGAATGTGGTTATCGAAGGTATTGGCGGACCTTTAATGGTAAAAGAGGGCTGTGAATCTTTATTTCCCATGGATAAATTAGCGGTCATGGGTATAGTACCTATTCTAAAGCGGTTACCAGAGCTACTTAAAATTAGAAAGCAATTAGCTAAGCGGTGGAAAACAAATAAGCCTGATTTATTTATTGGAATTGATGCGCCAGAATTTAATATAGGTTTAGCACTTAAGCTGAAATCAGCAGATGTTAAAACTGTTCACTATGTTAGCCCTTCTGTATGGGCATGGCGGCCTAAACGCATCGTCAAGATTAAAAAAGCTGTAGATTTGATGTTGTGTCTGTTCCCCTTTGAACAAAAGATTTATGACAAGCACTTCATCGATAACACTTGTGTTGGCCATACTTTAGCTGATGAAATTCCTTTATATACCGATAAAACCGAAGCCAAAAGAACTCTAGGCTTAGAAGAAAATAGTCGCTACATTTGTGTGATGCCAGGTTCGCGTGGCAGCGAGATTAAGTTCTTAGCGCAAGACTTTTTAAAGTCACTTAAGTTAGTGAATCGATTTTATCCAGATATAAAATTTGTTGCGCCGATGGCTAATGATTTGCGTAAGGAACAGTTTCAACAGGCAATTAAGCAGGAAAATGAACTTCCAGAAATTCAATTGATTGACGGTCAGTCACGAGTTGCTATGGCTGCATCTGACTTGATTTTAATGGCTTCAGGAACAGCTACTTTAGAAGGGATGCTTATCAAGCGACCAATGGTTGTGGCCTATAAGTTTGGAGAACTGAGTTATCGCATTTATAAGAAACTATTGATTATTGATAACTACTCAATTCCTAATCTTCTAACAGGAGAAACTTTAATTCCTGAAGCTGTGCAACATGAATGCACTCCTGATGCACTGTTTAGCGAGATAAGAGCTTGGTTAGATGCAGATCCTCAACGTTGGGAATATACCTTGCTCAAATTCATGGAATGGCATCAAAAGCTAAGAAAAAATGCTGACGTCTATGCTGCTAGCTATATTCAAGATTGGTTCGCTCAGCAGAATTTGTTGCCGCCGGAATAAATAGATAAGCCATCTTATGAATCGAGAACAGTTTCAGTTTATTGCAGGAGTCGATGAAGTTGGCCGAGGACCCCTAGCAGGCCCTGTGGTAGCGGCGGCTGTTATTCTAGATTCACAAAAACCAATCCTAGGTTTAGCCGACTCAAAAAAACTGTCTCAAGCAAAAAGGGAAGCGCTTTCCGAAGAAATTAAAAGAAATGCATTGGCATGGTCAATTGCTCGAGCAGAAATAGAAGAGATTGATCAGCTCAATATTTTGCAGGCGAGTTTATTGGCGATGAAACGAGCGGTAGAAACCTTAAATCAATTCCCACAATTGGCATTAATTGATGGTAATAAATTACCTGACTTAGCGTGTCCGATGGAAGCGATTATCAAAGGCGACTCAAAAGAAGCTTGTATCAGTGCCGCTTCAATTATTGCAAAGGTTGCTAGAGACAAGGAAATGGTAGAAATGGATCAACGCTATCCTGGTTATGGATTTGCCAAGCATAAAGGCTATCCAACCAAGCAACATCGAGAGGCCATTCAAACTTTAGGAATTACTCCCATTCATCGTCGATCCTTTGCTCCTGTGCAAAAGTTATTGTTCTAATTCTAAGAAATCCTATTTAACAGCTGACATCAGTTTTTTCTGCTTTATAATCTTCTAATACAACAATAATTCTTATTAGTATTCTATGAATCCAAGCTTTGTCCATTTAAAAGTCCACACCGAGTATTCGATGGTGGATGGCTTGGTGCGTGTAAAACCCTTAATTTCGCAGTGTGTCGATAATGGTCATGCTGCGATCGCTATGACCGACCAAATGAATATGTGCGGTTTGGTCAAGTTTTATTCTGGAACGGTCAAATCTGGCGTAAAGCCTATTGTAGGTGCTGATTTACTGATTCAACATCCTGATAATGAAGATGAGCACTTTAGAGTCACCGCTTTATGCATGAATCAAGAGGGCTATCAAAACCTCAAGGAACTAATTTCAAAGGCTTATTTGGGTAATCAGTTACGTGGTTTACCACTAGTAAAAAAAACATGGTTACCGCAACATAATAATGGACTTATTATATTGTCGGGTGCCAGAGAAGGCGACGTTGGTAAAGCTTTATTAGCTGACAATATGGATGCTGCCGCGGAGTATTTAGGTTTTTGGAATCATCATTTTAAAGATAGGTTCTATTTAGAATTACAAAGAACGGGTCGTCCACAAGAAAATGAATATATTCATCAGGTTATTGGAATTGCTCAAGGCTCCAATACCCCAGTGGTTGCTACCAACGATGTGCGATTTATCGACTCTAGTGACTTCGGTGCGCATGAAGCCAGAGTTTGCATTAATCAAGGCCGTGTACTAGGCGATCCTAGAAGGCCAAGAGATTATTCTAATCAGCAGTATTTGCGTACTGCTGATGAAATGATTGAATTATTTTCCGACATCCCGGAAGCGATTGAAAACACCGTTGAGATTGCTAAACGCTGTAATTTAGATTTGATGTTAGGTAAATACTTCTTACCTGACTTCCCGATTCCTGAAGGCATGACCATTGATGAGTTTTTTGCCGAAGAATCGAGAAAAGGTTTAGAAAAACGTTTAGATCATTTGTACGATCGAAGCGCAGATAATTTTACAGAAATTCGCCAACCTTATGACGAACGACTTCAAATTGAACTCGATGTCATTAACGAAATGGGCTTTCCTGGCTACTTTTTAATTGTTGCTGACTTTATTCAATGGTCCAAGAATAATGGCGTACCGGTTGGCCCCGGTCGTGGTTCAGGCGCTGGCTCCTTAGTGGCCTATGCATTGGATATTACCGATCTGGATCCGCTAGAGTACGATTTATTATTCGAACGCTTTTTGAACCCTGAACGGATTTCGATGCCCGACTTCGACGTCGACTTCTGTATGGAAGGTCGTGATAGGGTGATCGATTATGTTGCTCAAACCTACGGCCGAAATAGCGTTTCGCAAATTATCACCTTTGGTACCATGGCTGCGAAAGCTGTTATTCGTGATGTAGGACGAGTGTTAAGTCAACCTTATGGTTTTGTTGATAAGCTTGCCAAGCTTATTCCTTTTGAAGTTGGTATGACTTTAGAAAAAGCTTGGGAGCAAGAGCCAGAAATACCTAGACGCTATGAACAAGACGATGATATGCGGGAGCTTTGGGATCTCGCAAGAAAGCTTGAAGGTATCACTCGTAATGCAGGTAAACATGCCGGTGGAGTAGTCATAGCGCCAAATGATCTAACTGAGTTTGCGCCGCTTTATTGCGATGAAACTGGTTCTAATATTGTGACTCAGTTTGATAAAGATGATGTTGAAAGTGCAGGTCTGGTAAAGTTTGATTTCTTAGGCTTGAGGACTTTAACCATTATTGACTGGGCGCTGGAGACCGCTAATCGTCAGCTGGCAAAGCAAAGTATTGATCCTATTGATATTACCCGCATTGATACGGAGGATCCTGAAGTCTATAAATTGCTTCAAAAAGCAGATACTACTGCCGTGTTCCAGTTAGAGTCTCGTGGTATGAAGGATCTGATTAAACGTCTACAACCTAGTCGCTTTGAGGATATTATTGCACTGGTAGCTTTGTTTAGACCGGGGCCATTGCAATCGGGGATGGTAGACGACTTTATTGCTCGTAAGCATAAACGCCAACCAGTTTCATATCCGCACCCAGATTATCAGCACGAATGGCTCAAAGATACCTTAGAGCCGACTTATGGCATTATTTTGTACCAAGAGCAGGTAATGCAAATCGCTCAGATCTTGTCTGGTTACTCGCTCGGCGGTGCAGATATTTTGCGTCGAGCCATGGGTAAGAAAAAGCTAGAGGAAATGGAGAAGCAGAGAGCCATTTTCAAACAAGGTGCTATTGATAATGGTGTTGATGGCGAGCTCTCGATGAAAATTTTTGACTTGGTAGAAAAATTCGCTGGCTATGGTTTTAACAAATCTCACTCAGCGGCTTATGCATTAGTCGCTTATCAAACTGCTTGGCTTAAAACTCATCATCCTGCGGCATTTATGGCTGCGGTAATGTCTTCAGATATGGATAATACTGATAAGGTAGTAACCTATGTTGAAGATGCCGAAAATAACGGTCTCGTTATTCGTCCGCCGGATGTAAATGAAGGTCAATACCGTTTCTCAGTGGATGATGAAGGTAATGTTATTTATGGCATCGGTGCCATTAAAGGTGTAGGTGAGGCTGCGATTGAATCGATTGTGAAGGAGCGTGAAGCTAATGGACCTTATTCTGATTTGTTTGATTTTTGTAGTCGGATCGATCTTAAGAAAGCCAATCGCCGTGTTTTAGAGTCACTGATTAAAGCCGGTGCTTTAGATAAAGTTGCGCCTAATCGAGCTACTTTGATGGCTAGTCTTGATGAAGCGATTAAAGCTGCTGAGCAATTTAATAAAAGCCAAGAAGCAGGGCAAGATGACTTGTTTGGCTCTGTAGTTACCGAAACCGCTACCCAACAACATCAATACATTAAGGTCAAGCCTTGGACTGACGAGCAGGTATTGCAGGGTGAGAAAGAAACTCTAGGTTTGTATTTGACAGGCCACCCAATTGAACGTTATTTGCCAGAAGTGAACCAGATGTCGATAAGACGTTTGAGAGACTTGCAACCTACAAGGCGTGGTGAAAACACAAAAGTGTCTGGTTTAATTGTTGGAATGCGAGTAATGACGACTAAGCGCGGTGATAAAATGGCGATTCTCACACTTGATGATAAGTCTGGTCGCTGTGATGTTGCTGTTTATTCTGAAGCTTTTGAAACTTACCAACATTTATTATCAAAAGATAAAGTTATAGTTGTTGAGGGTGAGGCTAGAAATGATGAGTATTCTGGCGGCGTTAGTATTAGTGCTAAAACATTAATGTCTTTTGAGGAAACTCGTGAGCGTTACTGTAAAAAGATTCAGATAACCATTTCTGATTCGATAACCGGCCCGGATACATTAGCAGAGCTCAAGGAACTAATTCAAATGAATCGAGATGGAGCTTGTGCATTCTCCATCAAACTTCAAGCACAACAAGCACAGCTAGAAGGGGTTTTTCAATTTTCAGAAGATTGGTGTGTACAGCCTAGCGATAGTCTAGTTTTTAGCTTAAAACACTTACCAGGTTGTGTAGATTTTAAAGTTGTATATTAGCTAGAAGTTTTATCTGTAAAAATCAGAAATTTATTTCATAGTATTTAAATTATATTCTCATGCTTTAACAGCCATTGTTTTGCTTGCAGCCCACCAGCGTAACCGGTTAAAGCACCATTAGCGCCGATGACTCTATGGCAAGGTACGATAATGGAAATGGGATTTTTTCCATTGGCTGCTCCAACAGCGCGGGATGCTTTGCTATTACCAATCGCGCTAGCTATTTCACCGTAATTTCGACTTTCACCAAAAGGGATCTTTGTAAGTTGTTGCCACACGGTTTTTTGAAAATCTGTACCATTGGACTCAAGCGGCAGATCAAATTGTTGACGATCACCGGCAAAGTATTCATCTAATTGTTTATGACACAGTTCGATTAAATCGGTACTTTGATTGATCGCTTTTTGTGCATCAGTATTGAGCCATGCTTTAAATAAGACAGCTTTAATAGCTTTCTCATCGGCATAGATAAATAGTTTGCCAAATGGTATTTCAAACGTTTGATAGTAAAGCTGACTCATAAGCTATTCCATAGTTGTAAGGTCGCATAGCTACGCCATGGCTTCCATTGTTGTGTGTCGGTTATTTGATGCGTTTTCATGGCTTTGATGATGCCTAGATCTTTTTCTGGGAAAGCATCGGTGTCGATTCCTGAGCGTAATTTAATATACTCTAAGGTCCAAGGCCCTATCCCTTTTATGTCCAATATGGTCTCCAAATTTTGCCCATTATTTTGAATATACCATTGGGAAAAATATTTTAAGGTTTCTTTTCTGGCATTGGGCATTTTCAAAAAAGAGACATCCGCATTTACTACCACTTCCGGTGTAGGAAAAGTCTTATACTGTTTATTATATTCTGCACCTAAATGTTCTATTAAGTGAGCGGTGTGAGTGTAAGCGGCTTTGACTGAAACCTGTTGTCCTAAAATTGCTTTTATCCCTGCCTCATAAGTATCCCAAGTAGCCGGCAACCTCAGTCCTTTTTGCAACAATGGCGATAATTTAGGATCACTTTGCAGATGATTTTCTACTACTTGTGTATTGGTATTAATATCCAATATGCGCTTAATATTATTTAAGACAGGCATCAAGTATCGGATGTTAGAGATTTCTATTTGGATATCAAAGGCTTTAGCAATTGGCTTGTGACTGGCTTTAAAGATCCCAGATATATTCTCAGCTAAATCATCTGGTGACTGATATAGAAAAGTTCGTTCATAGCTATTCTTCTTAACGGATTCAAAACTCGATATTTCTCTTTGCTTGAGGAATTGCTGCATTAATATCCAATTGTAATCTCCTTGATAATGCACTCTTAATTGAATAGCAGAATGTTCGCATGGTTGGTAATTACGAATATCACTAGGGGTAAGGCGAATTGTTTTTTTAAAGGCATCATTAAAACGTCGAATACTATTAAAACCTGCACTAAAAGCGATGTCTGTGATATTTAATCGTGTTTGATGTAATAGCTGTTTGGCAAACATGAGACGTATATGGTTCGCATATTGTCTCGGCGAGGTTCCTATATGTTGTTGAAATAGTTTTCTTAAATAGCGCTCAGAGATTCCTAATGGCTCACAAAAATCAGCCATAGCTTGATGATTGAGCTCACCAGCATGAATTTTATTCATTGCTCGATTAAAGACGGCTTGGGTGCCTAGCCAGGCTGCAGATTGAGGCGCAGACTCAGGGCGGCATCGCCTGCAAGGTCTAAATCCAGCATCTTGTGCCTGAATAGCCTTATCAAAATAAAGCACATTTTTTTCTTTAGGCGAAGGCGCTGGGCAGATCGGGCGACAGTAGATTTTAGTGGTTTTAACAGCCACAAAAAATTTACCGTCGTATCTGATATCTCGGGCCAAACGTGCTTTTTGATAAGTTTGCATAGCTGTCTAATGATTTAATCTAGAATTAAATATTAGCACGTAAAGTAAAAATAAATAGCCATTTTCGGAACTCAATGGTTTTAGATGTTTTTGAACTCTTGAAAGATCTATAACTCAAAATATCACAGTCACAGTAAAATTAAATCATGAAAATAATATTGAGTTTAATACTGGTTCTATTTATCTCTTTACCTATAGCGACCTCAGCTGAAAGTTCGAGTTTATCTCATAAGCTGGTGAATGCCGCCTTATCGAGAACTAAAGCATCGGTAACCTATGATGGAGCTTATCGAAAAATTGCTTATCCGATGGGGGATGTGCCGGCTGATGTTGGCGTATGCACTGATGTGGTTATTCGAGCTTATCGAGCTATAGATTTGGATCTGCAAGAATTGGTGCATATCGATATGAGCCAAAACTTTTCAGAGTATCCAAAAAATTGGGGTTTGCATCGTCCCGATACTAATATTGATCACAGGAGGGTCCCTAACTTAGAGGCGTTTTTCAAGAGGTATGCTGAAGTACTCGTCATTACTGATGACTCTGAAGATTATCAACCTGGGGATATTGTCAGTTGGCGTTTAGATAATAACTTGCCGCATATAGGTATCGTTTCTAATGTTAAAGATAGTAACTCAGGTAATTTCAAAATTGTTCATAATATTGGTATGGGACCAAAACTAGAGGATATGCTTTTTGATTATAAAATCGTCGGTCATTTTCGATATTTACCAGAAAAAGCAGAAGATTGATAATTGTCAGACCAGTAGCAGTATTGCCTTTCTTTACTTTCCTTAACAAGCACAAAAAAGTAGAATAGTCAGCCAAGATAGCTTTAAACATATAAAGATTAATACCAACATGAGTTTAAACTTTTTAGATTTTGAACGACCAATTGCAGAATTAGAAGCCCAGATCGACGAGCTCCGCTTGATGGGTGAAGATAAAGAATTAAATATCAGCGAAGAAATTGATCGTTTAAAAGCAAAATCCAATGAATTAACTGAGCAGATCTTTAAGGATTTATCGCCTTGGCAGGTCGCTCAACTGGCACGCCATCCACAGCGTCCATATACACGCGATTATATTGAGCATATCTTCACAGACTTTGATGAGTTAGCAGGCGATAGAGCTTATGCTGATGACGCATCTATTGTTGGCGGTATGGCTCGACTTGATGGTAAACCTGTCGTTGTGATTGGTCATCAAAAAGGCCGTGATACTAAAGAAAAAATTAAGCATAATTTTGGTATGTCTCGTCCTGAAGGATATCGTAAGGCAAAACGTTTAATGGAATTAGCTGAGCGTTTTCAAATCCCAATTTTTACTTTTATCGATACTCCAGGAGCATTCCCTGGTGTTGGTGCAGAGGAGCGCGGTCAATCTGAAGCTATTGCCCGTAACTTAAAAGTGATGGCTACCTTAAAGGTACCTGTTGTTGCGACCGTAATTGGTGAAGGTGGTTCTGGTGGAGCTCTTGCCATTGGGGTAGGTGATAGAGTCAATATGCTGCAATATTCTACCTATTCGGTTATTTCTCCTGAAGGTTGTGCTTCGATTTTGTGGAAGAGCGCTGAAAAAGCAGAAGAGGCAGCATCGGCTATGGGTATCACAGCGGAACGCATTAAAGAGCTAGGTCTTATTGATGCTATCGTAGCAGAACCTAAAGGTGGTGCTCACCGTGACTACCCTTTGATGGCGACTAACCTTAAGCAACGCTTATTAGAAGATTTAGAATACCTCGAATCTTTGGATGAAAATACTTTGCTGGATAAGCGCTATGAAAAATTAATGGCGGTAGGAACTGTCAGCGAAGACTAATGAGCATTAGTAGTGCTTCAAAAGAGCCAGTAACTCAAGCGGTAAATGAGTTTCTGGCTTTTCTCGTTTCTGAACATCCCAAAATTCGTAAACTAGTCATCGCATTAAGCGGCGGGCAAGACTCCGTGTGTTTGTTGAACGCTTTATCTAAGCATGCTAAAAATTTTGTTCTTCAAGCAGTGTATATTGACCATGGCTTGCAAGCAGAGTCACTAGAATGGGACACATTTAATCAAGAGCTTTGCGAAACACTGGGTATTCATTATTCATCAGTAAAAGTAGTTGTTGATCGAAGGCAAGTAAGTTTAGAGCAAGCAGCTAGGAATGCCCGTTATAAAGCTTTAAGTCAATTTGTTGACGCACAGTCTTGCTTAGTAACAGCTCAGCATCAAGATGATCAAGCAGAAACAGTACTATTGCAACTCCTTCGAGGCGCAGGAGTTAAAGGCCTTTCGGCAATGCCTTACAACAAACTTTTTGCAGCGGGCTGGCATGCAAGGCCACTATTAAAAGTTTCTCAAGATGCTATAGCAACCTATATTAAAAAATATCAGCTAAAGCATATTGAAGATAAATCTAATCAAGATATAGCATTTAGCCGAAATTTTCTGCGGCATGAAATTATTCCTGAACTTAGTAAACATTGGCCTCAAGTTGCAGAGACTTTAGCTAATTCGACAGAAAATTTTGCGGAAACGCAGTTACTACTTGAAGAGTTGGCGCAACTAGATTATCAAGATGTGATTGATCAAAAAAAATTAGACATTAGTAAACTTAAAACATTATCTAGTGAGCGTCAGACAAATTTATTGCGATATTGGTTTGCGAAATTTAATATAAAAATGCCGTCAAGAGTTTTATTACAAGAAATAAAATCTCAGTTTCTAAATACTCAATCTGATATAAATCCGAGCATTGATATTGGGACTTACCAATTAAGACGTTATAAAAATTATATCTACTTATTATCAGACCCTTTGGAAAAATTTAATCCATCTCAAGAATGGCAATGGACTTTGACTAACAATTTTAATGGTGCGAATAAGCAAACGATCTTGGTTAAAGATGTCCTTGAGATGTGGCCTAAGCTTCGAGACAAGCAGGTGATTGTTAGATATCGAGCAGAAGGTGATAAATTTTATCATCCTAATAAAGAGCATGGGCAAACATTAAAGAATTACTTCCA
Source organism: uncultured Kangiella sp. (assembly GCA_947498625.1). Taxonomy (GTDB): domain Bacteria; phylum Pseudomonadota; class Gammaproteobacteria; order Enterobacterales; family Kangiellaceae; genus Kangiella. Next base: position 169,471 of record CANMKR010000003.1, on the reverse strand, counting down.
GGAAAATGATGTACCTAGTTGGTTAAGGGCATCTGCTTTGTTAGTGGTGTATCAAGGAAAAGTTATTTTTGTTCAGAAAAGAAAGCTGTTATAGCCTCTTTTTCTTGCATCGCATCTTGGAATCCAATTTGCATTAAGTGCTGAGTGAAAGGTGCATAAAACAATAAATAGCTAAGAATGTTTTCGCCTTTATCTGCGGCTATTCCAATGCGTTTAAAAAAGAATTTTAAGCTTTTTGGAAGAGCTTCAAAATATTGTCCAGCCAGTTCTGCTGGGTCAATACTGGGTGAAATAATTAAGGCATCAATAGGCCGCAAAGATAGTTGATTTTTAATAATGTCATCATCCGGGATATGGCTCAAAAGTTCATTAACTCTGCGCAGACGTTCAATATCGCTTTCTAGGCTATCTACAAAAATGCTATTCAGCAAATGACCGCTTATATCGCCAATAGAAGGTATTTCCGTATGTTTTTGTTCTTCAGCTTTCAACGGATTTACAGTGATCACAAATAACTTATTGGCATTTAAATGTAACGCTGGACTTAAGGGCGCTAAAAAACGTAATGCACCGTCACCGTAGTGAGTAGATTCGATCTTTCTGGACGGAAATATTACTGGAATAGCTGCAGATGCCATTAAGTGGTCAAGACTAATGGTTGCTGCTTGTCCTCTACGGCGATATCTTTTCCACGATTTTTCTTTGTTGATGCTTTGGTGAAAGCTCACAGAGTCGCCGCTGTTGTAATCGTAACTGGTGGTGCAAAGAGCAGTTAAGTTTCCGAGTTGAATATTTGAATCAATGGATTCGAATTTCACCATACTTGCTAGCAAACTTTCTAAAGGCGAATTATCTAATAAAGAAATGGCTTCTTGATTTTGATTTTTCGGTTTAGCTAACGCCCATAACCAGTGAAAAAAGTTTTTAGAAAGATGGCCTGCGCCAGTTTTGTAAACTTGATTGGGTTGAAAGTTCTGCCATATCTTCGATAGTCTTGCTAGGCCATGTGAGAATTGGTGATTGTGAGTCGCTAAAACGGTTCCATTAATAGCACCTGCAGAAACGCCTGTGATAATGGAAAAAGGACTTTCTTTAGGTTGTGATAAGATTTCATTAACGGCATTAAGGACTCCAATTTGATAAGCTGCGCGAGCACCGCCACCGCTTAAGACTAATGCTCGCGAGTCTGTCATTTACAGAGCCCAGCGCTTTCTTAATGCAGCATATACTTTTCTAGGATATTTCATTTTACCGCGCGAACCATTGTAGCGACCAAGTGCTAAGGTGGTGTTGCCTTTTTCATACTTTAAATAAAGTTTATAGATATAGCAGCCGTATTTAATATTGGTTTCTATATCAAACAAATCATCTTCAGGTTTACCGATTTCTTTTATCCAAAAGGGCATGATTTGCATTAATCCTCTAGCATAGGCTACAGACAATGCATAACGGTCAAAATTCGACTCCACTTCCATAATGGCAAGTACCATTTGCGGATCAACTCCAGCAGCATTGGCATGTTTATGCACTAGGCCAAGAATTTTTAAGCGCTCTTTTTCAGGGATGTGCGGAGCCCGCTTAGCTAATCGAATGGACATATCTTTCATCCAAACTTTTGCATCATATTCATCAACAAAATGATGCTCAGCATTGAGTAAAGATTTGAGTTCATCCTTAAAGGCTTGGCCAGGTTCTTCTTGCGCTTGTAGAAGCATATTAGAGGTTAATAATAGAACCGCTAATATGCTTCTTTTGATGGATGAAATAAAAACCATGGTACCTACTGTTTAGAACAAAGTTTCCAAGAATGCATCTAAATGACTTAACTCTATGTCTTGCTTATCAGCACCTTGGCGAGCTTTATACTCAACGGTATTATTTTTTAAACCGCGGTCACTAATAACCACGCGATGTGGTACGCCGATAAGTTCCATATCTGAGAACATAACGCCGGCGCGTTCTTTACGATCATCAAATAATACTTCAATTCCTTGTTGTTGCAATTTGGCATAAAGCTCTTCGGCAATTTTTTGCACTTCTGCTGATTTATGCATATTCATTGGAACAATGGCAATTTGGAAAGGTGCAATAGCATCAGGCCATACAATACCGTAATCGTCATGGTTTTGTTCAATAGCCGCGGCAACAATTCTAGAAACTCCAATACCATAGCAACCCATACTCATAGTCAAGGCTTTGCCATTTTGATCGAGGACAGTAGCATTCATGGCTTCAGAATATTTAGTACCTAGTTGGAAGATATGGCCAACTTCAATACCTCGTTTGATTTCTAATTCCCCTTTACCATCTGGACTTTTATCACCAGCTACCACTTCTCTAAGATCAAAAACTTCGTTATAGCTTGCATCGCGGTCCCAATTGACGCCTGTAAAATGGAAGCCATCTTCATTGGCACCGCAGACGAAATCCGCTAAAGTTGCAGCATCTCTATCCACTAGAATTGTCATCTTTAAATTCACTGGTCCTAAAGAGCCAGGCGTCGCTCCTGTGGCTTCTTTTATGGTCTCGACCTTATCAACAAACTCTAGAGGTGATTGAATAAGCGGGTGTTTCTCGGCTTTAATCTCATTAAGGGTATGGTCCCCTCGAAGTATTAAACAAATTATTGAGTCTTCTTCGGTTGCACCTTTAACTAATAAAGTTTTAATAGTTTGCTTGGCATTGATTTTCAAAAAATCAGCAACGGCATCAATGGTTTTACAGTTCGGGGTCTCAACTTTAACTAATTCGGCTGAGGCATTAAGGCGTTCAACCTGTGGAGCTAAGCTTTCCGCTTTTTCAACATTCGCGGCGTAATCACTCTCAGTGCTAAAAGCGATCGCGTCTTCACCAGATGCTGCTAGCACATGGAATTCATGCGAGGTAGAGCCACCGATAGAGCCAGTGTCAGCAATTACAGGGCGATAATCTAAACCTATACGATCAAATATATTGCAGTAGGTTTGATGCATGACGTTATAAGTATCTTCTAGAGAACTTTGATCCGCATGGAAAGAATAAGCATCTTTCATTAAAAATTCGCGAGCCCGCATTACGCCAAAACGTGGGCGAACTTCATCACGGAACTTAGTTTGAATTTGATAGAGGTTTGTGGGCAGTTGCTTATAGCTATTAATTTCATCACGAACCAAAGTAGTGATAATTTCTTCATGTGTTGGCCCCAAGCAAAAATCACGGTTATGCCGATCTTTAAAACGTAATAACTCTGGACCAAACTGATCCCAGCGCCCCGATTCTTCCCATAAATCTGCAGGCTGAACAGCTGGCATTAAAACTTCAATGGCGCCAGCAGTATTCATTTCTTCTCTGACAATGGATTCCACTTTCCTCAAAACCCGTAAACCAGTGGGTAGCCAGGTATACATGCCTGAAGCAATTTTGCGGATCATTCCCGCACGTAGCATAAGTTTATGACTAATTAGCTCAGCATCACTCGGATCTTCGCGAAGAGTAGATAGTAGATAGTTACTGGTACGCATTGTTTTGTCTTAGTTTTTTAGTTACGGCATTGTAACAAGGTTATATAAAGGGCTAAAGCACAAATCGGTAAACTTGCAACTTGTATAAAAAACATACTATATTAATGATAGTCTTAAGAGTTCCACAGATTGAGGAGTCCTGTTATGGCCAAACCAAAGCTATTGATATTGCTAATGCCTACTTTAGTACTTTTTTCTTGTGCTTCATCGCCAAAATATGCGACTAGCAAAGATATTGATAATGAATATGTTTACGTTATTGACTATGAAAAAATTGCAAAAATTAAAGAAGCAAACAAGAAGTCTTCTTGGAAAATAAATACTTTATGGGTAAACTTGCCTAAAAAGCGGATCAAAAAAAGCGAGCTAAATAAGTAATAATCAGTTTACGGTTTCTTTATTAAACACCTGAATGCCATTAATCCAGGTTTGAAGTACTTTTGTATCCCAAATCTTGTTTGTCTTCGTATCGAACAAATCTTTATCTATCAATATAAAATCTGCTTTTTTACCATTTTCTAAAGAGCCTATCTGCTTTTCCCAGAATGAAGCGTAGGCGCCATTGATAGTAAAACTAGCTAAAGCCTCTTTCATGGAAAGAGCTTCATTAGAATACCAGCCATCTTTTGGTTGATTATCATGGCTTTGTCGTTTCATAGCTGAGAATAAACCATGGAAAGGATTTGCAAGCTCAACAGGAAAGTCAGAGCCTGATGCAATTAAGACGTTATTATTTAACATAGTGCGCCAAGCATAGGCACCTTTTATCCGCTCAGAGCCCACTCTGTCCTCAGCCATATTCATATCAGAGGTGGCGTGAGTGGGTTGCATTGAGGCAATAATTCCTAACTTGGCAAAGCGAGGTATATCTTCTAACGCTACGACTTGCGCATGTTCTATTCGATGGCGTGAAGCTTGAATTGATTTTATCTTATTCAATTTATCAAAAGTATCCAAAACTTGGCGGTTACCTTTGTCACCAATGGCATGCACATTAATTTGAAAGTCATATTGATTGATTAAATCGAATTTGTTTTTGAGCACTTTGTCAGAATGAAATAACAAGCCAACGTTATCAGCATCATCGGAATAAGGCTCAATTAAAGCTGCACCGCGAGATCCTAATGCGCCGTCGGTGTATAGCTTAACCGATTGTATTTTGAGGAATGAATCATCAATTTTTCCTAATTTAAGCATGGTTTCTAGGTATTCATCGCTGCCTGATAACATGCCATAAACTCTCAAAGGGATTTCCTTCTTTTCAGACATTTTCAGCATAGATTTATAGGTAGGAAAATCAACGCCAGCATCATGCACTGAGGTGATGCCAAGTTGAATTAAGTGTTCAAATGCTATATCTAATGAGGTTTCAATTTCATTGGAATTTTGCTCAGGAATTTTCGCCGTCACCATGCCCATAGCAGTATCGATGAGAACACCCGTAGGGTTTCCTTCCTTGTCTTTGATGATTTTCCCACCTTTTGGATCAGGTGTATTTCTATTGATACCGGCAAGCTCTAACGCTTTTGAATTTGCCCAGCCTGCATGACCGTCCACTCGGCTTAACCAAATAGGTTTATTGGTATTGATTTTGTCCAGAGATTTTTTAGTAGGAAATCTATTGGAGTCCCATAAAACTTGATTCCAACCGCGACCAATAAACCAACGTTTCTTGGGGTGCTTGTTAATATACTCCGCGACTTTGCTAGCGGATAGTGCCTCACTTTGTATTCCTCTTAAATCAATTTCTTGTAAGTTATTCCCTAAGCCAAGAAGATGCCCATGAGAATCAATCAGACCTGGTAATAAGGTTTTTCCTTGGCCGTCAATGGCTCTACTAAAGCTGACTTTTTTGGCTAGCTCTTCACGCTCTCCGATACCAATAACGGTATCGCCCTCAAATAAAATAGCCTCAAACTCTACCAGTTCTCCTTGATTGATAGAGTAACCCTTAACATTATGAATAAGAGTCGCTAATCCCGAAGCTTGGGTGCTAAACATCAATAATATGGCGAGAAAGAGTTTTTTCATGGGACTGATACTGTTTAAGGTTTTGCTTAATCTAATACAGTCACTTGCCCATGAAAAGTAAAATTCACTAGGCTTGTGTAATAAAACTCAAAATGTTTAATTCAAAATGAAATAACTTGCTTTGTAATATTCCTAAGCTATTTATTAGGATCCCAATAAAAACTGCGAAAAGCCAGCAACTGCAAGGCTTGCAGCTTGCTTAGACCTAAGCTCTGGCGTACCATATAGCGCTTCTTAGGCTAGCGCCTAATTTACACCAAGAATTTACTATTTCGGATACTAACTTACATGAGCACAAATATGCGCAGCCACTATTGTGGTGAACTTTCAAAAAGCAATGAAAATCAATCAGTTACAATGGCAGGTTGGGTACATAGACGCCGTGATTTAGGCGGTCTTATCTTTTTGCAATTAAGAGACAGAACTGGTGTTTTGCAAGTTGTAATTGATCCTGACTTTAAAGAGTTGTTCGAAACTGCTGAAAAGTTACGTAATGAGTTTGTGATTCAGGTTAAAGGAACCGTTAGAGCTCGGCCTGAAGATATGGTTAATAAAAACATGGCTTCTGGCGATATTGAGGTTTTGGCGCAAGAAATTACCATTTTAAATAAGGCACAACCGCCGGCGATTCCTATCGACGAAAATTTAGAAGCCTCAGAGGAGATGCGCTTAAAGTATCGTTACTTGGATTTGCGTCGTCCTGAAATGCAGCAGAAATTATTATTCCGTCATAAGGTCACTAGCGCTATGCGCCGTTATATGGATGAGCATGGCTTTGTTGATGTTGAAACGCCGATTTTGACTAAAGCAACACCTGAAGGTGCACGAGATTATTTGGTTCCAAGTCGTGTTAATAAAGGTTCTTTTTATGCCTTGCCTCAATCACCTCAATTATTTAAACAGCTTTTGATGATGGCGGGTTTTGACCGTTATTATCAAATTGTGAAGTGTTTCCGTGACGAAGATTTACGCGCGGATCGTCAGCCAGAATTTACTCAACTGGATATTGAAACCTCATTCCTTGATCAAGAAGAAATCATGAATTTGATGGAAGGTATGATCCGTCATTTATTCAGTGAGCTTAAAGGAATTGAGCTACCAGAGTTTCCGCGCATGAGTTATGCCGAAGCGATGGAGCGTTATGGTTCTGATAAACCAGACTTACGCATGGCTACTGAATTAGTAACGGTTGATGATGAGTTAAAAGATGTTGAGTTTAAAGTTTTTGCAGGTCCGGCAAATGATGAAAATTCACGAGTTGCAGCCTTAAGAGTTCCCGGTGGAGGACAGTTTAGCCGTAAGCAAATCGACGAATACACCAAATTCGTTGGCGTATACGGCGCTAAAGGCTTAGCTTGGATTAAAGTTAATGATGGTGGTTTACAAAGCCCAATCATTAAGTTTATTGGTGACGATGTCGCAGCAACCATTGTCTCGAAAGTCGGCGCTGTGGCAGGCGATATCATTTTCTTCGGATCAGATACAAAACGTGTAGTTGCGGATGCTATGGGCGCTTTACGCTTAAAAACAGCAGAAGATTTAAATTTGGTTTCTGCGGAATGGAAACCTCTGTGGGTGGTTGACTTCCCAATGTTCGAAGATATTGATGGTCATGTGCATGCGTTGCATCACCCGTTCACTGCGCCAAAAGATTTGGATGTGGCAGCAGTAAAAGCAAATCCAACGGGTACTTTGTCGAAAGCTTATGACATGGTGTTAAACGGTAGTGAAGTGGGTGGAGGCTCGGTTCGTATTCATAACCAAGATATGCAGGAAGCTGTTTTTGATATTTTGGGTATTGATGAAAATGAACAACAAGAAAAGTTTGGCTTCTTATTAGATGCCTTAAAGTTTGGTTGTCCTCCTCATGGCGGCTTAGCATTTGGTTTAGATCGTTTAGTGATGTTAATGGTTGGCTCTGACTCAATTCGTGACGTTATCGCATTCCCGAAAACCACCACGGCATCATGTCCATTAACGCAAGCACCAAGCAAAATTGAAACTGCTCAATTGGACGAGTTGGGAATCCAAGTAAAACCAAAAGAGAAATAAAAGGTTAAAAAAAGGTTAAAAAAAATTAACCAAAAGTAAGATAGAAGGCTAGAGTAAGCTAGGATCTCACAAGGCAAATAGAAATTAAATAGCGCAGTGTATTAATATAGATGAGCAGATTTAATTTCTATTTAACGCAGTTAGACCGAAGGTTACTTGGCCGAAAGGGGGAAAAATATGGCGGGTCACAGTAAGTGGGCTAATATTAAACACAGGAAAGCAGCCCAAGACGCAAAACGCGGAAAAATATTCACTAAAATCATTCGTGAGCTTGTAGTTGCGGCTAAAGCTGGTGGTCCCGAACCTGATGATAACCCTCGTTTACGGGCAGCCATTGATAAAGCCTTAGGCGCTAATATGAAGCGCGATACCATCGAAAAGGCTGTCGCTCGCGGGGCAGGTAACACCGATGGCGATAATTATGATGAATTATCCTATGAAGGTTATGGGCCTGGCGGCGTCGCAGTATTTGTAGAGTGTATGACGGATAATCGTAATCGTACTGCAGGCGAAGTTCGCCATGGTTTTAGTAAGCATGGCGGTAATCTTGGCACGACAGGTTCAGTTGCTTTTTTATTTGAACGCAAAGGGCACTTTGTTTTTTCCGATCAAACCGATGAAGAAACTTTGCTGGATGCGGCACTAGAATCTGGTGCAGATGATGTTGTCACTCATGAAGATGGCTCATTTGAAGTATTGGCACCCTGGGAAGATTTTTTAACGGTTAAAGATGCTTTAGAAGCTGCTGGTTTTAAAGCTGAAAATGCAGAGGTTACTATGCTGCCTTCGACTCAGGCCGATTTAGATGCGAGTGAAGGAGCCAAGGTGTTGCGCTTGATTGATGCTTTGGAAGATTTAGACGACGTTCAGAATGTTTATACTAACGCTAATATTCCACCTGAATCCTACGAACTACTTTAGTATCAGATAAGTCAAGATAAGAGTTAAAACCTTTTCTATTGGCTTTACAATACGCCTTTATAGAAACATACTTAACATTCATAATTTCAAATAAAAAACTATATGGCTGTCATCCTTGGAATTGACCCTGGTTCACGAATCACTGGATTTGGCATTATCCAAGTGGGTGACGGTATTCCGCACAATAAACCTAAATATATTACCAGTGGCTGTATTCGTATTAAAGATGGCTCGTTGGATCAAAAACTAAAACAAATCTTTGATTCCGTCTGTGAGTTAATTCTTGAGTTTAAACCCGATGAATTTGCGATCGAGTCAGTCTTTTTATCTAAAAATGCAGACTCAGCATTAAAGTTAGGACAAGCTAGAGGTGCCGCCATTGTGGGCGCTAGTCATTATGCTTTGCAGGTGGCGGAATACCCAGCTAGAAAAGTAAAGCAATCAGTGGTGGGAACCGGCGCTGCTGATAAAACACAAGTTCAGCATATGGTTAAAATGATTTTAAAATTACCATCAAACCCACAGGCCGATGCCGCCGATGCGTTAGCCGTGGCATTGTGTCATGCCAATACGGCAAGCGGTTTGGACAAATTAACTGGTGCCAAAGGCACTGCTAAAACAATAGCAAGAGGACGGTTACGTTGATAGGAAGAATACGCGGTATATTAATAGAGAAAACTCCACCATTTGTCATCCTAGAAACAAGCGCCGGAGTGGGCTACGAAATTCAGGTACCCATGACCACTTTCTATCAATTGCCAGAAGAGGGTGCTGAAACCATTCTTTCAACTCATGTGTCGATTTCTGAAAACCTACATGCTTTGTACGGCTTTATATCAGTCAAAGATCGCTCCTTATTCAGAGAGTTAATCAAAGTTAATGGCGTAGGGCCTAAACTAGCCTTAGCTATTTTGTCCGGTATGGAAACGGATGAGTTTGTATTAACCGTTCACGATCATAACGTCGATCGATTAGTCAAACTTCCCGGTGTGGGTAAGAAAACTGCAGAACGTTTATTAATCGAAATGACTGATAAACTCAAAGATTGGTCAGTTTCTGCTGAATTGATAGAACAAACTGAAAGGCCCGCTCAATCGGCTGGACGCTCTAACGATCAAACCCAAGAAGCGATTAGCGCGCTAGTAGCTTTAGGCTATAAGCCACAAATTGCCAGTAAAGCCATCTCAAAAGTGGCAACAGAGGGTTTGAAATCAGAAGAAATTATAAGAATGGCCTTAAGACAATTAGCTGGTTAAAAAAAGCCAAGCATTCGCTTGGCTTTTTGCATTAGAACTAGAGTTAAGCTACTTATTCAACCCCAACTCATCCATAAAGAACGCATATTCCATAGCAGTTTGCTTTAAACGCTGAAAACGTCCTGAGGCGCCGCCATGTCCGGCTTCCATATTGGTATGGAATAACAATTTGTTATCGCCAGTTTTATATTCGCGAAGTTTGGCTACCCATTTCATAGGTTCAAAGTACTGAACTTGTGAATCGTGTAAACCTGTAGTGACCAACATATTTGGATATTCTTTAGGTTCAATTTGATCGTATGGCGAGTAAGACAACATATATTCATAAGAGTCTTTATTTTTTGGGTTGCCCCATTCATTAAACTCATTAGTGGTTAACGGGATTGACTCGTCTAGCATGGTCGTTACTACGTCCACAAAAGGTACATGGGAAGCTACAGCTTTATATTTCTTTGGCGCCATATTAATCACTGCCCCCATTAATAAACCACCAGCACTGCCGCCAGCGATCACGACTTTATCTTTATGGCCATATCCTTGTGCTACTAAGCCATCTGTGACATCAATAAAGTCGGTAAAAGTATTTATTTTATTGAACATTTTACCGTCTTCATACCAATGGCGACCTAAGGTTTGCGAGCCGCGAATGTGGGCAATGGCATAAACAAAACCCCGATCGAGTAACGATAGAATGGTAGAGCGGAATCTTGGATCAATGGTGGCACCATAGGAGCCATAGGCATATTGATACAAAGGATTGGTTCCATCTTTTTTGAAAGTATCTTTTCGATAAACAATAGATACGGGAACCATTTTGCCATCGCGCGCTTTTACGCTAATGCGTTCGCTATGGTAGTTATCGGCGTCAAAATCGCCCAGCACTTTATCCTGCTTTTTTAACTCTGATTTACCAGATGCCAGATCGTAATCATAGGTAGAACCTGGAGTGGTTAAACTACTGTAATAGTAACGAACGGTTTTTGCATTTGGATCAACATTCGTGCTCATCGACATAACGTAAGCGGCGTCTTTTGCTGGAATAGTGGTAAATTCACCAGAGGCTTTGTCCATCAATCGAATACGGCTTAAACCGCCATTACGCTCGCTGAGCGCTAAGAATTGATTAAAGCCGGTGACGCCTTGTAATAGAGTGTTTTCATCATGCGGGATTACTTCAGTCCATTTAGAGAAGTCATCTTTGTTTTCAAGACTGGCTTGCATCAAACGAAAGTTTTGCGCACCTTTATTAGTACGAATATAGATATCATCACCCGACTTAGTGATTCCGTATTCATGACCCTCTTCAAGCGGGTAAAATAGTTCAAAATCGCCAGTAGGATTGCTCGCATCTAAGAAGCTCATGCCTTTAGTTTCAGTGCTTGAGTGACCAATGATTAGCATGGAGCTATCCATAGTTTTGCCAATTCCTGTGTAGAAAGTTTTATTTTTTTCTTCATACACTAAAACGTCTTCTGATTGAGGCGTACCTAATTTGTGGCGATAGACTTTATCCGCCAATAAAGTTTGCGGATCTTTTTGTAAATAAAATAAATACTCATCATCATTAGCCCAAACGATATTACTGCTCGCGTTTTTTAAAACGTCAGCGTACATCTTGCCAGTTTCTAGGTTTTTAAATTTGATGTTGTAAATTCTGCGACCGTCTTTATCTTCGGCATAGGCCAAAATCTGCTGGCTTTTACCAAGTTCTAAACCTGAAATCGAAAAATAACCTTCTTTTGGCGCATGTGCATTAACATCCACTATGATTTCTTCTGCGGCTTCTAAGGTGCCCTTTTTACGAGCATAAATTGGGTACTCTTTATCGGTTTCAAAGCGGCGGTAATACCAGTAACCTTCTTTAAAATAAGGAACGCTTGAATTGTCTTTTTCTATTCTTGATACAATTTCATCGTATAAAGTTTTCTGTAGTCCTTCGGTATGTGCCAACATCTTTTCTTTGTAGGCATTTTCTGCTTCAAGGTGCGCAAGGATTTCAGGATCTTTACGTTCGTCATCACGCATCCAATAATAGTTATCGACACGCTTATGATCATGTATCACCATTTCAAATGCTTCTTTGCGAGCTATTGGAGGTTGGGGCTCGGCGGGTTTAGTGACCGCGGCTTCCTGACTGGCTGCAATTGGAGCGGGCGCTTTACTTTGAACCTCTTTAGCTTGATCGTCTTTATTGTTATTGATGACGTAATAAACGCCAAAGGCTAAAGCGGCTAAGCTTAATAAAATGAGTAAATATTTCATACCTAGTTCCTAATGAATTTTTGATAGCAGACGTTATACCAGATTTTTTGTGTAGTTAGCGGAATTTCGTAGCAAATTATAATGGTCAGAGCTGTTTGACTGTTAAAAAAGTAGGGTGAAATCTTAACGCATTTCAAGGATAATATGCGCCCTTGGATATTTAAGTTCGACAAAACAATCACACGACAGGATTAGCGGAGAAAACCATGAGTTGCGATTTTATTGCTTTAGCAGGCGCAGGCGTTCAAAAATTACACCCTTATCAACCAGGTAAGCCGATTTCTGAGCTGGAAAGAGAGCTGGGGATCACCAATATTGTAAAGCTTGCTAGTAATGAAAATCCAATTGGTATTAGCAGTAAAGCACAAGCCGCCATGGAAAAAGAGTTTGCTGAAATGGCACGTTATCCTGATGCTAATGGCTATTATTTAAAAGCGAAATTGGCTGAGCGTTGTGGCGTAGATATTAATCAAATTACGCTTGGTAATGGTTCTAATGACGTTTTGGAGTTAATTGCTCGTGTTTTTGTGCAGCCGGAACATGAAGTGATCTTCTCGCAGCATGCCTTTGTAGTTTATCCGATTGTCACCCAAGCGATTGGCGCTAAAGCCGTTCAAATACCTGCCAAAGATTGGGGGCATGATTTAGAAGCCACTGCTGAAGCAATTAATACTAACACTCGTATGATTTTTATTGCTAATCCTAACAATCCAACGGGTACTTGGAATAATGCGACTGATCTAAAGGCCTTTATGGATAAGGTGCCAAATGATGTGATAGTGGTGGTGGATGAAGCCTATTATGAATATGTCGAGTTTGCTGAATATCCACAAACGATTCCGTGGATTAAAGAATACCCCAATTTAATAGTGACTCGCACTTTCTCAAAAGCCTACGGATTAGCCGGAGTTCGTGCCGGTTATGCGGTCGCCAATGAAGAAATTACGGGTTTAATTAATCGTCCTCGTCAGCCTTTTAATATGAACTCATTGGCATTAGCGGCGGCTGAAGCCGTATTAGATGATCATGAATATTTACAGCGTGCTTTAGATGTAAATAAGGCAGGGATGGAGCAATTGATTGGTGCATTTAATGAATTTGGCTATGACTATATTCCTTCTGTGACAAACTTTATCACTGTGAATATGAAACAAAATGCAGGACCTTTGTACAACGAAATGTTGCAAAAAGGTGTGATTGTTAGACCTGTTGCCAATTACGAGATGCCAAATCATTTACGGGTTTCGATTGGTTTGGAAGAAGAGAATGCCAAGTTTATCCGTGTCCTAACTGAAATGAGCAAAGGTTAATGGCAGCCATGAGCGAAAACAATATAGAAAGCGCAGCAGTTATCACCATTGACGGTCCAAGTGGCTCAGGTAAAGGTACCATCAGTCAAATTCTTGCAACAAAGCTCGGTTATCATTTACTCGATAGCGGGGCTTTGTATCGTTTGACCGCGCTGGCGGTGATTAAAAATGATATACCGCTAGACGATATAGCGGCAATTGAAGAGGCGGCTTTGCATTTGGATGTGATTTTCCAGCCTTCCAGTGACGGTTCGGAGCAAGTTATTCTTCTCAATGGTGAAGACGTTGGCGTGCAATTGCGTTTGGATGAAACCAGTGCCATGGCGTCGAAGGTGGCTGCGATTCCAGAAGTTCGAGAAGCGCTTTTGACTCGTCAGCGACAATTTCGCCAAAAGCCAGGTTTAGTAGCGGATGGTCGGGATATGGGAACAGTGGTTTTTACTGACGCAAAACATAAGGTCTTTTTAACTGCAAGCCCCGAAATACGGGCGGATAGGCGCTATAAACAGTTGACCGAAAAGGGTGTAAATGCTAGTATTCCGCACCTTTTGAAAAGCATCATCGAAAGGGATGAGCGTGACCGTACCCGTGAAGTGGCTCCATTGGTGCCAGCCAAGGGGGCTTTAGAGGTCGATAGCACAGACTTAACGATTGATGAGGTTGTTCAGCAAATACTTGATTTTATTCATAATTCTTGAATTTGATCATGGCTGAATTATATGAGAATTCCGTTTGCTTGCATGGATGATAAGCGAACTTAACTAACTGACCCAGTATTAGCGGATCTTAATCTGGTGATTTTGAAACAAGTCTTAATGTGGCAGATGACTTATCTTTTTTGTCCATTAAGGTATCAGGTACTAACAAATGAGCGAAAATTTCGCAGAACTTTTTGAAGAAAGTTTAACTAACGTAGAAATGCGTCCAGGCGCAATCATCACAGGTGTGGTGGTTGATATTGATAATGAAGTTGTGATCGTTAACGCTGGTCTTAAATCTGAAGGCGTTATCCCACGTAACCAGTTCTTAAGTGACACAGGTGAGTTGGAAGTAACGGTTGGTGACGAAGTTCAAGTAGCATTAGACGCAGTAGAAGATGGTTTCGGTGAAACTCGCCTATCTCGTGAGCGCGCTAAGCGTTTCGCAGCATGGGGCGTGTTGGAATCTGCTCACGAAGCACAAGAAACTATTAAAGGTGTTATCACTGGTAAAGTTAAAGGTGGTTTCACTGTTGAAGTTCAATCAATCCGTGCATTCTTGCCTGGTTCATTGGTTGACGTTCGCCCAGTACGTGATACGACACACCTTGAAGGTGTAGAGCTTGATTTTAAAGTTATCAAGTTAGATCAAAAACGCAACAATGTTGTGGTTTCTCGTCGTGCAGTGATTGAGTCTGAGAATTCAGCTGAACGTGAAGAGTTGCTTGCTAACCTTGAAGAAGGTTCAGAAGCTAAAGGTATCGTTAAGAACTTAACTGACTACGGTGCATTCGTAGATTTAGGTGGTGTTGACGGCTTATTGCACATCACAGATATGGCTTGGAAGCGCATTAAGCACCCAAGTGAAGTAGTTCAAGTTGGTGACGAAATCGACGTTAAAGTATTGAAATTTGACCGTGAGCGTAACCGTGTATCTCTAGGTATCAAGCAATTAGGCTCTGATCCTTGGGTAGATATCATGAACCGTTACCCTGAAGGCGCGCGTCTTCAAGGTCGTGTAACTAACTTAACTGACTACGGTTGTTTCGTTGAAATCGAAGATGGCGTTGAAGGTTTAGTACACGTTTCAGAAATGGATTGGACTAACAAAAACATCCATCCTTCTAAAGTCGTTAACTTAGGTGACGAAGTTGAAGTAATGGTGTTGGATATTGACGAAGAACGTCGTCGTATCTCATTAGGTGTTAAGCAATGTATTCCTAACCCATGGGATGAGTTTGCAGCAAACTTTGCTAAAAATGACAAAGTTACTGGTAACATCAAGTCAATCACAGACTTCGGTATCTTCATCGGTCTTAACGGCGGCATCGACGGTTTAGTTCACTTGTCTGATATTTCTTGGACATTGTCTGGCGAAGAAGCTGTTCGTGAATTCAAGAAAGGCGACGAAGTTGAAGCAGTGGTATTAGCAGTTGATGCTGAGCGCGAGCGTATCTCTTTAGGTATCAAGCAAGTTGATGCTGATCCTTTATCTGATTTCTTAGCGGCTAATCCTAAAGGTTCAATCGTTAAAGGTACGGCTAAAGAAGTAGATGCTAAAGGCGTTTTAGTTGAGCTAGCTGATGGCATAGAAGGTTACTTACGTGCTTCAGACATTAGCTCTGAGCGTGTTGATGACGCTACTAAACACTTTGCCGCTGGCGATGCTGTTGAAGCTAAGTTTGTCGGTGTTGATAAGAAGAGCCGTAATATCAGCTTATCTATCAAAGCTAAAGACCATGCTGAAGAGCAAGCTGCTATCAAAGAGTTTAGCAATGACAAACCTTCATCTTCACCTTCAACTTTAGGTGACTTGTTAAAAGAGCAAATGGGCGACTAACCGCTAATTTGTAGCTTTTTATAAAACCCGCCTTTTATGGCGGGTTTTTTTATGATTGTAATTTTTTACATCTATTTCCCAAAAAAGCAGGAAAATGTTATATAATTAAATGAGTTAGCAGTTTTTCATGGCTAATTTTGAAACTTTTTATGTTGTTCAAATGTCAGAAAAATAACAAGTAGATGAACAATAATCACTTGAAGTTGTGCAGTTGGCGAAAAGAACAAAGGATTTATGTATGACAAAATCACAATTAATCGAAAAATTAGTCGATAAAAACCCGCAATTATCGGTTCGCGATTTAGAGTTGGTGGTGAAGTCTTTGATTGACCAGATGTCGGAATCATTAGCAAGTGGCGACAGAATTGAAATTCGTGGTTTTGGGAGTTTTTCTCTACACTACCGTGCTCCAAGAGTTGGTCGAAACCCCAAAACTGGTGAGTCGGTAACTTTGAATGGTAAATACGTCCCACATTTTAAGCCAGGAAAAGAGTTACGCGAACGAACTAATGCTGGTAAAGATAAACCGATAAAACCATAATATTAATTTTAGGAGTTAATGGTGAGATTACTTATCGCCATAATATTGCTGTTAGTGGCATTTGGATTAGCGTTTATGTTCGCTAATCAAAACGACCAAACCATTCAACTCAACTACCTTTTTGGAGAAGCTTCAGTACAGTTAGTACTGCTGATAACCATTTGTTTAGCTCTTGGTTTGATTATTGGCTTATCCATGTCTAGTTTGTCATTGTTGAAAACTAAAACTCAGTTAAAAAACACTAAACGCAAATTACAGAAAGCGGAGCAAGAGCTTAATAACTTAAGAACTATGCCGATCAAGGAAGATCTTTAGGCATGAATGAGTGGGTGCTGATGGCAATATTAGCGTTATTGCCTATTGCGGTGTTCTCTGGCTATCGAGTGGGTAAAAAAAACTCAAACAAAACCGAATTGAAACCTTCTAGTCTTTCCAGTAACTATATAAAAGGTCTCAATTACTTACTTAATGAGCAGCCAGATAAAGCGGTTGATACCTTTATAGATCTGCTACAGGTGGATACGGATACCGTAGACACTCATATGGCATTAGGCCATTTATTTCGCAAAAGAGGCGAAGTAGATAGGGCGATTCGACTGCATCAAAACATCATTGCCAGACCGCAACTTTCAAAGAAAAATCATAATAAAGCTTTATATGAGCTGGCTGTCGATTATCAAGCCGTTGGCATGTACGATCGTGCCACTAACTTGTTTGATAAATTGTTAGCAGAGCCAAAGCACAAAAAAGATTCTTTGCATCAGCTTTTAAATATTTACCAAGCAACTCGCGATTGGGAACAAGCTGCTAAAACAGCAGAGCAATTAGAAATAGTCATGGGTGAGAAACAATCAAAAGCTATTGCTCATTATTACTGCGAGCTGGCTACTGAAAAGAAAAATGGCAAAGATCTCAAAACGGCATTAGCTACCATTAAAAAGGCTTTAGTAGCCAACCCTAACTCGGTTAGAGCCAGTTTATTGCAAGGCGATATATATTTTGAAGATTCGAATTATAAAGCTGCAATCAAAGCCTATAGCAAGTTGCTTGAGCAAGACATCGCCTTTTTACCTGAAGCGTTGCACAATCTTAAAGAAGCTTTTGAACAACGAAAAGATGAAAAAGGGTATCTGAAATTTTTGCAGCAAAGTATCGAAAAAGGCGCCGGTGTCTCTGCAGTGATTGAACTTTCAAAGATTATAAAGAAAGAGCAGGGAGATCGTGCGGCAGCAGAAAAGATAGGGATGCATTTGCGAGAAAAGCCTTCCCTTAAAGGCTTGCATCAATTAATCAGTATGCATATAGAACATGCTCACGATTCAGCTAAACCAAGCCTACAGTTACTGGACGGAATCGTTGAAAAGTTGGTAGAAAGAAAGCCTCGCTATGTATGTCATAACTGTGGTTTCAATGGTCGAATTATTCATTGGCAATGTCCTAGTTGTAAAGACTGGAGTTCCATTAAACCTATCCAAGGTATAGAAGGCGAGTAACGTTCATATGAAGCAAGATCCAAAAATTATCGTAGCACTCGATTACGATAATAAAAAAAATGCGCTAGCATTAGTTGATCAGTTAGATCCGAATTTGGCAGCGCTTAAAGTGGGCAAAGAAATGTTTACTTTATTCGGCCCTAAGTTCGTTAAAAAGCTAGTAAAAAAAGACTTCAAGGTTTTTCTTGATTTAAAGTTTCATGATATTCCAAATACGGTAGCCAAAGCTTGTCGAGCAGCTGCTGAGCTAGGCGTTTGGATGACTAATGTTCATGCCGCAGGTGGCATTGAAATGATGCAAAAGGCTAATGCAGCTGTACAAGCTTATGGCGATGATAAACCGATCTTAATAGCAGTAACGATGCTCACTAGCATGGATGAAGCCAATTATAAAAAGCTTGGCTATCAAAATACGTTAACGGAACAGGTACTGCACTTAGCAGGTTTGACAAAAGAGGCTGGGCTCGATGGAGTTGTGTGCTCTGCATGGGAAGCGCAAGCCTTGAAAGAGAAATTTGGTGATGACTTTAAATTGATAACACCAGGAATTCGTCCTGCGGGAGCTGACGTAGGCGATCAATCAAGAATTATGACGCCTGTAAAAGCGCTCCAGGCAGGTTCTGATTTTCTAGTGATTGGCCGACCCATTACCCAAGCTGAAGATCCGCTAAAAAGTTTGTGCGAAATCTCTGAAAGCTTAGTAGTCGACTTGTAGCTAAGATAAATCTCCAATAAATTAATATCGTCAAAGGACGAATTCATTTCAAAGGAGATTAAAATGAAAAAACTATCAATCGTAACATTGTCGGTAATTACTTTAGCTGTTTCAGTCTTGTCGAACATCGTAATTGCAAAAGATAAAGAACCTAGAACAACCGTTGAGCAAAGCATTACACGATTAAATATCAATACCGCCTCAGCTGAGCAGTTGGCATCTAGTTTAAAAGGTGTTGGCTTAAAGAAAGCGCAAGCTATTGTTGAATACCGTGAAACTTATGGTGAATTTAAGTCGATTAATGAGCTGACGGCAGTAAAAGGTATCGGTGAAAAAACCTTAGAGAAAAATAAATTTAAACTGGTTTTGTAAGCCAATGAGTTTATTTTTTCTTTTGTATTAAAGCTTCAAAGGCCGGTTTGCTTAACCGGCTTTTTGGCCAAAATAATCCTATAAATATCCCTTGAATAAAGCCAATAATGTGTGACTCCTCGACCACATAACCACCAATAAAATCACTATATTCTGCAGTGATACCAAAAATTTGTGGCGCAAATATTTTTAAGCCTACTATTATAAGTAGCAAGCCGCTAAGCTTAACTTTAAAACGCAGTTCAGCAACGCAGGCAGCTGAAATTAAGCCATATAAGGCGCCCGACATTCCTACATAACGGCTTAATTCAGGTAAAAACAGATGGATACCAATAATATTCAAGATATAGAGTGAAATGATCCAAATCATCCAATCTTGCATTTTAAGTAATGGTCTGAAAATCAAGACAATCAACCAAAAACCTGCAAGATTCATTAGTGTATGGACGACACCTAAATGAACTAGATTTGGAGTTAGGAAACGCCAAACCTCCCCATTGCTGATTGACAGGCGTCGATAGGCTAGCCAGTTCGAAGAAGCGGGTTCTAGTAAGAGTAAGACTAGCACAAGGATACTGATACCGATGAAGAACCAGTAGTTTTTCAAAAAGTTGAGCATTTACTTTTTTAGATTTACGACGTTTTGAAGAGCCGAGTGCTTTTTTTGATTTTCTTGGGCAATAGTTTTGTAATTCGCCAATATTAACTCAGCTTTTTCCAGCGGAGAAAATTCAGAACCACGACTTTTAGCTATCCCGTCAATAAGTGTTATGGTTTTACTTAATGCATGTACGTCGTTTATATCTTGCAGCTTTTGAGAAAATTCACTCAAAGGTACAATCGATAAGCAATGACCCATGGAGCGCGCCAAATTGTCTACCTTGTATATACCTGGATCAGAAGTTTTACCCTCAACGATACGGTAAATAGTTGATTGACTTATATGTGCTTTATTTTGAAGAGAGTAGTCGGTTTCGCCTAAGCTCTTCATCAACTCGCGTAATTGTTCTAATACATCACTCATATATTTTACATTTTAATGCAAGTTTGCATTGTTTTTAATGCGTATATGCATTAATATCAAATGCATATCTAGTTCAGATATGCTTTACCTAGAAACAGTTTTATCACAGTCTCGAGGTCAAATAAAGCACTGATTTTACAATTGAGCTAGTAAAGGTTTCCTTCAGCTATATGGTGGAATTTTGGCTAAGCTTCGTGCTTAGCCTTTTTTTTGCCTAAATTATCCAGCCACTACCAACTGTAATCGACTTTATATTTAACCGTGACTTTGTCATTAGCTGGAACTTTGACATTAAAGTGAATATGTCGGGAATCTTCTTTACTAAACTTATGCGACTTGCTGCTAATTTTCCAATTCGACCATCGGTATAAAGTTTCTCTGATAACTATTTCTTCTGCCTTGTCTTTATGGTTTTTAAGGGTGATTTCAAAAGTCTCTGACATTGTCTTTTTAGAAGTATCAATACGGTAGTCGGTTTGCTTACGCTCACCTTTGATATCAAAAGCATTGCCCATTTTGATCAATACATCTTCATTCTTCGGTGTATGGTCAATGATGTCTTCGCCAATAAACTCCAGAGAACCGTCAGAGTCACGTTGATTAACTCTAATTCTACCGGCTGGCATAGGTATTCCCATGCCATTAGATTTGTCATTTTTAAAGCGTAAATAAACACTCACGTCACTCTGCGAGTTTTTACCGTAGCTTTCGCCAGTATTTAAGCCGCCGTAACCATAGAATTGACTAGAGGCGTCAAAAACCATTTCTTTTTTGCAGTTAATACCTTTAACTGCAGGGAATAATTCAAGTTGCTTGGTTGAGTTATTCGGTAAATCAGCAGGACGTCCTAACGTATAAAGGTGATATTCAAAGAATGATTTTTCTTCAAAGCCTGAATCTTCAAGTGACTCAAAAGCTACAGACTTTCTCATAACATGAGGAGATGGTGCTGCCTGTGCTCGATTCACGTCACCAGCAATTAATTTTAATTTAGTATTTTCAAAACTAGCACCTGATTGATTAATAATGCTGACCCAGCCAGCTAGGTCCATTTCGCAATCATTCTTTCCAGTTTCAGAATAAGTAATATTGTAGTCTGACCACCAAGTCATACCATTGGTTTGATAGCTCAGCTCTATATCTTGCTTCCCGGGCTTATCGGAAAACAAAGACCAAACAAGGGTCGGCTTAGTTCTTAAGCCTCCTGGCAACTCTGGAAAACTAATATTGTGATAGCTATTAATGCTGTGGATTCCGCCGCGCGAATCTTTGATCACTAAGCCACCATCGGCGCTAATTAACTCGCCAGTTTTTTTATGGATTTTGTCACCAATCAATTGCTCAACAGTAATGCTTTGGCCAAGGTATCTTTGCAGTAGTTTTTGCTGGCTGACTAAATCAAATTGATAGTTTTGCTCAAGTACTCTAGCATCTTGATCATCTTTAGAACGAAACTGAACTGTTGTTGGATCAAGCAAAGCAGCAACATCGGATACCTCTAGCGCGTTAACGCCTTTGCTGATGTTGTACTGACGAGTGGATTTAACCATCGCATAGCCCGGTACATTATAATAGCCACGGTGCTGTCCTGGCACCGGTCGGTAAATATCTGGTGAGATTGAGCCCGGTTGAGCGCTTGAATAGATAGTAATAGCGTCTTTATCTTTTGCCATAACAACTCCTGTGGGAAAAAGGCTTAGCCCAAGAGCTGAAGCGATAGATAAAGGGAGTATATGTTTTTTCATGATGAATACCTTTAAAAAATACTTATCCCTAATAACGACAGACTAGCCGAAAAGGGTTAATTGAGCAAAACCTAGTGATTTAGACTGGCATTAAAACAATAAAGAGTCTTAGCTTACTTATGCTGTAATAAGCGCTCAACCACAGTATTGGCCCATAAGTCAGGCGCTTCAATCATAGGGAAGTGACCTAGGTTATTTAACCAAGTTAAATTAGAGTTTTGAGTTTCATCCTTGATGGTTGTCGCCATTTTCGCGACTGCAATAGGGTCTTTATCGGGCCAAATAATTTCTAATGCTAGTTGTGTTTGTTTTAGAGCCCCAATCCATCGATCCCAATATTGCTTTCGTTCATAAGTATAGCGGCTGATTTTTGCTAAAACACTTTTCCCTTGATTATAAGTTGCCATATACCAGATTGACTCGAGTTCTGAATCTGTTAATTGAGTTGGATCAACAAAAATATTGCGTAAATTTTTATCCATTAATCGCTTAGAAGAAAACTTAGCGATTAAAGAACCTATTGGGCTGCGCAAAAGTTTTTGCATGAAAAGTAACTGAGCTAACTCAATATGCATAGAACCATTGCACACAGCAACTTTTTGGATGACTACGGGAAATTCGTTAGCGTTATCTCGAGCGAGTATTTCAGTTAATATGCTAGTGCCATAATCGTGTGCTAACAAATAAGATTTTTGCACATTAAGTTTCTGCCAAAGCTTTTGTGCAATATCCGTTTGCTCGAAAAATGAGTAGGAATAATCCTTGGGCTTAGCAGAAAACCCAAAACCTAGGTGGTCGTGCAGTATCACCCGAAAGTGTTGCTGCAAAATAGGTAGGACTTTCCAATAGTCATATGATGAAGTAGGAAAGCCATGGAGAATACATAAAACAGGTAAGCTTTTAGGGTTATCGGGCGAAGTGTCTATAACAAAAACTTGATGACCGTCGACTTGATGGTAAGAGCCTAACGCAAACCAGTCCTTAGCATTCATAGGTTAAGTATCCTAATTATCGTTATTTGAATTTTCTTACAATCATTATGAAAAGCTAGGAAGCTCTGACTCAACCACTAAGGCATTAAATTCACCGTTAGCAATTAAATTTTGAATGGCTTCAATATCTGGACCAAAATGACGATCTTTTTCGTAATATGGCACTTTAGAGCGAATCAAATCGTACGCTTTTTGT
This sequence comes from uncultured Kangiella sp., assembly GCA_947498625.1. Taxonomy (GTDB): domain Bacteria; phylum Pseudomonadota; class Gammaproteobacteria; order Enterobacterales; family Kangiellaceae; genus Kangiella. The sequence goes on along the minus strand of CANMKR010000003.1, from coordinate 146,523 downwards.
AACAAAGGAGATGTTTTTAAAGGCGCTCTAAAGTCGATGCCTTGAACAGCTGAGAGCAATTCCACGGCGATTACGCCAGCGGTATTAAAGTTCATATCTTTTAAACGACGTGCAGCAAAGGTTGCCATTGAAACGTGATCTTCTTGGTTAGCAGATGTTGGTAGTGAATCAACCGACGCTGGATGAGCTAAAGTTTTATTTTCTGATGCTAAAGCAGCTGCTGTTACTTGAGCAATCATAAAACCAGAGTTCACTCCTGAGTCTTGAACCAAGAAAGCTGGTAGACCGCTTAAATGCTTATCCAACATCAAGGCGATTCTACGCTCGACAATAGCACCAACCTCAGAAATAACGATAGCCAATAAATCTGCAGACATAGCGACCGGCTCTGCATGAAAATTACCGCCAGAAATAATGTCGCCAGTTTTTTCAGGGTTATCGTCAGGGAATACTAAAGGGTTATCGGACACGGCATTCGCTTCGGTCAATAATACTGAAGCAGCAAAGCGCATATGATCCAATGCGGCGCCCATAACTTGCGGTTGGCAGCGCAAAGAGTAGGGGTCTTGTACTTTTTCACAGCCGAGGTGCGATTGATTGATTTCAGAACCCTTGACCAGATTTAATAAATTAAGGGCAACCTGCTGCTGTCCTTTATGGCCTCGAACTTGATGAATTCTAGCATCAAAAGGTGCGGTGGAGCCTAAAGCCGCATCTACTGATAATGCTCCGGCAACAATTGCCGAGGCAAAATTATTTTCCGCTCCAAATAAACCTGCTAACGCTAAAGCCGTTGAGCATTGAGTTCCATTTAAAAGCGCAAGTCCTTCTTTAGCTGCAAGGGTCAAAGGCTCTAAGCCAGCAATTTTTAAACCATCAATTGCAGTCATGATTTTGCCTTGATGACGAACCTGACCAACGCCAATTAAAGTGCAGCTCATATGTGCTAACGGCGCTAAATCACCAGAAGCTCCGACGGAACCTTTTTCTGGGATGCAAGGATAAACTTCGTGATTAACTAAGCTTATTAAGGCATCTACAGTTTCTCTTTTCACTCCAGAGTGACCTTGGGCTAAACTTGAAAGTTTTAATACCATCAATAATCTAACAACTTCATCTGACAGTAGTTCACCAATCCCGGCAGCATGAGATAGAACTAATGATTCTTGTAAAAGTTCCAACTTTTCTTTTGGGATACGAGTTGATGCCAATAAACCAAAACCAGTGTTAATACCATATACCGTTTGGTCATTGGTAATAACATCCGCAACTGTTTGCGCAGCTCTATCGATTAAAGGATAAAAGCTTTTATCAAGTTCAATTTGAACGGCTGAATGATAAATTGCTCGGCAATCTTTTAACGATAAAGATCCAGGGGTTAACGTAAAATTTTTCATGTTTTTATTCTCGATAATTTAATTGTTACTGCTATCGATCATCGGCAAGTTTAAGCCTTGTTCTTTAGCGCACTTTTTAGCAATGTCATAACCCGCATCAGCGTGACGCATAACGCCTGTTGCAGGGTCATTAAATAATACTCGTTCAATACGTTTATCTGCCGCTTCTGAGCCATCGCAACAAATAACAACCCCAGAGTGTTGCGAGAAACCCATTCCAACACCGCCACCATGATGCAGTGAAACCCAAGTAGCGCCGCCGGCAACATTTAACATAGCATTCAATAATGGCCAATCTGACACAGCATCTGAACCATCCATCATGCTTTCAGTTTCACGGTTAGGACTGGCAACCGACCCTGAGTCTAGATGATCGCGACCAATCACAACGGGTGCAGAAAGTTCACCATTACGAACCATTTCATTAAATGCCAAACCGAGTTTATGTCGTAGACCTAAACCGACCCAGCAAATACGCGCTGGCAAACCTTGAAAGCTAATACGCTCTTTAGCCATATCGAGCCAGTTATGTAAGTGCGGATCATCCGCAATAATTTCTTTTACTTTTTGATCGGTTTTATAAATATCTTCAGGATCGCCAGAAAGTGCTGCCCAACGAAATGGACCAACACCGCGACAGAAAAGTGGGCGAATATAGGCTGGAACAAAACCTGGGAAATCAAAGGCATCGGTGACACCTTCTTCAAGTGCCATTTGACGGATATTGTTTCCATAGTCAACCGTTGGGATTCCTTGGTTCCAAAAATCAAGCATGGCTTGAACTTGAATGGCCATGGATTTTTTAGATGCTTTAGTTACAAGGGCCGGATCAGTTTTAGCTTTGTCTCGCCACTCATCCATTGACCAGCCGATGGGTAGGTAACCATTAACCGGATCATGGGCAGAAGTTTGATCCGTTACTAAGTCAGGTTTAATGCCAAGTTTTTGCATTTCTGGAAAAATTTCAGCGGCATTACCTAATAAACCAATTGAAATAGCTTCCCCATTGTCTAGAGCTTGATTAAGCATTTGCATGGCTTCGTCAATTGATTTAGCCTTTTTATCCACATAGCGAGTACGCATTCTAAAGTCGATACGGCTTTCGTCGCATTCAACCGCAATCATGCAATAACCTGCCATAGTAGCCGCTAGCGGTTGTGCGCCGCCCATGCCACCAAGTCCGCCGGTTAATACCCACTTGCCTTTGGTATTACCATCAAAGTGTTGACGACCAGCTTCTACAAAAGTTTCGTAAGTGCCTTGAACGATGCCTTGCGAACCAATATAAATCCATGAGCCGGCAGTCATTTGGCCATACATCATTAAGCCTTTTTGATCTAACTCATTAAAGTGTTCCCAGTTTCCCCAATGTGGAACCAAGTTTGAATTAGCAATGAGTACTCTTGGCGCATCCGCATGAGTCTTAAATACACCGACAGGTTTGCCAGATTGTACTAACAAGGTTTCGTCATCATTTAAGTTTTTTAATGACTCAACAATCTTATCATATGACTCCCAATTGCGAGCCGCTCGGCCAATGCCGCCATAAACTACTAGCCCTTGTGGATGTTCAGCCACATCAGGATCTAAGTTATTCATCAGCATACGCAGTGGCGCTTCAGTGAGCCATGACTTAGCATTTAATTTAGTGCCGGTTGGTGCATGAATAACTCGACTGGCATCAAAGCGAGAATCATTAGAATAAGACGACATGAACTTTCCTCAAAACTGTTTTTATAATTCGGTTAATTGGTGCTTGGTTTTAAAGCGACCTGTCAGACTAAAACGGCTGGCAGGGTGATAAAGCTGGCAGTAACTTACTAAAATAGTGTCAGACCAAGTAATACGATCAATGCAAAGTACCGGCTCTAACTCTTGCAATTTTAGAGTGACTTTCATAAAAGGATCAGCTTCTTTAGCCTGAATTTGATGTTCGGCTTCTGTTAATGGAGCAACCTTTGAAAGATATACATTTGGTGTGATACTTTTATAATCTTGTTTTAAATATTCTGGTGCTGCAGTTGGATTGACATAGCGCTGTTCAATCTGGATCGGCTTACCATCTTCTTTGTGCACCATAATTGAGTGGTACACTTCATCACCTTCATTAAGAGAAAAATGCTTTAGAAGGTGCACTGGACAAGATTCTTTTTGCAGAAGAATTAATTCATTGGAATAACTAGAACCACGATTTTGAATTTCTTCGGCAATATTACGAATTTCCAAAAGGGGTGAGTGTAATTTTTTTGGCGCAACAAAAGTTCCTCGACCTTGAACTCTGTAGAGTACGCCTTCTTCTGTTAATTCATCTAAAGCTCGTCTCGCGGTCATGCGACTGACTTTGCACATCTCTACCAACTCATTTTCCGATGGAACGCGCTTATGCTCTTTCCACTGTTTGGCATTGATGCCACTGAGAATAAAATCTTTAACTAACTGATAGCGGGGTTCTTCTTGAGCCATTTAGCCTAATTACCTTAAACTAGCTAGATATCTCTAGTAATTACTGTAAACTGAGTTGTATATACAACCAAAAATGCAGCTGAAGATCAAGAAGAATCGTGTACAGATGACAAAAGAAGAAATGACGGCTAGGCAACTTATTGAAAAATTTGAAAATCAAGAATTCAAAGGCGATGACTTTCATCACTTAGAACATCTAAAAGTAGCCTGGCATTATATTTGTCATGAGACTTTAAGTGTCGCTAAACAAAAGTTTCATAGCAATGTATTCGCACTAGTTAAAAAACTGGATGCGGAAGATAAATATCATCGAACTTTGACCGATTTTATGCTGGATTACTTATTCCATCTTAGAGCATATCTTGGTACTGATTGTTGGCAGCGATTAGAACAAGAGTCATTGTTAGTTATTCAAGATGCTAAAAAGCTGATAAGTTACTATTACAGCGATAAAGTGATTTGGTCTGAAGAGGCTAAAGCAACTTATGTGGAACCTGACATAATCCCGCTTGATAGAGCCAGTTTAAAATTAGCCATAGAAGAGCCTACTGATTTTGCGCTACAAGAATTCGATTCACCGCTTATTGTCTCGATCCCGCACAACGGTCAACTTATTCCGCATCATATATTAAAAACGATGTTGCCGAGCGCTTTAGATAGTAGAGATACTGATTGGTATCTATCTCAGCTGTATAGTTTTCTTGACGAACTTGAAGTCACTTCAATTAGTGCTAATTATTCACGCTATTTGATCGATTTAAATCGCGACTCTAGTGGCAAGGCACTGTATAAAAATGCCGACAATACGGAGCTGTGTCCTACTTCAACCTTTGATTTAGAACCTTTATATCTAGAAGATAAAGAACCTGATGTGGTGGAAATCAATTCCAGGATTGCAAATTACTGGCAACCTTATCATCAAGAATTGCAGCGACTGATTGATAAAGCCAAAATAAAATATGGCTATGCCATTTTGTTTGAAGCTCATTCGATAGCACAAGAAGTACCGCGTTTTTTCGACGGTAAATTACCTGATTTTAATTTTGGTACTAATGATGGCAAAACAGTTAATGCGGCTTTAACTAAGGTGTTGGAAGGTTTTGATATAGGCGACTACTCAAAAGTGATTAACGCTCGCTTTAAAGGTGGCTTTATTACCCGTCATTATGCAAAGCCTAAAGAAAATATATTTGCCATTCAATTAGAGTTATCGCAGGTAAATTATCTTGATCAAGCTAAGAATCAAGTTTCACCAAAAGCAGCTGCAAGCCTTAGAGTAAAGTTAAGGGAGTTGCTCGCTGAGTTAAAGGAGCTTTCGTTTGAAGCTTAAATTTTCAGATAAACACTCAAAAGATAATGATAAGTATCTTTTCGAGCAGCTTAAAAAACACAACTCTGAAATTATTAAAAGAGACTATGAGCCAGTATCACTCTATTACAAGGATGAGAATGCAAATATCATTGCCGGCTTAACGGGTAAAACTCAATGGGGCAGCTTGCTCATTGAAATCTTATGGGTACACCAAGATTATCGAAGCCGTTCTTTAGGAGCAAAGCTTTTAGCTAAAGCAGAATCAATAGCTCTGAATAGGAAATGCCAAACAATGGTGGTGGAAACCATGGGGTTTCAAGCTAAAGCGTTTTATCAGAAAAATGATTTCAAAATTTTTGGGGTTGTAGAAAATACTGATCCAAAGCTAAATTGCTTTTATCTGAAAAAAGACCTGGCTTTGTTATAAAAGGTTAAGCTAAAACTTCGTTTTTAAAGTTAATACCAAACTGATAACTCAATTGGTTCGGGTGCTCAATATCCCAAAGCACCAACTCGGCTTTTTTGCCTATTTCAATAGAGCCTATCTCTTTGTCTAAACCTAATGCTCTGGCCGCATTAATGGTTACACCTTGTAGTGCTTCTAGTGGCGTCATTTTAAATAGAGTGCAGGCCATATTCATCATCAAAACAATCGATAAGCAAGGCGAAGTACCAGGATTGTGATCGGTGGCAATTGCTATAGCCACGCCTGCATCGCGCAAGGCTTGTATCGGTGGCAGTTTAGTTTCGCGTAAGAAATAAAAAGCTCCTGGCAATAAAGTTGCTACAGTGCCAGCTTTTGCCATTTGCTCAATCGATGTTTGGGATAGGTATTCCAAATGATCTGCAGAAAGTCCATTGTATTGCGCTACTAAGTTGGCACCATTTTGATCTGACAGTTGCTCCGCATGCAGTTTAATGTTTAAGCCATGCGCTTTAGCAGCTTGAAATACTCTTTCTGTTTGCTGATAACTAAAACCAATATTTTCACAAAACACATCAACCGACGTTGCTAGCTTTTCAGTGGCAATAACAGGAATCATTTCATCGCAAACTAGATCAATGTATCCGTCGCTATTGTCATTATATTCTGGTGGCAGAGCGTGAGCGCCAAGAAAAGTAGGGATGATGCGAATAGGGAACTCATCTCCAAGTCTTTTAGCAACTCGTAGCATTTTCAATTCAGTTGCTAAATCCAATCCATAACCTGACTTGATCTCTATCGTCGTGACACCTTCTTTGATTAAGCATTCTAGACGTTTTGATGCAGAATCAAACAACTCTTGCTGAGAAGCGCCTCGCGTTGCTGTAACACTAGAAATAATACCGCCTCCAGCTTTAGCGATGTCTTCATAGGTCGCACCATTCAAACGCATTTCAAATTCATTGGCTCTATTGCTGCCATAGATAAGATGGGTATGGCAGTCTATTAAGCCAGGCAATATCCATTGACCATTGGCATTAATGGTTTCTTTCGCGATGTGCTTAGTGTTGATTTCGCCTATATAGGCAATGATTCCATCAATTATGCCCACAGAACCATTATTAATAATTCCATAGCTGTTAGTTTCAGCCATAGTGGCGATGTTGGCATTGATAATTAAAGTGTCAAATGCAGTGTTATTGGGCAACTGGTCTAAATTTAATGGTGTAAAAGGTTTCGTTTCCAGCTGGCTCATATTATTATCTCGATATTAAGTATTGATTCAAAGTGCATTGCGCATGGCTAAGCAAATATTTGCAAAACACATTCTACTAGCTGATGGCTGGGCTGAAAACGTTTTATTGACGATTGATGATTTGGGCTATATCACTGCTCTCGAAGAAAATTCAACTATGCCAAATGATTATAGCGGCGAATTAATTTCAAATTCGATTATACCTGGTATGGTCAATAATCATTCGCATGCTTTTCAATGGGCTATGGCTGGCCTAGCCGAGCAGAGTGGTAAGGGGAGTGATAGTTTCTGGTCTTGGCGTAAAATCATGTATGACTTTGTATCTAAAATCACTCCTGATGATTTGGAAGTCATTGCTACAGCACTTTATATGCAGATGCTAAAAGCTGGCTATACTTCCGTAGGTGAGTTTCATTACCTTCATCATGATGCTAATGGTGAACACTTTTCCAACCAAGCTGAAATGTCACAGCGTATTTTCGAAGCAGCTCAGAACTCAAGAATTAATCTGACGCTGTTGCCGGTTTTTTATCGCTACAGTGGTTTTGGCGAGCAAGCACCTAATGATGGGCAAAAGCGTTTTATCCACACGCAAGAGGAATATGCGCAACTACTCGATGCGATTTCAAAGTTAGCAGGGGATTACCTGCAAAATTTTGGCATAGCACCTCATTCGCTTCGCGCTGTGAATCGTTCAGATATAGAGTTCGCGATTAACCATCTGGATAAGTTAACTGAGCAATCTTCGATTCAGGTACCTGTTCATATTCATATCGCTGAGCAACTCAAAGAAGTGGATGACTGTTTGGCCCATTACGGTAAAAGGCCGGTAACTTGGTTGTCAGAAAATTTCGAACTAAATAGTCGCTGGTGTTTGGTCCACGCTACTCATATGAATGCTAGCGAAGTAAAGAAAGTCGCTAAATCTAAAGCGGTGGTTTCAATTTGCACCACTACAGAAGCAAATTTAGGTGATGGATTTTTTGCCATGATGGATTACAAGGATCATTCAGGACGCTGGGGAATTGGTAGCGATAGTCATATATCGGTGAGTGCCACTGAAGAGTTGCGTTGGTTAGAGTATCAAAATCGATTGAGAACCAATTCAAGAACTGTTTTCACTGATGGGGATGATAGTTCCAATGGTTATTGGCTGTGGCGTAACGCTGCGAGAGGCGGCGCGCAAAGTTTGGCTAATCGCTCGGGTGAATTAGCGCTTAATAAAAAAGCAGACTTTTTGGTTTTAAATAATAACGATATGGCTTTAGTGGGCAAGGAAAATGATCAGTTGATTGACGCCTTTATTTTTAACCAGCAATTCAATAAGCCGTTACAATCTGTTTGGGTGTCAGGTAATAAAGTTATCGAGGGAGCGCAGCATCCTTATCAAGAATCGATTTGTGAAAACTACCGGAGAGTATTAAAAAAACTTCTCAATTAACCCTAAGATAAGTTATTGAGTGTTTTTTCTAATTCTTTTAAATCAATAGGCTTTTCTATTAATTTTGCATCAAGCGATTGATAATCCTCATTTTCAACGATTTCAGAATGCTTAGAAAAAACTAAAAGTCTAGGTGCTGTTTCTTTAGCAAAATACTCAGTTTTAAAGTTAGCTAAAAAGTAAGGATCTTGTGAGGTAAAGAAATCCGAGTTAACGCAAATGGCATCATAAGAATTCCGTCTGAGCTTCTGTAAAATTACTTGTTTAGTAGTAGCTTTATCGACTTTCTGACCAAATTTCTCTAGATATCCCATAAGGATAATTCGCTCGGTTGGATCTGAATCAAACACTAATAAAGAGTGTTTTATATCTAAGGTAGGGATTGAGTTGTGAGTTTTTAATTTATTTTGCTTTTTGATAATTGAAACAGGAAATTCAAAACGGATTTCATTTTCTAAGAATATAAAATCACCACCTGTTTTTTGCACCAGATGTTTGCAAGCAATAAAAGAGGGATTGTTAGTATCAATCGATATTTGGGCTCCAGGAATAAAGTCGAATAAATTTTGATGCTCAAGGATATGTTTAAAGCTTGGTGAGCTTGATTCAAAGGAAAGGCGCAACATATGAGTTTTATCATGAATGTTATTAATGTCAGCGCTGAGGCTTAATTCAGAATTCTTGCATAACAAAGTGAGCTGCTCGACAAAAAGCTGTAGAAAGTTATGGAATAATTTAGTGTCGATAAATACGTTATGTTCATCTAACATGCCGAGCACTTTATCAAAAACGATCACATTGTTTTTTTGCATCAAACCTGAGTGATGGGCAATAATCCATGAAAACTCTTTGCGGATATCGACAAACGACTTTTGGTCACTTTTGCTCTTTAATACCGCATCGATAAACACTTCTAAGCTGGAATCTAACTTGAATGTATCTGACGCCATTAAAAATTCAAGGAAACGGTTGAGTTCTAAATTTGAGTCTTCACGAGCATATTGAATCTCTTTATGCAAGTTAGCTAATTGCGAGTTTTGCTTATAAATTTTATCGACAGCTTTGCTGGCATTGTAATAGAGATTTTTATATTCGCTAAATTTGCTTGAATCTTGATAAATGATTTTTTCTTTTTGTAAAATATTACTAATAATCGATATTCTATTGCGCTTTACTTTAATATTTCTATAAAGCCATAAACCAGAAGCTATAAGGATACTAGCTAGTATAAGATTAAAAATTATAGCTAACTTATTCGTTATAAGTTCATTTGTAAATGAGTAAGGCTGGACAAGAGCTTGGACTATACCAATACTTGGAGTATTGCTGGAGTTATCGTCACTATCGATATAAATATTGATCTCAGAATTCAGCAATTGATTGATTATATCTTTGCTGAAAACCCTTAGTTCATCACGATTAATAACGTTTTGCGTACTGCGCTCGGCAACTAACACTCCTTCTTTATCATAAATACTCACGCTAATAATGATGGGGTCGAAATCAATAGCTAATAATTCACGCTGCACAGCTTCGTTATCGGCTACTAACATTGGAACTTCGACTTTTGACTGTAGCATAACAAAAAGCGTATCAGTGGAATTTTGCTGGCGGCTACTATAATTTTGTTTATTATCAATTAATATATATAGGTTGAATAATATAAGCATCATCAATGCAAACACAGCGTATCTTAGCAATTTTCTTGTAGTGTGCTTATTCTTTAGTGACTGCATTATCTTTAATTAACCCGTTAACGATACTTATAGTTGCCATTGTATAGGCGATTGTTTGTTTTCTATAAGTTTTTGGTTTGTTATTGAGAAATGTTGACAGCCAAAAAAACCTCTATGAGCCGATAAAGGTGAGGGGTGTGGTGCTTTCAAAATTATGTGCTGTTCGCCGATAAGCGATGCTTTCTTTTGCGCATAAGCTCCCCACAATAGAAAAATTATAGGATCAGGCTTTTTATTTAGGCTACAAATGATGCGGTCTGTGACTTTTTCCCATCCTTTGTTGGCATGGGAGCCGGCTAAGGACTTCTCAACGGTCAATACAGAGTTTAGCAACAATACGCCTTGAGCAGCCCAAGGGGTAAGATCACCATTATTAGGCATACTACAATTGAGATCATTTTCGATTTCTCTGTAAATATTACGAAGTGACGGGGGAATTTTAATGCCTGGGTTCACAGAAAATGACAAGCCATTGGCTTGGTTTTCACCGTGATATGGATCTTGCCCTAGAATAACGACTTTAACTTTATCAAAAGGTGTCGAACTTAAGGCGCTATAAACTTTATCTTCAGCAGGATAGATAACTTTTTCAGCAGCTCTTTCGTCGGCTACAAATTGAGTTATATCTTTATAAAAATCTGTTTCCTTTAATCCAGATAAGGCTTCTTGCCAAGTTTTTGCAGATTCCACTGATTTAATGTTTTCTATTCTAAAAACAATAAGATAGCTTAGTTTTCGTTAATATCCAAATGGTTTAAGGCGTCTGAAAGATTTCCGGGAGATTCTTTAACCCGATCGTTTATGGCATAAGATTCAACCTCTAAGGCGCCAGACCAGTCTTCAGGCGCTGCGGCTTCAGCGATGTAAAGCTCTTCCCAACTTGCTATGTCTAACTCTTCTATCTCACCATTGAAGTACTGAATTTCAATAGTCCCGTCGTCATCGTCAATTGCGACGACTTCAAAGACATCGTTTAGATCTGGTCTTTTGTACCAATGACCTCGCCTTGGTGTTAATAATTTAGCCATGATTCAAGCCGCTGTTCCTTAATTTGCTCTACTATCTTAATCTATCATATTGGTTAAAAAATGCACGATTATAATTGATTAATTTGTGAACAGGTTGGTGCGAGAAACTCCTCTGACAGAATAAGACTAGATTTTTAAGGCCTTAAAAAATACAATGATAAGATCAACAAACCAAATGGTATGTAAAGTGACAAATTTCTCATTAACAAAAGTAACACTCGTTACATTGACCGCGATTATTATCTCAACGACTAGCTTGCTATCCTCGGCAGGTGAGTTCTCCGGTCAAGTTCAATTCGAATCAAGGGTGTTTACTCAAGAAGGTGACTTCGGACAGTCCGATAATAATTTTTCGATAGCATTCGAGCCAGAGTATTATCATCAATTTGAAGATAGCAACTGGAGCTTTGATTTTAAGCCTTTTTATCGTTGGGATAGCGAAGATGAGGAACGTACTCATGCTGATATTCGTGAATTTATGTTTACCTATGCAGGCGATATTTGGGAGCTTAAAGCAGGTATCGGTAAAGTCTTTTGGGGAGTGGCTGAGTCGCAGCATTTAGTTGATGTGATTAATCAAACTGACTTTGTAGAAAACATTGATGGCGAAGACAAGCTTGGCCAACCAATGCTTCGCTTGTCCACGGAACAAGACTGGGGTTTACTTGAAGTTTATTTATTACCTTATTTTAGAGAAAGGACATTTGCAGGAGAGGATGGCCGTTTACGTTTTCCGCTGTCCATCGATGTGCATAATCCTATTTATGATAGCAATGATGAAGAGCGTAATCTTGACGCTGCTATTCGCTGGTCGCAGTCTATCGGCGACTGGGAAATTGGTTTAGCGCACTTTTCAGGTACCAGTCGTGAGCCGCAATTTGTTTTAGATACTTCTAACCCTTTGAATCCAACATTAATACCTTTATATCAAACGATAGATCAAACCAGCTTGGATCTGCAGGCAACTATTGATGCTTGGTTATGGAAACTTGAAGCTATCAGCCGCTCAGGTTTTGGTAACGATCGTTACTGGGCTGCTGTGGGCGGCTTTGAGTATTCGTTTTATGATATCAAAGAATCAGGCATCGATTTAGGCGTTATTCTTGAATATCAAACCGACAGTCGTGAATTTATTGCTGGTGGTTTTGAAACACAAGATTCTATTGTAAGTGGTTTTCGTTTGGCTTTGAATGATGAGCAATCAACTGAAGCATTGTTTGGCTTTTCTTATAGCGAAGAAGGGCAAAAGTTTTTTAATTTAGAAGCTAGTCGCAGGATTGGTAACAGTTGGAAAGTTATTTTGGAAGCGCGTTACTTTACTGGATTCGACGATAACAATCCGACGGAATCAATTTTTTATCCATTCCGAAACGATGACTATATTGGGATTAGTTTAGAAAAATACTTCTGATTAAAAACTAATAAGTATTATTAAATTAGCATACTGCTCCAGGACTAACTGGAGCACATTGCGCAATCAAATCATCACCGGTTTTGGTATTTAAAATATACTCAAATACGGTATCTTTCTTATTTAATTTTAATGCGTAAATCGCGCGATAGGTCATCACTTTTTTGATGTAATCGCGTGTTTCAGTATAAGGGATGGCTTCAATCCAAACTGCGGTGGGAAAGCGCCCAAATCCTTTCCATTGATCAATTCTATGTTTGCCAGCGTTATAGGCGGCAGAAGCATAAATCGGATTGTTACCCAATTCATCATAACGCAGTTTTAAGTAATTAGAGCCCATCTCAATATTGGTGCTAGGCTCAAATAAATCTGAGCGCTTGCTGTACTTTACGCCGAGCTTTTTTGAGTAAATTTTGGCAGTGGAGGGCAGTACCTGCATTAAACCGTAAGCGCCGGCACCAGATACTGCAAATGGTCCGTAAGCACTTTCTTGTCGGGTAATACCCATGAGCCACTCTGCAGGTAAGCCAACTTTTTTGCCCATGACTTGATAGTCATATTTAAAAGCCGTAGGAAAACGTAGATCGGTGTCATCCCATTCTTTGGCTTTGGCAATGGTTAATATCCCTTGGTTGTACCAGCCCCAATCATGAGCAATTTGCGCGGCCGCTTTTATTTCATCCTTATTAGCTAATCGTTTCTGTAAGCTTCGCCATTCTCTATTGGCATCGCGATAACGTTCTAGTGCAAATAACTCCTTAGCTCTTTCGACGTTGGAAAAAGTGGCGACTCTATTTTTGACATCAGCACTAATAGCGGAGTCTTGATGATTAAGTTGCAATGGCTGTTTCAATTTAACCGCTGCCTTGTAACCATAGTAATCACGTTCATTAGCAAGCTGCTCTAAAATTGGAGCAGACTTTTCAAAAATCTTTTTATTTTCCAAAGCGATCGCATACCAATAGCGCCATTGATTGGTTTTTTGAATATTTTCGGACAGTAAGTCATATTGCTCGATAACTGAAGACCAATCTTCAGCCCTTAAAAAAGTAGCGAGTTTCCAATGAGATACCAAACTATCATTTAGATATCGATTAATGTGACGCTTAGCCCATGCAAGGGCACGAGGTTTGTTTTCAGTAGCCTGCGCAAGGAATAATGTTCTTTCGGCGTCAGTTTCTAATTCTTTTGGAATGACAATACGTTTTTGAATGCTGCGCCAGGTTTTGTATGCTGAATCACGATCACCCCAGGCCAGCTTTTTGATTGCAAAGACCGCAATCACTGCTTCTTGATATTTATAATCTTTCTGCGGGAAAAAATTGCGTTTGGCTATAACTCCAGGGTCTTTTCTGACTTTTGCCCATAGTTCCGCTAGATATTGTTGTTTTTTTGGTAAATAGCGCTTTAAGTAATTCATTAAAGCAACAGAACCATTTTGTGCAGTTTTATTGAAACGCTCGAAAGCGGCTGCATGAGTTAATTGCCCATCATCTGTCCAAGCTTTGAATAATGAGTCACACTCTTGAGGTTGTGATTTTGGAACTGTCCAGAGTTTTTTTATTTCAGGGTAAAGGCTATTCGCGGCAATACCTTTTGTAATTTGATGACTTAGATACAAACATTTGTGTTTATTATTACTACTCTTAACAAAATGATCTTTATAATAATCACTAAATACTGATAGCTCACCGTCTTTGGCTAGTTGATCGATATAGCGGAATTTAAGTCGGTTTGCTAAGGGAGAATCTTGTTGAAATTTAATAAATTGATCAATTTCCGCCCGATTAGTTATGGTCAAATTTTTAGATAAGAAATAAAAATCTAAATAAGAAGCCAAAGGGTAGTGATCAAGCTTTGCTCGAAGTTTGCGGTATTCATTAAATTTATGGTCTTTGAGCGCTTTTTCCGCCTCTAAGAATATTTTTTGAGAAGAGCTGTAGTTTTTCTTAATTATTGGAGATGAATTGGTTGCGTATATGTCATTGCTAGCAATGGTCAATGCTAATCCACTAATCATAAGTAGTGGCTTAATAATGGTTCGCATTCTTGTTAACTAATCCTTTAATCTGTAATGAAACAGTTGTAATTTAAGCTTTAACTTTGGGTAAATTTCTTTAATTAAGTCATTAATTCACAACTTTATTCTGTCATGATCAAAGTCAAAATTTTGTTGATTTTATTATTTATAATCTTATAAAAGCGCTCTCTTACTACTAAGACCAAAATCTTAGGCGAGCGTTCCGTAAAGATTTATATTAATTGATTAGAAATCGAAACTGCTCCGACTTCAAGCTTATAAGCTCAGTATCCGACATTTTTTACTTGTTTTTACAAAATAAGCTAAGATAATAATGGCGCTGTTCAAAAGACACTAATATTGTAGAAAAATTAACCAGCAACAGGTGAAGCAATGGGTAAAAGTAGCAAATACAAGGCTCGGCCAATGGATGACAATGGTTTTATCCATTATACGGATGTTGAGCATGAAACTTGGCATAAGCTAATTTCTCGTCAAGAAAAGCTTATTCAAGGGCGCGCTTGTGCTGAGTATTTTGAAGGTTTAGATAAGCTACAATTACCTAAAGACAGAATTCCTCAATTAGAAGAAGTCTCTAGCGTCTTACGTAAAGAAACGGGTTGGGAGGTTGCTTGGGTTCCTGCGCTAATCAATTTCGACAAATTCTTTGCATTGCTAGCGGATAAAAAATTCCCGTGTGCAACTTTCATCCGCACGCCAGAAGAAATGGATTATCTGCAAGAGCCAGATGTGTTCCATGAAATTTTTGGTCATTGCGCCATGCTAACCAATCCTTATTTTGCCGAATTCACTAGCATTTACGGTAAGTTAGGATATAACGCTTCAAAAGAAGATAGAGTTTTCTTAGCTCGCTTGTATTGGTTTACGGTTGAGTTTGGTTTGATGAAATCTAGTGAAGGTAATCGTATTTATGGCGGTGGCATTCTCTCTTCGATTGGCGAAACGCCGCACAGTTTAGATAACCCAGAAGTTATTCGTAAACCATTCGATCCAGTGGATATGTTAAGAACACCGTATCGTATCGATATAATGCAACCACAATATTTTGTTTTAGAAGATTTAAAACAGCTTTATGAATTGGCGCAGGCCGATGTTATGAACATGGTTGAAGAGGCGAAAAAGCTAGGTTTACATGCTCCGGTCTATCCGCCAAAAGAAGAAAAACTAGCCAGTTAGAATTCCTTTGAAGCCCGCTAAAAGTGGGCTTTTTATTGTCAAGAAAATCCGTTTGTAGCATAATAGAGCGCTATTATTTGGGTTGATTTGACCTACTAAGAATTTATCTATGTTATTGATTTTAAATAAACATCACATACCAACTTACCTTGTTGCAGTGCAAGTCCGTGCTCAATGGAGCCAATAGCTTCCAAAATGCCTTTCCTAGCGATTGTAGTTTTCAAAAATTACCAGCTAGTTCAAACCAAATTAGGTGTTTAAGTTTGTTTAACTTCAAACATCATGAAATTAACCTCTTAAAATACTGAGGAAAATAAAATGTCAGATTTACAAGCATCAAACATGCAAGCAAAAGTCACTAGTGCGCCAACTCCAATCGAACCAGTTGCAAACCCAATGGGCACGGATGGGTTTGAATTTGTTGAATACTCAGCTCCTGATGCTGATGGTATTCAAAAGCTTAGAGACTTATTCGAATTATTAGGTTTTACTCACGTCGCAAACCATAGAAGTAAAAAAGTGTCTTTATACCGTCAAGGCGATATTAATTTTGTAATTAATGCCGAAACTGAAGGTTACTTTAATGAGTTCAGTAAACTGCATGGTCCTTGTGCCTGCGCTATGGCTTGGCGTGTAGAAGATGCAAAAAAAGCTTTTGAACACGCTGTAGCTAACGGTGCTGAGGCATTCGATAAACCTGAGCATATGTCACATCCTGCAGTTTACGGCATTGGCGGTTCGGTACTCTATTTCATTGATACTTGGGGTAAAGAAGCCAGTATTTATGATGAAGAGTTTGAATTTATTGATGGTGTTGATGAATACCCAGTAGGTATGGGTTTGCAAACATTAGACCACCTAACCCACAACGTTAAACGTGGCGGTATGGACGTGTGGGCAAGTTTTTATGAAAACATTGCAAACTTCCGTGAAATTCGTTATTTCGATATTAAGGGTAAGCAAACTGCTTTATTCTCTAAAGCTATGACAGGCCCTTGTAACAAGCTTCGCATTCCAATTAATGAGTCTGCGGATGAAAAGTCACAAATCGAAGAGTATTTAAAAGAATACAAAGGCGAAGGCATTCAACACATAGCTTTATCGACGCCAGACATCTATGACACTATTGAGCGTTTACGTGCAGGTGGCATGGACTTTATGCCTACTCCAGGCGCATATTACGATATGATTCCGCGTCGCATTCCTAAGCACAATGAAGATGTTGCCAAGTTACGCGAAAATCAAATCTTGATTGACGGTTCTCTTGATCATGAAGAAGGAATTTTATTGCAGATTTTTACCAACACTGTAATTGGTCCGATTTTCTTCGAGATAATTCAACGTAAAGGCAATCAAGGCTTTGGTGAAGGTAACTTTAAAGCTTTATTTGAATCGATTGAGCAAGATCAGATTGATCGCGGTGTTATTTAATTGATAGCCGTTCCCAGCTTAGCTAAGAAAGGAGAAATATATGCGTAAGTGGATTTCATTCCCGCACAAAGAAGGCACCATTTCTCGTCAAGCGCACGCCGACTTCCCAGAAGAGGGTATCTATGAGCGTGAAGCAGGGCGAAGTGGTTTTTTTGGGCCGACCGCGCATTTCCACCATAAACAAGCGCCGACTTCATGGGAAAAATGGGAAGGTCCATTAAGACCAAGGGCTTTTGATCTAAATGATTTAGAAAAAGACTCTAACTCGCCATGGGTGGCTAAAGATCTATTGCACAATGCTTCTTGTAAATTTCGTATTTGGGATTGTAATGAAGCTATGCCAGCGTTAGCTCGTAATGGTGATGGTGATGAATTATTGTTTATTCACAAAGGCAAAGGTGATTTATTTTGTGACTATGGACATATGGAAATTCGCGACGGTGATTATGTTGTAATTCCTCGCGGAACTATGTGGCGTTTAGAGCCGCAAGAGCCAATGACCATGTTGCTAATCGAAGCAACCAACGACAGTTATCAGTTGCCGGATAAGGGCTTAGTAGGACCGCAGGCAATTTTTGATCCTGCCATGTTGGATGTGCCTTCGATTAATGAAAAGTTTAAAGCGCAACAAGATGAAACCCCTTGGATGGTTGAAATCAAACGTCGCGGTCAATTATCTAAAGTGCATTACAATTACTCGCCACTCGATGCGATAGGTTGGCATGGTGATTTAGCGGTAGTAAGAATCAATTGGCGCGATATTCGTCCTTTGATGTCGCATCGCTATCATTTGCCACCATCGGCCCATACTACGTTTGTGGCGAGTCGTTTCGTAATCTGTACCTTTGTGCCGCGTCCTATTGAGTCCGATCCTGGCGCCTTAAAAGTACCTTTCTATCATAATAATGACGATTTTGATGAAGTACTTTTCTACCATGCCGGTGACTTTTTTAGTCGCGATAATATTGATGCAGGCATGGTCACTTTCCATCCATCAGGTTTCACTCACGGACCTCACCCGAAAGCTTTTAAAGCGGGGATGGAATATGCCAAAAAAGAAACTGATGAAGTGGCAGTAATGATTGATACGCGCGATGCTTTGGAAGTTTCTGATGAAATGTCCTCGGTAGAGAATCCAGAATATTGCAACAGCTGGAAAGCCAGCGAATAAGAAATTAGGAAAAAACAATGAAATTAGCAACCTTAAAAGATGGAAGTCGTGATGGTCGTTTAGTAGTAGTTAGTCGTGACTTATCTCAAGCAGTAAAGCCATGTCATGTGACAACGCTACAGGCAGCATTAGATGATTGGGATAGCGCAAAGCCAGATTTACAAGAGCTATACGGCCGCTTAAATGCAGGTGAAGTTAAAGAAGCATTTGATTTTGACCAAGCTGCTTGTGAATCACCATTACCAAGAGCTTATCAATGGGCAGACGGCTCAGCCTACGTCAACCATGTAGAGTTAGTGCGCAAGGCGCGTAATGCAGAAATGCCAGAAACTTTCTGGACCGATCCATTGATGTATCAAGGGGGTAGCGATACTTTCTTGGGGCCTCGTGACAAGATTAAAATGGCTTCTGAAGACTATGGTATTGATATGGAAGCTGAAGTAGCAGTTATTACTGGCGACGTACCGATGGGCGCAACACCTGAAATGGCGGAGAAAGAAATTCGTTTGTTAATGACGGTGAATGATGTTTCTTTGCGAAATTTAATTCCAGGTGAACTAGCTAAAGGTTTTGGTTTTTTCCAATCCAAACCATCTTCAGCATTTTCGCCAGTTGCGGTTACCCCAGATGAGTTGGGTGATAAATGGGATGGCAAAAAAGTCTTTTTGCCGCTAGTTACTCATTTAAATGATGAAGTGCTAGGTAAGCCTGATTGCGGTGTAGATATGGTATTTGATTTCCCTACTTTAGTAGCCCATGCGGCTAAAACTCGGCCTTTAGCGGCTGGCGCCATTGTAGGTTCGGGTACTATTTCAAACGTTGATGAAACTACCGGTTCTTCATGTTTGGCGGAAGTACGCATGCTTGAAATTATCGCTGACGGTGCTCCAAAAACTCCCTTTATGCGTTTTGGCGACACAGTAACCATTGAAATGTTTGATGACGCTGGTGCTTCTATCTTCGGTCAAATTCATCAAGAAGTTGAAAAATACGAGCTTTAATTATAGATAAGAAAAGGTGAAATGGGTTTATGCTGAAATTATATAGTTATTGGCGTTCGACTGCGGCTTACCGTGTTCGCATTGCTTTAAACTTAAAACGAGTGGCTTACCAAATGATTCCTGTGCATTTGGTAAAAGATGGTGGTGAACAGCATAAACCTGAATACCGACAGAAAAACCCGCAAGGGTTAGTGCCATTGCTGGACGATAATGGTCAACTAATTAGCCAGTCGATGGCGATTTGTGAGTATTTAGATGAAACTCATGCAGGTCCTGCATTGCTACCGACGGAACCTTTTTTAAAAGCACAAGTCAGAAGCCTTTGTCAGGCGATTGCTTGTGATATTCATCCTTTAAATAACTTGCGCGTATTGCAGTATTTGAAAGGTGAGTTAGAGGTTAGCGATAATGCAAAAGATGATTGGTATAAACACTGGATTCAGCAAGGGTTCAGCGCTGTTGAGAAACAATTAGTCAATTTTGCAACTGAGTCGTCATTCGCTTTCGGTAATGAGCCAACATTAGCGGATGCATTTATTGTAGCGCAAGTTTACAATGCCAGACGCTTTAACATAAGCCTTGAAGAATATCCGCGGTTAGTTGCTATTGAGCAACACTGCTTAACATTAGATGCGTTTAAAGACGCACAACCAGAATCACAACCGGATGCTGTTTAGCATCGTTAGAGAAGCATAATGAAAAAAACAATTTTAGCAAAAACCTTAATAGCCTCGGCGATAACTTTCTCAATTGGAACAGTTGCCGCAGCGCCTTATGAGATTATTGATTTAGGAAAGGTAGAAGGTGGTAATAATAGTTTTGCTTACGGATTAAATAACAGTGGTGAAGCCGTCGGCTTTGGTAATGGCCCCATTATAACTAACGAAGATGGCCTTCAATTTAGAGAGTTTAGCAGCCATGCATTACACTTCATTAATGGCGAGGTAATTGATTTAGGGGTTTTAGCAAATGGTTCTTCAAGTCTAGCATTATCCATAAATAACAATGGTATTTCTGTCGGCACTAGTGATGAGTCTAGAACTATAATCAATGATAATGGTGATGAAGTTACAATAAACGAAGATTTTGCCGTAGCATTTCAATCAGGGGCAATATTAAAATTAAATAACCTTGAAGGCTACACTTTTACGCAAGCTACAGGCATAAATGATAATAATATAGTTATTGGTTTAGGGCTATTCGATGTTGATCCAGAGGATCAAATTGCTAGAGCTCAAAGAGGTTTTATATACGACCTTTCTTCCGATAGTTTAGTCGCTAATGTTGCTGCTTTAAGCCCTGAAGCGAGCAGGCAGTCTTACCCACTTTCAATCAATAATAATGGTTTAATCGCTGGATGGGCAGAAAAGGAAGTTGATGGAATTTTGGAAGCTCGTGCATTTTGGTTAGACTTACAGCAGCCGGAAGTGTTGAATGAGCTGCCAACTATTGATACAAGTGTAACAATGGCAAGAGATATCAATGATAACGGTGTGATTATTGGTTTTGTTCAGAGCCCTACTAATAGAACTAGAAATATTTCATTTGTTTTTGATTCTAACTCTGATACTGAATTAACCAGAATTCCTTTCTTTGAGAATCAATTTGACGACTCCATTGCTAATGCTATAAACAATAATGATCAAATTGTTGGTCAAGCACTAGTAAGCTCCCCTTCAATTGGTCAAAGAGCTGGATATTTATTCGAAAATAATGAACTAAAGAATCTTAATGATATGATTCCTTGTGACTCAGGTTGGATAATCGATAATGCAACCAACATTAATGACAATGGTGAGATTGTTGGTTTTGGTCTAAGAACAGAAACGGTAGATGAGCAAACAACTACAGAAATTAGGGCTTTTAAATTGATGCCAACGGGTGGAGCAATAGAGATTTGTGATGATGGCTCGGATGATAACAACGATAGCTCCGGCGGTAGTTGGAGTTTAACTTCGATGTTGCTTTTAGGGTTAGTATTCTTCCGAAGAAAGTATTTCAGTTAATTAAAAAGGCTCCTAAGGGAGCCTTTTTTATTGCTTAATATGTTATGTAGAATAACACAACTAGATTGAATGATTTCTATGTGAAAAGGAGTTAACAGATGATCTTTAAACTACGAATTATAAGTATATTTTTTATCGGTTTAGCCATGTTCAGTGGCATTTTGAATGCGGCAGAACATAAGGAAGGTGATTTTATTTTCCGCGTGGGAGCAGCTTTTATTGAACCCAACGATTCAAGCTCTAATGTTTTATCTGCGAATGACGGGATTTCTGTTGATAGCGCTTCCAGTTTTGGTTTTAGTGCTACTTGGATGCTGACTGATAATTGGGGACTGGAATTACTAGCGGGCTTACCATTCGAACATGATATAAACGGTTCTGGCAGTTTGCAGGGGTTAGCTATTGGCTCGACAAAGCAGGTTCCACCAACAGTGTCGTTTCAGTATTATCCTGATTTAGAGTTTGAAAGCTTTATTCCTTATTTTGGCATAGGGGTTAATTACACTAAGTTCTTTAGTGAAGAAACTTCTACAGCATTGCAAACTACTCTTGGAACGACTGATGTTGATTTAGATTTAGATGATTCAGTAGGTTTGATTGCTCAGTTAGGTTTTGATTATGAAATCAGCGATAATTTATACTTTAACTCATCTATTTCTTACATGAATATTGATACGGAAGCTACAGTTAGAGTTAATGGAGCCACAGCAACAATAGTTAATGTTGAAATTAACCCTTGGGTCACCGTAATTAGTATTGGTTGGAAGTTCTAACTCAAGATGAGGCTGAATATATAAAAAGGCTCCAAGTGGAGCCTTTTTATTAAAGATTTGGTTCAAAGTTATCTTCTGTAATAACTTGGCAGATATTAGGGTCATGAAACATGAATCTTGGGTCTACAACTTCTTCCCCATTGATGTTTACTTTACCATCTTTGTGACTTTGATGTACATCATCCTCAAACTTGTTTTCGCAAGTTTCAAAAATAGCAGCAGTACCCAATTCATCAACCACACCAGAAGGCACATCTAAATGTTTGCATACTTTAAATGCCATTATGTATGCATTTGCTTCGTTATTAAGCATAGAGCCGTTTATTAAAAGCAAGCCTATTACCATCAGGGAGAATGTTTTAGTTTTCATATGTTTCCTTAAGTCAAATTTGACTTGTTACTGTTGATGCGAATAATACCGGCGCTTTTTTAACCAGTCAAGATCCAGTCCTATCTTTTATATTTTTTGTCCTTTGAGTTATACCGCTAAAGCACATGTCCTTGGGTTTATATTTTTTGTCCTTTCATCAGCACTTCAAAACTAATTAAAACAATAACATGGCATTAATCATTTAACTGGTGGATTAAGGCTATGAACAAATATTCATTTAAATCAAACATAAAAGCTAGTTGTCTATTGGCATTAAGCTTAATGCATTCTACGCCTGTAGATGCATTTTCTAATTCTTATCAAAATACTGGCGGCACAGTTCCAGATGCCGCTTGGAGTGGCGATACGCCAGTATTGAATGGTAATTTAAATGTTGGAGCTCTTGAAGGCTCTGGAGGAGTGTCAGGAGGTGCCGCAAGTTATAGCATTCCGATCATTCTTCCTCCGGGACGTGCCGGTATGCAGCCATCTGTTTCTCTGAATTATTCCTCGCGCTCTGGTAATGGTATAGCTGGAATAGGTTGGGGAATTAGTTCTGGATCGTCAATTCATCGCTGTGGTGCAACGTTTGCACAAGACCGTTATACCAAAAGCGTGACCTATGGAGCAGATGACAAACTATGCTTAGATGGACAGCGATTAATTAGAATTGGTGGTAATACTTACGGTCAAAGTGGAGCTGTTTATCGAACTGAGATTGATGATTTTTCGAGAATAACTCAACAAAATCACGCTATAAATGGTGCTCACCCATGGTTTAAAGTGGAGCATAAAGATGGTCGTATATCTATTTATGGAGCTTGGAGTGATAACTTACAACGAGCAACTGGTCGCAGCCAAGTTTTGTCATGGAATATTGGTAGAGTTGACGACCGTAGCGGAAACAATATTAAGTATAGCTACCAGAATTTTGGTAACGGAGAGTTATTACTAAAAAATATAAATTATACTGGAACGGGCGAAGGGATTGGCGATAGGAAAGTTGAGTTTAATTATCAATCTCGCCCCGATAACAGTTCAAGTTATATGGCAGGTGGGCTTAGCAAGTCAACGCAACGCTTACAGTCAATCAAAACCTATTATAAAAATAGCTTGATACGCAGCTATAACTTAAATTATTCGCAAAGTTTATCCACAGAAAGAAGCTTACTTAAATCTATTCAAGAATGCTCTAATGGGCAGTGCCTTTTACCCACTAATTTTGAATGGTTAGAAAGTGATACTCAATATGTTCTAGAAAAAGTTCCTTTTGAGGATCACAGTAAACGTTGGTTAGACAAAGCACTTCCCCACGGTGATTTCAATGGTGACGGTATCAAAGACTGGGCCGAAAAGTACATTAATGCAGAAGGTGAAGTAACAGGTTCGCATTCAAGTTACTACTCTAACTGCTATCGCCCGCAAAATGGCTTTACAATGAGTTGTTTGGACGCAGATTTTAATCAAGATGGTAAAACGGATAAGTTCAAAAAAATCAGCAATAAACTACACATACAATATACAGATAGTAGTGCTTGGATAAATACAGGGATTGTCTGGACACAGTACAATTTCCGAAGTGTTAATTCTAATGGAACTACAGAGTTGGCGCCGAAGGCTGACTACCCGATGGGTTTTTCGGACTTTAACGGAGATGGACTAAGTGATATTGCATTCTTTCATACCAACGGCGGTAATCCTCAATTAAGAATCTATTGGAATTCTGGTAATCATAACCAACCTTTTACAGCCAATAATTACTTTTTAGTTCATACTTATCCAGTTAGAAGCGAGCCTAACTCTTTCTGTGGTGGCGGAACCTTTGCTTCCATTTATTGTAATGTTAATCAAAGCTTCCAGACTGATGTGCAAATTTTTGGCGATATAGATGGTAATGGTATTTCTGACTTTGTCATTTTTGAAGTACAAGGTGGTGGTAAGCCAAGAATACCAAAGCCGATCAAAGTTATTTTGGGTCATTCTAATGTTAATGGATATTCTACTAGCGTCATTACCCCTTTTGCTAATCCAGCCTATTCCGTTTATCCAAATGAATTTATTGAAGCTGATTTTTTTGCAGATATCAATGGTGACGGTCTAACAGACTGGTTGTCGACGGGTACGACTAATTCTACTGGGAATCATTCGGTTTATTTGAAGTTAAATAAAGGTGGCGGGCAATTTGAGTCAAGCTGGCGAGATTTAGGCTTTCAAATGCCAACACGAGGTGGTTCTATTCAAACTAATGGTGGTTTGGAGCCATACATGTTCCCGGTCCAGTCTAAGACTTTGTTTATGGATTATGATGGCGATGGCAATAATGAATTATTGATTGCTGATGAAGTTGTCGCTTCTGCTTGTTCTTTAGTTCACAGCTTTAATCATTTTGGCGCACCCATAAGTGGCTGGTATTGTGATGATGCTATGTATCGTAATTATGTTCAGTCAGTTGTGGGTGGTGCTAGAACACCCAGTCATCCTACTCAAATCAATGCTGATATAACAGATGACTCTGTTAGGAAGTTTGATGCTATCTTCTTTAATGAATCTCCTAATGGGATGATTACTACTGAGAAAAAGACAACTGATTTAATGGCTTCAGCTACTCAGTTTGCCGCTATAGATGCTTACGGTAATGGTCTAACGGATCTGGTTACGGTGTTTGGCTGTCGTTGGGCTGAAGGTACTGATTGTAAGTGGAATTCAAACACCAGCTCACATGCTTATACTGTACAAGATAGTAGCTTAACTCCAGGCGTTTGGGTGATGCGTAATAAAGGCGCAGCTAGAGCAGGCGACTCATATCAACCTATCGATATGATGCTATCGGCTAAAGATGCTTTATCTAGAAAAACCGAGTGGACTTATAAGCCATTATCTACCGGCACTTATAAAGATTCTGCAGGTAACAACTTTTATGAAGTGACGCATTCGTATCAAGAAAGTGATCCAAAATACTTCCACTTCGCATCGAGTATGTATGCAGTAGCCTCTTCAAAACAATCTGATGGTATTGGTGGTATGAATGAAACTCGCTACCGATATCGTGGCGCCATGTACAATACTCAAGGGCGAGGTTTTCAAGGATTTAAGCAAATCATTGTCGACGATTTATCAGATAGTGATTTAGCTAAGCGCGTTCGCTCAGTCTCGGATTTCCATCAGAAGTTTCCGCTGTCGGGTAAGTTAGAGCAAACTCGAACTTGTTTAGTCAGCTCAGGTAGCGAGACCTGTAATTCTGGGTTGATTAATAAAGCTTATTACAAATGGGATCTTTGGCGTGATGGCGTTAAAAAGCAAACTATTGATAATGCTGCTGAAGATTTCTCAGCTCAAGTTTTGGATGGCCAAACAAGTATCAATCGCTATTGGGTAAGCCCTTATAACCAGTTCTCGTATGACTATCTCACTAAGTCAGGTCATAACCAAGCAATGACAGTTAGTGGTTGGATTCATCATACTTATCAAAATTTTGTTTTTGATAGTAATGGTTGTCAAACCTACGAAAGAAAGTTCAGTCATGAACCAGGTAATGTTAATCGTTCAGAGGCAGTGAGTAATAATTATTATCATACTCCGAACACCTCTAGCTGGTGGTTGTGTAAACCGAATTATTCATTAACCACGACTAAAGCTGTTTCAGGGCGAGCAACCGATTATGCAAGTGTAGAGTCAGGCTCTGATATCCAAAAACAAGTGAAGACCACCTACGTTTTTGATAACACTCATCGTAAACTCAAAACCATTACTACTTCTGCTACTCAAGGGCAGGGTACTGCTACTGGCTTAGATTCAATCGCAAACACAAGCTACAACAGCTATGGCTTACCCACATCTGTGGTCAGTGATGGTGAGCACTATACGGGTGCTGATATGGCGGACCGTAATGTGTCAACCACTTACACAGCCGATGGTTACTTTGTTAACAGTGTGACCAATTCGAAAGGTCACGTGACTACGACTGAAGTTGACCCTATCCATGGTCAAGCAACCAAAGTTACCGACCCTAACTTACAAGAAACCCTGATGACCTACGATGCCTTTGGTCGAGTTCACTCGACTAAGCTTCCCGGTGAGCCAACTCAATATACCGCTTACTGGTGGTGTAACGGTGTAAACGGTGGTACCGCTTGGTGTGCGCAGTATGCAAACTTCAAATCCAAATATCGAATCTTAAATCGAGCAAAAGGCAAGCCAGATACTTACACCTATTACGATATGTTTAACCGTAATGGTTACGGCATTACTCGTAACTTCAATAATGACCATTGGTACTATAACCGTACCTTATTCAACAATAAGGGACAGAAGGTTTCTGAAGATATTTATAATGGAGGTGACAGTCATGGCTGGCAAAGAACCTATTTTGATTCTTACGATGCGTTAGGTCGTTTAACCAAGAAGCGAACGCCACAGTCGGATGGCGATCATTTACCTACGATCTACCAGTACGATGGCTTTGTGACCAATATCAATGCGGGCGGCTTAGAAATGGCTCGTAAGTACAACGGCTTGGGCCAGTTGGTCTGGACCAAAGATGCGGCTGGTAACTACACCCGCTATGCCTACGATGGCACCGGTAATCCGATTACCTTACAAGATGCTAACGGTAATCCAATCTATGCTAAATACAACGCCTTAGGTCATAAAGAGTACGTTGATGATCCGAACATGGGTAAGAAATTCTTCTGGTACAACACTTTTGGTGAAGTGGAAAAAGAGAAGGACGCAAACTTAACCGAGTTAACTTATTCTTACGATACCTTAGGCAGAATGACCCAGCGCTGGACCAATGGAACACGCTCAGGGTATTGGTATTGGGATAATGGGAATGTTGCAAATTACAAAGGCATGTTGCGCTGGTCTTATGATGGACCTTCTTCAACGAATGCTCGCGTGAAGTATCATTATTACGGCAAAACTACTGGCGGTAAGCTCTACGAAACTCAAACCAAGTACCGTCATAACGAAAGTGGCAGCTACACCGATTACGACATTATTCACTACGTCGATAACAACTTTGGCCGCCCTAAGGGCATGAAATACAACACCACGGGTTTAACCCTCGCTTATGACTACAACCCTCAGGGTTACATGTCTAAGATTAAGAATGCTAACGGTGGTTACGTTTACCAAGAGATTAAAGACTTGGATAATCACGGTAAGGTCACCCGTCAGTTAATGGGGCATGGCGTTATGACTCAAACGGCGAGTTACGACCCAGCGACGGCTCAGATGACCATGATTAAGTCTCAGAAAACTTCGGGTGCTACTCGTTTGCACGAACTGACTTATTCGTACGATGATTTCAGTAACCTCAACATGCAGGTGATGGTGGCTAGTAATGGTGTCTCTAACAGTGAAGACTATCAATACGATAGCTTACACCGCTTGATTCAAAGTGACCGTACTTTAAATACCATCGGTCAGTCGGACACCATCACTTACAACTACGATGCAGTGGGTAACTTCAGTAATAAAAGCGATTACGGTTCGAATTACTTGTACGGTAACCCAGGTAAAACCGCTGGCGGTAATGCTGGCCCTAATGCGGTTCGTCAATTATTCAAAGTAGGCGTAGGAACGGTCACCTTTGCTTATGATAACAACGGTAATATGACGTCTGGCGATGGTAAAGCTATTACTTACAACGAGTTTAATAAGCCGTTAACTATTCAGAAGGGTAGCGTTACTTCTAGCTTCTCTTACGGTGCTGATTTGATGCGCTATAAGCAGGTTAAGACGGGCGCTGCTGGTGGCACTATCACCACTTACTACATCGATAAGCTATTAGAAAAAGAAGTGCAGGGCAGTACCACTAAGTACAAGCACTACATTGGCGATGTCGCGATTCAGACCAAGAAGAATTCCACTTGGGAGATTGGTTTTACTCACCGCGATCGTTTAGGCTCAGTCGCTACCATTAGTGATGAAAACGGCAACCTAAAAGAGCACCGAAGCTTTGACCCATTTGGTAAACCGCGTAAAGGTGATTTTGTAGAGCCAAGCCAAAATACTTTCACCAGTATTACTGGCTTAACGCAAATGAACCGTACTACCGAGCGCGGCTTCACCGACCATGAGCACTTGGATGACCATGAACTCATTCATATGAATGGACGCGCGTACGATTATAATTTAGGTAGATTCCTATCCGTTGATCCGTTTGTACAAGCCCCTGGCAACAGCCAGAGTATGAATCCTTATTCGTATATTATGAACAACCCACTGGCTGGGACAGATCCGAGTGGGTATAAAGCAAGAAAAGAAGGTTGTCCGATAAGAGTTTGTGGCTCCATATATGGCAGTAATTCAGGTAAAGGCGGGCATGATTTGGATATGCCTGAAAATCTTGCAGTAAAAGCTATTATTAGAGTCGCCCTAGTTGTTGATGAAGTAAGTGATTATGTGGCTCCAGTTAAAGGGGTTATTAAAAAGGGAGTTAAAGAAACTGTAAAAGTTATAGCTAAAGAAATAAAAGATGCAGCTAAGAATAAGCCAAAAGTTGATAATGGTGCTGGTGAGAAACTAAAGAATACTGAAAAGCCTGAAGGAGTGCCTAAAACGGTTGAGAAAGACTATCATGGCAATAAAATTGAAAGAGAGCCTCAAACATTACAAGATCAAATGGCAATGGACTCTGCAAAGAAAGGAGAAGGTCAAGTTAAAATGACTACAGATCAACTTAAAGATCCTAAGTTAAAAGGAACTCATGAAAAAATGGAGGTTAGAGTTGATTCAAAAGAAGGCAAAACTACAAAAATACACTATAATCGCGAAATAAAAACGGGGGAAGGTAGTGATTATAAAGTTAAACAGTCTTCTAATAGTAAAACAGGTAAAGATCAACAAACACAAGGGCGTATTCGTGATGACAATGTTGATGAGTTTAAATAGTAGGTTTATTTATGAAAATTAAATGTATTTATAATAATTTAAATAAGATCAAAACGAATGAAAGGATAAATCAAATTTTTCGTATAAGCGATGGTGTGCTCAATCTTGATGTTGGAAAAGAGTATGTAGTTCATGCAGTTGTCTTTGATAGAGATGAACCATGGTTCTATATTTACTTAGATGATGAAGCAGGTGACTTTGATTTCGATGATACTCCAAACGCTTACCCTGCTAGTCTGTTTGAAGTAGTAAACCCAGATATCCCGACTGAATGGCAGTATAGTAATTCTGGTGGCGGAAACTTTAAAGGTATTATGGTTGGTCCAAAGGAATGGCTTCAAGATAAAAACTTCTATCTTAACGCCGTAGAGGAAGAACAGGATACTCTAACTTTGCTTAATAAGATACGAAAAAGAAACCTTGAGTTTCATAATGAGTAAGGTAATTGCTTTAGAGTTACTTTTACACTTTATTTAGCCAGCATTTGCTGGCTTTTATTATTGCTTATGATTTTTTAATTAAGTGGATCAGAGTTATTTATCGTGGAATTAAATAAGTGGGTCAGAGTTACTTTTTACAATTGATATTAAGCCGGCATTTTGCCGGCTTTTTATTATATAATTTTTAGGAGTAATCCCGAACTTTGCTTTAAAACATTGAGTGAAGTGTGATGCTGGGAAATAAGTGGGTCAGAGTTACTTTTTACAATTGATATTAAGCCGGCATTTTGCCGGCTTTTTATTTATAATTTTTAGGAGTAATCCCGAACTTTGCTTTAAAACATTGAGTGAAGTGTGATGCTGAATTAAAGCCGCATAGATCTGAAATCAAATTGATTGGTTTTCCGCTAGGCAACATTTTCGCAGCTTTTTCTAAACGATAACCCCTTAGATAGTCCATAGGATTCTGATTGATTAAACCTTTTAGCTTTCGTTGTAGTTGTCGCTCGCTAACCGCCATATCACTGGCAATATCTGAACGATTACACAAAGGATTTTGATAATGCTTTTCAAGAACTGTATCAAGCTTTTGAATAAAAGCTTTGTCTTTATCGGTTAATGGTTGAACATTATCTTCTGTTTTAGCTTTATCGAACTTAGGGCTTGATTTTATTAAAGCCCTTAAAGATAGGATATTCCCAATTCTTGCCTTTAACTCTTCCTCATCAAAAGGCTTGGTCATGTAGTCATCGATGTTTTCGTTCCAGCCTTGGATACGGGATTCTTTATCGCCCTTAGCGGTCAGGAGTACCAGTGGAATGTGTGAGGTGATGATGTCATCACGTAATCGTTTAGCCACTTCATACCCATCAATACCGGGCATCATGATGTCACAGATGATGAGGTCAGGAACTTGCGCTTTAGCCAGCTCAATCCCAGCTTCGCCTCTATCGGCGGTAATGCAGTGATAGTTGGGTGCTAAGACTTCTTGGATGTAATCTCTCATGTCTGGATTATCATCAATGATAAGCACCAGCTCTTGTTGAGCATTGGTTAGACTCTCTTCGCTAGTTTGAGTCACCTCAGAAGCTGTAGCAGTTTCGCCTTGGGTTAAATGCTCAATGGATTTAATCGAATGCGTATCGGAGAGCGCTGCTTGCTCGGTTGTTGGGAGACTAATGGTAAAGGTTGAGCCTTGACCATCGACTGACTCGACTTGTACTTGTCCGTTGTGAGCAAGAATAAGCTCTTTCACGATGGAAAGACCAATGCCGGTTCCGGCAATGTCACTGGTTTTATCCAAGCGAACAAAGCGCTCAAACACATCGTCTTGTTGGGCTTTGGTCATGCCTACGCCGGTATCGGTGACTTGTATCTGGATAGTATTGTCCAATAGCTTGGATTGAACAAAGACTTGCCCACCTTCTGGGGTGTATTTAATGGCGTTAGAGACGAGATTACCCACCATCACCTCTAAGGCATCGTTAGCGGCCATGACGTTAGCGTCTTTATCCAAGCTTAGCGATAACGCTATCTGCTTGGACTCTGCTAATGAGCCAAAGGATTCCACAATGGCTTCCAGCGCTGGATTCACCGCATGCGGCACCTTATTGACCGTGTCTTCTTTTTTCAGCTCAGTGAGCTTTAGTATTTGCTCGACCATGCCCAATAGGCGAGTGGCATTACGCTGAATCATTTGCAGGTGTTTAGGATTCTTCGGAGAATCCAAAGCTTTGAGCTCTTTCTCCAGCGGCCCTAAGATTAGAGTCAATGGCGTTCTGAACTCATGGGATATATTCGCAAAGAGCTCATTCTTACGTTCAAGCAGTGATTCAATCACATTCTTCTGGGTGGCTATCTCTTTGGTGCGTGAAGCGACTTCAAGCTCTAACTCTCGAGAGCGGGCAATGGCTGCTTGAGTGCGATAGCGGATAAACCAAAGAATGGAGCCTAAAACTATTAAGCCATACAAAGTGAATGCCCACCAAGACAGCCACGGAGCTGGGTGGACGGTAATCTTCAAAGCTACGTTATCTTCCTCGAGTGACCAAATACCGTCTTTATTGGCGGCGCGCACTCTAAACACATAATCGCCAGGCGACAGGTTGGTGAAGGTTGCAGTTCGGTTTTTAGCATCAGTGGACACCCAGTCTTCATGGAAGCCCTCAAGCTTGTACTGGTATTGATTGCGCATGGGGTCGGCAAAGTGCAAGCCTGCAAACTCAAAGCCCATGACGTAATCACGATGACCAATTTCGAGCTCATCCAAATACTCAATGGGCGACTCAATCGAAAAGCCCTCGTAATCTTCACCAACAACGACTTCTTCATTAAAGCGAGTCAGCTTGGTTAAAGCCACCTTAGGCGGCACCAAATTATCCTTAATATCTTCAGGATAAAAAGCATTGAAGCTTTTCTCATTACCAAAAAATAAAGCGCCTTGGTCATTTTGATAATTTGAATGTCTGAGATTAAAGTTACTAGATAATCCATCTTCAACAATATAACGTTTAGTTTTGGAATTAGTAGCGCTTACTCTATATAGCCCTTCGTATGTTGATATCCAAAACTCATTGTGTGTTTTATTTTTCAATATACCTATTGGCATTAACTTTTTTTTGGCGTGAGTGATTAATCGCTTGTTAAGTTGTTGCCCATCGTAAGAAAACTGATATAGGTAGTTATCAGATGCTGCGACATGAAAATTGTTCATGCCCATTGAGATTGCATTGACTTCCTTGCTAAGTATTGGATTATTTGGAGCAAGTAACTCAATTGTTTTTTTATTTACAATAGCTAACCCTATGTCGGTTAAAGCAAAAACATGTTTTCGATTTGAGGATAACTTATGGATAATTGAGTTGTTTAGCGCTTTTGAACCTGCAAGCCTATTGACGGATTGTAGAGCTTTATCATAAATAAATGCTCCGCTGTTAGTGGCTAGTAATAATTTGTTTTGCTCAATTTCTAATATTGAAAATACGATTAGCGGGGCTTTAGAAAAGTTGTGATGAATTAGTTGATGGTTTCTTAATTCAAATAGCCCTTGTGAAGATGCTATCCAAATAGATTGATCTTCCAACGATAGCATTTGATAAATGCTTTTATCAAATGTTGGATTTGCCTCTGGAATTTCAATGCTTTTGCATTCATTGGTTGCGTTGTCAATTACTAATAATCTATTAGGTATAGATAGATAAGTGCTTTTTTTACGCTGATAAATTGAATAGACCTTATCTTTGATTTTGCAAGCATTGATAATTGGTTTGCTTATAGATGAAAGCTTTTCACTCGATAAATCTTTGTAATGGATGCCTTTAAAAAAAGTTCCTATCCATAGCATATTCTTGTCTAGATATATGCTATTAATAACGCTTTCGGTATTAGATTCTAAGCTTGAGTTAGAGTAATGTTCTACTTCGTTGTTTTTAACTTTGTAAAGCCCACTTTTTAATGTACCAATCCAAGCAGTGTCACCAGAGCTTTTTATAGTTCGAATGACTTTTCCTGATAAAGAATCAAGGCTATTGCTTTTTTGCTTTTTCTTGTTTAGATAATAAAAGGTTTCATTAGGAGTATTTATTAGCCATCTATCATTGAGTACAGCTACTTGGTTGATGTTGTAAGCTAAATTTATCGAATCATATAGTTTCAATTTGTTATTAGAATATTGATACAGGCCCTTATCAGTAGATAGCATAAGCTGATCATCATAAATGAATACGCTGTTTATTTTTTTTATCTCAGAGTTCTTACCCGAGGAGAGCTTAGCACTAGAAAAGTCTCTTGCTTCATAGGGCTTGTAGTAAATATTGTCTTCGGTTAGAGCCCAAATGCCCTGACTATCACTAACTATATTACGTACTAAATTTAAACTAGAACCTAGCTTATACTTTACGAAATCTCCATTTACTAACTTGAAAACCAAACCCTTGTCAGCACCAACCCAAAGAGATTGCCTCTTATCTAAATGCAAACTTCTGCTATAAGCTGATTCTAGGTAAAAATTATCAAAATCATACCCATTAAATCGAGATAGTCCATCTGAGGTTCCAAACCAAATAAAGCCTTGAGGACCTTTTTCAATTGACCAAATGGTGTTGTTAGAAAGCCCATTACTTATGTCCAACTGATTGAAGCTTTCTTTGCCTTTTAACCCTGAAACTGAAGATAAAAGGATAAGAGCTAAAAAGTAGTGCTTTATCATCTAATATTCTTTAAATTATTCAATAAGACTTTTTGAGCTTTTTCATTAGGATGGATTCCATCATTTTGCATAAGCTCAGGTTTATCGGCTACATTTTCCAGGAAAAAAGGAATCAGCATGGTTTCTTTTTCTTTAGCTAAATCTAAGTAATTTTGATGGAATGCTTCGGTGTATCTTTTGCCATAGTTTGGCAATATATGCATACCTAATAATAGCACGTCACTCTCTATAGCTAGTGCCATATCAATCATTTTGGCTAGATTGCGCTTTATTAATGCTGGCGCAATTCCGCGTAAACCATCATTGCCACCTAGTTCTAGAATGAGTAAATCAGGTTTATGTTTTTCCAACAAAGGTTTGAGTCTAGATAAACCTTGTCCAGTGGTATCGCCACTGACGCTGGCATTGATAACTTTAATACTAGAGTTTTTAGTCTTTAGTTCTTGTCTAAGTAGATTTACCCAACCACTTTCAAGAGGGATGTTATAGCCAGCACTCAGGCTATCCCCAAGCACTAGGATCTTGTTATATTCTTCAAGTGGCTTAGCGGTTGCTGTGCACGAGAAAAGTATCGATAGAGCAAAGAATGTTAGGAAGTTAAGTTTTCTCATATATGGATCGTGTCGGTTTTTAGTTTGCTAATTAGCTTCGTATACCACCTGATCATGGAGTTTAGCGTGAATAACTTCAAGCGCAACTGTGTTTTTCAGGATATCAATAACCAATCGTCAGCTTTGGATACTTTTGAAAAGGATAGTAACACTTCTTTCACACTGTTTTTTTTAAATTGTTTGCATTTACGCTATTCTATCAATAATCCTAACCGTAGATTTAAAAAATGCTAACAACTCAAAACCTAACTAAGACAGTCAGCTCGCAAGAGCAAGATTTAACGATCTTATCAGAAGTAACCTTAACCATTAATGAAGGCGATATTGTAGCTATTATCGGTGCTTCTGGTTCTGGAAAATCAACGCTTTTATCCTTATTGGCAGGGCTCGATGTGCCAACAAGTGGAGAGGTCATTCTTGCAAATCATAAGCTTCATGAACTGGATGAAGATGAAAGAGCCGGGGTTCGAGCACAGTTTGTCGGTTTTATCTTTCAATCATTCCATTTATTACCTGGGCTAACAGCACTTGAAAATGTGATGTTACCGATTGAATTAAAAGGTGGGAAATCACCACGTAAAGATGCTTTGGCAATTTTGGATAAAGTGGGGTTGAGTGAAAGAGTTAAGCATTATCCTAATCAACTTTCTGGTGGCGAACAGCAGCGAGTTGCTATTGCTAGAGCTTTTGCCTCGGAACCAAAAATTCTATTTGCAGATGAACCTACGGGTAATTTGGACAGTGCTAATGGTCAAAAGGTGGTCGATTTGTTGTTTGAGTTGAATGAGCAATTTGGAACCACCTTAGTATTAGTAACTCATGATCAGAATCTAGCTAATCGTTGCGACCGACAACTTAGTTTAGAGGCCGGGCGTTTAGTTGCAGATACTTCTGAGCAGTTAGATTCTGCTTCTTCAAATCCTAAAGCAACAGTTGAAAGAGTCTCGTCACAAGCTAAGGTAGCTTCCTAATGTTTAAGATGGCCATTAAAAACTTTCGTCGTGATTGGAAAGCTGGCGAGGTTAAAGTCTTATTTTTCGCATTAATTGTCGCGGTTGCTGCTATGACAGCGATCAGCGTGATTACCGATCGCATTCAACGCGCTATGGGCGAGCAGGCGAGCGAGTTTTTAGGAGCGGACTATGTCATCAGCTCGCCAAGAGAAATCCCACAGGAATGGCTGTTAGAAGCTCAGAATAACAATTTGATCGCCGCTACGGGTAAAAATGCTAGTACGGTAATATCCAGAGGCGATAAATTTCAATTAGTTTCTGTTCGAGTGGTGGATGATTTCTATCCCTTGAAAGGGGAGCTGGAAATTGCTGATGCGCCATTTGAGGCGGGCAAAAAAGTTCAAGCAAAACCTGACCAAGGTAAACTTTGGGTTGAACCACGGGTTTTAAGTTTGCTGGAATCAAAAGTTGGTGACATCATCGAATTTGGTAATACCGAATTAATCATATCTGGAGTTGTTGTTTCAGGTCCAGGACAGGCAAGCGAAGTTTTTAATGTTGCTCCAGGTATTATTATTAATAATGACGATTTAGCGGCTGCAGATATTCTTGGGCCAGGCAGTCGAGTGAATAATCAAATGTTGCTGGCTGGAGAGGAAGCTGCTCGCGAAGCTTACATTAAATGGTTAAAGCCTCAGCTTAACGAAACTCAACGGATAACCGGTGGCAAAGAGGGAACACCTGCGTTACAAGCTTCACTCAGTCGAGCCGAGTCTTTTTTGCGTCTAGCGAGTTTAGTGTCGGTAATACTTGCCGGGGTGGCGATAGCGGTTGCCGCAGGTCGTTTTAGTCGTCGGCATTATGATTACGCAGCTATTTATCGCTGTCTAGGCATGCGGATCCGTCAAGTTCATCAGCTTTATTTATGGCAATTGGCGCTTATTGGATTTATTGGCGTAGCCTTAGGTGTGGCAATCGGTTTGGCGATACAGCAGTTGATTATTTGGCAGTTTGCTAATGTGTTGCCACAGCCTATGGTTTCGATTGGTTTAGTGCCAATTATAGTGTCTGCTTTTTCAGGCTTAGTGGTTTTATTGGGTTTTGCATTACCTTCGTTTTTTCAAATTGCAAAAGTTCCGCCATTAAGAGTTTTACGTAAAGAGTTGATGCCATTAGCCGTCTCAGGCTGGATTATTTATGCTTTAGCAATCGGCTCTATGGCTGTTCTAATGTGGTGGCAAAGTGGTTCTTGGCTGCTGGTGGGTATTTTATTAATCGTGTCGATTATTGCTTTTATCGTGATCCGATTATTTGCTTGGTTGATTTTTAAAATTGGTATTTGGCTGGGAAAAAGAAGTCCAACATCCGTTAGATTTGGTCTAGGTCAATTAAAACGTTATCCAGCTTACACCATCAGTCAGATAACTGCTTTCGGTTTAGCTTTCATGATCATGCTATCGACTTATTTGATCAGAACCGAGCTTTTAACCGAGTGGCAAAATCAAATGCCGGCCGATGCCCCTAATCATTTCTTAATCAACGTTCAAGATTATGAGGTCAAAGCGCTGGATAAGATTTTGCAAAAAAATAGCGTAGAAACCAGTGGTATTTATCCTATGGTGCGTGGCCGGGTAACCCGATTGAATGGTCAGTTAGCCAACGAAGTGCTTTCCAAAGAAGAATATCAACAGGCTCGAGCTCTTAGAAGAGAGTTGAATCTTACATGGATGAAAGACTTACCGGCGGCCAATAAAGTGGTAGAGGGTGATTGGTGGCAGCAAGAGGATGAGTCTTTTGATCCTAATGCAGTAAAGATTTCAATTTCAACTGAAATTCAAAATATGATGAAGGTTAAAATTGGCGATAAACTTTCTTTTGATATTGGTGGTTTAAGCGTAGAGGGGCAGATTGCAAATGTTCGGGAAATTCAATGGGATTCTTTTCAACCCAACTTCTTCGTGATTTTTGAACCGCAAGGATTAAAGGATTTTCCAGCTAGCTATATTACCAGCTTTAATATAGCAAAAAGTCAAAAACCTATGCTCAATCAAATTTTAGAACAGATGCCGACAGTTACCATTATTGAGCTGGATAAAATCATGGAGCAGGTGCAAAAAATATTGGATCAAGTCACCTTAGCTGTTGAGTTTATTATGTTGTTCGTTTTGCTAGCAGGGATTGCAGTTTTGTATGCAGTATTGCAAGCTAATCGAGAAGAACGAATATTATCCGCTACTTTATTAAAAACCTTAGGTGCCAAAAGTCCATTTATTCGCTCAGGCTTAATTGCTGAGCTAGCTTTGCTAGGGATATTTTCAGGCTTGCTTGCCGTTATTTGTAGCGAGTTAATGGTCTCTTCTCTATACATTAATGTATTGGATCTTACTGCAAAACCGCATTTTATTTTCTGGTTAATAGTTCCTCTGGCTGCTGCAATTTTTATTAGCATTGTAGGTTGGTTTGGCATTAAATCGATACTAAAACAACCCGCGTATCAGGTATTGAGGCAAACTTAAACAGACATGAAATTGGTGAGTCGGTTATGAATACTGGCTCATCAAAAAATAAAAAATAATAGAAAAAACTAGACAGCCACTAGCTTTGGTTGCTATTAATAAAAAAAGGAACAACAGAGTTTTAGTTCAATCTAGCTCTGTTTTTTTGAATCTAAAATTTAAAATTGTTGTTTTAAAACAAGACCTTAAGTAAGAATTTTTTATGGGAAAAGCATTAGTAATCGTGGAATCGCCAGCCAAGGCGAAAACCATTAATAAGTATTTGGGTAATGATTTTGTGGTTAAGTCCAGTGTTGGTCACATCCGTGATTTGCCAACAGGAGCGAGCAAAAAAGAACCCGTGAGTGCCAAGGAAAGAGCGCGAAAAGCTGCGATTACTCGCAAGTTGCCGCCTGAAGAAAAGGCTCGTCAAAAAGCGTTAAGGGAAAAGAAAGCTTTATTCACTCGTATGGGAATCAATCCTGAAGAAGGTTGGGATGCACATTACGAAGTGCTACCAGGAAAAGAAAAAGTTCTTAACGAATTAAAAAAATTAGCAGATCAATCTGACACTATTTATCTCGCAACGGATTTGGATAGAGAAGGAGAGGCTATCGCTTGGCATCTAAAAGAGCTATTAGGCGGTGATGACGATAGATATCGTCGAGTAGTTTTTAACGAGATAACGAAAAAAGCTATTCAAGAAGCTTTTTCAAAGCCTGCGACCTTAGACATGCATTATGTCAATGCGCAACAAACTCGTCGTTTTCTTGATCGAGTCGTTGGCTTTATGGTGTCGCCATTGCTGTGGCGAAAAATTTCTAGGGGTTTATCCGCGGGGCGTGTGCAATCAGTTGCTGTGCGTTTATTGGTAGAGCGTGAGCGCGAAATCAGAGCTTTTATCCCTGATGAGTATTGGGATTTACATGCCGACACTATCAGTCAAGGCGGGGATAACTTACGATTGTTGGTTGCTAAATTTAAAGGCAAAGCTTTTAAACCCACCAATGAAAAAGATACTTTAAAAGCTGTTGAAGCCTTAAAGCATTCAGATTACAAAGTTCGCTCATTAGAATCAAAACCGCAAAAATCTAAAGCGCCGAAACCTTTTATTACTTCGACTTTACAACAAGCGGCTAGTACCCGTTTAGGTTACGGTGTAAAACGCACAATGATGATGGCGCAGCGTCTTTATGAGGCTGGTTATATTACCTATATGCGTACCGATTCAACCTATTTAAGTGCTGATGCAGTAGCACAGTGTCGAGAATTTATTGCTGATAGCTATGGCAAGAATTATTTGCCAAAAGAAGCTATGAGCTATTCAAGCAAAGAGGGCGCACAAGAAGCTCACGAAGCCATTCGTCCTTCCGATGTTAGCAAGAAGGTGGGCCATCTCAATAATATGGAAAAAGATGCCGAGCGCCTGTATGACTTGATTTGGCGTCAGTTTGTGGCTTGTCAAATGTTGCCGGCAGAGTACGACGTGACTAATTTATTAGTAGAAGCAAGTGATTATGAGTTGAAAGCGAAAGGCCGAGTCATGCGTTTTGATGGTTGGACGAAAGTCTTGCCGATGCAAAAACGATCGAAAGATGACGATGAGTTGCCTAATGTTAAAGAAGGTGAGACATTGACTCTAGAAGCGCTGGATCCAAAGCAACATTTTACTAAGCCTCCAGCTCGATTTTCTGAAGCTGCGTTGGTTAAAGAATTAGAAAAAAGAGGTATCGGTAGACCATCAACCTATGCTTCGATTATTTCTACGATTCAAGACCGCGGTTATGTTAAACAAGAAAAGAAGCGGTTTTATGCGCAGAAAATGGGCGAAATTGTTACTGATAGATTAATGGAAAGTTTTAATGATTTGCTCGATTATTCTTTCACAGCGACTATGGAAGAGCGCTTGGATGCAATTGCTAATGGTAAGAAAAATTGGAAAATAACTTTAGATGAGTTTTATCAATCTTTTTCAGATAAGCTTAAAAAAGCTGATGAAGAAGAAGCAGATGGCGGTATGCGTCGCAATAATGCCGTTGAAACTGAATTAACTTGTGACTTATGTAATTCTCATCATTTTGCTATAAGAAACGCTAGTACCGGTGTTTTCTTGGGTTGTACTGGTTATTCCTTGCCGCCAAAAGAGCGCTGCAAGAATACTAAAAATTTAATGCCGGGCGATGATTTCGTGGCGGCTAATGAGGAAGAGGA
Organism: uncultured Kangiella sp.; assembly: GCA_947498625.1. Classification (GTDB taxonomy): domain Bacteria; phylum Pseudomonadota; class Gammaproteobacteria; order Enterobacterales; family Kangiellaceae; genus Kangiella. The sequence goes on along the minus strand of CANMKR010000003.1, from coordinate 106,273 downwards.
AGCACTTCATTTAGTGGGTATCAAGCGCTGCAAGATTTGTGAGTCGGCGATGGAAGATTACCTACTGGATGAAAATACTAAGCTGTATATCTGTGGCAACAATCCTGATTGTGAGGGTTACGAAGTTGAGAAAGGCGAGTACAAGATCAAAGGTTATGATGGTCCAGTTTTAGATTGTGATAAGTGTGGCGATGAAATGCAGCTAAAAACAGGTCGTTTTGGCAAGTATTTTGGTTGTATGAGCGAAGATTGTAAAAATACACGTAAACTTCTAGCCAATGGCCAACCTGCGCCACCAAAAGCTGATCCAATTCCTATGCCTGATTTAGCTTGCCAAAAAGTCGATGATCACTATATTTTACGGGATGGCGCTGCGGGTATTTTCTTGGCTGCTAGTCAGTTTCCAAGAAATAGAGAAACGCGAGCTCCTTCAGTGAGTGAACTGCTGACAGTTAAAGATAAGTTGGATCCAAAGTATAAGTTTTTAGCAGAAGCTCCAGAAAAAGATCCCGCGGGTAATGCTGTTTTTGTCAAATACAGTCGTAAGTCTGCCGAGCAATATGTGGCTGGTCTTGATAAAGACGGAAAAGCTTCAGGTTGGACGGCTTTTTATGAGAATAATAAGTGGGTTGAAAGAACCCCTGTTAAGAAGGCTGCTGCTAAGCAAACTACTAAAAAGACCACCAAGAAAAAAGCTGCCAAAGCAAAAAAGTAACATATTTGTTTAAAAGTCAGTAAAATAGGGCCAGTTCAAAACTGGCCTTTTTTATTGCCGTTAATTTTTCAGGAAAAACTATGTACTCAATGCTAAGAAGCATTCTATTTATGATGGACGGAGAAAGGTCGCATCATTTATCACTAAATAGCTTAAATGCTTTACATAAGTTAAAGCTGTCAGGACTGATGTCACAACCATTAGTTGATGACCCGGTTGAAGTGATGGGTATTAAATTCCGGAATCGAGTTGGTCTAGCAGCAGGATTGGATAAAAACGGCGAATATGTTGATGCCTTAAGCCAATTTGGTTTTGGTTTTATCGAAGTTGGTACTGTTACTCCTCGAGCTCAAGAGGGAAATCCAAAACCGCGCTTATTCAGAATTAAAGAAGCTGAAGCGATAGTCAATCGAATGGGCTTTAATAATGATGGTGTTGAGCAACTCTTAAAGAATGTCTCTGATATCAATTTCGGAAGGAAAAATACAGGTATTCTGGGGATTAACATTGGTAAGAATTTTGACACGCCGGTAGAAAAAGCGGTAGACGATTATCTAATTGGGATGGAGAAAATTTACCAACGAGCAGATTATATGGTGGTAAATATTTCATCGCCAAATACTCCTGGTTTACGGGATCTACAGTTTGGTGAAAATTTAAAGTTATTGCTTGAGAGTCTCAAGAACAAACAGGCCGAATTACAACAAAAGTATGGGTTTTATAAACCATTAGCGATAAAAATAGCGCCAGATTTAGATTCGAATGATATTGATGAGTTAGGCAAAACCTTCGTTGCATATGAATTGGACTCCATTATCGCTACCAATACTACTTTCGACCGTTCGAAGGTTGAAGGTTTAAAGTTTGCGGATGAACAAGGCGGTTTAAGCGGTAAACCACTAGCGGATAAATCCACTCAAGTTATCAAACAACTAGTGCAAGCAATGGACAATAAAATCCCGGTTATTGGGGTTGGTGGTATTACCGATGGACAATCTGCGGCGGATAAAATAAAAGCTGGCGCTGCGCTGGTGCAGATATATTCTGGCTTTATTTTTCATGGCCCTGAACTTATTCATCGAGCAGCATCAGCAATAAAAGGCATGAATGTCTGATATAAACCAAATTATTAATATTGGTCCTAAGTCAGCTTTAATATTGCAATCTATTGGTATTAATAGTCGAGAACAATTGCAAAAGATAGGTCCAATAGAAGCTTATTACAGATTAAAAAGTTCTGGCGCAAAAACAAGTTTAATTCTTTTATATGCTCTGTATGCCGGGCTGAATAATCGCCATTGGACAGATATAGATGCTCAAGAAAAATCACAACTGCAAATTGAGCTCGAAGAGTTTATTGCAGTACAACAAATGTTAGAAGGTTAAAGGTGCTTATTTAATGTCGGAACAATACAATTTTTATTCATCATGTCCGCCTGGTTTAGAGTCACTTTTAATCGCTGAGTTAGCAGCATTAGGCGCTAGCGAGTTAAAAGAGCATCCAACGCATGTTACCTTTCAAGGCGACCTATCGGTTGCTTATAAAGTGTGTTTAAACTCTCGATTGGCTAACCGCATTTATTTGATGCTGTTACATGATAGAGTTCAGTCAACGGAAGATTTTTATAGCAAAATTAATGCTATTGAATGGGGCTGGCATTTTGATAGCCATCAATCATTAGCGGTTGATTGCACCAGTCGAAAAAATAACTTTATTACGCATTCAGGTTTCGGGGCTTTAAAAGCCAAGGACGCCATTGTGGACTATTTTCAAGAGCGATATGAAAGCCGGCCGCCTGTTGATAAAGATTCCCCTGATTATCGTGTGCATGTTTTAGTCAATGGCTCAGAGTTAAAAGTGGGCTTGGATATTTCTGGCCGTAGCCTTCAACAGCGTGGTTACCGAGATTCCACTGGTGCTGCACCAATAAAAGAAAACTTAGCGGCAGCAATGCTTTCCCGTGCGAAATGGCCAGAGTTATCCGCTGCAGCTTATGATTTTCATGATCCTATGTGCGGCACAGGAACTTTGTTGATAGAAGCGGCCATGATGGCATTGGGAATGGCGCCAGGTTTATTGAAACCAAATTTTGGCTTTCATCATTGGAAGCAGCATGATGAGGAGCTATGGCAAGAAATATTGGCGGTGACAAAACGTCAAGCCAATAAAAATAAACTTAACTATTCTGGAAAGATCCTTGGCAGTGATCGACATGGCAAAAGTATAGAGCTAGCGCAGGAAAATATTAAAGCAGCTGGTTTAGAGGATATCATCAGTGTTGCGCATCAAGATATTGCCAAGCCTGAACAATTTGAACTGGGTTCAGTCGGGCTTATAGTCACTAATCCGCCCTATGGCGAACGCCTAGGGAATCCGGAAACCATTGTTGAGGTATATAAAAAGCTCGGCCACTATTGGAAAACGCAGTTTGATGGTTGGCAAGCAGCCATGATCACCACTGAAATAGAGTACGCAAAAGCCATTGGCCTGCGCTCTAACAAACGCTACAAGCTTAAAAATGGCGCGCTAGACTGTCAGCTTTATTTGTTTGATATAAGCGCAGAAAACGCCTATGAGCCGTTTGATCCGAGTAAAGTCAATCCGAACTGGGATACCAACCTATCCGATAGCGCGGTTATGTTGAAAAACAGGCTGAACAAGAATTTACAACGCTACAAATCCTATTTAAAGCAAAACAATGTGACTTGTTATCGCTTATACGATGCTGATTTACCGGAGTTTTCCGCAGCTATCGATATCTATGAAGATGAAGTCCATATTCAAGAATATCTGGCACCTAAGGAAATTCCTGAAAAGGTTACACTAAAACGTCTAAATGAAATTAAAAGAGTCACTTCAGGTGTGATGCAAATTCCTGAGGTTAACATTCATCTTAAGCAGCGACGTCGCCAGAAGGGCACTCAACAATACGAAAAGCTTAAGAAAAGCGATGAATTTAAGGTCGTTAACGAGCAAGGTCTTAAATTTAATATTAACTTAAGGGACTATTTGGATACTGGTTTATTTTTAGATCATCGTAAGACTCGAAAATTGATTATGAATGAGGCAAAGGGCAAGCGGTTTTTAAATCTTTTTGCTTATACTGGTTCAGTTAGTGTTTATGCTGCAAAAGGTGGTGCTAAAACCACAACTGTCGATATGTCGAAAACCTACATTAATTGGGGAATAAAGAATTTCGCACTGAATGAAATACCGATTTATGGGCACCAATTTATCCAAGCAGACTGTATTAAGTGGCTCAATGACAATCAAAATGAACAAAAGTACGATCTAATTTTCTTAGATCCCCCTACTTTTTCAAATTCTAAGCGGATGGAAGCCTCTTTTGATGTACAAACTGATCATGCTGAATTGATTAATTTAGCCATGTCCTTCTTAAATGCGGAAGGCAAACTGTACTTTTCAAATAACTTTAAAAAGTTTGTTTTAGATAGAGAGCTTGAGTCATTCTACAAAGTACAAGAAATCACTCCAAAAACCTTACCTTTGGACTTTCAAAAAAGCAGGAATCACCATAGAGCCTGGTTAATAGAGCATAAATAGGCTGTTACGATTATTAGAGCATAAAAAAACCCGGCTTTGCCGGGTTTTTTTATTAAGAAGTATTACTTCTTTTTAGCTACTTTTTTCTTAGCAGGCGCTTTTCTGGTTACTTTTTTCTTAGCAGGCGCTTTTTTAGTTACTTTTTTCTTAGCAGGCGCTTTCTTAACTGCTTTTTTCTTAGCAGGTGCTTTTTTAGTTACTTTCTTCTTAGCAGGTGCTTTCTTAACTGCTTTTTTCTTAGCTGGAGTTTTTTTAGTTACTTTTTTCTTAGCAGCGGCAGCTTTCTTTTTTTCTGCTGCGGCTTTTTTCTTAGCAGCGGCAGCAGCACGCTTTTTAGCAGCAGCGGCTCTTTTCTTATCTGCAGCGGCTTTTTTCTTGGCAGCAGCGGCTGCACGTTTTTTAGCAGCAGCAGCTTTCTTCTTATCTGCAGCGGCTTTTCTCTTAGCAGCAGCGGCAGCTTTTTTCTTTTCCTTAGCAGCCCAGTCTTTTTCAAAATTAGCAATTGCTTTTGCTAACGCAGCGTCTTTAGCAGCAACTGCTTTAGCTTTCGCTACAGTAGCTTTAGCTTTTTCAAAAGCTTTAGCAGAAGCAGTAGCAGCTTTCTTAGCTTTTGCTGCAGCATCTTTAGCTTTCTTAGCGGCAGCTTTAGAAGTTTTGTTTGATTTTGCTTTAGCTTTTGCTGCAGCGTCTTTAGCTTTTGCTGCGGCTTTAGTAGCGGCAACTTTATCTTTTGCTGCTGCAGTTTTTGTTTTTTTCAAAGCAGATTCAGCTGATTTCAAAGCTGCTGCTGAAGTTTGTTTAGTGGCCATGGTTATTTCCCCTGTCGTAATAATGTTTGGTTAAGTTTCAAACAAATTATACGAGAAGAATTTTAGAAAGTTAATAAAAAATTATGTTAAAGTTCGATTTATCAATGTTTTTTTTACTTTTTTAGAACTTTTTTTAATAAAAATGCAAAAAATAATTTTTTATACCACTTTTGGATGTCATTTATGCGAAAAAGTTGAGCAGATGTTTTCTCAATTTTTTCACGAAAAAAACAATCAAATTAATTTTGATATTGAAATTTTTGACATCATAGATGATGAAGAAATTATGCATGAATACAAAACAAAAATTCCTGTCTTAAAAAATAATTTTCATGATAATATTTTAATTTGGCCATTTGATTATCAAGAATTCAAAAATTGGCTGCCGCAATAATTCTTTTCTTAACAAACTAATTATTTCTCATAATTAAAAATCATCATCTATCGCGGTCTTCATTGTTTACTGCTTTTAATGCCCTTGTTTAATTTTCATTCCTTTCTTGCCATTTTCTTGGAGGCAAATTGTCTATAGAAATTAGCCCCATGACTTGACATTTTGTTGTGTTGAACGTATGTTTCAAACAGATGTTTGATATTTTTTGGTGCTAATGAACAAAAACGATACGACAAAAAGCAAAATTTTGGATGCGGCTGAGCAGCTATTTGCTGAAAGAGGCTTTGCAGAAACCAGTCTTAGAACCATAACTGCGCGTGCAAAGGTGAATTTGGCCAGTGTGAATTATCATTTTGGCTCTAAAAAGTCCTTGATTCAGGACGTATTTGACCGGTTTTTATCCGAATATACCTCAGTACTCAATGCTCAGCTGAATAGTTTAGAGTCCAGCGATAATGGTAGTTTGACCACAGAAACTTTGCTACGAGCGCTTGTTTCGCCACTTTTAGCTCTTGAAAAGCAGCGTGAACAGTCAATTTCGATTTTTATGCGGTTATTGGGGCGTGCTTATGCCGAAACCCAAGGGCATTTAAGACGTCATGTTACTGATAAGTACGGTTATGTTTTAGTACGTTTTACACTGCTGTTTCAGAGCGCTTATCCAAGTTTAACCAATGATCAGATTTTCTGGAGGCTCCATTACACCTTAGGGAGCTTAATTTTCACCCTAGCGGGTAGTGATGCTTTACGAGAAATCGCAGAAGCAGATTTCGATAGAAAAATGGCTATTGAGGAAGTTATTGATGAAATGATTCCTTTCTTAGCTGCAGGTATGAAAGCTTAATTTAAGCTGTCCGCCTACTTATTTAATTTTATATAGATTGAGGTAGAAATAAAATGACTGGATTATGGCAGTTATTGTTAATGGTTTTAGTTGCAGGCGTTTGTGCTTACAACCGCTGGCCGATGAAAAAAGTTATGCTTGCCAATTTAGTCGCATTAGCGGTTATTTGGTTTGCGAGCGATTTAGCTTGGGGCTTTTACGCTTCAGCAATTGTGTATGCTATTGTAGCTTTATTTTATATGTTGCCGGATTTACGCATCGATTGGATTTCTCGCAAAGCTTATAGATTTATGCAAAAAGTTCTACCTCCAATGAATGAAACTGAAAAAGTTGCTTTAGAAGCTGGCGATGTTTGGTGGGAAGGTGACTTATTTCAAGGTAATCCTGACTGGAATAAGATGTTACAGATAGCTAAACCAGCTTTAACAGAAGAAGAGCAAGCTTTCGTTGATAATGAAACCGAAGAACTGTGCTCAATGTTAGACGATTGGGACATAGTACAAAAACGTAAGGATTTACCGCCTGAAGTTTGGCAGTTTATTAAGGACAAAGGCTTCTTAGGTATGATCATCCCTAAGAAATTTGGCGGTAAAGGTTTTTCTGCCTTAGCACACTCTTCAGTAGTGACTAAAATTGCAACTCGCTCAGGCAGTGCAGCTGTAACCGTTATGGTCCCTAACTCATTAGGTCCTGCGGAATTGTTACTGCATTATGGTACTGATGAGCAAAAAGATTATTACTTACCTCGCTTAGCAGAAGGTAAAGAAATCCCATGTTTTGCTTTAACTTCGCCGGTAGCTGGTTCGGACGCAGGCGCTATTCCTGATAAAGGCGTGGTTTGCATGGGTAAACACGAAGGTAAAGAAGTTTTAGGTATCAACTTAACTTGGAATAAACGGTATATTACGTTAGCGCCAGTGGCGACCATTGTTGGTTTAGCATTCAAACTTTATGATCCTGATGGCTTGTTAGGTGGAAAAGAAGGGGATGAAGATAAAACGGATTACGGTATTACTTGCGCATTAATTCCGCGCGATCATCCTGGTGTTGAAATTGGCCAAAGACATATGCCGATGGGCCAAGCCTTTATGAATGGTACTACTACTGGCGAAAATGTATTTATTCCAATGGATATGTTGATCGGTGGACAAGAGTTCGCTGGTCAAGGTTGGAGAATGTTAATGGAATGTTTGGCAGCTGGCCGTTCAATTTCATTACCAGCTATGGGAACTGCGGTTTCTAAGTTGTCTTATCGTTTGACCGGCGCCTATGCCATGGTGCGTGAGCAATTTAAAACGCCTATTGCCCGTTTTGAAGGGGTAGAAGAGGCGATGGCTCGCATCGCAGGCATGACTTACCGTATCGAAGCTATGCGTACTATGACTGCCGGAGCTGTAGATTTAGGTGTTAAGCCTTCCGTAGTTTCAGCTATTGCTAAATACCACATGACTGAAATGGGTCGTGAGGTTCTAAATGATTCAATGGATATCCATGCTGGTCGCGCGATCATTATGGGTGAGCGAAATTATTTAGCCAGTGGCTATATGAGTCAGCCGATTGGTATTACTGTAGAAGGCGCTAATATTTTAACCCGTAATTTGATGATCTTTGGTCAAGGTGCGGTGCGTTGTCATCCTTATGTATTACGTGAGATGTTCGCTGCGCAAATGGAAGACAAAGAAGAAGGAGTGAAACGTTTTGATAGTTTATTGTTCCGTCATATCGGTTATGGCGTGAGTAATTTTGCACGAACTTTTGGTTTAGGTTTAACCGGCGGTTTACTGGCTAAAAAACCAGTAGCAGGTCAAACTGGAAAGTTATACCAACAGCTTACTCGCATGAGTTCTGTTTTAGCCCTGACTTCTGATGTGGCCATGGGCATGCTAGGTGGCGATTTAAAGCGTAAAGAGCGTTTATCGGCTCGTTTGGCTGACGTTTTGAGTCATTTATATATGGCCTCGGCAGTATTGAAATACTATGAAGATAATCAACGTCCAATTGCTGATTTACCTTATGTTCAATGGAATATTGAAAGCAACTTAGAAAAAATTCAAGAAGCATTCTATGATTTCTATGCGAATTTCCCAGTTAAAGCAGTGGGCAAGATGTTACGATTTGTAGCTTTCCCTTATGGCAAAAGCTATAAGAAACCTAGCGATAAGTTAGATCGTGAAATTGTTAAGCCAATGTTGAATCGTAATGAATTACGAGATCGTATCACTGATTTATCTTATGTTGGCAAAGAAGCTGATGATGTTACCGGTCGTGTAGAACAAGCTTTCTTTAAAGTATTAGCTGCAGATGAAGTTCGCCGTAAACTGCGTAAAGCAATGAAAGCAAAGGAGCTTGATAAAGATGCTACTAATATGGAGCGTATTGAACAAGCTATTGAAAAAGGCATTATTAACGAAGACGAGCGTCAAATGTTAGTGGATGCTGAAGAGGCTAGAATGGATGTGATTCAAGTGGATGATTATTCGCATGAAGAAATTGTTGATGGCTTTAAAGCTAAAAAACAAAGCAAAAAGAAATCTAAAGCGGCTTAATCGCTAACTTAGAGTTCAGACTAAAAAGCGGAGCCTCGGCTCCGCTTTTTTTTACCAGAGCAAATCCGCATTTTTTGGTCAAACCTCTTAGCAAGTCTTATTCAAAACTGGAAATATTTGCTATCCTATAGATATGAATAATTAACTGGTCGTTTATTGACCATTTGTCGACAAATAAACGATATTTGTGGCATTTAAATAGTTTTTGGAGACTTTGGTATGAGCCAAAAAGATAAATTGGTGATTTTTGATACAACTTTGCGTGATGGTGAGCAAAGTCCTGGCGCTTCCATGAATAAAGACGATAAATTAGAGATCGCTCGTCAGCTTGAAAAAATGAAAGTGGATGTTATCGAAGCGGGCTTTGCGATTGCTAGTCCAGGTGATTTTGAGGCAGTAAAATTAGTTGCAGATAACATTAAAGACAGCACTATTTGTTCTTTGTCTCGAGCCATGGAAAAGGATATTCAAGCCGCTGGGGATGCTATTAAAGGCGCTAACTCTGGCCGCATTCATACCTTTATTGCGACGTCTCCTTTGCATATGAAACATAAATTACAAATGCCACCGGAGCAAGTTATTGAGCAAGCGGTTAAATCTGTTCGTTTTGCAAGGAATTTATGTGACGACGTTGAGTTTTCTTGTGAGGATGCGGGACGTTCTGATATTGATTTTATGTGCAAGATTGTTGAGCAGGTGATAGATGCCGGTGCTAGAACGATCAATATCCCTGATACCGTGGGTTACAATATGCCGGATCAATATGCCAACACCATTAAACAGTTAATTGAACGCATTCCAAATGCCGACAAAGCCATTTTCTCAGTTCACTGTCATAACGACTTAGGTTTAGCTGTGGCTAACTCTTTAGCGGCGGTGCAAGCTGGTGCGCGCCAAGTTGAATGTACGATTAACGGACTAGGTGAGCGCGCAGGTAATGCTTCTTTAGAAGAAATCGTGATGGCAGTTCGTACTCGCGGTGACTATTTTGATGTGGAAGCAGATATCGATACGCGCCATATAGTACAAACGTCGCAATTGGTCTCGAAAGTGACCAGTTTCCCTGTTCAGCCGAATAAAGCCATTGTTGGTGATAATGCTTTTGCGCATGAATCGGGCATTCATCAAGACGGTGTTTTAAAGCACCGTGAAACCTATGAGATTATGCGCGCTGAAGATGTTGGTTGGGCAAATAATCGCATGGTGTTAGGGAAACACTCGGGGAGAAATGCTTTTAAGAGTCATTTGGCAGAGTTAGGCCATCAATTTAATAATAATGATGACCTCAGAGATGCGTTTGTTGCCTTTAAAAAGCTAGCTGATGAAAAGCATGACATCCTTGATGATGACTTGTTGGCATTAGTTAAATAATCCTAGAACAGTGACGGTTATTTAATGAGTTGGAATACGGCTTATCTTGACGCGCTAGGAATAGCGCGTTGGGAGCTTAGAGAACAACAACCTCAAGAAGAGCAAGCAGATGCCAAGCTTGAGCAGACAGAAGCTAAAGAACAAGTGGCATCGAAGTCTGTGGTTCAGGATGAGGCTGCTATCAATGAAGCGGTTTCCAATAAGAGCCCAGAAGCAATTCTAGTAGAGTCTTCTAAGATCGGTGAAGCGGAACAACTTCAGAATGTTGGAATAAAAGCTTTAGTGAATCATCCCCATGCTAAATTCGCTGTTTTAGTGGCAGCTGAGGCTTCTAAAAAAGAATTGCAAATGGCTTGGAAGCAACTTAAATTTGCATGGAAACAATGGCAAAACCAAGAGATACCTGCGAGTTTATTTCAATTAGACCCCAATTCCGATTACCAGTTATCGCAAATAGAAGCTCAGCAACTGATTCTATTGGATACTACCGATGCTTCTAATCAAGAGCAAAAAATGCAAGCGCCACAATTATCTAATTTAGCAAAGGAAAAGAAGCTTTGGTGGAGTCTGTTGCAACAAGTACAGCAAAGATCTCAACTGCTTTAAAATACTTTTCTTCTTAAGATGATAAAAATAAGGCCGCTAGCTGATTCTGATATAGAGCAAATCCTATCCATTGAAAACAATGCTGCACCATTTCCCTGGTCAAAACTAGCCCATCAAGATGCGATTATTCAGCAGTACCCCAGTATAGTTATGACTCAAGCTGATAAGCTAGTGGGGTTTATTATTTTTAATTACTACTTGGATGAATGTCATTTGCTTAATCTCGTTATTGCTTCTCAATTTCAAGGTAGGGGATATGGAAAGGAGCTGACCAATGAAATGATGCAGCAAGCGAGAGCCAAAGAAATGAAAACCGTGCTCTTGGAAGTTAGGAAGTCTAACAATTCAGCTATAAAACTATATGAGAGGTTGGGCTTCACCCAGATAGGCAATCGTAAAAACTACTATCGGGGTAATTTACAGCAAGATTTAGCTCGAGAAGATGCCATTGTGATGCAAAAACCATTATAATCCCGCCATCAAAGAAATACTGAAATAAGTTCAATGACTAAGCTTGTCGACAATATCCAAAATCGCCGCACCTTTGCGATTATTTCTCACCCGGATGCGGGTAAGACCACTATTACAGAAAAGGTTTTACTTTTTGGTAACCAAATCCAAGAAGCTGGCGTGGTGAAAGGACGAGGCGGTAAACATGCTACTTCGGACTGGATGGAGCTTGAGAAGCAAAGAGGGATCTCGGTAACCACATCGGTAATGCAATTCCCTTATGGTGGTAGAACGGTAAATTTATTGGATACTCCAGGTCACGAAGATTTCTCAGAAGATACCTATCGAACCTTGACTGCGGTTGATTCAGCTTTAATGGTTATTGATACGGCCAAAGGTGTTGAGGCAAGAACCATCAAGCTAATGGAAGTTTGCCGCTTAAGAACAACGCCAATTATTACCTTTATGAACAAAATGGACCGAGATATTCGTGATCCGATTGAAGTTCTTGATGAAGTTGAAGATGTTTTAAATATTAAGTGTTCGCCAGTGACTTGGCCAATTGGCATGGGTAAACAGTTTAAGGGTGTTTATCATATTCTTGAAGATAAAATTTATTTATATCAATCGGGACAAGGGCATACGATTCAAGAAGAAAGAATTATCGAAGGCTTAAATAATCCTGAGTTAGATGAAGCGGTTGGGCCTTTGGCTGATGATTTGCGCGAAGAGTTGGAGTTAGTGCAAGGGGCGAGTCATGAATTTGATTTACAAGAATTTTTAGAAGGTAAATTATCACCGGTCTATTTTGGTACCGCTTTAGGCAATTTTGGCGTCGATCACATGCTTGATGGTTTAGTTGAATGGGCGCCAAGCCCGCAATCTCGTGAATCGGAAAATCGCGAAGTGGTGGCTACTGAAGAAAAATTTTCTGCTTTTGTATTTAAGATCCAAGCCAATATGGATCCGCAACACCGAGACCGAATTGCTTTTGCCAGAATTTGTAGTGGCAAATATGAAAAAGGCATGAAGATGCGTCATGTTCGTATCGGTAAAAATATTGCTGTTAATAATGCCTTAACTTTCCTAGCCGGAGATCGTGAACATTTAGATGAAGCATACGCTGGCGATATTATTGGTTTGCATAACCATGGCACCATTCAGATTGGTGATACTTTTACTGAAGGAGAGGTTTTAAAATTTAAGGGTATCCCTAATTTCGCTCCAGAACTATTCCGACGAGTACGCTTAAAAGATCCGATGAAAAATAAAGCGCTGCTAAAAGGTTTGGTGCAGCTCTCAGAAGAGGGCGCTACTCAGGTTTTTAAACCGCAAGAGTCGAATGACTTAGTTTTAGGTGCGGTAGGTGTGTTACAGTTTGATGTAGTTGCACACAGACTAAAAAACGAATATAAAGTAGAGTGTATCTACGATCAGGTTAGTGTTTCCACTGCTCGCTGGGTAGAATGTGAAGATGAAAAGAAGTTTGAAGAGTTCAAACGAAAAAACTCGCAAAACCTTGCTTTAGATGGTGGTGATAACTGGACTTATCTAGCTCCATCCATGGTCAATCTTAATCTAGCTATTGAGCGCTGGCCTGATGTGAGGTTCTTCGAAACTCGAGAACATTAAGGGATTAGTAAAAGGAATAGTAAGACATAAAAGGAGTCTTGATGTTTTTTAATAAAAAGAAACCCGCGAAAAAAGTCGAAATTCAATTGTTTGATAGTATCACTCATTTGGATGACTCTGTGTTTGATAAAGAGCGTGATACCTTGATTGATAGACTGCCTAAGGTGGGTATTGACGGGGTTTTAATTGCCGGAATTACTCAAGATAAGTGGCGATTTATTCGCCAATTGGCGGCGCTAAAGAAAAATGTCTATTCAGCTATTGGCCTACATCCTAGTTTTTTAGAGCAACATTCAAAAAAGAATTTACACGACCTCGAGCTGGCCGTTGGGGTAAAGCCTTTATGGGCTATTGGTGAAATTGGCTTGGATTATTATGAGTCCAACGTTAACCGTAAAGCTCAAATCGATTTATTTAGTGCTCAAATCCAAATTGCCAAAGCAGCTAAGTTACCGGTTATTTTACATGTGCGTAAAGCACATGAAGATGTTTTGATTTACTTAAAAGCTTTAAACTTTCATGAGGGCGGAATAGTGCACGCCTTTAACGGAAGTCTGCAACAAGGTATGCGTTATATTGAAATGGGCTTTAAGTTGAGTTTTGGTGGTGCTATGACCTACCCGAATGCAGTAAGGCTTCGCAAATTGGCTGAAGAGTTACCTTTAGACTCCATAGTTTTGGAAACCAACTCCCCAGATATGAAGCCTTATAATAGTAAAAAGGCTTATAACACCCCCCTGCATTTGTTTGATGTATACAACGAGCTCTGCAAAATTCGTCCTGAAAGCTCTTCAGACATTGCCAGAATCACTTGTCAAAATTCTAAAACAGTCTTAAGAATCAATTAGTTATTATCCTTTTGCGTGATCTTAATCACGGTATTTTGTAGAAAAAATAAACTATAGTGTTGGTGGGACTTATTCCGCCATTTCTGTTGGCGTTTAACATTCCAGCATTTTTGCGGATTAAGTTAATAAAACAAAAACAGAGGTATAATAATGGACACAAAAAATAAGTATCCACCTTTCCATATAGCATTAGTAACAGCCTTAATTATTTCCGCAACCGGTATAGATTCTCCAGTCTATGCCGCAGAGGAGCCAGAGTCAGAAACTATAGTGGTAACAGGCTCTAGGATCCGACAGGCTGAAGCTGAGGGAGTCAATCCAGTAACTACTTTAAGCCGCGAAGATTTAGAGCGAGCCGGCTTAAAAACGGTTGGTGATATTCTTATGCAACTACCCGCAGCTGGTTCTGCGCTTAACTCACGGTTTAACAGTAGTGGTAACTTCGGCTTTCCACCGGATGGTGGTGGTATCGGTGCTGGAGCGGCGCAAGTAGCCTTGCGGCATTTAAACCCAAAACGTACTTTGGTATTAGTTGATGGGATTCGATGGGTCAATGGTTCATCCGCCAGTGGTGTTGAGAACTCGGTAGATTTGAATACCATACCGGTCAGTATGATCGAAAAGATTGAAATCTTAGAAGATGGTGCTTCTTCTATATATGGCTCCGACGCTATTGCCGGCGTAGTTAATATTATTACACGTAATGACTTCGATGGTTTTGAAGTCAACCTTTACGGCGGTACTTTTGATGAAAAAGATGGTGAGGTTGAACAAATCGATTTATCTTTTGGCGCAGAAGGCGACAGACATAGAGTCTTCTTTAATTTAAGCCATTATGATCAGAAAGCTGTCAGTTCGGCCGATAGAACCTTAGCGGCTTTCCCAACTCCAAACACAGGGTTAACTCGAGGAAGTTCTGGAACACCTCAGGGGCGTTTTCTTTTCTTAGGCGCGGACAATGATGGCGATGGTAATCCTGATGTAGTGAATGTGACTATTAATGACGGGGTCACGGGCATTCCATTTTTTGATCCGACTAATCCAGGCGGACCTGGTGATGATTTCCATCCATTTACCAATAACGATCGTTTTAATTTTTCTACTTTTAACCTGTATGTAACGCCCAGTAAAAGAACTTCAATTTTTGCTCAAGCGGAATACGACATTACTGACACTACCGTTTTTTATACCAAAGCCTTACATAATAACCGTAAGTCAGTAAATCAGGCGGCGCCAGAGCCAATTTTTATAGGACCTGAGGCTGGTACTGGCGGCTTAGGCGATTTAGTTACAGTAGATGTAACTAATCCATTTAACCCTTTTGGCGTGACTTTAGATGCTAGTAATTTTATTTTTATTGGTCGACGCCCGTTAGAAGGGGGCCCGCGAGTGTTTAGGCAAGACGTAGATACTCAATATATCGGCACTGGGTTTAGAGGGGAATTTGATGCCAATGAGCAAACTTACTATTGGGATATTAATTATACTTATGGTAGAAGTCGTGCAGATCAAATTAAAACCGGCGGCTATAACATTCGTAATATCTTAAATGCCTTGGGGCCTTTAGCGGATTGTCAGGCAATTGCTGGTTGTGTCCCGCTGAATTTATTTGGTGGTCAAGGTGATGGTTCCGGGACTATTACTCAAGACATGCTCGACTACATTCAGTTTACGCAAAAAGATGTGAGTGAAAATATTATTGAAACATTCTCTGCAAATATTTCAGGGGATATCACTGAATTACCTGCGGGGCCTTTATCTTTTGCGGCGGGTTTTGAACGCCGTGATTATCGTGGTTTTTTTGAACCTGATGCTGTAGTTCAGGCTGGAGATAGTAATGGTATTCCGGCTAATCCAACTAGTGGTGGTTATGACGTAGATGAACTCTACGCTGAGTTTAAGGTGCCGCTGCTATCGGGGGCAACATTAGCTGAAGACTTAAGCCTTACATTAGCAGCCCGAAATTCCGATTACAGCACTTTTGGTACCGAAACGACCACTAAGATAGGTCTTTTATGGCGCATTAATGAGCAGTTCCTTTTTAGAGCTTCCGTTTCAGAGGGCTTTAGAGCGCCGGGTATCAGTGAGCTATTTGCCACAAGAGCTCGCTTTGACGCGACGCTTACGGATCGCTGTAGTAACTACGTAGGAACTGCTTTTGAAGCGCGCTGTATCGCTTTAGGTGTCCCAACGACCTATGGGCAAACTGGTGGGCAACTTTCAGTCTTTACGGGTGGCAATCCAGATCTTGAGGCAGAGCAGTCAGATAGTATCAATATTGGTTTTGTCTACAGTCCACGCTGGGTTGAATCTATTGATTGGGCTGATACGTTGGATTTCTCTTTAACTTACTATAAACATGAAATTAATGATGCGATTGAACCTGAAGATGGGCAAAGAATTATTGATGACTGTATTATTGGTTTGAGTGATGATGCTTGTGCATTAATTAGTCGAACAGCTGGAGGTACCATTAATGGTATTAACAATCAGCTGATCAATATTGGTGATGTCGATACTTCAGGTTACGATATTCGAACCAATTATCTAAGCCCTGTTTATTCATGGGGCCGCTTAAGTGCTAATTGGTCAACCACTATTGTTAATGAATATGTTCAAAATGGTGTGGAGCTTGCCGGGATCGAAGTGAGTAACACCGGTATTCCAGAGCTAAAGTCTACGTTAAGCTTAGGCTGGCAAAGAGATAATTGGCGCTTAGGCTGGAATGTCCGCTTTATCGATCAGTTAACCGAATCTTGTAGTGATTTCCTGGATGGCTCGGCTGCCAGTTTAACTGCTTTGGGCTTATGCTCTGATCCTGACACTGTTAACAATAGTAATTCGAGAAATAAGTTAGGCTCGACTACTTATCATGATTTGCGTTTTGATTATATTCCTGACTCCGAAGTTGATATGGAATTATCAGTGGGCGTGAATAATGTTTTTAGAAAGCCACCACCAACTTGTTACAGTTGCTCTTTAAATGGTTACGATCCAAGTGTTTATGATCCTGAGGGAACATTCTTTTATGTTTCTACCAAGATAAAATTCTAAACAAACCGAAAATAAAAAATGGGGCTTTGACCCCATTTTTTTATAATGGAAAAAAATGAGTATTTAGTTTAATCTGTGCAAGACTTAATTAAAAAAATTACAGGGAACCATGCTTTCAAACTTTCAAATATTGGATGCGCTTAAAAAAGAGAACTGGATAACTGCAGAACAATTTCAAGCTGCAAGAGTAAAGGTGCGTCAAGCAAGTGCTGAGCTCTCACCTATAGAGCAAGTTGCTGAACTGATGCTCACTAAACTCGATGATGCTAGACAGATTTTAGATGAAGAGTTAGTGACTAAGTTTGTAGCAAGTCTACTAAATATTAAATATTTCAAAGTTGATCCTTTAAAAATAGATGTTGATTCAGTCACCCAAGTAATGTCACTTGCTTATGCTGAACGTCATCAAATCTTAGCGATAGAAGTAAAGCCGGAATTTATTATTGTGGCGGTCATGGATCCTACGGATTTAAATTGGATGCAAGGACTAGAGCAAACAAATCGGAAGAAAGTTATTCCTGTTTTAGCCAATCCAGCTTCAGTTAAACGTTATCAAAAAGAGTTTTATAATTTATCGGCTTCCATTAAGGGCGCCAATAAAACAAAAATGCAGGCCGATAATACTGTTGGCAATTTAGAACAGTTAATTGAGTTAAAAGGTTCCGAAGAAGCCGATGCTAATGATCAGCATGTGGTACAAATTGTTGATTGGTTATTGCAATATGCCTTTAAGCAAAGAGCCAGTGATATCCATATTGAACCAAGAAGAGAAGTAGGCAAGGTTCGCTTTAGAATTGATGGCGTATTGCATGATGTGTATCAACTGCCCATTGCTATTACTCATGCAGTAGTATCGCGTTTTAAAATTTTAGGTCGAATGGATTTAGCAGAGCGTCGTAAACCACTGGATGGTCGTATCAAAACAAAAAATCCAGACGGAATGGAGATTGAACTACGATTGTCGACTTTACCAACAGCATTTGGAGAAAAATTTGTTGGTCGTATTTTTGATCCAACTGTGCTTAATCGGGATTTTTCACAGCTAGGTTTAGAGCCTGAAACCGAAAAATTATGGCGTGAACTTATTTCCTGTCCAACTGGGATCGTTTTACTTACAGGCCCTACAGGTTCTGGTAAAACCACCACTTTGTATACTTCTTTAGATTTATTAGCTACTCCTGAAGTCAATATTTGCACGATTGAAGATCCCATCGAAATGGTGGAGCCAAAGCTTAATCAAATGCAGGTACATCACGATATCGATTTAGATTTTGCGTCCGGTGTTCGAGCACTGTTACGTCAGGATCCTGACATTATTATGATTGGCGAAATACGCGATCAAGAAACCGCTCATATGGCAGTTCAAGCTGCTTTAACCGGACATTTAGTGGTTTCCACGCTACATACCAATGATGCGCCATCAGCAATTACGCGTTTAATGGAAATTGGCGTTGAGCCCTATCTATTAAACGCTACCATGCTCGGCGTTATGGCGCAGCGCTTAGTGAGAATTTTATGTAATAGATGTAAAAAACCCGCTAGTCTTGATCAGGATGCTTGGCATTCTTTAGTTGGTGATGTTGATAAGGTAGCTCAGCCAGAAGTTGTATATCACCCGGTGGGCTGCGATTATTGTCGCAATACCGGCTATCAAGGACGCCAAGGCATTTACGAGTTGCTTGAAGTAACTGATGAGCTAAAAGGCATGATCCATGAAAACACGGATTTACGAGAAGTCCGCAAACAAAACCTTAAAGATGGCATGAATTTACTTCGTATTAGTGGTGCTTTTAAAGTGGCTCAAGGATTGACTACGATTGAGGAAGTGCTAAGGGTGGCACCTAAAGCGAGTCTGTAGCTTGATTGGTGATCACAAGATTGCCATCAACTAAAACTATTTGGTAATTCTCAAAGGTAAGATCATCATTAGCTCGATGACTAATTTCTAAATTGAAACCTTGCTCACTGCATTGAACATTTTCTACTAGCCACTGTTGCTCTAGCGAAACATCTATTGCTTGCGACTTATTTAATGCTAGCTGATGATAAAAAGTATCTTCAGCCACAGGCGTTATTGTTAATCTATCCTTATGTTGTTCGCAGCTAATTTCAGTTACTTCGTCATACTTTATAAACTTAGAGGTTCCATCGGTATTAAAAAGTTGTACCAAGACGGCATAGTATTGGCGGATATTCCGAACATAACGCACCGGCTCATTACCGCGGGCATAACCAAATCGGGTTTTCGAATACCACTTTTTTTGTCGTAACAAGGGTAAAAAATCTTGCAGTACTTGCCATTTATCTGGGTTAGCTCCTTGTCCTTCGGCCAATCGCCTAGCGTCTTCTAAATGTCCAAAACCAACGTTATAACCCGCAAGGGCAAACCAGTTACGATCCGGAGCAGTTATTCGCTCAGGGATTTTGCGGAGCATTAATCTGAAATAATCGGCGCCGCCGAAAATGCTCTGTTTCACATCTAAGCGGTTTTCAATACCCATTTGCTTGGCTGTATTCAAGGTTAACATCATCAGACCACGAACACCGGTAGGTGAGCGAGCATCTGCTTTCCAGTGAGATTCTTGATAACCCATAGCAGCAAGGAAGCGCCAGTCCAAATCATTACCCGCGGCTTCTAAGAAATAACCTTTTAGCTCCGGTAAGCGTGATTCAATGGCTCGATGAAATTCACGGCTATCCACATAATCGAATTTCTTTAAATGACCATAATAACGCTCAATTAAATAATCCAAAGTACCATTGCCTCGAATATGGGCGAAAAAATCAATGCTAGCTGCGTAGAGACTATCATCATCATTTTTTGCTAAAGCCCAAGCTAGATGCTGAGTATCAGAAACATTAAAAGCAACAGCTAATTCTGGTTCAATTTGTCGCGCTAAATCCAAATCATTGGAGTCGGCAATTGTATATTTGATGTCGCCATTGATGACCTGGGCCAATAAGTCCTGGCTGCCTAAATTGGAAGAGACTTTCCAATTTAGATCGCTGTAAGTTTTTTTGTTTTTCTCAAGCAAGCCCGAGTGAGAAGAATTAGCCATCACCACTAAACCATCTTCAATTTGCTCGAAATCACGAGGTCGTTTCTCGCCCTGTTTATAAACTAGTTTGCTGGTGATCTCTTGATAGTAGGGCGCAAAGCGGATTTTCTTCTGTCTTTCAGGAGTAACGGTTAAACCAGCAGCGATTAAATCAGCTTTACCTTGCTCTAAATCTTGAATCATTTGACCAAGATTGTTTTCCGTGACGATTTGAACATCAATCTCTAAAAAATCTGCAAACTGCTTTACTAACTCGTATTCAAAACCAGTAAAGCCACCATCGCCAACGTACATTGAGGTAGGTGCTATTCGTGTATAGACCTTGATATAACCCCGATCTTTAATCTGTTGCAGTTGGTTTGTTTGAGTTTTTTGCTCGCAGCCAGTCAACAAAACTAATGCCAATAACAAGACTCCAGCAACAAGGATTCTTGATATTGGTTTTGGGTTAGAATTTAAAGAAGGATAAAACATCAGCATCTACTGATAATTCAATAACTTAAACAGGCTTTAATCCCATTATGCTTTGAAATGATTAAAATGTACAAATTTACCATTAATTTGTTAATTATCAGCTCCCAGGACTTATCAAAAACTCTGTTTTAGAGTAAAATTTGCGCTCCTTGTCACAGCTACGCTATGACCCAGTAATCACGCTATCGGTAGAGAATTGTATGCTCATTTTACGCGGTAACCCTGCTTATTCTGATTTCCAAAAATCCCGTCTTTTAAAAGAAACCCAAGCCATCGAACCTCGTGTGGCTGAAATTTATGGTGAGTATGTCCATTATGTGCATACCAATTCAGAATTAACCGAAGATGAACTATCGGTCCTAGAGCGTTTGTTGGAGTATGGACCAAGCCGTCCAGCCAGCGAACACACTGGACGTCGTATGATTGTGGTACCTCGTCCAGGTACTATTTCTCCTTGGTCATCTAAGGCGACGGATATTGCGCAAAATTGCGGCTTAAACAAAGTTGAGAGAATTGAGCGAGGGGTTGCGGTTTATTTTATCAACCCGGAAGGTGAGCAAATTAAAGATGAAGTGGTTGAGCGTTTAAAGCCGCTAGTTCATGACCGTATGACTCAATCGGTTTTAGACGAGCATAATCAGGCTGAAGTATTATTTGTCCAAGAAGCTCCTAAAGAACTTGCTCATGTGGATATTTTGCCCGGCGGTCGCGCTGCCTTAGTTAAAGCCAATACCGATATTGGATTAGCTTTAGCAGAAGACGAAATTGATTATTTAGTGGAAAGTTTCACCAACTTAGGGCGTAACCCGAGTGACGTAGAACTCATGATGTTTGCTCAAGCCAACTCAGAGCATTGCCGTCATAAAATCTTTAATGCTTCTTGGACCATTGATGGCGAAGATAAAGATTTATCATTATTTAAGATGATTAAGAACACTTACGCTAACAATTCCGAAGGCGTCTTATCGGCATACAAAGATAATGCCGCAGTTTTTGAAGGCTTTAATGCACACCGTTTTTTTGCACAGCCAGAAACTAATGAATACCAATATCATTTAGAGCCTGTGCACGTATTAATTAAAGTTGAAACTCACAATCACCCAACCTGTATTTCCCCTTTTCCGGGCGCATCTACTGGCTCAGGTGGTGAAATTCGTGATGAAGGGGCCACTGGTATTGGCGGCAAGCCAAAAGTTGGTTTAACCGGTTTCAGTGTTTCTAACTTGCGTATTCCTGGTTACGAGCAGCCTTGGGAAACGGATTATGGCAAGCCTGCACGCATTGTAAATGCGTTGGATATTATGCTGGAAGGCCCTATTGGCGGCGCCAGTTTTAACAACGAGTTTGGACGTCCAGCCGTTAATGGTTACTTTAGAACTTTTGAAGAAAAGTTTGAATTTGACTTTGGTTCTGAAAAACGCGAAGAAGTTCGTGGCTACCATAAACCTATAATGATTGCCGGCGGTATGGGTAACATTCGCGAGCAACATGTTGAGAAGAAAGAAATTAAGCCTGGATACAAGGTTATCGTACTAGGCGGTCCTGCCATGTTAATCGGCCTTGGTGGCGGTGCAGCATCTTCAATGACTTCGGGAACTAGCCAAGAAGATTTAGATTTCGCATCGGTGCAGCGTGATAACCCTGAAATGGAGCGCCGATGTCAGGAAGTTATTGACCGCTGTTGGGCACTTGATGATCAAAACCCAATTGAGTTTATTCATGATGTGGGTGCTGGCGGTTTGTCCAACGCAATTCCTGAATTAGTGCATGATGGCGAGCGTGGCGGAAAGTTTGAATTACGTCGTGTGCCAAATGCCGAAAAGGGGATGGCACCTGTGGAGATTTGGTGTAACGAAGCGCAAGAGCGCTATGTGATGGCAGTAGACCCTGCAAACCTTGAAAAATTTAAAGCAATTTGTGAGCGCGAACGTTGTCCTTTTGCGGTAGTGGGAGAAGCAACTGAAGAGTTACATTTGAGCTTGAGCGATGAGCATTTTGATAATGATCCTGTTGATTTACCGATGGATGTTTTATTCGGTAAACCACCTAAAATGCACCGCACAGCAGAAACCTTAAAAGCGCCTTCTACAGAATTACCACAAGTTGCAGATATTAACGAAGCCGTGGATCGTGTTTTAGCATTACCGGCGGTTGCTGATAAAACTTTCTTGATAACCATTGGTGATAGAACAGTTGGCGGTATGGTTTCCCGGGATCAAATGGTAGGCCCTTGGCAAGTACCAGTAGCAGATTGCGCTGTGACTACCTCTACTCATAATAGTTATACCGGCGAAGCTATGGCAATGGGCGAGCGAACTCCTGCTGCGCTATTGGATTCAGCTGCAGCAGCAAAGATGGCGGTCGCAGAGTCACTAACCAATATTGCTAGCGCAAAGATTGACGATATCAAGAAAATTCGCTTGTCCGCTAACTGGATGGCTCCAGCTGGGGCGCCAGGAGAGGATGTGAATCTTTATAATGCGGTGGAAGCAGTGGGTATGGATTTATGCCCTAAACTTGGCATAACGATTCCAGTGGGCAAAGATTCTATGTCCATGAAAACCGTTTGGGAAGAAAATGGCGAACAAAAATCCGTAACAGCTCCAAGCTCTTTAATCATTACGGCTTTCGCCCCAGTGACTGATGTGCGTAAATCTTTAACACCTGAGTTGAAATCTAACCAAGGTCAAACAGAATTATTATTATTGGATTTAGGTCGCGGTAAAAACCGTCTAGGCGCGACGGCATTTACTCAAGTTTATAAACTGTTAGGTAAAACACCAGCGAACGTTGATTCAGCAGATGATTTACGAAACTTTTTTAACGCAGTGCAAAGCTTAAATCAACAAGGCTTAGCCTATGCTTACCATGATCGCTCAGATGGTGGCTTATTAGCGACTTTAGTGGAAATGGGCTTTGCTGGTAATTGTGGTATAAGTGCTGATTTATCTGAATTAAATGGTTCGGCCGAAGAGTTATTATTTAACGAAGAGTTAGGCGCTGTTATTCAAGTGGCTGCAGAAAAGCGCCAACAAGTTGAAGCAATTCTAGTAGAACATCATGTTTCTGAATTTGCTCATTTTATTGGCGAACCGGCAGAAACAAAAACACTTAGCATCACTAAAGATGGGCAAGATATTCTTTCCCGCGATATGAAAGGTTTGCGTGAGATTTGGTCTAAGATGACTTTTGAAATGCAAAAGTTGCGTGATAATCCTAAATGTGCTGAAGAAGAGTTTGCTGCAAAGTTAGATTTAGATAACCCAGGTTTATCGGTTAATTTAACCTTCGATCAAAACGACAATATTGCAGCGCCAATGATCAATTCTGGGGTACGTCCACGCGTTGCTATTATGCGCGAACAAGGTGTTAACAGTCAGCTTGAAATGGCGGCGGCTTTCACTAAAGCAGGCTTTGAAGCCATTGATGTTCACATGAGTGATATTCTTTCGGGTCGAACTTCGCTGAATGACTTTATAGGCGCCGTGGCTTGTGGTGGCTTTTCTTATGGTGATGTTCTGGGTGCTGGTGAAGGTTGGGCTAAATCGATTTTATTCAACAACCGAGCTCGCGACGAATTCGAAGCATTCTTTAAGCGCAATGATACTTTCAGCTTAGGGATCTGTAACGGTTGCCAGATGATGTCAAACCTTAAAGAGTTGATTCCTGGAACAGAGCATTGGCCGCATTTTGTCCGTAACCAATCGGCACAGTTTGAAGCTCGTGTGGCTATGTTAGAGGTGGCTAAATCACCGTCATTGTTTATGACTGGCATGGAAGGTTCGCGTTTACCTATCGCTGTTTCTCATGGCGAAGGTCGCGCTGAATTTAAATCCACTGACGCTGCCGCTAAAACCAATGACTCAGGATTAGTTACCGCCAGGTTTATCAATAATTATGGTGATATCGCAGATACTTATCCAGCCAATCCAAATGGCTCGTTGCATGGCATCACCGGCTTAACCTCTGCAGATGGTCGTGCGACTATTATGATGCCGCATCCCGAGCGTGTCGCGAGAGCGGTGCAAAACTCTTGGCGACCAGAAGAGTGGAGTGAAGATGGTGGTTGGCAGCGTATGTTCTATAACGCTAGAAAGTTCGTAAACTAATACTAAAGCCATGCAATCGCATGGCTTTTTACTATATATTATTAAAAAAACACTGTGAGAATACTCTGAGAGGATATATGAAAAAAACAATATTAATAGTTACTTTGTTTTTAATGACTGGTTGTGATGCTGGAAATATATTCAATAAGGAAGATAAAACTATCCAGTTCCTTAATAACCAATATCAAGCTACTGTGCCTGGACATTGGTCAAAGTTAAATCTACATGAAGATGCTGATTTTCAAATGGGTAATCTAAGGAAAGAAGCTTATTTGATAGTTTTCACTGAATCCAAGCAAGATTTTGATGACAGCTATTCTATCAATGATTACTCAAAGCTTACTTTGAGCATGATCCATGATAGCTTAAAGAATCCAGTGCTTGGCAAAAAGTCTACTTTAACGACTAATGGTTATAGTTTTTCAAAATCTATTATTTCTGGCGTGATAGATGGAGTTAAAATTAAATACCTACATACTACTACCGAAGATAAAGATAACTTCCACCAAATAATTCTTTGGTCGCTACCTTCAAAGTATGAAGCTAATAGACAGGATTTCGATAAGGTTATTAAGTCGTTTCAGAAGGCTAGATAATATTTATGAAAGAATATTTAAAGTGAGCGCAGTTATCTAAGAATGATCATGTTTTATTTTCTTCTGCACCCTTTCAACTTTTACGCTTGAAATTTTAATTTTAAAGTTTTGAAGCTAAAATGTCTTCTGAGAACTCTTCCCAGTCTTCAGGTTTTGGCTTCCAGTTTTTTTCTCCAAGAAGGGGCACTATCAAATCAGCTAAACTGATCCCAAAGTTGTCTATCATCGCTTTTTCACCAGCATCTTTATAATCGGCTTCATTGCAGAAGTTAGCAAAGGCATTATAGCTTTTAGCTAATTGAGCAACGATTAGTTGTGCTAGGTTGTAACTTAATTCTTGGCCATCATCCGTTCTTGAAAAGGATTCCCCCGACCAGAATTCTTGTATTCTTTTCTCATTCCAAAACTTAGCATGCTTAGTTCTAATTTCTCTAGAGGTATCCAAAGGATTACTCATAGTAATGCTATCTTCCATATTAGTTGCAATGCCTTCATTCAACCATAATGGAATGTCAAGATGGCTAACTAAAGCATGAGTTAATTCATGAGCTGAAACCAACTCCGCGCTAAAAGTATCAACATGAGGAAATATAAAGTGACCTATACCTTTTCGGTAAAAGAGACCTCCGCTTAAACCGAATTCGCCATCGGGATAAAAATGAGATATATAGCGATAGTAGTCATCTCTATCTTCGATGATTAAGATCAATAACGGCTCGTTTTCATATTTATATGAAATATGCGCTAATTTAGATAGAATTGTCGATAAACAACGCTCAAGAAAAGCTGAATATTGACTTAGATATTCAATATTTCTGTTAGATATAATTTTAAAATTCTTGCTGTCATAGATATGATATTTTTCGCCTAAGTCCACTTTTAGACTATTACTCCATGAATCAAATATAGCGTTCCACAATATATCCTCTTCATCAGGTGCCAAGTTTTTCGGCAAGGTGTCTTCAATTGTAGTCCAGTCAGGATAAGTAAAATTATTGTGTTTTTTGAAATGGCTTAAATAGTCGAAGGTCATATTTGCTAGTTTTATTAGTTATAAGTTTAATTTTAGTCTGATTTTAATAAGTCTTTCAATATTAGTTTATAGATAAGTAACTTATCAATAGTGTAAAAAAGTGGCATACTGTATGCCATTAATCTAAAAAATTACTAATAATATCAATATGCTAAAACCTAAACTGGATATTGAGGCGCTGGCTTTTGTTAGGGATCAAAAGACTGATTCTTTGACTAGGCTTAATCGCGGTATTGAGAAAGAAAGTTTGCGGGTTACTCCTGATGGGTACTTGTCGAAACGCGCCCATCCAGAGTCTTGGGGCTCAGCTTTAACTAACCGGTATTTAACTACGGATTATTCTGAGGCCCTTCCGGAGTTAATTACGCCGGTTTCTGATGATGTTAATGCGCCGCGGCAATGGTTAAAGGATATCCATCAATACATGTATCAAGACATGGCGGATGAGGTGCTTTGGGCGGGCTCTATGCCTTGCATCATGACGAAGGAAGATGATGTCCCGTTAGCGAACTATGGGAGTTCGAATGTCGGTCAGATGAAGCATGTATATAGGCGTGGTTTAGGCTATCGATATGGCCGTTATATGCAGACGATTGCTGGTGTTCATTATAACTTTTCGTTGCCTGATGACTTTTGGTTGGATTATCAAAAATTTAAAAATAACTCTGATGAGTTAAGCGATTTTATTTCAAAAGAATATCTTGGCTTAATCCGAAATTATCTGCGTTATTGTTGGATTTTACCTTATCTGTTTGGCGCTTCCCCTGCGATCTGTAAGTCTTTTATGAAAGGCCGTGTGGGTTCTTTATTAGAGGATTATTCCGATTGCACTCTTATGGGCAAATACGCCACTTCATTACGAATGAGTGATTTGGGATATCAAAACAATGCCCAGTCTAAATTTACTATTTGTCATAACGATATCAACGACTATGTGGAAGCTTTAGAACAAGCTATCCGTACTCCCGATGAGTTTTATCAAGAATTAGGCGTTAAAGTTGATGGTGAGTACCGACAGCTGAATGCCAATTTGCTGCAAATTGAAAATGAATACTACGCTAAGATTCGCCCTAAGCGTGTTATCACTAGTGGCGAACGTCCTACTCAAGCACTCAAGCGAGGCGGAGTTGAATACATTGAAGTTCGCTCGTTGGATTTAAACCCGTTCGACTCAGTAGGGATCAGCCAATACCAAATTGATTTTCTGGATGTGTTCTTACTGTTTTGTCTATTGCAAGAAAGTAGAGATTTATCTCAACGGGAAAATGCAGAAAATGATGAGAACTTCAAGCGAGTTGTGAACTATGGTCGCAAGCCCGGATTACATCTACTGTTGGGTAATCGTTCGGTTCCATTGACGGATACCATTCAAGCGATGTTGCAGGAAATGCAGCCCATTGCGGAGCTTATGGATTCAAGTAATAACACTCAACAATATACTCAAGCGTTAGGAAAAATCTCGTTAATGGCTGATGATCCTGGTGCAACACTATCAGGCCAATTTATGCGTCAGTTACAAGAGTCCGAGCAAGGTTATTATGGTTTTGTCCTAGCCTTGTCTGAAAAGTACAAAAAGGAATTTTCTGAATCTGAATTAAACGACGCTAAACGCCATAAATTTAAAGAAGAAGCGACCGCCTCGTTGCATCGACAACAAGAAGTTGAGCAAAGTGATGTTATGAGTTTTGAGCAATATCTTGAAAATTATTTTAAGTAAATTTTAGAAGAGGAATTTATGCCAACCGCTACTCTTATCACTTTTGCCGCCTACCTTATTTTTATGGTCTTAATTGGCCTATGGGCATATCAAAGAACCAATAGTTTATCCGACTATATTTTAGGAGGAAGAACTTTAGGCAGCGGCGTGACGGCCTTGAGTGCTGCAGCTTCTGATATGAGCGGCTGGATTTTGATGGGTTTGCCAGGCGCTTTATATGCCAGTGGAATTATTGAGGGTTGGATCGCTCTGGGCTTAGTCATTGGTGCTTATCTTAACTGGAAGCTTGTGGCTGGAAGATTGCGCTTATATACCGAGATTGCGGATAACTCTTTAACTTTGCCAGACTACTTTGAAAACCGCTTTAAGGATAACTCAAAGGTTCTTCGTATTACTTCGGCGTTGGTGATTTTGCTGTTTTACACTTTTTACACTGCTTCAGGGATGGTAGCTGGCGCAACTTTATTTGAAAGCAGCTTCCAGATGGATTATCAACAAGCCTTATTAATCGGTGCGGCTGTGATTGTTGGCTATACTTTTTTGGGTGGTTTCCTAGCGGTTTCTTGGACGGACTTTTTTCAAGGCATTTTAATGGTCACGGCCTTGGTAGTTGCCCCAATCACCATTGTTATTGAATACAATGGCTTGATGCCTTTAATGGAAAAGATGGAGTCTGTTAGAGCTAATGCGTTGGACGCTACAACTGGTTTGACGCTTATTGGTTTTTTATCGCTGCAGGCTTGGGGTTTAGGCTATTTTGGTCAGCCTCATATTCTTGCCCGTTTTATGGCGGCGGAAGGGGTTCATACCATTCGTTCGGCAAGACGAATAGCTATGAGTTGGATGGTGATTAGTTTATTAGGTGCCATGTTTATTGGTCTGGCAGGTATTGCCTACTTCTCTAATGATCCGAATGCAGTGGCGACATTAACAGAAAACCCAGAACGGATTTTTATTTTAATGAACAAGGCGTTATTTAATCCTTGGTTAGCAGGCTTTTTGTTAGCAGCTATTTTAGCAGCGGTGATGAGTACTATTGATTCGCAGTTATTAGTTTCTTCAAGTTCTTTAACTGAAGATTTTTATAAAAGTTTATTAAGACCTGAAGCCAGCGAAAAAGAATTGGTTTGGGTGAGCCGAGTAGGAGTGGTGATTATTGCAATAGTTGCTGTGCTGATTGCGCTAGACCCAAAAAGCCGAGTGTTAGAGCTTGTAAGCTATGCCTGGGCTGGCTTCGGGGCAGCCTTTGGGCCATTAGTTATCATGTCACTCTTTTGGCAAAAAATGACCCGCTGGGGTGCTCTCGCAGGGATTTTAACTGGCGCTATCACGGTAGTCGTTTGGAAGCAGTTAACAGAAGAAAAACATGGGCTAGCAATTTTTGATCTATATGAAATGTTGCCTGGGTTTGTGTTAGCTACGATAGCTATTATTGCGGTAAGTAAATTTACCCAAGTTGATGAAACTTGCGCCAATCAGTTTGATTGGTTCCGTTCGCAATTTAAAAAAATGGTGAGTTGATTATGGTCACTGTTCGCAAGGCAAAAGAGTCTGATGCGCAAACGATTGTAGATTTGATTTACGGTTTAGCGGTATATGAAAAGTTAGCTGAATATGCAGTTACTTCCGCTGAAGATATAAAAGCTAGTTTATTTAATGAAAACCCTAAGGCTTTTGCTTTAATTGCCGAAATTGATGGGGAGGTCGCAGGCTTTGCTTTGTATTTCTTTAATTATTCTACCTTTACGGGAAAGCATGGGGTTTATTTGGAAGACTTATTTGTTAAGCCTCAGTTTCGTAGCCATAAGGTTGGTTTAGCACTCTTTAAAGCTCTAGGAAATGTTGCCAAAGAAAATGATTGTGGGCGTATTGATTGGGCTGTATTGGATTGGAATCAATTGGCCATCGACTTTTACGATCGTTTAGGAGCTAAACCGCAAACCGAATGGACAGGCTATAGATTGGAAGGTGAAAAGTTAACCGCCTTAATGAATCTTTAAGCCTATATCTTATAAATGTAATAGATTGTGAGATTTGAGAAATTAAGCTTGGATTCAAGGCTTCACAAATTATATAGTGAATTACTTAATAACTAAGAGGATTTAATCATGGGTTTATTTGATTTTGCATTCAATATGGGTAAAAAATTATTTAGTAAGGATGATGATGCTGCTGAAGAAATAAAGAAGCATATCGAGAAAGATAATCCAGGTATGGAAGATTTGTCTGTTCAGGTAAATGATGAAGGTAAAGTTGTCATGACAGGCAAAGCAAGCTCAGCTGATGCGGTAGAAAAAGCTGTCTTGATGGCAGGTAATGCAGAAGGTGTAACTCAAGTTGACACTTCAGGTGTTGAAGCGCCAGAGCAAGAAAAAGAAGTGGAGTTTTATGAGATACAAAAAGGCGATACCCTTTGGGCTATATCGCAAAAATTCTTAGGTAATGGTGCTCGTTATACTGAGATTTTTGATGCCAATAAAGAAGTGATCAAAAACCCCGATTTAATTTATCCGGGACAGACTATCCGTATTCCACTGGATTAATAACCCGATAAGATAAAAAGGCTCTTTTGAGCCTTTTTTTATGCTTGAGTTTTTTATTCAAGCTTAAGTTGTTAAACTCTTAGTTATTATTGTTAATTCTAATAGGAAAAACATGGCAGCAATAGGAACTCCCTTATCCACAACGGCAACAAAAGTGATGATGCTTGGCTCAGGAGAGTTAGGCAAAGAAGTGGTCATCGAGTTACAACGATTTGGTGTTGAAGTCATTGCTATAGACAGATATGCCAATGCCCCAGCAATGCAAGTTGCTCATCGAGCTTACGCTATTGATATGCTTGATGCTGAAGCCCTAAAAGAGATTGTTTACCAAGAAAAGCCAGATTTGATTGTACCTGAGATTGAGGCCATTGCGACAGATCAACTGTTGGAGTTAGAGCAAGAAGGTTTTAATGTGGTGCCAACTGCTAGAGCTACTCGTCTGACAATGGATCGCGAGGGTATTCGCAGATTAGCGGCTGAAACCTTAGGCCTAAAAACGTCGCCCTATCAATTCGCGGATACTTATGAAGAATACCGCGCTGCGCTAGAAGAAATAGGCTTGCCATGTGTGATAAAACCAGTGATGAGCAGTTCGGGTAAAGGCCAGTCAACGGTCAAAAGTGAGTCAGATATTGAAACTGCATGGCATTATTCACAAGAAGGTGGCCGCACTGGGGAAGGCCGAATTATTATTGAAGGTTTTGTGGATTTTGATTATGAAATCACTTTGCTAACGATACGCTCAGTGAATGGTACCCATTACTGTGCTCCTATCGGGCATATCCAAAAAGATGGTGACTACCGAGAATCATGGCAGCCACAGGCTATGTCTGAGAAAGCTTTGCGACAATCTCAAGCCATGGCCAAAGCGATTACTGATGATTTAGGCGGTTATGGATTATTTGGGGTAGAGATATTTATTAAGGGTGATGAAGCTATTTTTAGTGAAGTTTCTCCAAGACCGCATGACACCGGGTTGGTTACTTTGATCTCGCAAGACTTATCTGAATTCGCGCTCCATGCTAGAGCTATTTTACAATTACCTATTCCGGTCATTAATCAAACTGGACCTTCCGCATCAGCGGTGATTTTAGTTGAGGGTGAGTCTGCTCAAGTAAGCTTCGGCAATTTAGATAAAGCCTTAGCTGAGCCTAATACCCATCTGCGCTTATTTGGTAAGCCACAAGTCAGCGGCAAGCGTCGTATGGGCGTTGCTTTAGCTAGTGGCGAGTCTATTGATGAAGCTAGAGCAAAGGCTCGAAATTCAGCTAGCTTAGTGTCTATCAACTTATAATTGATTTATATCAAGTTGAGTTGAAGATTTTTATCCTATAGTAAAGTCTGGAGGATTTATGTATTCAAGAATTTTAGTAGCGGTTGATTTGCGAAAAGACAGCCGCAAAGTGATTAAAAAGGCTAAAGCTTTGCTAAAGCCTAAGGGCAAAATACATCTGTTGCATGTGATTGAGCCTAGTGATCTAAGCCTGTTTTCAGCAATTCCAATTCCCGGTTTAATCAACCTCAAAGACATGGAGAGTACAGTTTTTCAAGATAGAACTGAAAAACTCATAAAGCTTGCTCAGAAGTTTGAAGTCAGTGAAAAAAATACCAGTATTGAAGTCGGTAAAGCTAGCAGTCAAATTAAACAAAAAGCCACTGAGCTTAAATCGGACTTAATCGTTTCAGGTACTCATGGCCAAAGTGGTTTTGAATTATTACTGGGTTCAACCGCTAGTGGGGTTTTGCACGGCGCGCCTTGTGATGTGCTAACCGTGCAAATGCGAGTGAACAAAAAAGCGTTACGCTGATTTTAAAGGTTTAACAGTAACTAGCATTAATGGCAGTAGGGTTAAGTTTAAGAACAAAGCTACTGCCATTGCTAAGCCGGTTAATAACCCAAAGTAAATCGATGGAATAAAATCCGATAAAGCAAGGATCGCAAAGCCAGCAATAACGGTCACACCGGTATAGTAGATGGCTTTACCAATACTGGCGTGGCAACGCTGCATGGTCGCTAAATAGTTATTGTCATTAGCGAATTCAGCTTTAAAACGATGAACATAATGAATTGAGTTATCGACCGCAATACCAATCACAATGGCTGCAATTGTAATGGTCATCATATCCATTGGGATCCCGGTTAACCCCATAATACCCAATACCATAGCCGCAGAAAGAGCATTCGGTATAGTCGCGATAATCGCAATGGTTAGAGAGCGGAATAACACTAAAAACATTAGCAAAATAGCTATATAAACTGCGCCAATGGTTAGAATTTGCGATTGGAACAGACTCTCGAGCATATTGTTATAAAGCACTAACATACCGGTGATCTGAACATTTTCAGGTTTTAAGTTTGCATCCTTGATTAAATGCTCGCGAATAGTGCCGATTAATTCAGCCCGTTTAAGATTTTGATTAGTTTCTTCAACCCGGATATTAATTCGAGTTTGGTTGCCATCTTCCGATAAGTACGGGTTGAGCAAAACACCTTTCACATCATCGGGTAATTTCTGATGCGCCAAGCTTAAAGTCACTTGATCGGGCATTTCACCTTGGTTCATATTTTTTAGAACCTTGGCGGTAGTGGCTAATGATTGCACTTTGCCCGTGACTTCAAGGCTATCGATAAAATCATGAATAGATTCTAGCTGTTTTAATTTGTTAGCGGTGAACCAGTAACCTGGATCGTACCCTGAGCCAAACTCGTCTTCAAATTCATCACCAAACTCTTCTTCCGATTCATCAGCCCATTCATCATCAAAGCCATCCTCATCAGAAGAAAGGTCACCATTAATGACAATATCTAGCGGGGTAGTGCCGCCAAGCTTTTGGTCAATAACCTTCATGCCTTGATAGATTTCGGTTTCTGGTTTGAAATAATCAATGAAACTATTCTCAACTTTCAACTGAGAAATGCCGTAGCCACTAACAGCTATTAAAATAACGGTGGTAATAAAAATCAGGTTTTTAAATTTAACACTGAAGTTATAAATCCAGTTGGTAATTTTATAGGTAATGCTGGTGCCCGATTCGTGCGAATCTGCCTTCATGAGTTGAATAAAACTTGGGAAGATGACAAAAGTTAAACTAAAGCCTAATACAATCCCCATGGTCATAATCCAGCCGAAATCAATCACTGGACGAATGCCACTAATCAGCAAAGAGATAAAAGCAACAATAGTGGTTAGCGCGGTATAAAAACAGGGCCAGAACATACGAGTAACGGTCGTGATTACTCTTTCTTGTTGTTCGGAGTTAGGATTTTGCGCAATATAATCACGGTAAAACACCACCAAATGAACAGACAGAGCCAGAATTACTATGAGCAATATTGATGGGAAGTTTGAGGATATAACGGTTATCCGCCAATCAAGGAAGCTTAATAATCCTGCTAAAATAATCACAGTGGTTAGACAGGAAAATAGTGGCAAAATGACCCATCGTAATTTTCCGAAGAAAACAAATAAGGCCAGCATAATGAATAAAACGATTCCTATGCCGAACACCGTTATATCATGTTGAATAAAGTCCAGCATATCATTGGTGATCATAGATACGCCGCCCAAATGTAATGTGGCAACGTCGCGGTAATCTTGCATGATGCTTCTTACTTCAGCAATGATACTGCTAGTTCGTTCCGAGGTGATTCGACTATAGTCATCAAATTCTTGTTCAAACTGTTGAAGTTTTAACTGTTGCTCTGGTGTTAACTTTTGAGTGAGTCGCTGTTTACGAATAGCATCGCGACCTTCTTGAAGGGAAAAGAATTTTTCATCACGAACGAAGTTAATTTGAATGGCGCTGGTATCACCATCTTGACCTACCAACAAGTTCCTATAGATTGGACTTGAAGTAAACTCTTTAAGTGCCTTTTCTTTGTCTACGCCTTCGCTGCGAAGTGTGGGAATATTGCCTAATGCTTCGACATCAATGGTTAATCCGTCAAGTAGCGGTACATTCAAAATGCTATTTACATTAGCGACTGTTTGTACTTTTTCGAGTCGACTCACTAAATCACTTAACTTATTAAGTGCGGTTGCATCCATTAGTCCCGCGTTAGGCTGCCAAGTAATAACTAAGAAATCATCTGAGCCATATTTTTTAGTCACTTCTCGGTAGTAAGCAAGTGAGGTATCACTTTCCAACACTAGGGACTCGCCCGAAGCGTCCAATCTGAATTTTGGAAGCTGTGTGGCGGCTAACACTGTGATTAATATCACTGTGATTATAGAGATTAGTGGCTTATCTATAATTAGCTTTTTATATAGCCTGAAGAAAAAATGGTTGTCAGATTTGTTCATAATTATTGTGCTTTGTATAAGTTTGGAATAACCCGAACGCTTTTAATTAAATTACCTTTTACTTGCAATACTTCCATAGGGTAACCATGCAATCGAACGCAGGTGCCAGATTGGGGAATCGCTTCAAGGTATTCAGTAATCAAACCGTTTAAGGTCTTAGGTCCTTCGGTTGGTAAGGCCCAATGAGTGTTACGATTAAGATCTCGAATGGTGATAGTACCATCGACTAGCATTGAACCATCACTTTGATTCTGTACTTCTTTATTAATAGAAGACATTTCAGTGGTAAAGTCACCAACGATTTCTTCTAAAATATCATCAAGAGTGACTAGGCCTTCAATATCACCATACTCATCAACCACTAAACCAATTCGATCCCGCTTGCGCTGGAATTTCATTAATTGGGTATGCAGTGGGGTACCTTCTGGAACATAGTAAATTGGATCCAAATGATTGAGCAAGTCTTCAGGTTGAGGGTTTTCTGTTTCTAAAACCCGGCCAAAGTTACGCGCATGCAAAAAACCTTGAACCTTATCAATATCTTCCCTAAACACAAGTAAACGAGTATGGATTGAGTTTCGGATCTGCTCAAAAATAAAATCGATATCATCATCCAAATCAATTCCTGCAATCTCATTGCGCGGAACCATAATGTCGTCAACCGTTACATCTTCTAAATCTAAAATGCTCAATAACATATTTTGGTGGCGACTGGGTATCAAGGCGCCGGCTTCATTAACCACACTTCGGAGTTCTTCTTGGCTCAGTTGGTCGCCGTTTTCTTCTTCTGTTTTTACCCCAAACAACCTTAAGATGCCATTGGAAATGAAGTTAATCAGCTTTACTGCGGGATAAAAAATACTCGCTAAAACCCCAAGGGTAGGAGCAGCGAAAAAGGCAATCTTTTCAGGAAATAAGGCCGCGAGTGTTTTGGGAGTAACTTCTGCGAAAATTAACACCACAAAAGTAAGCATTAAAGTTGCTGCAAAGATACCGCCTTCGCCCCAGAAGCGAATGGCAATAACGGTAGCTATGGCCGACGCTAGGATATTAACAATATTGTTTCCTAATAATATTAGGCCGAGTAATTTATCCGGGCGTTTCAGCATATCAGTAACTTTGCGCGCTTTATTATCACCTTGTTTAGCTCGATGGCGAAGTCGATAGCGATTCAAGGACATCATGCCAGTTTCTGAGCTTGAGAAAAACGCAGAAAGTAGTAGTAAAATTCCAAGAAAAATAAAAAGCGTGCCGGTCGACAGAGATTCCAACGATTAGCCTCTTTGTAGTATGAGTTCTATTACCAGCTTGCTTCCGATAAAGCCTAACGCTAATAAGGTAAAAGCAATTAATGTAAAGCGAGCAAATTGGATGCCGCTTATCTTTGTGCCTTTATACAGCAAGATAAATGTACAGAAACTGAACCAGGCGATGACCGTTAAAATGATTTTATGCAGAGCTTGTTGCTGAATAACTTCGGCAGGTAAGAAAAAGCCTAAGGCAAGTGCCCCAGTTAGACAGATAGCACCGATTAGCACTAAATCAAAATTGAAGCGCTCCATCTGCATCAA
This sequence comes from uncultured Kangiella sp., assembly GCA_947498625.1. Lineage (GTDB taxonomy): Bacteria > Pseudomonadota > Gammaproteobacteria > Enterobacterales > Kangiellaceae > Kangiella. Next base: position 70,033 of record CANMKR010000003.1, on the reverse strand, counting down.
TGGTGGCATTAATGGATGGATTTTAGCAGGCTGAGTTTTAAGCTTTTTATTAAGCATTAATACTAGGCTGCTTTGTAATGCTGCTAACAGCAATAGGCTGAAACTTACTATCGCAAGCCAGATATGGGTAATGCCTATCCAGTCTCCTGATAATAGGGAAATTCTTGCTGGATGCGGTAATAGTTTAGTTAAAAGGCATGCAGCTGCGAAAATCGCGGTATAAAGCATTAAATGTGGCGCAGGTTTTCGGAATCGATATAAGGCGACGATTAAGACCAAGATAAAGGCAGTTAGGGATAATAAATTAAATAAGGATAAATTTTGACCAGCACCAGTTTCAATCGCTAAGTACAATGAGTAAAGGTGGAGTGCCATTGGCACAAAGGGTAAAACATGGCTCCAAGAAGGTAGTATCCCTTCTGGGTGTTTTAAGCGCATAGCAAAAAAAGCTGCGAGTCCCAGATAAGCTAATGTGGTGATAATAGTGATATATAATGACATGGTAATAATGATATCTATTCTGTAATGATTTTTAAGAGTGTCATTAGTTATTCGATTAAGGCAAATAGTATCACAAATTTACTATTGATCCGCTATAATGCAACCAATTGAAAATTTATATTAGCTCCCCAATTAGTACTAAATAAGAAAAGTAGCATGGCAGTTATGATTGGGTATGAGGAAGTTACATGTTTGAAAGTTTAAGTGATCGCTTATCGGGCGCGCTCAAGGCCATTCAAGGCAAAGCTAAAATCACCGAAGACAATATTAAAGATACGCTCCGTGAAGTGCGTATGGCTTTGTTAGAAGCCGATGTTGCCCTACCAGTGGTAAAAGATTTTGTATCGTCAGTGAAAGAAAGGGCGGTAGGTACCGTTGTAGGTAAAGCGCTCGATCCAGGTCAGGAGTTCATCAAGATCGTTAATGATGAAATGGTGAAAGCCATGGGCGAAGAGAACGATTCTCTTAACCTAGCAGCTAAACCGCCTGTGGTGATCTTAATGGCAGGTTTGCAAGGTGCCGGTAAAACGACTTCTGCGGGTAAGCTTTCTCATCTCTTAATTAACCGTGAAAAGAAATCGGTCATGGTGGCTTCTGCTGATGTATATCGTCCTGCCGCGATCAAGCAGCTTGAGACGGTAGCTGGCGAAGTAGGGGCGACTTTTTTCCCAAGTTCGACAGAACAAAAGCCAGTTGATATTGCGAAAAATGCTATCGAAGAAGCTCGAAAAAGTTTTATTGATGTCATCATAATTGATACCGCTGGTCGATTGGCGGTTGACGAAGAAATGATGGACGAAATCAAGGCGCTGCACTCTGCTATTGAACCGACCGAGACGTTGTTTGTGGTCGACTCAATGACCGGTCAAGATGCTGCCAATACCGCCAAAGCATTTAATGATGCCTTGCCATTAACCGGTGTCATTTTAACTAAAGCTGACGGCGATGCTCGTGGTGGTGCGGCATTATCGATTCGCCAAATAACCGGTAAACCTATTAAGTTTATTGGTATGGGTGAAAAGCTCGATCAATTAGAGCCATTCCACCCAGAGCGTGTCGCTTCTCGAATCTTGGGTATGGGTGATGTACTCAGTTTAATTGAAGAAGTTGAGCGTAAGGTCGATAAGAAAAAAGCCGAGAAAGTTGCCAAGAAGATCATGAAAGGCAAAGGTTTTGACCTTGAAGACTTTAGAGAGCAATTGATACAAATGCAAAATATGGGCGGTATGGCAGGACTTATGGACAAGTTGCCGGGCATGGGACAAATTCCAGAAGCCGCTAAGCAGAAAGTCATGAATGATAAGTCCACCGGTCAAATGATGGCAATTATTAACTCAATGACTCCAAAAGAACGTACTCGCCCTGAGCTTATTAAAGGTTCGCGAAAAAAGCGTATCGCAAACGGATCTGGAACTCAGATCCAAGATGTGAACAAGCTATTAAAGCAATTTACCCAGATGCAAAAAATGATGAAAAAGATGAAGGGTAAAGGCGGCATGATGAAAATGATGCGCGGCATGCAAGGAAAATTACCACCAGGTATGGGTGGAATGGGTGGGCCAGGCGGTCCTGGCGGGATGCCCCCATTTGGCCGAAGATAACCTGGGGGTGCTTATGCATCCCTATTTATATAGTATCTTGATATTGCTCAATCAGATAATCCCAATGCTCTTGAACCTCTGAGATTAGTAATTTTGGATCTCTAACCATACAGTTAATTATTAAGGCTTTAGCATCGATAAACTTCCGATACCTAAGAATTAGTAGTGGCTCGACTGTCGTTTCATTAGAACGTGAACAATACAGGTACGCGCAATGGTTTTTACTGCCTTCCATATGCAAAAACACCTCTTGCATAAAGTTTCGAATTTCCGATTGTCCATATTGCTCCAATAGTTGTTCCATGTTCATTGAAGCATGTTGCTCAGCGTTGAAATATGAGTCAACTGCTGATACGTACGCTGCGTCGCCTTTCTCGGTTTCAATTGTTTCAGGATCGGTTTCAATATAAACCGAATACCTGACAGCTGCATCTGACACAATATCAGGTGAAGTCTTGCTTTGAGATTCCGTCTTTAGTTTATGCGCATGATATATAAAGTTTACTCCATTAATTGTCTTATTCTTGTCCTCTGTAAGAATCTTATTTGGCTGAGGAGCTAAGTTTTCTAGGGCTAAATTAGATGGCTCCAAATCCAAAGAGCTTAAGTAACTATGGTTTTCAAGAGCTGGAGTGAAATGAGCCAGATCATAAGGATAGAAAATATGATCTTTAAATGTGTTATCATCAATATGAAAAAACTTAACAGCAAGAGCTGCTTCCCAACACCAAAAACCTCGATAGTCTTGGTTAATTCCTGCTGCAAGATCATCGGCAGTTCTTACTTTACCATTGCCTAGCTCTACTCTAAAACCTAAGCTGGCACCACCTATCAAATTTATGGCTCTGGGCCAATTATCCAAATAAGACTTTATTAACTCCGGATGCTTGGTATTAGGTTCTGAAATTAACTGATCCAAGAGGCCAAAAGCCTTAGGATAAGCACATTCTGATGATAATGTTCTAGATGAGTCATAGTATCTGCAAATGAAATCTAAGAATCGGTCATCCCCGCCAAGGCTAAACATAGGAACAATTTGAGACAACTCTTCATCTGAAACTCCTAGGCAAATTAACCAGACCAATATAGATAACTGGCTATGTAATTTAGATATAGCAATTTTATTAGAGCTAGAATCGCGCTTAAAGATTTGCTTGCCAGGGAGATTTGCTAACTCGACAGCTGTGAATTTTAAGCGCCTTATAATCTCGGGCAAGTGTGATTTCTTAAGTTCATCTAGACTAGTTCCGAGGCTATAGCAAATCTGTAGAAACTCAATTGGCCAGGTAAAAAATATTCCTGTAATCAAATCAGTTTTTTTTGAACCATCATCAAGTTGGTTCTTATCAGCATTATACGCAGTAACAAAGAAATCGAAATTCCGAATTTCTAATACTTTTTTCTTGCGCACATAATGCTTCTCTAATATGTTTTTTTGATTAAATGCATCGCGCATAGAGAAATAATTGGTTGTGTAGATTGGATTTAATACTAGCTTAAATTTACTATTTAACAACAATAGTATTAGAACTGAATCAAGTTTTGTGGAGCCCATCTACAATTCTAGTTAAATTGAATATTAATCTAACTAAGAAAAATAGTGGATTTAGACTATCAGTTAATTTTGCAAATCATATATAGTATTAAACCTAGTAATTGCTGAGTTTCGAGCAAGCACTAATTCACAAGTGGCTTAAGTTGCGGCAGTCGTGGTTGCAACAACTCCAGCACCAACTGCGGTTTGTTGGGCAGAAGCAGCGCTAGCACTAGCACCAGTGGCTTGTTCTGAGCCTGCGATTATGCAATAGCTGTAACCTAGACCTTTGAGTTCGTTTTCCCACTGAATATCGCCAGTTAGGGCGTTGAGGGCAAATAGATGACCGCCTGAGTAGGCGATAATTTGATTACCTTCTCGAATGAGGTTGGTTAATGAGCTACCTTTTTTGATTTTAGTGCGCCAAACTTCGTTACCTGTAGATATATCAATGCAGGTAACATGGCCTGCCATACCGATATAAACGTAATTCATAAGTTTCCTTTTAGTTTTTGTATTCTTAGAATTAACTTACCATTAGCTGTAATACATAGATATTGAAAAGAGTAACAAACTGTTCCAAGTATTTAGTGCGTTATTGGTTTAATCCTTGATTTAACGGATCTGAATACTACCAATAGGGACTTCCATACGATTATCTTTAATAGTGCTTTGTCCAATCATTTCATCATAGGGACTTTCATGCCTGATTACGGTCTGAGCAACATTAAGTTTGGCAAAGTGATTTTGCATTTCTGTTAGACTATGTGTAAGCAAAGTTTTCCCTGAGTAATCCCAGACTAGGCTTTCTTCATTATCAATTACCACTAGGGCTTGATAGAGAGCCTGCTCTAGAGAGTTGATAACGAGCTTGTCGATTTTCTGATTTGTTAAATCTTTTAAGGTAGTTTTCATAAGATGTCTCTGAAATGCTGCTGATTGATAATTTTAAAAAGCTTATAACACTGAGTTTGCATATAATGTGAAAGTGGGCGTAAGAATGTAGCAATGCTCTGAAAATAAGCGGTTTCAGAGGCAAAAAACCATTTCCCAAAGCGGTTTTTTTCATGTAAAATTCGCGCTCTTAAAAATTTGTAAGTCTTTGAAAACCTCGTAATACGGCGTTTTCGAGGCTTTTATGTACTTAAAACAGAGGATTTAAACGATGGTAGTCATTCGTTTAGCTCGTGGCGGTTCTAAAAAACGCCCTTTTTACCATTTAGTAGTTGCTGATCAACGTATGAAGCGTGATGGCCGTTTTATTGAGCGTGTAGGTTTCTTTAACCCTGTTGCTCGCGGTCAAGAAGAGCGTTTACGCGTTAATGCTGAGCGTGTTGAGCATTGGGTTGGCCAAGGCGCACAACCAAGCGCTCGTGTTGCTAAGTTGTTGAAAGATAACGCAGCTGCATAATTTAGTTCTTCTTCCCTGTAACAGAGAATAAGAGAACGATTGATGTCAGTTCCTGAAGATTTTAAACCACTTATAGTGGGCAAAGTTAACGGGGCTTATGGCATTAAGGGTTGGATTAAGATTTATTCTTATACCGATCCTAAGGAAAATATTCTTTCCTATAACCCTTGGTATATGAAGGTGAAAGGCCAATGGCTACCACTGGATATTACTAAAGGGCGTGAGCAGGGTAAAACCGTAGTAGCTCACATTAAAGGTTGTGATGATCGTAATTTAGCTGAAAGTTACCATAGTAATGAGTTGGCGATAGACGAATCACAGCTTCCTCAATTAGAAGGCGATGATTATTATTGGCGCGATCTGGTGGGGTTGTCGGTGGTTAACTTGCAGGGTGAAAACTTTGGTCAAGTTAAGAAACTGATGGAAACCGGTGCAAACGACGTGTTGGTGGTTAAAGCCGATGGAACAGAAGAAATTTTGATTCCGTTTGTACTGGATTATAGTGTTATTAAGGTTGATTTAGCCGCGAAATTAATCACGGTTGATTGGCAAGCCGATTATGTATAAGCGCATTGGGTTTTAAGGCTGTTCGGATGAATATTCATGTGATCAGTTTGTTTCCACAAATGTTTGATGTGGTAACAGAGCAAGGTGTGGTAGGTAGAGCCATTCAAAAAGGTAAAGTTGGGTTTGAAGTAACTAACCCAAGAGACTTTACCAGTGACAAACATCGTACGATAGATGATCGACCTTATGGGGGCGGGCCAGGTATGTTGATGATGACTGAGCCGTTAACCCAAGCGATTCGATTTGCTGATTCTAAATTGGCAATAGATGGCGAACCGGTCCATAAGATTTATCTTTCACCACAAGGTAAAAAGTTAGATCAAAAACTGGTTCAAGAGTTGGCTAGTAAGCCAAACCTGCTATTAGTAGCAGGGCGCTATGAAGGAATTGATGAGCGAGTGATTGAGTCGGAAATCGACCAAGAAATATCGCTAGGAGATTTTGTTCTTAGTGGAGGGGAAGTTGCGGCTATGGCCGTAATCGACGCGGTTGTTCGCGTAATGCCTGAGGTGCTCGGGCATGAACAGTCGGCGGTTGAGGATTCGTTTAGTGGCGATGGGGTAAGTTTATTGGATCATCCGCACTATACGCGCCCTGAAAGCTTTGAGGGCAAACAGGTTCCAAACATATTGCTAACCGGTGACCACGAGAAAATTCGTCGCTGGAGGCTGAAGCAATCTCTGGGCAGGACTTGGGTAAGACGCAAAGATTTGTTGCAAGGCGTTGAGTTAAACGAAGAACAGCAGACTTTGTTGCAAGAATTTATCGATGAACTCGAGTAATAAACTTTAATTCATCACCATATTTATTAGTTTTTATTCTATTGAAAAGTAGAGCTCAAGTGAGGAGCACAGCCATGAACATTATCGATCAGTTAGAAGCTGAACAAATGACAAAAGAAATCCCGACTTTCGGCGCGGGTGACACTGTTGTAATTCAAGTTAAAGTTAAAGAAGGTGACCGTGAGCGTTTACAGGCTTTTGAAGGCGTTGTAATTGCTAAACGTAACCGTGGACTTAACTCTGCGTTCACAGTACGTAAAATTTCTTCTGGTGTAGGCGTAGAGCGTACATTCCAGACCTACAGCCCATTAGTTGACAGTATTACTGTTAAGCGCCGTGGTGATGTTCGCCAAGCGAAAATCTACTACTTGCGTGAGCGTTCAGGTAAATCTGCACGTATTAAAGAAAAATTGGATCTGAAGAATAAGAAGAAATAAAACTCTTATTTTGATCTTAAGAAAAAGCAGCCTACGGGCTGCTTTTTTTGTTACATCCGTTAACTTTTAATATCCCTAGATTATGATAAAGTAGCTTTGTTATAATTACATCAATAACAGAGAGGAAAACATTATGACAAAAAAATTAATCACTTTATTAGTAGCTGCGGCTTTTACTGGTTCCGTTTCTGCAAATGACTTAAGTTACGATAATTTTACCATTGGTTATAATCAAGTAGATCTTGACGGCACATCATTTGATCTAGATGGTTTCAATGTTGGTGCATCTTTTAGTTTGTCACCTGATTGGTATGTAAAATTAGATACCTTGCGCTCAAGTGGTGATGAGTCTGGTGTGGATGTGGATTTTGACTTAACTACTGTAAACTTTGGTTACCATATGACTATGTCAAATGGCGTCGATTTTATTGCGGAATTAGGTTACGTTGGAGCTGACGCAGAATTTAGTACTCAGTTTGGTAGTGAGTCTAGTGATGACTCTGGTGCTAATTTAGTATTAGGGTTTAGAGGTTTAGCTACAGACAATTTTGAATGGGGCTTGAATGTTCAATATGCTGATTTGGACGAGTCAGCGACCTTTATCAATCTTGAAGGGCGTTATTATTTCACTGATAGCTTTTCATTAGGCGTTCGTGGTAGTTTTGAAAGCGACATCAATATCTATGGAATCAATGCTCGCTTTGATTTTTAATTTTCTTAGATGTCAATAAAGCAGCCTACGGGCTGCTTTTTTTGTTACTTAGGTTCAAGTTTAGCAATAGTCTTCTGTGCTAAAGTTTAGATGGCTTGACCATATAATTTAGAGAGGAATATAAAATGGCTAAAAAACTAATAACCTTATTGTTGGCTAGCGTCTTTGCTAGTGCCGCTTCAGCAAAAGATGTTGGTTATGATTACTTCACTGCTGGCTGGAATCAGGTGGATGTAGATTTTAACTCTGTTTCATTTGATCTTGATGGAATTAATTTAGGTGGCTCATTTAGCATTTTACCAGAGTGGTATATAAAGCTTGATACTTTGCGTTCTAGTGGCGATGAAAATGGTGTTGATTTAGATTTTGATTTGACGACCATTAACGCGGGCTACCATATGCCAATGGCTAGCAATATCGATTTTATTGCTGAGTTGGGTTACGCCAGCTCGGATGTTGATGCTAGTGGTTTTGGCCAAGCAAACTTAATCGATGATTCGGGTGCAAATCTATTAGTTGGTTTTCGAGGTTTTGCAACACCTGAATTTGAATGGGGCATCAATGCTCAGTATTTTAACCTAGATAATTCTTCTACTTTTATTAACCTGGAAGGGCGTTATTATTTAACCAACACCTTGTCTTTAGGATTGAAAGCTAGTTTTGAAAGCGATGTCAATATTTATGGTATTTCAGCAAGATTTGATTTCTAGAGTTGATACATTTATCGACTAAAGGCTGCCAAAAGGCGGCCTTTTTAATAATGGTGTTATTAATTAAATTTAGGTAGCATATGGCTTTAAAGCTTTTATGTGATTGGGGGAATCTATCATGGCTTTTTTAAGAAAATTATTAATGTTTTTTGCTATTGTTATTGGCATTTTATTTGTGGTGAGCTTCTTCTTGCCTAAGGAAGCGACTATTAATCGCTCTACGGTGATTAAATCATCTTCTGCTCAGGTTTTTGACTATCTAAATAATGCGAAAAACTTTAATGAATGGTCACCTTGGTTTGAACTAGAACCAGAAGGCAAGTATGAATTTTCAGGCCCTGAAATAGGCGTCGGCGGTAAGTTGGCATGGGAAGGGGAAAAAACGGGTAAGGGGACTCAAGAAATTATTGAATCGAATCCTTATCAAAATATTCAATTAAAATTAATATTTGACGGTCAGCCGCCGGCTTATGCATCTTATGAATTGGCACCTGTCGATGATGGCACTAAAGTCACTTGGAGTTTTAAAGTTGACCTTAATGGTCCCATAGATAAGTATATGGGCTTAATGATCGATTCGTTCGTTGGCGATATGTACGAAGCTGGACTCAAGAATTTAAAGGCCAAAGTAGAGTCATTACCTAAACAAGCGGAACAAGCTATGCAAGAGAATAGTATTGAGCAAAAACCTGAAGTCGTTACAGTTGATGCGCAAGCGCTACTATATGTTAGCAATAAGGTGGATTTTGACGCCGATAAAATTTCGCAAGCAATGGCGCAAGATTACGCCAAATTGGTTGGCTTTATGGCAGAGAAGCAATTAAATTTTGCAGGACCACCATTAGCCATTACCACTGGAGGTAGTCCAGAAGAAGGTTTTTGGGCGTTTGAGGCTGCCATGCCAATTGACATTCCTGCTGAAGTTGATGATTCGAGTGAAATAAAGTTTAAACAATCTTATTCGGGAAAGGCGGTTAAATTGGTACATATTGGTTCTTATATGAGTATGTCATCGTCATACGAAAAGCTTGCTAAATATGTGATGGACAATGGCTTAGAAATGAACGGTAACGTTTGGGAACAATACATTTCTGATCCTGGTGTTACTGCAGAGAAAGACTTAATTACTCACCTATATTTTCCAGTAAAATAAATATCCCTGCCTGTTAATTCAGGCAGGACTTCATTTGTTCAACATAAAGAATCCCGTCAAATATATTATGCCATTGACCTCTTTCTAAATTGTGGCTAAGCCCTTTAGCATTGTACATCGAAGGGTAGTTTTTTATTTCAGAGTTAAATAAACTGAAATCTATAAATGCGTAATTAAAGTTATTTTTTTTAAGCCAATGATCTAGGCTAGCACTAGGTGGCGCTTTAATTTGCTTTAATGATTGATTGATTCTTCCAAAATTACCATCATAAGAGACAGTGCCAATAGAATATAAATCATTGGGTATACTCTTAGCCAAATGTTCTCCCATTGAGCGTCTTCGACCATATTCGCCGGTAATCATTTCCCAGGCATTTTTAGCTGCATGAGTATTGGCGGTCCAGATAATAAACTTCTCTTCAGGATAATTATCCATATACCAAAGTACATTTTTGGCCATTTGCAAATCTCTTATAGTTGCGCCGTAATCAGCTAATAACGAACTCATATAGGCTTGAATGTTTTTGATTATTTGCTCTTGAAACCTGTTCAGTTGAATCTTATTGATTGATTGGTTGAGTTCCGAGTATAGCTTTTCAATGTGTGCTCGACCTAAAGTCCCTAATTTACGTTTGCTCGAATATTCATAGAATTTGACTATATCTTTAAACAAAGTCTCTAGCTCTATTGCAGGATTTGAATCTATTACTTTGTTTAATTCTAGCTCTAGTAATTTTGTGGGGACTTTCCCATCTATATAGATGTCCATACCGGAATAGATAATTGGGTTAGAGCTTTTGAAGGTATGATTAAAGTATTCGATCATTGGTAGAAAGCTTTTACATTTAAGCCAATAGTCATCAAGAGTATTAGTTATCCGGTCGGTTGGGTTGTGTAAATTATTTAAGTCATGAAGCAGTAAACTAGAAAAATCTTCTTCAAATAATATTCGAGTGAAACCTTTTTTTGAATGTAGATATCTAATCAATCTAGTTTTTGCAAGAAAAGTATTTGCATCTCCATGATCTTGTTCACCCAATAGAACTACTCGCTTATTACCAATGACATTACCCAGTTTAACTAAGTCATGAAAGTCATTATCGTCTGGAGATATAGAATTAATTTTATGGGTATTATTAGCTATATATTTTTCTATTTTATCCGTATTATCAGAGCATGCAGTTAAGATACAAATACCAAATAAACTGAGTAATTTAATGGGAGCCATTTCAGCAATAAAGCCATGAGCGATATAGAGATTATAGAACAATTTTGTGATCAAATCTGGATGGAGCAAGGATTATCAGATGCCACGCTTGCCAGCTACCGTAGTGATTTGAAAAAGTTCTCTCAATGGCTTGCGCCCCATCAAACTCTTTTGGTCGATGTTAACAGAGTAGATTTGCAAAAATATTTAGCTACTAGGTATAAGCAAGGCTTTAATAGTCGCTCTACAGCACGGTTTTTATCCTCTGCACGAAAATTTTATCGTTATTTGATGCAAAATAATGTCATAACAGAAGATCCTACACTGCACATTGACAGCCCAAAAATTCAACCGCCAGTGCCCAAGTCTATTAGTGAAGAAGATATCGACAATTTGTTGCAACAGCCAGATTTAGATACTGCTATGGGCTTGCGAGACAAAGCTATGCTTGAATTACTATATTCCAGCGGCTTACGTATAACTGAGCTCATTTCTGTAGAAATTAATCAAATTGGTTTTCAACAGGGCGTGATAAGGGTCGTCGGTAAAGGTAATAAAGAGCGTTTGGTGCCCATGGGAGAAGTGGCTCTAGAGGCGATCTTGTCTTATATTCGAGCTGGTCGCACGGAGTTAGCCAAAGGGAAAGTGATCGATGTTTTGTTTCTCAGTAATCGGGGACAGCAAATGACTCGCCAGACTTTTTGGCATAGGATCAAATTTTACGCGAGTCAGGCAGGCTTTAATAAGCCGATATCACCTCATACGCTAAGGCATGCATTCGCAACCCATTTATTAAATCATGGGGCGGATTTGAGAACCTTACAGATGTTATTAGGTCATAGTGACCTCTCGACTACCCAAATCTATACTCATGTCGCTAAAGAGCGCTTAAAACAGCTACATTCTGCCCATCATCCCAGAGGCTAAGATGCTGAGAGTGGACTATCTTGCTATAGACTTTAGCTATTGTTATTGCTTGTAAATTTTGTGTAAACTTCACTCGAAATTGATGTAAAAGGCATAGAATAGCCTCATATTTAGGCTATCACTCTTGCAGAGTGATATTTTGTGAATGCTTAGTAACATCATTAGATCTTTACAGTCTAAGGTTTAAACTGATAAGTAATTTTTTTTTAAAATAGTTGGTTGGTAAAATGAAAAAAGTATTGATGCTGGTAACAGCTTTATTAATGACTGCAAGTTTCAACTCCGTTGCTGCAGAACTCGATAAAACAAAAATTAAAGAATTAATGAAGCAGCGCTTTCCAAGCCTCAATATTACTTTGATGGAAGAAAGTAAAATACCTGGTTTTTATGCAGTGGAAGCGGACGGAGAATTGATTTATTTATCTAAGGATGGTCGCTTTTTTATTCAAGGCACTGCAATTGACTTAGAAACTCGAGTAAACCTGAACAACTATCAAAAGGCACAGTGGAATAATTTAAAGTCGCCAATGCGTAAAACTGATATCGCTAAGCTAGAAGAAAAAGATATGGTGGTTTTTAAAGCGCCTAATGAAAAGCATATCATATCCATCTTTACCGATATTGATTGTGGCTATTGTCGAAAGCTGCATCGCGAGCGCCAAGACTATTTAGATCGTGGGATAACTCTGCGTTATCTGGCTTTTCCCCGCGCAGGTTTACAGTCGTCGGCCGCACAAAAGTTAGAAGGTATTTGGTGCTCTGCTGATCGTCAGGTGGCAATGACTAATGCCAAGATCAAGCAAAAGTTTAATAAAGCAAGCTGTGACAATCCTATTGCAGAGCATATGAAACTGGTTCGTAAATTCGGTTTAGGTGGTACTCCGAGTATTATTTTAGAAAATGGTGATTTAATTGGTGGTTATCAACCAGCAGAAGTTTTAATTCAGCGTCTTGATAATATGAAAGCTAAAGCTCAAGCTAGTAAATAGAAAATCGAATTAAGGCTGCAAAATAGCAAGAACTTTACGACCTTCGCCAGCCAGTATGGCGAAGGTTCTGCAAGCTGCCCCTGTGTTCATTATTTCTAAAGGCGTGCCCATGCATTGCGCCTCTTCTATCAACTCCCAATCTGGAAATATCAAAGTCTCTCCAGTGCCCAGCAGCACGACCTCATAATCGGAAAAACCTAAGCTTTTTAAATCCTTAATACTCATATCCTTGATGGCAGTAATAGCGCTATTGGTTACTATCTCTTCCGCGTTGATTGCAATTGGCACTGAGTAAGAAACGCCATTAATAACAATTTTGCCATTATCGTAGGAGTGAACTTGAATTGAATGTTTTGAATTATCTACTGATATTTCCACTGGAATATTTAAATTGCTTGTGCCAATCTTAACTTAATCATAACAAGATATAAGCAAATGAAAAGAAGAAGACTACTCAAAGGATTGGCTGGTTTAGGAGTTGCCGGTGGGATAGGTTATTGGCTAAGCCGTGACTACTGGGATGGGTTTATAAAAAATCCGTGTTTTGAAACATTACCAGAAGAGCTTAAGCAACTAGAACTATGGCAAGCAATATGGCAGGGAGTAGAGCCCAATAAAGTTTGGGATTGTCATGTGCATACCGTAGGGTTGGGTGAGTCTGGTTCGGGTATTTGGGTTAATCCGAAAATGCAATCTCGCTTTCATCCTGTGCAATTAGCTCAATTCAAATTTTATTTAAATGCCTCTTGTATCGGTAGTACAGAGCAAGCCGATACGGCTTTTCTTAGTAGGCTAAAGCTTTTGGTTGACGATATGCCAAAAGGCTTTAAAACTATGCTCTTTGCTTTCGATTATCACTATGGTAGTAATGGCCTGCCAAATAAAAATTTGAGCACCTTTTATGTACCTAATGAATATTCGGCAAAGCTCGCTAGTGAATCTCCGGAGCAGTTTGAATGGGTAGCATCGATTCATCCTTATCGTTCAGATGCCATTGATGAATTAGAAAAAGCCAAAGAGCAGGGTGCTCGGGCTGTCAAGTGGTTGCCGCCGGCGCAAAATATGGATCCTATGTCAGATCGATGTGTGGCTTTTTACAAAAAACTGGAACAGTTGGATATTCCATTAATTTGTCATGCAGGTACAGAAAAAGCGGTTCAAGGCTCAGACACGCAAGAACTGGGCAATCCTTTAAGGCTTAGAACCGCATTAGATAATGGCGTTAAAGTTGTAGTGGCGCATTGTGCTAGCCTTGGTAAGAATCAGGATTTGGATAGCTTACGATTAAGCATGACTGATAGTTTTGATTTGTTCACTCGGATGATGAGTGAATATCCGCAGAGTTTGTATGGTGAGATTTCAGCAATTCTGCAAATTAATCGTCAGCCAAGAAAGCTTAAATTCTTATTGGAGAATACTGATTGGCACTCGAGACTATTAAACGGTAGCGATTATCCGTTGCCAGCGGTGATGCCTTTAATTTCTATACGGCGCTTAATTAAGAATCAATTACTAGATAAAAAATGGTTGCAAGATTTAAATATGATACGTCAATACAATGCTTTGCTTTTTGATTTTGCAGTTAAACGTTTATTAAGTTCTAATGGTCACCGTTTTTCTTCTAAAGTATTTGAAACCAAAGCATTTTTTTAGTTCTTAATGTATGAATAAAACTATTAGAGTTCGACAGTCCAAATATTCTGAGCAAGAGCAGCAACTTACGCTTACTCAACGGATACTCGCTAATCGAAATCTTAATCCAGAGCAGACATTGGATTATGGGCTAGCTAAACTTTTGCCTTTTACAGACTTAAAAGATATCGATAAAGCGGTAGCTTTGCTTTTTGCGGCAATTAGCAACAATCGAAATATCTTAATTGTTGGTGATTTTGATGCTGATGGAGCTACTAGTGCAACCTTGTGTAAATTAGTGCTTGAGCGTTTTGGTGCTAGCCACGTGGATTATTTAGTCCCTAATAGATTCGATTATGGCTATGGTCTGTCTCCAGAGCTGGTCGAGCTTGCAAGCACAAAAAAACCTGATCTCATTATTACCGTTGATAATGGGATCTCCAGCATTGCTGGGGTAGTAAAAGCCAAAGCATTAGGAATCAAGGTTTTAGTCACTGATCATCATTTAGCAGGCGAGCAGTTGCCAAATGCTGATGCTATCGTAAATCCTAATCAACCAGGTGATCAGTTTGCCAGTAAAAATTTAGCTGGTGTCGGCGTTTTATTTTATGTGTTACTAGCACTTAGAAAATATTTACGAGAGCAAAATTGGTTCAATGATACAAGAGCAGAACCTAATCTTGCTCACTACCTTGATTTGGTTGCTTTGGGAACAGTTGCGGACTTGGTCCCTCTTGATGAAAATAATCGTATTCTGGTGAAGCAAGGTTTGCGCTTAATCCGTTCGGGTAAATGTCGACCCGGGATATCGGAATTGTTAGCTTTAACTAAACGCAAACTCTCTAAAGTCAAAAGTTCTGATTTAGGATTTGCAGTTGGCCCAAGGTTAAATGCCGCAGGGCGGCTAGATGATATGAGTTTAGGGATTGAGTGTTTATTGGCGTCGGATAAAAATATTGCTAATGAGTATGCGCAAATATTACATAGCCTGAATAGCGACCGTCAAGAAGTTGAAACGGATATGCAACAAGATGCACAACAGATCCTTGCGGAACAAAAGCTTGAAGTTACTAACAAACAATCAATTTGCCTATATCAATCCCATTGGCACCAAGGTGTGGTGGGGTTATTAGCCTCAAGAGTCAAAGATAAAATCAATAAACCCTGTATTGTCTTTGCCGATGAGTCAGCGACAGTTTTAAAAGGCTCTGCTCGTTCGGTTAAACAAGTTCACATTCGCGATGCACTAGCATTAGTGGATGCCCAGCATCCTGATTTGATTAATAAATTTGGCGGCCATGCAATGGCTGCGGGTTTGAGTATTGAAAAGCCCAAGCTGGAGCAATTTAAGCAAGCTTTCGATGGTGCTGTTAAAACCTTATTAGCCGGTGAATTGATAGAAAATACTATAGAATCTGACGGTGAATTATTGGCTTCCGAGCTAAATATTCAATCCGTGGAGGATTTAGAATCTATTGGACCCTTTGGACAAGGATTTCCAGAGCCAGTTTTTCACGGCATTTTTGATGTCTTAAATCAGAGAATTGTGGGGCAAAACCATTTGAAGCTCACTTTATCCAGTGAGCAACTAAAGCAACCAATTTCTGCTATCGCTTTTAGAGTTGAACCTAGCGAATGGCAAGAGAAAGCCAATCGCATAAGGGTAGCTTACCAATTAGACATTAATGACTATTTTGCGCAACCCGAGCTGCAACTGATTATTACTTTTATTGAAAAAGTTTCTTAGAAACTAAAAGACTATTCTTTTTCGGGAATAGAGTCGTAGCAAGTATCAGGATCACCTTTCCAACTAGAAGTTTTCACTTGGCCTTGCGAATCATAAGCGACTTGAACTAAGCAATGCGATTCTTTGCGACCACCAAAAAGTGTAGTGCCAATGCTACCAAAAATTCTGCTGCCAAAGCCGCCAATCCCAAGGTTTATTGAAGGACGATTGGATACCTCTTTACTGTTCCATTCGGCGTATTTCATCCCCTGAATTTCTCTTTCGGTAGTAGGCAAACCCCAGATCTGTATCAAGGTGGAAATATTACTGCCTTGCCATGACGCCAACTTGGCATCAACTTTATTGGGACTGACGGAAGTACAGCCGCATAGGATTAAACTTGTTACTAAAATAACGTAGCGCATAATAGAGTTCCTGAAGTCTATAATAGCCAAATACTAGCATGTATATTGATAAATTTATAAGCATCAGTTTAAAACACTGTAAAATAATCAATGTTCAATTGCTTGGAATTCTTTAACACTTTACAATTTAGTTTGACTGAAAAAAGGAGAAAAAAATGAGTTTGCCCGTTGATACTAAAGAAATAAGTGCTTTAGCCACTAAAGCTTATGATTTAGGACTTGAATATGCGCCGAAACTAGCAGGTGCTATTGTGGTCTTTATCATTGGCTTGATCATTATAAGAATGGTTATGGGAGCCATGAAGCGACTATTTGCCAAGAAAAATTTTGATAAAACTTTAGAGCGCTTTCTACTTAGCTTAACGGGGATGGTATTAAAAATCCTATTGGTTGTAACGGTTGTGACCATGCTGGGCGTGCAGATGACTTCCTTCGTTGCGATTTTAGGTGGCGCTGGCTTAGCTATTGGTATGGCTTTATCAGGTACTTTGCAAAACTTTGCTGGTGGGGTAATGTTATTAATATTCCGTCCTTATAAAGTTGGTGATGTGATTGAAGCGCAAGGTCATGTGGGCAAAGTTGAGGAAATCCAGATCTTTAACACAGTATTATTAACCCCTGATAATAAAACCATCATTATTCCTAACTCGCCAATTTCAACTAATTCTATCGTCAACTTCAGTAATCAAGGTACACGCCGTGTTGATTTTACTATTGGTATTGGCTATAACGATGATATTGATGAAGCTAAGCAAGTTATTCTGGGTGTCATTACAAAAGATGAGCGAGTTCATAAAGATCCTGCGCCATTTATTGCAGTTTCAGAATTAGCCGATAGCTCGGTAAATTTCACTTTGCGAGTTTGGTCGGATGTTTCTGATTATTGGGGTATTTATTTTGATAATTTAGAAGCCATCAAGAAAGCTCTTGATGCTGCTAATATTTCCATTCCATATCCGCAAACCGACTTACATCTTCACCGTGTCGAATAGTCTGTTTAGCAGCTTTTAGAATAAAAAGCGCCTTTGAGCGCTTTTTTTATTGTGCCAAGTTATAGGTTTTGGATGTCAGCCAGCTGGCATGAATGTTATAATCATGCCCATGCAACTTCTAAATTTATTGTAATGCCATGAAAGTCCACTTAAGCTCACTGGGTTGCCGGTTAAATGAGGCCGAACTTCAAAACTGGGCGCAGACATTCCAAGCAAAAGGTTATTCCGTAGAAAGTGAGTCCGCCGAGGCTGATTTAGTGGTTTTAAATACTTGTGCAGTTACGTCGGAGGCTGCGCGTAAATCAAGACAAACCATTCGAAAATTTCATCGCAACAACCCAAGCGCTCGGTTAGTGGTTACCGGTTGTTATGCTTCACTTGAACCGCAGGAACTTGAGAAAATCATGGGAGTCGACTTAATCGTTGATAATAGTGATAAAGAAGTTTTAGTAGACAGGGTTCATGAGTTATTAGAAATGCCGGTGATGCCCGAATTTGCCACTGAGCCTGGGGAAAGTTCACTTTTTACTCGTAATCGCGAAAGAGCTTTTATAAAAATTCAAGATGGTTGCCGTTATCGCTGTACCTATTGCATTGTGACAGTAGCAAGAGGTGAAGAAAGAAGCCGCACTATAGATGATTTAATTGATGAAATTAATCAATTGCATCAGCAAGGTGTCCCGGAAATAGTATTAGCTGGAGTCCATGTGGGTGGTTATGGCTCTGATATAGGCTCGAGTTTGTATGAACTGGTTGAAACAATTTTAGCCAAGACCAGAATACCGCGAATTCGCTTTGCCTCGGTCGAGCCTTGGGATTTAGGCGAGGGCTTTTTTGAGTTGTTCAAAGATACACGTTTGATGCCACACATGCATTTACCCATTCAAAGTGGTGCTAATTCCGTTCTAAAAAGAATGTCTCGTCGTTGTAAAACAGAATCTTTTGCTGAGCTGGTGAATGAGGCAAGACAGTACGTACATAATTTCAATATTACGACTGATGTGATTGTGGGCTTCCCTGGTGAAACTGAAGAGGAATTTGCTCAGACCTTAGAGTTTGTAGAAACTCAGCCTTTTGGCCATATGCATATTTTTAGCTACTCGGATAGAGAAGGAACTAAGGCCTCACGATTACCAAATAAAATCGATAAGGATACTAAAAAACAACGTAGTAAAAAGTTGCATCAGCTAGCAGCAAAGTTAAAACATCGTGAGTTAAGCAACCAAATAAATCAGACGGTAGAGGTTTTGTGGGAAAGCTCCTCATTGATATTAGACAATGGACTAAAGCGGTATTTTGGTTACACGCCAAATTATCATAAAGTACAGATTGATATAGATCCTAAGTATCAAGTGGAACGGTCAATATTGGCAACTAACATCAAAGCTGTTGACGACTCTAATGTGCTTGTTGGAGATGTGTCGGTAGCTGAACTCGAAAAGTTGTGTTTGGAAACAACTGACGATATTAAAAATCGTTCTCAACAAAGTATCCAAATTACAGAGCTTTAGCTGCTAGCCATTATTGATTACTTTGTCGGTAATGTAAGGAACTGCTTCTTGGTTTATTTTCTCGAGCTCTAATAACAGTTCATTATGGATATTTTCTATCGAATTGAATTGTTGCTTCTTTAATTTGGTTTCGTAATTCGAGCTAATTCTTTTGAGTTTAGGGGTACCTAAGTAACAACTGGCACCATGTAATTTATGCACTTGATGCAACAGATTTTCAAACTCTTGAGCTTGAAACGCAGCATGAATAGTTTTACTGGTTTCAAAATTGGACTCCACCAGCATCTTCAACATATCGGTAGCCAACTTACTATTATTGTTAGCAAGCTTAAGACTGAGCTTCCAATCCAAAGTGGTTTCAAGATTTTGCGACTTCTCTTCTTCTAAATTAGTATCTAGATTTATACTATGAGTCCATTTTAGAAGGATTTTTACCAAATCACTTTCAGAAACAGGTTTGGTCATATAATCAGCCATGCCAGCTTCGATAAGCTGCTCTTTTTCATTTGCCATGGCATGTGCGGTTAATGCGACTATGGGTGTTTTAGCATTGGTGTTGTTGGCCTTAATGGTTCTAGAGGCTTCTATGCCATCAATTTCTGGCATCTGTATATCCATCAAAATTAGATCATAAACTTTATCTTTGCTGAGAGAAATCGCCTGCATACCGTCTTCTGCAATATCCACATTAACGCCTAAATCTGTTAATAAAATATCGACTAAACGTAAATTTGCGGGATTGTCATCAACCGCCAAAACATAAAGATTGGATAGCACACTGAGGTCTAAATTTTCCAGTGAATCTGTAGAGTTAAGATCTTTATCGCGTAAGGTTTCTAATAGAACATTGTATAAATTTCGGTGAGTTAAAGGTTTTCTTAAAGTTCTGCTAACCCCAAGTTGTTGCAGTTGATCAAGTGCTGATGGTTCGGCAGAAGTGCTAAAGGTGATGACCGGACAGCTAATTTCATTTGCTTGTGAGCAAAGGTGTTCCAGTTGTGCTTTTCTTCGTTTGAAGGCTTGACCGCCAACGATAATAATCTCAATACTTTTTTGATTCGCTTTGCAAAGCTCTACCTCAGTTATCAAGTCTTCAATAGTTTCAAAGCTAGTCACTGACATGTTCAAATCTTCTAGCATCTGTATCATTGAAAGTCTGACCGAAGAGTGAGGGTCAAATACTAATGCTGAATTATGGGCTAAAACTTGTGAACCAATTTCTTTTTCTTGAGAAGATTCAGAAGCCATGCACTTGAGAGTAAACCAAAAGTTTGAGCCTGCATCAGCGGTGCTTTCCACATTGATTTCACCGCCCATTTTTTCAACCAATGATTTAGATATCACCAAACCTAAGCCTGTGCCTCCAAATATTCTTTTGGTGCTCGCATCAGCTTGGTTAAATGCTTTAAACAAAGAATTTTGCTGTTCTACACTCATGCCTATTCCAGTGTCTTTGACTTGAATTTTTAGAGTGAGCTCATGTTCCAATTCTGACTCAATTTCTGCATGTAATTCAATGCAACCCGATTGAGTGAATTTAATGGCATTACCAATTAAGTTGGTAATGATTTGTTTGATTCGGATCGGATCGCCTAGTAATGAACTTGGAATATCTGAATAGATGAGTGATATTAACTCAAGTCCTTTTTTATTGGCCTTTGGCCCGAGCATACTAAAGACATCGTCTACACACTCTCTTAAATCAAAAGGGTAGCGTTCTAACGACATTTTTCCTGCTTCGATTTTTGAGTAATCTAAGATATCATCAATGATTGACAGTAAATTACCTGCTGAGCGTTTAATGTCTAATAAAAAGTCTTTTTGTTTGTTGTTAAGCTGAGTTTTTAATAGTAAGTCGGTAAAGCCAATCACACCGTTCATTGGTGTACGTATTTCATGTCCCATGTTGGCAAGAAACTCAGTCTTAATACGGCTAGCTTCTAGAGCTTGCTTTCTAGCTAAATCAAGCTCCAAATTATTAACTTCAAGCGTTTCAAGAGTGTCTTGTAGATCGGTAGTGGCTTGTTTTACTGCGGTTTTAAGTTCTTCCTGATTATGTTCAAGTCTTTGCGCCATAGTATTAATTCCTTGTTCTAGGCGCTTTAATTCTGAACTGGTATCAGTCGATATGCGGGTGTTTAAAAAACCTTCTTTAATACGGTTAACTCCACTGGTCATGTTCTCAATAGGTTGAATGACGCTGCTTGAAGTTTTTTGCGCGAGTTTAATACTAAGAAGTAAGCCTAGAAAAATAATAGCTAAGGAGCCGATTAAAACTTTAATTTGTGAGCTTAAAATAGCCTCTTGACTAAAATAGACTACTAGATAACCAAGGATTTGATCTGATTCGATTAAATTGGCCCCTTTAGGTTTCCACTGTTCGTGCGGGTCTATAAAGTAGCTGTTGATGGTTGTGCTATATAAATAACCTTGAAAAAACTCTTGCGAAACAACATTAATATTGCCTTGTTGATTAATAGATTCGCTATTAAAATTACCCGGTTCAAATATAGGTAAATTATCTAGAATAGCTGTGGAGCCTACAGAGGTTATTATGCGACTATTGGAATCGTAAATTACTATAAGCTCTATATCACTATCTGCCTGCATAGCCTGTTGAGCACTTTTTTGTAGATTAATAAAGTTTTGACTGACAATATCAAACTCGCTACTAGCCGCTAAATTAGCAGTTACACTGTATGCTCTTTGTGAGAGAGATAGATTACTCGTTTTAGAGTAGCTATTAACAAAAAATATACTGAGTAATAAAGCTATAAGGATAGTTGGGACAATAGCTAAAACAAAAATCCTAGTGCTTACATTCCATTTGTTCACGATTTAGTTTCCTGTTCGAAGATTTTCTCAGTATTTTTTATTTTATCAATTAAAACTCCAACAGAAATTTTTCTATTACCTTTATCAAATAAATTAGTTAATTTAGCATTAATATCAATAGCAAATTCTTGTGGATAATGAATTGAGACTTGTGACTCTTGTTGTTGGAGTTTTTTAACAATACTGACGGCTTGAATTCCTATTTCATGTTCTGGTGTGTAAATCACATAATTGGCGCCCAAAGAAACCATATAAGGTCGATCGCCTATGGTAATAATTTTTCGGCGATACCCCTCATATAAAGCAGCTTGCTGTTTTCTAGTATCGCTCAAGAAATCATAGTGTTTTAAATAAAGAATACTGCAGCAATTGTGCACGCTGTTGATAACTTTCATAACGCTTGTGTCAGCTTCAGCTATAATGGCTTTATAGGGGACGCCAATTTGTTGTGCTCCATTGATTTGGCTATTTCTGAGAGCTTGATGGTCTTTAGTGAAAAGCTCGGACACTTGCGCGTGCTTCAAGTCTAACGAATCAACAAAAGCAAAGATTCTATTTGGCGGCTGTTCTTTGGTTAATAAGAATTGGTTAGCCTTTAATTTATTGCTGTATTTAAATAGTATACTTTGACTAACACCCAGACCAATAGCTCTAGTCTTGGTGCCAAGTTGCGCAAGTAGATCCCAGGCAGCATCGCCAGAAGCTAGAATAATATCGTAATCATTGTTGGATAAAAATAAAGGTATCTCAGCTTGATCTTTAAGGGAAACAAACTTTAATAAATAGGCAGTGTCAAAACTATACTCAAAGCCTTTTAAAATTAAATCTTCAGCAGGTATTAGAGCGTTACTAAGCCAAAGAATTTCTATCGTTTGCGGCTCTAAAGCTTGCTCTATTGTAGTTTCTGATGAGCTTTGTAATGATTCGAGTTTATTAGGAGCCTCACGGGCTTTAGCGAAAGCACTAATAAAAATACAAGCAGTAACTAGTAACAAATAAGAAAATAATGTTGGCACTATAGAGGCAACATTTTTAACTTTAATGCTTGGGTATTTAGCGCTAATCAAATGGTTAAAACTCGTGTAGAATTTAGTCATATTTTTATTTAGTATCCTAATCTACCTTGCAATCTAAAAGGACGCAAGTGCGCTATAAGGCTGAGCATATGAACATTTTTGTATTCGATATTGAAACGATTCCTGACTTTGAAGCTGGCAGAGTTCTTAATGATTTTGAGGGGCTGTCTGATGAGGATGTGGTTTCAGCAATGGAGCATATGCGTTACCAGCAATCGGGCACCGCATTTCAGCCTTTGTATTTGCATAAAGTCGTCGCTATTTCTGCCGTTTTTCGCTATGGCGATAAGGTCAAGGTTTGGACTTTAGGTGATGAGAATGCTGATGAAAAAGAAATTATCCAACGCTTTTTTGATGGTATAGAGCGCTTCACTCCAACACTAGTGTCATGGAACGGTTCTGGCTTTGATCTACCTGTGCTGCATTATCGTGCCATGAAGCATAATGTTGTGGCCCAGAAGTATTGGGATCAAGGTGAGATTGATAGTCAATTTAAGTGGAACAACTACCTGAACCGTTATCAAGCTAGGCATACTGATTTAATGGATTTATTGGCACTGTATAACGGCCGGGCTAATGCGCCGCTCGATAAACTGGCTTCAATGTTAGGTTATCCAGGCAAAATGGGCATGAGTGGCGCTAAAGTTTGGGAAACCTACAACCAGGGAAACATCAAAGCAATTCGAGATTATTGCGAAACTGATGTATTAAATACCTATCTTGTTTATCTGCGTTTTGAGATAATGCGCGGCAATTTAAGCATGGACGATTATGAACTGGAAACGCAAAAGCTTAGAGATTATTTGCGTGAAGAGTCTCTTAACCATGACAATAAAGACCATTTCAAAGAGTTTTTAGAAGCTTGGAAATAATCGTTTAACATCATTAATAATTCAGAGATAGATTATGGCAAGACGTCGCCGCAGAAAACCATTACCCAAAGATCCCGTAACTGCTAACATTCATGCTTTTTCCCACGAAGGCCGCGGTATCTGTTCCATTGATGGTAAAACCACCTTTGTTGACAATGCATTGCTAGGTGAAGAGGTTGACTTTATATACACAGAAAAACGCGGCAAATTTGACGAAGCCATTGCTACTGAAATTCATCAAGCATCTAGTCAGCGCGTCACTCCGCCTTGTGCTCATGCTGAAATCTGTGGTGGCTGTAGTTTGCAGCATATGGCCAACCCCGCACAAATTGCTCACAAGCAATCAGTCTTAGTCGAGCAACTAAAGCATTTTGGAGCCGCTGAGGATTATGAACTTGTAGAACCCATGCAAGCTGAGGTTTTAGGTTATCGCCGTAAAGCGCGTTTAGGCGTTAAATTTGTTCCCAAAAAAGGCGGGGCATTAGTAGGCTTTCGTGAAAAGAAAAGTAATTTCTTGGCCCAAATTGAATCTTGTGCAGTACTTGACCAAAGAGTCGGGGCAATCATTCGTCCGCTACGTGACATGATTTCCGAACTGGATACCAATAATAAAACAGCGCAACTTGAAGTTGCTATGGGTGATGAGCAAGTTGCACTGGTGGTTCGTCATTTAGAAGAGCTCTCAGACAAAGATAAAGAGTTATGGACAGCTTTTGGGCAAGAACATAATTTGTATATTTACCTGCAGCCTAAAGGTCCTGATACGGTACACCTTCTATATGGGCCAGATGATCGTGAGTGGTTATCCTATAAAATTGATGCCTTTGAAGTGGAATTATTGTTTCATCCAATGGATTTTACCCAAGTTAATGCCAGCATCAATCAACAGATGGTTAAAAAAGCGATTGATTGGTTAGAGCCAAAAGATGAAGACCGCATATTAGATCTATTCTGTGGACTGGGTAACTTCACGATTCCATTAGCAAAAGTTGCAAAAAATGTTATTGGTGTAGAAGGGTCTGATGCCATGGTCGAACGAGGCGGTATGAATGCTAAGCACAATGGTTTAGATAATGTGGAGTTCTATGCCACTAATTTGCAAGATGACTTTACTGGTGAAGATTGGGCACAACAAGGCTTTAATAAAGTCCTTATCGATCCGCCAAGAAGCGGTGCATTGGATGTGGTGCAAAATATTGCGCGCTTTAACCCAGAACGGATTGTTTACGTTTCTTGTAATCCTGCTACTTTGGCTAGAGATGCTGGTGAGTTGAAAGAAAAGGGGTATAAATTAGTGAAAGCGGGAGTTATGGATATGTTTCCGCATACAAGCCATACAGAATCCATCGCCCTATTTGAAAAGGGCTAAATTTTCCGATTACTGCGTTAGAAGCTGTTGTTGAATGCTCGATTACCCTAAAGGTAACCTCCGCTTCATCAACAACTTCTGCCTTGTACTCGAAGAAATTTATCGACTTTTCTTGGCTAGTTATACTTAGCTTTTATGACTTTTTTTATTCCAGTGTTTTTTTGCTTCTTCGAGAGACTTAGTATTCGCTCCACCTCTAAGTGTAGGGTTCTTAGATTGAACAGGATCATCCTCCCACCCACATATAGAGCACATTTCATACGAACCTTCAATCCAGTCGGATAAAGTAAGCTGATTACAGCAAGGGCAAGATCTTGGGGACACGAATACTGTCATTGGCTTTTTGGTATCGTTTCGCTTTGATATTGTAGATGTGAAAGTCTTAGCATCGATAGGGTACTTGTTAATAAAGTGGTCCCACCCTTTTATAATCAAAGTTTCAGGTGGATTAGATAACTTATCATCGTTGATGCAATCATTAAATGCATCCCAATTTGCTCCATAAAACTCTGGAAACTCGAGTGCTATTGCCAAAGCCTGATGAATGTCATTGATATTCAAATTAGATGAAAACTTAATTGTGAGCTCAGTATTTCGATACATGTTTCTGAAAGATAATGATTTCAATTATAAGTAATATTATCTTATTACATTTTTATATATTCAACGGTTAATTTATTTGTTAAAACATCTGTTCTAGTAATCATTTCTATAATTACAGTTATTTAGGCGATGAAGCGTAAAGATCACGATATTTTTGAGTTGGTGGAGAAGGGTGAGTTTGAATTTGAGGCTTGGCTTGCTTTAAACCAGTTGGAGTTAACGGGCAAGGCCAATAAGAAGATGGCTTTGGCGGTGGAGTTAGCGCAGAGGAATGTAGCTAAGACTCCTAACTTGAAGTTGAATACATTTGCGGCGGGCTTGGAGTTGGCTGAGGTTTTGACTCATTTCAATGCTGACTCAGATACTTTGATAGCAGCAATATTACTACCGGCAGTAATATCTAATTCAATTAAAGTGGTAACCATTAAAGAGAAAATTGGTAAAGCCGTTGCTGATTTAGTGCAGGGTGCTGGTCAGATGGAGGCTATCCGTAGTCTGCAGCAAGAAACAGGCGCGGAGCAGGATTCACAGCAAATAGAAAGCTTACGTAAGATGTTGTTGGCGATGGTGGATGATGCACGAGTAGTGTTATTGAAGCTTGCGGATCGCGTGATCTCTTTGCGCCATATCAAAAATTCCAGCCGAGAATTACAAATTTCTTTTGCCAAAGAAACTAAAAATATTTTTGCCCCTTTAGCCAATCGCTTGGGCATTGGTCAGTTAAAGTGGGAGTTAGAGGATTTTGCTTTTCGTTATCTTGAGCCTGAGACCTATAAAAAAATTGCTAAAAGTTTAAAAGAAAAGCGAGTTGCTCGAGAGAAGTATATTGAAGACGTTATTCAGCTGTTAACGGATAAGATCAAAGCTGAAAATATTAAAGGTGAAGTTTCTGGTCGGGTAAAACATATCTATAGCATCTGGAAGAAGATGCAGCGCAAGAATTTACCTTTTGAAGAAATCTATGATGTTCGAGCAGTTCGAATTCTAGTGGAAAAAGTCCAAGATTGTTATGGCGCTCTCGGGATTGTGCATGGCGAGTGGCAACATATCCCCAAAGAATTTGATGATTACGTAGCGACTCCTAAAGAAAATGGTTATAGCTCGATTCATACAGCAGTATTAGGTCCTGAAGGTAAGGTTTTAGAAATTCAGATCCGAACCTTCCAGATGCATGAGGAAGCAGAAAAAGGTATTGCGGCGCATTGGGCATATAAAGAAGGTGCGAACCTAGCTAGAGCAGGGGTCGATGAAAAGATTGCTTGGATGCGTCAGCTGCTGGAGTGGCAATCAGAATTGGCCGATGCCAATCCTGATGAATTAATGGATGAATTCCAAACCTCGGTTGCAGAAGATCGCGTATTTACTTTTACTCCAGGTGGTAAGGTTGTGGATTTGCCAGCAGGCTCAACACCCATTGATTTTGCTTATCGGGTGCATACTTCTGTGGGGCACCGCTGCATCGGGGCAAAAGTGAGTGGTCGGATTGTTCCTTTAACTTATCAAGTTCAAGGCGGTGACGTTATAGAAATTATGACCAAAAAAGATGAAGCGCCAAGTCGTGATTGGTTGGTGCCTTACAATGGTTATATCGCTGCCACAAGAACTCGTCATAAAATTAATCAGTGGTTTAATAAGCTTAATAAAGAAGACAATGCTAATGCCGGACGTGCTTTATTAGAAAAAGAGTTGTCACGAATTGGTATTAAAGATGCCGATTATTCTGAACTGGCGTCACGGTTACATTTGGCTGCAGAAGTTGAGTTGTTAGCGAAAATTGGCACTGGCGATTTAGGCATAAATCTGGTGTTAAACCGTGCACGAGAATTGTTTGAAAAAGAATCACTGCAAGAAGAGAAGTTGCAGGATATTTCGCCATCAATTCGTAAGAAAAGTAAGCGTAAATCCATGTCCGATATATCGGTATCGGGTGTCGATGATTTGTTAACTAATATTGCCAAATGCTGTAAACCAGTGCCTGGAGAATCAATTATTGGTTACATTACGCAAGGCCGCGGAATTGTTATTCATCGCAAAGAGTGTGTGCATGCAAAAAAAGCGGTGCAACAAAAACCAGAGCGGATTATTGAAGTGAATTGGGAGGGTGATTCAGCCAATACTTATGCAGTAGATTTAAGAATTCTCGCCTTTGACCGTCGTGGTTTATTAAAAGACATTACTACAGTTTTATCAAATGAAGGTGCGGCTATTACTGATATGACTACTCACAAAAATAAAGAGCAAGTGCATATCAATTTAGAAGTGGAATTAGCTGCCTCTGATGACTTACAGCGGATATTGAGTTTGTTAAAGCAATTACCGAATATTTTTGAAGTAAAGCGGTTTCGTGGTTAGTGATGGATAACAAGCTTCCAAATACTCAACGGCTATTGCAAATCATGCAAGCATTACGTGATCCTGAAACAGGTTGCCCATGGGATCGTAAACAGACCTATAAAACAATCGTGCCTTATACTTTGGAAGAAGCTTATGAAGTCGCAGATGCTATAGAACAAGGCGATTTTGATGAGTTACATGGTGAGCTGGGTGATCTACTATTCCAGGTGGTATTTTACGCTCAAATAGGGCAAGAAGAAGGACGTTTTGATTTTGAATCGATTGCCGGAACAATGGCGGAGAAATTAGAGCGCCGACACCCGCATGTTTTTGCTGAGCAAGAATATATTTCAGACAAAGAGTTAAAGCGGAACTGGGAACAACAAAAACAATTAGAGCGTCAACAGAAAGATGCAGCTAATCAAAGCTTGTTGGATCACTTACCAAAAGGCTTTCCATCTCTTTCTATAGCACAAAAAATTCAGAAGCGAGTTGGCCGCCATGGTTTTGATTGGCAAAATATTGACGGTGTTTTTGATAAGGTCGAAGAAGAAATTACTGAATTAAAAGAAGCCATTGCAAATAAAGATCTTGCCAATACAGAAGAGGAAGTTGGTGACTTATTGTTTGCGGTAGTGAACTTATCCCGTCATTTGCAATTTGATGCTGAGACGGCATTAAGGAAGTCGAATAAAAAATTTGAACTGCGCTTTAGAGAACTTGAGTTAATTCTATCTAAACGTAACTTATCGGTGGGCAAGGCGTCTCTTGATACATTAGAAGCAGCATGGCTTGAAGCTAAAGGACGTTTGAAATGAAAACAGATACATTGCAACTGGCAACTTTCGGTGGTGGCTGCTTTTGGTGTGTTGAAGCCGTTATCCAAAAACTAAAAGGTGTTTCTAAGGTCATCTCTGGTTATGCTGGAGGGAATGATCCTAAGCCTAATTATAATAGTGTATGCTCAGGTGAGACGGGTCATGCTGAAGTTATTCAAGTGAGTTTTGATTCGAGCATAATCAGTTATAAAGAGTTACTGGAAGTTTTTATGACTAGCCATAACCCAACTCAACGCGATGGACAAGGTGCAGATATCGGAACTCAGTATCGTTCAATCATTTTGTACCATTCTGAAGCTCAGCAACAAGCCGCTTCTCAATTAATAGAGGAGTTATCGTCATTATTTGAAAAGCCAATTGTTACCGAATTAGTTGAGCTAGAAACCTTTTATCCTGCAGAAGACTATCATCAGGACTATTATCTTCGAAATACTGAAAATAGATATTGTTCCATTGTCATTGAGCCTAAACTAGCAAAACTTCGCCAAAAACATGCGGATAAACTTGTGCAAGATGAAGCGATTGAATTACCTAGAGTGATTCATCAAGCCGACAAAGAGCAGTTTTTGGTAGAGTTAGAGCCCAAGCAATTCGCTTTACTGCGTTATAGTCATCATGGCGATTACCTATCTTTGGATTACACTCAAGTCCCGGTAGAGTTAAGAGGAAAGGGCTATGGTTCGGTCCTGATGAAAATGACTTTGGCGGAAATAGAAAAGATGACATTAAAAGTTAAGCCGGTTTGTTCTTATACCGTCAGGTATTTGCAGCGGCATCTGGAGTGGCAACATTTATTGCATAAAACATGAATTAGTAGTCTAAAAAAATAAAACTGTTCGACATTATCAGAAGCATAGTTTGTTGACTGTTGATCAGATTGACAGCTTATGTGATAGTTTTTTGCTTGAAAAATTAGGACGTCTTTAACGTAAGCAAAATTAATGCCTGTTAACATACCCATACGCTCTATCGACAACCATAAGAAAAGCTCTTTTAGATTATTCCCTTTTCTTATGATGACAGTTTTAATTTCAGTCGCAATTTATCTACTTACCAATCAAGAGTTGATACCTAGTTTAGGTGTTTCCCCTTTAGTTATAACCCTTTTTATTGCGAGTCTTATAGCTCTTTTGGCATTTTGCAGTTGGTCTTTATGGCTGCTCTATTTGAAGCGTGGCTACTTAAAACAAAAAGAAATTCTAAATCAAGAATTCTCTTCTATAGTAGGCTCCAGTAGTCGACCTAAAGAAAAAGCTTATGCCTTTAAACGCATTGGAGAAGAGCGAAAGGCATTGGACTCTTGCAATAATAATTTAGTGGCCTTTAGGAAAAAGACCCTCAAGCCAATTATGTTTCTTGCCATGATTTTATCAAGCTTAGCCTTTGTTGCTTCCTTGACCAAGCTGTCATTGTTTTTTTAATAATGTTGAAGGGAGCCTAAAGTCAGCTTGCGTCCTCTATTTTCGTAAAAAAAAATGACAGTGGTTATTTTTCTTTAGCAGGTGTATTTTAGGATAGTCAATTAGCGAAAAAGGAGTTTGTTATGTTAAAGAAAATGTTTCTTTTGATAGTTGTTACCGCTACTGTTCAATTACCGGCTTACGCCAATAATATGTTTTTGAAAATCGAAGGTGTTGAAGGCGAAAGTTTAAATGATAATCATCGAGATGAAATCGATATTCTTTCATGGTCTTGGGGTGCTTTTAGTGAGGGACGATCGACTTGTGTGCAGGACATTTCCTTAGTTAAAAGTGCGGATAAGGCATCTCCACAATTATTGATGGGGCAGGTCAATGGCGCTGCTTACCCTAATGCCACTTTAACAGTCAGAACCATCGGTGAAATCAGTTTTCCCTATATCCAAATTGAGTTTAAAAACCTTGCTATGACTTCAGTCGCCAGTACTGGTACTCGTGGAGAGAGTCGCTTAGCCGAAAGTATCACTTTTAGTTTTGAAGAAGCGACTTATAAGTATTCGCGTCAGAGAAATGATGGCAGTTTTGAGACTCCAATAAGTGCAACCATTAGGCCAAATCGTTGTAAATAATCTTTAGTGGGATAAGCTGGTATCTTTAATATATACCGCTTATCCTACGACTTTATTTCGGCCGGTTTGTTTGGCTTTATAAAGATTATCATCACTTTCTTTGAGTAAGGTTTTCCAATCTTGATTATTAATTAGGTTGGCAACACCTATGCTTACTGTAACTCTATAGTTTTTGAGGTAAGAATTTTGAGCAATGTTAACTCTAAGCTTATCGGCAAAAACAGTGGTGTCCTGCTGCTTAGAATTATACAAAGCGATTAAAAACTCTTCTCCTCCAAGCCTAAATACATAGTCGCTCTTTCAGATCGAATTATTTAACAATGAGCCTAAGTACTCTAACACTGAGTCGCCCACACTATGCCCATATTCATCGTTAATATTCTTAAAATGGTCGATGTCTATGGTTAAGAATGATAGAGGAGTATCCGAACGTCTGCATTGTGAGGTTAGGTGATTCAAGGTTTGACTTAGCAGTGTTCTGTTGAGTACCCCTGTTAATGGATCCGTTACTGCTGCTTTTTTTAATTTGTCTTGTTGTGTAGTAATCACGCGGGTAAAAATGATGGAAAAAAATGCTAGTAGCAGCAAAGGTAAAACCGATACGCAGTGATACCTCGTAACTGAAGTGACCCCACACAAGGATACTAAGCAAAGCAAAGAGTAAAGTATTAGCTACCCAGGCGTGCTTTTCGGGTAACATGGTATAAAAAGATAATAATGCCGGGAAAGACCAAAGTATGCCAATAATTCCTTGGTTTTGAATAGAAAGGTATAGAAAGATTAATATTGAAGGTATGAGGATACAAGAAGTAACTAGTGGCTTGAGTCGTTCTATTTTAATTAGCCATGCTATCCCTAATAAAATAATTACAATCAATGTAGAAGTTATCCCCATCTGATAACGACCTTGTAAAAAATTATTTATCGAGAACGGTAGCATCAAAACGACCGCGGTTAATGCAGTCGCAAGCGTTATGGTCACTCGAAAATCAAGCGCCTGCTCATTTTTGTGTACACTTCTTGATTCCAAATCGCATTCTCCGATTGCCAAGCCATAATATCCTAAGTTTGCAATATATAGAAATTAACAATAAAAGCATGAATGCTGTT
Source organism: uncultured Kangiella sp. (assembly GCA_947498625.1). GTDB lineage: Bacteria > Pseudomonadota > Gammaproteobacteria > Enterobacterales > Kangiellaceae > Kangiella. Next base: position 38,131 of record CANMKR010000003.1, on the reverse strand, counting down.
CGAAGATTTGATGTAACAACCTGAGTTAAAAAACTCCTCGCCAATCATCGGACCTTTTTGCTATAATATTTTCCCGTCCTGAGAGTCCTTTCTTCTCAATGACATTTGGCTTGATTAATAGACTCAATACAAGCCAAACTGTAATAATAGAATTCGTTAAAACCGCTAATAACAAGGCTTTCCAAGCTATTGGAACTATTTGGCGGTTTTGCTATTGGTATTTATAAATTTAGCGATAATCGGTTGAATTAGGCTTATGACTAAGTATGTATTTGTTACGGGCGGGGTTGTCTCGTCATTAGGTAAAGGAATAGCGGCGGCCTCTTTAGCGGCTTTGATGGAGTCTCGGGGTTTAAAAGTGACGCTTTTAAAGCTGGACCCTTATATTAATGTCGATCCTGGAACCATGAGCCCGATCCAGCATGGAGAAGTTTTTGTCACCGATGATGGAGCTGAAACTGACTTAGATCTTGGTCATTACGAACGTTTTGTTCGTACTCGCATGAAGCAAAGCAATAACTTCACCACTGGTCGCGTCTATTCTGATGTTTTGCGCAAAGAACGTCGCGGCGATTATCTTGGTGGAACCGTTCAAGTGATTCCTCATATTACCGATAATATTAAAGAAAAAGTGATTGAAGGTGCTAAAGGTGCTGATATTGCTATGGTCGAGGTTGGCGGTACTGTAGGTGATATCGAGTCGTTGCCATTTATGGAAGCCATTCGCCAATTGCGCTTTGAAGTGGGTAAAGAGAATGCGATGTTTGTACACCTTACCTTATTACCTTACATTGCTACGGCAGGTGAATTAAAAACCAAACCTACTCAGCACTCAGTAAAAGAGTTGCGCTCGATTGGTATTCAACCTGATATGCTAGTATGTCGCTCTGACCGACCGCTACCAGCAGGTGAAAAAGCAAAAATTGCTTTATTTACTAACGTTAAAGAACAAGCCGTTATTTCTATCGAAGATGTGCCGAGTATTTACCAAATTCCGCAAGTCTTATTAAGTCAAAAAGTCGACAGCTTTATTTGTGAGCGTTTTAAAATTGATGCTAAAGCTGCCGATTTATCTGAGTGGGAAGAGGTGCTTTACCGCGAAGCCAATCCAAAAGGCAATGTAGACATTGCTATGGTTGGTAAATATATGGATTTAACCGAAGCTTATAAGTCTTTGACGGAAGCTTTAAAACATGCTGGTTTGCATACTCGTCAAAAAGTTCGCATTCATTATGTGGATTCGCAAGATATCGAAAAAAATGGCACTGATATATTAAAAGATATGGACGCTATTTTAATCCCTGGAGGATTTGGTAATCGTGGCGTTGAAGGAAAAATTATTACCGCAAAATATGCACGTGAAAATAATGTGCCTTACCTGGGTATCTGCCTAGGAATGCAAGTTGCAGTGATTGAGTTTGCTAGACATGTTGCTGGTATGGCTAACGCCAACAGTACTGAATTTAATAGAGAGAGCCCAAACCCTGTGGTTGGCTTGATTACAGAGTGGGTAGATGCTGACGGTTCTAAAGTAGAGCGTTCAGATGATTCTGATTTAGGTGGAACTATGCGCCTTGGTTCGCAACCAGCAAACTTAAAAGCCGATACTAAAGCTCATAGTATTTATCAAAGTGATATAGTAGAAGAGCGTCATCGTCATCGTTACGAGGTAAACAATTATTTATTGCCTCAGTTAGAAGAGGCTGGTTTAGTGGTGTCTTGTACTTCTACTGAAAAGAAGTTGGTAGAGATGGTAGAGCTTGAAGAGCACCCTTGGTATGTGGCTTGTCAGTTCCACCCTGAGTTTACTTCGACGCCACGAGATGGGCATCCTTTGTTTACTGCTTTCGTGGAAGCGGCCATGAGTCAACGCGATAAAAATCGCTAGAATAGTGCTTAACAGCAAGGTTGTAATATGAAGTTATTGGATTGGGAAGTTGGACTAGATAAACCGTTTTTCTTGATCTGTGGCCCCTGTGTTATCGAGAGCGAGCAGTTAGCAATCGATACAGCGGGCTACATGAAAGAAATAACTGATAAACTAGAAATTCCTTATATTTATAAATCTTCATTTGATAAGGCCAATCGTTCCTCAAGTAAAAGTTTTCGCGGACCAGGTTTAGAAAATGGCCTGAATATTTTACAAAAAGTAAAAGATCAAGTAGGTGTTGCGGTCTTAACGGACGTGCATGAAGATACTCCAATGCATGAAGTGGCGAACGTCGTTGATGTGATGCAAACGCCTGCATTTTTATGTCGTCAAACCAATTTTATTCGTAAAGTTTGCGAGCCAGGTATTCCCGTTAATATCAAAAAAGGCCAATTCTTATCACCTTGGGATATGAAAAATGTCATAGACAAGGCCAAGGAAACGGGTAATGAAAATATCATGATCTGCGAACGTGGCGTTTCATTTGGTTATAACAATCTGGTTTCTGATATGCGCGCCTTGTCTATCATGCGCGAATCGGGAGTTCCCATTGTTTATGATGCAACCCACTCGGCTCAATTGCCAGGCGGCCAAGGTGCCTCTTCTGGCGGCTTACGAGAGGTGATTCCTGTATTAACTCGTGCTGCAATTGCTGCAGGTGTATCGGGCGTCTTTATGGAATCACACCCAGATCCAGCCATTGCTAAATGTGATGGTCCAAATTCTTTCCCAATGTACCGCATTGAAGAAATGCTAACGGTGATGAAAGAGTTAGACGCAGTTGTAAAGAAAGTTGGTTTCGTTGAAGACACTATTACTGAATTCGGTGATGGCGATTTAATTTAAAATATTGGTACTTAGTTTATTGTTTATCCTTGAAGGGGAAGAAGAGTGAAAATTGTTGATGTAATCGGTCGTGAAGTTTTGGATTCGCGCGGAAATCCTACGGTTGAAGCCGAGGTGGTTTTAGAAAATGGTACTAGAGCAATCGCTTGCTCTCCTTCAGGTGCATCCACCGGTTCAAGAGAAGCGTTAGAACTGCGCGATGGTGATAAGTCCCGTTATTTAGGAAAAGGCGTTTTAAAAGCAGTGGGATTCGTTAACAACGAGTTGAAATCAGCTTTGCTTGGTCAAGATGCCTCCAACCAAGCCGCTATCGATAAAATCATGTTGGATTTAGATGGCACTGAAAATAAAGAAAAACTTGGCGCTAACTCTATATTGGCAGTGTCTTTAGCCAATGCCAAAGCTGCAGCACAAGCTTCTGGTAAGCATTTATTCGAACACATTAACCGTGACGGTAATTATTCGATGCCAGTGCCGATGATGAATATCATCAATGGTGGTGAGCACGCCGATAATAACGTTGATATCCAAGAATTTATGGTGATGCCTGTTGGTGCGCCAACTTTCTCGGAAGGCTTGCGTATGGGTGCTGAGATTTTCCATAGCCTGCGTAAAGTGTTGCAGGGCAAAGGTTTGAATACCGCCGTTGGCGATGAAGGCGGTTTTGCACCTGACTTAGGTTCTAATGAAGAAGCAATAACGGCAATTGTCGAAGCAGTTGAAAATGCTGGCTACAAGTTAGGTGAAGATGTTGCTTTGGCGTTAGATATCGCTTCTAGTGAGTTCTATGAAGATGGTAAGTATCATTTAACGTCGGAAAATAAAAAATTAACTTCTGCTGAGTTTGCTGATTATTTAGCAGATTGGGTTGAGCGTTACCCGATCGTTTCTATTGAAGATGGTATGGATGAGTCTGACTGGGAAGGTTGGAAAATTTTAACAGAAAAAATTGGTTCTAAATGTCAGTTGGTTGGCGATGATTTGTTTGTTACTAACACCAAAATTTTAAAGCGTGGTATTGAAGAAAAGGTTGCTAATTCAATTTTGATTAAAGTAAATCAAATAGGAACTTTGACCGAAACTTTGGCCGCAATTGATATGGCCCATGCAGCTGGTTATACGGCAGTTATTTCTCACCGTTCAGGTGAAACCGAAGATACCACGATTGCTGATTTGGCGGTGGCAACAGCTGCTGGTCAGATTAAAACAGGCTCTTTGTGCCGCTCTGATCGGGTCGCAAAATATAATCAATTGTTGAGAATTGAATCTCAACTTAACGGCGATGCACCATATCCAGGTAAATCGATATTTAAAAGTTAATTAAAGGGCTCATTTTGAGCCCTTATTTATTTTGTAAGTGAAATTTTTTTGATAGAGTAAGCACTATGAAGTGGATGGCTGCAATATTATTGGTGATTTTTATATCACTACAATACCGAATTTGGTTCGGCCAGTCTTCTTTTCAAAAAATTCAGTTGCAGCACAACAAAATTGAAGAGATAAAAATCAAAAACGCAGAATTCTCACAACGCAATCAAAAGTTGTTGGCTGAGATAAAAGGGTTACGAAAAGGTACTGACTCGGTAGAGGAGCGTGCTCGTTACCAGCTTGGTATGATCAAAGAAGGCGAAGTTTTCTTTCGTATCTTAGCCCCACAAAACGAAGAGCAATAATCGATGGTTCATAACAATATCTGGGCGATTATTCCAGCAGCGGGTATTGGTAGTCGAATGGGTTCTGATATCCCTAAGCAATACCTTGAAATTGGTAGCAAAACTATCCTTGAGCATAGCGCTAGTAATTTCCTTAAGCATCCTCAGATCCATAAAGTTATTATAGTTTTGCATCCTGATGACGATCGTTGGCATAAGCTATCAATGGCAAAAGACCCAAAAATAGTTACAGTAACGGGTGGCGAAGAAAGGGCAGATTCTGTTCTGGCTGGGCTAGAGTATATCCAGCAAAATGGTGGTGCTGAAGATTGGGTGATGGTACATGATGCAGCTAGACCATGTTTATATACTTTGCACATTGATAACCTGCTTCATGCTAGAGATACCTCCCCAGATGGAGTTATATTAGCGGTCCCTTCTTATGATACCGTCAAGTTTGTGGATAAGACGCAAACGATTGATAGAACCATCAAGCGTGAGGCAATATGGTTAGCCCAAACACCTCAGTTTTTTCCTTGTAAAAACTTACAAAGCTGTATCAAACATGCTCTAGCTGATAGTTTTGAGGTTACCGATGAATCCTCGGCCATGGAGTCTCAAGGTTATCGTCCAGCTCTTGTTACGGGCTCTCGTCGCAACATCAAAATTACTGAGCAGGAAGATCTGCTATTAGCCTCAGTTATCCTCGCTAGCTAGTCTGAGTTTATATTTTAGCTTATAAACCAGTCCTCAAAGTTCGAAAAGTTTAACGATTACCTTCGTATATTAGTATTTTTATACCAGAATAGGATCGGTTTATATTCGATTCATTAAGGTTTATCTAAAATCCTTTATCACTTTATATGCAATTTTATAACTCTCTTTTACAATCAACCCTCGTTGCACCAAAAAGGTGCGCAAGTGTAAGTCCACTAACTACCAATGCTGGTCAGACCATGTTAAAAATAATGAAAACAAAACATGGGGATCCTGATGGAAGCTATTACTGGGCTTAGTTACGCTCTAAACACTTTTTATATTCTTAGTTTTGCTGTGTTGGTAATGTGGATGACCGCTGGCTTTACAATGCTAGAGGCTGGTCTAGTCCGTTCGAAAAATACAGTAGAAATACTGACAAAAAATATCGCTTTATTTTCAATTGCCAGCCTGACTTATTTATTTATCGGATACGAACTGATGTATCCCTCGGCGGCAATAAATTCTTGGTGGCCTGGATTATCAGGCGTAGATTTTGTAGATAATAGCTCCCAGCAAGTTGCCACTGATAGCAAATTGGTTTTTTCCAAAATGGCTAATATCTTTTTTCAATTGGTTTTTGTGGCCACCGCTATGTCTATTGTTTCAGGAGCCGTTGCCGAGAGAATGAAACTTTGGTCATTCTTGATCTTTGCAGTGATACTTACGGCTTTTATATATCCGATACAGGGCTATTGGAAATGGGGTTTAGGTTTCTTAGAACAACAGGGCTTTTATGACTTTGCAGGTTCAGGAGTGGTCCATTTGTTTGGCGCTACTGCAGCATTTGCAGGCGTATTGTTATTAGGCCCAAGGAAAGGCAAGTATGGTAAAAAGGGTGAAGTTAAAGCTTTTCCTGGAGCTAACATCCCCTTAGCAACACTAGGAACATTGATTTTATGGATGGGTTGGTTTGGGTTTAATGGTGGCTCAGTATTAAAAATTTCTGACGTATCTAGTGCTAATAGTGTGGCCTTGGTGCTTTTAAATACCAATACTGCCGCAGCCGCTGGTGCTATTGGAGCCTTGTTGCTGACTAAAATGCGTTATGGCAAAGCTGATTTAACGATGATCTTGAATGGCGCTTTGGCTGGATTAGTTTCAATTACAGCTGATCCTGTTTCAACATCCCCTTGGTTGGCTGCAGCAATTGGCTTGATAGGCGGTGTGTTAGTCGTGATATCCATTGTCCTTTTTGACAAAATCAAAGTGGATGATCCGGTAGGTGCTATTTCAGTACATGGTATAGCCGGTATCTGGGGGTTATTGGCTGTGGCTTACACTAATTCAGATGTAACCCTAATCAACCAATTAGTGGGTATTGTGGTGATTATTAGCTGGACTTTTAGCACCAGTTTTATTGCTTGGTATTTGATCAAAAAAACTATTGGCATCCGTATAGATGAAGAGCATGAATATCGTGGAGCTGATATTGAAGAGTGTGGCTTAGAAGCTTATCCAGAATTTACCAACGGTTAGGGAGTGAAAGATGAAACTTGTTACAGCATTAATTAAACCTTTTAAACTGGATGATATTCGCGAAGCTTTAACTGAAATTGGGATTCAGGGGATGACGGTAACCGAAGTTAAAGGCTTTGGCCGTCAGAAAGGGCATACTGAGTTATATCGAGGCGCTGAATATATGGTGGATTTTCTACCAAAGGTAAAAGTTGAAGTGGCGATTGAAGATGAGTTACTTGAAAAAACGTTAGAAACTTTGATTGAAAATGCTCGTACTGGAAAAATAGGCGACGGTAAAATTTTCGTTTCAGATCTCTGCCAGGTCATAAGAATAAGGACTTCAGAAGAAAATGAAGAGGCTTTATAACTTACCTATGGTTACAATTATATAAGAATTATTTTAAATAAGCGTTGACAACAACAATGAGCTTAATTACATTAGCAACATGATTATTTTAAAAGCACAAAACCATCATCACCATCATACTAGCATGATGGCGGGGTGATATTGCTTAAAATAATCTAATTAAGAATTTTAAAGCCCCGCAAATAGCGGGGCTTTTTTTATGTTTAAAGAAAATTGAGAAAATATGAACTATCAACTAAATACTACTCATCACCATCATCACACTTTGCTAAAGCAACGGTGGGATTGGTAGTATTTAACTAGATTACGAATTTTGAAAAACCCCGTTGCGCCGTAAGGTCAACGGGGTTTTTCTTTGCAAATTTAAAAAACTGGAGAGAAAGACATGACATTGAAAATGGTTATCCCAAAAGGAAAACTTTACAACAAGGTTGAAGAGTTATTATCGGATATTGGTTTAACCTTAATTGGTGATAGCCGAAATTATCGACCGAGCCTCTATGGTTGCGATATCGAGGTTAAATTATTGAAAAGCCAGAATATCCCAGAAATGGTTGCTTTAGGTCAACACGATATTGGCTTTGCCGGCATGGACTGGATAGTAGAGCAAGATGCTGATGTTGAAGTATTAGAAGATTTAGGTTTTAACCCGGTGAAAATTGTTTCTTGTATTCCTGAAGAGTGGGATTGGCAAGAAATTAAGCAGCGAGAAATTATAGTCGCATCGGAATATAAGAAGATAGCAGCTAAATATTTAGATTCTATTGGCGCAAGTTACAAACTCTTCAGAGCCTATGGCGCTACCGAAGTTTTTCCGCCTGAAGATGCCGATATGGTGATTGATAATACCAGTACCGGCTCAACCATTCGAGCAAATCGTTTGAAAATTGTAGGAACAGCCATGGAAAGCTCCACCCAATTTATCGCCAACAAAGCCGTGATGAATGATCCTATAAAGAAAAAACAAATTAATGATTTATTGCTGCTGATGCGTGGGGTGATGAACGGCCGTAAGCGAGTGTTGCTCGAAATGAACTGCACACAGGACAATGTTGAAGCTATTGTGTCGCTGTTACCAGCTATGCGCTCGCCAACGGTTAGTAAGCTTTATAAAGGAGATGGTTTTGCTATTAAAGCCGCAATAGAAAGAAAAGTGACCAAGGACTTATTGCCTAAGCTTATATCAGCAGGTGCAACTGATATTTTAGAAACCCCAATAAGAAAGGTGCTCTAGGGAGAAGTGTATGAAGCAGCTTAATATAGATAAATGCCTAGACTACCAATCTAAGAAGGCGTTAAAACTCGACTTTAATGAGCGCTCAGATAGTTTGCCATTATGGTTGTCAGGCATTGATGTGGAGTTGGAGAGCTTATGGAAGTATCCATCTAAAACCAATTTACAGCAAAGGGCGGCGACAAGTTTGGGTATTAATGAGCAGCAGCTTTTACTGACCAATGGCGGTGATGAAGCTATTGAATTGATGTTTAAGTGGGCAAAGCTCAATAATTATCAAATTATTTTACCATTACCAGCATTCAGTCAATATTGGGTAGGTAAAGATAGTTGGCAGCTAGATAGCCTTCTCATAGAGCCAAATGAAGACTTGAGTATTAATTTAGAGCAAGCAATTCAAGCTATAGACGAAAACTCAGTATTAATTCTGACCAGTCCAAACAATCCCAGTGGTGAAACTTTTAGTTATGAGCAAATAAAAGCCGTATGCCAGCAAGCGAAAGAAAAGCGGGCGTATGTTTTTATCGATTTTGCATACATAGAATTCACTGAGAAAGAACAACAGTGCGTTGAATTATTAAATGAGTTTGAGAATATTTTAATACTAAGAACTTTATCTAAAGCATACGGTTTAGCTGGTATACGAGTGGGTTACTTAATGGGGCAAGAGTTAATGATCAATACTTTTAAAGCTTTAGCATTACCTTTTAATATTTCACGTCCAAGCGAGCAATTAGCACAGTTAGCATTTAGTGATGCAGCAAAATTAGAAGTGAGAAACTACTGCAAAAAGATCTCGGAAAATCGTCAGCAACTGGTGAATTATTTGACCAATTTTGAATTGGTTATTAATGATAGCCAAGCGAATTTCATATTAATTCAAGCCGATCCTAGGCAGCTTCAGTTAATTAGTAGCGCTTGTAATCAATTTAATATCCAAATTAAAAACGATTTAACGGGCCTTTCTACTGAAAAAGAATTTTCTGCTATACGTATTGGCATCCCAATTTATATGGACAGATTATTGTTAGCATTGAGGTTAGCTTTAGAGCCTGAATTGGTATGTTTCGATATGGATGGAGTCTTGATAGATACTTCAAGCAGCTATGACCAGTGCATCATTAAAGCGGTACAGGAGTTCACTGGTAAAACGGTTACTAGAGAAGCCGTGCTTAAAGTTAGAGGGCAGGGTGGATTTAATAATGATTGGTTATTGGCTCAAGAGTTAATCCGCTTGCAAGGAAAAGCAGCTTCCATTGAGCAGGTAACACAAGTGTTTCAGAGGTTTTATTTAGGCGATACCAGCAATAAAGGTTTATACCTAAAAGAGACAGCCTTTTTATCACAAAAGTTATCAGAAAAAGTTTTTATTTCAAAAGCCAAGTCTTTAAATACTGCAGTGGTTACGGGGCGACCCAAATCAGAAGCCGAGCAGGGATTAAATCAATTGGAAATCCGAAATACCTTGCTCATCAGTGATGACGATGTGGCGCAGTCAAAACCCAACCCTGAAGGTATTCAAAAAGCAAAAAGCTACTATCAGAATAATTTAGTCTGGATGTTAGGCGATGCGCCTGATGATATGCAGGCGGCTAAATCAGCAGGCGCAATAGCGATAGGTATTGGTGATGATAATCTCTATCAATACGGTGCTGATTTAGTTTTGAACAATGTGAATGAGCTGGAGTATCTATTATGAGTTCAATAATTAATGTTGAAAGAAAAACTAAAGAAACGGATATTCAACTGTGCCTTAATATCAAAGGGAAACAACTGTTAGAAATCGATACAGGGCTTGCCTTTTTTGACCATATGCTAACTCAACTTGCGATGCACTCAGGTTGGGATTTAAAGTTGGTTGCTAGTGGAGATATAGAGGTGGATGATCATCATTTAATTGAGGATGTGGCCATTTGTTTAGGTCAGGCATTTAGTCAAGCATGGCGTGCTGAAAATTCAATTAAACGTTATGGACAACGGCTTTTACCTATGGATGCAACTTTGATAATGGTTGCTGTAGATATTTGTGGCCGTTCTTATAGCGTTTGTGATTTACCTTTCACTCGAGAGCAAGTTGGAAATGTCGCTACGGAAATGTGGAAGCACTTCTTTTATAGCTTTGCTATCAATGCGCAAATCAGCTTACACATCAAAGCAGAGTACTTTGATAATAATCATCATTTGATTGAAGCAGCGTTCAAAGGGGTAGCCTTTGCTCTAAAGGAAGCCTTACAAGAGAATCCGCTGGATAATAGTTCTAAGGGGATCTTATGAGTCCTTTGAAAAAGGTTGCGGTTATTGATACCGGCGCAGGTAATTTATTTAGCTTATTTGCTTGTCTCGAAAGGATCGAGGTTGAAGCAGAGTTAGTGACTAGTGCAGAACAACTCGATGACACTATTTACCAGACGTTACTAATTCCAGGGCAAGGCCGTTTTGGAAGCGTGATGGAAAATCTTAATCAATCAGGTTTATCAGAGGCTATCAAGTCTTGGTATCTAAAGGGTGAAAAAATCATTGGCATTTGTGTGGGTTTGCAAATTTTCTTTGAGTCTTCGGAAGAAGATGAAGGGATTGCTGGGCTTAGTTTGCTCAAAGGCCAAGTTACAAAGCTTAATAGTCCTAAGCAGCCGATGGTTGGATGGTGCTCTTTACAATCATCCTCTTCAAACTTGAATGATAAATCCGTTTATTTTGTCAATAGTTATGCAGTTAAAAGCTCAGTTAATGCCACTTCTAAAGTAAGTTATGGCGAAGATTTTGTGGCTTCTATTATTAGCAAGGGTTTGACGGCATTTCAATTTCATCCAGAAAAATCAGGCAAACAAGGCGAGGAGATCCTAAGACGATGCTTACGTTAAAGAGCAGGTTGAATGACCGATTAAAATCTCGAGTTATTGTGTGTTTAGATGTAGCTAACGGTAGGGTGGTTAAAGGCGTAAATTTTAAAGGCTTAACCGATATGGGTGATCCGGTTGAATTAGCCTTGAATTACCAAGAGCAAGGTGCGGATGAAATAGTTTTCCTGGATATCAAGGCAACATTAGAAAATCGAAAAAATGCCTTAGATACGGTAACTCAGGTGGCTAAAAATTTATCCATACCCTTTACTGTTGGTGGTGGCTTAAATTCATACGAAGACGTGAAAATGTTTTTAGGTGCAGGTGCTGATAAAGTTGCGCTAAATTCAGCTGCCGTTAATAACCCCGAGCTGATTAATCAAATCAGCGACGGGTTTGGCTCTCAATGCTTAGTAGTTGCGGTTGATGTGAATAAAGTTGGAGCAGAGTATCAGGTCTACGTTAATGGCGGCCATTCTAAAACCAATTTGAAAGCCTTCGATTGGTTTAATGAAATAGAGACAAGAGGGGCTGGTGAAATTCTATTAACTGCTATGCATAAGGATGGGACAGGCACGGGTTTTGATAATGAATTACTGGCACAGGCAACGGCCAATGCCTCGATTCAAATTATCGCATCTGGCGGAGCATCCAATGCTCAACATTTTGTAGATACTTTCAAGGCTGGTAGTGATGCGGCTTTAGCGGCAGGAATGTTCCATAGAGCAGAGATTACTGTGTCGCAAGTGAAAAATGAACTTATGAAAAATAACATTGAGGTAAGGATATGTTAATCCCATCGATAGATTTATTGGATGGCAAAGCCGTCCAGTTACAACAGGGTAATCCTGATAAAAAAGTCGTAGAAAAGGATAATGTTTTCGAACTATTGGAAGAGTTTTCCTTATATGGTGAAGTGGCGATTATTGATTTAAATGCAGCTTTAGGTACTGGCGATAACAAAGCCCTCATTAAGCAGTTGCTAGCAAAACGTCCGTGCCGTGTCGGCGGTGGTATTCGTGACTATGAAACTGCTCGAGAATACTTATCAAGCGGCGCTAGTAAAATCATCATTGGCACTAATTGCCGAGAAAGTTTTGTTAAAAAACTTCCTAAGCAACAGTTGATATTTGCGATTGATGCCTTTGATGATTATTGGGCAATTAAGGGCTGGAAAGAAAAGTCTAAACAAAAAGTTTTGGACTTAATTCCTGAATTAGAAAAAAATTGCTCTGAATTTTTATACACCCAAGTTAACAAAGAAGGTTTATTAAAGGGTATTGATAAACCTAGAGTATCAAAAATAATCGAAAGCTCTAATGTCTCAGTGACTATTGCAGGCGGCATTACAGATTATTCGGATATACAGTTTATTAACTCACTGGGCGCTAACAGCCAGATTGGTATGTCTTTATATACTAATAAAATTACCTTGGCGGAATCTTTACAAGCATGCTTAGACTTTAATAAAAGTGAGTTGATTCCAACTATTGTTCAAGATTACGAGACTGCTAGTATTTTAATGTTGGCATATTCATCTCGAGAGTCTTTAAGGTCAGCTTTAGTAAAAAAGAAAGGTGTTTATTATAGTCGTTCGAGAAAAGAGTTATGGCAAAAAGGTTTAACTAGCGGCAATTCACAAGATCTAATAAACGTAGATTATGACTGTGACGGCGATACTTTAATATTTAAGGTTAAGCAAACTGGTAATGCTTGCCATTTTGGGCGATACAGCTGCTTTGCCTCACAAGCTGCCAAGTTTAATTTAAATACTTTAGATAAGGTATTACAAACCCGTATTGAACAACCTGAGCAGAAATCATATACCGCTAAACTTTTTAATGATGTGCAATTGCAAGCTGAAAAATTGAATGAAGAGTGTGCGGAATTAATCGAAGCTCAGTCGCAAGACGATGTGCGTTGGGAGGCCGCAGATTTGTTATTTTTTGCATTGGTTAATGCCAAGGCCAAAGGCGTATCCGCGCAAAATATCATTGATGAACTAGGAGCTCGTAATGCTGGATAATGGCGTTTATACCACTAAGAATTGGCGCAGACCCAATACTAATGAAAGTAATTTAAGGTTGCATGCTGTTCATGAATTAATTAAAGAGATAGAGCTTGGCGGCGATGAATCTATCGTTAAGTTCAGTAAGCGCTACGATGGATTTGTTCCAGAGTTTATAGAGTTAATGCCATTCGAATCTTATCAGCTTGAAGATAAGCTGGCTGAGGCGATTAAAGCGGCAGCGAAGCGAATTGAAGCATTCTGTAAGTTCCAAAAAGAGTCGTTAGCAGATAGAAGCTATAGTGATGAAACGGGTAGCTACGGTTATTGCTATCAAGCAATTAAACGAATTGGTGCCTATATTCCTGGTGGTCGTTTCCCATTGATATCCACTGCTTTGATGACCTTAATTCCAGCTAAGGTGGCCGGATGCGAAGAGCGAGTAGCATGCTCACCATCGGATCATCCCGCAATTTTAGCCGCGGCCTCATTAGCGGGAGCTACTAGCTTTATAAAAATTGGTGGTGTTCAAGCTGTGTCGGCGATGGCGCTAGGCTTTAAGTCGATTGCTCCTGTGCAAATGATCGTAGGGCCGGGTAATCAATATGTGAATGCGGCTAAGCAGTATTTTCAGAGTCAGTTAGCGATTGACGTACCGGCGGGTCCGAGTGAGTTGCTGATTTTAGCTGGAGAGGAGGCTAATCTTGAGTGGATCGTTAAAGATATGGCGGCACAAGCCGAACATGATCCGCAAGCGCACAGCGTGTTTGTGACCGATAATCAGGCTTTACTGGGTGAGGTTTATCGCTCGTTAAAAGCTGACGAATATTTATGGAGCCTCTTTGTAAGAGATCAAATTTGTTTAGTGTCTGCAAACGATCCTCAAGATATGATTCAATTTTCCGATGAGTTTGCCCCTGAGCACTTATTATTGGCTGATACGCGCATTGAATCGAAACAGCTTACGAGCTATGGCGCCATTTTTATTGGAGATAACAGCGCTGTGGCTTTTGGCGATTATTGCTCAGGGCCCAATCACACTTTGCCCACTATGGGCACCGCTAAATATTCAAGCGGCTTAAACGTCGCGAGCTTTTTAAAAGTTCAAACCGTACAGCAAGTTACGGATAAAGGTCGGCAGATATTAGCGCCGATTGCTGATGCTCTAGCAGAGGCTGAGCAATTAGTTTGGCATAAAAGGAGTATAGAGGTAAGATCTTGCTAATTGAATGATTAGGAAGTTCTATGTTTCGAATAGGTCATGGCTATGATGTGCATAAATTTGGCGGTGATAAGCCGCTAATATTAGCTGGCGTTGAGTTTATAAACGAGCAAGGTTTACTGGCTCACTCTGATGGCGATGTGGTATTACATGCAGTTTGCGATGCCTTGTTAGGCGCTATTGCAAAAGGCGATATAGGGCATCACTTTCCTGATACGGATAAAGCCTACGAAAATGCTGATAGTAAAGATTTGTTGGCAAAGGTTATGGAGCAAGTGACAGAGCAAGGTTATTGCTTAGGTAATTTGGACGTTACGATTGTCGCGCAAACCCCAAAGATGGCCTCTAAAATTGAAGGAATGCGAGGCGTGATATCGGCAATCTGTGATGCTGACTTTGATCAAGTTAATGTGAAAGCGACCACCACTGAAAAACTTGGTTTTATAGGACGCAATGAAGGGATAGCTGTGCATGCTGTTTGTTTGTTGCTACAAAGCTAATGGCTGAACTCAAACTGTATGACTGGGCTCGAGTTACTGGTGAAGTGGCAGGAGATGCTCAGTTTCGCTCAAAGCTGGAGGACTTTCAGGTTACTGAAAACCTAAGGTTTGAACCTTCTGGCGAAGGTGCTCATCATTTATTATTCATTGAGAAAAGAAACGTCAATACGGATATTGTTTGCCAAAAATTAAGGCGTTTTGCCCAGGTGAAGCCTTTAGACATTGGTTATGCTGGGAAAAAAGATCGGTTTGCAGTGGCTAAGCAGTGGTTTAGTGTGCAACTTCCCATCTTACAAGAAATCGACTGGGCAAGCCTTAATGATGATGAAGTGACTGTTCTAGATTCTATCCGTCATGGAAAAAAACTTAGAGTTGGCGCTGTAAAGTCTAATCAATTTGTGATCACTTTAAGAAACTTTGAAGGCGATAAAAAACAATTTGAGCGTAAACTATCCGAGATAGAGCAAACAGGCTTTCCTAACTATTTTGGTGAACAGCGTTTTGGCCACAATGGCGACAATTTAAACCGTGGTCTGGATTTACTAAAAAGTAAAAAGCGGTTAAAGAATCGTAATTTACAGGGCATACTTTTCTCATCAGTGCGCTCAGCAATTTTTAATCACCTGTTGTCGCAAAGAATTACTGCAGGACAGTTTGGCAACTTATTGCAAGGTGATTATGTTCAATTAGATGGCTCCGAGTCCGGCTTTATTGTAAAAGACCTAGGGCAAGAACTCCCCCGTTATTATGCTAATGATATTCATCCATGCGCTACTTTAGTCGGTAGAGGGCGCGAGATAAATGCTGATGATGCTTATCAATTTGAACAACAATCGCTTAGCGATTATCAAGACGTTATTGATAATTTGGCTGCTAAAGGTCTGTCAATGGCCAGTCGCTCTATAAGAGCGTTTCCTCAGAATCTGAAGCTTGACTGGGAAAACCCAAAGACATTGGTTCTCAGTTTTGAATTACCAAAAGGTAGTTTTGCCACTAGTTTTTTACGTGAACTAGTGAATTTAAATGTCGAGACAAACAGTCTTGAAATAAATATTGCCGATAATAAAGTCGAAACAGAAAACGATGTGGGTATCACAATCAATGAACATATTATTAAGTAATGATGACGGTTTCTTCGCCCCTGGAATAAATGAGCTTTATGACCATTTATCCAAAATCGCACAAGTTACGGTAGTCGCGCCTGATCGTAACCGTAGCGGAGCATCTAATTCCTTGACTTTAGATCAACCTATCCGAGCCCAAAAGACGGAACGCGGTTTTTTCTCTGTTACCGGTACTCCCACGGACTGTGTACACCTTGGTACTCATCATTTGATGCAGCAGGCCCCTGACATGGTTGTTGCGGGGATTAACACTGGGGCAAATCTAGGCGATGATGCCTTGTATTCAGGGACTATTGCTGCGGCGATGGAGGGAAGAGCACTAGGTTATACTGCGGTAGCGATTTCATTAAATGGTCATCATTGTAGCCACTATGAAACCGCGGCAAGAGTATCCATTAACATTATTCAAAAGCTCATCGAGCAGCCGGTGGCAAAAAATCGGGTGATAAATATTAATGTACCGGATTTGCCCTTCGAAAAAATTAAGGGATTTAAGCTGACACGCTTGGGAAATCGTCATAGGGCTGATACTATAATTCCAGCTAAAGATCCTAAAGGTCGAGATATATACTGGATTGGTCCACAGCCGGAAGGTCAAGATGTTGGAGAGGGCACAGACTTTCATGCAGTGGAAAATGGTTATGTATCGATTACGCCGATCAATGTGGATTTAACAGCATATAATAGCTTCGATGAAGTTGAAGATTTCTTAAAACAATTTTAATAAGACACGAATATGAATGCATCACAAGTTTCCGGCATTGGTATGACTTCCCAAAGAACTCGAAGTCGACTGGTCCAATGGTTGATGGATGAGGGGATCCAAAACCAAAATGTGCTAAAAATCATGGAAGAAACGCCGCGCCATTTATTTATTGATGAAGGTTTATCGCATCGCGCCTATGAAAATACGGCACTACCTATTGGTGATGGGCAAACCATATCTCAGCCCTATACTGTAGCGCGAATGACCGAAATTCTGTTGGAGACAGGTTCATGTGATAAAGTGCTTGAGATTGGTACCGGTTGTGGGTATCAAACTGCAGTTTTGGCAAAAACCTGTAAAACGGTTTTTTCGGTGGAAAGAATTCGTAATTTACATATCAAAGCACGTAAAACGCTAGCAAATTTAAATTTACACAATATCCAATTATTGTTTGCGGATGGTTTTAATGGCTGGCAACAAAATGCGCCGTTTGATGCGATTATTGTTACTGCCGCGCCTGCCCAAATCCCGGAGAAGCTATTACTGCAAATGGCCGATGGTGGTCGTATGATCATTCCAGTGGGAACTCAAGAAGCAGAACAAGAATTGTATTTAGTGGAAAGACAAGGCGACAAATTCCGCAAGACCTTTGTTGAAAAGGTGAAGTTTGTGCCGCTAGTTGGTGGAGTCGCTCGTTGAAACTTTTTACTAGCTTATACGACAAGTGCTTAAAGTGGGCTAGACATAAATATGCAGTTTATATTTTAGGGTTTGTAAGCTTTATTGAGTCGATATTCTTTCCTATTCCGACAGCCATTATGTTTGCGCCTATGGCTCTTGCCAAACCAAATAATGCATTAAAGCTAGCGTTGATAACCACTATCTTTTCAGTGTTAGGTGGGATAGCTGCATATTTCTTAGGGTTTTACGCTTTCGATTCTCTAGTAACACCTTTAATCGAGCAATTCAGCTGGCAAGACAAAATTGTTAAAGCCGAAGGTTGGTTTGAGACCTATGGTATTTGGATTGTAGTAATAGCAGGCTTTTCACCAATACCTTATAAGATCTTAACTTTAACTGCCGGGGCGATGCAGATGGCTTTTGTTCCATTTGTGATTGCTTCGATTGTCGGTCGCGCTGCTCAGTTTTTCCTTATCGCTGGTTTTGCTAAATGGGGTGGTGAAAGTATGGAGCAAAACTTAAGAAAGTATATGGAAGTCATAGGGTGGTCAGTTTTGGTCCTTGCGATTGTAGCCTATGTGGCATATCAACTTTTTAGCTAATCTATTGTCGAAAGTTATATGATTAGGCCGTTTGTATGAATAAAAAAGAACCTAAACCACTATCACAAATTTTGAAAGAGTCGGCTATTCGGGCTTTGTGGTTAGTGGTGATTGTGTTTATTGTTTATTTATTGCAAGGCTGTGGTAACAAACGTTTAGCTGCCGTTGAAGAAAGATATACCAATAACTCTAAAGTGCATGTCAATGATAATGATGACTATTCCGCTGTAAATGAAAGCATTAAAGTTTACCAAGTTCAGCCGGGCGATACGCTTTACTCGATAGCTTTTCGCTTTGGATTGGATTATCAAACTTTAGCAGAATCTAATGGAATAAGTTCGGCTTACCTTATTAATATAGGACAAAACTTAGATATAGCTGCTGCTCGAAATTATCAAGAATCTATTGCAAAGCAAGTTGCCACAGGGGTAAAACCTAAAACTAGTTCCCAATTTGTTAGAAGAACCCTAGCATCAACAACTAACAATCAAGTCAAAAACAAACCTAGCAATAAACCCGTAACAGCTTCTGAAAATACTAAACCAAACCCAAAGTTGCCTGAAACGCCCAAAGTGGTATCCAAGCCCAAAACGCAAACACCAGCTAAACCCTCCAATAGCCAGTCAGCAAAATTGGTTGATTCTAATAATCCGGTAAAATTTTGGATATGGCCATACATGGGAAAAGTGGAACGCAGCTTCGTTGGAACTGGAAAAAAAGGTATTGATATAGCTGGAAATGTCGGCGATCCGGTAAGGGCATCTGCCGCAGGCAGGGTCGTTTACGCGGGGCGCGGTTTAAGAGGCTATGGAAATTTAGTGATCATAAAACATAACAACAGCTTTATTAGTGCTTATGCGCACAACAAAAGTATTGATGTAAAAGAAAATGAAATCATTAAAGCTGGCCAAAAAATTGCCGAACTCGGCAGCTCAGATACTGACTCACCTAGATTACACTTTGAAATACGCTACAAAGGCAAGCCAACAGATCCTTTGAAGTATTTGCCTAAACGTTAAAAAAGCGGCTTTAGCCGCTTTTTTATTTGTTGATTGAATTACATGTTAGGGTAGTTTGGACCGCCAGCGCCTTCAGGAACTACCCAAGTGATATTTTGTGAAGGATCTTTGATATCACAAGTTTTACAGTGAACGCAGTTTTGCGCATTGATCACAAAGTTAGGGTTTTCGCCATTATCATCTCGAACCACTTCGTAAACACCGGCTGGGCAGTAACGCTGAGCTGGTTCATCAAACTTATCAAGATTGACTTCGATAGGAATATTTTTATCTTGAAGCTTTAAGTGTATTGGCTGATCCTCTTCATGATTGGTGTTTGAAACAAATACCGACGAGAGTTTATCAAAAGATAGTTTTCCATCCGGTTTTGGGTAGTTAATTTTCTTGCTGTCTTTGGCTAATTTCAATTGAGCATGATCAGGCTTGGGATCGCTGAGTGTCCAAGGCAATTTGCCATTAAATAAATTCAAATCAATGAATACATATGCGGAACCTAGCAAGTTCCCCCATTTATGCTGTGCTGGCCCAAAATTACGTTGAGTGTGTAATTCTTTATAGGCCCAAGATGCTTGATAATTATTAGCATATTCAACTAAATCATCATTGGCTCTTTCTGCTTTGATAGCGTCAATAACGGTCTCAGCTGCAACCATGCCAGACTTCATGGCTGTATGCGAACCTTTGATTTTGGCAAAGTTTAAAGTGCCCGCATCATCCCCAACTAATAAACCGCCAGGGAAAGACATTTTTGGCTGAGATTGAATACCGCCTTTAGTGATAGCTCTAGCACCATAAGATATGCGCTCACCACCTTCTAAAAAGGGCTTAATGGTTGCTTGGTGTTTATACCTTTGGAATTCGTCAAAAGGACTAACGTGTGGATTGGTATAAGACAAATCAGTAATTAGACCCACAACAACTTGATTATCTTCGATATGATATAAAAAACCACCGCCAGCAGATCCAGACTCTGATAAAGGCCAGCCTGCGGTATGAACGACTAGGCCTTCTTGGTGTTGTTCAGCCGGGATTTTCCATAATTCTTTTATGCCGATGCCATAGTGTTGCGGTTCTTTATCTTTATCCAGCTCATACTTAGCAATCAACTCTTTGCCTAAATGACCACGACAGCCTTCGGCAAACAAAGTGTATTTGGCGTGCAACTCCATACCTGGCATATAACCGTCTTTTTGCTCTCCATCTCGGCCAATCCCCATATCACCTGTAGCAATACCTTTGACGGAGCCATTCTCGTTATATAGAACTTCAGCAGCGGCAAAACCAGGGAATATTTCCACGCCAAGGCTTTCTGCCTGTTCTGCTAACCAACGGCATAAATTACCCAGACTTATGATGTAATTACCATCATTATGCATGGTTTTTGGGGCGAAGAAATTAGGGATCTTGATGCCTTTATCTTGAGTACGGAATAAATGAATTTGATCGCCAGTGACTTTAGTATTTAAAGGCGCGTCTTTATCTTGCCAGTCAGGTATCAGCTCATTCAAAGCTGTAGGTTCGAATACCGCGCCAGATAATATGTGCGCGCCGACTTCTGAGCCTTTTTCTACCACACAAACCATCAGGTCTTGTCCTGACTCTTCGGCTAGCTGACGTAGGCGAATAGCAGCAGATAAACCCGCAGGACCTGCACCAACAATTACTACATCAAACTCCATAAATTCGCGTTCCACGAAACCACCTCTTAATGCTAATCAATAATAGTTTTTAGTAAGTGACTGATTGAGCGCTAAATGCGCTGAAAAAGCACTGTTATGAGTTAAAAAATGGGCTTTAACTATTGACCTTAAGCCCTGAAAAGGTCACCATTGCGACCTATTTTACTAAAGATAGTCGGCTAGGTCGTCTATTTTGCCAAGAATTATACATAGATAGGGTTTTTATGAAAATTCTAGTTGCCATAAAACGTGTGATTGATGCGAATGTTAAGGTTCGTGTTAACGCTGATAACACCGGTGTTGAGACTGCAAATGTCAAAATGTCGATGAATCCATTTTGTGAAATTGCTGTTGAAGAAGCGATTCGTTTAAAAGAGCAGGGCGTTGCTTCTGAAGTTGTTGCGGTTTGTATAGGCCCACAACAAGCTCAGGAAACCTTGCGAACAGCTCTGGCTTTAGGTGCTGACAAAGCGGTATTAGTGAAATCTGATGAAGAATTAGAGTCATTAGCAGTAGCAAAAGTGTTAAAAAATATTGTTGAGAAAGAAGAGCCGCAAATGGTACTTCTTGGTAAGCAGTCGATTGACAGTGATAATAACCAAACCGGTCAGATGCTTGGCGCCTTGTTAGGTTGGGGCCAGGGCACTTTTGCTTCAGAAGTTAAAGTTGCTGATGGTAAAGCACAAGTTACCCGTGAAATTGATGGTGGTTTGGAGACTGTTGAATTAACTATGCCTGCGATTGTCACTACTGATTTACGCTTGAATGAGCCTCGTTTTGCTTCTTTACCGAATATTATGAAAGCAAAGCGTAAGCCGCTTGAAGAACTTGCTGTTGCTGATTTAGGTGTTGATATAGCTCCGCGCACTGAAACTTTGAAAGTAGCTAATCCTCCAGCGCGTCAAGAAGGTATCAAAGTTGAAACAGTTGCTGAGTTAGTAGATAAATTGAAAAATGATGCGAAGGTGATCTAAATGACGACTTTAGTAATTGCAGAACATAATAATCAGCAAGCTCAAGCTTCAACCTTTAGTACTATTGCCGCTGCGACCCAATTATCAGGTGATACCGTGGTTTTAGTAGCAGGTCATAATTGCCAAGCAGCTGCAGAGCAAATTACAAAGGCCCAAGGCGTGAGTAAAGTTTTGCTGGCAGACGCAGAGCATTATGCTCATTTATTAGCAGAAGATTTAGATCGTTTAGTTGTTGCTATCGCCGAAGATTATACTCATATCTTGGCTCCGGCTTCGACTTTCGGTAAGAACTTTATGCCGCGTGTGGCAGCTTTGTTGGACGTCCAACAGATTTCAGAGATTACTGCTATTGATTCTGATGACGTGTTTGAACGCCCAGTTTATGCAGGTAATGCCATTGCGACTGTGAAGTCAAACGACGCTAAAAAAGTTATTACAGTTCGTGCTACCGGCTTTGATGCTGTAGCAGAAGAAGGGGGTTCAGCGATTATTGAGTCAATCGAAGCAAAAGAAGCTTCAGCAGCCTCAAGCTATGTTGGTGCAGAGTTAACTGTATCCGAACGTCCGGAATTAACTTCTGCTCGCGTTATTGTATCTGGTGGTCGCGGTATGGGTTCCGGTGAGAATTTTGCCATGTTAGAAGCTTTGGCGGATAAATTAGGTGCTGCAGTAGGGGCTTCTCGTGCGGCGGTGGATGCAGGTTTTGTACCAAATGATTACCAAGTGGGTCAAACCGGTAAGATTGTTGCTCCTGAGCTTTATATCGCAGTAGGCATTTCAGGCGCTATCCAGCATTTGGCAGGTATGAAAGACTCAAAAGTCATTGTGGCTATTAACAAAGATGAAGAGGCGCCAATTTTCCAAGTTGCTGACTATGGTTTGGTTGCAGATTTATTTAAGGTGATTCCAGAGTTGAATGACGCGCTGTAAACTTTCTTAAATCTTAAAAAAGCCGAGCATTTGCTCGGCTTTTTTTATGGGGAATAAAATTTGTAAACGACAGAATCTTTGGATTATTGGATCTGATAGCAAGGTTTATAATCTTTTTGCTCTAGTTTCATTCTTCCTTGTTGAATGAAGTTTTTAAGTAAATTATCCATTTCACTCATAATCTCTTTATCGCCAGAAAGCTGGTAGGGGCCATATTGTTTGACAGCTTCAATTCCTTGTTCTTTGATGTTACCAGCGACTATACCGGAAAAAGCTTTCCTTAAATTAGCCGCTAATTCATGTGCTGCTTGATTAGTGCTTAGATTGAGTTTTGCCATATTCTGATGATCGGGTATGAACTCTTCCTGTAGATCCCAATCAATGGTTAATTGCCAGTTGTAGTGGTAAGCGTCTTGCTTACTCTTACGGTATTCTCTAACTTCTGCGATGCCAGTTTGAATCGTCTTTGCTACTTTATGAGGCTCATCAATAATAATTTGGTATTTCGCTTGTGCTTCAGAACCAAGCGTTTGAGCAATGAAATTATCGATATCCTCAAAATAAGATTTCGACTCTTTAGGACCGGTAAATATTAATGGAAACGGGATGGCTTTATTTTTAGGCTCTAGCAATAAGCCTAATATATACAAAATTTCTTCAGCAGTTCCTGCGCCGCCGGGGAAAACAATAATGCCATGACCTAGCCGAACGAATGCTTCTAAACGTTTTTCGATATCCGGCATAATAATTAGTTCGTTTACTATGGGGTTGGGAGACTCTGCAGCAATAATTGCAGGTTCTGTTATTCCCACATAACGTCCTGAACAAATCCGCTGTTTTGTATGACCAATTAAAGCTCCTTTCATTGGGCCTTTCATAGCTCCAATACCACATCCGGTTATAACATTCAGTCCTCTTAGCCCTAACTGGTAGCCGACATCTTTGGTGTATTTATATTCGTGTTCTGGTATGGAGTGGCCACCCCAGCAAACTACCATAGAGGGCTCTTCACCGACCTGCAAAGCTTTTGCATTGCGCAATATATGGAAAATGGCATTACTGATGCCTTTGGAGCTTTTAAAATCAATTCGGCTGTTAAATTCTAGTTCTTGCTTAAGAAAAACAATATCTCTTAGTACGCTAAAGACTTGTTCTTGTAGTCCACTAATCATCTTATTATCAACAAATGCCGATTTAGGGGCATTGAAGATTTTAAGCTTAAGACCTTTGTTTAAAGGTATGATCTCGACATCAAAATCCGGTAGCTGATTATGGACGTGATAAATGTTATCAGTAGCTTCGCCGCTATTTAGCACCGCTAAAATACATTTTTTTAGCAATAGGTATTGCTCGCCATTAGTATCTTTACTGAGCAATTTAACTTCATCATTGGTCAGTAATTCCAATCCTGATTGAGCGATAATTTCTGTTTGTTTAATAACTTCAGTCACAATATTATTTTTGTTCATAGGCTTATAAACAGTTTAACACATGACAATGATAACTTGTCTAATCGCAGCGTTTACCTATGGATTTCTTATCAGAGTAAATTGTCGCTCGGCCAGATTTACTGATTCTTATCACTCGATTTAATTCTGGATAGCTGGTATGGCAAAAGTAGAGACTTCCATTGAGATGATCAGTATAGCCACGTGCATTAAATTTCAAGCTCGCCTTGCGTTGAAAACTACTCCAAATAACAGAACGGTAATTCCCTGTAAGTTTTGCACTATAAAGTAATTGATTATTAATCGGCGACTGAACCTTTAGCTCTTGCCAATTCCTACTACAGTCTACAGTGTTGCTTTTTCCGCATAAGGTGATCTTTGTATTACTTTTTATAGCTTCATTTTTCGCACTGTTCATTAAGCTTAAAACGGTTGAAATGTCTGCAGTCAGATGTTGCTTCTGTATAAACCTGTGTAGACTTGGGGCTGCAAAATAGGCAGCTACGCTGAATATAGATAAACCAACTAATAACTCAATTAATGTAAATCCCTTTGTCATAATCAATCCTTTGATTTATTAAAGAGTTTTAAATATAGCTCAGTTATATGGAGTAATTCAGTCGCTAAGTCACTATACTTTGTAGGAGATCTCTTAAGTTATTGACAGCTATTTGCCTGCAATGTAAAGAGGTTCTATTTAAGAAAAGCAAAGATTTAGCTAAATTATTCTATTTCCAATTTCTTAATCTTGTAGCGAATAGTTCTAAAGCTTATCCCCAGTAATTTTGCGGCCTCTGTACGATTCCAACGAGTTTGATTAAGTGCTGCGCGAATTTCATGACGTTCAATTTCTGTAACATACTCATCTAAACTTAAATCACCGCGTGACGAAATAAATGATTCGGCTTGGTTTTGACTTGCAGCCTGAATATTACTAGCGTAGCTAAAGTCTAGATCATCATGCGAAATTTCTTCAGTTACAGACTGATGGTTAGCTTTAATTAAGATTTTTCTAAGCTCACGATAATTATACGGAAAATCATATTTTTCTAGCTTAGCGCTTGCATTAGAAGTGAGCGTCTTATCTATGGATAAAGAGCTTAAACAGTAATTCAGCAGATCAGAAAAATCTTCCGAGCGTTGCGATATCGATGGTATAGATAATCTAAGTACATCCAACCTGAAAAAAAGATCTTCTCTTAACTCCAAACTCGCTACATATTTATCAAGATTCTCCGATGAGCAGGCAAGTACTCTAATATCTATAATTTGCTCTTTATCATCGTTTATTTTTAAAGATTTTGTTTCGAGCACCTGCAATAAACGTTTCTGAGAAGCTTTGCTGAGCAGATGTACATTGTTAA
Organism: uncultured Kangiella sp.; assembly: GCA_947498625.1. Classification (GTDB taxonomy): domain Bacteria; phylum Pseudomonadota; class Gammaproteobacteria; order Enterobacterales; family Kangiellaceae; genus Kangiella. The sequence goes on along the minus strand of CANMKR010000003.1, from coordinate 12,788 downwards.
TAATCAGGCTACTTTGGTGAGCCTTTATGAGTAAGTTTTTATCAGGATCCGAAGTCTTAAATAGTAATTGATCAATTTCTTCTTGCTGCTGGGTACTGCAATCAAGGTGAACAGCCTCATATTCTGCTCGCGAACTTTGGTCGTGAATATACTGAGCAACCGTTTCTTTTTCAGTACCGCTAGCGCCATTAATAATCACCGGTGCATTGGATTTGTTAATTTTACTTAATTGCTCTCTAAAGTTAGAAATAGCAGTGCTGGAACCGTTGAAGAAATCAATAGGATAAATTTTTTCTGCAGCGGTTTCTTCTGCATTGTATTTAAAAGCATTCTGAATCAGATGTCTTAATTGTACTAACTCGATAGGCTTAGCCACAAAATCAAAAGCACCAAGTTTCATAGCCTTAACGGCGGTATCGGTATTGCCAAATGCAGTAATAACTACGATAGGCATCTGCGGCAGGTTTTTATGACAATGTTCTACAATGGACAAGCCATTGCCGTCAGGTAGTTTCATATCAGTCAGGCAAAGGTTGTAGCTTTGTTTTTGCAAATACCTCATGCCTTCTGCGACATCCTTTGCACAATCTACTTCGATGTTAAGCTGTACTAAACTCATAGCCAAAAGATGACGGATGTCAGCTTCATCATCAATGATAAGTACTTTGGGATCTTTAATTGGAGATTTCATAATTGGCATCAAAAATAATTCTAAAACAAGCGCCACCAAAGGCAATAGGTATAGGTTCTAATTGCGCTCCGTTGGCTTCACATAATTCTCTAGAGATGTACAAGCCTAAGCCAGTACCATCATGATTGGTGGTATAAAACGGTTCAAATATTTTTTCCATTTGATCTAGAGGGATCCCTACGCCTTGATCGATAACGTCAAGAAAGACATTTTTATTATTTTTGTCATATTCTGCATTTAAATTAATGCTATATTTTTTTGTGTTTATAAAACTGTATTTCAAGCCATTTTCAATGAGGTTGGATAGAACTTGTTTTAACTGCCCTTGATCAAATTTCACCTTAATATTTTCGTCTAGAGGATTGATATAAATTTCAGCTGTATGATTCAGACCTAGCTTAAATTCGTGCACAAAGCTGTCCAAAAAACGCCCTAGATAGACTTCTTGGCGAGAAGGTGTTTTGCGCTTAGAGACCATCTGCACATTCTCAATGATATTATTAATCCGTTTCGATTGGCGTTGAATAATCCTAAGTAAATCTTTTTCTTGTTGACTAGCCGTCTCTATTTCATCAAACATCTGACTGGCTTGGTTGATGGCGCTTAAGGGGTTGCGGATTTCATGCGCAATGCTGGCCGTCAGTTGACCTAGTGAAGCGAGCTTTGCTTGCTGTATCTTTTTAGAAATCTTTGAATAGTCTTCAAGGGTGATTAAAATTTTATTATCGTTTTTTAAGCGTGAAAATTTAGGCTGTAGCCTTGGGCTTGAAGGGCTTAGCTTTATTAAAGTACCTTCTAGTTCTTGAGATTGCAGACTCTCTAATTGTTCTGCTAGCTCTGGCACCAAAAACTTTAGGTATTTTCCTGTGGGAGATGAGGGATTGCCAATGTAATACCAAGCAATTTTGTTGATATAAAGTACTTTATAACTTTCATCGATTACTATGAGGCCGCGCTTCATATTATTAATAATATTACTATTAAGTTGATGCATATCGCTAATTAAATAGCTGTTCTCAATCGCTTCTGATTCGTAGTTAGTTAATCTTCGAGCCAACATATTACCCAAAAGAGATACGGTAAGGATTGCAAAAGCTTGCAAGAACAGGTTCATGTAATCAGATTCAGTTATCGAATCGGCTTTTAAGGTCTTGACCATAACTAGCGCTATAGTTGCAACGATGCCATAAAGCAGTGCTAAACGATGTCTTAGCAGTAGTATGGCAAAAACTGAGACTGTCGCCATAATAATGGCGTAACCAGCAGTATCACTATTGCTGGCAAAAGCCAGTAAAGAAATAAAGCCAATATCAATCATCGGCTTGACTATAGATAATGTATTAAATCGTTTTTCTGAAAGCGATATAAACAGCAATAAAGTCGCTAGTATAAAGTAGCTAATGGCTATGCTGTTATAAAATTGAGATGCATCTTCAGCAGGGTTAAGATCAAAAACAAATGGACTGATAAGAAAGTAAAAAGCGACCACAAGTCTTATCAGGCTGTAGTAGCGCATAAATTGCCAACCTAATTCCAGTTTTTGATCTTGTGCATTCACGCAGCTTTCTCCATAACTTCTCGATCTTAGTTCCTATGCAGAGAGTAATTACATATTGGCATCTTTTCAAGGAATAATAGGATAACTCATTGAAAAAATGTAGAATTGAGGGAGAATAGTCAAAAATTATTGTTGAGTTTAACTATGCGTATCGCAATAGCCCAAAACAACTATATTGTTGGTGATATAAAACATAATTTAAATTTAATTCAAAAGTCGCTGCAGCAAGCTGAAACTGAAAATGCTGAGTTGCTAGTTCTGTCTGAGCTTGCCTTATGTTCATACCCACCTGAAGATTTGCTGTTACGCAGTGACTTGTATGATTTGATTGAAGATGCTTTGCAGCAATTAGCTCAATTAAACTCTTCGGTAGCCTTAGTGGTAGGACATCCGAAAAAAGAGGGCGACTTGATTTTTAATTGTGCCAGTTTTATTTATCAAGGCAGAATTCAGGTTACCTATAAGAAGCAGTTATTACCTAATTATTCCGTATTTGACGAAAAGCGTTATTTTACTGCCGGTAGTGAAGATTGTGTCATTCCTTTCAAAGGCGTTAATGTGGGGGTCTTGATCTGTGAAGATTTATGGTTTCCTGAACCTGCTCAGAATTGTAAAAACGCTGGTGCACAAATTATCGTCAGTCCTAATGCCTCACCTTATTATTATGGCAAGGGACATCGTCGCGAAACCGAGGTTGGTGCTAGAGCTAAAGAAAACCAAATTCCAGTACTTTATGTAAATCAAATTGGCGGGCAAGATGAGTTGCTATTTGATGGTGCTTCGATTGCTTACGGCATTGACGGTAAGTCGGTATTTACGGCTAATGAATTTGCAGAAGATTTTGTGGTTTTTGAATTTGACGAGCATCGCAATCAAATCTCTACGGATAGAATAACTTCGCAGCAGTTACATGATGAAGCCGAAATTTGGCAAGCTTTAGTATTAGGCACCCGTGATTATATCCATAAAAATGGCATGAGCGGAGCTTTGCTTGGCTTATCTGGCGGTATCGACTCGGCTGTTACCTTAGCGGTGGCGGTGGATGCGCTTGGTGCCGATAATGTTAATGCGGTCATGATGCCATTTAAATATACAGCCGGCATCAGTATTGAAGATGCTACTGCAGAAGCTGAAGCTTTAGGTATCGAATTTGATATTATTTCTATTGAGCCTATGTACCAAGCTTTTATGGCACAGCTAGAAGAAAAATTTACCGGTACTGAGCCCAATGTTACTGAGCAGAATATTCAGGCGCGTTCGCGTGGCACCCTTTTAATGGCCTTATCCAATAAGTTTGGACGAATCGTCTTAACCACGGGCAATAAATCGGAAGTGGCCGTTGGCTACTGTACTTTATATGGTGATATGTGTGGCGGTTTTAATCCACTTAAAGATGTGCCTAAAACCATGGTCTATCGATTAGCGAACTACCGAAATACGATCTCACCAGTGATCCCTGAACGTGTTATCACTCGAGCTCCTTCGGCTGAGCTGGCTCCTGATCAAAAAGATGAAGATAATTTGCCACCCTATGATATCTTAGATCCAATATTGCAAGCCTATGTGGAAGAAGATAAATCCATTGCTGAGATTGTTGCTTTAGGCTTTGATGAGGCGATCGTTAGGCGAGTTATCTGGCTAGTGGATATTAATGAACACAAAAGACGTCAATCCGCACCTGGAGTGCGAATAAGTCCAAGAGCGTTTGGACGGGATAGACGCTATCCAATTACTTCGGGCTATGGCCGACAATTTAAATAATTAATGCACAGACTTTATCGGGGAACACTGTGAAAAAAATAGAAGCAATTATCAAACCTTTTAAGCTGGATGATATTCGTGAAGCCTTAACGGAAATTGGGGTTAACGGTATGACAGTCACTGAAGTGAAAGGCTTTGGTCGACAAAAAGGCCATACTGAGCTGTATCGGGGGGCTGAATATATGGTGGATTTTTTACCAAAAGCAAAAGTTGAAATCGTGGTTGCCGATGAGTTGGTAGAGCGTTGCGTTGAAACTATTGTTGAGGTGGCGCGCACGGGCAAAATTGGTGATGGTAAAATTTTTGTCAGCCCTGTTGAGCAGGTAGTCAGAATAAGAACAGGCGAAGAGGGTGCAGAAGCCGTATAGAGTTAAATATCTTGTAATAAAAAAGGCGCTGCTTTTGATTAAGTCAGCGCCTTTTTATTATTAAGCAACTTTAAAACTCGGCTAATTCATAACCTGGGTAGTTTAATAAAAGTACGCGACGGTATTGCTCTGATAATTCTGGGATATCTAAGAATTTATAAGAGTTCACTAAAATTTCTAAAGCCTGTGGAACTGAGCTCGATTTAGGATAAGCTTCAACAATGTACTTAGCACGATTCGCGGCTCCTACATAGCTGTCTCTAGCCATATAAAACTTAGCAATATGTAATTCGTGTTGAGCCAATAAGTTTTTAACCTGAATCATGCGTTGACGAGCATCTGGTGCATAATCACTGTCTGGGTATACTTGCACTAAAGAACGGAAACTATCAAACGCCGCCTTTAGGTTAGTGGTATCGCGCTTATGGATATCGGCGCTTAACAAGTCTTTCAAGAAACCACGTTCTTGTTCATAGTACATGATGCCTTTCATGTAATAGACATAATCTAAACTTTTATGCTGAGGATGCTGGCGAATAAAGCGATCGGCTTGTAACTGCCCTTGATCGTAAGTACCTTTCTTAAAGTAGGCAAAAATAAGATCCAGCTTCACTTGCTCAGAAATTCGACCAAATGGATAACGGGTATCGATTTCTTCCATTAACTCAATGGCTCTAGTGTAATTACCACCATTTAAAGCAGATTTTGCTTTAGTGGTTAACTCTTGTGCTGTTAATGATTCAACCTCAGTTTTATCTTCTGATTTAGGAGTCGAAGAACAACCAGCCAAAAAAAGTCCTGCGATTGCCAAAATTAATAATAATTGTTTTTGCATATAGATTTTCTGTTTAATTAGAGCCTGTTACAATGTGGCACATTCTAACCGAGCTAGACAGTCACGCCAATCTTTATTACGTGAATTTACATTGGCCTAATGAGCACTAGCTTTGGTTTAAGCGCCTATAATTACGACGAGTAACCACTATGACCACTCAATCTGTTGAAATCAGACACCTATTTGACGAAAAAGTTTATGGGCAACGTTTAGATTTTGCTTTAGCACAAGAATTTCCTGAGTATTCGCGTTCAAGAATCCAGGATTGGATCAAAAATGGCTATGTCAAAGTTAATGAGCAAGTTATTACTGCCAGCAAGCAAAAACTGGAAGGCTTTGAAGAAATCGAGATTAATGCGGAAATAAAAGTGGAAGGCGACTGGAAACCACAACCCATAGATCTCAATATTGCTTATGAGGATGATGATTTGTTGGTGATTAACAAACCAGCAGGTTTAGTGGTTCACCCTGGGGCTGGCAATAAAGATGGTACTCTAGTGAATGCCTTATTACATCATGCTCCTGAATTAGCAAATTTACCAAGAGCCGGGATCATCCATCGTTTGGATAAAGAAACTACCGGTTTATTAGTAGTTGCCAAAACCATTGCAGCACACACGGACTTAGTTGAGCAATTACAGCGCCGCGCATTCACCCGTGAATACGATGCAGTTACTAATCGAGTGATGGTTTCAGGCAGTACCATTGATGCGCCGATTGGCCGTCATCCGACTAAACGTACCTCTATGGCGGTGACGCCAGATGGTAAAAGAGCGATAACTCATTATCGTGTTGTTGAAAAGTTTTTAGATCACAGTTATATCAAGTTGCGTCTAGAAACAGGCCGGACTCACCAAATTCGCGTGCATATGGCACATTTGAAGTTTCCTCTTATTGGTGACCCTTTGTACGGCGGTCGTTATCGTACACCAACTCAAATTACTTCTGAACTGAGCGATATTATGGGGGGCTTTAGGCGTCAAGCACTGCATGCTTGCTTGCTCGGACTACAACATCCAACTACAGGCGATTATATAGAGTGGCAAGCGGAATTACCTGAGGATATGCAACAACTACTCGTAGCTTTAAGAAAAAATAAGGCTTTTTACGAAAGTCAGGAATAGTAAGTTTGAGATTGATAAAGCCTGATTGGCCTGCGCCAGACAATATCAAAGCGATTTCAACCACTCGAAAAGCGGGAGTCAGTGTCGCGCCCTATGCAAGTTTAAACTTAGCACTGCACGTTGGCGATCTAGATAAAGATGTCAGACTCAATCGAGATACTTTGGAAAGAATCGCTAAGCATCCGGTAGAGCCTTTATGGCTGAATCAAACGCATTCAACAGTAGTAGTGGAGTTTGCTCCTGCACTGTTTGGCACTAAAGCTGATGCCAGTTTTACCCGTAACTCGAATCAAACCTGTGTTGTTATGACAGCCGATTGCTTGCCTGTTCTCCTGTGTTCGAAAAATGGTGACTTTGTAGCTGCGGTTCATGCTGGCTGGCGCGGTTTAGTGGATGGTATTTTAGAAAAAGCGGTTCAAAAATACCCTAAACCCGATCAACTACTGGCTTGGATTGGACCTGCCATCAGTCAAAAGCACTTCGAAGTAGGACATGATGTAAAGGATCTTTTCCTTAAAGCTGAGCCAAAAACAGAGAAATTTTTTATACAGAATTTTAATAAAAAATATTTGGCAGATTTACCTGGAATAGCTGAAATGAAACTAACACAATATGGGGTTGAGGTTTATCAAAGCGGATTGTGTAGCTACGAAAAAGGTGAACACTTCTTTTCTTATCGTCGTGATGGCGTCACCGGACGGATGGCTTCAATGATTTGGATGGAAAGTTAAAATGTCTTATACCGCTATTATCTTAACGACTCTCGGTGTATTTTTTATAGTCTATCTTTTGCGACTTAATTTTCTCGGCAAAAAGCACAACCAAGTGGATTGGGGTTCTAGTTTTTTAAATAACATAGACGGCGTATTTCGCTATTATTGTCATAATTTCCATAATCTGAAGTTTATGGGGATTGAAGCTGATAGCCAGTGTTTTAAATTGCCCAAAGAAGGTGGCGCGCTAGTCATTTCTAATCATTTATCCGGGATTGATCCTTTTCTATTAATTGCGGCTTGCGATCGCCCGATCCGTTTTATGATAGCCAAGGAAGAGTATGAACGTTGGTATCTCAATTGGCTATTTAAAGGTGCTGGTTGCATTCCGGTAGATAGAACTGGTCGCGCTGACATTGCTTTTCGTCAAGCAAAACGAGCTTTAGATAAAGGCGAAATTATAGCGTTATTTCCTCACGGGAAAATCCATCTAGATCATGAAGAGCCTTATCGAGTTAAGCCTGGTATTAAAAAGCTAGCAGAGTTTTCCAAGGTCCCAATTTTTGTCGCAAGATTATCCGGTGTTAATGGACAAGGAAGCGTTTTCAAACCACTTTTTATGCGCTCAAATTCACAAGTGCAGCAGTTTTCTAACCTTAGTCATGAATTCTTTTCAGAAGAAGATAGTTTGTTAAGGCTGGGAGAGTTGCTACTGGGTCATAGAAACAAGCTTTAATTGATCATACTCATTATCCCTCTCTTGAATTAGTTTAATCTACCCTCATAAATTAAGCATGTTATATAAGCAAGTACAAAGCTTGCATTTCTCATGTGGAGATCGAAATTATGAGAATGGATAAATTAACCAGTAAGTTTCAAAATGCTTTATCAGATGCCCAGTCGTTAGCTGTTGGGCAGGACCACCAATATATTGAGCCTGTGCATTTACTATTAGCCATGTTACAGCAGCAGGGTAATAGTGTGGTTGGGATCTTGTCGCAAATTGGCGTTCATCCCAATTCATTGGCTAATAGCTTGCAACAGGAACTAACCAAGCTGCCTCAAGTCAGCGGTGCCCCGGGTGAAGTCCATGTATCGCAAAGTCTAGGCGCTTTACTGAATGTGTGCGATAAATTAGCTCAACAAAGAAATGATCAATATATTTCTTCGGAACTTTTTTTATTAGCATCGCTTGGAGATAAAACTCTTGGCAAAGTTTTAAAAGATAACGGAGTCACTAGCCAATTGTTAGAAGAGGCTATCCAGCGTGTTCGAGGCGACCAAAATGTTAATGACCCGAATGCCGAAGATAATCGTCAAGCCCTTGAAAAGTACACTATTGATTTAACGGAACAAGCGGAAAGTGGCAAGTTAGATCCGGTGATTGGGCGTGACGACGAGATCAGACGTTGCATTCAAGTGTTGCAGCGCCGTAGTAAAAATAATCCGGTATTGATTGGAGCGCCTGGTGTGGGTAAAACCGCCATCATAGAGGGGTTGGCTCAGCGTATCGTTAATGGCGAAGTCCCAGAAGGTATTAAAAACAAAAAAGTATTATCTTTGGATATGGGTGCTTTAATAGCCGGTGCAAAATTTCGTGGCGAGTTTGAAGAACGTTTAAAAGCCGTGCTGAAAGATTTGTCAAAACAAGAAGGACAAATCATTTTATTTATAGATGAATTGCATACCATGGTAGGTGCAGGTAAGGCAGAAGGCGCAATGGATGCCGGGAATATGCTAAAACCAGCCTTAGCTCGTGGCGAGCTACATTGCGTTGGCGCAACCACTTTGGATGAGTATCGGCAATACGTAGAAAAAGATGCGGCTTTAGAGAGGCGTTTCCAAAAAGTTCTAGTGGATGAGCCTACTACTGAAGATACCATTGCCATTTTACGCGGCTTGAAAGAGCGCTATGAAGTGCATCATGGAGTAGAAATTACCGATCCGGCAATTGTGGCGGCAACTAGTTTATCTCAACGCTATATCACGGATCGCCAACTTCCTGATAAGGCTATTGATTTGATTGACGAGGCTGCAAGTCGCATCCGAATGGAAATTGATTCTAAACCAGAGGTCATGGATAAACTGGAGCGCCGTTTGATTCAATTAAAAATTCAACGGGAAGCTTTGAAAAAAGAATCTGATGAAGGCTCAAAGCAACGCTTAAATGAATTGGAAACTGAAATAGTCCAGCTGGAAAAAGAATTTGCTGAGTTAAATGATGTTTGGACTGCTGAAAAAGCTGCAGTACAAGGCACTCAAAGTATTAAGGCTGATTTGGATAAAGCCAGAACGGATCTTGAAGCGGCACAACGAGCCAGTGATTTAGCCAAAATGTCAGAGCTTCAATATGGGTTAATTCCAGAGCTTGAATCTAAATTGGCAAGTGTCGATGAAGCAAAAGATATGGAAATGACTTTACTTCGCAATAATGTCACCGAGCATGAAATCGCAGAAGTGGTCGCTAAATGGACTGGTATTCCTGTTTCAAAAATGATGCAGGGAGAAAAAGAAAAGCTACTGCAAATGGAAACCTATTTACATCAAAGAGTGGTTGGGCAAGACGAAGCAGTAGTAGCAGTTTCCAATGCTGTTCGTCGTTCTCGCGCAGGATTATCTGATCCTAATCGACCGAATGGTTCTTTCTTATTCTTAGGGCCAACGGGAGTTGGTAAAACAGAACTTTGTAAATCCTTAGCTGAATTTTTGTTTGATACAGAAGATTCGATGATTCGTATCGATATGTCTGAATTTATGGAAAAGCATGCAGTGGCTAGGTTAATTGGTTCACCTCCTGGTTATGTAGGTTACGAAGAGGGTGGTTACTTAACCGAAGCGGTGAGAAGAAAACCTTATTCGGTGGTGCTTTTTGATGAGGTAGAAAAAGCGCATGCTGATGTTTTTAATATCTTATTGCAAGTTTTGGAAGATGGTCGTTTAACCGATAGCCAAGGGCGGACGGTAGATTTCAGAAATACCGTGCTAGTGATGACTTCAAATTTAGGTTCAGATCTGATTCAAAATTTTGATCCAAATTCATCGAGTGCAGATTTAAAGTCGCAGTTACTGGATGCTATGAGTAGCTTCTTCCGTCCAGAATTTATCAACCGAATTGATGAAACCGTGGTATTTCATAGTTTGGATAAGGCGGCAGTGAAGAGTATTGCTAATATACAATTGTCGAATTTAAATAAACGTCTTCATGAACTTGGCTTAAGCGTCAGCTTTAGTGAAGAGGCTATGAATCATCTAACGGATCTAGGCTTTGACCCTGTGTATGGAGCTCGACCTCTTAAGCGTGCTATTCAATCCTATATTGAAAATTCACTAGCGCAAAAGCTCTTGAATGGTGATTTTGCTAAAGGAACCGAGATAAAGGTGACCTTAACCGATGGTGACTTTAGATTTAACTAACGCTGTCAACGAGCACCTTTAACTTATATTTCTAACTAACCATAAAAAAAGCGAGCTAACTGCTCGCTTTTTTTAAATGAAACCGTTACTTGCAAAATTTATTAATATTATCTTGCGCTTCTTTTAATCGCTTGTTTCTTTCTTCATCAGTCAGCATACGACGTTCGCCATTCTCTTCAATCTGAATACGAGTGCTTCTATTTAAAGCTTCAAGATTATTCTTAGAGATGATGCAGTTCTTTTCAGCTCGTTGAGCATTTATAGCATCCACACGATTTTTGTCGGCATTTTGTGCGGCGATAACTTTATCTTGCTCTTCTGCCACAGGATCGACAACTTCGGACTTAGTAACAACAGTTTCCACAGCGTCGGTTTTGGTGGAAGTTCTATTTCGAATAGTGACATAATCAATACCTGAAGGTGGTTTTGATTGGGTATATTTAATATTGCCATTGCTATCTTTCCATTTATAGATAACTTCACCGGCAATTGCTGCGTTCATTGCAAACGCGGTAATAGCGGTAAGCAAAAATAATTTAAGTTTTGACATGGTTCTTCCTATTAAATAAACAAATCAATGACATTTTTACAGTTTGTGCCTGATAACTCAAGCGACTGATTCAATATCTTCTTCTGTAAAGCTCAACTTGTTCTTCTTGGCAAACTCAAACAGCTGCTCAAAAAGGTTAGGATTCGTCTCTGATAAAGCAGCATTAATGATAATACATTTACACCCATCAATGACTGCTGGCCTTAACAGTGGCGAATACATCATTCGACGATTTCTAAAGGTGCAAAGGTTGCCACACATTCTTTCCGCCCAATCGCTTGGTCGAAATTTTTCACCGTTTTCAGTGATTCCTTTAATAATAAATCGTTTATTACTTAATGCGCTCATGCCCACTCTTAATTGTTAGAGCCCCGTAAATTGCGGCTATCTTGCCAGAAACAACTGTTCTGTCAAATGTTTAACCAATATGCCATTAATAAATGCGTATGGAAAGTGCTTCAAACCTAATTAACTAATATGGTATTCTACTGATATCAATAGTATAGCTTCCAAAATTAGAGCTTTTTATGAAAATGCGTCAACGCCTATCCTCACATAGAGGGATATACCTAATTCCCAATTTATTAACCACGGCAGGTCTTTTTGCGGGTTTTTATGCGGTGGTGGCATCGATGCAAGGGCATTTCGAATATGCTGCAATCGCTATTTTCATTGCGATGATTATGGATGGACTTGATGGCAGAATAGCTCGAATCACCAATACCCAAACAGCCTTTGGCGCAGAATACGACTCTATGGCCGATATGGTTTCTTTTGGTATTGCCCCAGCTTTAGTTGCTTACAATTGGGCCTTGTCGGATTTAGGCAAATTTGGCTGGCTAGCCAGTTTTGTTTATGTAGTAGCGGCGGCTTTACGTCTGGCCCGCTTCAATACTCAAGTAGAAACAGCCGATAAACGCTATTTTCAAGGTTTAGCAAGTCCCTCGGCTGCAGCTATTTTAGCCGGTTTAGTTTGGCTAGGCGTAGAATACAGTTGGGAGCCTAAACCCTATGGTATCTATATAGGTATATTGACGATAGTTACAGGCTTATTAATGGTGAGTAATTTTCGTTACTCAAGTTTTAAAGGATCAAACACCAAAGGCAAGGTACCTTTTATGGGTATCATTATAATGGTGCTACTATTTGTCTTAATTGCTTCTTTCCCGCCAGAAGTCTTGTTTATCGGTTTTGGTATCTATGCTTTATCTGGGCCGATACTAACTCTTTGGCACCTCAAAGATATTCGTGAAGAGCGAATACAACGTAAAAAAGCTAAATTGAACACAGAAGATTCTGAAATAGAGAGCGAAAGTGAGTCTCTTTCAGAATAATTTGTAGTTTCTGTTATCATTTTAAGTATCTGTAAACTAGCCTTTTTGCCTTAGCATTATTTCGACAGGCATTCACGGGTGCTTTGGATTAGAAATAGTAATCTAAAGTTGGCTTTTCACTACTTTTTGTTCGCTTTTTATTCACTGAAACAAGCGTTAAAAAAAAATATTAAAAAAGTATGAAAAAAGGCTTGCCTGCTAACTAAAACTACCTATAATGCGCATCTCTTTCGAGGCATAGCCAAGAAAAAAAGCTCAATCAAAAATATATTGCTTTTTTTAATAAAAAATAAGCAAAAATGATTGACAGAGATTAAGGGCGATATATAATGTGCGCCCACTTGAGCAAAGCAAGTTCTTTGCCAAGACGTTCTTTAAAAGTTTGTAAGACAATTTGTGTGGGCACTTGATAGGTAATGCATCGCATTATCAATGAAGTG
>CANMKR010000002.1 GCA_947498625.1 uncultured Kangiella sp. | reverse complement strand
ATGTAAGTGATAGTCAAATAACTATATTTTAACGAAGACATGATGGAGACATCGCGTACGAATTTAGACTCGAACTGGTTTATTAGCTTCTACTTGATTGGACTTGTTTCAAGCATAAATACCCAAAGTTTTTTGCTTGGCGACCATAGAGAGTTGGAACCACCTGATCCCTTGCCGAACTCAGAAGTGAAACGACTCATCGCCGATGGTAGTGTGGGGCTTCCCCATGTGAGAGTAGGTCATCGCCAAGCGCTTATTTAAAAAAAAGGCTCACTATTTAGTGAGCTTTTTTTTTACGTTTTAATTATAAAAAGTTTATCCATACAAGCATTTATTTGTATAATCCCACACCTCTAAATTTACTGGTTAATAAGATGAAAAAAATTATTGTTATTTTGGCTTTACTAATTCAAGCTGCCATTATCTCTGGTTGTTCAGTAGTTCAAGCAACGTCAGGCGAAACCAAAAAAGATCTATCCGTATTAGAAGTAGGTACTGACAGGTTTAAAGTTGTTTCTGAGCTGGGTTCTCCTGTATTTACAGAAAAGAATGAAGATGGAAAGACAACTGACCTATTCAAATTTATCCAAGGTAATAGTGCTGGCTCAAAAGCTGGTAAAGGTTTCTTATACGCGTTAGCAGCTGTTGGAACTTTGGGTTTGTCTGAACTTGTAACAAGCCCATTGGAAGGTGCTATTGGCGAAGGTGGCGAGATGCAAGTTAAAGTCAGCTATGATGAAAATAATAAGGTAGATGATGTATTAGTTTTAAGTGACGGTCGCTGGGTTAAAACAGGCGATTTAAAACAAGCTGACGAAGAAGAGAATAAATAACAGCATTGTTAATTTATAGCTAAGTGCTTATTCTATAAAAAGGGCTCATCGAAAGGTGAGCCCTTTTTTATATTTATTACATTATAACTTTAGCTAGTTAGCATACTGTTGAAGATAATGTTATTTTATAGCTATTCAAAAATTAAAAAATAACCAAACATGGTAAAGCAAATTACTTCCGAAATTAGTTGGGAAGAGTCGGAGTTAGCCAAGCTTCCTACAGAAGATGGTTTTCGTATGCGAGGGTTAGAAACCACTCGATTAGACACTTTAATAGATGCTGGTTTTGCTTTTGTGTTAACGTTTCTGGCAATTTCGCAGGATACTCTTCCAACCTCTTTTACTGAGCTTAAAGAGAGCCTTAATTCGGTCCCTGCTTTATTTCTTAGTTTTTTAATCTTAATGATTTTTTGGTTAGATCATCGCCGTTGGAGCAGACGTTATGGGATTGAAACTAAAACCAGCATATATCTAAGTACGAGCCTGCTTTTTGCACTTTTAATTTATATTTTTCCTTTAAGAATGATATTCGAAAGTATGTTTGACTTCTTAACTGACGGAGCCTTGTCCTTCAACTTTACTATTGAAACAGATATGGATGCAAGGCACTTTTTTGCTCTATACGCAGCAGGGTTTTTATTAATGTCTATAATTGTAGCTGCTTTGTATCGAGTAGCTATTGGAAGAAAGGACACTTTAAGACTCAGTCAGAAAGAATTGCATGATACAAAGGGGATTTACCATCGGTGGTTGTTAGGGTGCCTATTTGCAATCATTTCATTAACTCTATCCTATACTTTGCCAATGCAATATATCAGTTTAGCAGGATTTATATTGCTAGGTTTATTCGTTGCTCAATACACTTACACTATAATTCATCGGAAAATAGAACCAAGTTAATGATTCAGTATAAGATCCAAGCCGTTAATCCAAATGCTCATTTATTTGAAGTAACTCTTACTATTGCAAATCCTGCAACTCATGGCCAAGTTTGTTATTTGCCGAATTGGATTCCTGGTAGCTACATGATCCGTGATTTTGCTAAACATCTGCAATGGATTAAAGCAGAATCTAAAAGTAAAAATATAACGATCAAACAATTAGATAAATCAACTTGGCAATGCCAGCCTTGTAGTGAAGAGTTAATGATCACCTATCAGGTTTATGCTTGGGATCTGTCTGTAAGGGGAGCGCATCTTGATCAAACTCATGGCTTTTTTAATGGCACTAGTGTTTTTTTAGCAGTTGAAGGGCAAGAGCAGCAAAAGTATCAGGTTGAAATTGTAAAGCCTAGCGGGAAACAATTTGACAATTGGCAGGTGGCGACAGGTTTACAGGCCATTTCTGGCACCGAAGAGTTTGCTTTTGGGCTTTATGAAGCAGCTGATTATGATGAATTAATTGATTGCCCTGTTGAAAT
Organism: uncultured Kangiella sp.; assembly: GCA_947498625.1. GTDB lineage: Bacteria > Pseudomonadota > Gammaproteobacteria > Enterobacterales > Kangiellaceae > Kangiella. The sequence continues at coordinate 648,078 of CANMKR010000002.1, read as the reverse complement.
GGCGGATTTTACCATCATTAGTTTTGATGCATGTGGTGTGCCGCACCACATGGTGTTAACAGGACGATTTAATAAGCTTGATGGGCAAAGGTTAAAAAATGATTTAAAAAAGATCTGCGAGCACCATATCCACTTTTTTGGGAAGCCAGCGCCGATGCAAAGATATGTCTTTATGACTTATGTTTTGGGTAAAGGCTTTGGCGGTTTGGAACATCGAAATTCTACTGCTTTACACTGTAGCCGCGAAGACTTGCCTTTGTTATCTGATAGCCCAGATAAAGTTAAAGAACATTATCAGACTTTTTTAGATTTATGTTCCCACGAATATTTCCATACATGGAATATCAAGCGTATCAAGCCAAGTATTTTTGTCCCTTACGATACTAAGCAAGAATCCTATTCAGAGCTGTTATGGGCATTTGAAGGGATCACCTCTTATTATGATAGTTTGGCTTGTGTCCAAGCCGGCATTATTAGTACTGCAAATTATTTAACCGCGCTCGCTAAAACTATAACTTCGGTGAGGCGCTCCAAAGGGCGTCAGATCCAATCCGTTACCGACTCAAGTTTTAATGCCTGGACTAAGTATTATAAACAAGATGAGAATGCTCCAAATGCCGTAATTAGTTATTACACTAAAGGTGCCTTAATTGCTTTTTGCTTGGACTTTTTAATTCGTCAGAAAACTGCTGATAAGCAAACATTGCAAGATGTAATGCAATATCTATGGTTAAACTTCGGGGCTAAAGGCATAGGTATTGAAAATGATACCATCCAAAACTATGTGCTAGAACTTTGTGGTATAGAAAGCCAAAAAGATATTAGGGTGTTTTTTGATAAAGCTTTGTATTCAACTGAAGAGTTGGATCTTGATACGCCATTTGCCGCACTTGGACTTGAGCTTAACTATCAAGCTAGAGCCAATAAAACGGACCGAGGTGGTTTTTCAGCAGAGTTTAAGGCAGCTAAAGCAAAAGTTGGATTAGGTATAGAGTACACTAGTGCAGCGCTAGGGATTAAGGTCAAAAATGTCTATCTAAATAGCTCAGCAAGTGAAGCTGGGATTTCTGCGGGAGATCAATTGATCAGTGTTAATGGTTTAAAAATTAGCCATTCAGATTTTGAGCAAAACTTACAAACTATGGAGCCTGGCGACAAGATTGAAATATTAGGTTTCAGGCGAGATGAATTGATGCAATATAATCTAAAAATCGTAAAAGCAGAAGATGATACTGCCTATATCAGTTATAGTAACGGCAGTCCTAACGAATTATTAAAAAGCTGGTTAAATATAGATTCATGAAAATAGTAACCTTTAACATTAATAGTGTAAGAACTCGCGTTCATCAAATAGAAGCTTTAGTTGCCAAGCATGATCCTGATATTATTTGTTTACAGGAAACTAAAGTTCATGATGATATGTTTCCTTTTGATGACTACCAACATCTGGGTTATCACATAGACATACATGGTGGTAAAGCGCACTACGGTGTAGCAACTTTCAGTAAGCAAAAACCCATTCAAGTTGAGAAGGGTTTTCCAAATGATCCAGAGGATGCGCAGCGTCGAATGATCATTACAAGCTACCAATACGGCGACGAAAAATTAAAAGTTCTTAATGGTTATTTTCCGCAAGGCGAGAATCGCTCTCACCCAACAAAGTTTCCCTATAAAGAAAAATTTTACGCGGATTTAAATCAATATTTAGATGAACATGATTTTAATACTCGTACTATCGTTTTAGGCGATATCAATATTTCACCGACGGACATGGACATAGGAATTGGTGAGCCCAATCGAAAACGCTGGCTTAGGGAAGGTAAGTCGAGTTTCTTACCAGAAGAAAGAGAGTGGTTGGCAACCATGATGTCGAAAGGTTTGATGGATACTTATCGCACTATTAATCCTGAGGTTGATGACAAATTTAGCTGGTTTGATTATCGCTCCAAAGGTTTCGATAGAGAGCCAAAACGGGGCTTACGAATTGACTCTGTATTTGCTTGCGAATGGTTAAATCAAAGAGTGGTAGCATCTGATATCGATTACGAAATACGTGGAATGGAGCGTCCTTCAGATCATGCTCCAGTTTGGACCGAGTTTAAACTTTAGCAATATTAGGCGCTAGCAATAGCGCCTTTATCAACACCCTCAAAGGCTTTAACGGTTATTTCTGAGTTTGGTTCTAAAAGCTTTATTTGCTTTGCAATATGATTGGCAATTAACTCAACCGTTGAGTCATTCTTCATCAGATGACAATTGTCTTTGGCGATGGTTAAAGCAAAGAAGCCTTGTTCGCTATGGTAATCAAAGTGGTAGTAGTCCTTCCCTTCAATCGTTATTTCTTTAGACAAATCTTCTTCTGTCGCAATATAAATATCAGTCCATTTCTCTGCCCAGAGCTTTTCTAAATCAGCGCTTCTGATATTGTCTTTGTATATTTGAATTTGCGAACGATGGCCATGAGCAATACGCTGACAGTCGCCCAAATGTTTCTTTAATCCGTGAGCATAGTGATAATAAGCACCATCAATAGTTTCAGTGGATAGATTAAGTTCAATCTTAGTGACATTGGTTGGAACGACTTCTTTACAAGCTTTAACTAAAACTTCCGAAACAGCATCCATGGTTACCGTTTGAGCATCAAGCAGAACTACAGCTTCAGGCGGGGACTGATGTCGATACCAGCGGTTTTGTTGGTCTTTAATTTCGAGAAGTAGTGATTTGCTGTCTTGAGTGCTATTTAAATTTTTATAATTGGCTGGCACTACAAATTTGTGGTCAACGGAATTATCGATAGCGATTTTGATTTGTTTTTTGACATCGCCAAAATCAAAAACCATTCCTTGTTCATCAAGATCGCCATGTAACACTATATCGACGATCCAGCTTTCTCCAACAATACCGCGTTCAATATCAAAGTAGGCGAAGTCAATCACCGTTAATTGATCTACAAATAAAGCTGCCATAGTAAAAAGTTTGGCTAATGATTCATAATTGGTGACAATTATAGCATAATCGCTTTAAACCAAACGATGTTTATCGGACTGAAAAAACATGAATCAAAAATACCACGTTTTCTCTTTAGGCAATGCCTTAGTGGATGTTGAAATTGAAATTACCCCTGAAGAACTCGATCGCCTTTCGATTGAAAAAGGCGTGATGACTCTGGTCGAAGAAGATCGACATGACTATCTGTTGTCAGAGCTTCATGGCAAAGCTCACCACAGAGCATCAGGTGGTTCGGCGGCTAATAGTATTTTTGCTTTAGCCCAGTTAGGCGGCAAGGGTTATCACTGTTGTAAAGTTGCCAATGATGAGGCCGGGCAATTTTATGCGTCTGACCTAAATCAAGCTGGCGTTGATAATAATATTGCTGCTTTAAAAGATAATGCTGGCGTTACGGGTAAATGTTTAGTGATGGTGACCCCTGATGCCGATAGGACTATGAACACCTATTTAGGTATTAGTAGCGAGCAGCAGGCTGAAGATTTAGATAAAGAGGCGCTAGCAAACAGTGAATTTTTATATATTGAAGGCTATTTAGTGACCAGTGAATCAAATCACCAAACAGCTCTTAGGGCTAAAGAGATTGCAAGAGAACAAGGCGCAAAGATCGCTTACACCTTGTCAGATCCGAATATGGTAAAGTTCTTTAAGCCGCAAATAGAACAAGTGTTAGAAGGCGGTGTCGAGCTACTGTTTTGTAATGAAGATGAAGCGTTAGAATATACCCAAACGACTAGTTATTCTGATGCTTTAGAGCAGCTTAAAAGTTTAGCCCAGCAAGTGGTGATTACTCTAGGTGAGCAGGGCGCGGTTTATTTTGATGGCGATAAGTTACATCAAATTGATGCATTTGAGGTCAAAGCAATTGATAGCAACGGTGCTGGTGATATGTTTGCTGGTGCGTTTTTGTATGCTTTAACTCAAGGCTATACTGCTTCTCATTGTGGCAAACTAGCTAGTTTTTGCTCATCTTATCTAGTGACGCAATTTGGTCCAAGATTGAAAGGCGATGCCATTGAAACCATCCAGAACTTTAATCGAGAGTTACAAGCCAGTTAATGCTTATAAGAATCATGCGCCATGGCGATGCGCCCTTTATCGATGGTCAAAGGCAGCTATCTGATACCGGCATAGCTGAAGTCCGCTTTATGGCGCAATACTTGAGTTCGCAACAGCCTTTTCAGGCGATGCTAGTCAGCCCATTATTAAGAGCGCAGCAAACCGCAAATGAAGTCGAAGATGTTATTAAGTCTGAACATATAAGATTAGATGAAAGTCTTTTAAAGCCAGAGTCCGATCCTAGATTGGCTACTAGCTATTTCGAGGCCTTAGAGTATTCATCAATTTTGTTAGTTAGTCATATGCCATTGGTGGTTAATTTGTTAGAGGCTTGGCTGCCAGGACAAGGTCGCTATTTTCCAACGGCTGCCGTTGCAGAATTAGAGTTGTCTGATCAAGGCGTTAAGTTATTGTCGTTTACCAGTCCAGAGGGCATCGAAAGTTCGCTTTAGGTACTGGATATTTTTAGTTATTGAAGTTAGCATGATGCATCAAGAATAAAAGAATAACCCTTTTGCAAAAGCCAGTATTAAATCCTTCTGCTTCAAAACTTAGAATAATTCCTATTTTGGTGTATTCGTTTTGGGCTACTTTTGTGGGTTCTGTTAAAACTGTATTTCACGGTGTTTTCCTTAATAGAAATAATATAGCAAAATCTCGCGAGAACATTGATAGGGTTACTACTCAATGGGGCACTAGGATTGCTAATTCTGCAAAAATTGATTGGCAACTTATAGGCGATTTAGAGTCACAGATCCCAGAAGATAGAGCTGTAATTTTGATGTGTAATCATGCTTGTGCCTATGATATTCCATTAGCTTTTGCATCCATTCCGGGTTCAATTCGGATGATTGCCAAAAAAGAGTTGTTTAAAATTCCTATTTTATCAAGAGCATTAAAATCAGGAGAGTTTCTCTCCATCGATAGACAAAATCGCTCTCAAGCGATTAAAGATTTAAAGTTTGCCCATGAAAAGATGAAAAATGGTATTAGGATATGGATGTTTCCTGAAGGGACTCGCTCAGAAGATGGCTCTTTAAAACCTCTGAAAAAGGGCGGTATTCGATTAGCCATAGACACTAACGCAATTGTTATTCCTATCGTAATGCAAGACATACAACATATATTACCGAACAAAAAGTGGTTGCAGATGCGTCTTGGTCAAAAGGTTAAGATAAAGATTGGTGAAGCGATAGATTGTAAAGAATATAGTTCTGCCGATCGTCATAATCTGACCGAACTGGTGTATAATCGAATGAAACAACTGCTTGATGAGCGCTCTTAGTGTATTTAGTCTAGCTGCAAATACTTGAGTCAATGAGAAGCCGATGGATAAATATCAAAACGCTGCGAAAAATTTAAAAACCATTACAGACTTTATCCGCTTTGCTGCAAGCGAATTTGAAAAGTCTGAGCTATTTTTTGGTCATGGCACCGACAATGCTTGGGATGAGGCCGTAGCGATAGTATTACAAATGTTAGAGCTGCCCAATGATTATCCTGTGGTTATGTTCGAAGCAAGACTATTAGCAGAAGAAAGAGAGCATATAGCCAGTGCAATTAAGTCTAGAATAGAAGAGCGTAAGCCGCTGGCCTACATAACCAATAAAGGTTATTTTGCAGGTATTGAGTTTTACGTTGATGAACGTGTGTTAGTGCCTCGCTCGCCTATTGCTGAATTAGTAGAAGCTCAATTTAATCCATGGTTGATTTCAGACGAACCTCGAATATTGGATCTTTGTTGTGGTAGCGGTTGTATTGGAATAGCTTGCGCGGCTTATATGCCTGATTCAGAAGTGGTTGTTTCAGACATTTCACTAGATGCCTTACAAGTGGCTCAACAAAATATCGATCAAGCAGGTTTATACCCTAGAGTTCAAGCGCTTGAGTCGGATCTATTTTCTGCTATGCGAGACATGAAATTTGATTTAATTGTTTCTAATCCGCCTTATGTTGATGAAGAAGATTTATCGGATATGCCTGCTGAATTTTTTCATGAGCCAGAAATTGGTTTAGGTTCTGGTAGTGATGGTTTAGAGCTTACCCGCAAGATCCTTCAGCAAGCTGCTGAGTTCTTAACTGAGCACGGGGTATTAATTGTAGAAGTAGGGAACAGTTGGCCTGCTCTGCAAGAACAGTTTGCTCAAGTTCCTTTTACTTGGTTAGAGTTTGAACGCGGCGGCGATGGTGTTTTTCTACTGACTAAACAACAATTGGAAGAACATTTTAGTTAGTAATGTCAGAACCTTGTGTCTATCAGTTGGCGGATGCCTTCAATCACGAGTTTAGTTCGATACGGGTAGAGTTATCGCCAGGTGCTAACGAACCTTTTTATCGCGCTCCTACTAAGAATAAAACTCAAGCCAAGGCGACTATTTTTTCCAACCAGGATTTTTTTTCGAGTGCTTTGCACGAAATCGCACATTGGTGCCTTGCTGGTGAAAAGAGGCGTTTGTTAGACGATTATGGTTACTGGTATGCTCCTGATGGTAGGAATGATGACCAGCAAGCAGAATTCTTTAAAGTTGAAGTTAAACCGCAAGCGTTGGAGTGGGCTTTTCACTTAGCTGCTAAGAAGCCGTTTCAGTTCAGTTTAGATAATTTAAATTCGACAGTCTGCGAGCGGCAAATTTTTCAATTTAAAGAGAATGTTCATACTCAATTAGCATGGTATTTCCAGAATCAATTTCCAGCAAGAGCGTTGCAAATGATTCAATTGTTATGTCAAAAATATAATTCGAACCAACCCATAGTGTTACCAACACATATTCCAAATGGATAAAAGCACAAAACTAAGATTAGGTCTCCTTATCAACCCTTTTGCCGGTATTGGCGGCAAAGTTGGTTTAAAAGGCAGTGATGGCGAGGCTATTCGGCAGGAAGCTTTCGATCGAGGCGCTATTCCACAAGCGGCTAACAGGGCTAAACTGACCTTGGAGTCATTGATTAAATACAGTGACTTAATTGAGTGGTTTTCGGTTGATGGAGCTATGGGAGGCGATACTCTTACCGCCATAGATTTTAAATACACCAGTGTGCATAACGCTCATTCAATTTCCGAAGCCGCTGATACGCTTCAAGCGGTGACTGAGTTTAATCAATTAGATTTAGATTTAATTCTTTTTGCAGGGGGCGATGGTACTGCCAGAAATATATGTTCGGTCGTTAAAGCAGAACAAGTGGTACTTGGAATCCCCGCTGGTGTAAAAATTCACTCAGGTGTTTATGCGATCACTCCTAATGCAGCAGCTTTGGTCATAGAAAAGATCATTCAAAACCAGCTAGTATCCTTAATTGAGGCGTCGGTTATGGATATTGATGAAGATGCATTTCGCGCGGGAACTGTTAAGGCCAAAAAATATGGTGAAATGTTGGTGCCGGCGGAATATCAGTTTATTCAGTCCACTAAAGTATCTTCATCCCAGTTATCCAGCCAAGATAATAAGCAGCAAGAAGCAAATCTGCAAAATGATATTGCTGAATACCTGTTAGAACAGATGGAAGATGATGTACATTATTTGATCGGCTCAGGAACCAGTTGTGCAGCGGTGATGGACGCGCTTGATTTGCCTAATTCCTTGTTAGGCATCGACTGGGTGCATCAAGAGCAATTGATGCAGTCGGATCTGACCGAGTCAGATATCCTAAAAGTTATAGAAGAGCACCCGACTAAAATCAAAATCGTTATTACTATCATTGGCGGTCAGGGACATATTCTTGGACGAGGCAATCACCAAATTAGTGCTAACGTCATAAGCCAACTTGATAAAGCGGATCTTATAATTATTGCCACTAAAAATAAGATCAGCCAACTCAATAATAAGCCATTAGTGGTAGACACTGATGATCCCCTAATTAACCAGAAACTTTCAGGCCTTGCTCGAGTGATTTGCGGTTATGAGGATGAAATTTATTACCGAATAGGTTTGGATATCTAAGATATTAACCCGATTGCTTGTGAGAGATCTCTCACAGTTGATAGGAAAATCTCTGCAATATAAGTTTAACAAATGTTCACAGTCGTTTAGTATTTTATTAAGCTATTGATTTTTATAGGAAATCATTAGTCAAACATAGCTGACACACACACTTTGCTCTCAACCGGCTCTTGCTCTAAATTTCTATCTTGCTACATTATCAGCAGCAAATGGAGACTGCTTCTACTACTACTTAAGGACTAATAATAAGGGACAGAGTTGGGAAGGCCATTACAAAGGGAATAGTGAGAAGGACAACGGTGAATACAAACTTGGATGGATTCTAAATAAGCGGCTTCTGCCGCTTTTATTTTGCCTAGCTATTTCTAAAGTATTTAAAAATTTTACATTACAATAATTTCAAAGGCTTAGCTGTAATCTGCAACAAGCTGGTGTAAACTCAAATCAAGGTTACGAATCATTTGGAGCAAAGATAAAGAATGGCTAATCGAATATTAGTTAATTTTGCTCATCCTCGATTTGAATCTTCGGCAACTAATCGACTGATGGTTTCCGCCGTTAAAGATATCGAAGGCATTACTTTCAACGATTTATACGAAGAGTATCCTGATTTTCTGATTGATATTAAAAAAGAACAAAAACTCCTACTTGAACACGATGTTGTTATTTTTCAGCATCCCTTTTATTGGTACAGCGTGCCAGCATTACTAAAAGAGTGGCAAGACGTGGTCCTGGAATCAGGTTTTGCCTATGGTGAAGGCGGTTTTCAATTAAAAGATAAATATTGGCTTAATGCCATGACAGTCGGTGGCACAGATGATAGCTATAGTAAGCGAGGTTATAACGGCTATCCTTTGGATCAGTTCCTAAAGCCTTTCGAACAAACCGCTGTTTTCTGCGGCATGAAGTTTTTTCAACCATTCGTTGTTTATGATGCTATTCGTATATCAAAGGAAGCCACCATTGATGCCGCTGAAAACTACCGTAAACTGATTATTGATCTGCAAAATCACCTGAATCTAGAGACAGGAAAAGTTCGCTGATGGATACTGAAAGCTTTTTATTCAAAGCCTTTATATTTTTAGTAGCAGCGGTCATAGGGGTGCCGATTGCAAAGCGTTTGGGGCTTGGCTCGGTTCTAGGTTACCTAATTGCAGGGGTCTTAATCGGGCCTTTTGTTTTTGGTTTAGTTGGTAGTGATGTTGAAGATATCATGCATTTTGCCGAGTTTGGGGTCGTGATGATGCTGTTTCTCGTTGGCCTAGAATTAGAACCAAAAAAATTATGGCGAATGCGCATGCCAATTCTTGGGCTTGGCGGTTTGCAGGTTTTGTTTACCGGCTTTTTATTTACCATTATAGCCATGCTCTTTGACCAAACATGGCAAGCAGCCTTGGCTATTGGTATGGTTTTGGCTTTGTCATCGACAGCTATTGTGCTGCAGACTTTAACAGAAAAGGGTCTGATGAAAACTGATTCAGGTCGTTCCTCCTTCTCCGTATTGCTGTTTCAAGATATTGCCATTATCCCAATGTTAGCCTTAATGCCATTATTGGCTAGCGCGCCAGTAGACATTATTAGTGATGACCATGGCTTAACTCAGTTGCAGGGTTGGCAGCAGACTCTAGCGGTTGTCGGCTCGATTGTATTTATCATCCTATTAGGACGTTTCCTGATCCAGCCGATTTTCAACTTGATCGCTCGAACTGGATTAAAAGAAATTTTTATCGCCACTTCTTTGCTATTAGTCATCGGGATTACTCTAGTCATGCAGTGGGTTGGTTTGTCGCCAGCGTTAGGTGCTTTTTTAGCAGGAGTTGTATTAGCTGAAAGTGAATACCGACATGAATTGGAAGTTGGCTTAGGCCCCTTTAAAAGTTTGCTCTTAGGCTTATTCTTTATCACAGTTGGTGCCAGTATTAATCTTGATTTATTGATGCAAAATACAGCCAGCATTATCAGTCTAGTATTCGGTTTAATTATTATAAAGGTAATCGTTTTATTTCTATTGGCTAAGTTTTTTAAAATGCCGTTAATGGAAAATTTAATTTTTAGTTTTGCACTAGCGCAAGGTGGTGAATTTGCTTTTGTACTCTTTAGCTTTGCAGCTCAAAATGGCGTCTTAACTGAGCATATGATTTCAACTTTAACGGTGGTGGTAGCCTTAAGTATGGCGCTAACGCCACTTTTAATGATATTGAGTGAAAAGGTTTTGCAGCCACTGTTTGATCGGCAGGAATTAAGTCGCGATTATGATGAAATAGACGATGGAGAAACGCCTGTTATTGTCGCCGGTTATGGGCGTTTTGGACAAATCGTTTCTAGGTTATTACGTTCACAAGGATTTCAAACTACTTTATTAGAATATGATGCAGTGCAAATTGATTTGGTTAGAAAATTTGGCACCAAAGCCTTTTATGGTGATGTGACTAATCTTGATTTATTAAAAGCAGCTGGCGCTGAAAATGCCAAGATGATTGTTTTGTCGGTGGATAATGTCGATAAGGCTATAATTGTCACTGAGTTATGCAGAAAGAATTTTCCTGATCTAAAAATATTTGCCCGAGCCAAAGGCCGGCGTGAGGCCTATGAAATAAAAAAGGCAGGGGCTCACTGTGTCATACGAGAAACCTTAGGCTCAGCATTGTTATTAGGTCGCGAGGCGCTGGTCGAGCTAGGTTATCGTAAGTACCAAGCCCAACGAGCAGCACAGACCTTCTTACACTATGACAATATGCATATGGAAGAGCTTACTGAATTATGGGGTGACGAAAAGCAATATATTTTAGCTGCAACCGAGAAAGCAGAGTTATTGGAAGCTGTGCTGAAGTCAGATATACAAGATAGGGCTCAGATCCAAAATCAAAGCTGGGATGCTGATTCCAGAAGTGAAATAAACGACAATATAGATATAAAAAAATCGCCCAATGAAGACTAGTTCAAGCTTACCAGCCATCAGCTATTTTGAATTAATTTATCTTGTAATCCCGATTGTTGTAATTGGATTAATCATGCATACGTGGAAAATCCAAACTAAAGACTATTGGATTGCCAATCTAAGAATGTTTGTTCAACTAAGCTTAGTTGGTTTTATTTTGATTTACCTGTTTAAAGATAATAATTTATGGCTGGGCACTTTAGTTATGTCGCTGATGCTTTTATTCTCAGCGTGGATCTCCTTGAGACCATTAGCCAATAAAAACATACAGCATTTTTCATTTATATTTTTAGGGATACTGATGGGTACGGGCCTAAGTATGCTAATAATTATAGGTTTTATTCTAAAGCCTAATCCGACCTATCAGGCGCAGCTTATTATTCCTTTAGTGGGCTTATTGCTTGGCAACACCATGAATACAATTAGTATCGCAGGCGAAAGGTTTAAGCATGAATTAGATAACCATCATGACAAAGTCAATGCCAGAAACAGTGCTTTCAATACAGCAATGATACCTAGAATTAATAGTTTATTAGCGATGGGGTTGGTGGCTTTGCCTGGGACCATGACGGGGCAAATTATTTCTGGAGTTGAGCCTTCTGTGGCCGCTCGTTATCAAATCATGATCATGGCTGCTATACTAATTTCAAGTGCAATATCGATGATCGTTTATTTAACATTAAGAATGAAAAAAGACTAAAGTTATTATTTGGAATTATTAACAGAAATTATTAATTGGAGCTATCAATGAAAACCCGCGCCGCCGTTGCTTTTGAAGCAGGAAAACCTTTAGAAATTGTTGAAGTAGATTTGCAAGAGCCGCAGTATGGCGAAGTCTTAATTGAAATGAAAGCCACAGGTGTATGCCACACAGATGCTTTTACTTTATCCGGCGATGACCCTGAAGGAGCTTTTCCTGCAATTTTAGGGCATGAAGGCGCAGGAGTTGTGATTGGGTTAGGTGAGGGTGTTAAAAATTTGAAAGTTGGAGATCATGTCATTCCGCTTTATACACCTGAATGCCGAGAATGCGATTTTTGTTTAAACCCTAAAACAAATTTATGCCAATCTATTCGTGAAACTCAAGGCCAAGGCTTAATGCCAGATGGCACCAGTCGTTTTTCTTATCAAGGCAAGCCAATACTTCATTATATGGGCTGTTCTACTTTTGCTAATCACACCGTAATGCCTGAAATTGCTTTAGCCAAAATTCGCCCTGATGCGCCTTTTGATAAAGTTTGTTATATCGGCTGCGGTGTGACAACAGGCATTGGTGCTGTAATCTACACTATGAAAGTTGAGCAAGGCTCAACAGTCGCAGTTTTTGGGCTGGGCGGTATTGGCCTTAACGTTATTCAAGGTGCCAAGATGGCTGGGGCTGATCGTATAATTGGTGTTGATATTAATTCGGATAAAGTAGAACTAGCAAAGCAATTTGGAATGACCGACTTTGTTAATCCCAGAGAAACAGAAGATGTAACTAATGCCATTATTGAAATCACTAATGGTGGTGTTGATTACAGTTTTGAATGTATTGGTAATGTTAAGACCATGCGTCAAGCCTTAGAGTGTTGTCATAAAGGATGGGGAGAATCTTGTATAGTGGGTGTTGCTGGGGCGGGACAAGAAATATCCACCAGGCCATTTCAATTAGTGACAGGAAGAGTTTGGAAAGGTACTGCTTTTGGAGGTGCTAGAGGTCGTACCGATGTGCCTAAAATCGTTGATTGGTATATGGATGGAAAAATCAATATTGACGACTTGATCACTCATAAAATGCCGCTTGAGGATATCAATAAGGCGTTTGATTTAATGCATCAAGGAAAGTCGATTCGTTCGGTTATTGAATTTTAAAACGGAATCATTATGACACTCGAATTATTAAGTTCAGCAAAATGTTTTGCTGGTAAGCAACACCGCTATCGTCATTATGCTGACAGTTTAAGCTGTGCAATGAACTTTTCTATTTTTTTGCCGGTTGAGGCCGAAAGTGAAAAAGTGCCAGTTTTGTATTGGTTATCGGGCCTTACCTGTACCGACGAAAACTTTGTACAAAAAGCAGGTGCCCAGCAATTTGCCTCAAAATACAAAGTTGCGATTGTGGCACCTGATACTAGTCCTCGGGGAGATGATGTTGCAGATGATCCTGATGAACATTGGGATTTTGGTTTGGGCGCAGGTTTTTATCTAAACGCTACAGAAGAACCCTATAAAAAACACTATCAAATGTACGATTATATCTTGGAGTTATTTGAGCTGGTTTCGAATCATTTCTCAATAGATGCAAGTAGAGCTGCTATCTCTGGTCACTCCATGGGCGGTCATGGCGCTATTAGTATAGGTTTAAAAAACCAAGATAAGTTTAAATCCATCTCAGCATTTTCGCCGATAATTGCGCCAATGCAGGTTCCTTGGGGCAAGAAAGCTTTTGCTTTATATCTTGGTGATAATCAGGATGAGTGGCAGCAATATGATTCGTTGTCACTGTTAAATAAATCGAATAAAACTGCGCCGATACTAATTGAGCAAGGCTTGGATGATAATTTTTTATCGGAACAACTAAGGCCTGAGTTATTAGAAGAGTTAATTAAAAATAAAAAACAGCAAAAACAAGAGTTAGACATTCAGCTTAATTTGCGTGAGGGTTATGATCACAGTTATTTCTTTATCGCTAGCTTTATTGAGTCTCACATTAAATTTCATTGTGATAACTTAACTTAAATTTTACTAGGAATTTAAGCGTTTCGGACTGAGACGCTTAAGTAAGTTTTTGCTGACAGGTAAGGTTTGATTAATGAAGCTGGCTTTGATGATTTGCGCGCCCAGTAATGATAAATTCAAACCACGGGTACCATAACCGTAGTTTAACCAGATCGATTGTTGTTGCGTTTCACTAAACAATCCGCAATAGGGGAAGCGGTCATAGGTAGAAGCCCTTATTCCTGCGTAAGAACTTTTAATATTTGATGCTTTTATATCAATATCAAGTTTTTCCTTAGCTTGCCGGATATTGTCTAAATCTTCTTCAGCTTGTATTGATTCGTCTGTACTGCTATCAAACGTTGCACCCATATACCAAGAATTTTCATCTTGAAATAAATGACCTTCATGATTAATTGGTCTTTCGATGGAATAAAGTTTTTTGGTTTCTGTTAATTGACCTCGTAAGGGCATAACGCTTGGCAATAAGCCGCTATTTGGGTCCTTTAATAAAGCACAATGTCCTGTGCAGACTATCACTGAATCATAATCTTTAAGTTGTGCTAGAGAATTAATTTCTGTATTGAAATGCATCTGCTTAGAAGGGATGTTGCTTAATAAATAATCGCAATAACTAGGTCCATTCAATTGTACTGCTGGAACAATCAGGCTTAGCTTTTTTGTAAAGTTAGTATCAATTATTTTTTTTATGTTAGCGCCAAGTCTATTTTTATAAATTAGATAATATTGCTCTAGATGAAATTCAGAATGCTTTTTGTTAGTGGTCTCTAGGGCTTGCCATGCTTCAACTAAATCATCCCTTTTTCTTAATAAATTAGTGAGTGACTGCATGCCGGCAAAAGTTAACTGGCTAAAGGCATTATGATCTATGGAACAATTTGGGGTCGCCAACATAGCTGGCATTTTTGACGCGCCTGAAGCAGGAGCAGGACTCTTATCATAGACATCTACTTCTAGCCCAGCTTGATTAAGCTCATATGCACAAGCAGCTCCAGCCAAGCCTGCGCCAATGATGGCTATTCGTTTAGGAGATTTTCTGGCAACTATATAATCGGTAAATAAATCGGGCTTAGGAGTTGAAAGCTTTTTTTCCTTAAAACGAGCCGTTAGCATCTCACGCTTATAGCCATAGCCTTTACGCTTTATCACTTCAAAACCATAATGTTGTAGCATTTTCCTAACATCGGAGGCTGCGCTAAAGGTCGCTACCGTAGTTTTTTGTTTGGTATTATTAACTGCCTTCAGTGCCATGAAATGCCACAGGCCTTTGTGCCACATAGTCGGATTTTTGCTGGGCGCAAAGCCATCTAGAAACCAGGCATCAATTTTTTCTGCTTGGTTAATAGCAATTTCTTTCAGTCCTTTATCTAGAGGATAAAAAATTAAATACAAAGTAATGCATTCGCTTATTCTCACGGGGTGTACGCCTGGCAGAATCGAAGGATATTGTTCTAAAAGTGAATCGATAATGGGGTTGTCTAGGTTTAACTTCAGATAAATTTTTCGTAAATCTGCAGAGGTTATTGGATACTGCTCAACCGAATAATAGTTCAGGTGACCATTTGGATTGGTTTGTTGCCATAGCTTTGCAGCTAACAAGAAGTTTAAGCCACTGCCAAAGCCAGTTTCAAAAATTGAGAATTGACTAGGTTGTTCTAAAAAGCGTTGTTCTAAATCATTGCCTTGCAGAAATACATATTGTGATTCTGCAATACCATTTTGAGTGTTGAAATAAATATCATCAAAATTGGAGGAGTAGGGCGCGGAATAAGTCTTGCCATTTTTCTCTATTTCGCGCCACTCAATATTTGCCGGCTCTACCCCTAAGAAAGCCTTATGCATATTACTTACTAATCAGACTAATAAACTCGTTACGGGTTTTCTCATCTTTTCGAAATTGTCCCAGCATGGTTGAACTGGTCATGACCGAGTTTTGCTTTTCAACGCCGCGCATCATCATGCACATATGTTTTGCTTCAACGATAACGCCAACTCCGGATGCGTCAGTGACTTCTTGTACCGCTTCAGCAATCTGCTTAGTTAGGTTTTCTTGAATTTGTAATCGGCGAGCAAACATGTCGGTAATGCGCGCTAGTTTCGACAGGCCCAAAACTTTTCCTGTAGGTAGATAACCAATATGGACTTTGCCGACAAAAGGTAGCATATGATGTTCGCACATTGAATAAAGCTCAATATCTTTGACAATAACCATAGAGTCATTATCAGATTCAAAAATGGCGTTATTTACCACTTCCTCTAAAGATTGCTCATAGCCCTTGGTTAAGAATTTCATGGCTTTAGCTGCTCGTTTTGGAGTATCTAAAATGCCATCTCTTTGGGTATCTTCGCCAATTTCTTCTAAGATATTGTGGTATAAACCGGCTAATTTGTCGCTCATGCGGATCCTTATTAATAATAACTAGCTTAAGTTTAAAGGAAGACGCTAAAATACCCAAATAAATATCCACAAAATTTACTAATTGAGACTTATTTATGCTGACACTGCTTGCTGATGAAAATATGCCAATGGTTGATGAGCTATTTGCAGACTTCTGTTGGATTGAGCGCAAGGCAGGTAGAGCTATTACCAATACTGATCTGCAAGATGTGGATATATTATTGGTTCGTTCTATTACTCAAGTTAATCAAGCTCTTTTGCAAAATACGCCTGTTAAATTTATTGGAACTGCAACCATTGGCACCGATCATATTGACTTAGATTATTTGCAACAATCTGAAATTGAATTTTCAGATGCGGCAGGCTGTAACGCTCAAGCGGTAGCTGAATATGTATTAACCGCTATTGCTTATTGGTCGAATGATAAGAGATTAGACTTGTCACAAGTAACGGTGGGCATTATAGGAGCAGGCAATGTTGGTACGAAACTTAGCCGCCTGCTTGATCATATTGGCATAAATTACTTACTAAATGATCCTTTGTTAGAAAGTACAGATGATGAACGAAAATTTGTCTCATTAGATACTATTTCACAATGCGAGATTGTGACTTGCCATGTCCCTTTAAGTAAAACCGGTGAACATCCTACCTATCATCTAATTGGTCAGAGCTTTTTATCAAAAATGCGGGGTGACTCTTTATTGATTAACTCATCGAGAGGTGCTGTTCTTGATAACCTGGCGGCATTAGAAATTGCTAACAGTGATAAATCCGTAGAGTTTGTATTAGATGTTTGGGAGCAAGAGCCTCGACTAAACCCTGCGTTATTGGAAAAGTGCTTAATTGGTACTTCGCATATCGCCGGCTATAGCCTAGAAGGAAAAGTTCGTGGTACTTATTATTTGTATCAAGCAATAAGACGTTGGCTGAATAAAGAGCCCAGTATTCCTTTAGAGTCATTATTTCCGAATAGCTTGTTATGGCAAAAGCCAAAGTATTTGGCAGACTTACATGATTCGCTAAAACCTTTTTATGATATTAAGGAAGATGACTTAGCTTTAAGAGATACCAGCAGATTTGATAGTGAGCGGATAGCACAAGAGTTTGATTTATTGAGAAAAAATTACAAAAATCGGTTAGAGTATTACCGTTAATAAAAACATTCAGTGATATAAAATTTAAGGAGTGACTTATGGGCGCAGGCGGTACAAGAGGTGGTGAATGGCAATTTTTTGTGGGTTTAACCATGATGGTGATTGGTTTTTATTTGCTGCTTAATTCAATCCATATCTATTCACAATTTGGTTTTGGCACTCGCCTATACAGCTTTTCAGCCTTCGGTGGTTTTGGCGTAACTTCAGGCATGATCATGATCCCATTTGTTGCTGGTATCGTGGTGTTATTTTATAACCATCGAAATTATTTAGGCTGGTTTTTAACCGTTGGTTCTATATTAGCGTTAATATTTGGAGTTATTGCTTCAACCCAGTTTAGTTTTAGACCAATGAGTGCCTTTGACTTGATTGTAATTCTAGTGCTTTGCTTCGGTGGAATAGGGCTATTCTTAAAATCCTTGTTCCCTGCAAAAGGGTAACTATAAGGCTAAAATCCGCCCCCTGTTTTAAAGCCGCCACCGCCGCCCGAAGAAGAGCCGCCGCCACCCCAGCCAGAGGGAAAGCGAATGCCGCGAGGAAACTTTATACTTGGGCCGCGATTACTGCTAGGGAAGTTAATACCGCCGGGAAGGCCAATGCCGCCATGCCTTTGAGTATAGCGGCGCTTTTCAAACCTTTGACTGCGCTTAAATATTCGCCAAAGTTCTTTAGCAGTAACTTGATCACCAATAAATTGAGCAAGAATTCCCGATAAAATAGCGCCGTCTTTAAATTTTGAATTATAAGCGTCATAGTCAGAGCGCTTAAACTTTCTGCGAACTTCTTTTAAATTTTCAAGTTTATTATTAACGCTTCTATGAGTTGCTTGCAGTGAAGAAATGCTCTCTTCTAGAAGTGACTTATCTTCTTTTAATGATAACAGTTGATGGGTCAGGTGATCGTCTCTGGGGCTTTCAGTTTGCCTTGCTTCATACTGCAATTGGGAAATTGGTTCGGCTTTAAAACTTTCCATAAGAATGCTTATAGCTTTAGCAATGTACTTGTCAGTCTCTAAGTTAAATGACTCGCGCTCTTTAATCAGATATTGGTAGTTTTCTTCTTCTGTGGTGAGCTTTTGATCAATGGATGATAGTTTTTTTCTTTCTAGAGCGACAGTGCTTTCTAATTGCTCTGCGCCGGCATCAATTTCAAAGTTCCTTTGCATCTGCTGCAATTTTGCAAGCTCATTTTGCGCTTGTTGTTGTAGGTTTTCAGTATGCTCTGCAAGCTTTTTGGGTATATTGGTCAAGGTGAAATAATTGACTCGAGCTTGATCATAATCGATATGTTTAGCTAATTT
Source organism: uncultured Kangiella sp. (assembly GCA_947498625.1). Taxonomy (GTDB): domain Bacteria; phylum Pseudomonadota; class Gammaproteobacteria; order Enterobacterales; family Kangiellaceae; genus Kangiella. Next base: position 629,564 of record CANMKR010000002.1, on the reverse strand, counting down.
TTTATCAAAAAATCGAGTGATGAAACCTGCATCATACTGACTGGTGCCATATTGGCGTTGCCATAAATACATGAAAATTTTATCGGCTCGATAAGGCGCACCTTTATCTTCTAATTCTTGTTCTGCTTGAGTAGTTTTATCATTGGCATTAGATGCCATATCCACTAAATCTTGCGCCGTTAGTTGCTGTTGCAAAAAGGCCTTATCCGTTTCAAGTTTACCATCAACTTCAGCTAAAAGATCTTCCAAAGCTTCTACAGCTTTATCGAGCTCAATCGCTTGCTGATTACGCTCTTGATCATATTTTAACTGATCAGTTTGCGAGACCTCTATTTTTTTTGCAATAATTTCGATTTGATCGTTACGCTGAATTAGTAACTGCGCAGCTTGTCGTTCCGCATAGTCTAGTTGCTCTGATAATTGATTTGCTTGAATTGCATCAAGGCGCATTTTTGCTAGCTGGCGGTAACTCTCAGATTCTTGTTGGCGCAAGCCTAATAGTTTCTGACCATATCGCTCTAATTCATAATCTGTTTGCGATAATTCTGAACGAATTTTTTGTAAACTCTGATCAATATCACTTAAAGCCTGACGCCCTGAATACATAATTACGATTTATCCTTTTTAAGCAGAGTATTATTCATATTAATTACCATCGAGTAATTGCTTTTCCGCTGGTGGGAAAACGATAATTCACCGTCAGCTCGCCATAAGCTTTATTACCAAAAATATTGTTTTGCACTATACCGTCGTCCTGTTTATCGCTAGCAATTTGATCATAGATAGACTTGTCTACCCGCAAGCCCCATTTGCTGACTCGCTGAATATTACCAGTTTCTTCATTGATAATAGGAACTTGAATGGTTCTATTATCTTTACTGTAGGCCTCAACAATAATGTAATAATTTCTAGCATTACGATTAATTTCAGGTTGTCTCCAAACACCAGTACGCTCGCCATGCCTATAAACAATTCTCAGTTCATAGTTAAGCTGTAAATCGTCAATCAGCTCTTTCAAGTCGGTTGTGGCTCCATTGGCGCTAGCTATATCTAACCCCTGAATTGCAGCCAATCCCTTACGGTAGAATTCTTCTGCAAGACTTTCTGCTTTAGCAACTTTAGCAATCTCTATTGCTTGATTGCGTAAGTTTAATAATTCGTTTGGTAACAGATTCAACTGATGTAATTGCTTGATACTAACTTCGGCTTCGTTTAGTTTGTTTTCAGCTTTCGATAATTCCTGTTGCTGTCTTTCTAGAATCTGTAAAGAGCCGCTCATTTTAGGATCAATTTCTTTAAAGTTTTGAGGAACAAAATTAGGCGCTAATCGAAGAGTGCGAGCAGCATCAATATGAGTAGCAGAAGTTTTTAATAACTGAAACGCTGTTTGCTTTTGTCGATCAAATAAAGCAGTTAATTGAGGATCTTTTGGTTTTGTAGCGCGGTTAAGCTCTGCTACCAGCGAGTCTAAACGAGACTGTAAAGTTTCTTCATTCGTATTGGCCGTCACAATCGATTGATTAAAAGCCTGAGCTTTCTCATCTAGTTCTCTTTGCTGCGGCAGGGTAAATATAGCCCATGTGGCTGCCCAAGCTAAGCCCACAATTCCCCCAATAAAAGCTAAGCCTTTTCCCCATTTCTTTCTATTGATATAAGCATGAGCAAATTTAGTAAACAAAGAAGCTTTAGGCGGTTTGTAAGCGAAGCGTTCATCTTCTATTGCTTCTATTGCCTCTTGAATAGTAGCGTCACTAACTTCTATTCCTTGACTGGCATAGGTTGCTTTGACTTTTTCGAATAGCGCTTTTTCGCGCTCTTCAGCGGATAACTCTTTCTCAACGACTCGCTCTCGATGCCGAATAGTATCTGCTATATCCATCGCCAACATGACATCCGACAAAGGGATATTATGCTGCGTTTTAGGTTTTTTGGTCATTCAGTAACTTATTGAATTAGGCATTAATTACTAAAGCATTACCTCGGCTAGCCAATTCTGCCAGACGACGTTTACCATCTTCAGCGGCCAAACGAACTTCTTCAGCATTTCGAGTTGCTTGGTCACGCATCTCTTCTATTAAGTTAACTGAGCGCTCTTGGAAATTTACAATAGAGTCTACCAACTTTTTCACTGATTCAGCTTTAATAGTGGCACCATAACCTTCACGTAACGCTTCTTCTTGAACTTTGTCGCCAACTTCGCCTAATATTTCTAAACTTTGATTGATGCCTTCTTTCATGCTTTTTAAGGTTTCTGTCGCTTCATGTAAACCATGCAAGCCAGTAAATGAGGCTGATAAAGCAGTAAAGACTGTTTCATTAGTGCCAAAGAAAGTAACTGATTGCGAATAAACGCGTTCTTTGGCATTAGTGGTCTGCAATAAGCGCGCCATGACCGCTTCAGAGGTGTTATAAGAAATAGTTAAGTTATCCGATAAGTCTTTGGTAATTTGATAACGATCATCCGAGTTCTGTAAATCGCGTAAACGCTCATCACGAGCAAGCTCTAATCGCGCTATATGTTCGCGATCTTCATTAGTATTGGTTTCAATATCTTTTGCAGCATTACTCAAATTAGTTTTTGCTTGCTCTAGTTCTGCGTCGGCTTTCTTTAAAACATTTAAAGCTAAAACTTCCGACTCTTTTAAAGCGCCTCTAAAGTCACGATAAGCATCCAAAATAATTTGTTCACGCTCAATTTGGTCTTTGGTATCTGCTGCAACTTCCAAGTAAGTTTCGCGAATCTTTTGGAATCGAGTAGGGATGTCGCCACGAGTGACTTTCATCCATACATTACCAATCCGCTCCATGACGTCAATCTTGCCATCTTCTAATTGGTCGACCATTTCTTTAGCATCATCACGTATAGAGTTAAATCGTTCGGTAATGCCTTCATAGCGCTCGCCAATACGCATAGCTTGAATTTGCTCGCGTACTACTTCGTTAAATAGCGAAGCTTGGTTTAAGGTTCTAGCAATGGCGATAGTTTTTTCTTCATCTAAGTCAGAAATTTTATTGATCAGACTGATAACAGGAGCCTCATCTGTTTTTTCAGGCATCAATCCCAAGTCGCGTAACTTGTTCATTGCTTGGTCTAAATATTTTAACGGCATAGCGGTAATCGTAGTGCTAGACATGATTTTCTCCTGTGGTCCATTTTAGTGAACAGTCATTGTTTTGTGTTCTTATCTTTATATTATGATAAATGGTTTGGAATTCAAGGGTTTATCTAACAGTTAGCGTTAAATCTTTGTTAAATCTGCGTTTTAGAGAAGCTTTTATCGGATAGAGGCTAAATACTTATCGAGATGGTTGGCAAAAGACTGCCTGTCCGACTGAGATAGAGGCGGTGGCCCGCCACGGTTTTGGCCAGAAGCTTCAAGGGTTTCACGCATAGAGTCCATAAAGTCTCGCATATTCAAGCGTTGTCGGATATTGGATTTATCAAATAGCTCTCCACGTGAACTCAAAGCTATTGCACCTTTCTCGATAGCCTCTGCGGCTAACGGGATATCTGAAGTTATAACCAAGTCGTTCGCATCGACTCGTTTAACAATCTCATCATCCGCCACATCAAACCCTTTTGGAACTTGCAATGATTTTATATTTTCGATTTTCGGAACCGGAACATAATGGTTAGCGATAAAAGTGAGGCTTACTTTAGTACGGATGGCAGCCTTTATTAGAATGTCTCTAATGACTACAGGGCAGGCATCCGCATCTACAAAAATCTGCATACTAATAGAGTGTTATTTAGTTCTTAACGGTTTAATCGGACCGTCACTTAAACCGCCAAATTTCTTTTTTGGTTTGCTGTTTGCGATGCTATCTTCTGGTTCTAACTTGGGCGAATTTTTCTTGGCTTGTTTTTTATCTAAGCGTTTCTTTTCCCTGGCGGTGAGCTTTTTGCCGCCAGAGCGTTTGCCCTTAGTGGCAGCTTTACCATTCGATTTAAGGTTCTTTGGTCCTGTGTATTTTCCTAATAAAGATTGAATGAGACGTTTTTCAAACTTGGTTTTAAGGAAGTTCTCAATGGTCGCCATTAAATTCCACTCGCGTGAACTTATCAGTGAAATCGCGGTTCCTGATTCTCCTGCACGACCGGTCCTACCAATACGGTGAATATAGTCATCGCCAGTTTGCGCCATATCAAAATTAATTACTAAATCTACTTCTTTGACATCTAAACCACGAGCCGCCACGTCGGAAGCCACTAAAACATTAAATTTATTATCACGGAATTGCATCATGACTTGATTGCGAATTTCCTGCGAGTTATCGCCATGTAAAGTACCAGTGGCATGCTTGTGATATTTTAATAAACCACCCAAGCGATCCACTTGAGTCTTGGTATTGCAAAAAATAATGGCCTTACGATATTTTTCGTTTTTAAGTAGCCAATTGACCAACTTTTCTTTGTGCTTTAAGTCATCCGCAGGAATAATTTGCTGCTTAATTTGTTTTTGCTGATCCTCAAAACTATTCAACACTAGGTAACTTGGTTGATTCAGCATTTTCTCAATGACGGGTTTTATACCACGAGCATTTAACGTCGCTGAGAATAATAGTGTTTGACGATTTTCATTACAGAAGTCTGCAATAGCTGTAACATCATCACTAAAGCCCAGATCGAGCATCTTATCGGCTTCATCTAACACTAAATATTCTAGATTTTTTAACTCGGTAGCACCAGCTTGGCTATGATCTAAAATTCTTCCTGGAGTAGCGATCAGCACTTCTGGATCTTTACGGAGCATTGCACGCTGAAATTGCATTGAAGCGCCGCCAGTTAAGACGCCTGCAGTTAGGCTGGTAAATTGAGCCAATTGCTCAAATTGCTTTTCAACCTGTCTAGCCAGCTCGCGAGTAGGTACTAATATCAAGCAGCGAGTTCCGGTGGTTTTGACAGTTTTGTTTAATAGCTTATCCAAAATAGGCAATAAATAAGCGGCAGTTTTGCCAGAACCCGTTTCAGCGCTCGCCGCTAAATCTTTACCCTCTAGGATTAGGGGCAGAGCTTTGGCCTGAATTTCAGTCTCTTGCGTAAATTCAAGGTTCTGTAGAGTTTTTTGAAGCTTTTGATGTAATAAATTAAACAAGGGATGTCACAGCTGTGATTTTATAGCTGAATTTTATCAATTATTAATAGCTATGTCTTAATTATGTCTAAATTTGAACTAGTTATTAGCCTTGGTTATTAGCTTAGTTACTAGACCTGTCGCTGAGCAGTGGCATAAATAAAGACTCTAGCCCATTGAGCTTAATCTCATAGATAAGTGCTAATTGTCGGCCGAGGCTGTTATTGGGAAAGCCTTCTTTATGAAACCAAACCAAATATGGCTCAGGCAACTCTAATAGTTTACGACCTTGATATTTGCCAAAGGGCATGACTTGGTTAATGGCTTTGATAATTTCTTGTTGCTCTGCTGCTAGCATATGGTAATTCGTTTTAGATAATTCTATGATGATGTAAATTGTTCGATCTTAATGGGAATCTTCGTATATGAAAACACCTTTTATCACCAATCTTTTAGCGGCTTCAGTGGTTTTAACTTTATCGGCATGTCAGCCGGAAGAAAAAACTAGCTCGGCTCCAGCTAAAGAGCCGGTGAAAGTAATCGATAACCTTGAAGCTAAAGTTAATAAAGCCATTGGCATTAGTTCATTGGCGGAAAAAGCCGAAACTATTAGTAAAAAGTACATTATTGCCGATCTGCATGTGGATGTACCTTATCGGTTAGAAAATAAATACGATGATGTGTCTCAAGCCACCGACGGGGGCGACTTTGATTATCCTCGGGCAAAGGCGGGCGGTTTGTCTGCGCCATTTATGTCGATTTATGTGCCAGCATCGCTCGAATTCGAAGGTGGCGACAGTAGAGCCCTTGCGGACAAGTTGATTGATAGTGTAGAAGCGATTGTTAGTAATGCTCCGGATAAATTTGCTTTGGCTTATTCTGTCGATCAAATGCAGGAAAACTTTAAGCAAGGATTGATTTCTCTGCCGATGGGAATGGAGAATGGCTCACCGATAGCGAGCAGCTTGGAAAATCTTAAGCATTTTTATAAACGCGGTATTCGTTATATCACTTTGTCTCACTCTTTAAGCAATCATATATCCGATTCTTCTTACGATGAAAAACGCCCTAATAATGGGCTGAGTGATTTTGGTAAAGAGCTAGTAGTTGCTATGAACGACCTAGGCGTGATGGTGGATGTATCCCATGTCTCTGATAAGGCTTTTTATGACGTCATGGAAGTCACCAAAGTGCCTGCCATCGCCTCTCACTCTTCTGCTCGCCACTATACACCAGGTTTTGAGCGCAATATGTCAGACGATATGATTAAAAAGCTGGCAGGAAATGGTGGTGTAATTTTTATTAATTTCGGCTCAACTTTCGTTCACCAAGCTTCTCGTGATAGTTATGGTGCTATTTCGGCTGCGGTTTCTGAATTTATGAAATCTGAGGGAATAGAGAATTCGAGCGATCCTAAAGTGGTTGAATGGCGTGAAAACTATATCAAAGAGAACCCATTTGTATTTGCGGACTTAGAAATTGTATTGGACCATTTCGATCATGTCATCAAATTGGTTGGAGTTGAACATGTGGGGATTGGCTCTGACTATGATGGGGTAGGCGACACATTACCAAACGGTTTAAAAGATGCAGCTAGTTTCCCAACACTTATCGAAGGATTTTTAAAGCGTGGCTATTCAGAGTCAGATATAGAGAAAATCATGTCTGGTAATTTAATTCGAGTTTGGAAGCAAGTGGAACAATACTCTAAGAAATGATGCTTGATCCTTTTTCTGCAATATCTAGCGGTAAGTTAAAACTCGTAAGAAATACTAGCCATAGTCTAGTTTTAAGTCGCTCAAAGGTTGGCGCAGCAATTGGTGCGTTTGTGTCAATTATTGCTTTAATGATTGTGATAATGATGTTTAACAAAGCACAAGCTCAAGATAAAACTTTTGTTTTTATTATGCTATTGGCTATAGCTTTGGCAACCGTCCCTTCTATTTATTTAAGTTTTGTTGCTTTGATTAAAGGTGAGCAGTATAAATTTCAGAAAAAGCGTAGACGCATCTATAAAACAGAGAGAAGTGGTTTAACTTTTCTGAGATTGTGGGTATCCAAATAGTCCACCAGTACGATGATGAGGATGATAAATGGAGTTATGAGCTTTTTCTGATATCGGTTGGAGAGCATAAATATAAACTAGATGCTGACTACAATTTGGATGAAATTAAGTTTTTAGCAGAAGTTATTGGTGATGTTATGGGTATAAGAGTTTTAAACGAATATGAATAAAAAGCCTACGAAAGTAGGCTTTTTGAAACGCCTAGAAATGATTAAGAGTTCGAGCCACCAATCATCTTCTTAACGAAGCCAACGATACCGGCAACGATACCACCGCCAGCTACACCCCCGCCAATATTGGATATGATTCCAGTCAAATCCATAGCTGAGGCAGGGTCTGCTCCGGTAGCGCCTAGGATTAAACCAGAAAGGGTAGTACCGCCTAACCAGCCGCCTACAGCACCTGATATAGTGTTGATAAGACCACCAGCATTTAAATTTTTCATTAGCTTTGGAATTAAGTTACCGCCTGCCGCGCCACTTACTACGCTAATTATCATTGGAAGATATTCCATCATTTTGAGCCCCCTCGAGTCTTTTAATATGGTTTATTTATAAATAGTTATTATCACTATCGGAATTTAATATGCCATTAAACTCGTCTAAAATCTAATATAAAGCGCACCATTTTACAATTGAATGCTATGCTCTTTTATAAAAGCTTTCATTTGTTTGTTTAACTCTTTTTCCGGTTTTAGAGTAGGGATTAGTTGAAATTGGGCTAAAGATGACTCTTTCTCATTCAGTTTCCATAAAATTTGTCCCAACCTAAACCTTATCCAAGCTTCGGGAATTTGGGTTTGCTCTGAATCCATAAAGGCATATAAATTCTTTTTACCTTGCTCTAGTTCTATAGCTTTTTCAGCAGAGATTTTTGCTGATTGGTATAAAGCCATCTGAGCCCAATCTCTTTGTTGTTCGCTAGCATTTTCTTTTAATGGCAATGATTGGATAGAATTTAATAGGGCAAATGCTTCTGGAAATTTTTCCATATTCACAAAACGCATGCCTTTGACATAAGTAAGGTCAATTGACTGAGGGTTTCTCTCAATACCTGTATCTAGAATCGCTAAGCCTTTTTCGATGTCTTCATCTGCAAAAGCTTGCTGGGCAGATATAATTGAGTGCCATTCAGGATTTACCGTTGCTAATCTTTGCATTAACTTGGGGATTTGGTCTTCGTCACCGCCAGCAATTCCAGGCGCGGCTCTATGGAATTGAATTAAGCCAATGATGCCGTCACGACTGTTAGGGTAGGCTTTGAGCAAGGATTCTAAGGATTTTTTGGCTTTTTTTGCGTAACCAAGTTTGCTAAAGATACTCGATTCTTGGGCTTGAACACCATAAATTGAAGCAGCTATAAGCCAGTGTTTCTCACTTAAGCCTTGCATATCGATTAAATCTTCAACAGCGTCTTCAGCCTCATCAAACTGTTTGGCACTCAGTAATATTTGCGCAAGCTTCGATTGATACTCTAGTTTATCTTTTTGAGTTTCGGCTGATTTTAGTAATTTCTTAGTTAGTGATTCTGCTTCTTTGAATTTCTCACTTTCGATCAAACTTTCTAATTCTTGATTTTGCTCTGCGATCACAAGTGCTGGGAATACCAGCGATAAACTCATACTTAAAATAATGAACTTCAACATACCAAGGATCCTAGTTAATAATTGATAAAAATTAGCTTACCTGATTAAAAATGAATAATAGCTGACTTATTAAGGAATATATCTCTTTTTTATCAATGCGTTTTATTTTTTATGTAACATTCTAATAAAAGCCTTTGCGGAATTAGAAAGACTTTTATTATTGCGATGAATAATCCCCATTTGCCTAACAGTTTTAGACTTTTGTGTCAGTGCGATCAAAGGTGCTTGAATTACTGCTGCTGGCAAAATAGTCCAACCCATTTTGCAGGCGACTAGTTTAGCGATCACTTCTAAGTAATTAGCGGTTTTGACCCGGCCATGTTTTATCCCAAGTTCCTTTAAATTATGTTCAAACAAATCTCTTGGAAATGTCTGCGCAGGTGGCAAAATTGCATCATAATTTACCAAGGCTTTTAACGGTTCTTTTTCCTTCATTAAAGCGTGATTTTGATGACAGGCTATTTGCATCTGTTCTTGCCAAATAGGAATATGCTTGATTCTTTGATCTTGATTATAAGGGAAGGTCACCAAGGCTAATTCGATATCGCCCGAAAGCACTTGATTGTATGCCATACCAGAATCGATAAAGTCGATTTGTAAATCGACGCTTGGATACTGGTCAATAAAACGCTCCAAATACTCCGGTAAATAGTGCAGGCCAAGATAATGACTGGTAGCAAATAACAATTGACCGGAGATTTCACCCGAAAGGTCTCTAATCTCTTGAATTGAATTATTGATATCGCTGATGATTTGCGGAGCTTTATCTGATAGCAAAGAACCAGCTTGAGTTAAGGCCAGTTGATTGCCATCTCTATCAATTAAAGCAGAGCCAACAATCGATTCCAGACGTTTGATTCGTTTAGTCAGAGCTGGTTGTGTAATCTCGAGTTCTTTAGCTGCTAGGGTAAAGGATTTTAGTCGGACTAATGCTAAAAAACTTTTCAATAAATCTAGATCCATATTGCCATACCAAGTTATTTTGAGTTGCCTAAGAGTATTCCTTGCAGGAATCAGCTTCATAAAAATAATGAATTTGAGTAATTCTAATCATAGGAGTAGCATAACGCCATTATTTTATTAGAAGTATTTGCTATTAACGTTACCAAATGCTTTTAACTCATTGATTTTATTAATAATAAAGAGATTAAGATGGCTAAAACCCTTTACGATAAATTATGGGATGATCATTTGGTCGCAGAAAATTCCGACGGTTCTGCGCTGATTTATATTGATCGTCAATTACTGCATGAAGTTACTTCACCGCAAGCATTTGAAGGCTTAAAAATTGCTGGCCGACAACCTCGTCGTTTGGAAGCTAATTTGGCAACGCCTGATCACAATGTTCCAACTACAAATAAGGAGCGTCAGCAGGGGATTGATGGAATCGAGGATCCTATTTCATTAATTCAGGTAAAGACCTTAGATGAAAATTGCGATGAGTTTGGTGTTACTCAATTTAACATTGATGATATTCGCCAAGGTATTGTTCATGTAGTAGGCCCAGAGCAGGGCTACACATTACCCGGTTTAACCATGGTTTGTGGTGATTCGCATACTGCGACTCACGGTGCCTTTGGGGCTATGGCATTTGGTGTTGGTACTTCTGAAGTAGAGCACGTATTAGCCACCCAATGTCTGCGCCAAAAGAAAATGAAGAATATGTTGGTGAAAGTTGACGGCAATTTAGGTTATGGCGTTACCGCTAAAGATGTGGTGTTAGCGGTTATTGGCGAAATTGGTACAGCTGGCGGTAATGGTCACGCGATTGAATTTGCGGGTACTGCAATCGAAAGTTTATCGATGGAAGGTCGTATGACGATTTGTAATATGGCGATTGAAGCTGGTGCACGTGTTGGACTAGTCGCTGTAGATGATAAAACGATTGAATATGTCAAAGGTCGTCCTTTTGCTCCACAGGGGGAGCATTGGGATTTAGCCGTTAAAGCTTGGAATGATTTACATTCTGATGCTGACGCTCATTTCGACACAGTGGTTGAGTTGAAAGCTGAAGATATTGCGCCGCAAGTTACTTGGGGCACTTCGCCAGAAATGGTCAAGCCAGTGACGGGTACTATTCCAAATCCTGCCCATGAAGATAATCCTGTGAAGAAAGAAGGTATCGAGCGTGCACTTGAATATATGGATTTAAAAGCGGATTCTGCGATTTCGTCAATTCCAGTAGATAAGGTATTTATTGGTTCTTGTACCAATTCACGCATTGAAGATATGCGTGAAGCGGCGGAAGTGGCTAAAGGTCGTAAAGTCGCTGCCAGCGTCAAGTTGGCCATGGTGGTGCCTGGTTCTGGTTTGGTAAAAGAACAAGCAGAAGCTGAAGGTCTAGATAAGATTTTTGTCGACGCTGGTTTTGAGTGGCGCGAGCCGGGTTGCTCCATGTGTTTGGCTATGAACGCTGATCGTTTAGAGTCGGGTGAACACTGTGCTTCAACCTCAAACCGTAACTTTGAAGGTCGCCAAGGTCAGGGCGGTCGCACCCATTTAGTGAGTCCTGCGATGGCTGCTGCTGCTGCGGTCTATGGCCATTTCACTGATGTTCGTGATATTGAGATTTCAAGGCTTTCTAGCACAGAGAATGGAGGAGACGCATAATGGATGCTTTTACACAACATAAAGGTTTAGTAGTACCTCTTGATCGCGCTAATGTGGATACTGATGCGATTATTCCGAAGCAATTTTTAAAGTCTATTAAGCGCAGTGGTTTTGGTCCTAACTTATTCGATGAATGGCGTTATCTGGATCATGGTGAACCGGGTATGGATAATTCTAAGCGCCCACTGAATCCTGACTTCGTATTGAACTTCCCAAGATATGAAGGTGCTTCGGTATTATTAGCACGTGAAAACTTTGGTTGTGGTTCCAGCCGTGAGCACGCTCCATGGGCACTAGAAGATTATGGATTTAAAGCAGTAATAGCGCCAAGTTATGCAGATATCTTCTTCAATAACTGCTTTAAGAATGGCATTTTACCCATCGTTTTAGATAATCAAACGATGGATGTTTTGTTTGCAGAAGCTGAAAGCCAAGAAGGTTACCAACTCTCGATTGACTTAGATTCGCAAACTATCACTAGACCAAACGGCGAAACCATTAGCTTTGATGTAGAGCCAGATCGTAAGCACAGCTTATACAATGGACTTGATGATATTGGTATTACCCTGCAGCAAGAAGCCTCAATTACCGAATATGAAGCAGCGCGTAAGCAAAGAGCGCCTTGGTTGTTTGGTTAATGTTGGATATTGCATTAAAGCAAATTGATAGAGTAGGTTGGGCTGGGCATTATCTTTGGTTAATTACTAAAGATAACTACTCAATCCACCTCTATGATGGAAATATTGTGCTTAATACTGAAGATGTCGATGTTGGACAAGATTTAAGTTTAGAGTTACTAGATAAAATCGTTAATGAAATACAAATATTTAAAGATAAATTTTTAATAAGATTTTCAGATGAAATGGAATTAGAAGTTTCATCTGAAAAACATGAAACAGCTCGAGTTTTTAAAAAAGGTGAGGGTAATCCTCATTACATTTATCAAAATGGTATGTATTTCGAAAGTTAATTTAAACTCGGGGACAGATCTTTAGCTCTGCCCCCTTCAGGCACCAAGTCTGAAATAGACAAGATAGAGATTAAAAAAAATGACAAAGAAAATTTTAGTATTACCGGGTGACGGTATTGGTCCAGAAATCGTAGAGCAAGCGACCAAGGTTTTAGATGTATTAATTGCGCAAGGTTTAGATGTCTCCTATGACAGCGCTTTAGTGGGCGGCTCTTCTTTTGATGCCCATCAGGTGCCATTAACTGATGAAGTGTTACAACAAGCGCGCGAAGCGGATGCTATTTTATTAGGTGCTGTCGGTGGTCCTAAGTGGGAAGGTTTTGATATTGCTGTCCGCCCAGAAAAAGCATTATTGAAATTACGCTCAGAATTGGAACTGTTTGGTAACTTACGCCCAGCAATTTTATATCCGCAATTAGCTGATGCTTCAAGTTTAAAACCAGAACTGGTGGAAAACTTAGATTTAATGATTATTCGTGAATTAACGGGTGGCATTTACTTTGGCCAACCGCGCGGTATCCGCACTTTAGAGAATGGTGAGAAAGAAGGTTTTAATACTTACGTTTATTCGGAAAGCGAAGTTGAGCGGATTGCTCACGTTGCATTTCGTACCGCAATGATGCGTGATAAGCGCGTTTGTTCGGTGGATAAAGCTAACGTTTTAGAAGCGACTGAGTTATGGCGTGAAGTGATGGAGCGCGTAGCTAAAGAGTATCCGGAAGTCGAATTGAGCCATATGTATGTAGATAACGCAGCGATGCAGCTCGTTCGCGCACCAAAGCAATTTGATGTGATGGTAACGGGTAATATGTTTGGCGATATTTTATCCGATTGTGCCGCTATGCTTACTGGTTCTATTGGTATGTTGCCGTCGGCCAGTTTTGATATTAATGGCAAAGGTATGTACGAGCCAATTCACGGTAGTGCACCTGATATTGCCGGTGAAAATAAAGCTAATCCGATTGCCACTATTTTGTCGGTATCGATGATGCTCCGTTATACCTTTGGAGAGCAAGCTATTGCCGATAAAATCGATGCTGCGGTTAGTGACGTTTTAGATCAAGGATTGCGTACCGCAGACATTCACACTGAAGGTGATAAATTGTTGTCTACTTCGGAAATGGGTGATGCTATAATTTCTGCATTAAAATAAATCGATATTTCAAAAGGTTAGTACTTTGAGTTCAAAACAATCTGAACCAAGTTCTTATAATTTAGAAGTCAAAGGGCTAACCATTTCCCGTAATGAGCAACCTCTGCTCGAAGATACCGATCTAAGCTTCAATGCAGGCTCTATCACCCATTTGTTTGGTGAAAATGGCGCAGGCAAAACCAGTTTGATGCGGGCGTTAGCGGGTTTGTTACCGTTAGATTCTGGACAGATCCTTTGGAACCAAATTAAAAACACTCATCCAGAGTCGAACTTCAATCAAGATTTATTATTCTTAGCGCACAACCTGGCGATGAAACACGAGCTTTCGATAGCTGAGAACTTGCAGTTTTATTCGATTTTAAGAGGGCGAAAATCCAGCTTAGAAGAATTGTCAAAAGTTGCGGCCGAGCTACAAATCGAAAACTTGTTAGAGCGTCATTTTTCAGACTTATCAGCAGGGCAGCAACATAAGGTTGCTTTGTGTCGTTTGGTTTTGGAAACAGTCAAGCTATGGGTGTTAGATGAGCCCTTCGTTAATTTGGATGCCAAGACTAGGGATTGGTTGTCTGCAAAAATGATGCATTTCGCGAAAGAGGGCGGAGTGGTGATTTTTACTTCGCACCAAGCCATTGAAGGTTTAAAGATCCATCAGCGAATTTCTCTATCTCATTCAGAAGAGGAGGCAGCTTAATGTTTCTGACCTTATTGAAAAGAGAGTTAATGCTGGCAAGGCGCAACTGGGTTGCTGTTTTAATTCCACTTTTCTTTTTTGTAATTGTGGTTTCATTATTTCCTTTTGCAGTTAGTCCTGAGGCCGAATTTTTGCAACAAATTGCAGCGGGTGTCGTTTGGGTGGCAGCATTATTAGCGGTACTGCTGTCATTAGATCTATTTTATCGTGGTGATTTTCAAGATGGCTCGCTAGAACAGCTTTTAATTATGGCTAGCCCGATTCAAGTGGCTTTATCAAAAGTAACGGCCCATTGGTTGGTGACAGGGTTACCGTTAGTTTTAATTTCGCCTTTATTGGCTGGCTTGATGCATCTTAATTATGCTCCTAATGGAGCTGTGGAGATGAATCATACCCCCATTATGATGCTATCGCTTTTATTGGGCACTCCAACTATGTGTTTGCTGGGTGCGATTGGTATGAGTTTGTCCTTGGCTGCAAGTAGAAACGGCATGTTAGTTGCGGTGATGATCTTGCCTTTATATGTGCCAATTTTAATATTTGGCAGCTCAGTAATTACAGCATCTTTAGCAAATAGTGGGTATAATGCTCAAATTGCAATTTTGGCTGCAATACTTCTGTTTGCTTTAGTGCTTACGCCATACACAACAGGCAAGGCGCTGAAGGTTGCAGTTAGCTAGTAATTAAATGTTTTTCACTAAAAGCTTACAATAGAGATAGTTTTTTCAATGGCATCTTTTTCCAAGACGGCTGGGCGCTGGTTCCATCAATTAGGTTCACCAAAGTGGTTTTACCAAAAGTCAGTAAAATGGCTTCCTTGGCTGTGGATTAGCTGTTTAGCTTTATTCGCTTTCGGCCTATATTACTCGTTATGGGCATCTCCAGTTGATTACCAACAAGGTAACAGCGTTCGCATCATGTATATCCATGTACCTACCGCCGTTTTATCGATGGTTGCTTATTTAGCGATGGCGGTTTGTGCTGTGATTGGCATGGTGTGGAAAATGAAAATGTCGTTTATGGCCATGCGAGCGCTTGCGCCTATAGGTGCGGCTTTTACTCTTATTTGCTTGTTTACCGGCTCTTTGTGGGGCATTCCTACTTGGGGTACTTGGTGGGAATGGGATGCTCGCATGACTTCAGAGTTGGTTTTACTCTTTTTATACCTCGGTTTTATTGCTTTACACAGCTCTTTTTCAGACCGAACGAAAGCCGATAATGCCGCAGCGATTTTAGCCATTGTTGGAGCTATTAATATCCCAATTATTTATGGCTCGGTTAAATGGTGGAACACATTGCATCAAGCCTACTCGGTGACCAAAAAAGGGGCTATTGATCCGCAAATGCAAACGCCTTTGTTTATCATGATTGCAGCATTTTACGTCCTGTTTATTATATTAGTTATCATTCGGTTGCGTTTAGAAATTATGAACCGTGAAGCTAAAGCTAAATGGCTGCAACAAGAAGTGGGTCTTGGACAAGAATCAAACGCGGGAGCTAATGGCTAATGAACTGGCAAGAGTTTTTCTCTATGGGCGATCATGGACTCTATGTGTGGTGGAGTTATGGCTTAACTTTGCTCACAATACTTTTATTGTTATTACTTTTTAATGTTTACCGAAGAAAGCTTTTGGTAAAAATTAAAATGCAGCAGCAAGAACAATCGCTGAAAGCCCGTGTTGTAAAAACTGAAAATGTATCTGGCTAATTTAACCTAAGATTATTTAACCTAAGATTAATGTATCTATGAAAGCTCATCGCAAGAAAAAATTGATTACTATTTTATCCTCATTGGTGCTGCTTAGCACCGCCGTAGGATTACTGTTGTATGCTATTGGTGACTACGCGGATGCTTTTTATGAGCCTAGGCGCGTAGTTAATGGCGATGCTCCGCTGAATAAAACTATTCGAGTTGGCGGTTTGGTAACGACTGGCTCGGTTAAGCGCTCTAAAGACAGCTTGTATGTTGAATTTGATATCACCGATAATGAAGAAGTTATCACCATTACTTTTGATAAAAGCTTGCCGGATTTATTTCGCGAAGGGCAAGGGATTATGGCTGAGGGTAAGTTGGTCGATCGTAAAACACTTAAAGCAACTAAAGTCTTAGCCAAGCATGATGAAAAATATATGCCACCTGAAATTGCTGAAACGCTAAAGAAAAGTCATAAAGATGGTGTCAAAAAAATGGAACAGCAAGGCGAAAAGCAAAAGGGCCGTTATTAATGATCCCAGAGCTTGGTCACTTTTTTCTAATTTTAGCCTTAGTTAATGCAGTCATTTTAGGCACCTTGCCATTTTATGGTGCCCATACCCAGCACAATGGTTTAATGCGCTTAGCATCAAAGGCTGCCATAGGGCAATTTATCTTATTGTTAGCCAGCTATATCTGTTTAACCATTGCGTTTGTGCAAGATGATTTTTCAGTAGCCTATGTTGCCAATCATTCTAATACGCTATTACCGCTACGCTATAAAGTAACCGCTGTTTGGGGCTCTCATGAAGGCTCCTTATTGCTTTGGATCATGATCCTAGCAGCTTGGATGGCGGCGGTCGCACTTTTTAGTAAAGCTTTAACCTCGGTAATTCGAGCTAGAGTATTAGCAACTCTTGGGCTTATATCCGTTGGCTTTGTAAGTTTCGCTTTATTTACATCAAATCCCTTTGAGCGTGTATTGCCATTTATCCCGATTGACGGCGCCGACCTAAATCCTTTATTGCAAGATTTTGGAATGATAGTTCATCCACCAATGCTGTATATGGGGTTTGTGGGTTTTTCGGTGGTGTTTGCTTTTGCCATCGCAGGATTATTGCAAGGTGATTTAGATCAGAAGTGGGCAAAATGGGCTCGCCCTTGGACCACGGTTGCTTGGATATTCTTAACCGTAGGGATTGCGCTTGGCAGTTGGTGGGCTTATTACGAATTAGGCTGGGGTGGCTGGTGGTTTTGGGATCCAGTTGAAAACGCTTCTTTTATGCCTTGGCTTGCCGGTACTGCCTTATTGCATTCTTTAGCTGCAACAGAAAAACGCGGTGCTTATAAATCTTGGACCGTGTTATTGGCTATTCTGACTTTTTCACTGAGTTTATTGGGGACTTTTTTAGTTCGCTCAGGGGTGTTAACTTCAGTTCACGCCTTTGCGACCGATCCTGAAAGAGGTCTGTTTATTTTAACTTTCCTTGGCTTAGCAGTGGGCGGTGCTTTAGCGCTTTATGCATGGCAGTTTGATAAATTAAAGTCAAATAATAACTACACTTTGGTTTCTAAAGAAATCGCCATTGTCTTAAACAATGTCTTATTGTTTTCAAGCTTATTAGTGGTCTTACTTGGAACTTTATATCCTTTATTAGCGGATTATTTATGGGGACAGAAAGTTTCTATTGGCCCTCCGTTTTTTGATCCATACTTTTCGTTCTTTTTTGCATTTATTTTGTTCTTGATCCCATTCGGACAACAAATGAATTGGAAGCAAGATAAATTATCTAAAGTACTAATGCCACAGCTAGCGTTACTAGGCTTAGCAATCATAATATCTAGCTTGCTATTATCTTGGCTAGCCAGCGAATTGTTGTTATGGCCAGTAGTTGGCGTAAGTTTGTCATTATGGTTAACACTGGCCTGTCTAGCTTATGTAGTGAAGTTATCTAAAAATGCTTCTTCATTTTTGCAAGGAATTAAAAAAATTCGTAGAAGCTATTGGGGTATGTTATTAGCTCATACCGGCCTAGCGGTGACGACCATTGGAGCTATTGTTACCACTTTTTATTCAATTGAAAAAGATGTTCGTATTGAACCGCAACAAACGGTAGCAGTTGGTGAATTAGATATCTACTTTGAAAAGTTTGATAATTTTACTTTTGAAAATTACATCAGTTCACAAGCAACTTTGAAAGTATCTGAAGATGGTGATCATCTGGTGACTTTAAAGCCTGAGAAAAGACGCTATCGAGTTTCAGGTCAGCTGATGACTGAAGCGGCGATCCATCCTGGCTTATTTTCAGATTTGTATATTTCGCTGGCTCAGCCTTTAGAGCAGGGTGCTTGGGCTATTAAAGTCTATTATAAGCCTTTTGTACGGTGGGTATGGCTTGGCGCGCTTTTAATGGCATTAGGTGGGCTTCTAGCTGTATCTGATAAACGTTATAGGCAAAAGAAATTTACTAAGGTTAAAGGTTATCGTAATGAAAGCTAAAAAAATAATCATTGCTGTAACCCCTTTGTTGATTTTCTTGGTGCTGGTTTTAGTCTTTAAATCATCCTTAAGTAACGATCCTCGTAAATTAGAAACCAAGTTAGTTGGCCAGAAGGTTCCAAGCTTTAAATTAGGTTCGGTAACAAATCCTGAACAAGTCATTACCAATGCTGATTTACCTAAAGAAATTTATCTACTTAATGTTTGGGGTACCTGGTGTGTTTCTTGCTATGCCGAGCATCCTTATTTAATCGAGTTTTCAAAGACTTATCCTATTAAATGGGTTGGTATGAATTATAAAGATAAGCCAAAAGACGCTATTGATTATTTGCAAAAATATGGTGATCCCTTTATTTATTCCATCGCTGATATTAGTGGTCAACTGGGCATTGATTTAGGCGTTTATGGAGCACCAGAAACTTTTATTGTCGATGCCCAAGGTTATATTAGAGACCGTCATGTGGGCGTGATCGATAACAGAGTATGGAATAAGGTAATAATCCCTAAGTTAGAAGCAATTGGCTGGGAGAATAAACGATGAAAACTTTTTTGATAGCCCTTTGCTTATTAGTTTCCTTTACTAGTTTAGCTAATGAAACTTATCAATTTGATAGTCCTGAACAAGAACGATTGTACCGAGAGATTGCTAACGAATTACGTTGCCCTAAATGTCAAAATCAATCGATAGCGGACTCTGATGCTCCTTTGTCGGAAGATTTAAGATACCTTGTTTACCAAAAGTTGAAAGCAGGGGAAAATAAACAGCAAATTCTTCAGTATATGCAAGAACGCTATGGTGATTTTGTTTTATATGATCCTCCTATCTCGCCGAAAAATTATGTTCTTTGGTTTATGCCTTTGCTGGTATTTATCATTATCATTATTGCTTTGATAGCTCGAGTAGGTCGTCGCGAGCTACAACCAGAAGATGAGGCTGAAGAGTAAGTGATAGTATCCGCAATCTTTATTTTAGTAGCTCTAAGTTGGGCCTTTTGGCTTTTTAGTAATACTTTTTCAAGCGGCAATTCCAAGGCCGTATTTTTGATATTAAGCCTGATTACGGTAATGACTAGTTACGGTATCTATCATCAATTAGGTGCTAATAAAGAAATCCAAGCACTTGCCGCGCAGCATCAAGAATTAAAAAGCCACTCGATTGAAGAGTTGGCGCAAATGGTGAGCGATAAGAAAATTAACGTTAATCAATTGCTGCATGAATTACGTTTAAGACAAGAAGCAAATCCAGAGGATTCCGGGGCTTGGATGAAATTAGGCGAGTTGTTAACCTTAAGCGCAGCGGGTTCAACTAGTTCCCAAGAGCCACAAGCTGAGACTGACTCTATGCGTCAGTTGGCTAAGCAAGCATTTAATCGCGCCAGTCAAATAGGCAACAAAGAACAACAAATCAATACTAGAATTGAAGTAGCCAAAACTTATTTAATCTACCGTGAGTTTGATAGCGCACTTGAACAGTTAAATTTAGTCTTATTAAAGAATAATACCCATGAGGGTGCTTTAATGATGAAGGGCCTGACTCAATCACGTTTAGAAAAGCATCAAGCCGCCATTGACACTTGGAAATTCTTGGCCAGTCGCCGCCAGCAAAATAGTGAATCTGCTCAGCTAATCAATAATTTAATAGAAAAGGAACTCGAACGATTAAAATTCACCGAGTCACAATTTATTCAAATCACCATAAACAACTTTGCTAACTTAGATTTACAGAGTTTTACAAAAGCATTTGCCATAGTACGACCGGTAGCTGGCGGAGCTCCAATTGCGGTAAAATCGATAGATATTTCGCAACTAGAACAAACGATTAAGGTGACGCCTGAAAACTTGATGTTTAGCACCGCAGATTTTTGGCAAGCTATTGATTTAAAAGTAGAAATTAGACTTTCTAAAACGGGTCTTGCCAAGCCGGAAGCGGGTGATCTGTTCGGGCAAATCTCTCCAATTCAAGGACTTACCCCTACCCAAAATTACTCCCTGACTATTGATCAAGTTGTGAACTAGACGGCATTAATATAGCTACTATTTCTTTGACTTATATTTTCAGCGCAATTAATCTCGAATTATTAAGTGTTAGATGTAACAAACTTGCTGGACGTATGTCTAACTGCTTGATTATATTGTAAACATATTTAGGAGTAATCTAATGTTAAAGAAAGATAAAGCAAAGTTAGCCGTATTAGTATCAGCATCATTATCTGCCTCTGTAGCAATGACTAGCGCAACGGCTAGCCCGTTCTCAGTTAGCGATCTGGCTCAAGGCTACAACCTTGCTCAATTCGATGGCGAAGGCAAATGCGGTGAAGGCAAATGCGGTGAGTCTAAGAAAGACGGTAAAGAAGGCAAGTGCGGCGAAGGTAAGTGCGGCGAGTCTAAGAAAGATGGCAAAGAAGGCAAATGCGGCGAAGGTAAATGCGGCGAGTCTAAAGGCAAGAAAGGCAAAGAAGGCAAATGCGGCGAAGGTAAATGCGGCGAATCTGCTAAAGGCAAGAAAGGCAAAGAAGGCAAATGCGGCGAAGGTAAATGCGGCGAATCTGCTAAAGGCAAGAAAGGTAAAGAAGGTAAATGCGGCGAAGGTAAATGCGGCGGATAATTCTTTAGCTTAAAGAATAAAAAGTGGTAGCTTGCTGCCACTTTTTTATTTGAGCATTTTGGAAGTTAATATTAATTTATAAATTCTTTAGTAAAGGTTTTTCAAATGAGCCAGTTAGTTACAGGAGCAGGTCTAGGTTTAAGACGAGATTTTTCTGATCAGTTTGAAACGGTCAGCCAGTCTTGTATTGATTTTATGGAAGTGGCGCCTGAAAACTGGATCCCATTTGGAGGAAAATTTACTAAACAATTTGAACAATACGCTGAGCGGTTTCCGTTTGTCATTCATGGCTTATCCTTGTCTATTGGTGGTCCAACGCCGTTAGATATCAACTTTGTTAAGCAGGTTGCTCAGTTCATTAAAAAATACAACATTAAGAGTTACAGTGAGCATCTAAGCTATTGTAGTGATGATGGTCATTTATACGACTTAATGCCAATCCCCTTCACCGAAGAAGCGGTACACTACGTTGCTGATCGAATTAAACAAGTGCAAGACATTATTGGTATGAAGCTGGCTATGGAAAATGTGTCTTACTATGCTGCTCCAGGTCAAGAAATGTCAGAACTGGAATTTTTATTGGCGGTGTTAGAAGAGGCTGATTGTGATTTACTGTTGGACATTAACAATATCTACGTTAATTCTATTAATCATAAGTACAATCCTGATGATTTTTTAAAGGCTTTACCTAAAGAGCGGATCGCCTATGCTCATATAGCTGGGCACTATGATGAAGCAGATGATTTAAAAGTGGATACTCATGGCGCCGATGTAAAACCTGATGTATGGGCTTTACTAGAAACTGCATACCAAGAATTTGGTGTTTTCCCCACTTTGCTTGAGCGTGACTTTAATATTCCGCCACTTGCCGAATTATTCTCAGAAGTAGCACAGATCAAAACCATCCAGCAAAAGTATCTTGATAAAGATTTGTCTGGCAAAGCCATTGCTTAGTATAACTGACTAAAAACTCATGAGTAGCCTACCTAAGTTTCAACAAGTACAGTTCGATTTTGCAGGGCATCTGCGCAACCCTGAGCAGGTGGAAAAGCCTACAAACATTGAAGATAGGCGAATGAAAGTTTATAGAGATTTGTTTTATAACAATGTCGAAAACTTTTGTAGTAATAGCTTTCCAATCTTGCGTGATCTCACTAGCGATAAAAAGTGGCATCAAATGGTACGGCAGTTTTTTATCGACTACAGAGCTCACAGTCCTTATTTTCGGGATATCTCTAAAGCGTTTCTTGATTACTTGAGTGAGCACCGTCAACCAGAAGACGACGATTATCCCTTTATGATTGAATTGGCTCATTGGGAATGGATGGAGCTTAACGCGCTTTCTGATACCGGCGATATACGGCTATTTCCACACGACCGTAATGGCGACCTCTATTCACAGAAAGTAGTAGTCTCGCCATTAGCTTGGCCATTGGTTTACCAATATCCAGTGCATAGAATTGGTGATGCCTTTGTGCCAACTGGAAGTCCTGAACAACCAACTTTTTTAATTATTTCTCGCAATCGTGAGCATGAAGTAGATTTTATGGAAACGAATGCTATTACTTATCGACTGCTTGAAATCTTCCAAGAGTCTGAAGAAGAGGAAGGGAGGCAGTTAACCGGTTCGCAAGCCATTCAAAAACTGCAAGATGAAATTCAGTTTCCAAATCCTGAACAGTTGATCGAAGGCGGTAAGAAGATTCTGCAGGACTTTTTAGAGCGAGATGTAATTCTTGGAGTAAATCTGTAACTCAGTTACACTTATTGCTACAATAATCAGCAGTTTCAATCATAAAAGTATTACAAAAAGGTTTTGAGATGAAATCAAAGTTACTCTCCACCATATTGCTAACAATTGTTCTAGCCGGCTGTGCATCTACTGGTAATAACCCTAACGATCCTTATGAAGGGTTTAATCGTTCCGTTTGGAAGTTCAATAAAGGATTAGATACGGTTATTCTCAAGCCAGTAGCAAAAGGCTACAAAGCAGTGACCCCAGACGTGGTAGAAACTGGAGTATCTAATTTCTTTCAAAATATTGGTGAAGTACCAACTATCCTGAATGATATTTTGCAGTTTAAACTGGGCAAGGCGCTTAAAGATACTGGTCGTTTTTTAATAAATACGACCCTAGGAATTGGTGGGCTATTCGATCCAGCAACTGAGTTTGGAATTGAACACCAACCAGAAGATTTTGGTCAAACATTAGCTGAGTGGGGCGTAGGTGAAGGTTCATACTTAATGCTGCCTTTCTTAGGACCTTCAACTACTCGCGATGCTTTTGGTCAAGGTGTGGATAGCGTGGTTTTGTATAATCTCTATGATGAATTAGAAAACGATACCCAAACGGAAATCGCTTTGCGTATCTTTGATATAGTGCAAACCCGAGCAGGCTTATTAAGTTTAGACGACCAATTAAATTCTGCTCCTGATGACTATACATTAGTTCGTGACGTTTATTTACAAAGAAGACAATTCTTAATTCACGATGGCAAGCCGCCAATTGAAGATGAAGAATGCGAGTTTGAAGAAGACTGTGAGGATTTTTAAAACTCCTCATGCCGATTGAGTTTAATGATACTCTAGTTATAGCAATTTCTTCGACCGCACTTTTTGATTTAGCGGACAGTCATCGTATTTATCTTGAAAAGGGTGTTGATAGTTATGCCCAATATCAAATCGATCATGAAGATGAATTATTAAAACCCGGTGCGGCATTTGGTTTAGTCAAAAAATTATTAGCCCTCAATGAAGGCGGGCTGGATAAGGTTCGAGTTG
The DNA here is from genome assembly GCA_947498625.1 of uncultured Kangiella sp. Classification (GTDB taxonomy): domain Bacteria; phylum Pseudomonadota; class Gammaproteobacteria; order Enterobacterales; family Kangiellaceae; genus Kangiella. The sequence continues at coordinate 605,776 of CANMKR010000002.1, read as the reverse complement.
AAGTGATTCTACTGTCTCGTAATAGCGCAGATACGGGGCTTAGAGTTTTTAACTCCATTGAAAACCATCAATTACAAATTACTCGGGCTGCTTTTACCTCCGGTAACAGTCCTTATTTGTATGCCTCAGCTTTTGGCGCACATTTGTTTTTATCGACCAATCCCTATGACGTTAAACAGGCTATTGATAATGGTATTGCTGCTGCAACCATTGTCGCGCCGAGCAAAGCTCACAGTGACGTAAACCATATAAAATTCGCTTTCGATGGTGATGCAGTGCTTTTCTCTGATGAAGCGGAAAAAGTGTATCAACAAAGTGGTTTGGATGAGTTTACTAAACATGAAAAAGCTTCAGCCCAAAAACCATTAGAAGGTGGTCCTTTTAAAACCTTCTTAGCAGCCTTACATAAGATCCAAAAAGAATTCGGGACAGATGAATGCCCAATTAGAACTGCTTTAGTGACTGCGCGTTCTGCACCAGCGCATGAAAGGGTTATTCGCACTCTGCGTTATTGGGATATCAGGATTGATGAAGCTTTGTTCTTAGGCGGAATGGATAAAACACAATTTTTAAAAGCCTTTGGCGCAGATGTGTTCTTCGATGATCAAGAAGGTCATATTGACCGAGCTAAAGACCATATCGCCAGCGGTCATGTACCAAGTGGTATTGTTAACCAATAGGATATTTTCATGCGTTATTTGATAGCTTTAATTTTAACTTGTTTAACCTTTAATCTAAACGCACAAAAAACTTTTGATGCTCCTATTGTTTCTGAAGGGGAAGGACCATTTAATCGCTTGATCCTTAGAGGCGGAATTCTTATTAATGGTGAAGGTGCTCCTCCCACCGGCCCGGTTGACATTATCATTCAAGGTAACAAAATCTTATCCGTACGTTCGGTAGGCGCGCCTGGGGTCCCAATTAAAGATTCTGCAAGACCGCAAGCGAATAAAACCGATAGAGTAATAGATATAACGGGTCATTATGTGCTTCCCGGTTTTGTTGATTTACATGGCCATATTGCGGGGAGTGTTGATGGTTTGCCCGCGGAATATCCTTTTAAGCTGTGGTTAGCTCATGGTATTACGACGGTTCGTGAACCTGGTAGCTTTAATGGTTTAGAGTGGACTCTTAAACAAAAAAAACTAAGCGATCAAAATAAAATAACCGCGCCAAGAATTATTCCTTACATTGGCTTTGGTATGGGCTGGGATAAACCCATAACTAGCGCTGAAGAAACTCGCCAATGGGTACGCCATGTGGCAAAAAAAGGCGCGCAAGGGATTAAGTTTTTTGGCATGCCCAAAGTTATGATGCAAGCTGCTTTAGATGAAGCAAAAAAACAAAATCTAGGTACAGCCATGCATCACGCTCAGTTGAATGTAGTGGGAACAAATGCTTTAGACTCTGCACGTTTAGGTTTAACCACAATGGAGCACTGGTATGGTCTACCAGAAGCCATGTTTGAAGATAAGGTCATTCAAGATTATCCACTAAACTACAACTATAACGACGAGTCGCATCGATTTACCGAAGCGGGACGTTTATGGTTACAAGCTGCTAAAGAAGGCAGTGAGAAGTGGAATTCCGTACGTGATGAGTTAATAGAATTAGATTTCACGATTAATCCAACCATGACCATTTATGAAGCGAGTCGTGATGTGATGCGTGAGCGAAATGCAGAATGGCATCAAGATTATACACATCCAAAACTGAAAGCATTTTTTGAGCCTAACCGCGAGTCACATGGCTCCTATTTTTTTGATTGGACTACCCAGAATGAAATCGACTGGAAAGCCAATTTTAGCAAATGGATGGCTTTTTTGAATGATTATAAAAACCATGGCGGAAGAGTGACGGTTGGTTCTGATGCGGGTTATATCTATAAAATTTTTGGTTTCGGTTATATCCGCGAGCTTGAATTACTGCAAGAAGCAGGCTTTCATCCACTAGAAGTGATTCAATCCGCCACTTTAAATGGCGCAGAAGCTTTAGGTATGCAAGATAAGATAGGCTCTATTATACCTGGAAAACTTGCTGACTTAGTTATCGTAGAAGAGAACCCTATTGCTAACTTTAAAGTATTGTACGGCACCGGTCATTACCGTTTAGGCTTAGATAACGTTGCGATAAGAGTTGGGGGTGTTAAATACACCATCAAAGATGGCATTCTTTATGATGCTAAGCAACTACGCGAAGACGTTAAGGCTATCGTTAAAAACGCAAAATAGAGCAAAGAGTTAAATTGGTAATTAGCTTTAATTCACCAAGTCGTTAAGTGCTTCAGTTAGGGTGGGGAACTTAAATTCAAATCCTGAATCTTGAAGCGCTTGGGGTATGACTTTCTGGCCTGTTAGTAACAAATGCGAAAATTGGCCCACGGCTAGCTTTAAAGCAAAGCTAGGCACAGTAAGTGGAGCTTTTTTTCTTAATTTATTGGCTATCTCATCGGTTAACTGTTTATTGGTAACTGGATTTGGGCTGGTTAGATTAAACACCCCAGACAAGGCTTCGTTGTTTACTAGGTGCATAATTCCTCTAACCTGATCTTGAATATGAATCCAAGAAAACCATTGCTTACCAGTTCCGAGTTTGCCGCCTACACCAAATTTAAAAGGGGTTAGCATTTTTGGTAAAGCACCATCGTCACCTAACACTACTCCTGTACGAATATAACAAGTCCTGATGCCTAACTCTTCTGCTTTTTGCGCAGCCTGTTCCCACCTTTGACAGAGTTTCACTTGAAATTCTTCTTTTCCAGCTTGCGATGCCTCGGTAATTATTTCGTCTTTCCGATCACCATAAAAGCCAATCGCTGATCCAGAAATAAAAGCTCTAGGTCGAACTTCTGAAGTCGCCATCCATTCAACTAATTCATTGGTTTCATCTACTCGGCTTTGATAAATTTTTCTTTTTTGATTAACTGTCCATCGTTTATTTGCTAGGTTTTCACCACAAAGATTAATTATCAAATCTACTTCCGGAACTTCTTCTAATGAGCTGCAAAGATTAGTGCTACGGAAAAAGAATTCTTCTTTGTATTGTTCAGGATTTCTTGACTTGATCCATACATCAAAGCTAGAACGCTCAAGATGAGATATAAGGTTTCGGCCAATGAAGCCGGTTCCACCAGTGATTAACGCTTTTTTTCGCATCATAAAATCCGTTTATGTAAATAACTAACTCAGCGAGTATACACATATCACTGAGTTATTTATATATTGAAAAAGTTACAATATGTTTGCAAATTGGGTTATAGACTTAACACTCAATAATATGGACAGCCAAGCCACCGCGAGCTGTCTCTTTATATTTTTTGCGCATATCCATGCCAGTATCCCACATGGTTTTGATGACCTTATCCAAGGAAACCTTATGCTCACCATCGCCTCTAAGAGCTAATCGACAGGCATTAATGGCTTTAATCGACGCCATGGCATTGCGTTCAATACAAGGAACTTGAACTAAGCCACCTACGGGATCGCAAGTTAACCCTAAGTTGTGTTCCATACCAATTTCTGCAGCATTTTCTACTTGTTGTGGAGTGCCACCTAAAACTTCAGTTAAGGCACCTGCAGCCATGGAACAAGCAACTCCAACTTCACCTTGGCAGCCAACTTCAGCACCTGAAATAGATGCGTTTAACTTGTATAAAATGCCTATTGCTGCAGCGGTCAAAAGAAAATCGATAATACCTTCTTCATCAGCACCGGCTTTAAACTTCATATAATAAAATAAGACTGCTGGAATAATTCCAGCGGCGCCATTGGTTGGCGCAGTCACAACTTGACCACCAGCCGCGTTTTCTTCATTAACTGCTAATGCATACAAGTCAACCCAGTCCATCGCTGACAAGGTATCAGTGGTGCTGTGCGGATCGGATTTTAGCTTCATGTAAATGCCATGAGCACGGCGTTTTACTTTTAAACCGCCCGGTAAAATACCTTCACGATCGCAGCCGCGCTTGATACATTTTTTCATCACCCGCCAAATGTCTAATAATTTAGTTCTTACTTCTTCCTCACTGCGCCAAGCTTTTTCATTTTCCATCATTAAAGTGGAAATTTTTATGCCATTATCTTTACAATGTTCAATTAATTCTGCTGCACTGGTGAACGGATATTTCACTTGGGTAGTGTCTTCCATAATCGGACTATCGGCATCTAAATCATCATTGACCACGAAACCGCCGCCTACAGAATAATAGGTTTTTGAAACTAATAATTCGCCACTTTGATCGTAAGCATTAAAAATCATGCCATTAGCATGCTTAGGCAAACTTTTCTTTTTGTAGAGAATCAGATCATCTTCTTCATTAAAATTTATTTTATGAGAAGCATTAAGGTTAATGGAGTGATTGGAACGGATCGCTTCTAAACGCTCTGGAATAATATCAGGATCCACTTCATCAGGGCGCTCACCTTCAAGCCCTAATAGAACAGCTTTATCAGAGCCGTGGCCTTTACCAGTAGCGCCAAGAGAGCCATAAAGCTCGCTGGTTACTCGATAAACTTTTGTAAGTTGTCCACTTTTTTCTAAACCACTGACAAAACGTCGAGCTGCACGCATGGGTCCAACGGTATGTGAACTGGAAGGTCCGATACCGATACTAAACATATCAAAAACACTAATGGCCAAGGGGTAATTCTCTTTATTATCTAATTACTTGAATTGTACTTAGAAAATACGGGTGATACTAGCTATAGCTAATCTGACCAGATGACAAATTAACCTAATAGTTTTGAAAAGCTGACAATGATTTGCGCAGTAGCTCCCCAAATATTTCGGCCTTGATAGGGCATAGAATAAAGCGGAAATTGTATACCTTGGAATTCGCGATAAGATTTTTGTTGATTGGCAGGATCAAATAGAAAGTCTAGCGGCACTTCAAATGCTTCGTCTACCTCATCAGTGTTAATGGTAAATTGATAGTCATCCTTTACAATGCCAACCACAGGCTGAATCATAAATTTAGTAATGGTGGGTTGCAGCGCGAGTTTGCCGATGACTTCTATTTGATGTTCATAAATGCCAATTTCTTCCTCGGTCTCACGTATTGCGGTATGGATAAGGTTCTTATCAGTATTATCCATACGGCCACCTGGAAAACTAATCTGCCCAGGATGATGTTTGAGATGTTGTGCTCTTTGCGTAAGAATCAGCTGTAAGCCATTTGCGCGCTCAACAAGCGGAACTAAAACTGCGCTAGGTTGCAGCTGAGTGACTTTTGGGGCTTTATGATTAGCATTATCTAAAGCTGTTTGAATGGCGCTAATAGTAACCATTAATTATTACCAGCTAAAATGGGTAGTATGCGACTTAGCTTATGGTAGGTTTCTTGATATTCGCTATCCGCTTCCGAATCAGCGACCAAACCACCGCCACCCCAAGCAAAAATGGAGCCATTCTCGGCAACCAGTGTTCGAATGGTAATACTCGAATCGAGAATTCCTCGATAGTCAAAATACATAAAGGAACCACAATAAATGCTTCGCCTATGGGGTTCTAGTTCTTCAATGATTTCCATTGCTCGAATTTTAGGCGCGCCGGTAATAGAGCCACCAGGGAAACAGTTTTCGAGTAAATCAAAAGCATCTTTGCCTGCTGCTAAATCTGCTTCAATGGTACTCACCAAATGATGAACAGAAATAAAACTTTGTAACTCAAATAATTTAGATACTGTGACTGAGCCAAACTCAGCGGTTCTGCCAATATCATTTCTTAGCAGATCTACAATCATTAAGTTTTCAGCACGATCTTTTTCGCTGCTTAATAATTCATCAGATAGAGCTTTATCTTCAATAGGATCTTTGTTGCGAGGGCGAGTGCCTTTTATGGGTTGAGTGACTACATGGCTCTTATTATCTTGTCGTTTTATTTGTATAAAACGCTCTGGCGAAAGAGACAAAATTTGTTGTGCCCCCAAATTCATATAAGCCGAAAAGGGTGCTTCGTTATGTTCGGTTAATTCTAAATAAGCATTCCAGGCATGCCCGCTAAACTCTGCGCTAAATCTTTGTGCCAAATTGACTTGGTAGCAGTCACCAGCATGAATGTAGTCATGAACTTGTTTGAACTTGGCCTTATAGTCCTGCTCGTCCATATTGGATTGCCAGCGAGTCTTTAAGGCAAAACTTGGGTAGTGTTTGGTTTGCTTTGCAGCCGCGTACTGCTCGAACTCTTTGATTAGAGTCGTCCAAGAAGATTCTTTCATTGTGTTAAATTGCAGCAGGTAGGATTTTTGATTGGCATGATCGCTAATAAAAGCCCATTCATATAAACCGAATGCCATTTCAGGTAATGCTATATCTGCTTTGGCCATCTGCGGTAATTCTTCAACTGTTCGCCCTAAATCATAACTAAAGTAGCCTGCTATACCACCATGGAAAGGAAGGTCAGCGAACTTAGCTGCTAAAGGCTGATAGCTCTGAAGGCCTAATTGATAGAAATTGCGCAAATCTGCAAAAGGGTTATCCGTTAAAGGGAACTCAAAACCCTTAAGCTTACTGCGATGATTGGCAAAGCTGATTGCGGCCTTTGGTCTTGCCAAGATTAAATCAAATTTGGCGGCTTTATGGATGGTTTTGCCGCTATCAAGTAATAGCGCCCATTCTTCATCGGCAAAAAAAGAAAATAATTCTCTAACGGCTGCAGGGTCACGATAAGCAAATTCCATAAATTGCTGTGTAGATTGATTCATTTATACCTAATTTGCTCAAAAAAACGACAAAACTAGCTGAACTTTCAGCAAAATCCCACTAATTGGAATTAATTGACGTTTAAAATTTGGGAAACGCCTGATCCAGCAGTTATACTTATGGGCTGATTTTAGAGACTTTCACTGTCGTTGTATAGAAGTACTCAATTTGCAGTAACGGATAAAAAGCAGCGATATGGGAAATTAGCAAGCGAAATTTAGGCGTAGCAAAAGTTTAAATAAACGCCGCAATTTTGGAGACCTTAGTTATGGCGACCATAAAAGCCGAAGACTTTATTGAAAGTGTTGCTGACGCTTTTCAATACATTTCCTACTACCACCCCAAAGATTTTGTGCAAGCCATGACCGCGGCCTATGAAAAAGAAGAAAGCCCAGCGGCTAAAGATGCGATGAAGCAAATCTTAGTCAATTCACGCATGTCTGCTATGGGCCATCGCCCGGTTTGCCAAGATACCGGCATTGCTATGGCGATTGTAGAAATCGGTATGGACGCCCGATTTGATACTGGCGATAGCGATATGACGGTTCAGGAGATGGTCGATGAAGGGGTAAGACGCGCCTATCTGAATCCAGAAAACCCTTTAAGGGCTTCTGTTTTATTAGACCCTGCGGGCAAGCGAACTAATTCAAAAGATAATACGCCGTCAGTCGTGCATATTAAGATGGTAAAAGGCGATAAGGTTGATGTGACCGTTGCAGCAAAAGGCGGTGGCTCAGAAAATAAATCTAAATTTGTCATGTTAAATCCATCTGACTCAATTGTAGATTGGGTGGTGGAAACGGTCCCTAAAATGGGGGCTGGCTGGTGCCCACCAGGAATTTTAGGTATCGGTGTTGGCGGTACAGCAGAAAAAGCTATGTTATTGGCTAAGGAATCCTTAATGGATCCGATTGATATGCAAGAGTTATTAAAACGTGGCCCACAAAACCGCGTTGAAGAATTACGTATCGAAATTTATGAAGCAGTTAATAAACTAGGTATTGGCGCGCAAGGTCTTGGTGGTATAACAACGGTTATGGATGTAAAAATTAACGACTGGCCAACTCACGCAGCTTCAAAGCCAGTGGCCATGATCCCTAATTGCGCCGCCACCCGTCATATACATTTCACATTAGACGGTAATGGTCCTGCTAAGCTAACTCCACCATCGATTGAAGATTGGCCAGCTATGGATTATGAAGCTTCTGAAGAGGCAAAACGCGTTGATATTAACAATATCAGCAAAGAAGAAGTTGCCAGCTGGAAACCAGGTGATGTGCTATTACTAAACGGTAAGATTTTAACAGGTCGCGATGCGGCACATAAACGCATAAAAGATTTACTCGACTCAGGCGAAGGTTTACCTGAAGGTTTAGACTTTAAAAATCGCTTTATTTATTACGTTGGCCCAGTAGATGCAGTTGGTGATGAAGCGGTAGGTCCAGCAGGCCCTACAACCGCAACTCGGATGGATAAGTTTACTGACATGATGTTAGAGCAAACAGGATTGCTAGGTATGATTGGTAAAGCCGAACGTGGTGACGTTGCGATTGAGTCAATTAAAAAGCATCAGTCAACTTATTTGATGGCCGTAGGTGGCGCTGCTTATCTAGTATCAAAAGCGATTAAGAATTCCGAAGTTGTAGCTTTCCCAGAGTTAGGTATGGAAGCTGTGTACGAATTTGATGTAGTGGATATGCCGGTAACGGTTGCAGTCGATTCGAAAGGTGAATCAGTTCATAAGACCGGTCCAGCTATTTGGAAAGTAAAACTTAATAGTTAATTTCAGGAGACTAAAGTGTTTAATAAGAGCTTAAAAATATCCTATTGGTGGACTGTTGTAGTTTCTATTTTCCTCGGTGTTGCCTTAGCTCAAATTTTGTTGAGTGATCCCATTGATTTTATCAGTGTTAATGGTTTGGTCTTGTTAGTGGCAGTTGGGTTAGTAGCTTTAGCTGTTCATACGTTTTATAGAAAAGCAAAAGACAAATAGAAAAATAGAGCTAGGAGAAACCATGTTAAATAGTGATAAAGCAGTGAATACAATAGGCTTAGTAATTTGCTTATTGGGATTAGGTAGTGTTGTTATGAGTGTTATCGATAAAGGTTTTGAAAGCGCTAATATAGGTGCATTAACTGCTTTTATAGTTTTAGGTTTAGGTTTTGCTACGGGTATGTTTACCAAAGGTAATAAAAAATGAGTGCAGGTTTAAAATTTCGTCAGGCGGTTGCAGAAAATCATCCGCTACAATTAATGGGTACTATTACAGCTTATGCGGCGCGTATGGCTGAGGCAGTAGGGCACAAAGCGATTTATCTTTCAGGTGGCGGCGTTGCCGCTAACTCGTTAGGTATGCCAGATTTAGGTATCTCTACAGCAGAAGATTTATTAGTAGATATTCGTCGTATTACTGATGTGTGTTCTTTGCCTTTAATCGTGGATATCGATACAGGTTTTGGCGGCACCTTTAATATTGCTCGTACTACACGCGCATTAATTAAATCAGGCGCTGCGGGTTTCCATATGGAAGATCAGGTTGCTACTAAACGTTGTGGCCATAGACCGGGTAAAGAAATTGTATCCTTACAAGAAATGGTGGACCGTGTGAAGTCTGCGGTGGATGCACGTACCGATGAGAACTTTGTGATTATGGCGCGTACTGATGCACTGCAAGCTGAAGGAATGAACTCGGCTATTGACCGTGCTAACGCTTGTATCGAAGCTGGGGCAGATATGATATTCCCTGAAGCAGTTCAAACGCTTGAACAGTACAAAGAGATTCGTTCAAAAGTAGATGCACCTATTTTAGCGAACATTACTGAGTTTGGCGCTACGCCGTTATTCTCGTGTGAAGAGTTAGGCAATGTCGGCGTGGACATCGTTTTATATTGTTGTGGTGCATATCGTGCAATGAATCGTGCAGCTGAAACTTTTTATAAGTCAGTATTAGCTAATGGTCATCAACGCGATGTTGTAGATATTATGCAAACTCGTGAAGAGTTATATGCACACTTAGGCTACCACGAGTACGAACAAAAATTAGATAACTTATTTTCTGAAGGCAAAGAGAAATAGCGCAAAGAGAAGTAAGTTAAAAAAGAATAGAAGAGATTTAAATTTAGGAGTTAATGATGTCTGAACAAAAACTACCAAAGCCAAAAAAGTCAGTTGCACTTTCTGGCGTTGCAGCAGGTAATACCGAGTTATGCACCGTAGGCCGTACGGGTAACGATTTAAGCTACCGCGGTTACGATATTTTAGATTTAGCAGCAAATGCTGAGTTTGAAGAAGTCGCGCACCTTTTAATTCACGGAAAATTACCAAACGCTGCAGAATTAAAAAATTATAAGCGCAAGTTAAAAGCGCTTCGGGGCTTACCAGCATTAGTTCAAGACGCTTTGGAATTGATTCCAGCCAATGCACATCCAATGGATGTATTACGTACAGGTTGTTCAATGTTGGGTACGGTTTTACCAGAGCGAGAAAGTCAGCCAATGAATGAAGCGAAAGATATTTCTGATCGCTTAATGGCATCTTTCCCATCAATGTTACTGTACTGGTATCACTTCTCGCACAATGGCGTTTGTATTGATTTAGAAACTGACGAAGACTCAATTGCTGGTCACTTCTTACATTTATTACATGGTGAGAAATGCCCTGATTCTTGGGTTCGTGCGATGCAGATTTCATTAAACTTATATGCAGAGCATGAGTTTAATGCTTCGACTTTCACAAGCCGCGTCATTACAGGTACAGGTTCAGATATGTATTCTGCAATTTGTGGTGGTATTGGTGCGCTACGTGGTCCAAAGCATGGTGGCGCAAATGAAGTCGCTTTAGATATTCAAATGCGCTATGACTCAGCGGATCATGCAGAAGCTGATATTAAAGAGCGTTTAGCGCGTAAAGAAATCGTAATTGGTTTTGGTCATCCGGTTTATACCGTTTCTGATCCTCGTAATGAAGTGATTAAAGAAGTTGCCAAAGAACTTTCTGAAGAGCAGGGTGATATGAAGCTATACGATGTTGCCGAGCGCCTAGAAACTATCATGTGGGATGAAAAGAAAATGTTCCCGAACTTAGATTGGTTCTCAGCCGTATCATATAACAAAATGGGTATTCCAACTTCAATGTTCACGCCTATCTTTGTTTGTTCGCGTATTACTGGTTGGGCAGCTCACGTTATGGAGCAAAGAGTTGATGGCAAGATTATCCGTCCTTCAGCAAATTACCATGGTCCAGATGACCAAGAGTTTGTTCCTTTAGCAGAAAGATAAAATGTTTTTAAGCTTCAATAGCTGCGTTATAAAGAGAATTTATCTTAGTCATTTACTTGGTCGTAAACTCCAGCGATAAATTCACTTAAAGCCTTGCTCTTAAAACTTAAAATTCATTTTACAATAAACAACTCGTCATTCCCGCGTAGGCGGGAATCAAGTTTACAAGTAATTTTATAGAGATTCCCGCTTTTGCGGGAATGACGGAAATACAAAGCATGAACACCAATTACCGTAAAGCATTACCAAATAGCAATTTAGATTATTTCGATACTCGCGAAGCGATTGAAGCAATCGAGCCTGGCTCCTATGACAAGCTTCCATACACTTCAAAAGTGTTGGCTGAAAACTTAGTACGTCGTTGCAGTCCTGAGACTTTAACTGACTCTCTAAAGCAAATTATTTATCGCAAGACCGATTTGGATTTTCCGTGGTTTCCAGCGCGGGTAGTTTGTCACGATATTTTAGGCCAAACCGCTTTTGTTGATTTGGCCGGTTTACGTGATGCGATTGCGGAGAAGGGTGGTGATCCTGCGCAGATTAATCCTGTAGTTCCAACGCAATTGATTGTGGATCATTCATTAGCAGTTGAACACGCAGGTTACGAAGAAAATGCTTTCGAGAAAAATCGTGCGATTGAAGATCGCCGTAATGAAGATCGTTTCCACTTTATTAACTGGTGTAAAACTGCGTTTAAGAACGTTAACGTAGTTCCACCAGGTAACGGCATTATGCACCAAATCAATTTGGAACGCATGTCGCCAGTAGTACAAATTAAGGACAACGTAGCCTTCCCTGATACGTTAGTCGGTACTGATAGCCATACACCAATGGTTGACGCGTTAGGTGTTATCTCAGTGGGTGTGGGTGGTCTTGAAGCAGAAAGCGTGATGCTTGGCCGTGCTTCTTACATGCGCCTTCCGGATATTATCGGTGTGGAGATGAAAGGTAAGCCGCAACCGGGTATTACTTCAACGGATATCGTTTTGGCATTAACAGAATTCTTGCGTAATGAAAAAGTGGTATCGAGCTATTTAGAATTCTTTGGCGAAGGTGCTAATGCTCTAACCCTTGGCGATCGTGCAACCATTTCCAACATGACGCCTGAGTTTGGCGCAACCGCTGCCATGTTCTATATCGATCAGCAAACCATTGATTACTTAACCCTAACTGGCCGCGATGCCGATCAAGTTAAGCTAGTAGAGAACTATGCTAAACAAACAGGCCTTTGGGCTGATGATATGGTTAAGGCTGAATACGAGCGTGTATTAACCTTTGATTTAGGCGCTGTAGGAATGAACATCGCAGGCCCATCAAACCCTCATGCCCGTGTTGCTGTTAAAGATTTAGCAGAAAAGGGTATTGCTCTTGAAAATGGTGACGGCGTTTACTCTTCTGAAGATGGCTTAATGCCAGATGGCGCTTGTATTATTGCCGCTATTACTAGCTGCACCAATACTTCAAATCCACGCAATATGATCGCCGCTGGATTAATAGCACGTAACGCTAATAAACACGGCTTAACCCGTAAACCATGGGTTAAGACTTCTTTAGCGCCAGGCTCTAAAGCAGTAACTTTATATTTAGAAGAAGCCAATTTATTACCCGAGCTTGAGCAATTAGGTTTTGGCGTTGTAGCTTATGCTTGTACTTCTTGTAATGGTATGAGTGGTGCGCTGGATCCAAAAATTAAGCAAGAAATTATCGACCGCGATTTATATTCGACGGCAGTACTTTCTGGTAACCGAAACTTTGATGGTCGTATACATCCGCATGCTGACCAAGCTTTCTTAGCCTCGCCGCCATTAGTGGTGGCTTATGCAATCGCTGGTTCGATTCGTTTTGATATTGAAAAAGATCCATTGGGTCATGACGCCAATGGTAAGCCAGTAACCTTAAAAGATATCTGGCCTACCGATGAAGAAATTAATGCGGTAATTAAGCAAAGCGTTAAGCCAGAACATTTCGCTAAAGTCTATGAGCCAATGTTCAATGTTGAAGTGGATATGGGTGAGAAGTCGAATCCATTATACGACTGGCGCGAAATGAGTACCTACATCCGTCGTCCGCCTTATTGGGAAGGTGCACTAGCAGGCGAGCGAACAATGAAAGGTATGCGTCCGTTAGCGGTACTGGGCGATAACATCACCACTGACCATTTATCGCCGTCGAACGCTATTCAAAAAGCCAGTGCAGCAGGTGCTTACTTGGATAAGATGGGCTTGCCAGAAGAAGACTATAATTCTTATGCAACCCACCGCGGCGATCACCTAACCGCGCAGCGCGCTACTTTTGCCAATCCGAAACTTCTAAACGAAATGGTTTTAGATGATGAAGGGAATATCAAGCAAGGTTCACTTGCGCGTCTTGAGCCAGAAGGTACTGAAGGCCGCATGTGGGAAACCATTGAGACCTATATGGAGCGTAAACAGCCGCTAATCATTGTTGCTGGCGCAGACTATGGTCAAGGCTCTTCTCGTGACTGGGCGGCCAAAGGCGTGCGTTTAGCAGGGGTAGAAGTGATTGTCGCTGAAGGCTTCGAACGTATTCACCGTACCAACCTTATCGGTATGGGCGTTTTGCCACTTGAGTTTACTAATGGCGAGACTCGTAAAGATTACGGCATTGACGGCACTGAAACTTTCGACGTTGAAGGCGATATCAGTCCAGGCTCAGAAATGACTGTGGTGGTGACTCGTAAGAATGGCGAACAAGTAAAAATCCCAGTGAAGTCTCGCTTAGATACTGCGGAAGAAGTTTCGATTTACGATGCGGGTGGTGTTCTGCAGCGCTTTGCTAACGATTTCTTAGCTAATAACTAGTTATATTTGAGAGGATTCACCACGGGCACTTCCTTCGGTCGCCCGTTTGCACGGGAATGACGGTACAAAAGGATGTCATTCCCGCGAAAGCGGGAATCCTGTTGAGTATGGACTAGGGTTTATTTAGGCTGAGAGTTAATATTGAGAGGATTCCCATTTGCATGGGAATGACGGTTCAAAAAGGATGTCATTCCCGCGAAGGCGGGAATCTTGCTGAGTATATGGACTAGGGTTTATTTAGGCTGAGAGTTAACATTGAGAGGATTCCCATTTGCATGGGAATGACGCATTAAATAACTTGGAGAACAAAGGATATGAAATCTCCATTCGTTTATATATTAGCGAACAAAAAAGACGGAGCTTTATACATAGGTGTAACCAGCGACTTAATTAAAAGAATCTGGCAACATCGAAACCATCTAGTTGATGGGCACAGTAAAAAGTACAACATTACTCAGCTTGTTTATTTTGAGCAGCACGAAACTATGGAAAGTGCCATAGTTCGAGAAAAACAAATGAAGAAATGGAATCGACAGTGGAAACTTGATTTGATTGAAGCGAATAACCCTGAATGGAGTGATCTTTGGTCTGAAATTCTTTAGTGTCATTCCCACGTGACCGCAGGAAATTCCTTCGGGGAAAAGTGGAAATCCTGCTAAGGATAGACTGCCCATGAATAAAGCTCGAATTGTACTTGGTAAGATTCCCGCCTGCGCGGGAATGACGATTAGGGAATAGTGTCATTCCCATGTGACCGAAGGAAATTCCTTCAGGGAAAAGTGGTAATCCTGTTAAGGATATACTGCCCATGAATAAAGCTTGAGTTGTACTTTATAAGATTCCCGTTTGCACGGGAATGACGGCTTAGAAACAGCCCGTCATTAAAAATTAACGTCATTCCCGTGAAAACGGGAATCAACTAACAGGTAACAAGAAACATGAAATTTCCACCCCAAATAAAAGTCCCAGCCACTTATATGCGCGGCGGTACTTCTAAAGGTGTTTTCTTTAAGTTAACCGATTTGCCAGAAGCAGCGCAGATTGCTGGCGAAGCGCGCGATAGATTGTTGCTTCGCGTGATTGGTAGTCCTGATCCTTATGGTAAACAAACCGATGGTATGGGCGGGGCGACTTCCAGTACCAGTAAAACGGTGATTGTGTCTAAAGCCTCGGTTGCCGATCACGATGTGGATTATTTATTCGGTCAGGTGTCGATTGATAAGCCTTTTGTGGATTGGAGCGGTAACTGCGGTAACTTAACTGCGGCAGTGGGTTCTTTTGCTATCAGTAGTGGCTTAGTTGATGCTGAGCGTATTCCTGAAAATGGCATTTGCGTGGTTCGTATTTGGCAAGCCAATATCAAGAAAACCATTATTGCTCATGTGCCGATTACTAACGGTGAAGTCCAGGAGACAGGTGATTTTGAATTGGACGGAGTAACTTTCCCCGCAGCAGAAGTAAAAATCGAATTCGTTGAGCCCGTATCAGGCGATACGCCCATGTTCCCAACGGGCAATTTAGTGGATGATTTAGAGGTTCCAGGTATTGGTACTTTTAAGGCCACTATGATCACTGCGGGTATTCCAACCATTTTCTTAAATGCAGATGAAATACCCAATATGCAGGGCAATGGTACTGACGGCGCTTTTAATGGCACTGAACTACAAACCAATATCAATGGCGATGATAAAGCATTAACTATGTTTGAAACGATTCGAGCTTACGGTGCTATCAAGATGGGCTTGATTACTGATATCGAAGAAGCAAAAACTCGCCAACACACGCCTAAAGTTGCTTTTGTTGCGCCAGCAAAATCGTATACCTCTTCAAGTGGTAAAGATATTTCCCAAAACGATATCGATTTAAACGTTCGAGCGATTTCTATGGGCTTACTCCATCACGCCATGATGGGCACAGCCGCAGTCGCTATCGCAACAGCTTCAGCCATTCCTGGAACTTTAGTTAATGTAGCAGCGGGTGGTGGCAATAGAAATGAAGTACGTTTTGGCCACCCTTCAGGCACCTTAAAAGTAGGCGCAGAAGTTGCTGAGGAAAACCGTCAATGGAAAGCTAAAAAAGTCATTATGAGTCGCAGTGCTAGAGTCTTAATGGAAGGGAGTATTCGAGTTCCTTTTGAATAAATCAATTGTAAAGCATTAATATTAATGCAAATTTGCATTGTTGAAGCCGCTTGTTAAGCGGCTTTTTTTATGGGAATATTTGAGATTACAAGGAGAATAAATATGACAATAAAAGGTTTTTTCGCTTACCCATCTAACCCAACTGCAATCGGTACAACTATTGACTCGGCTGTTAGCAAATTTAAAGAAATTAATAACAAAATAGTAATCCAATCTTGGAAAGCGTTAGATATTGTAGGGTGCTTTATATCCGCAAAGGTTTTAACTGGGATCGATGATGCTGATTTTTTAGTGGCAGATATTTCAAAATTAAACTTCAATGTTACCTATGAAATAGGATATGCAATCGGACAGAATAAGAGGGTATTAATAACTAAAAATAAAAGTGTTGCTGATAGTGAGCCTAGCCTCAATGAAGTAGGTATATTTGATACCTTAGGTTACAAAGAGTATGAAAACTCCGACCAGCTTTGTGAATACTTAAAAAATATTGAAAATATAAGCCCAATTCCTATAAATGAAAAAATTGATCAAGCATCACCATTATATTTACTGGAGGGGGAACATAAAACTGATTGGATAACTAGAATAATCTCAAGGGTAAAAAAAAGCAGATATATTTTTAGGAATTTTGATCCATCAGAACAATCGAGATTATCGGCGTCTGATGCGATTAAGAATGTTGCAAAATCTTATGGGGTTGTCGTTCCTTTATTAAACTCAGAAGAAAAAGGATATGAGGTTCATAATCTTAGAGCAGCCTTTATTGCTGGATTATCTGCTGGGATGAAAAAAGCAATATCGATTCTACAGTTTGGACAGGACCCTGTTCCTTTAGATTATCGAGACTTCGTAAGTATTTGTAACCATCCTGACGATGTTAATGAATATATTGCAGAGTTTGCAGCAGAAGTTGCTGAGCTATATCAGCAAACATTAGATGTTGTACCTAGTCATAATGAGTCATTCTTAGAAACATTAGATTTAGGCGCATCTTCTGCAGAAAATGAAATGAGAACATTGGAAGCCTATTATTTGAAAACAGATCAATATCTAAAGTCTATAAGAGGTGAAGCTAATTTAGTTATTGGAAGAAAAGGAGCAGGTAAATCTGCGATTTTTTTGCAAGTAAGGGACCGAGAAAGAAGTAATAAAAAAAATATCGTTTTAGATCTGAAGCCTGACGGATATAAGTTAATAAAGTTTAAAGAAATGATTCTTGAGTATTTAGAAGAGGGGACTCTTCAGCATACTATCATGGCATTTTGGGAATATTTATTACTGTTAGAAATTTGTTACAAAATTCTAGAAAAAGATAAGGTAAGACATATTCATGAACAAAACTTATTTGAACCATATAGAAAATTAGAAGAACTGTACAAAACAGAAGAATATGATGTTCAAGGAGACTTTTCCGAGCGCATGAAAATTTTAATGGAAAAAATATCTTCAAATTATATGGAAAAATATAGTGATGGGAATAATAGTCGTTTATCTTCAGCTCAAGTAACTCAACTCCTTTACTCTCATGATGTAAGAGAAATATCCCGTCATATTAAAGAATACATGCGTTATAAAGAAACTCTATGGTTACTTTTTGATAATATTGACAAAGGTTGGCCGACTACAGGGCTTACTCATGAAGACTTAATCATTATAAGGTCTTTGATTGATGCAAGTAGAAAGCTAGAGAGGCAGTTCGATAGACAGAATACAGAAGTGAATACTATTGTGTTCTTAAGGAATGATGTATATGAGCTATTAGTTTCAGATACATCAGATAGAGGGAAAGAAGCCAGCGTTCTTTTAGACTGGACTGACACAGATTTGCTAAGAGAATTGATTAGATTACGAGTTGTATCTAATAATTTAGATAGTGATCTAACCTTCGAACAAATATGGGGCCAAATTTGCGTTAGCCATTATCATGGTGAAGAAAGTTCACAGTACTTAATTGATAGGTGCTTAATGAGACCTAGATTCTTACTTAATCTTATTGGTCACTGCAAAAGTTATGCTGTTAATTTGAATCATTCAAAAATTACTCAGGAAGATATTGAGAAAGGATTGTCAGCATTTTCTACGGACCTACTAAATGATATAGGCTATGAGCTCAGAGATATATCAAGTGACAGCGATGGAATATTATACTCGTTCATTGAGTCAAAAAAAGAACTAAGCCTAGATGAAGTTTTAAACAAGATTACAGACTATGTTGAAGAGTCTGAGGGTGAAAAAATGCTGGACTTGCTTTTATGGTATGGATTTTTAGGTGTTAAAATTAACTCTAATGAGGAAAAGTATATTTATAATTACCATTACAATATGAATATTCTTAAAGGCTTTATAAAGAAAAAACAAGCAAATGTCAGGTATTGTATAAATCCTGCGTTTTTTAAATCACTCATGATTAATGGATAAGGTAGAGTTTCAAAAAATTATATCTTTAATAAGAGCCGAGCAATTTAAAAACTCAGCTCTTATCAAGGATGTTTAGCTCTTATAAATATTGATCAATATCCACTTTCCGACTTCTATTATTAGCTTTTTTAACCGCCTCCAGCATAGCATCCAGCTGCTGACGCTCTAGTGTACGGCCATTAAGAATTACAGTATCAATGGCTTGGGTATTTTTAATATCTGTTAATGGATTTTTATTTAAAATCACTAAGTCTGCTCGTTTTCCAGCTTCGATAATTCCAGCGTCACTTTTCATTAACTCTACTGGGTTGCTTGTAGCTGTTGCTAGGGCTTGTGCTGGAGTCATGCCACCATTGTTAAGCGACTGGATTTCTTTATGTAGGGCGAAGCCTGGTACTACTAAGAAACCACCTGTGTCTGAGCCTGCCACAATTTTTACATTACGCTCTATCATAGCTTCTAAAAGGATGTGGTGTGCTTTTTCACGAGCTGTCCAATAGACGTCATATTCTTTGTAGTCTTGTTCGTGCGAATGACTGGTGGCTTCAAATTGGTTGAAACCTGGTAACCAGCCGACCTTAAAGCCTGGGATTAAATTAGTGCCTTCTACCAGCGCTGGGTTTACATACTCAATCGGTACGCTTCTTAGCTTGCCTTCTAAATCGCTGAATTGGTCATGGATATTTTCCATATAAAGCAACACTGAGTTTACGGTTATATCTTTTGCCAATATATCGTCGATAATTTCTTGGCTACGATCTTGAACGTGCTTGTAGAAATTATCGCTACCTTTTTTATTGATGGAACCAAACTCACGAATTAATACGCTGACGATTTCTTCTAGGTGCGCTAATTCGCGTTGCTGTGTCACCTTTAGTTCATCCAAGGTAAAATCTAACGGGAAGTGACCAACGGTATGGGCTCCGAGCTCGGCAGCTAGCTTGTTCACCGCACGGTAGCTTGGCATATCTAAATGATAAGTTTTAATAGCGTCATAACCAGCATCGACATAGTCACGGATCTTGTCTTCGGCTTGCTCTAGGGTTTGAACTGCTTCGTGGTGAGAGAAAAATTCAAATCCTTTGCCTTCGATATAGTCTTTGATATTAATCGGCGGAGAGGCGACGTACAGTTTTGGGCCGATACGACCTTGTTCGATTTCTTCACGATATTCTAAGCTTTCTGGGAAGCCGCCCATTTCGCGGATATGAGTTACGCCATTGGCAACGTAAAGCAAGAGATCGTTAGGGCTTTTGTGCAGGTGGATATGTGAATCTACCAATCCAGGAATAACGTATTTACCTTGGCCATTAATCATTTTGGCATTTGCTGGGATCTCAGCGTTATTGCCAACTGAGATAATTTTGCCATTCTCAAGGATGATGGTTTGATTCGACAGCATGCTTTGGCCATCAGGTGACAGCACATTGGCATTAGTAATGGCGGTTAGCTGTTGTGGGGTGGCAAAGGCCTTGTGATCGACTAATTCAGTATCTTCGCCATAGGTAGCGTTAATAGCGCCTTTGTACCAAATTAGAAAGCCTATAGTA
Source organism: uncultured Kangiella sp. (assembly GCA_947498625.1). Lineage (GTDB taxonomy): Bacteria > Pseudomonadota > Gammaproteobacteria > Enterobacterales > Kangiellaceae > Kangiella. Next base: position 585,866 of record CANMKR010000002.1, on the reverse strand, counting down.
AGAACCGTTAAGCCAGCTAGGATGTATAAGAACCATTTAGTGATTGTTTTTAACATTGTGAAACTCCATCAGTTATTTGATGGGTTCATTTCACCAGTTCGGCAGAGAGACGGCGTCCAATAGGTTAATATTGGACGTCCAAGATTATAATTTCGGCGTGTGCCTTGCTTTAAGTGATTGATTATATTAATTATTGCGTCATTTTCGTGAAAACGGGAATCCTATTGAATTTTGTGCAGGACTTGGCTGGATTCCCGCTTTCGCGGGAATGACGGCCTAAAAAAGGATTCAATTATCGGTGTCATTCCCATGTAAATCGGAATCCTATTGAGTTTAGCGCAAGACTTGGCATGATTCCCGCTTTCGCGGGAATGACGGTCTGAAAAAGGATTCAATTATCGGTGTCATTCCCATGTAAATGGGAATCCTATTGAATTTTGTGCAGGACTTGGCTGGATTCCCGCTTTCGCGGAAATGACGGTCTAAAAAAGGATTTAATTATCGGTGTCATTCCGATGTAAATGGGAGTCCTATTGAATTTAGCGCAAGACTTGGCTGGATTCCCGCTTTCGCGGGAATGACGATTATAGAAGAGAAGAAGTGACCCTCAAAATAAGGGATAAATTGTAAGTGTCATTCCCGTGCAAACGGGAATCTTCTTGAACTCTGTGCAGGACTTGAGAAGATTCCCACTTTCGTGGGAATGACGGCAGTAACTTTTAGGCTATTTCTTGACGAAAAACACTTGGCGTCTTGCCAGTGAGCTTCTTAAAGGTGGCGTTAAAGCTGCTTTTCGAGGAAAAACCAGCATCTAAGGCCAGGTCAATCAGCTTACGTTCGCTTTTTTGTTTGAGTTGTTCGCACACTTCAGCTACTCGGTATTCATTAATAAACTGATTAAAGTTTTTACCACCTTGCTGATTGATGGTTTCTGAAAGGTGATGAATGCTCACCCCAACTTCTTCTGCCAAGCTTGCCAAAGTCAATTCACTATTACGGTACAAAGACTGCTCTTTGACTTGTTCTTGAACCGTTTTCAAGATGCTTGAACGCATCTCTTGATCCAGTAAGCCTTCGGAAGCGTCTTGGCTGGCTTTTATTTCGGGTTGCTTTTCCAACTTTTTGATATGGAATATGCCCGGGTTTCGCCATTGAACAAAGCCAATGAAATACACCATTAAGACCATGGTAGCGTAGGCTAAAAGGTTGATGCTGGGCATTCGACTGATGTAGTTAAAGACAATGGAGAGCCCCCAAAAGAGTACAGCAAATGCGGTAAGACTCCATAGCCATTTGAAAATATCGGGATTGTAGGATGATAACGTCTGCTTAGCTTTCTTTTGATAATAGACAAGCATGCTGATAATCAAAATGATATAGAGCACAATTTGAGCGAAAATAATCGCGGCTGTGATGGCTTTTGTTAAAGTGGCATCATTGTGCATTGCCAAAAATTCCAACGCTTTTTCTGGCGAATATAAAATTTCATAATTAAGCAGATAGCAAATAACTAAAGGAATTAAATGGAGTAAGTCTAATAGCTTTAAAGGTGAGCCTGTAATAGCGGTTCGACAGTACAAATAGGTAACGCCACCATAGCAAGCTGGCAAAAAGACCATTGGTGCAATTAGCCAAGCTAAAGGGCCATTCCCTGCATCAAAAATCAACGGCAGGGCAAAGGAGCTCGCAATCATTAGACAGAATACGCCTAAAAGTTTACTGGCATAATTCACTCGCTTGTCGCTTATTAGAAGTACGAATAGTACTAGTCCCTGAAAAGCGCCAATGGCAAAGATGAAGGTTAGTAGTTGTGACATCTTGGATTTTTTCTACGGCTTTTGTATGTCCTAATCTATGGGTAGGAAGAGTAGCAAGGACTTGTGGCAAAGTCGACTTAGCTTTATTCTTTTATAGGTAGCAAGGTTGCTCAATAATCAAGCATAAAGCTATTGGATAGCACTAGGGTAGAGAAATCATATATGAATATAAAAACATTATTCCTTTTTGTGATCGCCTTTATTACGTCGGCCAGCGACCTGAAAGCGCAAGAAAACCCATGCCTACATAAAGGACATAATCTTTATGGGAAAGTGCGATTTGTTGAATATGCATCTAATGCGAATATAAAAATTAAAGTGGTGGAAGCGCATGAGGATTTAAGGGTGAAGCTGGTTGAAAGCTTTGCGAATAAATGCGGCTTATGGCAAGCGGTTGATAGCTTTCCAGATTTGAAAGTTTATATCACACCCTTTGAAGCGGATTTAAAAGTGAAGTTTGTTGGTAGTTTCCCAGGGCTAAAAAAATAAGAGTGACAATAAAAAGCCAGTCATAGCAACGTTTTCAATTATTCACTATTTTTCAAAAATGACCTAGAGTTTCTCTCTAGTTTATGAGGAATTTTCATTCTAAAAGTTCAAATTTATTTGTTTTTTATTTTCGGCAAATAACTGAACCAAATAAAAACATCAGGCTCAAATTTGCTACCTTAAAAAATTAAGACAGGCTTTATGAAAAAAGTAATAAGCATTTCAACATTAGCATTGATGTTAGCATCTCTTCCTTCGAAATCTAATGAGATTAGTTACGATTATTTTGAGTTTGGTTATGAATTTATTAGTGTTAGTGAATTTGAGTCAGCTAGTGGTGAGGTAAAGCTAAAATTTCCTGATAGATCGAGTCAAGGGCTAGTTCTTGAGTGGTCAAATTCTGTAGATGATAATTATTTTTTGTATGCGGATTTCGATTTTACAAGTCTGAATTTAGGTACTGATATCGCTAACTTTCTCGCTGATTTAGGTGATGTCTCTAGCATTAGTCCTGACGTAACCATTAATACTCAAGTCTTTGGTGTTGGTTTTCATACCCAAGGAGAGACGCAGTTTGTCTCTAAGTTTGGTGTGTTGAGACAAAAAATAGACTCTGATTTTGTCAAAGAAGGTACCTTTGGATATGAACTGGAGTTAGGTGGTCGCGGTTTACTGACTAATAACCTAGAGTGGGAAGCAAACTTGGTTTATTTTGATCCCGATTTAAATATGGGCGCCAGCGGTAAGTTGGGTGCTAATGCGAGTCTTCGATATCATTTTAATAGTAATTTCTCTACAGACTTTACTACTTCATTTAAAGAGAATGAAACGACCTACGGTTTGAACTTTAGGTATAATTTTGATTAGGAAAAAATAAATTAAACCATTTTAGCCTTCTCAGCATCTTAATTATAAAGAACACATTTCTTATAACTATAATGCTTGAGAAGGAATCATTATGTTTAAAAATCTTGTTATATCCCTAGTTGCTCTATATTCATTCATGTCTTCACTAATTTCTTATGCAGAAGAATCAGAACCATTAAAGTCTGATAAACCTATCCAAGTCATGATTATTGGCATGGAACATTTCGCAAACCCTGGTCAGGATTTAATTAATACAAAGGTGGAAAGCGTACTAACTCCAAAGAAACAACAGGAATTACAAGACATTTCTGAAAGCTTGATGCGTTTTAAGCCTACTTTAGTTGCAGTGGAAGGGTTGACCAATGAGCCAGAATTTATAGAACAGGACTACCTTACTTTTGAGGCTGAAGATTTATTAAAAGATCCCAATGAAACGGTACAAGTAGGCTATCGCTTGGCAAAAATGGCAGGCTTAAGTAATGTTTACGGAATCGATGAACAGCCTTCAGACGGTGAACCTGATTATTTTCCTGCTGATAAGTTTTTTAAACATCTAGCTGATACAAAACAACAAGAAGAATTTAACCTTGCATTTGCCAACATCAAACAAGAACTAGATGGTTTCTTCGCTAAGCATAAAAAAGAGCATTTGGGGAATTACTTGGCAAAGTTAAACTCTAAAGGCAGCCCCGTCATTTCATTATCCTTTTATCTTGAGATGCTGAAATACGATCAAGGCGAAAAACAACCAGGTGCCGAGGTCTTTGCTTATTATATGATGAGAAATACCAAGATTGCTTCTAAATTACTGGATGTGGCAAAACCGGGTGATAGAGTCGTAGTGGTTTATGGGGCAGGTCATAAAGCATGGCTCGATTTTATCTTTAATAATATGCAGGGCGTTGAACTAGTTGATCCAGTTCCGTATTTAGCTATTCAATAAAGGTTTTTAGACCTAAAGAGTAGACAACGGCTTTATTGAGCTTTTTAATAGGCAAAAACAAATTTTATCTACAATGACAAATCCTATTTTAAAGCTCATGCTCGATCCCACTGGGCAGATCAATAAGTTCTACTATCTCATTGGTATTATTTTATTGACGGTTTTAATAGGGCTGAGCAGCTCTTTAATGATGACTTTTTTCATCGTCAACTTTGCAGCTGGAGAGCTGGGGGCTGAAAAACTAGCTGAGATAGCTGTCTTAAGAAATTTATTATCAGGGTTCCTACCGACTTTAATACCGCTACAGTTTTTAATGTTATGGTGCAGCATTACCTTAACCAAGAAGCGCGTCAAGGCTTTGGAATTCAACAAAGTGGCATTGTTTGTGTGTATTTTGATTAACTTTATGTTTTTCAATATATTGGCGAATGGCGTCACGGTGTTTAGTTATATGCAAGGGGCATTTGCTCATTCCTATTCGCGCTATCTTATTGAGCCAGAGTCCGTAAAGTGGTTTGTATCAACCTTTATGGTCCTTGGATTATTAGTCAACGGATATTTCCTAGTCGCTCAAGCCTCTCAAGAAGATCGCCTTGCTAATAAGCCTTTAAAAAGCACTAATGGCTTTAATCAATACGACTTTAGTTTGTATATAGGTAAGTTAATATTGGTTAACTTCATAATCATGTTAACGCTAGCTGTGTTGGCTTACTTTGCCTTAAAAGATCTAGCTTATATTATTCGTTCTGATTGGTTTTTAATCGCTGCAATTACCTATCAGTTAATAGTCTTAGGTTTTTATCTTTACGGCGTACATCAACGCGTTAAAGATTCCGGCTTTAGCAGCTTATATTGGATAGTTGCCGTACTTTTTGTTATTGCGTTATTTGCTTCAGCCGTCTATTTGATACAACTTAATAATGATTACTCTCTTTATGTATTGGCACTTCTTCCTTTTATGGTTAGTATTTCAGGGCTATTACATTTGTTGCCATTTATTTTTAAAAGCCAAGAAAAAACTACAATTAAAATTAGCTAATTATAATTTGCTGTTCATTTGGCTCATTTTACGCTACGTAATTTGAGTTTTAGTGAGCAGCTTTTATACTCCTATGGCTTAATCCGAGCCAGTTTATGTCTGATCTATGATTTTTTTTAGCAACTGCTGCTAATTCCAATAATCAAAGCTGACAATAATTGTCCAAATCATCCACTTATTGTCTATTTAAAATTTGTCAAAAAAAATTACAACTAAAATTTAATTCAATAATATTAGTAAGTTAAAAATAATGATGCATATATGCATATAAAAATTCCTGACATTTTTATATGCATTGACGAAATCTAAAAAAAAACTATTCTATCAGTGCTTAATTACTTTCATTAACTAAGTGTATTCATTACAAGGAGAGCATAATGAAAATTTCAAAAGATCTAAGTATTTTCCCTAAAACTATCACGGCTTTAACGTTATCAGCAGCTTTTTTATTAGGCACTAATAATGTGTATTCGTATTCGAATGAACAGGGCAGCACCAATGGCATGCCATTTAAAAGTTTACAAGAGCAAATTGATTTGCTTGAAATAGAGTTGCAAGAAGCGGTAAATATTTTACAGAGTCAAATTGACGAAATTGTGATTGAGCAAGGTGAACAAAATGTATTGATTACAAACTTACAGTCCGCAGTGTCTACTCTTGAAGCTCGGGTTACACAAAATGAAATGGACATTGATGTCTTGCAAGCTGTACAAGGTTTCCAGCAGCAGTTGATCGAAGCTTTGGAAGCTAGTGTTACGGATTTAGAAGCTCGTGTGACTGCTAATGAAGATGACATTGAAGCCTTAGTCCAAGTTGATCAAGATTTGCAGCAGCTTATCATGGCGATTCAAGCTCAAATTGTTACTATCAATAATCGCATCACGGCTAATGATGGTGATATCGCAGTATTACAAGCACAAGTAACCAGCTTGCAAGCGCAGCTTTCAAGCGTTCAAGTGCAACTTGCTAGTAAACAAAATAGAGTTAATGGAATTTGCCCTGCGGGGAGTTCAATAAGAATTATTAACTCTAATGGTTCTGTTGTTTGCGAAACGGATAATGTGAGTGCTGGTGTGGGTTTCTTAAATACTTATCGCTCGTTTGATCAAGTTAACATTGCTAGTAGTGTTATTTTTACAAGAACTGTGACTAATAACAGAGCTTGCACAGGCTCTAATTATCGAGCTGTAGGTGGCGGTTACGATGTCAATGGTCATCTAGGTGTCGGCAATGTATTTGAAAATTTTGCAACGAGTAACACCAACTGGAAAGTAACAGTTCGCTCTGACTCAACTGGCTCAAGAACACTAAGAACCTATGTGATTTGTGCCCGAGTACAATAGCTTTCTATTGGAAGTGAAGCTATTTCTGCCTTCACTTTCACCCTTTTTGCTATTAACTATGAGTTTTAGATGACATTTTAAATGAGACAAGGAGTAAAGAGCTAAACAATATTCATTAAAGCCCTAGTTAATATGTGCAGAAATTGTACTTCTATGGCATAATCCGCGCCAATTTCAGCCTGATCTATGAGTTGCACTCAGTCAGGCTTTTTATATTTCGTTAATTTATCTCTAAATCGGACATTCACAGTGCTTTCTACTTCTAATATCACCATGCAGTTTGGCGAGAAGCCATTATTTGAAAACGTATCGGTTAAATTCGGTAACGGCAATCGTTATGGCCTAATTGGCGCTAATGGTTGCGGTAAGTCGACTTTCATGAAAATTCTAGGCGGCGAGTTAGAGCCTTCATCGGGCAATGTGTCGCTGGATCAGAATGTCCGTATTGGACGTTTGAAGCAGGATCAATTTGCCTACGAAGAATATAGCGTTTTAGATACGGTGATCATGGGGCATGAAGAATTGTGGGCGGTTAAATCTGAACGCGATGCGATATATGCCAAAGCCGAGATGAGCGAAGAAGATGGCATGCGAGCTGGTGATTTAGAGGCTCAGTTTGCAGAAATGGATGGTTATACTGCCGAAGCACGCGCTGGTGAGTTGCTATTAGGTGTTGGAATTCCGATCGAGCAACATTGGGGACCTATGAGCGAGGTTGCACCAGGCTGGAAGCTGCGTGTCTTATTAACTCAAGTATTGTTCTCTGAGCCAGATATCATGCTTCTAGATGAGCCAACCAATAACTTGGATATTAATACTATTCGTTGGCTGGAAGAGGTTTTAAACGCGCGCAATTGCACCATGATTATTATTTCGCACGATAGACACTTTTTAAATAGTGTTTGTAGTCACATGGCGGATTTGGATTACGGAGAAATTAAAATTTTCCCCGGTAATTATGATCAGTACATGACCGCGGCAACTATGATCCAAGAGCGCATGCAGTCAGAAAATGCAAAAAAGAAAGCACAAATTGCTGAATTGAAATCTTTTGTTAGTCGTTTCTCAGCAAATGCATCTAAGTCGAAACAAGCAACTTCACGGGCTAAACAGATCGATAAAATTGTTTTAGATGATATTAAGCCTTCTACCAGACAAAACCCTTTTATTCGATTTGAGCAATCAAAAAAGCTTTATCGCCTAGCATTAGAAGTGGAAAACTTAAGCAAGAGTTTTGAGACTGAACTATTTAGTAATTTCAATATCAACCTTGAAGTTGGCGAGCGATTAGCCATTATTGGTCAAAGTGGTATCGGTAAAACCAGTATGTTGCGCTGTTTGTTAAATGAATATCAGCCAGAAACTGGTACTGTTAAATGGTCAGAAAACTCGCAAATTGGCTATTACGCGCAAGACCACGCTGCTGACTTTGAGCAAGACATGGATTTATTCCAATGGATGGAACAATGGGGCAAAGAAACTGATGACGATTTAGCTATTCGCGGTATTTTAGGACGCTTATTATTCAGCCAACATGACATTAAGAAAAAAGTTCAAGTGTTATCGGGTGGAGAGAAAGGCCGCATGCTGTTTGGTAAACTTATGTTGCAACAGCCTAATATCATTATTATGGATGAACCTACTAACCACATGGATATGGAATCCATTGAATCTCTAAACTTAGCTTTGGCTAACTATCCTGGCACTTTGATTTTTGTCAGCCATGATCGTGAATTTGTGTCTTCATTGGCGACTCGCATTATTGATATGACGCCAAATGGCATTGTTGATTTCCGTGGAACTTATGACGAGTATTTAGCTAAGCAAGACAGCTAAATCAAGCGTTAGCTCGCTTTTGAAGGTTAGCGGTTGATTGGTGATAGGATCAATAAAGCTTAGTTCATTAGCGAGTAACTGTAAGGGGCTTTTATAATCTTCTTCAGTTTTGGCTTGCAGCTCTGGGTAAAACTTGTCATTTACAATGGGACAACCAATCGACTGCATATGAACTCTTAACTGATGAGTTTTGCCAGTGATGGGTTTTAACTCAAATAAAGAATGGCTTGAGTGTTGTTTAGCGCACTTGATTATAGAGTGAGAATTAAATTCGCTAGCTTGGGCCGCAGAGTCAACTTGCATTAAAAAGCTGGGTTTTGCTTTAATCATCTTATTTTTCACTGTCCATTCCTCACCTTGCAATTCCGCTTTTGAAGATGTCTTGGCAATGGCCAAATAAGTTTTTGTGATTTTTTTCTCTGCAAATAGCGCATGGTATTGTGAGCGAGATTCAGGATTAACCGAAAACATAACAAGCCCTGCAGTTTCTCTATCAAGTCTGTGCAAAGCTTGTAACTGCTCTATGCCAGTTTCTTCCCGCAAGCGATGTTGCAAACACTCATTAACGTATTGGCCTCCTGGGGTTACCGGAAGAAAGTGCGGCTTATCTGCTACAAGTATGTGTTCATTCTGAAAAAGGATAGAGTGTTGAAAAGGTATTTTAGATTCTTCCTGTACCTCTCGATAATAAAATACACTTCTTTGTGCTTGATAAGGTGTGTCATGATGAATTAAGCTTTTATCAGCCCAGTGGACTTTGCCTTCAAGCATCCGTTGTTGCCAAATAGATTTATCGATAGCAGAAAAATGCTCTGCTAAAAAATCTAATACGGTTGTCCAGCCTCGGTTAACTTGCGGCAAGCTGACTTTGGAAGGATATTTAGAGATTGGCATTCAAGTTAAGGGGCGGGTAAAAGTAATAAAAGTATAATTCAATCTCAGCGGTTACTCTATATTCAATGACAACTAAGCATATATTTTAAGCACAAACATGAAAATCATTATTAACAATAATCTATTTATTAACTCAGAAGAGATTGAGTTTACGGCTATTCGGGCGCAGGGCGCAGGTGGTCAGAATGTTAATAAAGTATCCAGTGCTATACATTTAAGATGGGATATCAAAAACTCTTCAGTTCCAGTTTTTTTCAAAAATAAGCTTCTGTCAGTTAAAGATAGTCGCTTAACTTCTGATGGCGAGTTGATTATTAAAGCTCAAAGCCATAGGACGCAGCAGCGCAATAAAGACGATGCCATAGAGCGTTTAAAGCGTTTTGTTTTAGCTGCCATAAAAGAGAAAAAGGCGCGTCTTAAGACACGCCCAACTCTAGGTTCAAAGAAACGTCGCTTAGATAATAAAAAGCGTAACCAGCAAAAGAAATCTCTCCGAGGAAAGATTTCTTACTAGTAACTTATCGATTAATACGCCAAGTACACTTAGCTTCTTTAGTAATTAACCAATGACTCTTTTTATCACTGTCATTACACAAGTATTGCTTTGGCTTGTATTCGCTACGGATATTAACTTTATCGCCATAGCGAATATAGTTGTCAGCACACTTTTGAGGACATACTTTGGTAAAAATCCAGTTTTGCTTGGAGCTTTTGTCAGAAGCTAGATAGGACACGTATTTCTTACTGGACCAAGCTCCAAGGATGGTTTTCTTGTCTAAGTTTCTTCCTCCAGCTTTTGTTTCAGTGGTACTAAAACGAATATTGGTCCCACTGGTTAAAGCTTGCTTATTGCCTCTCAACAAAAGTTTAACTGGACTAAGCTGTAGCGTAGGGTAGGGTCTTTTGCCTTCTAAGCCTACTTGGAACCACTCGGCTTTAGATAAGTAACGGTTATCGCCACCGCCAACATACTGTAAAGTAAATTTAGCATTTTTAGTAATAGCTGGGGCTTCAGCTTTTTTGCAACTTTTTTCTGAATAACTGGTAGTTTCTGCAACTGCAGCTTGCACGTCTCTAGCAAGTGTCTTTAGTTGATAACTGATTGGCACAGCGGTTGTTAGTGGCGCAGCATCATCTGAGAAATAGTCTTTGATTGAAGCGCTTCGAATTAAGCGAGCGGCATCTTGCCAAGCTCCGCCATAAGGCACTATATTTATTTCTGCTTCGGAAAGGATTTTATCGTACTTAGCTTTGGCTTTTGCATCTACTTCAGCAGCACCTTTGTAAGCATAATCAAGCGATGCTTGTATCTCGCTAGATGAGGCGCTGGAGGAAAACGTAAATAGCAATAATCGTCCGTAAGTAACGCTAGATACATACAGTGGCGGATTTTCTGCGGAGATCTTACCTAACTGCTGTTGATCCTTTAAGTACTCTAGCGTGATATCGTTAAAGTAAGCACTGGGAGTAACAGGGGGTGGAACACTTACGGTAAACATATTTTGCACAAAGTAAGCAGAAATAGTTTTAGTTTCAGTCTTTTTATCAATGCTTAGTGCAGCCTTGGCCGATTGACCAGCGTATTTCGCGGATAAATTAAAGTCTAGTAATAGCTGTTCTGTAGAATAGGCTTCCTTAAAATTATAAGAAGCTTTTGCTGGCAAAGGAGTGCCTTGCGCTCTATTAACTAAAGTGCTAATTGCCTTTTGAATAGATGCATTACTTGGGTTATCAACCAAGACGGAAGGCTCTGCGATAGAAAGATTTATTGTTACATCCATTGCTGCTAATTTAGCAGGAAGCTGTTGAAATTTCCCATCAAGATAAGGTTGTGACTGTAAAAGAGAGCCGAGCCATAAATCTCCAGCAGAGTCACCAAGTAAAACAATTGAGTCTGGAGTTTTAGTCAAGCTGTAGTCTTGGGTGGTGCAAATATAATCGCCTTCCTTTATAGGTTTGGAAGGATCGCCTTGTTTCGTTCCGGGATCATCAGGCTTTGCCGGGGAAATATTTTTCCATTCGTTTAAGCATAAAAAATATTCGTCGACAGGTGTCAATTTCATACGACCATTCTTTTGGTACTCAATACTGCACTCGGAAGTGACGATCGGGGTAGGTTCTTGCTCTTCTTCTTTATTACTGCAACTAACGATAAAACTAATAGCTAATAATAATGAAAAAAACAAGTAGGTTCTTTTGGTATCCATTTAACAGCTCCTTGTATAACAGTTCAAGCCAAAGCTATCATAAATGATTAAATATAAATATTTGATAAGTCTCAACTTCATCATTTCAATAAGTCAAATTTGCATTGAACAAGGTCACACTTAAAATTAAATCAATTTGATATATTGTTGATATTAGTATTTTCAAAGGACGAAAGTATGTACTTTATTACCAACCGACAAATGGAATCCTCTAAGCAAGATTTCAATAAATTTTCGAAGCACACTAATCATTTAGGACCAAATGAACTGACCGCTGTTGAAGTTACTGGCGTTAGAAAGCTTAAGGTAACGATTTTACAGGATCTGGTTCCACCTAAGTCCGTTAAACATCTAAAAGCTAAATTTAACTTAGATATCGATGAGTCTGAATCTCACTATGTTCCCTTGCAAATAGCTTGCGATACTTTTGCAGAAGCTAGAAAAGAATGTAAAAACATACTGATTTTTGTGCATGGTTATAATAATGATGTTAAAGATGTTTATGATACAGCACGTGAATTAGAGCGACTTTATAATCTAATTGTTATTCCTTTTACCTGGCCGGCTAATGGTGGTGGTGCCTTATCAGGCAGTATGTCTTACCTTGCTGATAAGCGTGATGCTAGAGCCTCTGAGGATGCTTTAAATCGTTTTATTGATAGTGTAGGGCATTATTATCAGTTGCTAACGGAAGCTGCTCGTCGCGAGTTATCTATTAAAGCAACAAAGCGCCATCCAGATAACCCTACTAAACAACGTGAGTTATTAGCTAAGTTACTTGAGAAAGAGTGCAATCTTAATGTTTCGCTTTTATGCCATAGCATGGGGAATTATGTGTTTAAACATGCGCTAACTAGTAGTTTGGCTGAGTCGAGAAAATTAATCTTTGATAATGTGATTTTGGCTGCGGCTGATACCAATAATTTAGATCACCGTTTGTGGGTGGAGTCCATTAGAGCACGCAAAGGGGTCTATGTATTGATCAATGAAAAGGATTATGCGCTTTCATGGTCGCGTAGAAAGCCTGGAGATGAACAAAGAGAAAGGTTGGGTCATTATTTAAGAAAGTTAAATGCTGGGAATGCTTACTATATTAATTTTACTGATATGAAAGGTGTTGGCAGCAGTCATTCGTATTTTAATGCAGCATCAGCTAATAAAAACGCTACTTTAAAGCGGTTTTTCAAGAAAGTTTTTGCGGCAGAATACTTATTGCCTTATCTTGAGTATTTTCCACATAACAACACCTATACCCCTAAATAAAAGTACTATTGTATATAAAGCTTGATACTTCTGATTGAATTTTAGGATTTAATCTCTAGTATGGTAATGAAGACTATTAACTAAAGGATAAATTATGTCAGTCGATGTAAAGTATACCACCACGGCAATTGCCACCGGTGGTCGTGATGGTACCGCTCGAACTTTAGATGATTCTTTTTCAATCATTATGTCTACACCCAAAGAGTTAGGCGGTGCAGGTGGCGAAGGGAATAACCCCGAACAACTTTTTGCTGCAGGCTATGCTGCTTGTTTTATAGGCGCTATGAAATTTGTACAATCAAAACACCCTGAGCTAAAAGTTTCTGGTGATACAACAGTTACTGCTGAAGTGGGTATTGGTCCACGAGATGCAGGTGGTTTTGGCTTAACGGTTTCCCTAACAGTCAGTGTGCCAGATTTAGATATGAAGCAAGCGGAAGAGTTAGTTCATAAGGCGCATGAGGTTTGTCCTTATTCAAATGCTACCAGAAACAATATTGACGTTAAGCTAGCTGTATTATGACTTGTCGATTCTCTCTAAAAAAAGCACCTTGAGGTGCTTTTTTTAATGTGTAGTTTTCATAAATTCGAAGGGTATCACTGTTTCAACATCTACACTCAGCAGTTCTAAACTTGGGAAACGTTGACTAATATTAAGAGTGTAGGCTTCTACATCATATGCTTTCAAATCAATCATCAACAGATGGTTACCATTTTCAATTTTGTCATGAAATGGTTTGAGTTTATGGTTAATGGATTCGAGTCCTAATAGACCGCCCATCCAAGTGCCAAAACCAGTAAGAACCATTGTTGTGCAGATAAAACCGAAAGTACCGTATAAGCCATCTAGCGCCTGCATTTGTAATAGAGAATAAGACACAATAAGTCCTAGTAAAAGACCTGTAGCAAAGCCTTTCAGAGCGCCGTTGAGAACATTGGTTTTGTACCAAAAGTTAGCAGAGTTTAAGCCTCGCCTAAGGATTTTCCCCTGTTTATTGCTGACTATGTGTAAGTGTTTTTCTTTTAGCCCTTGCTGCTTTAAATAATCATAACAATTCTGCAAGCTAGCCATGTCTTTCACTTTGAATAATATTCTACTCATGATTGTTCTCCTAGCTAATATGTAACTACAAGCTAGCAAATGTACTGTGAAAATGCTGTTAGGCTACCACTCAATGGTTGAGCCATCCCAAGCATAGAATGAGCCAGAGTTTTCTGGTTGAATCGTCTCTACTATGTTTAGCAAACACTCTGCGACAAATTTCGCTGTGAATAATTGCTCCGCTGGAATCTTCTTTTGAAAAGGCTTTGATAAATTAGAATCGGTTGTGCCAGGATGGAGGGCGACAAATGCGGCGTTAGGTTTTTTAAATTTAAACTCAATCGACAAGGTTTTTAAGATCTGATTTAAAGCCGCCTTGCTCGCACGATAAGAATACCAGCCACCTAGCTGATTGTCAGAAATACTTCCTATTCGAGCAGACAAAACTGCAAATACCGACTCTGTATTCTTGTCTAGTAATGGTATCAAGTGTTTTGCAATTAATGCAGTTAGTAGGGTATTGGTTTTGATGATTTCGATAAATGCACTTGGTTCTAGTTGAGTAATTGTTTTTTCAGGTGAAAAGTCTTTTGTATGAAGAATGCCTGCACAGTTAATGATGCGGTTAATCTGATGCTCTTTTAAGGTAGCGGCTAGCTGAAGCAAGTCTCGTTCGTTGTAAACATCTAAGTAATATGTATGGCAATTAGGACTAGTAATTTCATGTTTAAAGTTACTACCCCTAAAAACCTGGTGTACTTGATGTCCATTCGTTAGACATTGATTTGCGATAGCTTGCCCGATTGCACCACTGGCACCAAATATCAAATAGTTGTTCATAACATCAAGTTAAGGGTATTCCTCCAAAGCCACTTAAAAAACAAGCGCCAAATAGGCGCTTTACAATTACAACAGTTGGGGTATGTCATCATCCATGAAAACAATATAAGCAAACGTCGGGGTATTGACAGAATTGTTTGCTTGAATACTAATGTAGAATGACTGATGTGAAAAAGGTGTGATTTATTTTTCTGTTAGCTAGGTTCTATTAAATTCAATGCCTTACGGTTATTATATTCACATAAATATGATGAAGCGTATTTCAAAAATACAGTTAAAAACCAAGGAGTATAATGATTAATCGATTAAAATTTGGCGCAGTGCTAGCGTTTTTTGTCTGCTTAACCGCATGTGCAGCGGTCATCAAATCTGGGAATAATACCTTAAATCATAATAATACCTTAAATCAATTAACGGATTGGATGTCAGGTAGTTTTAATAGTAAAAAGCAATCATTAGCAGATGAAGAATATTTCGATATTAATCTTGAGATGCATCCCATATGGCAAGATAGAAAAGATGGGGTATGGCTTTACGTGGAACAGGCTGTATCGAAATCTTTAGATAGACCTTATCGACAAAGGGTTTATCAGGTGACTCAAATAACGGTAAATAATTTTGAGAGCAAAGTCTACAGTTTAAAAGAGCCTAAAAAGTTCATCGGTGGGCAAGACAATAAAGAATTATTTAATTCCATTGGTCCAGATGATTTGGTGGAGCGAGAAGGTTGCTCGGTATTTTTAAAGTACGACGGTAATCAATATTCAGGGTCTACTGACAAAAAATCCTGTAAGAGTAATTTGCGCGGTGCAGCTTATGCAACTTCAATTGTTACTGTGACAGACGATAAGATTGAAAGTTGGGATCAAGGTTTTGATGCTAATGATAAACAAGTATGGGGAGCTGTGAAGGGCGCTTATATTTTTGATAGAAAGTAAACGCAGATTAATTATGACCATTCAAACTAAAATTCGACTAAAAAAGTATTCATTCATTCTGTTTTATTCTACTTTGCTAGTGCCGTTCATTTCTTTTTGGCTGGCGGGCTTTGATGGTTTGAATGAGCTGGCACCTTATTTTGCTTTACTTTATTTTTTTGTGCTAATTCCTGTTTTAGATGCAGCTTTAGGTAAAGATTCCTTAAATATCCCAGTCGATGATACCAAAGATATTTCTGAGCAAATCTTTTATAAAGTGATCAGCCTAAGCTGTTTTCCCTTGATGATTGTGGTTGTCTATTTCGGTGCGCAGCAGTTTGTGAATGAAGAATTGGGGCTCGTTGGAAAAATTGGCTGGATTATAAATACAGGTATTATCGGCGGCGTTATTTCAATTAATGTCGCCCATGAGCTTATTCACAAAAATGAATCTATTGAAAAAAATAGTGGTGGCTTATTGCTGAGTTTAGTGACTTATGGCGGTTTTAAAATTGAACACGTCAGAGGCCATCATGTCGATGTATCTACGCCAAAAGATGCTTCTTCAGCCAAGTACAATCAGTCTCTCTATCATTTCTTGCCAAGAGCGTATTTTCATAATTTGGTGAATGCTTGGCGTCTTGAGAAAAAGGTTTTGAATAGAGAGGGTAAATCTGCTTGGCACTATTCTAACGAGCTTTTTATTTGGTATGGCTTTAGTTTGTTGTGGTTATTGATATTAACTTTACTTTTTGGATGGCTGGGCGCTGTTTTTTTTATTGGTCAAAGTTTTGTCGCCTTTACGTTATTAGAAATTATTAATTATATCGAGCACTATGGATTGCGCAGAAATCAACAATCCAATGGTCGTTATGAAAGAGTGACCCATCATCATTCTTGGAATTCTAATTATTTTTTAACGAATATTTTATTGCTTCATTTGCAAAGGCACTCGGATCATCACGCTTTTCCTAGAAGGCGATACCAAGTCTTGAGGCATTATGATGATAGCCCACAGCTGCCTGCTGGCTATGCGACTATGGTTTTATTGGCTTTGTTTCCGCCTTTATGGAAAAAGATCATGAACCCTATAGTGGATAAATATTATTTGAAGTCAGAAAATGGGAACGGCGAGGTAGACGCTGGCTAATCAATAGCCAGCAGCTTGTCCATCTTTACGAGATTCGGATGCACCATAATACACTTTGTTCTTTTGATCCCACATAATGGCCTGGTAGCCGCCGAAACCGCCATTACCTGCACGGATGTCATGCCCTAACTGTTTTAAAGCTCTGACCGTTGCTTGGGGAACGGTCGACTCCAACTCGACATGGCCGCCATCAACTAAATACTTAGCTTGAGATTCCGTGGGTTCAGTTGAGCCAAGATGTTGCCAACGCGCAACATCGCCAGCTTCTTGCAAGCCCATGCCATAGTCCAACATATTCACTAATACTTGCACATGACCTTGTGGCTGCATTGCGCCACCCATAACGCCGTAACTCATAAAAGGCTTACCGTCTTTGGTAACAAATGCCGGGATAATGGTTTGGAACGGTCTTTTCCCTGGTTCATAAGCATTGGCATGAGTTTTATCCATCGAGAAAAGTTGTCCGCGATCTTGAAAGCCAAAACCAAGACCAGGTACCACAACACCTGAGCCCATACCGCGGTAATTACTTTGAATAAGAGAAACCATATTACCTTCAGAGTCAGCAGTCGTCAGATAAATAGTATCGCCTTCTAACAGGTTTTTATTACCGGCTTCTACCCGTCTAGCGGCGCGCTCACCAATCAACTTCGCACGTTCTTTGCCATATTTTTTTGAGATCAGTTGCTTGATAGGTTGTTCAGAAAAATCCATATCAGCATAAAATTTTGCTCTGTCTTCAAAAGCTAACTTTTTTGCTTCGATCATAGTGTGCAAAGACTCGGGCGAATTAAAGCCCATAGATTTCAAATCAAAGTTTTTTAATATTTGTAGCATTTGTAATGCTGCTATTCCTTGACCGTTAGGGGGTAGTTCCCAAAGAGTATGGCCTTTGTATTCAACACCTAGTGGTTCAACCCAAGTGGAAGTGTGGGCAGCCATATCCTCATACCGTAAATAACCGCCATTGCTTTGCATGAACCTATCTATTTGATTGGCGATTAAGCCTTTATAAAAAATATCACGACCTTTTTTAGCTAATAATTTATAGGTGTTTGCAAGCTCGTGATTTTTAAATATTTGACCTTTCTGCGGAGCTTTACCATTTAAGGTAAAGGTGTTTTTAAATGAGCCTACTTGTGGACTCAAGCGAGGAACACTTAGATTCCAGTAGTAAGCAATTAATTCAGAGACTGGGAAGCCGTTCTCTGCATAGGATATGGATGGCTGCAAAATTTTATCCATGGGCAACTTGCCAAATTTATTATGCAGTTCAAACCAGCCATCTACCGCGCCAGGAACAGAGATGGGTAGTACGCCGTAAGCAGGAATATCTTCTCTGCCTAATTTAGCAATTTCTTTAGACAACTGCGCATGGCTTAAGCCCATTGGCGATCGACCTGAAGCATTCAAGCCGTGTAGTTTTTGAGATTTTGCTTCCCAGACAATGGCATATAAATCGCCACCAATACCACAGCCAGTAGGCTCCATTAATCCTAATGCCGCATTTGCAGCGATAGCAGCATCTATGGCATTACCACCAGCTTTCATAATGTCTAAGGCAATTTGTGTCGCCAAGGGTTGGCTGGTAGCCGCCATAGCATTGGCAGCTATGACTTCAGAGCGAGTGGCTTCAGGATGCCCGGTGATTCGATCAGCTGCAATAGCAGATAAGCTGAACATACTTATTGCGCTAAGACTGATTGCTCTAACAAGGAGTGGTTTTATGATTTTACGCATGATTATCCCCATTGATTTTTAAATTACTCTAGCAAATTGAGCTGTTCTTTGTACAATCAAAAAATAATCTATCGGCTGTGAGTTTAGTATGAAAAAAATAATCTTAATCATTTCACTGTTTTTTAGCATTAACTTAATCGCAAAAGAGTTACCCCATAATGCCACTGATTTTCTATATCGAGTGGACTTGGTAAGAGCAACGCCTGGAAAGCTTGAGTCTGTGATTTCTAGCGCAAAAAGTTATCAAGATGAAAAGTTTAGCGCGCCTTATTTAATGAGGCATAGTCAAGGCGATCATTGGGATTTGATGATCGTGTGGCCAGTGGTTTCTTATCAAAAACTGCACAGTGATGACAATTATTCTATGCTTAGTAGGTTCTATAAAGACTTAGGTTCTGATATTAATTTTTTAGAATCTACTTATATGCAAGGGCCTGACAATAATCTTTTCGAAAAGTGGTATAAAGCCAATAAATTATTTCATATTGAAATGTTTGTGGCGCTACCAGAAAAAAAAGATGAGTTGCTAACCGAAAGGAAAATGGAGAGCCAGTATTTGATCAATATTGATAGAAAACCGAATTTACTTTTTAGAAAAGAGCAGGGCGCAAATTGGGATGCTATGACCATCGGTTTTTATGGCTCACTAAAAGAATTTGCTACCATGGGCGATATTCCGCTTGCAGTTGATGATAAGGCTGCGATTGATGCAGGCTTTAAAGGCGTGGGCGATATTGGATATTATTTAAGAAGTTTACTACAGAGTCACAACGATACTTTGGCAAAAAAAGCCCTAATTACGCGGCCATAGCTAAAAAGCTAAAATAAGTATCACTACAAAAAAGCGCTAAATAATTAGCGCTTTTAGGTAAATTTATATTGTATGTTAGCTTTAATGACTGGTTTGAAAGGTCTCAAAAGGAACTATAGTGTCAATATCCGCAGAAAGAAATTTCAATTGAGGATGATGATGTAAAATACTTTGCTTGATATTGTCTACATCTTTACCGCGAGCATCTATTAGCAATAAGTACTTTCCTTCATCCACATACTTGTAGTATTTCTTAAGCTGATGGTTCCTTGATTGCAGTCCTAAAAAACCGCCCAGCCAAGCCCCAAAGCCAACGCCTAACAGCATCGTTAAAATAAAACCGCTGGTTCCATAGTTACCTTCAAAAAAGTTGCTATAGGTTAAAACCGCAGACAGCAATAATCCTGCAAGAATGCCAATATAAAGGCCATTGATAGCGCCATGTACTAAATTGGTCTTGTACCAAAAATTAGCCGCATTCAGACCGTGTCTGAGGACTTTGCCTTGTTGTTTTGCAAAAACATGCAGATCTTTATCTTCGATACCATGCCTTTTTAGATCATTATAAGTTTCTTCTAAGTGAATAAACTCATCCGATTCGTAGAGTAATTGTCCCATACCTGTGCCCTCCAAATGGCTCAAAACGTATAATTAATAGACAACAAAACTTTAATAAAATTCAATAATTAACCAACTATAACAACTAGTTAAGCTCTTCATCTTGCCAGAATTTAGTGCCATCAATGGTTGCCTCAACGGATAATCCAGCTTGCGTGATTTGGTAAGTCTTGATATCAAAATCTATGGATTTGGAAGCATTAACATGTCCTCCTTGATCCGATGACTGTGCTGAGGCTCCTGCCTGACCAGACAGATCCCAACCGTTATCAATAAAACTTTCTAAATCATGGGCTTTATTAAAAATCATAATCAAGCGCATATCCCTGACACCAGCGCCTAAACCAACACCGAAACCAGCCATTCTCATAAAGGTTTGATGGCGACTAGCGTTATTAGTAGCAACACCATATCCGCCACTGGTGGTTATAAAAATGATGTTGGTATTAATATTACTAAAAATCGCATAGCCGGCTGATCCTGCAATTTCTGAGCGCGCTTCTGGATGTTTTTGATAAAGCTGAGCAAGCGTTTCCTGCTGCATGTTAGTGACGTAGCTTCTCTTTTCAGCAACGGTGGAGCCTTTGATAGTGGAGCAAGCTGATAAGATTGATGCTAAAGAAACCAGTAATAGCAGATTGATAATTTTTTTCACAATGTTCCCCTCATTTGCGAATCTTTCATCGTTTGTATATTTTTTGAAAGTAAATTGAACCCTGTTTTAGTAATAATTAGCTTAATCGACTTCACATTTTGATTAATTTCTCATTAGAGTTACAAATATTTACAAAAGTTATAGAACTTGGAAATATTATCTGTGTCATATTTCTATTAGTTAGTGAAAACTAACAGCTTAAAGTGACATGGAAAATAATGGGACGGGTGGCAATATATGACAGATCAAGCAAACGAGGGGCATGCTGGTAAAGGAGCTAATGACGAAGCAAAGGAGCAAACAGCGGAAGAATCTACACAAGTAGACAGCAAAGAAAATCAAAAAGATTCGCTTTTTTTCAAAATCATTTCATTTTTGTCTCTTACCGATTCCCAGGTATTAGCCGATTGCGGGAAATACGATCGTATGTTGGCATATGCCATGGTAGGGCGCCAATTAGTAACTTTCGCTTTTACTTTTATGCTTTTTTCCTATGGTGTTTCTTTATTTTTGGGAACAACTGCCGCCATAGTGATAGGTTTTATTTTTGCCCTGACTTTATTTTTCCTTGATCAAGCCATTATTGGTTCCGACTGGGCCTTACGTAACCCTTTTAAAAATGGCTTGCCAATAAGAACTCTCGTGGGTCTTATTCCTAGAATTATTTATTCCCTAATTATTGCTATTGGTTTGGCGACTTTAGCTGAAATCAGCTTACAATCGACCGCTATAGATGAGCAAATTCAAAAAGAGTCAAACCAAAATAACCGTGAATATTTTGCTAGGCTCAATGATTATGAAAAAGAACTCGATACCGCTATTGATGTAGATAAAAAGAGAATAGCGGATTTGCAGATTCAGATTGATCAATTGCGTAACAATATTAATAGTTATAAGGCTACTGAGCAGTCATCTGATCCTGATGTGCTTAGGAATAACTTAAATGTAAAGCAGACCAATTTAAGTGAGCTGCAGAAGTCCCAACAGGTATTAATTTCTGAAATTGCCACCCTTAATCAACGAATTGCTGATTCGCGGAAAGAATATGATTTCTGGTTTAATGAGGCTTTACTGGAAAGAACCGGTAAGGATGGCCGCGCACCTACAGAAGGACCTAAATATCAAAGAGCGGTGAAGACCTACACTGATTTGGAGCAGCAAATTACTATTTTGCAAACTCGCCTGACGGATTCTAAAACAAAGCTCGATGCTTTGTCGCCGCAAATCGTTAGCGCTACTGATAGTGTCAATGAAGTGCAAAAAGAGTCTAATTTAGTTGCTCAGGGCGCTGTAGATTTTGAGTCTAACACTAGCACTTTGGTTAACCTTGAAGCGAGTATTTTAGAAGCTAAAACACAGCTCGATTTTCAAATAGAGAAAAAGCAACAAAAGCTAGAAGAATATAGAGTTACTCTAGTTAATGATGGTTTGTTTTATGAGGTTAAAACAGGCTTTCTGAGACGTTATTTAGGGTTGCAAAGCATACACAATGATCCTGAGATAGGTCAGGCAGCTATTCTATTTAGTTGGTTACTGAAAATATTCTTTATTGCTATAGAGTTAATGCCAGTGATCATTAAGTTATTCTTTAGTCCTTTTAGTTTCTACTCATTGAAGATGTATCGAAAAATGAACATTGCTCTAATGGAAGAAAAAACCTTAATGGAAGTTGCAGAAGAAGAGCATCGTCAATCACGAGAAGAACGACTGTCAAAAGCTCGTGAGATGGAAACCGTATCCTTCTAGTGATTGTAAGGTTAATGACTCATTATGAATAGACGACAATTTACTAAATCAATTTCCTTGCTAACGTCTGCTGGGATGACGCCACTAGCTTTTTCTAAAATGAAATCTAAGAAAGATTTGGCCACTGATTCTGTTTTAGAAAAGAGTAGAATCTTAACAAATAAAATCCCTTCTTCCGGTCAATCTATACCGCTGATTGGTTTTGGAACCAGTCGTAACATCAGCCTTGATTTAACCCCAGAAAACATAAAAAAGTGTACTGCGCTAATCGAAACTTTTTTTAAGCTTGGCGGAACTATGATTGATTCTTCGCCTATGTATGGAACCTCTGAGCAAATGATCGGACATTGCTTGAAGAATTTAGATTATCCTAATGAACTCTTTTCAACCACTAAGGTTTGGACTCGTGGAAAGCAAGACGGCATAGATCAGATGCACCAGTCTATGGATCTTTGGGGAATAAATGCATTCGACTTAATGCAAATCCATAATCTTGTAGACTGGAAACCACATCTTGATACTTTAAGAAACTGGCAGGAAGAGGGCATTGTTAAGCATATAGGTATTACTACTTCTCATGGCCGAAGTCATTCTGAACTTGAGAAAATACTAGCCACTGAACCATTAGACTTTGTCCAATTAACTTATAATGTTAAAGACAGAGCTGTTGAGAATCGACTACTGCCATTAGCACTAGATAGAGGGATTGCAGTGATTGTAAACCGTCCCTTTAATGGTTTATTTGGCTTTAGCAAAGGTCAACAGTTGCCTGAATACGCGCAAGAATTGGGTTGCAAGTCTTGGGCTCAGTTTTATCTAAAGTTTGCTATATCCCATCCTGCAGTCACTTGCGCTATTCCCGCTACTAGCAAAGTAAAACACTTGAAAGCTAATATGTTAGCTGGTTATGGAGAGCTACCCGATCACAAAACACGAAAATTGATGATAGAATCATTTAAAGAATTAATATAATTTTCTTTTATGGATTCGGGACATCGTGTTAGCGTTTTCTCTAACGCAGATACGCAAGCTAAAAATATCCAAAACCCATCGGCTCTGCTCGAAGGAAGCTGCGCGGATGTCTATCTCTTATCAAAGCCATTAAATGATAGTCAAATGCAACAAGTGGCAGCAGAAAGCCCTGCCAATGCGACGGTTTTTCACCTTATCAATAAAGTCAGTGAGGACACACTCTGTAATACGAGGATATTTAACCAGACTCATGAAATCCAAGTTTGTGGTCATGGGTTATTAGCTCTGCTGAATATTTTAAAAATGAAGCAGTTGCTAACGGCTGGATATCAGCTCGAACTGCCATCAATGCGGGTTGATTTCAAAATTTCAAATCAAGTTTGGTTAGGGTTTGCTCCTGTATCTATTGCAAATGGCGTTGCTAATAGAGCAGAGCTAGATTCCAAATATCCTTGGTTGAAAAATGTCTTTAACGAAATTCCTAATAAAGTCACGGCAGTGGGAGATAGTAACGGCTATTTAATAGCGGAATGGCCAGCGACTAAAGATTTAAAAGGGCTTGATGTTAATGTTAAGCAGTTAAAAGATAACAGTTCCAGAGCTTTAATCGCGACCCAAAAAGGCGATGGTCACAGCAATTTTAATTTGCGTTATTTCGCCCCGCAGCACGGTGTTGATGAAGACCCGGCAACCGGCTCTGCGGTTCGTGTTTTAACCAGCTATTGGCATCCTAAACTTAGAAAATCAAGTTATAAGGCCTTGCAGTTATCCAATCAAGGAGGACTTATTTTTTCAAAAGCTGCCGAGAATAAAATTTGGATAAGTGGTAATCTTGGCATAATTTGTGAATTAGGAGCGATTTTTGAGTTCTGAAATACGGTTGAGCCTAGCTAATAAACAGCAGTTACTCGCACAATTTTTGAAAGTAAGGCAGCACAGTGAAACTTATTGTCAGCCTTTAGAAATAGAAGACTACGGCTTGCAAGCGATTGCAGATACCAGCCCCGCAAAATGGCATTTAGCCCATACCAGTTGGTTTTTTGAAACCTTTATTTTAAAAACGAACGAACAAAAATTTATTCCTTTTAATAAGCACTATGAGTATTTATTTAATTCTTATTACAACGGTGTCGGAGAGCAATTTTTAAGAGCGAAGCGCTCTTTATTATCTCGCCCTACGGTTAAAGAAGTGTATGAATACCGTTCAAACATTAACAGCCGGATCCTAAAGTTGATTGAGTCTTTCGAGCAAGTGCCCGATGACATAGCGTCTTTGTTGATTTTAGGCATTAATCATGAGCAGCAACATCAGGAACTCTTTTTTACGGATCTTCTATACAACTGGTATCAAAACCCTTTGTTACCGTCATACCAAACTCAGGTTGCCGAGAAAATTTACCAAGACAAAAGTCAGCAAGTTAATCCTATAAAGTGGATTGCTTATGCAGAACAATTGAGCACTCTTGGTGTTAATGATATGAATAACGGTTTTGTTTTTGATAATGAAACCCCGCAACACAAGGTCTATCTGCAAGCTTTCGAAATTGCCGATAGACTTGTAACTAATGCGGACTATTTGCAATTTATTGAAGCTAATGGCTATAGCTTGCCTGATTATTGGTTAAGTGATGGTTGGGCCACAGTCAAATCACAAGCTTGGAAATGCCCTTTATATTGGTTTAAACGCGATGGCGCTTGGTATCAATACGGTCTCAATGGTGTACAGCCATTAAATTTAGATGCCCCAGTATCCCATGTCAGCGCTTATGAAGCAGATGCCTTTGCAAGATGGAGTAATGCTCGTTTACCAACCGAAGCGGAATGGGAGCATGTTGCTAGTAAGTTCCCAATTAGAGGTAACTTAGTTGAATCAGGATGTTTGCAGCCGAAGCTATGTGAGCAGTCCTTTGAGGTGAAACAACTGTTTGGTGATGTTTGGGAGTGGACTTCAACCGCTTACGGACCTCATCCAGGCTTTAATCCTGCAAAAGGGGCGGTCGGAGAATATAACGGTAAATTTATGTGTAATCAGCAGGTATTAAAAGGCGGTTCTTGTGTAACATCTAGCGAGCATATTCGTTCTAGTTACAGAAACTTCTTTTATCCGGATGCTAGATGGCAATTCTCCGGGATACGATTAGCAAGAGATTTATAAAATACAATGAAAACAACTGAACTAGAATTAAACCTTGAAGAATTAGAACTCTTGAACGGTTTAACAAAAAAACAAAAAAGTCTTAACCCGAAGTATTTCTATGACAAGAAAGGTTCTGAGCTTTTTGAAAAAATCACCACCGTAGAAGAGTATTATCCGACTCGTACGGAAATAGAGATATTAAAAAACAACACTGCTGAAATTGCTTCTTATATTGGACAAGAGGTCGTTTTAATTGAGCCTGGAGCGGGCAATTGCTCTAAAGTACGCTTAATATTGGATGAGTTAAAACCTAAGGCTTTTTTCCCTCAAGATGTCTCTAGGCGTTTTTTGAATCAAGCAGCTCAAGAACTAAAAGAAGATTTCCCATGGCTTAATGTTCAGCCTATCGTTAGCGACTTCTCAAAACCTATTGTTTTAGGGGAAAGCGTTGCTAATGAACCTAAGTTTGTTTTTTACCCAGGCTCTACCATCGGAAATTTTGAGCCAGAAAATGCCATTAAGTTTTTAAAGAATATGCGCAAGTTGGTTGGTGATGATGGTGGCGTGATAATCGGTATGGATTTGCATAAAGCTAAATCCATTTTAGAGCCAGCCTATAATGATTCTAGGCAAATCACCGCGGCATTTAACTTGAATATGCTATTTAATTTAAATGAAAAGTTTAATGCTGACTTTGATATCAGTGAGTTTTCACATAGAGCATTTTATAATGACTCGTTGAGACGTATTGAAATGCATTTAATCAGTAACAGCCCGCAAACTGTGAAATTATTAGGTCAAACCATTAAATTCGAGCAGAGTGAAACTATTCATACGGAAAACTCTTATAAATTCACCGAAGAAGATATTATCAATATGGCTAACAAATCAGGCTTTAAATTGATAAAGTCTTGGTTCGATAAAGATAGACTTTTTAGTGTAAATTATTTTAAATCGATAAACCGCTAGTAAAGCAAAAATATATCAATAAAAAATAGGGATCTTATGGGGCCAAAAAAAGCCAGATTAGTGCTTGCCAGTGTGATGGTCATATCGTTACTGGGCACTGCAGGTATTGCTATGCCATATCCTGTGTTGGCTCCATACTTTCTAGAACAAGCACCGAATGAACTTACTAATTTTCTGGGTATTCACCCCAAGGTATTACTGGGTTTTTCACTAGCGATTTACCCACTAGGCTTACTCATAGGAAGTATTTTTGTTGGAGCGCTATCAGATCACTATGGTCGTCGAAAAGTTTTACTGCTTACTTTATTTGGTAGCTTTATTGGCTATTTACTAACAGCCATAGCGGTCATTTATGAGTCCTTTATTGCCTTTACTGTAGCAAGATTAGTCACCGGCATTTGCGAGGGTAATATTTCTATTGCTCGAGCTATTGGCGCCGAATTACATCCGCATATAGAACGTACTAAAGCTATCTCCCTTGTTTATGCATCGACCTATGCAGGCTGGTTAATTGGACCACTTATCGGTGGTTTCTTAATGGTTTATGGGGTTGCCAATGTATTTAATATCGCAGCAGTAGGTATCGCCATTGCTTTTGTAATGGTCTATTTTACCATCGAAGCTCGCCATAAAAATACTAAAACTGAAACCGGCCAAGCCAAGCTAGAGTTTTGGCTGCTTATCCGGAAAAACAACTCTTTAACCGTATTGAAGCATAAAGAAGTCTTACCAATATTCTGGTTTTATTTTTTATATTCGATGGGCTTAAATGCTTTTTATGATTTTTATCCCGTTTGGTTTGTCGATAACTTACAATTTGATAGTCGTGGCATTGCTTGGGCAACCGTTGCTTTGACTGCCTGCATGATTATTGTCAGTAGTTTTGTCGTTGATAAAGTCAATTTCAAATATGGCGAAATCAAATCGATGATTATAGGAGGGGCCGCTTTGGCGGTCTTGTTTGCTATTCAGCCCTTTTCTAATGAAGTCTATATCTATCCAATTTTCTTCCTAATAGGTGGCTGGATTGCTATTGCTAACGGTATGGTGCCAACTTACTTGTCGAAGTATTTTGGTCATTTAGGGCAGGGTAAAGTTATGGGATTACAAACTTCGGTTTTTTGCATCACCAACGTC
The DNA here is from genome assembly GCA_947498625.1 of uncultured Kangiella sp. Classification (GTDB taxonomy): domain Bacteria; phylum Pseudomonadota; class Gammaproteobacteria; order Enterobacterales; family Kangiellaceae; genus Kangiella. Next base: position 558,434 of record CANMKR010000002.1, on the reverse strand, counting down.
ATTATATCAATTGTTGGCGGTCCACTGAGCGTTATTAGCGCTACTTTAGTTATTTTAATCGGAGCGGTTTTAGTAATGGCCTCGGTTATCTTAATGCTAGCCACTAGAAAGCAACAAACCTTAATGATCAAACAATCCCAAGACAATGAACAAAAGTTAGAACAGCCAGCACTGTGATTTCAATTTCATAAATTGTTACATAAAGTTGGTCTGAGAAGGGTAGTAAAATTCAATAACTTAAATAAATATAGACAGAAATGACTGTTTTTTTCGGTTATTTGTGTTATTAAATGCACTACTAAAATTAATATAAACCACGAGTATTTAGCAAATGAATAAACTAGCTATCAGCTTTGCTGTTTCTGCTGTGTTTTTAACTGCATGCGATAAAGGCAGCGAATCAGTACAAAAAGAAGAAGCCAAGGCGGTTAAAGTTGAGCAAACAACGGTTAAAGTTCAAGACGAGATGAAGAAAACACCAGTGAAACCAGACAGAATTGAAGGTGGCAATCCATTCTTTATGGTTTGGGAAACCCCTTTTGGTATTCCTCCATTCGATAAAATTGAAAATAAACATTATAAAGAAGCGTTTGATGTTGCTATCAAAAAAGCCAAAGAAGAAATTGAAATGGCTGCTAATAGTGATAGTGAGCCGACTTTTGAGAATACCATTGAAGCATTAGAGTACGGCGGTAAAGATCTAACGCGAGTGGCGAACGTCTTCTTTAATTTAACTTCTTCTCATACCAATCCTGACTTACAAGCGATTTCTAGAAAAGTCGGTCCATTACTATCATCATTAAATGACGATATTAATTTAAATCCGAAATTATTTGCTAGAGTGAAAGCTGTTTATGATAAGCGTAACGAGCTAGGCTTGCGTGCAGATCAAATGAAGCTTTTAGAAGATCGTTACAAAGGTTTTGTTCGTGGTGGTGCAGAGTTGTCTGAAGAACAAAAAGGCAAGCTACGAGAGCTGAATCAGAAACTTTCAGAGTTAACTATCCAGTTTGGCGAGAATGTACTGGCTGAAAATAATAATTGGGAGATGGTTCTTGAAAACAAAGAAGACTTAGTTGGCCTACCTCAAAATGTTATTGATGCTGCTGCAGAAACTGCAAAAAAGCGTGGACATGAAGGGAAATGGGTTTTTACAACTCACAGACCATCCAAAAATCCTTTCTTAATTTATTCTACAAATCGTGATTTACGAGAGAAGATTTATCAGGGCTATATTAACCGTGGCGATAATGATAATGCCAATGATAATAAAAAAGTAGCAGCCAAGATTGCAGCTTTGCGTTCGCAAAAAGCTACTTTGATGGGCTATAAGAATCACGCCGATTTTATTCTTGAATCACGAGTTGCTAAGAACGCTGATAATGTTTACAAGTTACTGGATCAAATTTGGCCAGCTGCTATTAAGCAAGCTCAAAACGAAGCCGCCTTAATGCAAAAAATGATTGACGAAGAGGGGGGCGACTTTAAATTTAGGGCTTCTGATTGGCGTCATTACTCAGAAAAAATCCTAAAAGCAGATTATCAAATCGATCAAGAAATCGTGAAACCTTATTTCTCTTTAGAAAACACACTACAAGGTGTTTTCTATATTGCGAATAAGCTTTATGGCATGAATTTTAAGGAGCGTTTTGATCTTCCGACTTATCATGAAGATGTGCGAACTTTTGAAGTGCGCGACCCTCAAGGCGAGTTAATCGGTATTTATTTAACTGATTTCTATGTTCGTGAGAGTAAGCGTGGTGGTGCTTGGATGAATTCATATCGCAAGCAATATGTTGATCAAAATGGCAAGTTCCATAAGCCAATTATTGTCAACGTTTTAAATTATCCGCGTCCAGTTGGTGATGAACCTACCTTGTTAACTTTTGATCAGGCGAGCACTTTATTCCACGAGTTTGGTCACGCTGCTCATGGTTTCTTGTCTAATGGTGTTTACCCATCACAAACCGGAACTTCTGTTCCACGCGACTTTGTCGAGTTTCCATCGCAAGTTCACGAGAACTGGATGACTGAGCCTGAAGTATTGGCGCAATTTGCTAAACACTACAAAACTGGCGAAGTAATCCCACAACAGTTAGTAGAAAAAATTCAAGCCGCAAGCAAATTTAATCAAGGTTTTGCCACTACAGAATATATGGCAGCTACCTTATTAGATTTGGCATGGCATACTATCGACGATGGTGAAATCCGCGATGCTGACGCTTTTGAAAATAAAGTGCTAGAAAAGTATGGTCTGATTAGTGAGATTGCTCCACGATACCGTACGACCTATTTCTCGCATATTTTCTCAGGTGGCTATTCAGCAGGTTATTACAGTTATATTTGGTCTGATATTTTTGGCGCAGATGCTTATCAAGCTTTCCGCGAAAATGGTATTTTTGATGAAAAAACTGCAAAAGCTTTTGTCGATAATGTGTTATCAAAAGGCGGTACTGAAGATCCTTTAACTTTATATAAAAAGTTTAGAGGTAAAGAAGCCGATCCTAAATACCTACTTAAAAGTCGTGGTCTAATTGACTAGACGATTGATTAGTGATGGTATCGTTTTATAAAAAGCCGCTGAATGCGGCTTTTTTATTGTCCTAATCATATGAATTGGGTATAACAATAAAAAAGGAGAATATATGTCCATTAGTAACGAGTTACTTGAAGAAATACGTTTGCTTGCAATGTTTAATCTAGATACCACTCAACAAGGTATAAAAATTCATTCAAGTGCTTCTCAAGCAAGTATCCAAGCTGCGCAGAGCTTATTTGACAAAGGCATCACCAGCTTACCAGATGGTGGCTATTTAACGGATATGGGCCATGAGGCGGCAGAACATGCTCAGTTATTATTATCATTGTTAAAACAATAACTACCCAAGTTTACAGTTCTATCGATTCCAATATTAATTTCTTTTTGACTATAGATTCACACGGGTTTTGCTACCTTTGCTCAAAACCTGTGGAATTATATGGTCAATGTTTAAAAAACTCAGTCTAAAAAAAATAGGTGCTATAGGCATTGCTTCTTTGGGAGCAATGCTTCTTTCCGCCTGCAGCAGCTTACCGCCGATACGAACAGAAGCTAATGTAGATTTAGAACGCTTTATGGGTGATTGGTACGTTATTGCTAATATCCCAACTTATATTGAAAAGGGCGCTCACAACGCTGTCGAATCCTATAAGTTAGATGAAGATGGCGACATTCTCACTCAGTTTCGTTTCAATGAGGGTTCTTTTGATGGCGAATATAAGGTCTATAACCCCAAAGGTTTTATATGGGACCGTGAAAGTAATGCCGTTTGGGGGATGCAATTCATTTGGCCCATAGAAATGGAATACCGTATTGTCTACTTGGATACGGACTATAGTGAAACCATCATTGGCCGTAGTGATAGAGACTACGTTTGGATAATGGCAAGAACTCCAATAATCTCAAACGATCGATACCAAAAATTGGTCAATATCATTCAACAGGAAGGCTATGATATTAGTGAGCTACAGAAGGTGCCACAACAACCTTTAGGTATTAGAAAAATTAATCAACAGCATTAGAATTCATCTTGTGAATTTGTCTTAATATTGTCATATAAAGGGCGTAAAATTCGTTCTGTGTTATGGCAATGGCTGTTGAGCCGAAGGAGACTGTAATGAGCGAGTATTTAGAAAATGCTTTAGAGATGATCGTCATCTCAGTAGTATTCGCAACTGTAGCTTTGACCCTTATATAATTGTTTTTGTTAGTTTTATCATACCCCAAAATTACTCCTAAGTAATTTTTTAGCCAAGCTTCGTGCTTGGCTTTTTTTATCCCAAAAAATCATTTGTAGTTTCTTTGATAGCGCTTTAAGCTAACAGAACCAAACGCCGTTTATGTACATCTTTGCATGATATTTATCCCTCAGACAGATATTAGTAATATTAGCCCTGAAGATTGGCCAGAAACATCCAATCCTTTGGCTAGTTATGAGTTCTTGCAGCTATTTGAAACTTCAGGTGTTATTGCACCAGATAATGGCTGGCAAGCGCTTCATCTATGTTTGTATGAGGAAACGGATACTGACAAAGACAAATTAAAAGCAGTTATTCCAAGCTATGTGAAAAGTCATTCCTACGGTGAATATGTATTCGATTGGGCATGGGCTGATTTTTATCACAGACGAGGCTTGGATTATTATCCGAAACTGTTAAGCGCCACTCCGGTAACGCCATGCTTAGCGCCTAAAGTCATTGGTTCATTATCTTTTGAAGAACAGCAAAGTTGGTTTGAAACTATTTTTGATTGGTCTGAGCAAAACCAATTAAGTGGTTGGCATATTAATTTTGATGATCAAACCTCAGATACTTTAAAGCAATTAACTTTAGCCAAAGAAGCCGCATTATTCGAACGTGCAGACATACAATTTCATTGGCATAACCAAGATTTTCAAGACTTTGCAGAGTTTCTGACAAGCCTAAAACCCAAAAAGCGTAAAAACATTCGTCAAGAAAGAGCTAAGGTTCTAGAAGCCGGCTGGAGTTTTGAGCGAGTGAAAGCTCAAGATGTCACTAAAGAACAGTGGCAGCTATTTTATCAACTCTACAGCCATACCTTTGCTAAAAAGTCTGGTTGGGCTCAATTAAATCAAGAGTTCTTTTTAGGGTTGTCGAAAGCTTTGCCTGAGAATTGTTTGTTATTGTTTGCTCGAAAAAGTAACGAAGTTAAGGCTGGGGCATTATTTTTTTATTCGGATACTCATTTGTATGGCCGCTATTGGGGGGCTTTTGAAGACTCGCCAGGATTACACTTTGAAACTTGTTATTATCAAGGGATTGAGTTCGCCATTGAAAATAAGTTGAAAGTTTTTGAACCGGGTGCGCAAGGGGAGCATAAGCTGGCACGCGGTTTTGAACCAATAATTACCAAGTCCTATCACTATATTTCCGATCAGGAGTCTAGAGGCGCAATAAAGCGATCGGTGATTTCTGAAAATCAGCACACCTTGCAAAGAAAGCAATATTATATCCAGCATAGTGCTTATAAAGCGTCTTAAAAGCCTGCTTTACTAACTTTTATAGAGTGTTAAAGGCCAAATCACTAGACAACACAATAAAAATTTCTGGTTTCCCTAGTTTATAGGGCCTTAAGTGCGTAAAATGCGCGCCATCTTTGCCTTTGGCATTATATTGAGATTTTCATGATTGATTTAATACGAAATACCACCGCCAGCGCTAAAAATGATGTTTTGTCTGGTTTGACAGTGGCATTAGCGTTAGTCCCTGAAGCAGTAGCATTTGCCTTCGTTGCGGGTGTTGAGCCACTGGTTGGTTTATATGCAGCCTTTATGGTGGGTTTGATTACTTCTATCTTTGGCGGTCGTCCGGGCATGATTTCTGGCGCAACGGGTGCAATGGCGGTCGTGATGGTGGCTTTAGTCGCGGACCATGGTGTGCAATATTTATTTGCAGCTGTAGTCTTAACTGGAGTTATTCAAATGCTTGCGGGTTGGTTAAAACTCGGTAAGTTTATTCGTATGGTGCCGCACCCAGTCATGCTTGGCTTTGTTAATGGTTTAGCAATTGTTATCCTTTTGGCGCAAATTCCCAGCTTGCAATCTTTTACCCCTGAAGGGAAGTGGGGCTGGTTAGATGGTACTTGGTTACAAGGAGAGTCCTTATGGTTAATGCTTGGTTTGATTGTTGCGACTATGGTGATCATTCAATTCTTGCCAAAGTTAACTAAAGCTATTCCTTCATCTTTAGCGGCTATTTTGATTGTTTCACTTGTCGCTATTGGTTTTAACTTACCGAGTAAAACCGTCGGTGATGTAGCTTCTATTGCTGGTGGTTTCCCTGAGTTTAGTATTCCAAGTGTCCCCCTGAATCTAGAAACCCTAAAGATCATTTTTCCATATGCCTTCATTTTAGCCGCGATTGGCTTAATTGAATCATTACTAACTTTGCGTTTGATTGATGAGATTACCGAAACTCGTGGTCAAGGTAATCGTGAATGTTTTGCACAAGGTATGGCGAATACTGCTACAGGTTTCTTCGGCGGCATGGGTGGTTGTGCCATGATTGGACAGTCAATGATCAACGTCAATTCTGGCGGTCGTGGTCGTTTGTCGGGCATTACTGCTGCAATTGCTTTATTAATTTTCATTCTATTTGCTTCGCCACTGATTGAGAAAATTCCGGTTGCTGCTTTAGTGGGAGTTATGTTTATTGTAGTAATAGGAACCTTTGAATGGTCTAGCTTTAGAATCATGCGAAAAATCCCGCTAACCGATGCGTTAGTTTTAGTGACAGTGTCAGTGGTTACCGTGTTAACGGATTTAGCCGTAGCGGTTTTTGTAGGTGTTATCTTGTCAGCGCTAGTGTTTGCATGGCAAAGCGCCAAACGAGTTCGTGTTCGTCGCCAAGAAAAAAATGGCAAGGCATATTACACGGTTCGAGGTCCATTGTTCTTTGGTTCGACTACCCATTTTTCAGAACAATTTTCCGCAAGAACGGATTTAGATGAAGTTTATGTAGACTTTGCTGACTCAAGAGTTTGGGATCATTCAGGCCTTGAGGTTATTGATGCATTGGCCGTACGTTATCAGAGCGCAGGCAAAAAAATTCATCTATTACACTTAAGCCCTGAGTGTCAGAAATTATTAACCAAAGCTGGCGCTGCTGTGGAAGTTGATACCAAGCGCGATCCAAAATACTTTGTTGCCGATGACGAACTCGGGTAATCGTTACTACCCAAGTGATGAGCTTTTATCAAATGATGATGGCTCATCGCATCCTTTTGAACAACTTACTCCTGATTTTATCCTCGACAGTATTGATGCTTTGGGGTATCTGACCGATGGCAGAATCTTAACCCTTAATAGTTATGAAAATAGGGTCTACCAGATAGGCCTTGAAGACCAGCAGCCTATTATTGCTAAATTTTATCGTCCAGAGCGCTGGTCTCCTGAGCAAATTGCAGAGGAACATAACTTTTGCTTCGAACTGACTAAGGCTGAGTTACCGGTAGTGCCGCCGATATCAATTGACGGACAATCGCTTTTTGAAGCAGGTGATTTCTGCTTGTCAGTATTTGAGCGAAAGGGCGGTCATGCCCCTGAATTAGATAACCTTGATAATTTATTTACCCTTGGTAGGTTTCTAGGAAGAATTCATGCTGTCGGTAAAGTTAAGCCTTTTGTTTATAGACCTGAACTGAATACACAAACTTTTGGTTTTGACAAAGCTGAGTTTGTAAGTGAAAAAGCGATTCCTTTTGAACTGAAAACCGCCTATTCAAGTCTAGTCAAGGATGTTTTAAAAATCGTTGAACAGCAATGGAATCATTTAGAAAAGATTGAGTTTATAAGGACTCAAGGCGACTGTCATCCGGGCAATATTTTGTGGCGAGATGATAATCCGCATTTTATTGATTTTGACGATGCGAGGATGGCGCCAGCAATTCAAGATCTTTGGATGCTGTTATCCGGCGATAGAACTAACCGCATCAAGCAGCTTTCAGAAGTCGTCGAAGGCTATCAAGAATTTTGTGATTTTGACTATTCGCAAATAGCTTTGATTGAACCATTAAGGGCTTTACGAATGATCCAACATACTGCATGGATCGCCGAGCGTTGGTCTGATCCTGCTTTCCCTCAAGCATTCCCCCAATTTGCCTCGGTAAACTACTGGGAACAACACATCTTAGACTTAAGAGCACAATTTTCTGAGTTACAAGAGATAGCAGAGAATCCTTTAAAATTATTTTAATCGCTTGGTATTCTGCGTTTCTGTTTAGTGTAAATTCAGTTTTCTCGTGTTAGTCTTTAGCTATGCACAAACCTAGTTATAAAACTATAATTTTATTAAGCATCGCTTTGTTGCTTGCGGCTTGTGGTTCCGACTCAAGACAAGCTAGTTCACAGAGTTCTCAGTATTCTGTGTCCTCCCGCTATATTGAATACGATGCTAGAAAAGCCAATGCTATTGTCTCAATGGCGAAAAGGATGCTTGGACAGCCTTATCGCTACGGAGGCTCTAATCCATTAGAGGGGTTTGATTGCAGCGGTTTAGTTTTGTTTACTCATACCCAAGTATCAAAGGGAATTCCAAGAGTTTCTAAAGCCCAGTATGAGCAGTCTAAAACCGTGAGTTTAAAAGATTTACGTCCAGGAGATTTATTGTTTTATAAAACCAGCTCAACACCAACTCATGTGACGATTTATATTGGCGATAGAAAATTTATTCACGCGCCTTCTAGCGGCAAAGAAGTTAAAATAGCTTCTATGGATAACCCTTATTTTAAACCACGTTTAGTAAAAGCAGGGCGGCTGTACCGATGACTGATGACAAAGGTTGGCATCTCTACATATTACGTTGTCGTGAAGGGCAGCTTTATACTGGCATCACTTTGGATTTAGAGAGGCGTTTTGAAGAGCATCAATCTAATGGGCCAAAATGCGCTAAGTACCTCAGGGGCAAACAGCCTTTAACTATGATTTATCATCATGCCTTTGCCGATAAATCTTTGGCCTTAAAAGCCGAGATGAAAGTCAAAAAATTAACCGCTGAGCAAAAAAAATTATTAGCTTGTGGTCATTTGGTTATTAACGAAATCACTTAATTAATTTCATGAGTAAAGTACCATTTTCTGAGTCGTCAGATATCAACTTTTTTATTACCCGAACTAAGCGTAAAACAGTCGCGATCCATATTGACAATAATTCAGTAGAAATACGTGCGCCTCATAGAACGCCAATGACTTTTATCAATGAGTTTGTAGCCGAAAAACGGCAATGGATATTAAATAAACTGATTGAGCACGAGGAGAAGCAGGCTGAGGTTATACAACTTCAAGATGGAGCAATAATTCCTTTTATGGGTTATGAAATAACTCTCGAATTGCAAAGTGCTAAGCGCAATGGTTCTAAGTTGACTGGCTCTAATCTATTGTTAAAGCTGTCCGATCAAAGCCAAGAAAATACCCTTAAAGTTATGGACCGATGGCTTATTAAACAAGCCAATATAGAAATACCTGAATTAGTTGAGCTGTTTGCTAAAGAGATGCAACTTTGGAATAAGGTCTCAGCGATTAAGTTTCGTAAAACTAAGACTAAGTGGGGGCATTGTACTGCGACAGGTGTTTTACAGTTTAATCCATTAATTTTATTGGCACCGGAATTTGTGATGAACTACTTAATAGTGCATGAGCTTTGCCATCTAGTGCATCAAAATCACTCAAGAGCATTTTGGCAACTAGTATTACATTATGATGAGAACTATCAAGAAGCTGAGAAATGGCTTAAATATAATGGCCACAAGCTTTGGTATTGCTAAGCCAGTTTCTGTTTATTTTCATCTTAGCAAAATCTATTTCTAACCTTGTAACAAACAGCTTAGTAAAGAGACTAAAAGGCATATTCATTTAAACTGATATGTCCAATAACTATGAAATATTTACTAGCTCTGATCCTATTGATTTTCACTGCAACTGCTAGCGCTGCAGAGACTGCTAAAAAAGCAGTTGAAGCGACAGATAAATATCCTGGAATTGAATGGACTCTAAAAAATCTTAACGGAGAGGATATTTCAATCAACGACTATAAGGGCAAGCCAGTATTGCTAGTTTTTTGGGCTACCTGGTGCCCTTATTGCAAAAAATTATTTCCAGGCGTCAATAGAGTGTATGAAAAATATAAAGACCAAGGTTTTACAGTCATTGCGATGAATGTACGCGAGGACGGAAATCCTGCGGCCTATATGAAAGAAAGAGGTTATCAATTTGAGGTGGCGCTGGATGCGGATGAGATCGGGCAAGAATATGGCATTCGTGGAACTCCAACCTTAGCTTTTATAAGTACAAAAGGTGAGGTTTTAGGTCTTGGTAACTTCTCTAACCCAGATCACCCAGCATTAGAATATTTCGCTAAAGAACAACTAGGTTTATTAGACGACTCTGCTGAGTAAAACTTAGCTTTCGCTTTAAACCGATGAAGAGTCATCTTGAGTGTTTAAATAAATGTGCTCAAGATTGACTCCTAATAGTTAATTTCCTACAATTCGCTCGAATTTTAATCGAATAAGCACTGGTTTTACGTTCCAGTAGGCGAGGAAGTTAATGACTATTTCTAAATCTGTTAGCGCAGATCACTCTGTTGTACCTAATCAAAAATCCAACAATACCCAATCAAATCAAGTGGTTGTCTCTGCTTTATATAAGTTTGTTACCCTAGAGAACTTTGAAGCTATTCGCCAGCCGTTATTGGATGTAATGCTTGAGAATGAGGTTAAAGGTACCTTATTGCTCGCGCAAGAAGGTATTAATGGTACTGTTGCCGGTAGCCGCGAAGCTATCGACACGGTTTTAAATTGGCTAAAGCAAGATAAGCGTTTAGCCGATTTAGTGCATAAAGAATCTTATGACGAAAGTATGCCGTTTTACCGGACTAAGGTAAAACTTAAGAAAGAAATCGTTACTATGGGAGTTGAAGGAATCGATCCTAAAGAAGTGGTTGGCACCTACGTTAAACCGAAAGATTGGAATGCTTTGATATCCGATCCAGATGTGGTTCTGGTTGATACTCGTAACGACTATGAGGTAGCGATTGGAACTTTTAAGAATGCGCTCGATCCTGAAACTGAAACCTTTCGTGAATTTCCAGAGTATGTAGAAAAGAACTTAGACAAAGCACAACATAAAAAAGTCGCTATGTTTTGCACCGGCGGTATACGCTGTGAGAAATCGACGGCTTACCTAAAAGAGCAGGGCTTTGAAGAGGTTTATCACCTAGAAGGCGGCATCTTAAAATATTTAGAGGAAGTACCAAAAGAAGAGTCCTTGTGGGAAGGCGAGTGTTTTGTTTTTGATAATCGAGTTGCGGTTAATCATGATTTAGAAAAAGGCCAATATGATCAGTGTCATGCTTGTCGTATGCCAATTCTCGAAGAACACAAACAGCACGAGAAATATGCTAAAGGGGTTAGTTGCCACCACTGCTACGACAAACAGACTCCAGAACAGCGCCAACGCTACTCTGAGCGCGAACGCCAAATGCAACTGGCCAAACAACGCGGCGAAGAGCACCTAGGATCAGAAGTTAAAACGGCTATCGCATCGAGAAAGCAAAAGAAGCAAGAAACTAAAGAGCAACAACGTGTTGGAAAGTAACTTTGATCAATTTAACTACAAAATACCACTATTATTAAATAATGTATAAGTAATGACTAGATATAAAAGTTTGCTTTTCACGCATTCAATTTATATTGCAGCAATAATCAGTTTTGCTGTTATAAATTTAATAGGTGAAGATCATTTATGGAAAGCTATTATTATTATTGGGATATACAACTTTATCCTTTCTATAATGTTAGTTTTGTATACTAAAGAGTTAGTTTTTTTTAGAGTAAACGTAGCCACCGTTACTATTTTTTTAGTATGGCTTTCTTTTTATTGGGCTCAAAATGACGGGTTTAGTAATTTTGGTTTAGGTCTTATGCTTTTAGCTATTGGTTTTTCTTTATTATATCTTGTATGGGGAACATTTGACTTTGATGTACTCCTGGATAGGTTTTCACTGTCAACAGGCTACGAGTTTATGCTTTCAATTATTTGTAGAGTCACACTCTTATTTGGCTCCATTTTAACGGGTTATGAATTAATTAAATCCATGTTTAATGGATTCGATGTCTTATCATTTTGATTTTAAAAAATGCAAGCGTAATAAATAAGAGAGTCAGAGTTACTTCCCTAATAAGTTACAAAAAAGCCTGCAATTGCAGGCTTTTTTATGTTTACTTTTTAGCTTTACGCTTATGAGTGTTTGAACGTTTCCCTTTATGCCTGCTGGGCTTTCCTGCCGAAGCTTTAGATTCTGTATCCATATCACCAATTCTCGACATGCTCATGGCTCTGCCGGCTACACGAGCACTTTTGAGAATATTTAAAATCTCGTCGGGCATATCTGCTGGTAAGTCAACAGTTGAGAACTCTTCGTATAATTCGATCTGACCAATGTATTGGCTTTCGATATCGGCTTCGTTGGCAATGGCGCCAACAATATTACCGACTTTAACATTGTGTTTATTACCAGCATCAAGGCGGTAACGCTCCATCTTAATATCAGGATGTTCTTTAAGTGGCTGAGCTTTTGGCGAAAAGACTTTGTCTTTAGCTTTGCGACGAGGTCTATCGTCTAGGTCTTTATCCCACTCTTTGCTCTTAGTTTTCTTTTTAAGATTTTCTTTTAATAAAAGCTCTTCTTCGCCTTGAACCATTTTTGCTAATGCCGCCGCTAATAGTTGCGGATCATGTTCGTTTTGTTCTTGGAAACTCTTGATTAATTGTAAGTAAAACTCTAAGTCGCCATTGGCAATGGTATCACTGATTTGATTTTTAAAGCGATTAACACGTTGCTCGTTAATATAATTGATGGTTGGCATTTCCATCTTTTCAATCGGCTGCTTGGTCGCTTTTTCAATTGCTTGTAGCATGCGACGTTCGCGATGGGCTACGAATAAAATCGCATTACCAGTACGACCAGCACGGCCGGTTCTGCCGATACGGTGAACATAGGACTCAGTATCGTAAGGAATATCATAATTAATCACGTGACTAATTCGCTCTACGTCTAAACCTCGGGCGGCGACGTCAGTGGCTAAAAGAATATCAATTTTGCCACTTTTTAATTTGCCAACGATACGCTCACGAGCTGATTGCTGAATATCGCCATTAAGTGCTTCGGCGTTAAAGCCACGAGCGTTTAACTTGTCAGCAATTTCAATAGTCGCCATTTTGGTTCTAACGAAAATAATGACGCCATCATAGGTTTCGCTTTCTAAAATTCGCGTCAATGCATCCAGTTTATGCAAACCACTAACAGGCCAGTAGCGCTGATGAATCGTGGTAGCGGTCGAAGTCTTCGACTGAATTTTAATGTGTTCAGGATTATCTAAATGCTTTTCTGCTACTTTCTTGATTTCTTTTGGCATAGTCGCTGAGAAAAGAGCGATCTGACGATCTTGTGGCGTATGTTCTAATACCCACTCAACGTCATCGATAAAGCCCATACGAAGCATTTCATCGGCTTCATCTAAAACTAAGGTCGTGAGGTTATCTAACTTTAGTGTTTTACGACGGATATGGTCCATAACGCGACCAGGGGTACCGACGACCACTTGTGCGCCACGCTTTAGTTGACGCAATTGGATGTCATAACTTTGACCGCCATAAATGGGCAATACATTAAAGCCAGGTAAATGCTTCGCGTAACTTTGACAAGCTTCTGCCACTTGTATGGCCAATTCACGAGTGGGCGCTAATACTAATATTTGAGTGTGCTTGGATTTAACATCAACTTTAGATAACAGTGGCAGGGCAAAGGCTGCCGTCTTACCAGTACCAGTTTGGGCTTGGCCAATAATATCTTTGCCTGTTAACAGGACAGGAATACTGGCTTGTTGGATTGGCGAGGCTAGCTCATAGCCAACGTCTTTTACTGCTTTCAGAATAGGTGCAGAAAGGCCTAAGTCATCAAACGATGCTTGCTCAGAAGTAGTCATATTGTAGTTCACCTGTGGAAAGCGCCCGATCTGAGATCGTTAGCTCTCTTAATATTCAGCACTGGGTCACTAACACTACTCTTATGAAGCTTTAGTCCTTGTAAGACTATAATCGACCTGATGCTATCGAGCCGCGATTATACACGCACAAAATCCAGAAGCCTATTTATTAATCAGCTTATTTGCTATCCATTTCAATTAGCCTTATTTTGCAACCAAATATTGCTAGGCATTGCCTGTATTTTATTTTTTTTGCTAAGGTAATTGCATCGGTACTAATTATGGTAACTTTGATGGCAGGTTTAACACGCTCTAAAAATAATAAAGTGATTGGTGGCGTATGCGGTGGTTTAGCTAAGCGCTTTGAGATTGATCCAACTATGATGCGGATAATTTATGTTATAGCATCATTATTAACAGCTACCGTTGGAGCTTGGCTGTATGTACTTTTATGGTTAGTCATTCCTGAAGAGGGATAAAAATAATGATTGCTAATACTCCTAAACCGCCATACTACTGCGTGGTTTTCACTTCTTTAGTTTCCAATGACACTAGTGGCTATGCTGAAATGGCACAACAAATGCTTAAGTTGGCAGCGATACAAAAAGGCTACTTAGGAATCGAGTCAGCTAGAGAAGAGCTTGGGATTACCGTTTCATATTGGAAAGATTTAGAGTCTATTAAAAACTGGAAAGCAAATTCTAAGCATTTAATTGCGCAAAAGTACGGTAAAGAAAAATGGTACTCCGATTTTTCTGTCCGCATTGCCAAAGTTGAACATGATTACTCAAAAGACAATTAATTTGTAAGTTAGAGGTAATATCGAAAATCACAATATCTTCACTGACTTGCAGCTATAACCGTCGAATAAATATTTAGTGAATGGTTATTACCATGAAAAAACTCCTTTTTATTCCACTGTTGTTGTCGCTTGCTGCGTGCAGCGTAGCTCCTACCGACTTACCTGTGGCACAAAACTTTGAATTAAATAAATACTTAGGCACTTGGTACGAAATTGCTAGGTTACCCAATCGCTTTGAAAAAGATTTGCACAAGGTGACTGCGAACTATTCTCTAAAATCTGATGGTGGCGTGAAAGTCCTTAACAAAGGATTTAATATTATATCGAAAGAGTGGGAAGAGGCTGAAGGCAAGGCTTATTTCACTGATGATGAAAATGTGGCTGCATTAAAAGTAAGCTTCTTTGGTCCTTTTTATGGCGGCTATAATGTTATCGAATTAGATGAGGATAATTATCAATATGCTTTGGTGGCTGGTCCCAAAAGAGAATATTTATGGATTTTAGCCCGTGACCCTAATATTGATGCATCAATCGTTAATGACTTAGTAAACAAAGCAAAATTAAAAGGCTTTCCTACCGATAAATTAGAGTTTATTAGTCATAATTAAAAAAGGCGCTAAAAAGCGCCTTTTTATAAATCGTTACTAAAACTTATGTCTTGATTATGATTTTTTAGATCTATTCAAGTAAGCAAGCACAGCGCTAGATACCCAAGCAACACACGCCATAATAAATAATACACCGCCATCGGTATTACCTGCATCGTCTATGGTTCTAACTACACCTAAGGGCGTAAATAAGTGGAAAAATATTGCACCGCTCATTAGTCCTAATCCTAATAGAGCGCCATAAAAACGTGTTTTAGGAAGCACCAATAAAACAACCGCGATTAATTCTAAAGAACCTATAAGATAACCGCCGTATTGGCCAAACAGCTCTCCTATGCTTGACAGTCCTAGACCATTCATCCATTCACCAATGGTCATAAATATAATTTTAGTTTCTTCATGACCTGAAAATTTATATGGCAGAGATTGCAAAAAAATAAAAGCAACGATAGCAATCAAAATCCATGGTAAAAAGCGTGATACTTTAGAATCTAACATTGTATGAACCCCTTCAAATTAATAACAAAGCTTGCTTAAAAGATAGTATTAATGGATTAATGTTACAGCAAACATTATCATTTATCTTAGTATATATTTTGGAGATTTAAAAATGATTAATATCAATGAGCAAATTCCTAACGTAACACTCAAAGTCATGGGGCAAGAAGGGCCGTTAGATATCGACACACGTGACTTATTTAATAATAAAAAAGTAGCCTTGTTTTCGGTACCAGGTGCTTTTACTCCCACTTGTTCAGCTGCGCATTTACCTGGTTTCGTGGTTAATGCTGATAAGCTAAAGGCGAAGGGAATTGATGAAATAGTTTGTATGTCAGTCAATGATGTTTTTGTGATGGATGCCTGGGGTAAGTCTGCTAATGCTGAAGAAATTACTATGTTAGCGGATGGTAATGGCGAATTTGCTAAAGCTCTAGGTTTAGAAGTTGATGGTACAGCTTGGGGAATGGGTTTGCGTTCCAAGCGATTTGCTATGCTTGTTGAGAATGGCGAAATAAAACAGATAGCTGTTGATGATAAAGGTTTAGAGAATAGCTCGGCAGAAGCCGTTTTGGCCATGCTGTAGATGAGTCATAAGTAAAAAAGCCAGCATGTGCTGGCTTTTTTATAGAGGAAGGATTTAAATCTTTAGGCTTCGTCAGTAATTTTGGTTGCTTCTGCCGCTCTAGCATTTTCTTCTGCTAGCTTTTGTAGCGTTGCTTCTATTCCAATAGCTTTGATTTGGTCACGATATTGGCTAGCATAGCTTTTTGCCATACTAACACCTTCAATAATCACATCGGTAATTAACCATGATTCATCAGCCTGCACTTTCAATCGGTAATCGATCAAAATTGGCGAATCATCAGTTTCAATGCTAGAGCGTACATTAGCTGTTTTACCAGATTTAGAATAAGCAGTGTCGGAATAACTGATTTTTTGACCATTATAACTGGCCAAACCTTTGGCGTAGCTATTAAGAAGTAAACCAATAAATTCGTTGGTAAAAGTCTTGCGTTGCACTTCAGTGGCTTCGGTCCAGTATGTCTTGCCTAAAATACGCTTTGTCATATACTCAGTATCAACTTCAGGAAGTAAATGATCTTGAATAAGCGATTTTGCGTATTTTGAATCTGCTTTAATTCGATCTTTGTTAGCTAAAATTTCACTGGAGATTTTAGCGGTTACTTGTTCCATGCGCACTTTTGGATCTGTTGCCGCGGCAGAATAAGAAAATAGCGCCACTAGCGATAGAATAAAGAATTGGATACTTAATTTTTTCATTGTTTGTCCCACATGACATCATTAATTAAGGTGATTTTACCTGTGATGCTATTCTCTAACAACTAAACTTAACGGAAACTTAACGAATGGCTATGTTAAGGAGCATCTACTAAATATGATGCAGTAATATTGTTAAGGTTACAATTAACAATAAGCCAGGGATTAAACTATATACAATAGCATATTTGTAGAAGCACTAAATACATCTGGCAGGCTTTGGCAACCCCGCAATCTTAGTCGCTTGTTTTGCTGGTCCTTCAGGAAATAATAAAGCAAGATAAATGCTATTCCCTTTTTCTTTCGACCACTCTTGTTGAAGGTATTTAACTAATGGCCTGATAGAGGGGCTGGTATTAAATTCTTCATAGAAATTTCTGACATAACGAATAACTTGCCAATGATCTTCGCTTAAATCTAAATCTTCATCGTCAGCGATTGCTTGTGCGATTTGCTCATTCCATTGCGCAGAATTTAGAAGGTAGCCTTCTTTATCTCTTTTAAGATTATCTAGTATAGTCATCAAAGCCAAGTGACACTTTTATCAAAAGCTAAAGTTAGCTCCACAAATTTTCCGTAATTAATAAGCTCCCAACTAGCGTCTGTGTTATTAATTCCTCTAGCGATTAAATCTTCTTTAAGTGCGAATAAGGATATATGCTTATACTCTATATTTTTCCGCGCAATGATAACGGCATCTTCAATTAGCAATAAAGCATCTTCTTTTGCTATAGCTTCTAGGCAAGCACTTAGGTTTGTCGGGTTGTTGAGTATAAATAAAGTTTTCATGAGCTATAGCATGATACTGAAATCAGTCTTTTGAATGACATTTTGAATAATTTTGCTGTTGGCTATTTCTCCAATATTCAAAATATTCTCAGTTACCAGTTGGTGCTTTTCTAAGCCCGCAGCATCAATTAAAACCGTTTCGACACCATAAAGTTTCAACGCTTTAAAAGTTTTACTGTAGTTTTTTATATTGAGTATATCTGGCTGCTGATTTTCTATTAATTGTAATACGCCATCGCCTTGAAATATTACAGTGATTGGCATTTCAAAAGCGCTGCACATTAAACAAATATCAAGGAGTTCCTTACCGGATCCTTGGCCGTAAGGAGGTTTATTAAAGATAAAGCAAACAGATTTCATCAGCTTTATCCAAAAGTAACCAAGCGATCGGATGCAAGCATGGCTTCAGTGAGTTGCCCTAAGCCTGATAACTCAAAGGCGGGGTCAATACTCTCACTCGTTAAAGCGTTTCTTTCAGCTTCAGCCTGATTGACTATGCCACGTTTTAAAGCAGCAGTTACGCAAACGGTTAGTTCAATATCTTTTTCAATAGCCAGTTTTGCCCAAGATTTTGTTAAGTTCAGTTCGTCAGCGGGCGGACAGTTTAATCTATTGGCCACCAATACACCGTCTGCATAAAAAAATATACGTTTAATAATATGCCCAGCCTCTAAAACTGCTTTGGTAAATTCCAAAGCAGAGTACTGTCCTTGATTTGAGTAAGGATTGGCTGTTATTAATAATGAAAAAGTGGCCATTAAATTTTACAAAAATATACAAATTACAATTAGTTATGTGTTATTTTAAAGGATAATAAGAATTAATGTTAGATCTAATTTCATATAGCTAAATAGGGATAAATGTCTTTGAAACATATAGTTTTAAGCATCGGCTTAATTACTTGCTTGTTTTTTTGCTCTCTTACAAGAGCTGGAGCTTTCTTTGAGACAGGATCATCAGACGTTGATGTAGGTGTTTGGCTTACGGTAACAACGCAAAAAACCTATACGGATCCTGTGGTTATTGCTGGTCCTATTACGCATAACAATGATAACAGTTTAAGCGTAAGAATTCGTAGCGCTTCTGGTAATAGTTTTCAGATGCAAGTTCAAAGCCCCTGTACTAGCCTTAATGAATTTAATAGTAACTCGCCACCTCCAGCAAATACCTGTCCGTCTTCTGCTTGGCAAACTGAAACTGTGCAATGGTTAGTGGTAGAGCGGGGAACTTGGGTCATACCCAATGGCACAGGCTTTACCAAAATTGAAGCCTACTTACACAGTACCAATACTGTTCGAGGCGGTGGCACTAATGGCGACGTTATTAACTTTAGTCATACTTATGCAACTGCTCCTGCCGTTTTGCACACCATCAACACTTTTAATGATCCTGAATGGATAACCACGACTGTCTTTGCACCTGTTGGTGATAAAGAAAACCCTCCAACCACTACTGGTTTTCGAATTGCATTAGAAGGAGCCGAAGCTGTTAACTCGCATCCTACAGAAACCATAGGCTGGGTTGCTATTGAACGAGGTAGCGGAACATACAACGGTAATAATTTTGCCGCTGGTCGCACCGGAGGAAGAGATGTCGATAGACATCAAGATGAATGTCAAAACATTGCTTATGGCAATACTTTTACTGGAGCTCCCAATGTCGTTGTAAAACACAATAGTATGGATGGTGGCAACGGTGGTTGGGTAAGGCTCTGTGGCTCAGGCGTAGAAGCAACCCAATTCAATGTTCATATCGATGAAGATCAAGTGAACGATACTGAGCGAACCGGTATTCCTGAGTTTGTGGCATGGTTTGCTTTTCAAGCTAACTCAGTTGGGGCTTTAGAGTTTATTACAGCTTCAAAATCATTTACAGACGCTAGTGGCGACAACCAAGTGGGGCCGGGCGAACTGGTAACCTTTAATGTAGTATTGACTAATTTACAAAATGATTTTGCTCAAGCAAATAATGCCGGCAACGAGTTTGTAGATACTCTTGATAGCAACTTTGTTTTTGATTCTATTATTAATGATGGTGGTGGAGGTTTAACCAATAGCGGTCAGGATATGCTTTGGAACGGCTCAATCCCAGCTTCTGGCACGGTTAATTTAAGTTATAGAGTGAGAGTTGCAGACAGTTCAACTGTTTGTACTTCTACGAATATCTCTAATCAAGCCCAAGTTAATATGGACCCTATTGATAATGCTATACAAACGGGTGATACGGAGAACGTAAATTCAATTGTAGAATTAAGTGACGATACTAGTACGGATGATACTGTTGACTCGGACTTGGATGGTTTAACTAATGATGATGATCCGACTTTAGTGCCGGTAAATTGCCGTTCGAATGTTAGTGTTGTCAAGACGGATGGAGCAGGGAGCACGACTTATACACCTGGCCAAGATACTGAATACACCATCACGATTACTAATGATGGCCCTCATAATTTGATTGGTGCCGTGATAAATGATGTTTTACCTGCAAATGCTTCTAATAATGGCGACTGGACTTGCGATCCTGCAGAATCCCCTGGAGATGGTTCTGCGTCTTGTGTTAGTGGTTCTGCAGCAGGTACAACGCAAGCAGGAACTGGTAATGTAACACTTACTGTTGATATACCTAATGGTAAAAGTCTTGTGATAAAGGTTCCAATATCGTATTCAGAAAGCCCTTAACAAGTTAGGATAAGTAAATAGTACTTAATGATTTAGGTATGAAATTTGAAAAGGAATAATTTATTTATAGCTGCACTTATTACTACTGGCTTTATATCAAGCCAAACTGCTAATTCAGCAGTTGTAATTAACGAAGTGCTTTTTGATCAAACAGGAGGTGCAGGAGCTTCTGTTAACGATGAGTTTATTGAACTATATAATAATGGTTCTACTAACATTGATATTTCTAACTATGTCTTAGCTGACGGTTCTATAAGTCCTAATACTACAGATGGCCTAAATTTTACTTTTCCTGCTAACACGGTGATACCTGCTAACGGTTATTTAGTTGTATGGGTCGGCGTATCTACTAATCCTGATAACAATGCACCTAGTGCTGATTTACAGTTATGGTTAGGGTTGAGCGCTCAATTAAATAATACTGCCGATGATGTGCGGCTATATGATTCTTCTGGGAGCCTTATTGATTTTGTTGGTTATGGTTCTACTAGTGCCAGCGCTTATGATGGAGTAGCGGCCAGTATTTGGAATACAGCAATTAATACTACTCTGGATAATACAGCAAAAGGCCGCTCAATAAGTTTAACTCCTAATGGCGTAGACTCTAATGATAGTCGCTGTTGGACAAGAACAGCTGGAAGTGATGCGATTGCAGCATGTCCAAACACGGTCACACTGGATACTGACCCTGTATTTAATGGCTCCAATCAAAGAGTTAGCTCAGTAGGACGTAACAATAACCAAGCTTCCGATATTTCAGTTATCAAATCTGATTCTTCAGCTTCTTATACGCCTGGAAGCTCAGCTACTTATCAACTGCAAGTGACTAATGATGGTCCTGATGATGTTACAGGCCTATTAATAGAAGATATTTTACCAAATGGGGTAAGTTTTAATGGAGCAATCTCGTGCTCTCCCTCAGCAGCTTGTACATTGCCCGCAACAAATCCGCCTATAGGGCAAACCTTAAGTTTGACGTTGGATGTGACGAATGGACAGACAATTATAGTGTCGGTGCCAATTTTGTTTTCTATTAATCCATCAGACTATTAAAAAAGGCGCCAGAGGCGCCTTATTATTGATGGTTTTTATCAATTAGATTCCTAAAACTTCTTTACCTTGCTTAAATGTAACGTCTACTGGAATTTGTTTTTCTTCTAGCAGTTTTAAGTCTTTTGCTAACTGTTCACTAATAACCCCTTGAGTATCCAATAAGGTTTTCACACCTTCATAATCACCATTACCTTGTAGCGTTAAAATTAGTTTGGAAAGGGAATTCATGGCATCGGTCATTTTCTTAAAGTTAACGCTGTAATGACCAGTGCTTGCATCATAATTAAAAGCGCCTTGCTGTTGGAAATAATTAAACCGAACCATATTGGCTTTGCCGTGAGCACTGGTTGCACCGAAGCGCACTGAGCGGAAGATTCCAGCTAGGAAGGTTACATAATTATCCATCACTTCGCCTTCAGCAATTTCGCCTTTTTTATATAACTCACTGATCATGTATAAACCAAGAATGTCAGCTTTACCTTCTTCTAAGGCTGAGGCGGTTTCTTTTAGCGCAGCACGCACTGTGCCTTTGCCATCTAAAGTATTTTTAATACCTAAGCCATGCGCGACTTCATGGAACATGGTGTTGCCAAAAAATGCATCAAAAGTAATATGCTTACGTTGCTCGGGAGCAATTAATTGCTCAGAAATAGGCACTAGAATTTTGTCAAACTTCGCCTGCATGGCATTTTTAAGCTGCAAGCGACGAGTGCCTTTGGCTAATTGTACCTCTTCGTCATTGGGTAAATTAATAGCGATGGTTTTAGAACCTGCATTGCTATCGCCTGCGTAGAAGACTACATCATAAGCATTAAGATCACTGTCGGTTCCAGGCATTTCACGTTTGTATTGTGGCTCTACAGGCAATCCTTTTTGTAATTCGGGTAAGAAAGCAGCGTATTTAGAAAGTTTCTTGCTCCATTCCAAATCCTTAATTAATACATAGGTAGAAAAGGCTGCACGATAACCAAAAAGTTGATCTTCATAGGTTTCGATAGGGCCAATCACCACTTCTACCGGATTGGTTTTCATGTCCATCCAAGCCATATCAGAAGCTTGGTATTCATCAGTAATCAAAGCTTCAGCACGTAGCTCTAGATATTTTTTGAAATCTGGGTTGTCAGCCAATTGTGCTGCTTGTTTTAAAAGTTTGTTAGCTTGAGTTAACTCATCTTTAAAAACTACAGAATAGGGCTTAAGCTGTAACTTACCAGATTCGTCACGACGTACTAAAGAGTATAGGCCGTCTTTACCTTCTTGTTTCCAAGCTTCGAACTCTTCTTTAGTCATATCTGCTGGATAGTAGGAAGCCCCCGGACTTTTGGCGACAGTTCCTTCTATAAAGGGCTTATTCGCAGCTAAACGATCCCAAGGACCGTAATTAATAACAGCAAACTTGCGAGCTCTAGGGTCATCAATCGAGTTTAATAGCTTGTCCTTATCCCCGTATGCGACTTTCCAAAACAGGTCATCCATTATTTTACCTGCATCAATCAATAGACCTATCATCTCCTTTTGATTGCTAGATAAATGGCTTAAGTTGCTGGTTAAAGTAAAAGGTGCGTAAATATCAAAACGACTGTATTCATCGGTTTGTGTAGTATTATGGTTCTCTACTTTTAATATAGGCATTTCTTGTGCAGCAGATGTCTTGTCGTCGACGGGTTTTTTAATTTCAGGCTCATTACAAGCAGCTAAAACAGCTGCAAGACTTATGGCTATAGTAAGCTTGGTTTTATTCATAATCTTCCCCCTAAATTTTCTATTAAATTCTCGATTAGATTTTTTATCTAATCCTTATCATTAAAATTTGCTAAAAACGTACTTTTCACGTTTTACCTGCTTAACTCCAAAATCTAAATCTTTCAGCATACTAAAGACATCATCCACCATATTAGGATTACCGCATAAATAAACCAGATCGGTTTCGGGATTAGGTTTTAAGGCTTCAAGTTTAGCTTGGACATATCCTTTAAAAGTGCCTTCTTGTTCTTCGCGACTTAAACAAGGATAAAAATTAATGTTTTGATGATCCTTTGCAGTTGAAAAATCATCGGTGTAAAATAAATCTTGAGCTTTTTGAGCGCCAAATAAGATATTAAATTGGTGCTGCGGTAATTCTGGCAGCTGTTTTAACATTGAGCGGTAAGGTGCCATTCCAGTACCTGTACCAATCAAGAAAACTCGTTCAGGTATTTCTGAACCAAGAACCAACAAGCCCACAGGTCCGCTTATTTCAAACTGATCGCCTTTCTTAGCATCGAAGAAGATTCTAGTGGCACGTCCATGTTCAACATAAGAGATGACAATTTCCAAATAGTTCGTCGTGACCAAACTTTCAGAGTCAGGAGTTTCTAAATTAGCAATTGAATAGCTGCGTTTAAGTGGCTTCTCATCATGCTCAAGTAAGAAGGATACAAATTGACCAGGACGATAGGTAAAACTGCTGGGCTCAATGAATTTAAAGCGCAATTTACGCACGTTGGGCGTAATGGCTTCATTGGATTCAAGCTGTATTTGATAACTAGGAAGTGGCATGGATAACTTATGTAATAACTAATGTAGCCAGCATTATATAGGCTTAAAACAAAAATACCATTAAGTTCAGGATCGGTTCAGATAGGTTTTGTTTAACTATGCTTAAAGTTGCTAAATAGTTTTCTTTTAGCAGAAATCCAATTTGTAAGTATTTAGCTTATGAGTATTAAGTTTTAGGGAGAACCAAGATGTTTTCAAAAAAAATATTAACGCTATCTATATCGAGCATACTGGCCATGAGTGCTTCATCGGCGTTTGCCAATCAAACGGCAACAGCTCAAAAGCAAGCGGATAAAGAAGTGCGTATCGGTAAAAAATTGGCCACTACCAATATCGTTGGTGAAACCCAAGAGACTTCTCTAGTTAAATCTGCAGTAGATAGCCAAGCTAAATACTCATCAAGTCAAACTAAAGAGAATTTAGAGGCGCAATATCAGGCCAGCGTCAGTTTGGATAAATCTGCGCTAAACAGTGAAAAGCAAAGAAGTTCGCAGCGATTGGCTAAAAGTGCCAGTCACTTGTTTATATACGATGCTGCTGTACTACTAAAGTCTGATATTGACGGTGATGGCTATTACAGCGAAATTCGAGTGGACTTTGATGTGGATGCATCCGTTGCGGCTTATTACGATGTTTATGCCGAACTGTATATTCGTGAACAAGGGACTTCTCAGTGGACGCATTATTTTACGACTGATATTTTTGAGATTTATTTTGATGATTCAGACGATGATTACCACGTGACCACGAGCTTTAACGATGGCTTTCCACCTGGAAACTATGAAATAGCCATTGATCTATTTGAGTATGGTTATAGTGGAACAGTTGATGTTATTGATGCTACTTATGATGGTGATTTAGGTAATTTACCAATCGAAGATGTCAGTTTTGAACAAACTCAACCTGATACCAATGTTTCTATTAGCACCGTTAAAACAGAAATTTTTACTGATAATGACAACGATGGTTACTATCAAGATTTTAAAATTAGTTTTGATGCAGATGTTACTGCTGGGCAGAGAGACATAGTGGCAAGACTTTACCAAAAAACCGGTAATGGTACTTGGCAATTTGAAACAGAATCGGCGGCTTATACTATTGTCGGTACCAATACTGATGACACCATCGCTTTTGAAGCTACTTGGCAGGCAGGTTACGCAACGAGTTTGTATGATTTTAAAATTGAGCTATATGACTCGGCTACAAACGAGTTCTTAGCCAGCGCTTCGAATGACTTTGGACCTTTAGTAGATGTACCACTAGAAGATGCGGGTAAAGATCAAACTTCTGGCGGCTCTGGTAGCGGTGGTTCTGGCTCATCTGGCAACCCATCTACCACTAGTTCAGGTTCGGGCGGCGGCAGTTGGAATATTATAGGTTTACTGATACTCACCGTTGCTGTTTGGAGAAGACGACAGCAATAAGAACCGAATTAAAGCCCGCTAAGCGGGCTTTTTCATATTTTGTAACATCTCTATTTTAAAAAATGACAGTCCTAGTAAACCATATTCTCTATAATCGCATCTAATAAAAAAATACAGTTTGGGTGTGGGTCTCTAATGGTTACTAAAATGGTTAGGAAAATCGTTGCTAGTACAATCTTCTCTTTTTTGCTGTTATCTAATCTAGCTAATGCAAAACAAGCGCCAATTACTATCCCTAAAGTAAAAGCCGAAGTCATCGTTGATGGAGAATTAACGGAAGATTTTTGGCAGCAAGCCACTAAAGTGGAACTAATCTATGAAACACGTCCTGGCGAAAATATAACCGCAAAAATAAAGACTTCTGCCTATATTGCCGAAAATGGTAGCTCTTTGTTAATCGCTTTAATTGCCGAAGACCCTTCACCAGAAAAAATTCAAGCTTCATTAAAAGATAGAGATACCGTATGGGCGGATGATTTACTGGGTTTTAAAGTGGATACTTTTAATGATGAACGAAAGGCTTATAACTTCTTTGTGAATCCACTAGGTATTCAAATGGATTCGATTGAAGACGACGTTGCTGGTAATGAAGATTCATCATGGAATGCAATTTGGTATAGCGAAGGTAAAATTACCGACACGGGCTATCAAGTTGAAATTGAAATACCGTTCGAAATTTTACGTTTCCCCAATCAATCCGATACCAAAACCTGGGGCATTGATTTTGTTCGAATGTACCCAAGAGAGTATGGGTATCGATTTGCTTTTAATAGAGTAGAGCGCGATCAAAGTTGTCGAGTCTGTCAAATTGGCAAAGTCAGCGGTTTTAAAGGTATCGAAAGTGGTCAAAATCTAGAGGTGACTCCTTATGTTTCGGCGCAACGCAGCGATACTCGAAATCCTCCTACTGATACTCAATGGCAAAATGGTGATTTTGAATTTGATACAGGCGTAGATGTTCGCTGGGGCGTAACAGACAACTCAGTTCTAAATGCCACCATAAACCCAGATTTTTCCCAGGTTGAAGCGGATTCAGTACAACTAAATGTTAATCAAACATTCGCTTTATTCTTCCAAGAACGACGACCATTTTTCTTAGAGGGTTCGGATTATTTCAAAACCAGTTTTCTAAATTTTTTGCATACTCGAAATATTGCCGATCCTGACTGGGGCTTAAAATATACAGGTAAGTCGGGTAAACATTCATACGGGGTTTTAGCTGCAACTGATAACAGTACGGCTTACCTCATTCCTGGAGCTCAAGCATCTGGTGTGCAAGCTTTTGAATCTTTAGAGTCAGATACTTTCGCAGGTCGATATTCCTATGACATGGGGGACCGGTCGCAAATAGGCGCCATGTTAACCCATCGTTCGACTGATGATTATGAAAATACCGCGGCATCAGTTGATGGTAAGTATTATTTTACTGACGAAGATGTATTGCGTTATCAAGCTGTATATTCTAAAACAGAGGATCCAAATACTCCAAATCCGGATACTAATCAAGACTATGATACTGGTCATGGTTACGCCATAGCCTACAACCACAACGGTCGCAATTGGAATTGGCGAGCTTCCCGCTTTGATTTTAATGAAGATTTTAGAGCAGACTTAGGCTTTATTAATCAAACTGGTTTTAGCCGTGATGTAATCGGTGGCGGTTACACTTGGCACGGTGAAGATGGCGATACTTTCAACCGTATACACTGGGGTGGTGATGTTGACCAAACCAAAGATTATACCGGGCAAGTCTTGGAAGAAGAGGCTGAATTCTGGGTTAATATAAATGGACCTTATCAATCCTTTATTGGTTTTGGTTCGGGTGTAAGAGATGTTTGGTATTCCAATGAAACTACTCGCATAGATTCAACAATGCCCGATTGTCCAAGAGACACAGACGGTTGCGAGTTCGATCAAAGTTTTTATTGGGTTTCTGCAAATTTTAGACCCATCACCAGCTTGCAGCTGGGCGTGAATTATAATGGTGGTGATGCAGTTGATTTCGTAACCGGTATTAAAGCCGCCGATCGACGCAATTACAGCGCTTTTGCTAATTGGCAAGCTACGAGACATTTCTATATTTCGGGCGACTATGGCGTTTCTAAAATATGGAGAGATGCAGGCGATATTTTCCGTTCCAATACCATTAATTTGAATTCCACATATCAATTCGATAAAGAACAATACTTAAGGCTAACTGTTCGCTATAGTGATATTGATTTTAATCAATCGCTACAAGATTTATCTACGACAAGTGACGCTAAGAGTATTGGCAGGCAATTACTCTACGCTTATAAAGTGAACCCGAGAACTGTCTTTTTCTTAGGATATTCTGATAATGGTTTTGAAAATAATACGGTTAACTCCTTTGAAAAGACCGGTCGTTCAATCTTTAGTAAATTCAGTTACGCATTCCAGCTTTAAATTAAGCATGGATACAATTTGACGCTTTCATTAAGTTTCTCTTTTTGCTATAAAACTTTATAGCTGACGGAGAAGTAAATGTATAAAAATAAATATATAAGGCCCTTGTTAGGGCTTTATTTTTTGATCTTTTCAATAACGGCGAATGCCACTGAGTCTATTCCAAAAATAATTCAGACCATTAAAGTTGATGGGAAATTGGATGAATCCGTTTGGGCAAATGCAAAAATAATAGAGCTGCAATACGAAACATATCCTGCTGAAAATATTCCTGCCAAATTCAAAACCACTGCCTATTTATATGAAGACAATGATTTCTTATATGTTGGCTTTATTGCTGAAGACAATGAGATAGATAGCCTAAGAGCTTCTTATCGAGATAGAGATGATGTCTCAGACGAGGATCTTGTGGGAATTAAAATTGATACCTTCAATGATCAAAGGCGTACTTACAACTTTTTCGCTAATCCGTTGGGTATACAAGAAGATTCTATTAGTGATGATATTTTAGATAGAGATGACTTTTCATGGGATGCCATCTGGTATTCTGCGGGAGTGATTACTGATCAAGGTTATAGTGTTGAGTTAAAAATACCATTTAAAGCATTACGCTTTGCTAATAATAAAGATGCGAAAGAATGGGCCATTGATTTTGTAAGAGTAACGCCAAAAGACTTTGAGTATGAATTTGCTTCAAGTCCCTTAGATCGGAATATTAATTGCAATATTTGTCAGTATAAAAAATACCGAGGCTTTGCAAATATTGATACCGGGAAAAATCTAGAAATCATTCCTTATGTGATTGCAAATCAAACAGAGTCACGCAATCCTGCATCAAGCGAACCTTGGCAAGGAGATTCAGCCGACTTTGAAGCGGGCGTAGATTTGCGTTGGGCGGTAAGTGACAACGCTGTGTTGAATGCTACGGTTAATCCTGATTTCTCTCAGGTGGAGTCAGATTCAGCGCAACTAGATGTTAATACACGTTTTGCTTTATTTTTCGATGAACAAAGACCATTTTTTCTTGATGGTGCTGATTATTTTAATACTATGCTTACGGTTTATTACAGTCGTAATATAGCAGACCCTGATGCTGGAATTAAATATACTTCGAAACTGGACAATGGAACTCTAGGGGTTTTAGTTGCTCGTGATAATAACACCAATATTATTGTGCCTGATAGCCAGCGTTCTAGTTTGGTCTTTATCGATGAAGAAAGTAATTCTGCAGTTGTTCGATATGCGCACGATGTATCAGAAGACACTTTGCTGGGAGTAACTTTAACTCACAGAGATTCTGGAGACTATTCTAACGACTTAATAAGCTTTGATGGAAAACATCAATTAACTGATACCGATGTGTTTCGGTATCAGTTGATTCATACGGAAACAGATAATTCTGAAGAACTACAAAATATCTTTAGTCGTGATGCTAGTGAATCAGGTTTAGCCTATCGTCTGAATTACAATCATAGCGATCGCGACTGGAGCTGGTTCGTATCGCATAATCATTTCGATAAAGATTTCCGAGCAGATTTAGGATTTTTAACTCGCAGTGGCTATAGAAAAACCATTGTTGGTGGTGCACATCGTTGGTATGGCGATGAGACTGATTTCTTTTCAAGAATACAGCTGCGTGGTGATTGGGATACTACCGTTCAATATGATGGGCAAAAGTTAGAAACAGAGTCAGAAGCAACTTTAAGCTTTGAAGGGAAGGGGCAGTCTGAGATTGACATAGCTTTTGGTACTCGTGAAGTTTTTTTCGAAGAGCAGTGGTTTAATCAAGACTTTTTAGCTATTTCGGCATCCTATAAACCTTTTGCTGATATTCGAGTGGGCTTTGAGGCCGCTTTTTCTGATGATATTGACTTTTTAAGTGAGCAGGCTCGAGCCGGCGAAGTTACTGAGTATGATTTTTTCTTTGATTGGCAGTTAACGAAGCATTTCAATGTTTTTGTAGAATATGTACAACAGGACTTTGATTTACCTCAAGGAAACTTTTTTGAACAAGAAGTGATTAATTCAAATTTAATTTATCAGTTCGATGAAAAAAGCTTTTTACGGTTTCTGTTTCGTTACCAAGATGTTAGCTTTGCCAATGACCCTGATCCTTTCGATAATTTGGGCATAGACCAAAAGAATCAAAACGTGGCAAGGCAGCTGTTATATGTTTATAAGTTTGATGCAAAGAGTGTTTTATATTTGGGCTATTCGGACAATGCCATTGAGAATGACCTAATACCCACTCTAAGGAAAGATGCAAGAACCTTGTTTGCTAAATTCAGTTACGCTTTTCAATTATAAAAAAAAGCAGGCTAAGCCTGCTTTTTTTATTGGAAAAACCTTTGATTAGCTTCATCAGGAAGCTCAATCCCAGTCAAATGAGCTCTTTGCAATAATTGCCAGAAATAACGGTATGTTGCTCTATCATGTAACTCGCCATCATATTGAATCGGTCCCCAATGATTATCTTGCGCAGAAATTAAGATGTTAACACCATCTTGTACTTCAGAATAATCAGGCTTCATCGCATTAACAATAGCTTCAATTTGAGTTGGGTAGATACTCCACATACGCAAGAAACCGAATTCTTTACGGGCTCTGGTGGCATCCGAGTTGGTTTGCTCAGGATTTTTTAAATCTAGTGTCACATTGTGTGCAGGAACAACACCATTAGCAAGGGCGGCAGCAACCATTTCAGTTTTTGCTCTTGCCAGTAAGGCGTTATCAAATTGTCCCGGACTGCGCATGCAGGCTGCAGGAATAGCGCCATTATGGCCAGATACAAAATCCATCATGCCAAAATCTAAAACTTGCACCCAGTCAATTTCAGCAATCTTCCAAACGTCTTTTAAAGCGCCGTGAGTTTCGATTAATACATGAATAGGGATTTCACGATCAATGTTATTGGCTTGAGCTACCTTTTTAATATAGCGAACCATTTTCTTGATTTGCTTGGCCTTAGTACACTTTGGCAAAGTTAAGTAAGCGACTTTATCACCAATCGCTGGCACTAGAATATCAACATCTTTTTGCCAATGTGCATGGCTGTAATCGTGAATACGAACGCCTGCCATCTGATGAGTGTTGGCATCGCTTGCTAACACTCTTGCGACCATTTCTGCATGTTCTTGCTCTTTGCCTGCTTGTGCGCCATCTTCGCAATCGCAAGTAATATCAAAAATAGGTCCTAATTTCGTCTGCATTTCGAGTGCTTTAAGGATCAACTTTTCGCTACCAGCAAAGTGTTCGCAACTCGGAATTATTGGAAAAGGTTTCTCTCCCTCAAACAATGCCTCATTTGGATGGGTTAGAGTGTCTAAGTTGGCTGGTTCCACAAAAATTCCCCTTATATCAATTCTTTATCTATCTAAGTTCAATCTAATACTAAACTAGAATTCGTTTTTTAATAACTAATTACTACATAATAATTTCAAAATTATTCAAACAAACATTTGAAATGGCTGTATGAATAAGGCATAGTTATCTTATAGAACTGGTCGGATTAGTCAAGATGATGCAAGAACATTCCTTTTTGGAAAGCGTAGATGAACAAGTAGTACTGGGTGGTTTTTGGCCCGGGATTCAATTGTATTACCCACCTGTGAAATATTCACCAGCTGATGGTGTCTATGAAAGTATGGAACAGGCCTCTGCTCGAATGCGCAAGTATGCCCATAATACCAAAGCACATACCTTACTTTTTGATTTAGAAGACGGTTGTCGTCAAAAGATGTTAAGTCGGGAATTGCTACGTCAAGAATTACCATTGTTTGAGAATAAAAGTTTTCAAATTGCCTTAAGAATTAATCCATTTAGAACAGAAGAGTACGAAGAAGATCTAAAACTTATTCGTGATATGCACCCTTACATTGATGCCATTGTATTGGCAAAAGCCGGTGAGGTTTATGGTGCTGCCGAAATTCGTGACTTATCAGCTTGGTTAGTAGGGGTTGACCCAACTATCGAAATACAGCCAATTATTGAACATCCACGTTCTTTAAAATTAGCCCCAGAATTGATGCAATATTCAACCGTTCGCCATGTGGTGTTTGGGATTCATGATTTCTCAAAAGCGATGGCTATTCATTTAACACCAGAGGGCTGGATTGATGAGTTAAAAACCTATCTTAAAATGCTGTTGATGGAAGCAAGAATCGCCGGTAAAGGTGTTATCGGCGGTGTAGAAGTGCTAATCAATAAGATTCCAATGCCTGAAAATTGTATTGAACCCAATGAAGTGCGTCGCTGGCTTGATTTGCATGGTGAGCGAGAGTCGCATGTGGTGCATCAACACGCGTTAGTAGAAGCGCAAATGGGCTTAACCGGCAAACAAGTTATACATCCCTATCATATACACCTCTGCAAAATGGCCTTCACACCATCGCCTATGCAAATTCAACGTAATGTTGATGTACTGCAAGCAGCGATCGACGCTGATGCTTTGTTAGGTGGCGCTATTAAGTTTGAAGGTGAAATGCTTGATCCGCCTATGTTTGGTAAAGCCCTGCAAACCTTATTACGCGCTTATGCATTGCATTCACTGAATGAAACCGATAAAGCTTTTGCTATGGATGTGATTAAACGCTTGCCAGTACACGTCATCCGTGAAAACTGGCCGTATGGTATGATTTAAGGATACAGGTATTATTTTATGAAGTATTCTTTTGATACTGTTTTAAAGCAGCGAAAAGGTCAATGGCATTGGGATATCCCAGAGTATTTTAATATTACCGATGCTTGTGTTGATCAGCATAGTCAAACAGACGTCGCTAACAATACTGCACTGATTATAGAAGATGATCAAAAAGGTCAGAGCGACATCAGTTATGCAAGTCTTAAAGCTAAGACTTCACAATTTGCTAATCTTCTAAAAACTCATGGTATTGATAAAGGTGAGCGAGTTTTAATTCGATTACCCAATCAGCTTGAGTATCCCATCGCGTTTTTTGGCACCATTAAATATGGTGGCATAGCCGTTCCTACATCGACTTTGTTAGCAGCATCAGAAGTAGCCTATTTAGCAAAAGATTCTGCAGCTAAGGTGTTAGTCACGGCTGAATCTATGTGGTCCGAATTGTCGCAAGAGTTGGTTGGCACTAACATTGAAAAAGTTATCTTAACGGGTGACAGTACTTCAGGTTCGGAAGAAGAGCAGAGCATTCAAGTATTAAACTTCAATCAAGAAATTGAAAAATGTTCCGTTGATTTTAGTTGTCACCAAAGTAAAGCGGATGATGCCGCTTATTTAGTGTATACCTCCGGTACTACTGGTTACCCTAAAGGCGTATTGCATGCCCATCGGGCACTGTTAGGAAGGTTGCCAGCAAGCAAATACTGGTTTGATTTAAGCGAAACTAAATCTGAACGAATTATGCACTCGGGTAAGTTTAACTGGACCTATGTATTAGGTTCAGCCTTGATGGATCCTTTGTTGCATGGTCATACGGTTATTGCCTATGAAGGCAAAAATGACGCTACTACCTGGCCTAGCTTAATTCAGAAACATCAATGCAGTATTTTTATTGGCGTACCGACTATCTATCGCCAAATCATTCAAAAGACTGAATTTGATTACCAAGACTTACCAAGCCTTAAACATTGCATGAGTGCCGGCGAACATTTGTCTGATGAGATGCAAGAAGCTTGGGAACAGCGCTTCAAAAAGCCTATCTATGAGGCGATTGGCATGTCAGAAGTTTCTTACTATATCTCTCAGCATAAAGATGCGGAAGTGAAACCTGGCGCTGCTGGCTTTGTGCAGCCGGGGCATTATGTTGAGTTATTGGATGACGCTTTAAAGCCAGTCAGTGCTATGGATGAGGGTATGATTTCCATCCGTGAAGATGATCCTGGTTTGTTTATAGAATACTGGCAACAGCCTGAAGAAACTGCCAAAGCAAAACATGATGGTTGGTTTTTTACTGGAGATTATGCCAAACGTGATGCACAAGATTACATATGGTTTTTAGGCCGTAAAGACGACATCATTAATAGCTTTGGTTATCGTATTTCGCCACACGAAATTGAACGAGTGATTAAAACTCATAACGATGTGGCTGACTGTGTTGCTTTGGGTGAAGATATTGAAGGTGGTAAAACATTAGTCGTTATTTGCGTCATACCTAGCAAAGATTCACAGCTTACAGAACAGGAGTTACTCACCTTTGGCCAAGCAAATTTGGCGAAGTATAAAGCTCCGAAAAAAGTCTATTTAATGCAAGATTTTCCTAGAACAAAGAACGGTAAGGTTTTGCGTAAACAAATGATCCAACAGCTTACAAATAGCTCTAGCTAATAAATAAGGAACTCTTATGAATTATCGTCCTCGTCGCACAATGTTGTATGTGCCAAACCATGTATCAAAATATATGGAAAAAGCTAGAGGTATAGAAGCAGATAGTATTATCTTTGATCTGCAAGAATCAGTTCCGCCAGAATATAAAATTCAAGCTCGGGAATTGCTAGTCAAAGCTTTTGAAGAGTCATCAAAGTTTGGCCATTCGGAAAAAGTTGTTCGTATTAACTCATTGCAAAGCCCTTGGGGTATGGATGATCTTAAAGCTATTGCAAAGTTGGATATTGATGCAGTTTTATTACCAAGGATCGAGTCTGCAGCTGAACTATTGAACGCGATTCAGGCGATTGATGAAAGCCGAGACGATAAATTATCCATAATGATTAATATTGAGAGTCCATTAGGCGTTTTAAATGCTAAAGAAATCTGTTCTGCAAGTGATCGCCTAGAAGCGATCGTGATGGGCACGACAGATTTAGCCAATGAACTAAAAATCACGCCTACTTACGACAGAGCAGGCTTATTAACCAGCTTATCATTGGTGATGTTAGCAGCAAGAGCATTTAAAAAATGTGTTATCGACGGCCCGCATTTCGACTTAAAAAATGTCGAAGCCTGTGAGTTTTCTTGTCGCCAAGCTCGCGATTTAGGCTTTGATGGTAAAGCAGTAGTACACCCAGTTCAGTTGGACTACACCAATGATGCATTTACTCCAAAGCAAAAAGATATTCAAAGAGCTAAAGATGTTATTGCTGCAATCGAACAAGCGAACCTTGATGGTCGAAATGTTGCGGTGATTGAAGACCGTTTAATTGAGCCTTCATTAAAAGAGTGGGCAGAGCGGGTGATTTCTTTATATAATCGAGTCAAAGATTTAGGACAAAACGAGCTCATCGGATCATAAGTATGTCAAACAAGTCATCGGCTGGACGTTTTTTTGAAGATTTTTCGCTAGGCGAAACCATTTATCATGCGACGCCTAGAACCATTACAGAAGCTGATGCTACTTTATATTTAGGCCTAACCGGTAGCCGATTTAGTCTTTATTGCAATCAAGAGTTTGCAACACGGCTAGGCTTTGCACAAACCCCTATCGATAATTTCTTAGTTTTTCATATAGCTTTTGGCAAAACGGTCAATGATATTTCTTTAAATGCCGTTGCAAATTTAGGTTACGCCGAATTGCAGTTTTATCTGCCAACTTATGCAGGCGATACTTTAAATGTAATGTCCGAAGTTATTGGCCTTAAGGAAAACTCTAATGGCAAAACGGGCATTGTTTATGTCAATTCTAAAGCCTTAAATCAAGACGGCCATATTGTTTTAAGTTGGAAGCGCTGGGTGATGGTGCATAAACGTCAACAACAAATGCTTAATAGCTTCGAAGTTAAGCCGCATCTAGAAGATGCCGTTAGTATGGAATTATTGAATGTTCCGGCATCTTTTTCTGCCAATCATTATGATCCGCAAATCAGCGGTGAGAATTATTTGCTTAACGATTATGAACTAGGTGAATGGATCGATCATATTGATGGCATTACCATTGATAATACTCAGCATACATTAGCGACTAATTTATACCAGAATAATGCCAAGGTTCACTTCAATCATCATCAAATGAATTCAAGTAAGCATGGACAACGTTTAGTGTATGGTGGCCATGTGATTTCTTTGTGCCGTACTGTATCGCACAACGGTTTAGCTAATGCTCAATGGTTGGCAGCTATTAATTCTGGCGCTCATGTTAACCCTAGTTATGAAGGCGATACTATTTACGCTGCGACACAAGTGCTAGAGAAAAAGGCGCTCGGCAATGGTGTAGGGGCCTTAAATATAAGAACTATCGGTTATAAAAATAGCAGCTGGGATGAAATGCAAAACCAATTTCTAATGACGTTAGATGGCAAAAACAAATATCATCCGCAAGTAGTTTTGGACTTAAATTATACGCTTTTGATTCCTGCTTAATCATAAGTTTAAAGCTAGCTGTTCACTAGTAGCTATGCTATTTTAGCAACACAAATTATTATAAAAATCTTGTCATGGGTCTTGGCGAAATTCTTTCCTTAGCGTGTGCAGTTTGCTGGGCAATAGGCGTTGTTTTATTTAAGCATTCTGGCGAGTCATTAAGTGCTAATAGCTTAAATCTTTTTAAGAACTTTGTGGCTACGCTGCTAATCATTCCAACAGCCTTAATTATTGAAGGCTTCAATATTCCAGCGTTAAGTGCAAAAGAGTGGTTGATAGTCATAATAAGCGGCTACTTCGGTATCGCGATTGCAGATAACTGGTATTTTCAAGCACTGCGTAAGATAGGGGCAGGGCGCACTGCTATTGTGGCTAGTCTCTACAGTCCTTTTGTCATTCTTTTATCAATATTATATTTAAATGAAACTTTAGAGTTATGGCAATGGCTTGGCTTTGTGTTGGTGTTGTCAGGAATTTTGCTGGTGGTTTATCAACGCAAATATCAAGAAGTTGACAAGAGTCAACTCTATCGAGGCGTGGCTTATGCAGCTGCATCGGTATTCCTGACTGCATTTGGCGTGGTGTTGGTTAAACCGGTATTAGACAGTGGAGAGCATGGCTTTTACTGGATAGTCATGTTGCGATTATTAGCAGGCATTATAGGCATGCTGTTGTTTATGACTCTAAAAGGGCAATTAACAAAAACAAAGGAAGAGTTTCAAACCGGTAATCACAATTGGCCTGTGCTGATTACGGCCAGTATTTTCGCTACCTATTTAGCAATGTTAATGTGGCTTGGTGGATTTAAATATACGGATGCTTCAACTGCATCTGTCTTAAATGAAACTGCAAATATCTTTATTGTCTTACTGGCCTGGTTGTTTTTGAAAGAAGAATTAAAACCAAGAAAGCTAGTAGGGATTTTACTAGCTTTTGTTGGAGTGGTTATTTTTATAGGGATAGTTTAAAGGTTAGTTAACTTCGCCAACCTTGACAATTTTCATGGCATTGGTGCCACCTAAGGTTCCCATAGAGTCACCTTTAGTAATGATGACTAAGTCGCCATCTTGAACATATTCTCGACTTTTAAGCTCTTCTACCGCTAAACGGTTAACATCGTGTCGGCCTAAAGCTGTAGGGTCAAAATTAATCGGTTCAACACCGCGATAAAGCGCAACTTTTCTTAAGGTTTCGATGCTTCGGCTCAATGCATAAATTGGCATGCCTGAACGAATACGCGATAACCATAAGGCTGTTGAGCCCGATTCGGTGAGCGATATGATGGCCTTAACACCTTTTAAATGATTGGCAGTGTACATAGTTGCCATGGCAATGGCTTCATCAATCGATTCAAAGTTAATATCGACGCGGTGGTTTGAGGTTTTGGCAAGCTTTTGACCTTCTGCGCCAACACACACATTAGCCATCGCCTGGACGGTTTTTGCAGGGTTGTCGCCAGTGGCTGTTTCGGCGCTTAACATGACCGCATCGGTGCCATCTAAAATAGCATTGGCAACATCAAAAATTTCCGCGCGAGTTGGAATAGGGTTGTGAATCATGGATTCCATCATTTGCGTGGCGGTTATCACCACTCGGTTTAATTCACGGGTACGATTGATGATGTGTTTCTGTACGCCAATTAATTGCGCATCGCCAATCTCAACACCTAAATCACCGCGTGCTACCATGACGGCATCTGAAGCAAGAATAATGGAGTCTAGTACATCATGGTCATTAACCGTTTCAGCACGCTCAATCTTTGCCACTAGGGCTGAATCGCCGCCAGCTTCTTTAAGCAACTTTCTGGCTAGTTCAATATCTTCAGCTGAGCGCGGAAAGGAAACCGCCAAATAATCGATACCAATTTTAGCAGCCGTGACTATATCTTTTTTATCTTTGTCAGTTAAAGCTGGTGCAGAAAGGCCGCCGCCTTTGAGGTTAATGCCTTTGTTGTTACTTAATTCGCCGCCCACTAAAACTTTGGTGATTACTTGTGTAGCATTGGTGGCAATAATTTCTAATTGAATACGGCCATCATCTAGCATTAGTTGATCGCCTGCTTTAACTTCTTTTGGTAGCGTAGTGTAGCTGGTGCCTACGATTCTGGAATTACCAGCTTCTCTATCATGACTAACATCGATAATAAACTCAGCATCTTTGTGTAAAAAGATTTTACTTTCAGCAAAACGTGCAACACGAATTTTTGGTCCCTGTAAGTCACCTAAAATAGCAATATAGGTATTGAGTTCTTTGGCGATATCCCGAATTTTTTCTGCTCTTTTAATGTGATCTTCTGATTCACCATGGGAGAAGTTTAAGCGAAAAACATTAGCGCCAGCTTCAATTAACGATTTAATGGACTCTCTTGAATCAGTTGCAGGACCGAGAGTTGCAACAATTTTAGTTCTTTTAAGCATATTCAATTGATACTTAATTTGGATAAGTTAAGTGTATTCTTAAACTAATAGAATACAACTACAATTTTATGGAATTCTGATTTTTCAGCAGTGGTTTGACCAACAAAAAAAGAGCCTTGCGGCTCTTTTTTCAGTTAGGTAAAAATTACGCATTTTCCAAAGTTGCTTGCCTAGCTAAACTTTTTGGATCACGCTTTAAGAACCAATCTTTAGCATTGCCCATCATGATGTATAAACATGGGATCCAAACTAAAGTAATTAAAGTGGCAAAGACGATACCAAAACCTAATGATACGGCCATAGGTATCACTAATTGAGCTTGCAAACTGGTTTCTAAAGTAATGGGTAGCAATCCAAAGAAAGTCGTTAATGAAGTCAAAACAATGGCTCTAAACCTTCTAGTACCAGCATTAACAGCTGCTTCCTTACGCGACATACCTTCTGCGCGACCACGATTAATGAAATCTACCATCAATAAGCTATCATTCACCACAACGCCGGACAGGGCGATGATTCCGAACAAGGAGAACATACTTAGTGAAATGCCCATTAGTAAATGGCCAACCATGGCGCCAATCATGCCAAAAGGAATTGCTGACATAACCACTAGAGGCTTGATATAAGATTTAAGTGGAATGGCCAGTAATATGAAGATTAAGGCCATACCAATTAAGAAACCAGAAACTAGCTCATTAACTAACGTTTGTTGATTTTTACTTGGACCACCAGGAACCAGCTTAACGCTTGGATATTTTGCTAATAAACCGGGTAAGAATTCTGCTTTAATAGCTGCATCGATTTCATTTGAGGAAATCGGTGCTTCAGGGCTAACGTCAGCTGATAAACGGTTAGCTCGAACCCCATCAATTCGTGAAATAGTTGAGAAGCCTTCAGCGATTTCAAAGGTAGCAATGTCACTAAAATTAACATAGTCGCCATTGGTAGTTCTTACTGGCATATTTTCTAAATTACCAATTGAGCTACGCTCTGAAAGAGGGTAGCGCACATAAACTCGTATTTCTTCATTATCACGCTGGAATCTTTGCGCTTCAGCACCAAAGAATGCATTTCGGACTTGGCGTGATAGATCAGAAACAGTTAAACCAAGGTTAATTGCTTCCGGCTTTAACTCGATAATGATCTCTTCTTTACCGCCAGATAGGCTATCGCTAATATCATAAACGCCTTCATAGGTAGCGAGTTTATTTTTAATCTCATCAGAAACCAATTTCAACTCATCCATGTTTTCGCCAATTAAGCGATAACCTACGCCACCGCCGCCAGGTCCGCCACCGCCGCCAAAGCTGACTTCTTTAACACCAGCCACTTGCCCAATTTTGTCTCTCCACAAATCATTAATTTTAAATTGATTAATGGGTAAGTTTTCTGATTTATGGAACTCAACCCACATAAAGGCCGCTGTGTTATTATTGGTCCATGAAATTGAGTGAGCTTTAATGGGCTTACCGTATTCTTCTTGAACCTCTGCATCCAATTCGATTAATTTTGACTCCACAAACTCTACAGCTTCAATGGTTTTCTCTGCAGTAGAGCCTTCAGCCATCTGTATTTCTACAAAGGTGCCATCATTAGGAATGCTAGGGAAGAGTTCTGCTTTGACCCAGCCGCCACCAATAAAGCCAAAGGTTGATATACAAAATAGGCAGACAAAACTTAGAATAACTAACCCGCGAACTTTGATTAACGATTCTAGCTTTGGCTTATAAACATTGTTGATAAATCTTTTTAGAGCACTGGCTACTTTTCTTCTGATTCCAGTAAAAAATAATTTGGTTTTTCTTAAGGTAGCGTTTTTAGTTTCTTCCGGCTTAGTCAGCTTCATGTGAGCTAAGTGAGCTGGCAAAATCAGTTTTGATTCAATTAGTGAAAAAATCAAACAAAACATAACCACTAAGCCGATAGAAGCCATAGCATTACTGAATGCGCCAGAGACATTCATCATTGGATAGAAAGCCGCGATAGTGGTTAGGACACCAAAGGTTGCAGGTAAGGCTACTCGCCTAGCGCCTTCGATTACACTATCTTTACTGTGACCTTTTTCTTCGATGCTGGCCCAGGAACTTTCTGCAATAATAATGGCATCATCAACCACGATCCCCAGTACTAAGATGAAGGCAAAGAGGCTGATCATGTTTATTGTCATTGGGAAGCCTGGGTACAAGAGCATTAGGGCAAATGCACCTGCAAAACAAATCGGAATACCAATAGCTACCCAAAAAGCTAATTTAAATCTTAAAAATAATGCCAAAACTATGAATACTAATGCCAAACCGGCAATCATGTTGCCCTGCATTAACTCTAAACGACCTTTCAAATAATAAGTACCATCTCCCCAGGCATCAATGGCGATAGAGTCGGGTAAATTGGGTCGTTTCTTATCTAAATAATCATAAACCGCAGCAGATGTGGCTAGATCATCCGACTCTAAACTTGACTTTACGCGTAGGTTAACCGCGTCTTTGCCATCAAATCTTGAGATAAATTGATACTCAGCAAAGCCATCATCAATAGTGGCAACATCTGAAACTAATAAACGTGTCCCATCGGTTCTGGTAATCAACGGGATTTGGGCAAAATCATAGCCATTATAAGCTTGTTCTTTTGTTCGAACCAGAATATCACCACCCTCAGTTTTGATGGTTCCGCTTGGTAAGTCCAAAGAAGATAGGCGAATGGCTTGCGCTACCTGATTGATGGTCAGCCCATACTCTCTAAGTTTTTGGTCGGTTACTTGAATGCCCACTTCATAGGGGCGTACGCCATTAACTTCTACGGTGCTGATATCTTCTTTAGCAACTAGCTCATCTTTAATTTCGGTAGCAATTTCCTTTAGGGTTCTTTCGTCGGCATCGCCATACACGCTTACCCACATCACATCTCTTTGGAATTTACGTTCGTAAACAACGGGTCGTTCCGCAGAGTCTGGTAATTGTGGTACTACTGTGTCTACTTGGACTTTAACTTCGTCCATAACATCCGTAACGGTGTAACCTTGCTTAATTTCAATGGTGATATTGGCAGATCCTTCTCGTGCGAATGAAGTTATCTTTTCAATACCATCGATTTCTTTAATATTTTCTTCGATCTTGGTAACAATACCTTCTTCAACCTCTTGTGGCGCTGCGCCTGGATAGGCAACCCGTACAGAAATTGAGTTGGTAATTAAGTCAGGGAAAACTTGCTGTCTTAAGTTTAAGATTCCAATGAAGCCAGCAATGAAAATTGCTCCCATTAATAGATTTGCCGCAACAGAATTGCGAGTAAACCAAGCGATAATTCCGGAATGTGTATCGTATTGTTTGACCATTCTTAGGCTCCTATTGGCTTACTGCTACTGAGTTATCATTTTCTGGTGTAGCTTCTTCTTTTTTATTTTTCTCTGCTGCCTTTTCTGCTTCGGCTTCACTTACTCGCTTAACCAACATGCCATTGATAGGGTTTTCAATTGGGGTGATAATAATTTCTGCGCCATCAGTAATGCCGCCATTGACATAGATAATGTCTTTATCACCTTTAACAATGTCTACCGTAATGATAGAAATTTTGCTTTCATCGGAAATTTGCAGTACTTGGTCTTTATTAATTAACGCTGAGCGTGGAAGCACGATTAAATTATCTTGCGTGATGCCCTCAATCTCTGCATTGACAAAAGTACCAAAGCGTAATGGTGTAGAAGCGTTTTGTTTATTCGTTAAACCGTAAGGATCACTTATTTCAGCCACTAAATAGGTTAAGCGGTTATTTTCTTCTACTACGCCTTCAGTGCGAACGACTTTTCCTTGCCAAGCTTGAGGTTTACCTGCATAAATCCCACTTAAAATCACGTTTGGATAAGAGGCTTCAATACCTTGTTGTGGTAACTGTAAGAAAGCTAATTCACGATCGGCAAGCGGCAATCTAACTTCTGCCGCTTCGGTCCCGAATAAATTGGCTACTGTAAAACCCACGTTAACGTACTGACCTAAATCGACTTGTTTGCTTTTAATTAAAGCGCTATATGGAGCTTTTACATTGGTTCTTGATAAATCTCTCTGCGCACGTAATAGGTTTGCTTCTGCTGATTGAACGCTGGCCTTAGCTTGGTTAAGCTGCGGTACTTTTAGCACTAAATCACTAGCTTTACCACGACCAATTTTTTCCCAATCCTTTTTAGCTTGATCAGAACGAGCTTTTGCATCTTGATAGCTAGCTTTGGCTTGAGCTAGAGAGGCTTCTGCTGAACGTAAATTAGCAATGTAATTGGCTTTATCAATTGTGAATAAGGTGTCACCTTCATTTACAAAAGAGCCGACTCTAAAATTATCCGAAACTTCACTAATACGACCGCTTACTTCTGCTACAATATTACTGGTTAACTTTGGCTTTACTGGCCCTTGGCTATCGACGGTAAACTGCTGAATATCAGACTGTACAATGAGTGTTTCAACTAAAGGAGTAGGGGGTAACTGTACTCTTTGTGGTGGTTTGGTTTTTGTAGCAATAGCAAAAACAATAAATGCTACTGTAAGTCCGACAAACATTAAGCCAATTAAAATGCGTTTTGTCATATTCCTTCTCTCTTTATTTGAATCGATTTGTACACTTATGTAGCAATTATATAGTAGCCCTATCTGCTAACCTAATGTTATGTAATGACAAAAAGTTAGGAAATGTTTCAAAATTAACAATACTACATCTTTATATTATTGTTTTTATTTAGGAATTTTATGTGAAAATTGAAGATCTTAGAGAATATTAAAATCGTATTGACAGGTTTTAAAGCCGTGCTAAAATGCGCGCCACTACTTTGAGTAGTTTTGTTGAAAGTAGGGGCTATAGCTCAGCTGGGAGAGCGCTACACTGGCAGTGTAGAGGTCAGCGGTTCGATCCCGCTTAGCTCCACCATTTTTTATACTTTGTTGAATTAATCATCTAAAGTAATAAGTGATTTTAACAATGTCCCGTTCGTCTAGAGGCCTAGGACACCGCCCTTTCACGGCGGTAACAGGGGTTCGACTCCCCTACGGGATGCCAATTAAAAAAGCCTGCTTTTTGCAGGCTTTTTTGTATCCAGCAGTTTTGTTATCAAGCTCTAGCGAGTAGGGCATGCAGAAGCCTTGTAAATTAGACACTAGTTTCTATTTACTTAAGCTATAAATCATCCGAATTCAATAACTCGAATACTTAAGCCGGGTTTTTCATGCTAAAGTTCGATTATCAATAAATGCTAAATATAAATTTTAACAGTCATGCTAGAAAAAATTATTAACCGAGTGTCCTGTGGCCGATTAGCTGCTCCGGCACCTTCAGCTGAGCAATTAGAGTTATTATTTCAAGCAGCACTTAGAGCTCCGGATCACAAAGGTATTAAGCCATGGCAATACCTTGTTTTTAGCGGAGAAAAGCAATTAAACCACTTAGCAAATCTATACTTAGAAGCCAGTTTATTAGACAACCCCGAGCTGGAGCAGAGCAAAAGAGAGAGGGTTTTATCATTACCTCATCGCGCGCCCATGGTCATAGTGGCGGTGGCAAAAAGTCGAGGCCATGAAAAAGTTCCGCACATCGAAGAGGTGTTATCCACAGGAGCCGGAGTGCAAAATTTATTGTTAGGCGCCTATGATTTAGGATATGGCGCTTATTGGCGTTCAGGCCCTTTATGCTTCAATCCTCATCTAAAGACGCTCTTAGGACTTGAACAAGAAGATACCATGGTTGGTTTTATATACTTAGGCACTCCATCCGTAGCCTTAAAAGCAAAAGCTGCTCCAGAAATAAAAGACTTTGTTAGGTTTGGTTTAGATTAATGATGCAAATGGTTGAAGTGCCGTTTTGGCTGCTAGTCATTATATTAGTGCTAGCGCTTTTTTTAGTGCTTGACCGAATTTTGCTACCAAGCGTTCGTTGGTTTTTTCGTCGAAAGGTTAATAAAATCATTCACGATGTAAGTGACAAACTGTCCATTCAGATCCGCTCATTCCAGTTAACGCGTAAGCAAGTTTTGGTCGATCG
The DNA here is from genome assembly GCA_947498625.1 of uncultured Kangiella sp. Taxonomy (GTDB): domain Bacteria; phylum Pseudomonadota; class Gammaproteobacteria; order Enterobacterales; family Kangiellaceae; genus Kangiella. The sequence continues at coordinate 514,102 of CANMKR010000002.1, read as the reverse complement.
TTTAGTGTTTGATGAGCAAGTTTTTCGAGCTATCCGAAATTACGCTGAAGAGAATGACATGCCAATGGAAGTGGCACAAGAAAAAGCCTACCAATACGCCAAAGAAATAGTGCCTAAATTTAATGCCTATATGTATTTTAAGTTTGGCCATTGGCTATCTAAATCCATTACGAGATTGATTTATAGGATGAAAGTAGGCTTTTATGATGACCATGAGTTATCCAAAATTGATCCTAAATCGAGCGTAGTCTTTGTGATGAATCATCGATCCAATATGGACTATGTGGTGGTTTCATTTTTAGTGATGAATCGTACTGCATTGTCGTATGCAGTAGGTGAATGGGCAAGAGTATGGCCATTGGCACCTTTGATTCGTTCAATGGGTGCTTTTTTTGTCCGCAGAAATTCAAACAACCCCCTTTATCGAAAAGTGCTAGAGCGCTATGTGCATTATTCTACACGCGCCGGAGTAAGTCAGGCAGTATATCCCGAAGGCGGCTTAAGCAAAGATGGGCATTTAAAAGAACCTAAACTTGGGTTTATTGATTATTTATTGCGAGACTTTGATCCCTCTAAAGATCGTGACATTGTTTTTATTCCTGTCGGTTTAAATTATGATCGAGTAGTCGAAGATAAAAGTTTGCATCTCAGTCTAGAGAGAAGTTTAAATAGAAGTGTGCCAAAAAAAAGTAAATGGTTTGTATTTAAAACCAGCTGTAAGTTTTTACTAAAAACAGTGTTTACTAAGCGAAAAAAGCGCTGGAAGCGCTTTGGCTATGCTGGTGTTAATTTTGCTCAGCCAGTATCGGCTAAATCCTATTTTTCAAAACTGTCAGAACCATTAAATCAACTAAGTCCAGAACAACGAAAAGGAGAAGTGAAGAAATTTGGTAATGACATGATGCAAAAGGTCGCCAGTGTCATACCGGTGCTACCAGTGCCGTTGATTTGCTTGGTTTTAAAGAAAAATGATTACCGAGATATTAGTCGCGAGGAATTATTAAGTGCTTGTAATCAAGAGCTAGCCTATTTAAAGCAACAAAATGCGCCTGTAAAAATTGATGCAATTCGCTTTGACGGAATTCTAACTAAAACTTTAGAGTTGCTGACTAATAGAAAGCTGATCACTTATAAAGAAGGTGAAGTAAAAATTGCGGAATCAGCTAAGCCGATATTGGATTATTATGCAAATTCATTAGCTCATTGGTAAAGCAAATACTAAATCTTAATATCCATTTCAAAATAAGCGTGTATTGGACAAAAAGCTAAACCCTTAACGCAGTTTTTATCACATGATTTCCAGCGGCAGCTATTAAAAGATAATCCACCATGATTATTGACCATCAATTGAACTCTAGTTTGCGTCATATCTAGCTTTAGCCACTCTTCTTTTGAATTCACTTTGACACACAAGCCAACTTGATTATTTTTAGCTATATCGATATGCCATAACTGCTTGCAGTCGGAACACTGATTTAAGATTGCCCATCGTTCTGGGTTCCATTCAAGTTCCTCCAAAGACGTAAAAGGATGTTTTTCATCGGTTCCTTGAATGATGGCGTTTAGTTGAGCACAGTTACACATAGTTAATTCGTACGGTTAAAGGTTAAGTAAATATTTTGAACACTTATATCTAAAGCTGTCTAAGATTGCTAGAATTCATTCATTAATTTATTAGTATTCTTTAGCATCTCATGAGTGAAGTTACCAATCCTGTAACGAATTCGAACGACAGTCAAGTTAAGTACCGTAAGCATTATCAAGCTTCTAATTTTTTAATTACTGACGTTAGTTTAACGGTTCGGCTGTTTGATGGTTTTGCATTAGTTAAGTCGATGCTGAAACTATGCAAAAACTCAAGCCTATCAGATGCGGTTTCATTCGATAACGCTCTTAAGCTTGATGGTATTGAGTTAGAGTTAATTTCCATAGAGCTCGATGGTCAAAAACTAGCTTCAGAAAGATATAACCAAACCAGTGAACACTTGTTTGTCTATAATTGTCCCGATGATTTTGAATTAACTACGGAAGTTAAGATTTATCCGGAAAAAAACACTTCCCTAGAAGGGTTATACCAATCTAGTCATAAATATTGCACCCAATGTGAAGCAGAAGGGTTTCGCAAGATCACTTTTTATCTTGATAGACCTGATGTCATGGCTTCATTTGAGGTGCGCATTGAAGCAGATAAAAATCAATATCCGCACTTGCTTTCTAATGGTAACAAAGTCGATAGTGGTGATTTTGGCTCAAAAAGGCACTTTGCTATTTGGCGTGATCCTCACAAAAAGCCAAGTTACTTATTTGCTTTGTGTGCGGGCAAATACGATTTGCTTGAAAGCGAATTTGTCACCCTGTCAGGCAGAAAAGTATTGCTGCAAATTTTTGTAGATGAAGGCAAATTAGAGCAATGCCATCATGCTATGGAGTCTCTTAAAAAATCCATGCGCTGGGATGAGCAAGTTTTCGGTTTAGAGTATGACCTTGATATTTACATGATTGTTGCGGTTGGCGACTTCAATATGGGGGCTATGGAAAATAAGGGATTAAATGTATTTAACACTAAGTACGTTTTGGCCTCTCAGGCCACAGCAACCGATCAAGACTTTGAAGATGTTGAAGCGGTCATTGCTCACGAGTATTTCCATAATTGGACTGGTAACCGAGTGACTTGTCGAGATTGGTTTCAGCTAAGTTTAAAAGAAGGGCTGACGGTATTTCGCGATCAACAATTCACAGCCGATCAAACGGATGCTGCAGTAAAAAGAATTGAAGATGTTAAGCTTATTCGTGCCCATCAATTTGCTGAAGATGCAGGGCCAATGGCGCATCCTATCCGTCCTGATTCCTATATTGAGATGAATAATTTCTATACGGTGACTGTTTATAATAAAGGCGCTGAAGTGATCAGGATGTATCATACTTTACTGGGCGCAGACGGCTTTAGAAAGGGCATGGATCTTTATTTCAAGCGTCACGATGGTCAAGCGGTCACTTGCGAAGATTTTGTTTTAGCGATGGAGGATGCCAATGACTATTCGTTAAAGCAATTTAGAAACTGGTATTCGCAGGCTGGCACACCAACGGTTCAGGCTAGTTCTGTTTATGATGCAGCGAAAAAAGAGCTTACCTTAAAATTATCTCAAACTACCCAAGCAACGCCAGGACAGGAAGATAAAGCACCTTTTCATATTCCTATCAAAATGGGCTTACTTGACGAGCAGGGTAGTGAAATAGCTTTGCAACTTATTGCAGAAACCCAATTACAAGATGATATTTTGCATTTCACACAAGCAGAGCAAAGTTTTACTTTTAAGAATGTTATTAGTAAGCCAGTAGTATCTTTACTTCGTAACTTTTCAGCACCGGTAAAGCTTCAATACGATTATTCCAATAAGGAATTAAGTTTTTTACTGGCTCATGATAGCGATCCCTTTAATCGCTGGGAGGCAGGGCAAAGGTTATATACCAATGTTATTTGGCAGCTTTATGATGACTCTGTGAATGGGGTTGAATTAAAACTGCCTACAACGCTGCTCTCGGTAGTAAAAAATGTTCTAAATAATGATGCTTTGGACCAGCGTTTTAAAGCATTAACATTAACTTTACCTGATATTAAAACGCTCATTGAGACCAGAGATTCCTTACAATTTGACCATTTGCTAAAAGCCCATGATTATTTGTCACAGCAGATAGCAATCAATTTAGAATATGACTGGCTTCAACATTATCAGCAAACGATTTTAGATGAAGAGTTTAGCCATTCTAAACAAGCGGTTGGGCAAAGGGCTCTCAAGGCACAATGTTTACATTATTTATTGATACTGCAAAAGACAGAGTATTTTGCTCTAGCGACCAAACAGTTATCGCAAGCTAACAACATGACCGATGCCATCAGCGCTTTTAAATTGCTGATGCATTCTGGGTATACGGAGAAAGAAACTTTAGCCGAAAGCTTCTATCAAGAGTGGAAAAGTGAAGATCTGGTGATTGATAAATGGTTAACAGTCTTAGCCACTGATCCGAGTGACGCTTGTATTTCACTGGTGAAAAACTTGCAAAGTCATGAAGCTTTTGCCATAACTAATCCGAATAAAGTTAGAGCACTAATTGGCGGCTTTTCAAATGCCAACATGCGTCAATTCCATCGACCAGATGGTTTAGGTTATCGGTTTTTAACGCAGCAAATTAAACGTTTGTATGCTGTTAACCCTCAGATTGCCGCTAGACTTACTGGCGCATTTAATCGATGGAAGAAATTTGATGACGAAAGACAAAAGTTGATGAAGCAGCAATTGGAAGTAATCTTGTCTCAGCCTAAACTGTCTAAAGATGTTTACGAAATTGCTAGTAAAGCATTAAAATAACCAAAATTTAAGCGAAGGTAACTGAATGGCAATTATTAATTGCAGAGTATGCAACAAAAGAATTTCTAGTCGCGCAGAATCATGTAGTCATTGTGGCGCTTTGTTTTCTGATGAAGGCGAGATTACGAACCTAGAAACTACTCAAATGATTCAAAAAATGCGCAAAAGATCGCGTATTCAAACATTATCTTTTTTAGCCATTATTGTCTTTTTAATCGGCGCATTACTATGGTTGTTCCGAGTAGATATCACTTTCTATCTAAATCAACAATTCGGTCTTGGTTACACTTCTGATAATCAAATCATGGAACTCGCTAAATATACTCTGGCTTTAGGCTTTGTGGGCTATATTGCTGCTAGAGTTATGATTTATTTCAATAAAAAGAAATAGTTATTAGTGTATATTAACCTAGAACTTTAATCATAAGGTACCCTTATAAGTGAAAAAGTATAACTTAGCTATCGTTGGAGCTACTGGTGCTGTGGGCGTCACTATTAGAGAAATCCTTGCAGAAAGGCAGTTTCCAGTAGATGAACTGCATCTTTTGGCTAGTGAGCGCTCGGCAGGCGAGCGAGTAAGCTTTAATGGTAAAAACATTACCGTTAGGGATTTGGCAGAGTTTGATTTTTCATCTGTAGATATTGCTTTGTTTTCTGCTGGCGGTGAAATTTCTAAGCTTTATGCTCCTATAGCCGCTGCCGCTGGAGCGGTAGTCATAGATAACACTTCCGAATTTCGCTATGAAGATGATATCCCGTTAGTTGTTTCTGAAGTCAATCCAGAGCGGGTTGCAGAGCATACCAATAGAGGTATTATCGCCAATCCAAATTGCTCAACCATGCAGTTAATGGTGGCGCTAAAGCCTATTCAAGACGCGGTAGGGATTGAGCATATTAACATTGCGACCTATCAGGCCGTTTCCGGCTCAGGTCAGAAGGCTGTGGAAGAGTTAGCCCAGCAGACTGCACAATTGCTTAATGCGCGGGAAGTCACTAATAAAGTATACGACAAACAAATTGCATTTAATGTTTTACCGAATATCGATGTAATGCTAGACAATGGCTACACCAAAGAAGAAATGAAAATGGTTTGGGAAACCCATAAAATTCTCGATGACTCTTCGATTGGCGTTAGCCCGACTGCAGTACGAGTACCAGTGTTTTATGGTCATTCAGAAGCGGTACATTTAAAAACCCGCTCGGATATATCCGTAGCTGAAGTTCGTGAGCTACTAACAAACGCGGAAGGTGTTGAGTTAGTCGATGATATGCAGCAGCTGGATTATGCAACGCCTGTAACTCATGCTAGTGGTAAAGATGGGGTTTTTGTAAGTCGGGTTAGAAAAGATGTAGGTATGGAGCGGGGTATCGCCTTTTGGGTGGTATCTGATAATGTTCGCAAAGGCGCGGCTTTGAATAGCGTGCAAATTGCTGAAATACTTGTAAAAGAGTACCTATAACCGCACAATAAACAGTAATTATTTTTTAGATTTATCAGCAAGCTATAGAAAATACAATATGTTCATGGAAGAGTAATTAGGAATTTATTATGAAGCATCAAAAAAAGTTAATAAAAATCGCCATAAGTTCTATTCTGGGGAGCGCTTTAATTTCGCCGTTGGCTTGGAGCTTGGGGTTAGGTGAAATTGAATCAAAAACTCAGCTTAATCAGCCTTTAACAGCAAAGATTAAGCTTTTGTCTGCCAATGAATTCACTCAAGAAGATATGAGCGCCAGAATTGCTTCTTTCGAGTCATACAATAAGTTTGGTGTTAATCGCGAAGCAATCCACGCGCAATTAAGTTTTGAGATTCAAACCAATGCAGATGGTTCTAAATATATTCAAGTGACCAGCTCCAGACCTATCAAGGAGCCCTTTTTAAATTTCTTAGTAGAGTTTAATTGGCCGCAAGGAAGGTTGTTCCGCGAATATACGGTATTACTCGATCCACCTGCAATTTCTGAGAATAAGGCGCAAGTGATAGCTAGCCCTGTTACTAGGCCAACCGCTAATCCTGTGACTAGACAATCAGCTCGTCCAACCCAGCGTAATACTGATGTTGCACAGCAAGACCCATCATCTGAAGCTGAAACTCAAGGTTTAGTCGCAAAGCCAGCGCCACAAAGCTCTAGCAGAACGCCTAGCAAAACTACTCCTAGAGTTCAGTTCTCTGGAGATAGTTTAAGGGTCAATCGTGGAGATACTTTGTGGAGTATCGCTACTCGAGTTAGACCTGAAGGTGCTTCGGTCCATCAAACGTTAGCAGCGCTCTATCGTAATAATCCAAATGCTTTTATCAATAATGATATTGATAGGTTAAAAGCTGGTGTCTCATTGCGGGTACCACCATCGAGTCAAGTCCAAGCAATTGAATCATCTATTAACTACAAGGATTTAAAAAATAAGGACTCAAATGATGCGCCGCTAGATGTTAGAAAAACTATCAGTGAAACTGCAATTACTAATAACAAATCATCAGCAGGTAGGTTAACTATTAGCAGTGTGACTGAGTCGGATTTGACAGACACTTCAGGTGCTAATGTTGAAGATGGCGCTACCGGTGAGAATAGTCTAGGAACTCAGCAAGAGCTAAGAAAAACTGTTGAATCATTGAGATTAGAAAATGAACAGTTAAAACAACAGCTTGAATCGGTAGTTTCTGAAACCGATCAAGGCTTGGCGCTAGAAGATGAAACTTTATCAGTGATTGCGGGTTCTGCGCAGGCAGATGATGATCAAGATGAAGCATTACAGTCTTTGGCAGCCAAGGCTGAAGAAGCAGTAAAAGCAGTGCAAGCCAATAACGATGCAAATGCTACAAATTCTGATAATGCAATAGAAAATTCCAGCAATAATCTACCTGAAACTAGTTCTAACAAAGCTGTCTCTAGTGCGGAAAAATCTTTTTGGCAACAAGAGGGTTTTTGGAAATGGCCATTAATTATTATTACCGGATTATTATCTTTGCTCGGTTTAGGCTTTTTCTTGAAAAAACGCCAAAGCGAGTTGGATACTGAGTTATTCGTTGAAGAAGCCAATGTAGGAGCTAAGTTAAAGCGCACTCAGCCATCATTTAAAACTTCTGAAGTATCCAGCCCAGAAGTAGATACGGATCCGTTAGATGAGGCAGATATTCTAATTGCACGTGGTGAATTGCAAGAAGTTGAAACTTTGTTATTGTCAGCCTTAGAAACTGATTCTGATAATCATGCAGTTAGAGTTAAATTGATGGAAGTTTATGCTTCTAATGATGATAAGGATAGATTGAAAGAGCAGTATGGGTTGCTTGGCAGTTCTTTTGATCATGATGCAGGTTTAGGCTTAAAAGTTGCCAGTTTAATGCAATTAGCCGCAGAGCAAGTAGCGCCAACTACCGATGTGGAAGTCGCTGAAGGTTTGTTTATCACTGAAGATGAAGTATTTGCCTCCGATAGCTCGGATAGTTCAAATAGCTCGGATGAGCATTATTCAGATGAAAGTGACTCTGTTGCCGCAGAGATAGATTTCTCCGATGAAATGGACGACATTCTCGACAAAAGAATCGAAGAAGCTGTTTCGACTGGTGATGACGTTGAGTTTGATTTATCCGATGAAGAAGCTGAAACTAAGCTTGAATTGGCTAAAGCTTACATTTCTATGGGTGATGAAGAGTCGGCTTCTGAAATTTTAAAAGAAGTGGAAGCGGATGCTAGCCCGCAGCAAAGAGATGCAGCTTTGGAACTTTTAAAAAGCCTATAATCTTAATAAGTAAAAGCACCGGCAAAGACCGGTGCTTTTTTATATGACAAAGTATATCCATGAATAACATTGCTTTAGGAATTGAATATTTAGGTAGTCGCTATTGTGGTTGGCAAAGGCAAAAGCACTCTAATTCAATACAGCAAGAATTAGAGAAGGTGCTTTCAGAAATTGCTGATGGGCTAGTACAAGTTAATTGCGCTGGACGTACTGATACTGGTGTACATGCGACAGGCCAGGTTGTAAATTTTAAGTCTGTTAAAGAGCGCCCAGATAAAGCATGGATATTAGGTGCTAATACACAGTTGCCTGATGATATCGCTGTGCGTTGGGTGCAATCGGTCCCTGACAACTTCCATGCAAGGTTTAGCGCCACCGCTAGACGCTACCGCTACATTATAGTTAATTCGAAGGCAAAACCGGCAATTTTAAATTCAGGTTTAACTTGGATCAGACAGTCATTGGATCTCGATGCCATGAATGCTGCCTGCGAAGCCTTTATCGGCGAACAAAACTTTTCGTCGTTTCAGGCGGCTTCTTGTCAATCGCCAACCCCAATGCGAAATATACATCATTTGTATATTAAACCAATGGGTAATTATTTAGTGATAGATATTAAAGCCAATGCTTTTTTGCATCATATGGTAAGAAATATCGCTGGTACATTGATTGAAATAGGCAAAGGCATAAAAGAACCTAGCTGGACTAGTGAGTTAATAAGTTTGCAAGATAGAACTCAAGCTGCGGCAACGGCAAGTCCCAATGGGCTTTATTTAGTGGATGTTACTTATCCCGAGGAATTTAAAATTCCTCATGTGAACCTAGGTCCATTATTCTTGGAAAGTTAGTCTGGTTTTACCAGCTAGATTCCGATATTTTTTAGCTATACCCATCAGCTAGAATCCTGTTAAAATACTTGTAATTAACTAAATTTAGTATTCCTATGAGCTGGTTAGAAAGATTATTACCTAAAAGAAATCCAGAAGGCGAACGTAAGAAATCCATACCGGAAGGTGTTTGGAGTAAATGCACGAGTTGTGAAGCGGTTTTGTATTATGCAGAATTAACCCGCAATCAAGGTGTCTGCCCTAAATGTGATCACCACATGCGTATGAATGCACGTGAACGATTAGAGTTATTTTTAGATGCTGAAGGGCGTATTGAAATTGCACCCAATATGAAACCGGTGGATCTATTAAAGTTTCGTGATTCGAAAAAATATAAAGATAGAATCAGCAGTGCTCAAAAATCAACCGATGAAAATGATGCTCTGGTAGCTTACCGTGGCACTTTACATGGTGTCCCGATGGTGGCCTGCGCATTTAATTTTAAATTTATGGGCGGTTCTATGGGTTCGGTAGTTGGAGAAAAGTTCGTGCGAGCTGTTGACCAAGCCATTAAAACCCGCTCAGTATTAGTCTGCTTTAGTGCAAGCGGCGGCGCTCGAATGCAAGAGGCGTTGGTCTCTTTAATGCAAATGGCTAAAACCAGTGCAGCGCTTGCCAAGCTGACCGATAATGGATTGCCTTTTATTTCTATATTAACTGACCCTACGATGGGCGGTGTAACTGCTAGTTTAGCAATGTTGGGTGATATTCATATTGCAGAGCCTAATGCTTTAATTGGTTTTGCTGGTCAGCGTGTTATTGAACAAACTATACGCGAAACCTTGCCCGAAGGTTTCCGCTTGAGTGAGTTTTGGTTGGAGCACGGTGCGGTAGATATGATTGTAGACCGCAGAAATATGCGAGACAAGGTCGCAAAAATTTCTGCCAAGTTGCTTAATCTTCCCGAGCCAATGACTGCTTAATTTAATTATAATTTGATCTCAAATTTGATCCAATTTGAAACCTTAGCTCAATGGTTGCGATGGCTAGAAGCTAGCCATCCGCAATCTGATATTGAGCTGGGTTTATCCCGTGTTAGACAAGTTGCCGATAAGTTAGGCTTACTATCGCCAGCAGTACCAGTAGTAACAGTCGCAGGTACTAATGGTAAGGGTTCGGTCATTGCTACCTTAGAGTCGCTTGCCCATTCTCATAAATTATCCATTGGCTCCTATACGTCGCCACATTTAATTCAATTTAACGAGCGAATTAAAATTAATGGCCAACCGATTTCAGATGAATTTCTTATAGAAGCTTTTAGCAAAATTGCCAATATTCAAGGTGAAACTCAATTAACCTATTTTGAATTTACAACTTTAGTTGGACTTTATTGTTTTGCACAGGTTGATTTGGATTTCATTGCTTTAGAAGTCGGTTTAGGTGGCCGGCTTGATGCCGTTAATATCATTGATGCGGATATTAGTGTGATTACCTCAATTGGGCTAGATCATACTGATTGGCTCGGCGATACTCTTGAAGCGATCGCCTACGAAAAAGCTGGGGTTGGTCGCAGGGGTAAGCCGATGGTTATCGCCAGTAGGGACTTGTTAGCCCTATTGGCAAAGCCAATTGCTGAAATCAAGCCCAAAATCATTGCAGAAAATAATGACTATTTTATTGACGATAGTGGACAGCGTTGGTCTTATTCATCAGCGACGCTTGAAATAAAGGATATTGCCCAATCGTCACTTTTTACAGCTAATAAAGCTGCGGGCATAACAGTATTTGCATATTTGTTTCCAACCCTACTAGATCCTGATGCTGTAAAGTTAGCCCTTGAAAATGCCGCCTTAGCAGGCAGGTTTTCGACTCTCAGTGAAACACCGAAAGTAATATTGGACGTTGCGCACAATCCTGATTCAGCGTCGCTACTTAATCGTAATATCAAGCAACTGCTGAGTCATGAGAATAAAAACAGAACTGATACCCGTTCAGCTAAGGTTTGGGCAATTTGTGGTATGTTGCAAGACAAAGATATTGTTTCAAGTTTGAGCAATTTAACCAATATTGAACATTGGCTTTGCATTGACTTGGCTCCGCCGCGAGGTGCTAAAGCTTCACAGTTAGCAAAAGCCTTGAATAGCTCGGATGCTAAAAAGCAAGTTTTGCAGTTCAATAGCATACAACAAGCCTATGAGTTTTATAAGAAAGAGGCTGCGTTGGATGACCTATTAATTGTATTTGGTTCTTTTGTAACGGTAGGACAAATGTTAGAGTATTGGCAGTCACAATAGCGTAAATTATTATCGGTGGAATAGCAGTTGGAAGAAAAATTAAAATATCGATTAGTTGGAGCGGCAGTAATACTGGCGCTGATGGCTTTTTTCCTACCGTTAATATTAGACAGCAAAAAATATAAGTCTGAGATTGTTTCGCAAATCCCAGAGATGCCTATGGCTCAGAACAAAGCTTCGCAGCCTACTAATGATTCCAATGTAGATGAAGGTGTTTTAGTCATTAATTTGGATAAAGAGCCGAACCAAGCTTCTAAAAAGAATTTGGAAGAAGGTACTCCACAAGCCTCAGAGCAAGATGAAAACAATCAGGCAAAAGTAACTAACCAAGAAGTCGAAAAAATATCAGATACTAATAACAAGCTTTCGGCTGAATCAAAACCAGCAGCCGAGGCTAAATTGCCAGCTGAAAAGCCTAAAGAAGTTCCACCTAAAGTTACTAGCGCGGCTACAAAGCCAGAGCCAAAAAACACAGTAAAACCTAAAAATGCAGCTACAGCTAAAACAGAGCTAGCAGATGTGATCTCAGAAGGTCCTGATTTTAAAGAAACTGCTTATGTAATTCAGATTGGAAGTTTCTCGAATAAAGACAACGCTAGTAAATTAGTCACTGATTTGCGTAAAAATGATTATCGTGCTTACCAAAGAGTGTCTAAAGACTTTGCCCGAGTTTTTGTGGGGCCTTATCCTGATAAAGAAATAGCTGAGTCCCGCAGTCAAACATTGGCAGGGATCGTTGGAAACAGCGTTAAAGTTATCGAGTTTGATCCAATTAAACATTAATGTTTTCCCAGAGCATTAGCTCTGTTAAAATACTCACAATTCTCACAAAGCATTAACACTATGATCTGGGTTGACTGGGCTATATTAGCCATTATTTCTTTATCTGCTTTGATTAGCGTTATGCGAGGTTTCGTTCGAGAAGCCTTATCTCTCGCTGGCTGGATAGCAGCATTTCTATTAGCAAAAGCTTTTTATGAGCCAGTAGCTGAACTATTAATAGAGCATATCGATACCAATAGTATTCGCTTAGGTGTTGCTTGGGTTAGCATATTCGTAATTGTGTTATTCATAGCTGGCGTTGCAAATTATCTAATTGGCAAAATGATAGATAAGGCCGGTTTAAGCGGAACTGACAGATTCTTAGGTATGGGTTTTGGCGCTCTAAGAGGTGTTTTGATAGTTGCTTTGATTGTATTGGGTTTAAAGCAGTTCACTCCGGTTCCCAAAGATGAATGGTGGGGCAAATCAGCAATGATTCCGCATATGGAGCTAGTAGCAGAATGGTTCTATGATAAGTTGGGGGAGGTTGTTGATGTTCCAGACTTGAATGAGGAAGAAGCCAAATCCGATACAATAGAAGGCGCGCTTGAAAAGCAAATTCAAGAAGCAGTTATCAATGAAATTACAAAAAAAGCCTCTGAAAAAGATGGCTCCGATCAGTAAAGGTTAAAGCAGTATGTGCGGAATAGTGGGTATCGTTGGAAAATCTCCGGTTAATCAAAGTATTTATGATGCGTTAACTGTATTACAACACCGTGGGCAAGATGCTGCAGGTATTGTTACTAGTGATAATGGTCGTTTGTATTTAAGAAAAGACAATGGCTTGGTTCGAGATGTTTTTCATACTCGTCATATGCGACGCTTGACTGGTAATACCGGTATTGGTCATGTTCGATATCCAACCGCGGGAAGCTCAACTAGTGCAGAAGCACAGCCTCTTTATGTAAATTCGCCTTATGGCATTACATTGGCGCATAACGGCAATTTAACCAATGATGATGAATTAAAAAAAGAGTTGTACTCTACCGATAGACGCCACTTAAATACTAACTCTGATTCAGAAGTTTTATTAAATGTTTTAGCACATGAGTTACAGGTTAAAGATAAAAACCAATTATCCTCCGATGATATTTTTGACGCGGTTTCAAAAGTGTTTCAACGTTGTAAAGGCGCTTATGCAGCGGTAGCGCTGATCAGTGGTCATGGTTTGGTTTGCTTTAGGGACCCTAATGGGATCAGGCCTGCAGTTTTTGGTAAAAGAGTTACTGATGCTGGTACTGAATATATGGTTTCTTCAGAATCTGTGGCACTTGATGCGCTTGGTTTTGAACTGATTGATGATATAGGCGCAGGTGAAGCGATTTTTATTACTGAAGATGGTGAGCTTCACCGTAAGCAATGTGTTGCAAATAGCCATTTGACTCCATGTATTTTTGAACATGTTTATTTAGCCCGTCCTGATTCGTTAATTGATAATGTTTCTGTCTATAAAGCGCGCTTAAGAATGGGTGAGCAACTTGCCCATAAAATTAAAAAAGACTGGCCAGATCATGATATTGATGTGGTGATTCCTATTCCTGATACATCACTTACATCAGCAGTGCAATTGGCTCATGAGCTAGGCGTCAAAATGCGTCACGGTTTTATTAAGAATCGTTATATTGGTCGTACCTTTATCATGCCTGGTCAACAGCTTCGTAAAAAAAGCGTTCGCCAAAAACTTAACGCTATAGACTTAGAGTTTAAAGATAAAAATGTACTTTTGGTAGATGACTCTATTGTTAGAGGTACTACTTCAGGGCAAATTATTGAAATGGCGAGAGAAGCTGGTGCTAATAAGGTATATTTTGCATCTGCAGCGCCGCCAGTTCGTTACCCCAATGTTTACGGTATTGATATGCCGTCAGTACATGAGTTGATAGCTCATGGTCGCACGGAAGATGAGGTGGGCGAATTAATTGGTGCAGATAAAATTTTCTATCAAGATATTGATGATATGGTTGAAGCAGTTCGTGAAGGTAATCCAGATATCCAAGAGTTTGATTTATCGGTGTTTACTGGTGATTATATTACCGGCGGTATTGATGAGGATTATTTGAAACGCCTCGAAGATTTAAGAAATGATAGTGCCAAGAAAAAAAATGACATCGAAGATGTCGCTATGGTTATGGATTTACATAATCAATAATAAGAGCTGATTTATGCGTTATATTATGCGAGCTTTACTCGCTTTATTAGGCTGGAAAATTAAGGGTGACTTTCCAAGCGACAAAAAAATGGTAGTAATCTTTGCACCGCACACTTCCAATTGGGATTTTGTGTTAATGTTAATGGTGCGTTTTTGTTATAAGATGAAACCTGCTTTTTTAGGTAAGCATACTTTATTTAAGGCACCAACAGGTTGGTTCTTTAGGATGCTAGGCGGCATTCCGGTAGAGCGCTCTTCATCACATAATATTGTAGATCAGGTTGTTAAGGTTTTAAAACAACGAGAAGAAGTTACTTTAGCTTTGGCGCCTGAAGGTACCAGAAGTAAAACAAGCAAATGGAAAAGTGGTTTTTACTACATTGCGCTGAAGGCAAAAGTACCGCTGCTGATGGCGTATTTGGATTCAGAAACTAAGACCATTGGCTTTGGTGATAAGATAGAACTAAGTGGTAACACACAAGTCGATTTGCAAAAAATTAAAGATTTCTATAAAGACAAAAGAGGCATCAGGCCTGAATTAGAGAGTGAAATAGCATTTGAGGTTAAGGATAACTAACAACCATTCCCAACAATTTATACAAACTATAAAGCAAATAATTTTTGCTTTTGCCTTTATATTTTTATTTTCCAGTCCTGGATTTTCAAAAAACTTACCATCGCAAAATGTTAAATTCCAGCGCATAACCACTGCTGATGGTCTCAGCCATAGTAGTGTCAGCGATATTATTCAAGATGATTTGGGTTTTATGTGGTTTGCGACTCAATATGGGCTAAATAGATTTGATGGAACAAAGTTTGATTATTTTTACGATGATGGTAGTAATAATTCGTTAAGTTCTAACCATATTAATAGGCTCTACAAGGCTTCCGATGGACTAATTTGGATTCATACATCCTATGGTTTAGATACTGTCAATCAAAAAACGTTAAGAGTAAAAAATTGGTCAGGTGATATTTTTGATAAATTAACTGAGCAGAATATTTTAAGTAGCAAAATAAAAGGAACTATATCAGATTTTCGAATCTTTGATGAGTACATATACTTGCTAATAAATTTAGAGCTTATAGTTAAAGTTAAAATATCCAGTAAAGATATTTTAATGACAAAATCATTAAAGCATCTAAGCAAAGACATTACTGGTTTGTTGATGGCAAGTAATAAGCTTCTGTTAATGACATATAATTGTTTTTTTTACTTAAATTCTTCTGATTTTAAGGTTGAGCAAAAACATTGTTTTGAAGGCAATATAGTTCTAAATAAATTTTATGATGGTGTTGTAAGTAACAATAGGGTTTTCATAAGTACTGATAAGGGCTATTTACATTTTAATATATCGACTTTTGAAACACAGGAATACTCTATTAAGGATAGTAAAAGTCAATCTTATATTCAGGTCTCTAGTGTTAATAGTACAGAGCAAGGTTATTGGTTAGGGACTTCGCACGGCTTGAAGTTTCAAGAGAAAACTACAGGCGAGGTGTCTGAAGAGTATTATTATAATTCCTTAAATAAATTCTCGCTTTCTAATAATGATATTATTTCTTTGTACGAATCTAATGATGGTGTCTTGTGGATAGCAACAGGGCTAGGAATAAGTATTTTAAAACCAAAACAATTGTTTGCCCATTTATTAACTAAAAATGATATTCAAAACTTTAAGAGTTCTAACTTATCCACAAACATTACTGAAGATTCAAATAGAAACTTATGGATCGGGACGGTCAGTTCAGGCTTGTATGTATACAGTAAAAATAGAGCTGTATTAGATAGCGTAACAGTGCTAGACCCTAGAGAAACTATCGATTTCCCTGAATATGTGGGTAAGATTTACGAAGATGATAATAATATACTTTGGGTTATTTCAGATAGTGGGTTGTCCTACAAGGCTATAAACGACGATGAATTTAAAACTATTGAAAATATAATCATCAATAAAAAAAAATATGCAACAAATAATGTATTTGACGTAATAGAAGATAGGTATCAAAACTATTGGCTGGGTAGTTCGGATGGGCTATTTAAAGTGAAGATTCTATTTGATTCCGATACTAAACGCCTAAATCTGCGCACTATCTCGGCAATAAATTATGTTGACGAACTTCCCCCAAACTTCTTAAGCGGGGATTATGGGATATATGTTTTATTTGAAGATCTACAAGGTTATATTTGGGCAGGAGGTTCGAATGGCCTTATCCGGTTAGATCCGAGTAGCTTATCCGTTGATCATTATGTTCATGAAGAAAGTAATTCGAGTAGTTTATCTGGTTCTGATATTAATACTATTTATGAAGATAGTAATGGAGTTCTGTGGATTGGGACAACTAAAGGGCTTAATCGTGTTTATTATGATAATAACGGAAAAATTCGATTTAAAAGAATAGGTGTAAAAGACGGGTTCGCAACTAACTATATTAGCGCTATCCAGGAAGATTCAGATGGTTACTTGTGGATCTCCACTATAAAGGGCATTACTCGCTACCACCCAGGGAAAAGCAATAAAGTGGTTAATTATTATCGTGAGCAAGGGCTTCAAGATAATGAGTTTTTTGCAAAGTCGAGCTACAAAGATAAAAGTGGCAATCTATATTTTGGCGGTGTAAATGGTGTAACAGTATTTAATCCCAAAGATATGACAGTCACTTCAAATGTTCAGCCCATAAGCTTTTCAGGAGCCTCTCAAGGTCAGGAAAGGTTATTGTTTGAGGACGTTGGAGAAATTAATCTTATTAATGATGAGCCAGTCAGAATAAGAGTTTCTAATTTTGACTATTTAAATAACCGAAAATTACTTCTACGCTATCGACTATCGGGAACTTCAAATTGGGTAACTGTTGAGCAAGCTGACATCATTCTAAATAGAGTGGACGAAAAGACAAGCTTAAAAGTTCAGCAGCTCTCACCATCAGGTGTTTGGATAGAACCAGGAATTGACTTAATAATCAAACCAAAACTAAGTTTATTTAGCTATCACATACTATGGCCAATTATCCTGAGTCTTATACTAGTAGGGTTGGTTTTTTGGATGTATTGGTTATATAGCAGTTTAAACAGGCAGAGTAATGAAAAGAATTTGCTCTTAAAGAGAGAGAAAGCTAAGCAATCTTTGCTTATGGAAGAAAAACTATCTTTGCTGCATCAAGTTGAAGATTTGCATTATTCTTTATCAGAACAGCGTTATCAAGTTGATAAAATGGAAAGTGAAATTAAGCAAAGTAAAGTTAAAGATGAATTAACTGGTTTATTTAGTCGAGGTTATATTTTAAAAAATATTCAAAGCGAAATTAGTAACATTGATTTGACTTGGACTAATGATAATGACAAGGGGATTTATCTCGGGTTCTTCTGTTTAGAAATTGACAATTTTAATTCGTTACGTGATCAATATGGACATATTGCGGCTAACCATGTTTTAGTTCAGGTTGCTGAGTCTATAATAAATATTTGCTATGGCAGCGACATTATTGCTCGATGGCAGGGTGCCTCTATGCTAATTTTAAGTCGCGGTATTTCTAAACGTGAACAGATGGTGTTGGCTGAACGGATCCGTAACATTATTGCGTCTAGAAAATTTGATCTCGCCAATGGTACAACTATCGATATAACCGTTAGCTTAGGTTTTGGGCGTTATCCATTTGTTAAAACTAAAAATAATGAACAAGGTATCAATTGGTCAAAACTGATATTTTTAGCTGAAACGGCATTAGCAAGTGCACAGAAGAACAGTTTGAATGCGTGGATTGGTATCTATTCAAATCAATTTACAGATTTAGATGCAGTTGATAATGATTTGCTCAATAAGCTGCCCGAGTTGATTAACAGCGGACAGCTTGATTATGTTTCTTCGATCCCTAAATCTAAAAAAATCGAGTGGAATTAGTAGACTACTTAGTTTCCACTTTTTTTATAACACGAATTGATTTATTGCCTTCAAGTTTTAAATCGATATCTTTGCCAGATTTATGTAACTCGTCACTGCTGATAAACATGGTTCTAGTATTTCCTTCATCTGGGAATATAACTTCAGTTGTGACATTATAAGAAGCAAGGGTAGCTTTTAGTGCTTCTTTAACCTCTGCAGATAAATTACCACCGAGAATCATGATTTTATTATCAAGTGAGTGAGTAGCTGAAATATCATCAAAAAGCATTAGCTCATCGCCGTGTACGAAATTAAAATCAGCGCCTATATCACCACTAAAGTTAAATAATTTGATGTCTTTACCGTCAATATTAACTGTGGTGTTGCCATTTTGATCTTTACTGGCAGTTATAGTCTTTCCTGATTCGGTCACTATGCTACGAGTTTCACCTTTGGATAAGTCTGCAAGGACAAACTTTTCTTTTGCACCATCTACAATTAGTTCAACCATTGCATCTTTGTCATTCTCTTGATCAATGTGAACCTCGATTGTTTGGACTTCCTCTTCAGCCGTGATTTTGCTGCTCACCAATAATGTGCTTAGTGAAAAGACTAGAATGGATAGAAGTAAGGTTATGTCTCTAATGTTCATTATATTTTCCTCTTATTAATAATACGTAAATGAATCTTACGTATGAATATAAGCAAAAAGTGTGCCAACCTTATATCACCTTGAAAATAAGATTAGGCTAGTAATAATGCGAGAAAGATTCCTTATTTGAGGATATTAGCCTGAGATAAGGAATTTTTCTAGACGATATAAAAAGGTTTTGTAACTTAAACCGAGTAAATCTGCAGCTTTCCTCTTATTGCCATTTGCATATTCTAGCGCTTGTTTGTAGAAGGTGTGTTCCATCTTTTCCCAGCTAATACCTGATTGTGGAAGCGACAAAGTTTCTGCTTCTTTCGGTGATTCTAAGAAACTTAGATCGCCTTTAGTAATGTTGCCATCATCAGAAAGCAGCATCAACCGCTCGATTGTATGCGAAAGTTCGCGGATATTACCGGGCCAGCTATATCCTTCGAAAGTTTGCAGCAATGGCTGATTAATCTTTAACGGGGGTACTTGGTGTTGGGATGCATGTTTATGATTAAAGAAAGTAATTAAGGCAGGCAGATCACTGATGCGTTCTCTTAAGGCTGGCATCGAAATAGGGATCACGTTTAATCGATACAATAAATCTTCTCTAAATAAATTTTGGCTAACTAAATCTTTCAGGCACTTATGGGTGGCAGAAATAATCCTAACATCGATCGCAACAGTTTGTTGTGAGCCAACTCTGGTGAGTGTTGAATCTTGCAATACTCGTAATAATTTGGTTTGAATAGCAGGTGTTAACTCGGCTACTTCGTCCAAGAATAATGTGCCACCATTTGCTGCTTCAAAGCAGCCCATTTTAGTGTGTACTGCTCCTGTGAAAGCACCTTTTTCAGCACCGAATAATTCAGCTTCAGCTAACCCTTCTGGTATAGCTCCACAATTAACAACAATGAACGGCTTTTTTGATCGTGGCGATAATTTATGTAGAGCTCGAGCAGCCAACTCTTTGCCTGTACCACTTTCTCCATTGATGTGTATGGTGGCATCAGTTGGGGCCAACTTTTGTAACTGATGAAAAATTTGTTGCATTGGTTTAGAGTTGCCAATCATATCGATAAGTTGGCTTCGCTGCTGTAATTCCTGCTGTAAGGAGCTATTTTCTTTTGTTAGTAAAATCTTTTCGCAAGCTCTTTCTACACAAAAAATTAATTGGTCTCGACTGTAAGGCTTAGTTAAATAATCACTGGCACCTTTTTTTACTGCTTCAACCGCATGTTGAATGGAGCCATAGGCAGTCGCCAGAACAAAATAGATATTAGGTTTAATTTTCTGCGCTTCTTCTAATAGCCAAAGACCATCCTTACCAGTTAATCTCCAATCGGAGATGATGATATCAAAACTCTCAGCCTGCAATAATTCAAGGGCATCTTCGGCAGTTTCTAAGTAGCTAGTGATATAGCCTTGCTCAGATAATATTTCCTGGATGAGTTTACCTTGAGAAACTTCATCTTCTACTATTAGTATTTTTGCTTTAGTCATCTATCTTGTCTCTGAGATTATCTGTAGCGTGATTATTGTGCCATGAGGTTTGTTGTCTTCTAGCTGGATATCGCCGCCATAACGGTGTTTTATCAGTCTTCTTGCGATAAAAAGCCCCATTCCAGAGCCGTAGGTTTTGTCAGTGTTATAAGGTTTAAAGATCGAACTCTTAATGGAATCTGAAATACCTTTACCTTGATCTGAGACTTGTATCGAAATCTTATCATCATGTTTCTTGATTTCTAATGTGACTAGTTTGTTATGGCTAACAACGTCATCGTATGCTTCCAAAGCATTTTGAATCAAGATCTGTAAAATCATCACCAACTCGGTTTCGACGCAATAAATATTAAAGTCTTCTTCATGCAATACTTTTACCTCATCTTTGGAGTAAATGGATATGGCGCTGTTGATAATATGTTGAATTGGAATGGACTGCTTTTCTATCCCTTGCTCCATGATTAAGGTGAATGACTTTAACCATTGTTCGATACGATTAACTTGCTCTTTGGCAGTACAAGATAAATGACTGGAGGTTAGCTCAGGGTGTTTAGTTTCAAGTTGCTCTAAACTTAATTGAAGAGTGTTTAGAGGATTACGCAGGTTATGAGCCAGTCCTCGAGAAATACTGCCTAGCTCTTTAAAATGTTCAAGTTCTTGTTTATTCAATTGTTGCTTTTGATATTCAACTAAATCTTTCGACATCTTATTAAATTGTTCTATGGTATCTGCAACGTCTTGGCCATATTTATACTGGGGAACTTCAACCTGTGTGCCAAGCTCGCCAGCGCTAATTTTTTTTGCCGCCTGATTGAGTGCCAATAAGGGTTTAGTAATGCTGTAAGTTAAAAAGCCGACTATGACAATCGCAAAAGCAAAGAGTAAAAAGGTTATCCAAAGATTCTGTTGGCGCAGTTCGGCAATGGTATCTTGAACTTCCAATCGTGGAATGGGAATTTTATATTCTGTGTTTTTATTGCGCAGTTTGATGGCTTGATCTTTGGTATCGTCGGCAAGGGTGATTTGAATATTGGTGTTACTAGGGATCTGGATTAATTCTCTAGTAATTCGCCCATTACTATCAACCGAGTAAACTTGTGATTTGAATAAAATATTTTGGTTTCGAATTAAAACACCGGCGGTATCTTTAGATACCTCAAAAGCAGCTTCACCGAGCCGCTCAGATAACTTGTCATTGTACTGATAATAAAGAAATCCTTGAAGCGCTAGTAAAATAGCTAATAGCGAAATAAAAAGAGTTAGTAATTTGGTTCTTATGCTCATTTGATTGATCACACTTTAGTCCTGATTAATGTAGGATAATATGATTAATTAAGCAAGAAGCGTGCCAAATGAATGGCACGACTTTAAGAATTAGTGGTAATGATAAATCAAGATCAATAATAAAACCGCTGCAACAGCCCCAAGGCTAAAATAGCCCATATGCTTTATAACGATACCGTGTGAATGAGAATGGTCAGGATCATCTTCTATCGCACTAGCATGATCATGATGATGGCCTTCATCATCAATATGCGGCCTATGGATGATGACATGCAAAAGGGTGCCAGCAACAATGGCTTGAAAGTAGAGAATCCAAGTTTGATCGCTATTGATCCAATCTTCACCAATCATGGCTGTTGCCATATAAAATCCGGTTACAGTAGAGGCTATCAATAGGGCAAAAACTAAGGAGCTTTTGGATTTACCCCAAATAGGTTCTACCAGCCACCAAATACTTAAACCCACGATAAGACGATGTATTATCACCGCATAAGAAAGCATTTGAGTGTTTTGTTGCTCGACAACGGCCATGCCATCTAGGGCTGAATGTAATACCAATCCAAAGATACCCAAAAGTAGCGCAAACTTATGGGCTTTATCAGCTGCTTTGCGAAAGCTGACTTCAACTAAACCTGGTCCAAAAAAACCTAAAGCCACAGCGGGTATTAACATTAACCCCATGGTTTGCCAGAGTGAAGGCAATAGCTCTGTCAGTAAAATACCGCCGACTGAGATTAAGACGAATGAGAAAAGGAAGTTATCAAGGCGTCTACTGTGCGGAAACAAAGATAAAACTAATGGCCCAATTAAGATGGAGATAATACTGAGAATTAAGTAAGTCACTAAATCAGTTTTCCTGGGTTCATGATGCCGTTAGGGTCGAAAGCTTTTTTAACAGCTTGCATTAATTTGATTTCCGCATCACTGCGACTGTAATTAAGATAAGGCTTTTTTAACAACCCCACACCATGCTCAGCAGAAATAGTACCTTTCATTGCTTGCAAGCGCTGGAATATCTTAGGGCTTACCGTCTCACATTGAGCTTTAAAGTCATCAACCGATAGGGCATCGGGCTTTAAAATATTTAAATGCAAGTTACCATCGCCGATATGACCAAACCATACCACCTCAAATTCAGGGTATTCGGATTTAACAATAGCATCGACCGCTTCTAAAAACTCAGAAATTTTCTCAGGGGTAACCGCTATATCATTTTTATATGGCTTATAGTGGGAAATACTTTCTGAAATATACTCACGATATTTCCATAAATCTTGGGCTTGTTGTTCACTTTGACTGATGGCACCGTCTAATAGCAAGCCCTGTTCCATACAGGTTTCAAATACCGCAAAGGCTTTATCAAGCTCAGTCTCAGAGGTCGCATCTAACTCTAACAAACAATAAAAGGGCGCTTCAGTTTCCAGCGGAGCTGGCATTTTATGGATATCCATGACTTTGCTCAGCGCCACATCTGAAAAGAATTCATAAGCAGTCAAATCAACTTGTTGCTGAAAGGCCTCGAGGATGGGCATTAAGCTATTTAAATCAGGTATAGCCAGTAATAATACAGTTAAGTTTTCAGGTTTTCTTGCTAAACCAATGGTGGCTTCAGTTATTATTCCAAGGGTTCCTTCGCTACCGATAAATAAATGCCTAAAATCATAGCCAGTAGCATTCTTAATAAGCCCTTGGTTTAACTCGAGAACCTCGCCAGAACCAGTGACGACTTTTAGGCCCAACACCCAATCGCGGGTCATACCATATTTAATCACTTTGATACCACCGGCATTGGTTGCGATGTTACCGCCTATTTGACTTGACCCGGTAGAGGCAAAATCTACGGGATAATAAAGACTTTTATCTTCTGCGAACTGCTGTATTTGCTCAGTAATCACGCCAGCCTGACAATGCAGGCGCTTAGCTGCTGCATTAAAGTCTAAAATTTTATTCATTTTGTCTAATGCAACCACCAGTTCACCATTACTGGCAACCGCGCCTCCGCTTAAACCTGTGCGACCACCAGAAGGGACTATGGCTACCTGATTTTGAGCGCACCAATGAACTATTGCCTGAACCTGCTCGGTGGTTTTTGGGAAGGCAATGGCGATTGGAGCTACTGTATAAAAGTTAGTCCAATCTTTGCCATAATGCTGTAAAGAATCACTATCAATGAGTAAGCAATCAGAATCTAACAGTATTTGTAATGAAGTTAAGTCTAACGACATAATAGTTGCGAGGCTGCATCTTGAAATTCTGTAGCTATTTTGCCAGAGCTAGGGCAGATTTTAAATTAAATTGTGAATTAATATACAATTAACAATCTTTCACACAGCTTTGTTAGACACTGATTTTTGCAAAGTTTATACTGCTCGAAATATAATCGAATTAACAATAATTTTGGAGCCTTGATGGGACTTTTTACTAAAGTAAAGTCGCTATTAAATAAATCCTCATCTGAAGAAGCAAAACTAGATAAGCAGTTTGCGAATAAGTTTCAGACAGAAGAATCATCAAAAACTTCCGAGCGTCGAGCAAAGCAGCGTGTAAATGCAGTTGCTGGTTCAAAGATTCTAATCATTGATGATTCTAAAACCATTTGCTCGATGCTAAAGAAGATGATGCTGCAAAATGATTATAAAGCCTACACAGCGCTTTCGGCGGAAGAAGGCTTAGAAACAGCATTTAAAGTGCTACCCGATTTGATCTTTTTAGATATAGTTCTGCCAGAAATGGATGGATTTGCAGCTCTTAGGAAATTACGCCGAGATCCTAGAACCAAAGACATCCCTATAATGATGATGAGCGGTAACCATCAAGCCACTGAGATTTTTTATGCATCAAGAATCGGCGCGGATGATTTTTTGAAAAAGCCTTTTTCCCGCTATGAGTTGTTTTTCCGTATAGAGAAGATGCTAGATTCTAATTTGAAGTTAGTTAGAAAAAACTAATAATACTTTAAAAGAGAGAGTTTCCCCTCAATACAAAAAAAGCCCTAGCAATGCTAGGGCTTTTTTTGGCCTATAATAAGACCAGAATCTGGTGGGTGGTACTGGGCTCGAACCAGTGACCCTCGCCTTGTAAGGGCGATGCTCTCCCAACTGAGCTAACCACCCAGAAAGTTATCTATTAAGCTTATGCTTCTCTAGAGAACGGCGCGCATTTTAAGGCGGCTTTTATCTATGGTCAAGCATTTATTGGAATTATTTTTGCGATAAGTTGAGATAGTACTTTAGTAATAAAAATCCCCTTGTTAAAATAGCCGCAATTCACTCAATCAAGCTCAATATTATGTCTGTTAAAACACGATTCGCGCCCAGCCCAACTGGTTATTTGCACGTTGGCGGTGCTCGTACTGCTCTTTATTGCTATTTACATGCAAAGAAAACATCTGGCGATTTTGTCCTGAGAATTGAAGATACGGATCGCGAACGTTCGACCGATGAGTCGGTTCAAGCGATTTTAGACGGAATGGAGTGGCTAGGTTTATCTCATGATGAGGGGCCTTATTATCAGACAAAGCGTTTTGATCGGTATGCTGAAGTTAAAGAACAGTTGCTAGCAGAAGGAAAGGCATACCCATGCTTTTGCTCAAAAGAGCGTTTAGATACTTTGCGTGAAGAGCAAATGCAGAATAAGCAAAATATTGGCTACGATGGTCATTGCCGCAATTTAACCCCAGCTGAGCAAGATTTATCCCAGCCGCACGTAATCCGTTTTAAGAACCCGTTGGATGGTGCGGTGGTCTTTGATGATTTAATTAAAGGCGAAATTTCAGTTAGTAATTCAGAGCTTGATGACTTGATCATTGCTCGAACCGATGGCACACCAACCTATAATTTTACCGTGGTGGTTGATGATTTAGATATGCAAATCACTCATGTGATTCGTGGCGATGACCATGTGAATAATACCCCACGTCAAATTAATATGATTGAAGCTATTGGTGGCGCTCAAAATAAAGAGCGACCACTATTTGCTCATGTGCCTATGATTTTAGGTGATGATGGCAAGCGCTTATCTAAACGTCATGGTGCTGTGAGTGTGATGCAATATCGTGATGATGGTTATTTGCCGCAAGCATTGCTGAATTACTTAGTTAGATTGGGTTGGTCTCATGGCGATCAAGAAATTTTCTCCTTACAAGAAATGATTGATTTGTTTGCGCTAGAAGATGTCAATAGAGCGCCTTCAGCGTTTAACACCGACAAATTAAATTGGCTCAATCAGCAATATATGAAGTCTTTACCAGCGGCTGAAGTGGTTAACCATTTGCAGTGGCACCTAGATCAGCAAAATGTAAATACCAGCAACGGCGTCGCGGTTGAATTATTGATTCCAGAAATGGCTGAGCGAGTTAAAACTTTGAAAGAACTTGCTTCGGCGATTCGTTATTTTTATGAGGATTACCAAGAGTTTGATCCGAATGCTGCTAAAAAGCATTTACGTCCTGTCGCTCGACAACCGTTAGAATTAGCCAAAGAAAAGCTAGCTGGAATAGCTGATTGGTCAGCAGAAACCCTGCATCAAATCGTCAGTGATACAGCGAGCGAACTAGAAGTTGGTATGGGCAAAGTAGGGATGCCATTGCGTGTAGCCATCACAGGAGCTGGAATGTCGCCTGATTTAGGTGTCACCCTTGAGTGGATTGGCAAAGATGCGGTGTTAAGAAGAATTGATAAGGCTTTAGAATTTATTGCTGAACGTGAAGCAAATTCTTAGTTTAGTTCGTACTCTATTGCTAATATAACAAAGCCTGCATCAGCAGGCTTTTTTGATTGGTTTCAAAATGTCTTACTATTGGGCTTGAATACTTTTGATGCCTTTAAGAACATCTTGTGCTGCTTCTTTAGTTAGGCCATTTACACCTGCAGTGATATTGTACTTCATGCCACCGGCTTGAAATTCTGACACAATGACTGAATCCCATTTAGATAATGGGAAGACTTGGTAACACTTAGTACGGGTTTTACATTCATATTGAACATATTCACCAGTTTTAAATTGATCCGTAATAGGGATATAAACTTTTTTACGATCTAAAGCCGATGACCAATAAAGCAAGGTTTTAGAATCTATCTCTTTACGGTTCTTGCTACTGGAAAATTGGCTTTTCGCAGATTGGAAACCCGTTATAACCATATGAACGTCATTCTTTTTAACGGTATAACGAACATAGCCCTTAGGCATAAAGCCAGATTTTAAAGTCCAACTACTTGGAACCGTCATATAGTTGTTACTACCGACATTAATACTTTTATAAGTTTTAACAGGCTTTGGCGGCGGTGCTGGTTTTGCCTTTTCGACGGGAGCTACTGGAGCGGTCTTACAAGCGGCAAGCACCAGTAAAGTGGAGGAAAGTAGCAAACCCAGCTTTGTCACTTTTTTAGAACTTTTTCCGAAATTTTGCATAAAGGATTTCTCTGTTGTCATTTATTACACCTTAATGTGTTACTTGAATTAATCGCTATATTTTGTCTAAGTGCTAATGAATATTAGATAGTCAAACCTAGGTCTTAAGCCCAGTGTTCATCATAACTATGATTTTCGCAAGTGAAACGAGCTCCTTGCGCTAATATATGCATTTGTAGTCCAAAAAGAGAGATTGGATCGCCGCTTCCTGCTGAACCCATCGATGAATATTGTAGATTACTTGGGTCTATTAATGTTGCGGCACCTGTCCCAAAAACCACTAATTCATCCTTTGGACTGATGAAAAGTGCGGTGCCATCGTCAATTCCTATACCTAAAGTGAAGGGGTTGTATGATAAAGCGGTTAATAATCGGCCTAAGCGGCCTTGCTGCTCAAAGTGATAATCCACCATAAAACGGTTCGTTAAACCGATGCCCGGCGCCATAGTCACGCCATTTTGAGTTGGGGTTGTACCATCTTGCCCGCCAGCAATCATGTGTTCACTTAAAATGGTGGCGGCGCCAAAAGTTCCTACTACATGCACCCCATCAGCGTTTAGTTTTCTAATTTGTTTGGCAATAAGAGTGCCGCCAATCAAAGTAGAAATTTGTAGTGGCCTTTCTCCAGCGATAATTAAAATATCGGCTGCCTGCATTTTATCTAGATTATCAGGGTTTTGCGCATCTTGACGACTTTGAATATTGATAACTGAACATTCCGCAAAACCATTATCGGTAAGAACGGGGGCTATTTGATGCTCTAACTCTTGCTCAGAAATATTTAGAATTGAAGCTTTAGCTTGGGCGCTAAGGCATAAGCCTCTGAGTTGCTCGCAAACCTCCGGGCTTATCCAGTTTTCACAGCCCCCAATAGGGACAATATAACCACGTTCAAATTCTCCGCTACCTTTTGAGGGCATTATAAATTCCTATAAATGTGTTTTGTAATTAGGGTTCAAAGCGATTTTAAGCTTTTCTCGTTTATTGTTATATAAGCTCATGCTAATGCCAAGAGTACCATATAACATGCCACTAAACGGACTTATTTCGTTCGGTAAAATTAGAGTGAGTAGCAATGTTAATGCGCTAGTACAGCTCATGATAGCCCAAGAGGTTTTATGGGTTTGAGTTTCGAATAATTCAAATTCATTGAGCATTAAACTGCTCCTTTTACTTAAAGCGTGTTGATATAACCAAAGCATAATCAAACACATGCTTAAAAAAGCTATATGGAATACAGTAAAGAAGATTTTAATATCTTCAGGTGTAAATGGCATAGGAGAGGGGAAGTAGCCATTGGATGCCCAATGCAAAAAACCGGCAAAACTGATTTTTAGCGGCACCACAAAAGTCATGACAGAAAATACTAATAAGCAACTTATCAGTATGGTTTTAATGTCTTCCAGGCCATATCGCTGGCTCCATACTCGGTGCGCATACCAAAAAAATACCAGTTGACTAAAGCTAATGGCAAAAGCTGGTATGTCTTTTAAAAGCAGGGTGAACTCTGCAAAAGTTTTAGGGAGCCCGTCAGTAGAAAAAACGAGCAGGGTAATCGCAAAAGCAAATGCAGCGTCTGTGAAAACCTCTACCCTAGACATATTTTCGCCGCGGATCCTAAAACCATCCCGAACGGGAAAGAGATTTAAATTCTCTTCGTAACTATATGATTTCATTAGTATACCTCAAGATTTATTCTGTCATCTCAGTATCTTTTTGGCAAGTGCATATAAGTGTTTAGCATCTTTAGTTGTGTTTAAAAATATGCTCTAATATAGCGCTATTTTATTGGGTGAGTACGAATTAAAAATGAATAAAAGATTACCAACGATGCTTGTTTCAGCGGCATTAGCGATGACTTTAGTTGCATGCCAACAGTCTGAAAATTCACAAACGACCGAGCCGGATGCGACAAAGATTACGACTACAGTTACAGAGAACATTTCAGAAAAATCTCAACAAGCAGTCAAAAAGGAAATGCCTAAGTTAGAAGCTGAAGATTTATCCTATCTTATTGATGAGCACTCTTATGCCAATAAGGATGAAGTTTTATTAACTCATCTAGATTTAGATCTTGAGGTGCTGTTTGATAAGAAGCAATTAAAAGGGCATGTGGATTTAAGTTTTGAGCGTCTGCAACCGAATGCTAAGCAATTGATTCTTGATACGCGAGATTTAACCATCGATAGAGTGACTTCTATTGATAATGATGGCAATGAAACTGAAACCCAATTCGTGTTAGCCGATAAGGATGCCGTATTAGGTTCAAAATTAACGGTTGACCTAAAAGATGGCGAAGAGAAAGTTCGTGTCTATTACAACTCCAACCCGCAGGCTTCAGGCTTGCAATGGTTAACGCCTGTGCAAACAGCCGGCAAAAAAGAGCCGTTCATGTTCTCGCAAGCACAAGCGATTCATGCTCGAAGCTTTATTCCAGTCCAAGATTCGCCTGATGTACGAGTAACATATAAAGCCAATATTAAAACGCCAAAGCAACTACTGGCAGTGATGAGTGCTTATAACGAACCAAACACGCCTTTAGACGGTGATTATCAGTTCGATATGCCACAAGCCATCCCACCTTACTTGATCGCTATAGGGGTTGGAGATTTGCAGTTCAAATCGATGGGTCCTAGAACTGGTGTTTACTCTGAAGCTGCCTATTTAGATTCTTCGGCCAAAGAGTTTGAAGATACTGAGCAGATGATTGATATCACAGAAGCTATGTATGGGCCTTATTTATGGGGGCGTTATGATTTGCTGATATTACCTCCAAGTTTCCCGTTTGGTGGTATGGAAAATCCACGTTTATCCTTCATCACGCCGACAGTTATCGCAGGTGATAAAAGTTTAATTAATTTGATTGCGCATGAGCTAGCGCATTCTTGGTCAGGCAATTTAGTAACCAATGCGACTTGGCGCGATCTGTGGTTAAACGAAGGTTTCACTTCCTATGTTGAGAATCGCATCATGGAAGAATTGTTTGATAAAAACCGTTCTGAAATGGAAAACGCTTTGTCCGTTCAAGGCTTGCGCGAACAGGTAAAAAGCTTGCCTGAAGGTGATACCATTTTGCACATTACTCTTGATGGACGCGATCCTGATGATGCCTTTTCTGGCGTCCCTTATACTAAAGGCCAGATGTTCTTAGTATTTTTAGAGCAGCGTTTTGGTCGGGAAATTTTTGATAAATTTCTGAACCAATATTTTGGCGATTTCGCTTTCAAGAGTTTAACTACTCCAGAGTTTGAAAAGTATTTAGATAAACATTTAATTGCAAAGTATCCAGGAAAAGTGACTCAAGCTGAAATCGATGAATGGTTACATTCTCCAATGCTTCCAGAGTTTATGCCAAACCCGCAATCAAATGCTTTTGCCAAAGTCGATGCGGCATCTATTAATTTTATATCTAACGAGCTAGCTTTAAGTGATATGCCAACCGATAAATGGTCAATTCATGAGTGGTTGCATTTTATTAATAATTTACCGCAGGATATCAGTTTGGATAAAATGACTGAGTTAGATAAAGCCTTCAAGCTAACAATTACAACTAATAATGAAGTTGCGCATGCTTGGTTGAAATTAGCGATTAATCGTGGTTATGTTGTAGTTAATAAACGATTGGAAGATTACTTAATTAGTATTGGTCGTCGCAAGTTGATAGTGCCACTGTATAAAGCCCTTATGGATACTAAGCAAGATGATTTTGCAAAACGCGTATATGCAATTGCACGTCCAGGTTACCATCCGCTAGCGCAAGGTACTGTTGATGCAATTGTTAATCCGGTAAAAACAACTGAAGAATAATTTTAGACTACGGGTAAGACTTTGAGCAAAGGCTTTCTTCGGAAAGCCTTTTTTATATTATTTTTGATATTACATTGAGAGGAAAACTTAATGGCCTATTTAAAACCATTAGATAAAAATTTACATCCAGATTTAGCCGCTGATTTTCAAATCTTTGAAGAGATTTTAGGCTTTGTTCCAAACAGTTTGTTGACGATGCAGCGTCGTCCAGAAATCGTGAAAGGTTTTGGCGAATTAACTAAAGCAGTTATGCCAAAAGATGGTGAAGTGCATTTGGGGTTCAAGCGCTTGATTGCGCATTTCGCTAGTCGTGCTGTGGGCTGTCAGTATTGTGAAGCCCATTCTTTAGTGGCAGCAAAAATTCATGGAATTAGCCAAGAAAAACTGGACCAAATTTGGGAGTATCAAACTTCAGATTTGTATTCTGATGCTGAAAGAGTTGCGCTGGATTATGCTTTAGCCGCTGGCTCTGTTCCTAATGCAGTTGATCAAGAGTTAGTTGATCGCATGAAAGAGCATTGGAGCGAAAATCAGATTGTAGAAATCTTAGGCGTGGTTTGCTTGTATGGTTTCTTAAATCGCTGGAATGACTCAATGGCTACTGACTTAGAAGAGTCTCCTAAATCTATGGGAGATAGGGTTTTGGCTTCAGGTGGTTGGACTGGCGGTAAACACGTTTAGGCTTGTCTTTTTGCGTTAATACTTTGTTGGAGAATAATTTAAAAGTTAGTTATTTACTTATTGTAAACGCCCAATTTAAAATTATTCTCCGCCTCGTCTTAAGCCAAAAATCCAGTACCTAAATGTTTACAACAAAATGTAAATTCCGGCGCAAAAAACTCTTTATGCCTTGTTTTTCATAAAAAGTATAAATTTAAATTTGATTTTCAGTTGTAGTGATTTGACAAAATAAGCTGAGATGTAAGAGAGCTCAGGTCTTGTCATTAAAGAAAAAACTTATAATCGATTTAACCTTTACTCGTACTTCTTTCCATTGTGGATAATCCAACCACCAGCTCTTCTTTTTTTGGGATCGTGATGAGTCCAATGAAGCAAGCCACCTTTGTCGTTCCATTCATATTGACCGTAAATTAGCACTTCATCGCCTTCATTTAGGCTGTTGATACGAGGAGCCAAGTCAATATTGTGGGTTACTAATAGTGACATTTTGTTACTGGTTTTAATGATAAATTTTTGATGTCGAGGTTCTATCAAATCGTCAGATAAAAGTTTTATGACCGTGCCAGTGATTTGTATCATTGTTTTTGATGTTTTGTTTTTATAATACTGCTCAAGTATTTGAACTTGATTTTTAGCTTCTACCGTATTGGTTTCGATAGAGTTACTATAGTTAACAGGAGCTTGATTAAAGTACCAGTATAAAGCGCTTAACAATAAAAGCGTAGCTATTTGTATAACTTTTGATTTAGATTTATTCATGTATGTTTAGAAAAATAATTGGCAAAAAAAAGAAGCCCAGAAGGGCTTCTTTTTTAAAGGTGGTGTAGATTATAAAGATACACCTAGCTTTTCTAGAGTTGCAATAGTGAGTTGACCAGAAGCCAAGCCATTATCTAATTGATACTTGTTTACAGCGCTCATAGTGCGAGAGCCTAAAACACCATCAACTGAGCCAGCATCATAACCTTCGCCATTTAAAGCTCTTTGTAAACGAGAGATTAAACCTGGAGTAGTGTTAGTTTCACAAAGGATTGGTCTCCACTCTAAGTAAGAGTCGGTAACCAATTTGCTTTTCGAAACTGTTGAATACTCTTCAGGGATCGCAATGCGGTTTTCTCTTGCAGGTGTTACTAACTTGCGTACTTTTACCGTATCGTATTTTGCAGGGATAACAATTTCACGAGTTGTTGCCGGCGTGTCGATAACGGTACGAGTTACTGTTTTAAATTTAGCTGGAATAACATCTGATACAGTTGTTGCAGGACTAATGACTACACGCTTGCTAACTGTTCTGTATTCAGCTGGAACCTCCACCAAACACATGATTTCACCAGTAGATGCATCTACTTTTTCAATTGGTCCTCGACCTTTTTTCCAAGTAGTGTAAGCAGGTTTAACTAAAATTTGCTCTGTTTCTGTGCCGTACTCTGCAGCAACTTCACGCAGGATAGTTTTTTCAGGCTCTACCATAATCTCTTCTGTAACTTTTCTATAAGTTGCCGGGATTACTTCTAAACGAGTAGATTCTTCTTGTACTAATACAGTTTCTTCAACCATTTCATATTGAGCTGGAGTAATTTCAACGCGTTCTGAAGCAGCTTTAGCTAATACTTGCTCAGTTGAATTTTCATATACAGCTGGTACTAATACGCGCGAATAACATTCACCTGGTTGTGCATTTGGTGGTAATAAGTCACCAGAGGCAGTATAAGCTGTTGATGTAGAACCGCTAGAACTTTGTGCGGCAGCTAACTCGCGGCGTAAACGATCTGCTTCTGCAGCACGAGTAGCTAAACGTGCTTTTTCAGCGTTAACGCGGTCTAATTCTGCTTGTAAACTTGCAGTATCACCAGATGAGGCAGTAGTTGATTGTTGCGACGCACAGCCACCTAAGATAGCTAGGGAGCTAGCAATTGCAATTGCTAATGGAAGTTTTTTCATGGTTGTTCTCCTTCAGATTTTCCGTGTTCAATAATTAAGCCCATAAAATAGTACCACCATCATCTTAGAACGGAATAGGTCAAATGTAAAAGATTAGCAAAATGTGAAGAAATATCAAAAAGTTAACTAGAATGTAAAAAAGTGAATATTCTCCTAAAATTGACTTATCTGACTTGAATTTTTGAATGAAATAAGTGAGTATTTCTCTACAGGGGCTGGACACAGCTTAATATAAACATCAAAGAGGTATAAACAATGGCTGGTAAATTTGTAATTTCAAAAGGAAAAGATGGAAAAGATTATTTTGTATTAAAAGCAGGTAATGGCGAAGTAATTATGCAATCTCAAGGTTATTCTTCACGCTCTGGTTGTGAAAATGGCATTGATTCAGTTCGTAAAAATGCTAAAGATGAATCAAACTTTGAAAAGAAAACCGCAAAAGATGGTCGTTTCTATTGGGGTTTGAACGCATCAAATGGCCAGCAAATTGGCAAAAGCCAAATGTATAAATCAGAAAGCGGTCGTAACAACGGCATTAAGTCTGTGATGAAAAATGCTGCTGACGCCAAAGTGGTTGAAGAATAATATTTCTTTATTAAAAAAAAACCGCCTTTTGGCGGTTTTTTATGATTATTTATCAATTAGTGTTGGTGACTACTTTTACTGGTTAAGTAGTCCATGATGGCAAAGAGTAAGCCTGAAATCACAAACACCGAATGTATTGAAAGTTTTGCCCAAATCACACTTAAATCATCTCCAGTTGCTAATTGCATATAACTTCTCAATAAATCTATTGCGGAAATAGCAACAATAGAGCTAATTAGCTTTACCTTAAGGCTGGAAAATCCAACTTTCCCCATCCAGCCGGGACGATCTTCATGTTCTGCCACGTCTATTTTAGAGACAAAACTCTCGTAACCGCTAAAAATAATAATGATCAATAAATTGGCTAAAAGGGTCATATCCACTAAAGCAAGAATACCCAAAATCGTATTCATTTCATCTAACTCAGAAAAATGAGTTACCAAATGCCATAGCTCTTTGCCAAATGTCGTTAAGAGAATGATAATTCCAAATATCAAGCCAACGAAGAAAGGCGCTAATAACCAGCGACTGACAAAGATCCCTTTTTCAAATGTATTTTCGATTTTTTTCATAAAAACTAACTGCTTATTAAAAATTGGTTATTGGCGCACCCGACAGGAGTCGAACCTGTGACCTTCGCCTCCGGAGGGCGACGCTC
Source organism: uncultured Kangiella sp. (assembly GCA_947498625.1). Lineage (GTDB taxonomy): Bacteria > Pseudomonadota > Gammaproteobacteria > Enterobacterales > Kangiellaceae > Kangiella. The sequence continues at coordinate 479,518 of CANMKR010000002.1, read as the reverse complement.
TATCCAGCTGAGCTACGGGTGCCTTGCTACGAAATTTCGCGGTATTGTGTCAATTCTAAAGAATAGATTCAACCAAAATTTAAAAGCTGCAAACAGCATTTGCAGTAATTGTTTGGCCGCTTTTTGGATCAGTTAAAGAAAGCTGCTCTGCATGCAGCAATAATCGATTAGCTTTTTGCTCAGAGCCATTGGCAGAATATAAGTGGCAACCAAGAATAGGGTGGCCTAACTCAAAACAATGCAATCTAAGCTGATGACTCCTACCTGTAATAGGTTTGAGTTTAAGCCGAGTTGTTTGCTTTTTTAAATCACGCGATAGAACCTGCCATTCAGTAATTGCTTTTTTACCTGTTTCATAGCAAATTTTTTGTTTAGGTCGGTTAGGCCAATCAGCAATCATGGGTTTATCTATAGAACCTTGATCTTCTTTAACTAGGCCATCTACTACCGCAATATAGTGCTTTTCAGTCTGGCGAAGTTCAAACTGCTTGCTAATGTCTCGGTGTGCAGCTTTAGTTAAAGCCACAACCATAATTCCAGAAGTAGCCATATCCAAACGATGAACAACGGTAGCTGTTGGCGACTTTGGATGATTTTGTAGCCGAGTGATTAGGCAATCTTTGTTTTCTTCATGTCGGCCGGGAATAGTCAACAAACCAGCAGGTTTATGTACCAGCAAAAAATTTTTATTCGGCTTTATGATGCGTACTGGTTCAGGGCAAAAGGGAACCAGATGATAGTCTTTAGACACTGATTATTTCCTTGTAGCAATCATAATAGCGCGTTTAGGAGCAGGGTGACCTTCGATAGTTTTATTGGTATCTTTCGGGTCCAAAAAGTCATTCAATGACTGAAAGCTCATCCAGTCTGTGGCCCTTTGCTCATCAATCGTAGTTTGATTGACATCAACGCATTGAATATTCTTTAAATTACAACGCTCCATCCATTTCATTAGCATCGCTACTGTCGGAATAAACCACACATTGTTCATCTGGGCATAACGGCTATCTGGAATTAATACTTGATCAGGATGTGAAACCTCATCACCATCAATGACCAGAGTCTCTAAAATTAACTCACCATCGTGCTTAAGCAATTTTTTTAAGTGCATAATGTGATCGATGGGCGATCGCCTGTGATACAAAACACCCATTGAAAAAATGGTGTCAAAGCCTTGCTTAGGAATTTCATTTGGCAAATACTCAATACCAATCGGTAAAAAATGTACTGGAACCTTTGGCAGATATTTTTTCATGATAGCAAACTGCATCAAGAAAAGTTGAGAGGGGTCAATGCCTAAAATCATTTTTGGATTTTGGCTAGCCATACGCCAGCAATGATACCCATTACCACAGCCGACATCTAAAACAATTTTATCTTGTAAACTTGAGATATGATCTTTTAAGCGATCCCATTTCCAATCTGAACGCCATTCGGTATTGATGTCAGTGCCAAATAAATTGAAAGGTCCTTTTCGCCACGGATGAAATTGTCTTAATGTAGCTTCTAAGTCCAATCTTTGTTGTTGGGTCAACTGATTGGAATTTCCGATGGTCACTGAGTCTATTAAATCAAAACCTTCAGCTTCGATGTTTGGTAGTTGTTCCTGTAGCATTGCCCATTCGTCGATTTTGCCATGAGTGTAATCACTCATGCGGGCATTAACACCATCTTTAAAATTTGAAAGATATGGTGCTAGCCTGGTATCGGAAATAGCTTGATAACTAGGTGCTAAAAATTGATGAATATCGAACATCTTTTATTTTATAGCCAAGAATGAGACAAAGTTATAATGTTGAAACCAGGTTTCAAATGATGAAAAACCTGCTGATTCAAATCTTTTAATATGTGTTTCACGAGTATCAGGAATTAATACATTTTCAATAGCAGCACGTTTTTGTGCAATCTCCATATCACTATAGCCGTTACGCTTTTTAAATTTATGGTGTAAGTCAATAATGGCTTCATCTATTTCTTCTGATTGCATTTGCAGCTTTTCAGAAAGTATTAAAATACCACCTGGTCTTAGCGAGTCATATATTTTTTCTATGAGTGGAAGCCTGTCTTCAAGCGGTAAGAATTGTAAGGTAAAATTTAAAACTACTATACTGGCATTATGCATGTCACACTGATTAATATCGCCTTCGATAACTTCTATCGGCATATCAAAGTTGTAACTGGCTTGAATCAAACGACAGCGCTCAACCATGGCAGAAGAGTTATCAATCGCATAAATCTTACAAGAGGGCTCAGGGACTTTTTGTCGAATGGAGAAAGACGCAGCCCCTAAGGAACAACCAAGATCATAGATATTGCTATCGATTTGAATAAACTTTTCTGCTAACTCGGAAATTCCTTGAATGATAGTCTTATAACCGGGAACCGAGCGTTCGATCATATCAGGAAAAACTTCAACCACTGTTTGATCGAATTCAAACGCTTTCACGCTATCTAAAGGATCTGAGAAAATTGTATCTTTGCCGCTCATAATGACTGGAGTTTCTTTAATTGGTTGTAAGTTTACACTATCTACTGGCTGGACTAAATCATCATCTAATAAAAAAGGCTTCCAGCTAAAAACTGGAAGCCCTTAACACTCTCAAAATGAGAAGGAGGTATTTTGAGAATTGGGTCTGTAATGGCAAGCACCCAAACCCACTTATACTTTAACAAATATGTGATTGCAGGCTATTGAGCAAATGTAACAAACAGTTACAGATTACACTTATCGGAGCTGTTTAATATTATATGAATGGACTGGAAGTTAGTGGTTAATTTTATTATTCTAATCCTCCTTATTTGCGATATTGAGAACATTAATGAACAAATTATTGATATTTATTACTTTTTTAGCGCTGTCAATCACCGGGGTTGACGCCAAAGAAGGTATGACCTTAGAAGACATCAGCAAGGTTCGCGCCGTTGGCGGCATGCAGATTTCTCCTGACGGTGCCTGGGTTGCCTTTACAAAATCAAAACCGAGAACGCCTTATAAAGATGAAGATGGCAATGCTTGGTCTGAGTTATATTTAATTGCTACAGAAGATGGAGCCCAGCCAAGACCATTTATTACAGGCAAGGTGAATATCAGTCGCATAAGCTGGTCGCACGATTCGAAAAAAATCTACTACACGGCGAAACGTCATGATGATAAAAAGCCAGCGCTATACGCTTTACCTATCGACGGCGGCGAATCGCAACGCATCCTTTCTTATGACAATGGCGTGGGCTCTTATAGCGTAAATCACGATGGTACTAAGGTTGTTTTTATAGCAAAAACCAAAAAGCCTAAGCATCTAGAAACGCTATCGAAGAAAGGCTTTAAAGCTAAAGTGTATGAAGAGGATATCCAAACCAATCATTTGTGGTTAGCGGATTTAACTCAAGAAGAGCCTAAAGCAGAAAAAATTAAATTTGAAGAGCATCTGGTATCTGCGAAATTTAGTCCAGTAAATGACCAGGTGTTAGTTCAATCAAGTCCTACGTCTTTAATTGATGATGTCTTAATGTTGCAAACGCTTCAAATCATTGATTTAAAAGGGCGAACCAAAACCAAATTTAAAACGGAAGGTAAGCAGGGTAAAGCTATCTGGTCGACTGATGGCAAGCTAGTCGCTTTTTTGGGTGCTAATGACTATAACGATCCAACGGCTGGAGCTTTATACGTCGCGAATGCTCGTAATGGCAAAATTGCTAAGCGTAAAAATAATAAGGACAGTCATATTATGGATATCGCTTGGTTAGGTAACGACGTTTACTATATTGAGCATAAAGACGCTGAATCACGAGTTGTTAAATCAGATGGCTCGACCAACGCTACCTTAGTAACTTATGGTAATGGCATTCAAACTTCTATGTCTTTAGCTGGCAACGGACAGCTAGCATTAAAAACCAACACTGCGACTCATCCAAGTGAAGTCTATTTGGCTTCAAACTCAGGTAGCAAGCGCATTACCGACTCAAACCCTTGGTTCGCTGATATCGCTTTTGGTAAGCAAGAAGTGTTTAATTACCGTGCTCAAGATGGTTTAGATTTGCAAGGTGTTTTGGTTTATCCGATTAATTATAAAAAGGGCAAAGATTATCCAATGATCGCCTTTGTGCATGGTGGGCCTGAAGCGCATCGCTCAAATGGTTGGAATACCCGTTATGCTGATCCAATTCAGGTCGCTGCAGCTAACGGCTACGTTTCTTTTATTCCAAATTATCGAGGCTCTACTGGTCGAGGCGATGAGTTTGCTAGAGCTGATCAGCGTGGCTACGCCGATCCTGAGTTTACCGATATTGTTGATGGTAAAAATGCTTTAGTAGAAAAGGGTATTGTGGATAAAGATAAGGTTGGTATTACTGGTGGTTCTTATGGTGGTTACGCTACGGCTTGGTCAGCCACAGCGCTTTCTGAGCATTATGCAGCCGGCGTAATGTTTGTAGGTATTTCTAACCAACTATCTAAATTTGGTACTACGGATATACCTAATGAAATGCATGCGGTGCATTCTCGTGTATGGCCATGGGATGATTTCCAATGGATGCTAGAGCGTAGTCCTATTTTCCACGTGAAAAAATCTAAGACGCCTTTGTTGATTATGCACGGTGAGAACGATACTCGAGTTCATCCATCACAATCTATGGAGCTGTATCGTTATTTAAAGACCTTAGCGCAAGCGCCAGTACGTCTGGTCTTATATCCGGGCGAAGGCCATGGTAACCGTAAAGCAGCCGCGCAAATGGATTATTCAATGCGTCTAATGCGCTGGATGGATCATTACTTGAAAGGTAAGGGTGGCAATCCACCTAACTATGATCTTGAGCACGAAAAGAAATTAGAAAGCGACAAGAAAGACAAATAGTTTAGGTAAAATAAAAGGCTTCTTAGGAAGCCTTTTTTAATTCACCTGTTTGTAGGAATTTAACAATGGCATCTGAGACTAGTCTGTTTTCCATCAACAAAGTATGACCGCAATTCACCACTTGCAGTTGATGCTGCTCTTCCAATTTAGCACTTTTCACTGAAACCTTTCCATCATGCTCGCCATCGAATAAGAAGTTAAACCAAGGATCGGAGGAGCGGTTACCGATGATAACTCCAATTTCCGTTTGTAAAGGTTTAAGTTGCGAATAAAGCGGACTGGATTCGGTAAGTTGCTGGCCAGAAGGCCCTGTAGCCATCTTGTACCACCATTTATCTTTAAATGTATCAGCAATCTTGCTGCCATGATTTGGCGGCGCCAGCATCAAAACTCGGCCTAAATTAGCTATTTTGTGATTGGATAAGTAGTAACGAACCAGAATGCCACCTAAAGAATGAGTCACAAAATGAATTTTATCGAATTTTTCAGCTTCAAGAGTTTCTAAAGCCTTAGAAATGTAGTCATTGGCTGACTTATCTACTGTTTGTTTGGTTGAAGGGTAGGACTCATTATAAGTCACGTAACCTAACTGTTGTAAACGCTTCTCAAGACGCTTTAACGACCACTGAGTTCTGCCTAAACCGTGAATTAAAATAACTGCTTCTGACATAGGGGTAATAATTATTAATATGGCTTTAGTGTAGCCAATTTTGGTCAGACCACCAATATTTTGCTTAATAATCTTAATAAACAATAGCTTGAAATCACCTTCGAATTAATTATCTTAGTCTTTTCTATCAAAATTATGATATTGTTATTTATTAGCGCAAAAATGCTTAATGATATTCAGCCAATGGGTTAAATAATGATAAAATCTTTTGTAGAAACTGAACTTGATGCCACTGATCAAAAAATCTTAGAGATTTTGCAAAATGAAGGTCGCATCAGTAATTCGGATTTAGCCAAAAAAATTCATCTCTCAGCTCCAGCTACGCATGGTCGAGTTAAACGCTTAGAGCAAGATGGCTATATTCGTGGTTATGTTGCCTTGTTGGATAGGCACAAAATGAGATGCGATAACTTGTGTTTTATTGAGTTAAGTCTTGAGTTGCATAAGCACGAAAAAATCCAACAGATTTTAGAAACCATTACCTCATGGCCGGAAGTTTTAGAGTGTCACAACGTAACGGGTTCGTATGATTATTTGCTTAAAGTAGCGGTGAAAAATACCCAAGCTCTTGAGCATTTTATTTCTAAAAAAATGATCCCATTGGAAGGGATTGCCAAACTTCATACCAGTTTAGTGTTGAAGGAGGTAAAAGCCACGACGGCTATCAAAGTTTAACTTAAATTTATGAGAAGCCGTATGTCATCAAAACAATTTAAACACCCAGAAACCAAAGCAATTCATGCCGGTCGCGTTGGTGATCCTTCTTTTGGTTCCTTATCCACGCCAATTCATCAAACTTCAACTTTTGTCTTTGATAGTGTTCAGCAGGGCGCTAATCGTTTTGCCGGTGAAGAGGCGGGCTTTATCTATTCACGCTTAGGTAATCCAACCGTAATGGAATTAGAGCAGCGTATGGCTTCGCTAGAAAATACTGAAGCTGCGGCAGCTTTTGGCTCTGGTATGGGCGCTGTTTCAGCGACTTTATTAGCAAACCTTAAAAAAGGTGATCACCTAGTAGCCTCAGCGGCTTTATACGGCTGTTCATTTGCTTTGATTAATCATAAGTTTGCCGAGTTAGGCATTGAAGCAACCTTTGTCGATATTACTGATATAGAGGCTGTAGAAGCTGCTATCCAAGACAATACCCAACTAATCTTTTTTGAAACCCCAATTAATCCCAACTTGGTTTGCGCGGATTTAACAGAGATAAACCGAGTGGCCAAAAAACATGGTCTATTAACCGTAATTGATAATACTTTTATGTCGCCCTTGTTACAGCAACCAACAGATTATGGTATGGATTTAGTCATTCATAGTGCGACAAAATATTTAAATGGTCATGGTGATGTAGTTGCTGGTATTTGTTGTGGCAGCGCTGAGCAAATTGAAAACATCAAGTTAACGACTCTAAAGGATATGGGCGCTGTTATGAGCCCAAATGATGCTTGGCTAATTACCCGTGGTTTGAAGACTTTATCGGTTCGTATTGAAAGGCATTGTGATAATGCAGAAAAAGTTGCACAGTTTTTAGATACCCATTCTGAGGTTAAAGAAGTCTATTATCCTGGCTTAAAACATCATCCTGCTAATCACTTAGTAGGCACTCAAATGAAACGTGCTGGAGGGGTTATTGCATTCGAAGTTGAAGGCTCTTTTGATGATGCGGTGCGTTTTATGAATCAATTAAAAATGTGTCATATTGCGGTAAGTTTAGGTGACGCTGAAACTTTAATTCAACATCCTGCCTCTATGACTCATTCACCTTATACTGAAGAGGAAAGGGCTGCGGCAGGTATTTCAGAAACGCTTATTCGTATTTCTGTTGGCTTAGAGCATGTTGACGATATCATTGAAGACTTAGAGCAGGCTTTACAGGTTTTGCAGTTGAAAGTTGCCTAATCTAAAAAGTAAAAATGCACCAAAAGTAAAAAGATATATAAAAAAGCCCTGCAAATGCAGGGCTTTTTAATGAACCGACTTAAATTTTAGTTTAAGTCAAATTCCATAGTTACTTCCAAGCCATTTTTAGTGAAGCTTGTTTTGTCTGTATAACGGCCTTTAACGTTTTTAAACATCTCGTTAAATACACGCTGGAATTCTTCAGCATCAGCATCTTGGCTCGGATCCATTGCCATTGCTTGATTAATCATTCCAAAGTATCTGCCCATATCGTAATTAACGCTGAACAAACCATTGTAATCGATAGAAGAATTAGTATCTAAATCAGCAGCCATTGCATTAGCTTTATCGCCGAAAGAAAGTACTAAGTCATGTCCCCGCAATGAACCGTTAACTTCAACAGGTAAAGGTAATGGTAATGCTTTTGGTGCCGCACCTTCTTCAAGTTCGATGCCACCTAACATAGGTTGGAATTGACCGGCTAATTGAACTAAAGCCATTGGGTCATCAGCACTTAAAGTCATGATTAAGCTTACTGAATCAGCTGCAGCCATTGGATTGTTTTGTGCTTGTTCCATGGCGTTTACATCCATATCAACCAAACCAAAGCCAAAGCCTTTAATACCGCCTAACATTCCGCTAACCATGCCTAGCTGCATAACCGGGTTGTTACCTTTTAATGCATTTTGCATGTCAGCTAAGCTAGAGCAGTTGTATGCATCTTTAGTTAAACGCTTCCAAACATCGGTTAATACTCCAGTCATTTCTGCCATATTAAAACCCATGCCCATACTGAATAACATATCTTTGTTAGCCATAGCTGGAGACAAGTGACCGTGTAACTTTTGTAAAGATTCTAATAAACCTGCGTTGCTACCTTCTACAACCATTTTGTAGCTAGCTGATTTAGCTTCATAGTTAGTGTAGCCAGCAGAAATAGTAGGCCAGTTTCCTACAAAGGCGGTAAGCTCTGATTGACACTCAGGTGTTCTGTATTCTGCTAAAACTGATACTCCAGGACCATTGTTAACATTGTAAGCAACTAGAAGATCATCTAGCATGCCACCAAAGTGATTAGCCTTAGGATTGGTAATACCTTCAACAATACCTAAGTTATCCATTAAGAATAACTGGTGGCCTTCATAACCAAACTTATTTACTAAGCCAGCTAGACGCGGAGAATCAGAGAAAGATTTGGCTGGCTTTTCGATACCCAATGCTAATTTCAAATCTTTCGCATCGTCTAACAAAGTATTTAAAGTCATAACCGCTTGGTTGTTATGAGTAGAAACTACTAGAGTTACAGGTACCTCTTCACCAAAAGAATATTCTCTATATTCAACACCATCTAAAGAAGCAACTTTAGCAGTGATTTGGTTTTCTTTTTCAATAGTTTCGACCATTGATTGGAAAGTGTTAGAGCCATCTAAAGAAAAACGGAATACCGGTAAAGCGCCAACTGTGTAGATGGCGCCATCAGTTTCACTTGGAACGCCCATAGTTTTAGGATAGTCACTAGAAACAGCTCCCATCATCTTTTTGGCGAAACCAAATACGAACTTTGCACCGTCTGGTGCGTCACCCATGTCAAACTCTTCTTTATTGAAAAGTTCGCCCATGACTTCAAAATTAAGACCAAAGTTACGGCTGAAGGCCATTAACTTGTCATAATCCATTGCTTCTAGGTTACCGCCAAAGAAAATAGTATCGGCAGGGACATAGTCTAAAACCTGACTAGATGAGCCAGATAACTTGTTAGTAATAGATGAAACAATATCTCCATCGGAAGATTTGTTTTTGTATAGATAAACTCCAACTGCAACAGCAATCAAAGCTAATGCAATGATAATAAACTTTTTCATGTTTCCTTCTCTTTTGTTGTGGGTTACTCAGTAACCTCTAAAAATACGAACTGTTATAACCTTATAAATTATAGGCAATAGTAGCAAGAAGACCAATTGAAATGATGTGTCATAGCGTACAAAAGCGTAAATAAATGTTTCATTTTGGTGCATATTAGCAATTGTTTCGAAATTAGCACTTTGTACACCCTTTGTTACTTATTCCCGCAACAAGTTACAGATAATGACTAAACCTTTTGGATTAAAAAGCGCATCTTATTAATGTTCAATTAACACTTTAGAGGAGGAGTCTATGAAATTGAATCTTAAAAATGTTGCTTTATCGGTAGCGTTAGCTCTAGGAGCCAGCAGTGCAATCGCTCATTCGGGTAGTTGCGATGTGGATATGAACTATGACGTTTATCTGGATAAAACTTCGATAACTTTGTCGGAAAATGATCAAGAGAAAGTTAGGATTGATAATGCTAACAATTTATATCTCAAAGGAACTAAGCAAAACCTGACCGCTAATCAAAAAGAGTTGCTCTCTGATTATGCAGCGGATATGCGCGCTTTAATACCGGTCGTGAATGACATAGCTGTAGAAGCATCAACCTTAGCTTTAGAAGCTGTATCAGATGTATCAACCACATTACTTGTAAACTCGCCAGATGTCGCACAAAAGATCCAGGCTAGGGTAGAGAGCATTAGTTCTGAGCTTCGTTCTTACGTCAGTGAAAATCACCTGTATTCACAAAAGCTGGAAGACTATATTGAAGATAGCCAGTTTGAGGAAGAGATTGAAGCCGTGGTCAGAGAAGTGGTAGCCGATATGGTCGAAGGGAATATTGGAACCATGATCGCTGCAGCCATTCGCGGTGATGAAGCTGAAATTGAAGCTTTTGAAAAGCGTATGGAAGCCTTTGGCAGCGAGATGGAAGACAAGTATGAGCGACGAGCTGAAGAAATCGAGCGTAAAGCTGAGAAGCTGTGTGATCTTGTCGAAAAGATGGATGAGAAAGAAGATCGGTTTATTGAGAACTTCAGTGAATATAAACCATATCAATTGGTTCGAAATTCTGACTAATCAGTAGTTTACTCTAAGACCATTCGTAAGTTACTGATTTATCAGGCTAATCAAGCGAAATCAGTAGCTTACGAACTAAAGTTCTGGTCTCAGCAATTTTTTTGGAAACTGCTATTTCAGCATTTTGATCAACAGCTAATAACTCAGAATTTTGTTGCCAGCTTTGTTTTAACAGCTGCACAGAAACTCTGATACTTTCAGGAAGTAGGGCACTTAAGTCTTCCATCAAGGCCATATTGCCCCAACCACCGATAACTAATTGATTATGTTCTTGTTCTGTATTATCAAAAAAATGCAGTTTGTGTGTGGTATTTTGCAAGCTACCGAGTTGCTTTATGAGCTCAAATCCTGCCACTCGAATATTACGATTATCTTCAGTGGTATCTGAGCGCCATGTATTGTAGGTCAAAGCAATAATCGCAATGAATAAACTTATAATCGAAAGGCTATGATGGGCTAGCTTCTGTTTAAAACTCATGTTTTTGCTCATAATCTCATCGATCCTTAGTTTTTCCTTAAAAATAAATAAAAAAGTGCAATTATCTTTTGACAAAGAACCATTCTGCCATTAATATTGCGCCCGCGTTTGAGGGAAAGCCTGAAAAGTTTTCAAGATACCACAAATTAGCACTGTGTCCCGTTCGTCTAGAGGCCTAGGACACCGCCCTTTCACGGCGGTAACAGGGGTTCGACTCCCCTACGGGATGCCATATTTAAAAAGCCTGCTTTGTTGCAGGCTTTTTTTTGCCTAACAAAAACGCTAGTTTAAAAAAAACAGTTTTACCTTACAAATCAGAGCGATAACTCCTTATATTTGTTACACTCAGTCTATACTAACGACTAATAAATAAGACTTTGCTCGAATTCATTCAAAACCATCCATTCGAAACTGCTGTGATTGTATTGCTCAGTGGTATTTTCTTGTTTCTGTTTATTATTATTGCACGCTCTGGTAAACAACTAAAAGCGCAGCAAGCACACTTTACGGAAGCTAATGTTCTACTTAATCAATACGGGCAAAAGCAAGATAATATTGCCAGTCAGCAACATTCTGAGTTTACAAGAATTGGAGAGCAACAATATAAGGTTTCTGAAAATTTAATTGAGAAGTTAGGTGCAAACCAAAACAAATTAACCGAGTCTTTTGGAAAGTTTGAAAATAGTGTTCAATCCGGTTTTAACATATTCAATGAACAGCTTAGTGGCAAAGTAGGGCAAGCGACCGAAAAGCAACAAAAAGAGCTTTTCCAATTCAAGGAACAGCTGCAACAGACTATTCAGGTTTTAAAAGAGCAGATCGCTCACAATCAAAAAGAATCTCAAGAAGTTATGCATACGCAATTCCGCCGAGGAATTAAAGATGTGCGTGAAGAACTAACGATTTCCTTAAAAACTCAAGCCGAATCGTTCGATAAAAATATGTCTGGTCTAACTCAAACGACTGACGAGCGGTTAAAAGAAATTAGTGGGCAAGTTGAAAAACGTTTGGCTGATGGCTTTGAAAAAACGACTCAGACCTTCCAAGACGTGTTAAAGCGCTTGGCATTAATTGATGATGCACAAAAGAAAATTACCGAGCTTTCCAGTAACGTAGTGAGCTTGCAAGAAATTCTGGCAGACAAACGCTCACGTGGTGCTTTTGGCGAAGTACAGCTTGAGTCTTTAGTGAGAAATGTTATGCCAGCAAACAGTTATAAATTTCAGTATGCATTCAGTAACAAGAAGATGGTGGACTGTGCGTTGTTCTTGCCAGAGCCAACAGGAACTATTGGTGTCGATGCTAAGTTTCCATTAGAGAACTTTCAGCGGATGATGGATCATGATTCATCTGAAATTGAACGTCGACAAGCGCAAAGCCAATTTGTTAAAGACGTAAAAAAGCACGTTAATGACATAGCTTCAAAGTATATTATTGAAAGAGAAACAGCGCCAGGAGCAGTAATGTTTATTCCTGCTGAAGCAATTTTTGCAGAAATTCATGCGCATCATCCTGCGATAGTTGAGTATGCACAACAGTCAAAAGTTTGGATGGTGTCGCCAACAACTATGATGGCCTTATTAACAACTGCAAGTGCTGTTTTAAAAGATGAAGCCACCCGTAAGCAAGTGCACATTATTCAAGAGCACCTAGCAATGCTCTCAAAAGACTTTGGTCGTTTTAAAACTCGTATGACTAATTTATCTCGACATATCGATAATGTGACTAAGGATGTTAAAGATATCACCACATCGGCTGATAAAATTAGTAGCCGCTTCGAAAAAATTGAACAGGTTCAATTGCCTGATGAAGAAGCCGAGCCAAAACTTGAAGTAGAAACCGTTAAGCAATTGGAAGGAAAAAATGCGCAATAGATTGTTATTCGTTTTAACATTATTGATAACTAGTTCAGTAGCAGCGAAAGAGCCGTTACTTTTATCCTTGAAAGGCGATTTTGCACAAGGTGGTTTAGTTATTGGCCAAGCGGCACCTAAGACCCAAGTGGAATTTAACGGCACTCAATTAAAAGTGTCTGATGACGGTTTTTTCGTGTTTGGTTTCCATCGCGATCATGAAGCAACGGCCACTTTAATTTTAACTAAAGGTGCTACCAAAGAAACTCAACCTATTCAGATCCGTAAACGTCAATATAATATCGAACGTGTGAATGGTTTACCGCCAAGTAAAGTCAATCCGATAAAACCAGAAGTGTTAAAACGTATTCGTGAAGAAGGCGCTATGGTGGCTTCTGCCAGAGCTAAGACATCAGGCCTAAAACACTTTATGCAAGATTTTATCTGGCCAGCAAAAGGGCGCTTAAGTGGCTTTTACGGCAGTCAAAGAGTTTTGAACGGTGATCCTAAACGACCTCATTATGGTGTTGACGTTGCTGCGCCAACGGGCACGCCAGTAGTGGCGCCTGCTGATGGCATCGTTCGGTTAGCGCATGACAATATGTTTTATTCAGGTGGAACCCTAATTGTCGATCATGGTTTTGGTGTTAGTTCGACTTTTATTCACCTGAACTCTATCGAAGTTGAAGAAGGGCAAACTATAAAGCAAGGCGATTTGATTGCCACTATCGGTGCTACGGGGCGCGCTACAGGTCCGCATTTAGACTGGCGAATCAATTGGTTTAAGTCTAGGCTCGATCCGCAATTGTTGGTGCCACCTTTTGAAACTGCTTCAGTGCTTGAGAAATCTGAAGGTTAATAAACTATGAATGCAAAAGAGTTTTGCCAAGAGTTTAACTTAATTGAGTTTGTTAAAGACAATGCTGAGTCCTTAGATCCATTTGCCTTAAGTCTTGATAAGTTTAGAGTCAAATTTAAAGAAGTTGGAATTATCGAAATAACGCCTAAACATAACTCCAATGTTAATTTGGTTTTATCGGCTGGGATCCACGGTAATGAAACTGCGCCAATAGAAATTCTCTCCGATCTAGTCAGTAAAATCTTTAGAGAAGAAATTTCTCTGGCTCATAATTTATTAATTATCATTGGTAACCCTAAAGCGATGCTGATCCAAGAGCGTTTTACAGGCTTTAATTTAAATCGTTTATTTAATGGCGCCTGGAAAGACTATCTAGATGATCCAGTTGCAGTGGAAGAGGCGGTAAGAGCTCAAGAGTTAGAGCAACAAGTACAAACTTTTTATCAGCAAGCGAACTATAATGTTAATGATGAGGAAATTCCTGATGGCCTAGGGCAGGTAAGAATTCATTATGACTTACATACTGCAATAAAACCCTCCTTACATCAAAAATTTGCAATTTATCCTTATCTTCATGAACGGAGTCATTCCAAAGCACAAATAAAATTTCTTGTCGATGCGGGAATTGAAACCGTTTTGCTTTATCATAAACCCAGCACAACTTTTTCTTACTTTAGTTCTTATCAATTCAATGCTCATGCTTTTACTCTAGAGTTAGGCAAAGTAAGACCTTTTGGCGAAAACAATCGAGAAGATTTTTCACAGTTTGAAAATTTATTAATCGCACAAGTATCAGGGCAGTATGAGTTTCAATCCAATTGCGATATTCATGACGCCAATGTGTTTATGGTAAAAAAAGAATTAATCAAAACATCTGAAATGGATGAGCTTGGTTTTGACTCTGCTAATACTGCAAACTTTACCCAGTTTAATAAAGGGGATTTGTTGCTCGATGCTGGGAAAAATTCTTATCTAGTGGAGCAAGATGGCGAAGCCATTGTTTTCCCAAACAACAAAGTACCAGTAGGCCAGCGAATGGGTTTGGTGGTAGTCAAACCCTGACTAGTTTTCGTTGTTATAAGCGCAAGGCTAACTTGTTCGAGATTGATATTCCTGTTCGGCCATTTGTTTGAGTTTGGCATGGGCGGCAGTTTGAGGATTATTTTTACTCAATTTGGATACCAGAAAGAAAATTGGAGTTAAAATTTTCATAAACCCTTTGAACTTTAGCTGGGTATCTTGTGTGACTTCCGTCTGAGCATCCGCTAGAGATTCCAACCGATAACTTACATCAAGCTCGAACTTGTCGCCTTGCATCATAACGCGCATGAATTTGTTTTCGACGTATTCTGTTATCTCTCCAATCATCTCCATGTTTCTACCATTTTCTAGGAAGACCTGTTGAAATTTAGTGCCGATTTTTTCAGGAGTCTCTACAATAGTTTCATCGGAGACTAGATTTGGTACCCATTGCTTGAGTCTGTTATTATCTTCGAGCCACAGAAACACAATATCTGCAGGCGCATCGATAACTGTTTTCATTGTAGTTTTGATAATTTACTCCTTGTGTAGCTAACGTTTTGTTGAATATTTGCTCGTTCAAGCAACTAGCTAACTTTGTTTAAGTTCATAAAATACATTATCAATTAGTCCGTTGTCACCTTTTCCAGGCTGAGTCAGCCCCATGGTTTCTATTTTTCCTTGGAGATTAGATGGATAAAATTTAGGTTTATTGATCTCACGCCATGCATACCCATCTTGAAATTGACCATTGTCCTCACTGCTATCGTAAATTTTCACTCGCTCTAGACTCCATCCAAACTCCCTTAAGAGAAACTCTTTAGTGGTATCTAAGCGCAACTGATATCGTAAATTCCTTTCATCAGATTGAAAGTAGGCGGGGAGCACTTCTGCTGATACATCTAGAGCTAGTTCGTTAAAAATAGTGCAAATCTTATCCGGTTGCTCTCCTTCAGAAAGAAGTACAACTATTTCAGCCAGTGGCTTACCTCTTTTTACTAAATCTTCAAGTAAGGGTTTATGTGCTCTCATATTTTTTCGGTTTACGTAGAAATATCGGTATTCTTATGCAAGCTATTGGTTTGATAGATAAAACATCAAAGTTATAAAAGTGCATTATCGCTCAGAGTGCCAAATGTTTTCTTATGGATTTTATTTTTAATTAATAAATCCTTCGCTCAATTTCCGTATCAGACATGATTTTTACGGCAAGCTCTTCGACAGAACGCGATGTGGTATTGATAAAGGGAATCCCTTCACGCCTATACAAGGCTTCCACTTCGCGCACCTCTAACATGCACTGTGGCATGGAAGAGTATTTGGAGTTAGGGCGGCGTTCATTTCTAATTTCGTGCAGGCGCATCGGATCGATAGTTAGTCCATAAATTTTATCTTTGTTTTGCGCTAAGCCCTGATTCAACTTGATATTAGGTATATCTTCTTCGGTGAAAGGGTAGTTAGCGGCAAAAATACCGAACTGCATCGCCATATACAGGGAAGTCGGGGTTTTTCCGCAGCGAGAGGCGCCCACTAGAATAATATCGGCTTGGTCGTATTGTTGAGTCGTCATACCGTCATCATTATTGAGTGCAAAATTAATGGCGCTCATGCGAGTATCGTATGCCTGCAAATCATCTGTCGAGTGAGACTTACCGACGCGAAAGGAGCTGTGCACGCCAAGTTCTTCTTCGAGTGGATCGATATAGGTATGGAAAAAGTCTAGAAGCATCGCGTTAGCATTGCGAATAATTTCGCGAATGACCGGCTTTACGATGGTTTCAAATACAATGGGTTTATTGGCATCGCGTAAGGCGGTTTGATTAATTCGCGTTACGGCGTTATTTGCTTTTTCCTCATCATCAACAAAAGGAATCGTGTGGTATTCAAAATCCACATCATCTTCAAACTGTGCCATTAGGGAATGGCCAAGCATTTCGGCGGTAATTCCGGTTCGGTCAGAAATAAAAAAAACTGTTCGTTTCATATTGCTCCAATCTTCAGTAGAATAGCGCCACTGGTTTGAAAAAGTCAGTAAATTTAAGCATTTAGAACTGCTTTCAGCAAGTTGTCATTTGATTTATTTTACGATTTTCTTTTCTATAAGATAATCGTAAAAGTTAAAGCATGACTTCAATTGCTGATTGTAAACTATTGAGCAATAAAGAGGAGAACTCTGATGGAAAATACACCTAAAGAAACGCACGTAACACCTAATTTTGATAACCGCCATTCGAATGAATTTGTAATTTGGTATGAAGAGCTGGGCATGAATGATGTTGAGCGAGTAGGCGGCAAGAATGCTTCACTGGGCGAAATGATCAGTAATTTAAGCAATGTGGGCGTGAGTGTTCCTGGTGGTTTTGCCACTACTGCCGATGCTTTTCGTGCTTTCCTAGAGCAATCGGGTTTAAATAAAAAAATCAACGATGAGTTAAAAGAGTTGGACGTTGATGATGTAGAAAAATTAATGGAGTCTGGCGCTAAAATCCGTCAATGGGTTATGGACACGCCATTCTTACCTGCGATGGAGCAAGCCATTCGTCAGGCTTATGTAGCACTAAAAGCTAACTCGAATGAAGACTTCGCAGTGGCGGTTCGTTCATCAGCGACTGCTGAAGATTTGCCTGATGCTTCTTTTGCCGGTCAACAAGAAACTTTCTTAAACGTTCGCGGTATTGATAACGTCATGAAGGCCTTAAAAGAGGTTTTTGCTTCACTATTTAACGATCGAGCAATTGCTTATCGTGTGCATCAAGGCTTTGAACATTCGTTAGTAGCATTATCCGCTGGCGTTCAAAAGATGGTACGTTCTGATATTGCCGCTTCAGGTGTTATGTTCACTATGGATACCGAATCTGGCTTTAATGATGTGGTCTTTATTACTGGTGCTTATGGTTTGGGTGAAACGGTTGTGCAAGGCGCGGTGAATCCTGATGAGTTTTACGTTCATAAGCCAACTTTAGAGCAGGGCAGACAAGCCATCGTTCGTAAAACCCTTGGCGGTAAAGCGATCAAAATGGTTTATACGGATGATACTGATCACGATAAGTCTATCGAAACGGTAAAAGTTGATGCTAAAGAGCGCATGAACTTCTGTATTTCCAATGCTGAGATTCAAGAGTTAGCTAAACAAGCTTTGATTATTGAAAAGCACTACCAGCGTCCTATGGACATTGAGTGGGCTAAAGATGGTGCTGACGGCAAGCTTTATATTGTTCAGGCGCGCCCAGAGACGGTTCAAAGTCGTGCTGATAAGAACGTTATCGAACGTTATCAGTTAAAAGCCACTTCTGATTTAGTAGCTACCGGTCGTGCTATTGGTCAGCGCATTGGCAAAGGTACCGCCAAAGTTATCAGCTCTATCGACGAAATGGCCTCGGTTAAGCCTGGCGATGTATTGGTGACTGATATGACTGATCCTGATTGGGAGCCAATCATGAAGCGCGCTGCTGCAATCGTAACTAATCGTGGCGGTCGTACTTGTCATGCTGCGATTATTGCGCGTGAACTAGGTATTCCTGCGGTGGTCGGTTGTGGTAACGCTACTGACTTGATTAAAGATGGTATGGAAGTCACGGTTTCTTGCTCAGAAGGCGAGACCGGTAATATCTACTCAGGTTTATTAGATTTTGAAATCAATAAAGATTCTGTTTCAGATATGCCAAAATTACCATTCAAAGTCATGATGAATGTGGGTAATCCTGATCGTGCTTTTGATTTTGCTCGTTTACCGCACGCAGGTGTTGGCCTAGCTCGTTTAGAGTTTATTATCAATCGTATGATTGGCGTGCATCCGAAAGCTTTATTGGATTACAACAACCTTGAAGACGAGTCTTTAAAGAAAACCATTGCCATGCAGATGGCGGGTTATGCTAATCCAAAAGAATTCTATATCAGCAAGCTAGTTGAAGGTATTTCAACTATCGCTTGTTCATTTGCGCCCGAGAAAGTTATTGTGCGTATGTCTGATTTTAAATCAAACGAATACGCAAACTTAATTGGTGGCGATTTATACGAGCCAAAAGAAGAAAACCCAATGATTGGTTTCCGTGGTGCTTCGCGTTATATCTCCGAAGAATTCCGTGAGTGTTTTGAGATGGAGTGTGAAGCCATTAAACGTGTACGCAATAAAATGGGCTTAACCAATGTTGAAGTTATGATCCCATTCGTACGTACCTTAGGTGAAGCTAAGAAAGTGACTGAACTGTTAGAAGCTAACGGTCTTAAGCGTGGTGATAATGGTTTACGTGTCATCATGATGTGTGAGTTACCGTCGAATGCAATTTTAGCCACGGAGTTTTTGAAATACTTTGATGGATTTTCAGTGGGCTCTAATGACTTAACTCAGTTATCGCTAGGCTTAGACCGAGATTCAGGCATTATTTCTCATCTATTTGATGAGCGTGATCCAACCGTCAAAGTGTTGCTATCTAACGCTATTAAAGCCTGTAAGAAAGCGAATAAATACATTGGTATTTGTGGTCAAGGGCCGTCTGATCATCCTGATTTTGCCAAATGGTTGATGGAGCAGGGAATTGATAGTGTTTCCTTAAATCCTGATACGGTATTGGAAACGTGGTTATTCTTAGGTAAAAAGTAATTTATTTGATAAGAAGATTATTAAAATCGTGAAACTAGTCGCTAATTTAGTGTAAAACATGATAAAAGTCGCTAATTTCACAAAATCTAGTTTAAAGCCTGTTTGATGTCGTGAGATACTGAATGGGCTTTTTATATGAGGAGGAGCTTTAAATGAATAAATTAGTAATAATTACAATGTTAACAAGCGCGACAGTATTAATGGCCTGTAGTGATGAGAAAAAAGAAGTGGTAGAAAAGGAAACTTCTGAAGCTGTAGCTGCTGTCAAAGATGCCACTAAAGAGATGGTTGATACTACCGCTGATAAAGCTAAAGAAGCAGCGCAAAATGTAAAAGAAGCTACTTCTGATGCAGTTGATTCAGCAAAAGCTATGGCATCTGATGCAGTTGATAGCACTAAAGACGCTGCTAGCAAAGTTGTTACTGAGGCAAAAGAAGTGACTGCTGATGCTATTGACGCTTCTAAGAAAGTAGCAACGGACGTGTCTGAGCTAGCTACAGAAAAGAGCAAAGAGCTATCTGAAGAAACTAAGAAAAAAATTGAAGATTATAAAAAGAAGCGTGATGGCGATCAGTAGTGAGCAGTTTAGCTTTCTGGGTAATATATAGAAGCCGCGCTATTTAGTGCGGTTTTTTTTGCTTATAAAAAAGAAAGGATTATGTACAAACTATTATTTATTCTATTGGCCGCCACAACTGTGATGGCTTGTGGTGAAGATAAGAAAGAGACTAAAGAAGAAGCAAAGATAGTCGTTAAAGATCTTGATGATGGTATTTCTAAAGAAGCTTTAGAAGCCATGGAAAAGCAAAGAAAAGAAGTTGAAGCGAAGATGGAAGCTCAAAGACAGAAGGCCATTGAGTCGTTACAAGAGTCTAAGAACAAATTGAAAGACCTGAAGAACAAAGATTTAGGTGATCAGTAAAGCTGGCTTGATGCTGCCATGCAGGTTTGAATGCGCTAATGCTGATTGGGAATTGATTATGAATTTAAATTACAAAATAGTACCAGTAGATTCGGTTTATTCATTACGCCATCAGGTCTTAAGACCTGGTCAACCTTTAACCAGTTGTTACTATAATGAAGACAAAGAAGACTCTGCATTTCATTTTGCTGCTCTAAATGGTAAAGATGTTGTAGGTATCAGTTCGTTTTATTGCGAATCTAATGACAGCCTTCCTGAAGGGATAGCTTTTAGGCTTAGGGGAATGGCCATTGAACCCAGTTTACAGAGCCATGGAATTGGAACTAATTTACTAACACAAGCTATTGATATTTGTAAGAAAGCTGGCGCTGATCTATTATGGTGCAATGCGCGTGTGGACGCGAAGAATTTTTATCAGAGAATAGGTTTTAAGGCCGTTGGGGGATCTTTTAATCTTGATGGGATCGGCGAGCATTATCTAATGTATCGCGAGCTAATATAAAAAGAGATATCAAATATGAGTCATGAACTAGAAACAACCATTAGTGCTTTTTATCGTCACGAAGAATCTAAGGCCAATGAGGTCTTTTTGCGACAGCCTTTTGGAAAAGACTGGAAAGAGTACACCTGGGGACAAGTTGGCGAACAAGTCAGGAAAATGGCGACATATTTGAAAGCCAATCTACCTGAAAAATCTAAGGTCGGGATCCTTTCGTTGAATTGTTCACATTGGTTTATGGCTGATTTAGCCATCATGATGGCAGGACATATTTCGGTACCAATCTATCCAACAGCGGGTAAAAATACCATTGCGACTATCTTAGAGCATAGCGAAGCTGAAATGTTGTTTGTTGGTAAATTGTGGGACTGGGCGGCAAAAAAAGAAGCGATCCCGAAAGAGCTGAAAAAAATTGGTTTTTTCCATGAGTACCCAGATTTTGAATCTTGGGACCAAATCATTGCCAGCAACGAAGCAATGACCGATAAACCTGATCGAGATCTCGACGAGATAGCGAGTATTATTTACACCTCTGGAACCACCGGTATGCCAAAGGGTGTGATGATCGACTTTAGAGCTTTAGCAAATGCTGCTAACGCAGGCATCGAATATGTGCAAATGCAACAAGAGTCTTTCTTTTCCTATTTACCATTGGCTCATTGTGCGGAAAGAGAGCTAGTAGAAATTATCAGTATCCATAGTGGCAGCGTTGTTTCATTTACCGAATCATTGGATACCTTCCAGCAAAATATCCTATCAGTAAGACCCTCTATTTTCTTGGGTGTACCTAGAATTTGGCTTAAATTCCAACAAGGAATTGAATCTAAAGTGGGCAAATCCAAGTTAGCACTTTTGTTAAAGTTGCCTGTTATTAAAAATATTATTAGAAAGAAAATTGTTGCTGGTTTAGGTCTAAATAATGTCAAAGTGGCGCTTTCTGGTGCGGCCGCTTTGCCAGAAGCTACTATTAAGTTCTTTGAAAAATTGGGTATTAACATTTGCGAAGCCTACGGTTTAACTGAGTCGATGGCATTTGGTACTGCTAATATTCCTAATATTCGTCAATCCGGCTCTGTTGGTAAAGCTGTAATCTCTTCAGAGGTAGTTATTGATGAAGAGTCAGGCGAAGTTTTATTAAAAAGTCCCAGTATCATGCAAGGCTATTACAAAGAGCCTCTAAAAACCGCAGAAGTAATGACCTCGGAAGGTTATTTAAAAACAGGGGATCTAGGAACTGTGGATGAAAACGGATTTTTGTTTATAACCGGTCGAGTTAAAGATATTTTTAAGACCTCAAAAGGTAAGTACGTTTCTCCAATTCCAATTGAATCCAAGCTTGAGCCAGAACTTGGGGTTGAAAACTTGTGTGTCATTGGCGATGGTTTACCAGCACCTGTTGCAGTAGCTTCTGTCTTTGGCAAAGAGTTTAAAGATAAAAATGCTTACCTAAAAGAAGCTGAAGTTATTTTCCAAAAACTTAATGGCGGTTTGGAAAAGCATGAGCGTATTTCACATATATTGCTAGTGAATGACGAATGGAACCCGGATAACGGACTTATTACCCCAACTTTGAAAATCAGACGTCCCCAATTAGAAGAAAAATATATGCCGCTAATAGAAAAGCATCGTAAATCGGATAACAAAGTCATTTGGGCTTAGATTATTGAGGCTTAGTAAACAGGTAAGTAGTTAATGGGTATATTAAGTTGGATTCTAGTAGGTTTGTTTGCAGGTTTTTTAGCCAAGTTTATTATTCCTTCCAAGCGTCATAAAGGATTTTTTAGAACCCTGTTACTAGGTGTTATTGGTGGTTTGCTCGGTGGTTATTTAGGACAAAGATTTGGTTTTGGTGGTGAACTCACAGGCTTTAATCAATATTCAATCATAACCGCCACTTTGGGTGCTCTGTTGGTACTGATAATGCAGCGTCTATTCGCTGAAAAGTAGCTGAATACAAGACAGTATTTTATCTAATTAGGGTTCAGATAGGGTTCAGTTAAGTTTTTGTAGAATTTCTCCATAGTATGAAAAAGCTAATGCAGCTTTTCAAAATATTTTGTCCCAAAGGAGAAAGACCATGAAGACACTAGCAAAAACTACGTTAAGCACCCTTAGCCTATCTTTGGCATTAGCATTCAGTGCTGGTGCCATGGCTGATGGTACAGATAAACATTATAGCGATCGATATGACCGTTATGAAAACCGCGATAGTCGTTATGATGATTATCAAAGTGACCGAAGATATAATCAATATCGACCAGAATACAGTCGAATCGTTAAAGCTAAAGTAACTGATGTCGATCCAATTTACCGCTCGGTTCGTGGTGAGCCGGTTGCTGAGCAACAATGTTATCGTGAGCCAAGAAGTTATAGCCGCTCAGATCGTAAAGCAGGTAAGGTTTTGGGAGCAGTGATCGGCGGTGTGATTGGTTATAACGCTGGCGGTAAGCACAGACACAACAAGCGTTCTGGCGCAGCTGTTGGCGCAGTTCTTGGATCAGTGATTGGTGGTGAAGCAGCAAAGAATAAACGCCATTCAAGAGAATATTGCGAAACGGTTTATAGCGGCGGTTATCAGCGTCAAGAGTTAGTCGGTTATAATGTAAAATACAAATATAAAGGTCAGCGCTTTGAAACCTTTATGGATTATAGACCTGGACGCTATATTGACGTTAGACTATCTGCAGTTCCAGTTCGTCGTTAAGAAATACTATTAACTTTAGGTTAAGCAATGAAAAAAGCACTATTTTTGTTATTAATTCTGATAAGCAGTTTTGCAGGGCTTTATACAAGTTCTGCAGAGGCTGCTTCGCAAAGAGAGCCAAGAAGAGATCGTGATGCTCATTGCAAAATGATCAGCAAATCTAGTGCTATGCGTGCAGTTGCCAGTAGAACGGGTAGTAAAGTGGTTTCTGCTTACTTAAGCCGTGGAAACCCACCCATGTATCGAGTAAAAACGCTTTCCAAATCGGGACGTGTTAGAAGCATTAGTGTTAATGCCTGTAATGGTCAGGTTTATGGTTAATCTTTCAAGAACAAAATAGTCTTGATAAATAATTCTTAGAATAAGATCGTATAGAAAAATCATACAAAAGGTTCAGCATGAAATTATTATTAGTAGAAGATGATCAAGCTTTAAGAGAACAGCTTGTTGAAGCTTTAAAGAAACAGAATTACGCGGTTGAAGCTGCGCCTGATGGTGAAGAAGCTTTATATTTTGCTCGAGAATATGAGTTTGATTTAGGTATTTTCGATCTAGGTCTACCGGGTATTTCTGGCATTGAAGCGATTAAAACTTTGCGCAAAGAAAATGTTAATTTCCCAATTTTGATATTAACTGCCCGCGAGCATTGGCAAGATAAAGTGGATGGTTTAGCGGCAGGAGCGGATGATTATTTAACCAAACCGTTTCAAAATGAGGAGTTATTAGCACGTATCAACGCTTTGTTAAGGCGCTCTTCTGGTTATGCCAGTCCCGAAATAATAAAGGGGCCAATTAGCCTTAATAGTATGAAGCAAGAAGTTAAAGTTAATGGCGTCACCATGGATTTAACCGCTTATGAGTATATGGTTTTGGAATATCTCATGTTAAATCCTGATAAGGTGGTCTCAAAAACAGAACTAACAGAACATTTATATGCGCAAGATTACGATCGCGACTCGAATGTGTTGGAAGTATTTGTTGGTAGACTTCGTAAGAAAATAGATCCCGACGGAGCTATTAAGCCAATCGAAACTCTACGCGGCCGTGGTTATCGATTAAATTCAGATTTATAACCTAGATTTATAATTTAAATTTAGAGAAAACGATTTTTGTCTTACTCTTACTCATTACAAAAAAGACTTTTAATTAACACCAGTATAGTGCTGGTATTTTTTATATTGGCAATGAGTGCAGTGTTATTAAAGGCTTATGAATCAGGTATTCGACAAGCCACTTTTGAGCGTTTAACGGCTCAGTTTTATGGGGTTTTATCAGCAGCAGAACTGGAAGAAAAAGATCAGCTTTATATTCCAGAGGAGCCACAAATCGATCAGCGTTTTAACCAGTATGCAAGCGGCTTATCAGCATTAGTCTTTGATGAAACAGAGACTTTAGTTTGGAACTCTATTTCAGCTGAAGAAACAGATCTAAAAGTACCCTTGAGCTTGCCTGGCGAACCTAAACTCTACAATTTATCTTTGCCGGAAAAAGAATATTTTCAGTTTCACTTTGTTACCGAGTGGGAATCGCAAGAAGGTGATATTGCACTTTATCACTTTATGATTCTCGAAAATAAAAGAGCTTATAAACAAGTAGTTTCGGCCTATCGAAATAAATTGTTGATGTGGCTTAGCATTCTGGCTATTTCTTTGCTATTAGTTTTGTTTTTGATTCTGCGTTGGACTTTTAAACCTATGCGTAAAATCACTAGTGAACTTTCAAATGTTAAACAGGGACTAGCCGAAAAGCTAGACGATAATTATCCACGTGAAATCCAGGGTTTAACCGAGAGCATTAATCGCTTTATTGTTAATGAGCGAGATCAGTCGAAACGTTATAAAGAGACTCTTGCCAATCTCGCTCATAGTTTAAAAACCCCTTTAGCTGTTATGCAGTCGGCATTGCAAAATAAAGTTGAAGCTAGTGAGTTAGAGAGAATTAGTGAAGAGCAACTTGAACGAATGAACCAAATTGTGAGCTATCAATTGCAACGAGCTACTAGCGGACCTAAAGTAATGGCAGAGCGAATATTGATAGCCCCAGCAATAAAAAAATTAGCATCAGGTTTATCTAAGGTTTATTCCGGAAAAGGAATTGCTATAACTTACGATATTGATGAGCGGCTCAGCATCAACCTTAGCGAAGGTGACTTGTATGAAATTTGCGGCAATTTAACCGACAACGCCTGTAAGTGGGCCAAATCACAAGTAAAGATTTCAGCTGTATCCACTAATGGTAAAACCAAGATCTCAATTGAGGATGATGGGCCTGGCATCCCTAAGCATGTGCAAGAAGCGGTATTAAGTCGCGGCAAGCGCCTTGATGAAACCGTGGAAGGTCAAGGTATTGGTATGTCGGTGGTTAAAGAAATAATAGAAGCCTACAATGCCGAAATCGAGATAGAAAAAAGCGCCATATTAGGCGGCGCTCAAATTAATCTTCTATTTGCTGATTAGGCTGCTACATTAGTCGATTCAAAGATTTTATCAGCGCTAGCGGCCACAAAACCTTGGTACAGCTCACCATTTTCCATTGCAAAACGCTCTGCAAATTCATAGAAGCAAGAACGAATAGGGTAGCTACCATCTTCAAATGCCCATTCTACGATGTTTGCCATAGTAGAACTCTGCTTTAAGCAAACCTCTTCAGAGCCTTTAATTTCAGAGCCGCTAGTATTTAACTCAAAGCCTGCATCTTTTACAAACTGGTTAACCGACTCAATCGAGTTTAAGGTTTCTAGATGGTTAATAGATACGGTGAAGTGATTTGCTCTTAATCCAAAAGCGGCTAACCAAGCGGCATACTCACTCTCTTCTAACAATCGCTCATAAGCTTCACGACTGATCTTTCCCCAATGACGTTCTGGCAACTGTAGACCATTGTTCTTAATTTTCCAGTTTGCTTGAGCAATTAAGCCCCGGCAAAACATTTGCAGTTCAGCAGAAAATTCTTCTAATAGTAGCTCGCTGACAAAAATCTTAGGAGCATCTTTGTCTGTGGTATGTGCAAAATGTTTTGCATACAGCTTCTTTTCTTCGAAATGGTATTCGCCAGCTTCTGCATAACCATGCTTAGCTAAGTATTCGCCTATGTGCTTTAAACTAATCAAGCCGTCATTAAAGGTTCTTAATGCGATATGATCATTAACGATAGGTTTGTTAGATAAGTTACTGAATTCGTTATGAATAGTTAAAGCATCAGGAGTGATTGCAACATAATCATTCCATAAGTTTTCGAAAAGAGTTGTCATGATATCTGCCTAAGTAGCACTTAACTGGTAAGAGGACAAACCAATTATCTCAAAGGTTTGTCCTAATATCTACAAAATTTGACGTACAGAGTAAGATTTAAAGATCTTTTACAAGCTGCATGAACTGCTTAAAGACATATGGATTAGCCGCCATAATGCTTTTCGCTTTAGCGGTAAAAGGATTCCCTTTAACATCACCTACTAAGCCGCCTGCTTCTTTGACAATTAATACACCTGCGGCAGTATCCCATTCAGATAAACCAAATTCCCAGAAGCCATTGACTCGGCCACAGGCAAGATAAGCCAAATCTAAAGCCGCAGAGCCAGCACGACGCATATCGCTGCATTCTGGCAATAGCCGGCCAAAATACTCAAGATAAGTATCAACATTATCTTTAGCGCGGAATGGAAAGCCTGTCGCTAGGATAGACTTTTCCAGCTTTTTTTCTGCTGCAACACGAATGCGTGATTGGTTTAACTGAGCGCCAGAGCCGTTGGCAGCGCTGAACATTTCGTCGCGCATAGGATCAAAAATAACCGCAGCTACGGTTTTGCCTTTTTGTTTTACTGCAATGGATATAGAAAAGTGCGGATTGCCATCAATAAAGTTGCGAGTGCCGTCTAGCGGGTCAATAACCCAAACGGTGTCTTTGTCCGCACCTTCTTTAAGGCCAGATTCTTCGCCAAGAATGGAATGATCAGGGTAGGCTGCTTTGATGGTATCAATGATTAAATATTCAGATTGTTGGTCAACGTTAGTAACATAATCGTTTAGATCTTTTTTACGCGAGATCACTCGATCACGGTCGTTAAACGCCTTAACAATAAAATCGCCGGCAAGGTTAGCCGCGCGGATCGCAATAGTACGGTACGCATTCATATTAATCACCAATTATCAAAGAACAAGACGCCAGCGAACAAGCTAGTCGTCGAATGCGCGCATTCTACCAAAAACTCCCTATAAGTTAAAAGTCTTTATTCTGTCTTTCTTCTCCTACAACAAGTCACTAGTCAACCGCTTAAATCTGTCATCTGCTTTATTACTGGGGTTATTAGTTAAGCTTTGATATGATCAGCATAACTTATTGATTCAGTTACTTAATCACGCAAATGCTCGATCAAATTAAAATTGTCTTATGCTTCACCAGCCATCCAGGAAACATTGGTGCGGCTGCGCGAGCTATGAAAACTATGGGCTTAAGTCAATTGGTTTTGGTGAGCCCGAAAGATTTCCCTTCTGAGGAAGCTTCAGCACGCTCTTCTGGTGCGCTGGATATTTTAGACAATGCTACTGTGGTAGATTCGGTCGAAGAGGCGATTAAAGATTGTAAGCTAGTGATTGGTACCAGCTCGCGCAATAGAGCGCTACCTTGGCCACTGGTTGAGCCTCGTGAAATGGTGCAAATCATTAACGAAAAGCCGCAAGCAAGGCCTGTTGCGATCTTATTTGGTCGAGAAAGCGTGGGTTTATTAAATGAAGAGCTACAGCTTTGTAACTATCACGTTAATATTCCAGCTAATCCTGAGTATATGTCGCTTAACTTAGCTTCAGCAGTCCAAATTGTCAGCTACGAGTTACGGCTTCAATTTTTAAATGAAAGCCCTTTAAAAGAAGAAGCGTTTGAGCAAAAAGATTCAGAAACAACTGCAACATCTGAGCAAGTAGAAGGTCTTTATCAACATCTAGAGCAAACTATGATGACTACTGATTTTTTTGATCCGGAAAATCCAAAATTGCTTTCTGCTAGAATACGCAGGCTTTTTGCCAAAAGCCAATTGAATCAAGGCGAAGTGAATATACTTCGAGGGTTTTTGGCTTCAATAGAAAAATACATTAAACGCAAAACGTCTTGATGTTACTTTCGCTATTTAGAGAGTCACAATTAAAGAATGGAACCATAACTGAATGTTTGAACGAATTAAAGAAGATATCAAAAGTGTTTATCATCGCGATCCGTCGGCGAGAAACAACTTTGAAGTGTTAACACTTTATCCTGGTTTGCATGCTATCTGGTGGTACCGCCTGACTAATAAGTTATGGCGTAAAAATTGGAAATGGCTGGCTCGCGCTATTATGACTTTTGCTCGCTTTTTAACGGGTATCGAAATTCATCCTGGCGCAACTATCGGCCGCCGGTTTTTTATCGATCATGGCTTAGGTGTCGTGATTGGAGAAACCGCGGAAATAGGCGATGATTGCATGCTATACCATGGTGTTACTCTCGGCGGTACCAGTCTAGCTAAAGGCAAGCGCCATCCAACTTTGAAAAACAATGTAGTGATTGGTGCTGGAGCAAAAATTCTAGGCCCCGTTATTTTAAATGATAATGCCAAGGTGGGCGGCAATGCGGTGGTCGTTAAAGATGTAGCTGAAAATGCTACCGTCATAGGTATTCCTGCTCGCGAAGCTTCGGAAACCGATCCTAAGGGCAAGCATAATTTCCAAGCATTTGGTGTTACTTCTGATCAAATTGATCCACTAGTAGTTGCTCTGCAAAATATGTTCGAACATTCGAATGCTTTAGAGCATGAATTAAAGGGCCTTAAAGACCAATTAAAAGAAAAGGGCATAGAAACAAAAGATGTCGATATTCCGGAGCTGGATTGTTCTGGTGTATTGAATGGAGAGTCAGAGAAAAGTTAAGAGTAGCGCAGTGATTGTATAGTAGTTTCTGCCGATTAAATCCCTTGTTACAAACTAGTTCTAATTCTTTACATGCTTGTTTTGTATGATGTATCTACGCATCACAGAAGGGATTTATAAGTAATGAAACATTTAGTTTTGAAAGTCTTTTTACCATTCCTTTTTATAGTATTTTCTACGTACACCGCATCCGCCAAAACAGCTTTATCATCACCAGCTACTCAACTAGAAGTCGAGTTTAAAACAAATGAAGTTCATGGGCTTTATAATTTCGTCCAAGGCATCGCTGGTGGTCCTGGCGGCACCTCTCCAACTTTGACCGAGCTGTTCGAAAATAGCGATTACAATAACGATAAAAACCAAGTACTGATTGAACGTTATAGAAAGATCAATGTTTCTTATGATTATGCGTTTTCGGAAGAAGTGGCCCATCGACACAATAAACGTCAAGTGACACAGCTATTGGTGATGGCTTCTACTCAAGCATCGGATATTGATGACTTCGCGCAACGTATTATGGGCTTGTTAACTAATTCAGATTTAATGGTTTTAGTGGAAACTTTGAATGCTTTTAGTCCTATTTACAAAGAGTTAATTTGGGACAAATCCCAGTCTCAACTTAAAAGAAATATTCGAGTTTTAACTGACCGTGCTAAGCAGGTAGACTTCGGTGGAAGGTTCGCTAAGGCTTCCAAATTTTATAATGCAAATTGGAAAGCTGAGATACCATTTAAGGTTTATCTAGCACCGATACCGCAAAAGGGTGGCTTTACTACAGCCACTCCTCAGGGCAATATCATTTCTTACATCATTAGTGATTTTGATGATGCTGATGGAGTATTAGCGGTCGTATTCCATGAATTGGCGCACCTTTTATACTCTAGTCAATCCATCGAGCTTCAAGCACAACTTGAAGAGAGCTTTTTGAAACATGACTCTTACCATAAAGCACATTCTTACCAACTGTTGAATGAAGCTTTAGCGACGGCTATAGGTAATGGTTGGTTCTACAAAGAAACCAATGGGAGCTTAGATAAAAAAGAATGGTACCACTCTAAATATATCAATCAACAGGCAAAAGCTATTTACCCTTTAGTAGAGAAATATCTTTTGTCTGGCAAATCAATTGATGCTGATTTCGTTGACGACTATATCGATCAATATGCCAAGAATTTTCCGAAAGGTTATTTGCAGCCAGAAAGTTTTTTAGCCAACGTTTCCTTCTTAGCAGATAAAGATTTTCACGAACACAATAAGTTGTTTCAGTTGTTTTTTGAGCACCAGCGAACTGTCAGAAGTTTAAATGTCCAAACGCCTTTCTTTAATCAAGAGGCCATGAGTAAGTTTAATGGCGCTATTAATGCCAAGATGATTCTTATCACTGACAAGCATAAAGAAAATTTTACTAAGTTCATCGAGTACTACCCAGGGCTAGAAAAAGCCAAGCTGCCTGATGGTGAGTTTGTTTTGCATAGTTTAATTCCAGATGGCACCATGTTATTGATAGTGAGTATTAATAACTTGGACTCTTTTGGAAAGGCTATGAAAGCGCTTACCGATAAAGAAGTGTTGGATGAATATATTCGGGTTATTGAACTTTAGCATGGGCTTTCGTAGCTGGTTACCTGTAACCTGTTTTTAACTTAGGGTTAATCAAGCTGTCATATTGCATCATTACTATAAATTTACTTTAATAAGTTCTTGTTGAGAGGAATAAGATGAAATCTGTAAATTTATTCGCAATAGGTTTTGGCATTTTAGTTTCTGCAAACGCAGCATCGGCCTCCACTGCAATAGTGTCTAATGGAAATGATAATGGTGCTGGTTCATTAAGAGCGGCTTTAGAAAGTGGTGCCAATGTCATTCGTATTAATCCCAATGTGCAAATGATCAACCTTACTCAGCCTTTGAGTTATGAGAATCCGTATAAACTACAAATTGTAGGTAAGGGTCAAACGATAAATGCCATAGCGCTAGAGCCTAACGCTGATATTTTAAGTATCAACGGTGCTGGGGATTTATTGATTACAAACCTGAAATTTATCGGTAGTTACGATACTGTTAATCAAAACCCTGCGATTCCAGCCGGTGGCAAGGGCATTGAAATCAATGTTCCTGCGAATGCTACTGGCTCTGTTAATGTCGAGTTTAAGAATATATTTTTAACCAAAGTTGGACATCATGGCATCCATGTTTCTGATTGCAGCTTTGGTGATAATTGTGGCGGTGGTAGCGGTGGCGGTGGCAACGGCTCTGCTGCTTCTGTAAAAGTGAAGATCATTAATAGTGAAATTAATAATGTTGGTTTCGGTCGCGCGGATGCAGATGGCGTTAGAGTCGATGAGCGCGGTTTAGGGAGTATCTATTTCACCGCAAAAGATTCTACTTTTACCAATGTTGGCGCGGATGGTGTGGAGTTAGATGAAGGCAATCAAGGTGATGTTATTAGTAATGTCAGCGGCAGTATGTTTATTCGAAATGGTGAATATTGCAACCTAGTTGGGAATTTTGCAGGCGGTCCTTGTGATGATGATGGTCAGCGAGATGTCGATGACGGTTTTGATATTGATGAAGCGGGTGATGGACATTTAATTAGTCGCGTGACCAATAGCCAAGTCAATAACAACTTCGATGAAGGTTTGGACTTCGACGAAGAAGATAATGGCAACTTAAAATCTATCGTCGTTGATACGGTTGGGTTTGGAAATCAGGACGAAGCATTCAAAATGTCTGAAGAAGGTAATGGCCATTTGAATGTAAGGCTCAAGAAAATATCTACTTTCGACAATAATGGCTCTAAAGAAGGCATTGAATTAGAAGAGGCCGATGCGGGCAATGTCGATGTCCAAGTTATCAAAAGCTTAATGATTGGTGGCGACGATGAGCTACTAAAAATTGAGCAAGAAGATGCAGGTAAAGGAAAAGTCAAAATCAGCAAGTCCACTTTAGGCGGATTAGACTTGAAGAATATTGAGCAAAAATAATTTAACGCCTTTATAAAATATGTTTTATATTCACTAGCCTTAGTTTTACTAAGGCTAGTTTTATTTATAATATCTTCTCTAAGATTATCGTTCGAATATGGTATTTTCCAGAGCTTAGCTAATTTTTACAGTAACTATTACAAATTTCTGCCAAAGAATCACCTTGTTACAAAAGCTAACTAAATTTTAGCTCTTTTATGAGTACAATAGCTCCAACCCTGATGAATAAAAAATCTAAAAATGCACTTTATATTCAAATTCCTTATTGGTTTTTTTGCTGTTGCGCTATTAATTGTTATTGTTGGACTTGCTTATTTAAAGTTTATAGCTCCGCCCAATATAAAAATTCCAAAGAAAGCTACTAGAGAAGAAAAAATCGAAATTTTAGACAAGTGGCTTGCTGGTTTACAGGTCACTAATCAGTTTAATGGCTCGGTATTGTTAGCAAAAGATGGCAAAATCATTCTCGATAAATCATACGGCTATGCAGATTTAGCAAAGAAGCAACCCCTCAGCGAAGAATCATCTTTTAACTTAGCCTCATTGTCTAAGCCTTTTACTGCATTAGGGGTATTAATGCTTGTCGAGCAAGGCAAGATTAACTTAGATGAACCCATATCTAACTATTTGCCTCTTTTGGATTATCCAGAGGTCAAGGTTAGACATCTTTTGAATCACACCTCAGGTTTGCCTGACTATATGAACCTTGTTCTTGAGCACTGGGAAGATGAGAACTTGGCGTTTAAAAATTCAGATTTATTGGATTTATATAATAAATACACACCAAAATTACTATTTACTCCGGGCGATAAATACGAATACAGCAATACCGGTTATGTGGTTTTAGCAGCTTTAATTGAAAGTGTTTCGAAAATGTCTTTTGAAGCTTATATGGATCAAAAGGTGTTCAAGCCATTAGACATGAAGAATACCTCAGTGTTTAACTTGTTATCCGATGAAAATAAGCTGAGCCATAGAGTCTGGGGTATGGATGGCGATAAATTAAATGATTTAATTTTTTTAGATGGAGTTGCAGGGGATGGCGGTATCTACTCTACTACTCTTGATTTATTGAAATGGGTGCAGGCACTAAATGAAGGGGGATTAATCTCAAAAGAGTCATTAAAAACTGCTTATACAGCAGGAGTATTAAACTCGGGAGAACAAACGGATTACGGATTAGGTTGGGTTATCGAAGATAACAACGTCTATTGGCATAATGGTAGCTGGGTCGGTTTTTCAAGCTATTTACGACAAGATTTAGATAACAATACGTTAGCCATTTTTCTTGATAGTGGTTCTAACTCAACCACTTCATTTTTCTTAGAGATTAAACTAGCTAACTTTATTAAAGAATTCTAATAGGAGTTATTGTAATCCTATTGCTTGTGTTTATATTTAGCCCAAGGGTTGTTCTTTTGCCCTGCGCTTTGTTCTATCTGGCTTAGAGTTCTCTTCTTAATAGCTGGACTTTTGTCAAATTCAGCAGCTTTTTGAGCGTTTTGTTCGCGAAAGAGTTCGGCGTCTTCTAGCGTTAATTCTACTGGTTCGCCGGGTATTTGATCATCTGGAATGATGCGATCTCTTGGTGGTACTTGTTGTTGCTTGTATGAAGGACTCGGTAAATTCTTATATTGATATAAATAAAAACCTTCCACCTTTTCACGAGCCCATTCAGTCTTTTTCAGAAAGTTAACACTAGAAGGAATGCTAGGGTTCGATTTAAAACAATTAAGATTCAAATAGGCATAAAGCATCTCATAACCATAGTGCTCAACGATTTCGCTGATTAATTGCTTAAGGCCGACGCCATTGAGAGGGTTGCTTTTGTAGTTGAGTTCGTTATTCAAAGGAAATAGCCTGGTTTATAGGTTTAGGGCGATTATTTGCCGATATTGTATCAAAGTAATGCCATAGAGTATCTATAAAGCTTTTCGCTAGCAGTGGACACCCAACAAATTTAGTTGAATCCCAGCCAATTTAAGTGATTGATTAAAAACGTTCAAATCACACCAGTTTAAGTAATTTAGTTGTATTCTACCCTTATTAAATCATAAATAAATAGCCGACAAGAAAAGTACTTAAAAGAGTGTACATTTAATTAGAATGACTTAATTGCCGCAAAAGGGCATGTGGAGCTTCGCTAGGTACTAATGATTACATAATTGTCCGTTTCCGTCACAAAGCGGACGTCATAAAAGATGTAATCACTAAAAAAGATACATTTAGCGGTAAATGTATTTGTAAGCTCAGTTATGAAAATTTCTTATTACGCTTGTGTTCCTTAGCGGCCATTAAATTCGATTTAAAATAATCTCTCCATAGCAGACATTCAAACTATAATTTGGTCTGGCTTTAAAGAAAACAAATAATCAATTACGATTCTGACTCTAAATTAAAAATCAGATATCAAAGCATTGCTTTTAATTTTGATAGTTTTTTTCGGGAAACTGGGATCTTGATGCCAATATCTGCCATTGCTACAAAGTGTCTTCGAGACTCGGTGGAAAGGCCAATTACTTTCTGTAAGTTCACAATATAACTTCGGTGCAAACGGATAAAACCATATTTTGTAAGCTGGGATTCAAAATCATCCAAGGTAGTGTCAGAAACAATGGTTTGCATCCGGTGTATTTCTTCTCCCACCTGAGTCAGGTGAATCCGACGATAGCGTCCAATGCCTTCGATGTAACAAATATGCTGATGGTTTAGCACGCGTTTGGCATTGCCATCTGATAACAACAGGTTATCACTGTCCTTTTTTTGCTGCTCTAACCTTTCAAGTACCAAACCCTCCTGATACAGAATTTTTCTAATACATTTATCAAGCAACGAAGGTCGCACTGGCTTTAACAGGTAGTCAATTGCATTAGTGCCAAAGGCATCCAAGGCATATTGATCGTAAGCTGTTACAAAAACCAATTGATAGTTAACATCTACAGTTGCTGATGCCACGTCAAACCCATTCACTTCAGGCATTTCTATATCGAGAAAAACAATGTCTGGTTGTTCATCAACGATTGCATTGATAGCGGTTGCTCCATCCCCTATTTCATCAATAATGCTTAGCTCTTCAAATGTTTCAATGACAAAGCGTAGATGAGCCCTTGCAGCAGGTTCATCGTCGATGATCATGACTTTCTTGGAGGGTATATTTAAATCAGTCATGCTTTACCCAACCCTCACTGCACTGCCCGAACAGGCAAGCTTAATGTGAAAACACCACCTGAGGTTGTAGACTTTAACTGAATATCATAATCATCCTCATAATGTAAAGCCAAGGTATTCCGCAAGATTCTCATGCCATTGCCTTCCACAATTTGAGTCTCATCAAAGGCTGGCCCAGAATCCTTCACCACAATAACCAGCCGCCCATTCCCCAAACTGGTTTCCACGAGTATATGGGCTTTTGAAGCATAGGGTGCTACCGCGTATTTAACCGTATTCTCGATAACCGGTTGTAACAACAGCGCTGGGATTTGTAGAAGTTTAGTACCTGGAACCAGTTTTATATTAAAGCTCAAACGATCTTTAAAGCGTTTTTCTTGTAGCGTTAAATACAAGCTTACTAGCTTCATCTCCTTGGCCAGTGTGGTAAAGCTTTGTTGCGCCATATTAATATTTTTGCGCAACAAGTCAGCAAGGTCATACACTATTTCCTTGGCATTATCTGGGTTATTAGATATTTGTGCATTGATTAGATTAAGTGTATTAAATAAAAAGTGAGGGTTGCTTTGCGAGCGCAACATATTTAATTCTGTTTCCCTCAGCGCTAATGCCGTAGTAAATGAACGTTCCTGTTGAGTGAATATACGAAAAACGATGAGATAAATTATAATTTCTAGTATAAAAAAAATACGCGGTCCTATGAGTGTTTGTGGAAGCTTTAGTTCCACCGGCCTGGAAAACAATGGCGAGAAGATAGCGGCAATGCCAACAATAACCACCACATGCACAAAGAGCTGACGCCAAAACACTTCTGTCGACATGATTTTCGGAAAGTACCTATCCAGAATCTGTAAAACTAAGAATGACAATCCAAATAGCAGCCAAAAATTTATCGCGACGAACAATAATGTCTCGGCAGTTGCAAAGTCAAGATCAATCAGGATGGTGGCCACTAA
This sequence comes from uncultured Kangiella sp., assembly GCA_947498625.1. Taxonomy (GTDB): domain Bacteria; phylum Pseudomonadota; class Gammaproteobacteria; order Enterobacterales; family Kangiellaceae; genus Kangiella. Next base: position 443,233 of record CANMKR010000002.1, on the reverse strand, counting down.
CAGCACATTGGCTAAAGGCCAGACCAGCAGGAAAACCCAGCGCTGAAACTTTTTCTGATCAAACCGATAAGGCTGGTTTATAGGTTTTGTATCACTTAAAGCCATAACTTCTTAATAATGGTTATATCACACCAACGGTAGATAATTTCATTATACAGTTGGTTTGATTGAATGAAAGGTGCGCCCCGTACACCTGATACAGGGATCAGTACCATCCATACAGCTATTTGCACACCTCATACCCCCAGTCCTAGTAAGCCTCCCTGCAGCTGATAATTTATACACTAGGTTTTGGGTTACCGAAATAACCTAGCTTTATTCCTTTATTGATGAATTGAGGTGTCAGATGAAAGTTAAGACGAAGTTTTTTTTATATTGCGCAGTACTGTTAATGACTTGGCCACTGGTGGGGTGTAAGGAAGGTGACAACAACGACGTCACAGCACCAGTTAACAGCAGCACAGCACCAGTTATTAGCTTAAACGGTAATCCCAGCATTCAGGTGGTGTTTAACGCCGTCTTTGATGATATCGGGGCTAAAGCCATAGACGATACCGGTGGTGAGTTAACCGTGTTAGTTGAAGGTAATGTCGATACGACCACTCCCGGTATCTACGAACTCACATACAGTGCAAGCGATGCCAACGGTAATACTTCTGAAGTAACCAGAACTGTCGAAGTGTTGGATGACCCACTTTTGAATGCCACCGTGAGCTTTCCTGCTCCTCCAATTTCCTTCTTTTTTGATGGTGTGCTTATCAGTGCTGATTATTGGTCTGAACAACCAGAAATACTCTCTGCCGGCGTTGGGTTTTCTGATATTTTAGGGGTAGAGGCTACTGAGGTAACTGAAAGCCTAGCCAGAGAGGTTGGAGGCGCCTGGTCCTCAGATATCAATTGCGGCACGAATATTGGCAGCTACACAACTGTTACAACGCAAGAGCAAATTGCACGAGCTTTTATTCAACAAACTCCATACGGAGAACTCAAGGATGATGCACTAGGCATCGATGGCTTGCCCATTGTATTTAGTTGGCCTGTTGATACCAGAACCATCAGCCTTACTGACTTTCAATTCACTTTGAATACGGGGGACATCGTCCGTCCTTTAGCAGCTAGTACCGCTCCTAACGTTGAAGATAATGAGAGAAACGTTGTGGTTGTGTTTGGTGAATTCGCAAACCGTTTACCTAGTGACGATCCGGACACACGCTTCCCTATAAGGCTTCTAATCGTTGAAGATGACACACCTTTGCTTTTAGTAGGTCCTAATAATCAGCGGGTAATAGCTTCGGGTATGACCTGGGAGACTTCCACCAGCCCCTATGATGAAAACAATGGTCCAAGACTTGTCGGTGCCAAGCTTAACCGAATAGATGGTCCAATGGCTGGAGAGTCAGTCAGCGGCATTCCTAACCCTATGGTGCGCCAGATGCTGCTTCCGAATAACGATGCGTCGGTTTTATATAATGAGGGCGATTTCATGATCAGAGTTTTAACATCAGGCGGATTTTCTCCCGACGGTGTTAGCGGCGTAAAACCCACAGACTTCGAAAGATTTTTTCGAATCCATGCAATTGGTGAAGATGGAGAAACTGTCGTTATCGATAAGGTTAATGAAGAATTTCAAGCCCAAGGTGGAACCCTTAGAGTGGTTGGATTATCTGACTTGGGGCAAGCTGAAGGCGGTTTAACGACTTACGATGATTGTTACAGCGAAGACCGCGATAATTATATTGATATCATCCTAGTTGGTGACGAAGGTGCAGCTAGAAACATTACCCATGTGGAGATCCCAAGCCAAGAAGGCGGATACTCAGCGTTCTATAACCCAGGTGGCCCAGGAAGAACGCCATTTGAAGGTGTAACATATACATCACCTGGTCCAGCAGATTTGGAGCCGGTAATTATTGCTCTAGATGACCCAATGCGAATCAATTACACCCCGAGTCAAAGTAATTAGCTCTATTAATTTTGGAGGGGCAGAGTAAATATTTATTTTATTCTGTCCCATTTGTTTTCAATGGAGCATCAAGTTAAAAGCTAGGATAGAATTCGTTTAAAAAATCAATAAAGCTGGGCGAATCGAATATAAAATATATAGGTTTTGTACGCATTCATATGAATGGAGTTTTGTCCGTTTTCGTCACAAAGCGGACATTAAAAAGTCAAATAGTATCAATATTAGGCATTGGACAATTTCTTGACAATTTTGATGTAAACTAGCCTGTGAAACTAAAAGACATAAAATATCGGTATGAAAGTTAAGATAGGCACAAGGCTATTTTTATTTGCAATAGGGGTAGCAGCCATAAGTATCATCACCGTAGTTGTTGCTCAAAGATATACTTTTATGAAAGGGGTACGTTTATTAGGCAAAGAAACGGTTGAGCAGCGGATAGGTGATATTTCCAAAGAGTTGGCTCGCCGCTATGAGCAAGCTGGTGGTTGGGAGTTTGTCCAAAATCGCAAAAATATTCCCGCACGTTTTTTTCTAAACCTTGAGTCTGATAAGGGTGGAGTCAGAAGTAATCCAATAGCTAGAAGAGCCATAGATTTAGTTATCTATGATAAAAATCGAGATTGGGTCGCTGGTACTAGCCAAGAAAAAGAGGAGGTTGTTGAATCTGAGCTGGTTGCTAATGGTCGATTAATTGGCTATATCTCTTTGGCAATTTCACAGCCCTCATTAAGTAGACAGGAGCTAAGATTTGCTAGAAGACAGTTTGATTCCTTGTTATTAGTGGGGTTAGCTGTTCTAGGATTTGCAGTTATTATTGCTTGGCTATTGGCTAGAAGTATGGTGAAGCCCATTAAGCAGCTGAGCTCAGCAACGCAAAAGTTGGAGCTTGGTAATTTTGATGTTGAGCTTGATGTTAGTCGTCAAGATGAGCTTGGTGAACTAGGTTGGCGTTTTAATGACTTAGCTGAGGCTCTACGAAAAGCAAAAGCTGATAGAGAGCAATGGGTGGCAGATATTTCGCATGAATTACGAACACCTTTAGCAGCTTTAAAGGCTGAATTAGAGGCCTTGGAAGACGGCTATCGGCCTATAACAACTGACTCCATAAAGTCTCTTAGTTCAGAAGTTCAAAGGCTCGAGTTGCTAACTGATGATCTCTATCAACTAACTCAATCTGACTCTGGCACATTAAGTCTCAATAAAGAACATTTGGATATGAACCAGCTTATTAAAGAGGGCTTGAGTCAGTTTTGTGAGCGCTTTGAAGAGCGTTCATTAGCTGTGGCATATAATGGTTCTAAAGCGATTTGTATCTATGCCGATGAAAACCGGTTAAAGCAGTTATTCGCTAATTTACTTGAAAATTCCTTACGTTACACCGATGTTGGAGGGCGAATTGAAATTAGTCATAAAGTATATGACAAAACCATTCAGGTCATTATTAAAGACTCTGAACCTGGGGTGCCAACGGAGTCTCTTTCCATGCTATTCAATCGGCTCTATCGGGTAGACCCCTCACGTAATCGAATTACTGGCTCTTCAGGGCTAGGCTTAGCCATATGCAAAGGTATAGTTGAAGCTCATCAAGGAACTATTTCCGCCGATCACTCCTCTCTAGGAGGTATTCAGGTGAAAATTGAGCTGCCAATAGGAGAGGCCAATAAGTGAAGCAAGTTTTAATAGTAGAGGACGAAGAAAAAATATCGGAAGTATTAGCCTTATATCTTGATAAGGCTGGCTACGATAACAAAGTGATTTCTGATGGTTCAGAGGTGGTTGATTGGGTTAAAGCAAATGAGCCAACACTAATTTTGTTAGACCTTAACCTTCCTAATAAAGATGGCATCGATATTTGTAAAGAAGTAAGAGAGTTTTCTTCTTTGCCGATTATTATGATAACAGCTAGAGTTGATGAGATTGACCGATTGTTAGGTCTAGAGTTTGGTGCCGATGATTACATTTGCAAACCATTTAGTCCTCGAGAAGTTGTTGCTCGTGTAAAAGCAAACTTGCGTAGAACCCAAGAATATTCCAATGTTGATGCTAGTAAAGATTCAGGTTTAGCGATAGATGAAGAGCGATATCAAGCCTTGTTGGACGGACAAATGCTTGAACTAACCCCTGTCGAGTTTCGCATTCTAAAGGCGTTAGCTAATCCTATGGGAAGTGTTTGGTCTAGAGATAAGCTGCTCGATCGAATGTATGATGATCAAAGAGCTGTTGGCGATAGAACCGTTGATAGCCATGTGACTAATTTGAGGAAAAAATTAGAAGCGGTGCGCAGTGACTCGGATTGTATTCATTCGATTTATGGTGTCGGTTATAAGTTAGAACTTTAATAAAAAAGTACTCTGCTCTAAAAACATTATGAGCAGAGTACGTTAGCCATCACTCTTCTAGAATTGTCAAAGTATAACCGCTTGATGATGTAGCATCAGTTTCTAGTATCATCAAATAGTTAGTATTTTCTTTAAAGGAAATAAATTCTGATTGATACAGCGAACGTAAATTATCATTATCATCTTCGGTGGCAATGACGATTTGATACATTTGATTTAAGACCGTAACTTTTCTATGCTCAGCATAGTCGATATCTTCCATATCATAGCCTGCCGTATCTAAACTTTCGTCTGGAGCTATAAAGTAAGCATTAATCTCTTGCTCTTCTTGGCCAATGTTAACCAGTCTAATAGAATTTTCATACACTAGCTGGCGTGCTAGCTTATCGACAACAATACCTTGATACTCAGAATTCTTATCTTGATACATTATGACCACTTTAGACTCATCACTGCCAAGATCTAAAATTAAATTAGTCAGTAACGGCTGTGTCTTGTCTCCAGCAACGGTGCTTTGCAAAGTATAGATGTCAGCATCTAATGTGGATGTAGTCATGACTAAACCTGACGTACCATCGGTAACGATCGCTTCTGATTCAGTGGTATCTAAATAGACATCATAATTAATATCGCTTTCTTTGCTCGTATAAAACTCGAGGTTGCTTTGTGTATGCTCATCAGCGTAACTAGTGACAACACTTGAGTTAGTAACTTTGTCGATAGCTAAGCCATTGATGCCAAAATCATCTCTTATAATGAGGACAAAGGTTTCTAAATAATCCAGTGCCACGCTATTGGTTTCAAAAATCACTTCATTGCTACCCGAAAGGGTTAAGTAAAATTTGTAATCGTCTTGGTTTAAGAGAATTAAATCTGATAGTTGCTTGTATTGAATACTACTTAGAAAGGTCGCGCTACTAAATGATTTATCATCCAATGAGTAATAGATATCAAGGCTATTATTTTGTGATGCAAAGTTGGCGACATAGAGCTCAAATTGTTCATCACCGGGATCTAGATCTTCTAAGCTTGAGTTATCGTACTTAAGCTCAACTAACTCTGGCTGTTTTGTATCGCCAACTAAGGCAATGAGTGAAGTGCGGTTCTCGGTTAAGGTAAAATCTGAGCTAATTACCGTCAGTGGGTCGTCGCTACTGGCGTCTTGTCGTTTAATTTCAATATCGTAATTAGCAGTATATTGGGATATTGGCGATGACACATCTGCAAAATCGATATTTGCTTGCATAGCGAAATCCTCATCAACGCCTGATTCTCTCGTATGTAACTCATGCCTGCCCGCATTAAGTGATGCATTATAAAATTTAAAGTAACTTGTGGTGGTGTCAGAAGTACTGCTGTCACCGCAACCAGTTAAATAAGATATACTTACCAATCCAACTGATATAGCTAGCAGCTTGTTAAAAATACGCATTAATTCCTCCAAAATAAATTTATTAAGATGGTATTTCTAACAACTTCAGATACAAATTGGCGCTCTAAAGTTCTAGTTGAAATGACAAGAAAGTAACAAGATAAATTATTGCCAGTTCATTCTTGCTTATAATGGATTATCAAGGGATGAACAGCTTGTTACTTTCTTAACAATTCTCAGTTATTTACTCCTTATTTCAAATTTATTATTAATTCGTAGCATCAATAAAAGGTAATAATTGATGCTATTAACTTAGATTAAATACTGAATGAACAGGAGAAACTTATGAAAAAGTTTAAATTAAAATCGACATTAAGCTTAGTGGTGTTATCGGGTCTTTTGATTTCATCAGTAAATGCTCATCCGAGTATGCCGTTATTTGAAGAGTTAAATCTATCGGAAAGCCAGAAGCACAGTTTAAAAGCGATGCGTGCTGACTCAAAAGAAAATAGAAGCCTAATCAAAGCAAAGCGTGTAGAGATAAAGAACTTGATGCAAGCAGGAAATATTGATGCAGCAGCAGAGTTAGCCGCCTCAATGGCAAGCGATAGAGTTTACAAGCGTTCAGAGCGAATGAATGAAATTAAATCAATTTTATCTCCAGAGCAATTAGCTACTTTGAAAGAAGGTAAAGGAGAGAGAACAAAGCACCATGCTAAAAACATCTTCAAAAAGTTAAGAGCCTTGGATTTAACTGAAGCTCAAAAAGCACAGTTAAAAGCCCTAAAACCTCAGCTTAAAGCTGGAAAAGAAGCAGCAAAAGCTAAACGTAAAGAGGTAATAAACTTGGCTAAAGCAGGGAATATTGATAGTGCTGCTAACTTAGCTGCTGATAATGCAAGAGCTATGGTTTATAAACGTGCCGAATTATTTCAGCAGTTAAAAGGTGTTCTAACTGAAGAACAACTACAGAAGTTAAAAAACACTAAACCTAAGTTTAGAAGCTAATAATCGAATAGAACCAATAAAGCCGCTATGGCTATCCATAGCGGTTCTTTTAGAAAATTAATCAGCGAGAAGAAGATGAAAATGGTGATCAGTTTATCCGCAGCCCTATTTCTATTGTCGGCATGTGCCTCGAATACCAATTCTTCTTTACCTGTATCCGAAGAGAACTTTGTTACCCATGTCACTGAAAGTGGTGCTAAGCAATTTAGTTATAGTTTGAAGTTTGAAGTGAATGAGCGTGGGGGTAGAGGCTCAGGTAAAGGAATGGGCAGAGGTCAGGGCCGAGGGATGGGCAGAGGAGGAATGCCAAATAAACAGGATTTACAGGAAAGAATCGCTGAGCGCAAAGCAAAAGCTGAAGAGCGGCTTATGGCTCGATTGGAAGATAAGCTTGCTGAGAATCAATACTGTGCAAATGGATTTGACATCATCGACCAATATTTCGGTAGAGGGGTTATGCAAGTAAAGGGTGAGTGTAATTAAATACCCAACCTGAATTTATGTCTTAGCTACCAGTTTCATATTATTACCCCAATGTGTGCACTTCAATAGTTTTTTGACATACTCTACAGTCAATACATACTCATAGGGATTTGATGTTTTAGGCTGTAGGGCTTTTTAATAAAAGAGCCTGATATCTGGGAAAGCCATATTACAGATTTGAACAAGATGTATAGGTTTATTGAATCCGATTGAGGTGGTTTGGTTAGATTAGTCCAAACATAAATCCTTTTAGAAGCTTATACTTTAATGTCCGCTTTTCGAACCAAGCAGACACTGAGCCAAATCTAAATAGCTTCATTTTAATACGACTTAATTAAAGAAATATATTTGTACGCATTCATATAAATGGACGTTAGTTCGCTTCTAATCATTTTTTGAAAGCTGTTACTTACCGAAAGGGTATATTCAGCCGATAAATTGCTAAAATTAGCCAGAAAGCTAACCTATTGATATTCTGTATGATTTCCAATTCTAGCAGTCTACTTGTATTTCTAGTCCATTAGTTGCAAATATTCTAATAGTTTAGTTGGGTAACCAGCTAGCAGTACTAATTAAGCTTCATTGATAGAAAAACATAGGCTCTATAATTCTTGACTAATTTAGTCGGAATTGAGACAATATAATCATTGAGATATTCCTTAAACGTAGTTTTTCTAACCCGAACGATATCTAATCATGAAATTAAGTACAAAAGGCCGTTATGCGGTGACAGCGATGCTTGATTTGGCACTTCATTCTGGAAGTGGACCTATTAGTTTGTCTGAGATTTCGGGACGCCAAGATATTTCCTTATCTTACTTAGAACAGCTGTTTTCTAAGTTGCGAAAAGCGAATTTAGTCGATAGTATTCGCGGCCCTGGTGGCGGTTATGAGCTGCAGCGCCCGTCCAATAGAATTACTATTGTTGATGTGGTTTTGGCGGTTGATGAACCTATTGATGCGACTCGTTGTAAAGGTAAGGGTGGCTGTCAGGATGGTGAGCATTGTTTGTCTCATCAATTATGGGCGGAATTATCCGACCAAATTTATCAGTTTTTAAGTGGCATTAGTCTTGAACAAGTTGTTGAGCGCCGTTTCGTAAAGAAAGTCGCGGGAAGACAAGATGCTGCGAACGAGATGAAAATTAGCGAAGAAGAGCTGATTTTCTTAAGTTGAATTTATTCTATTTAAAGTGAAGAGAAGAAAATGAAGTTACCCATCTATTTTGATTATGCTGCTACTACGCCAATTGATCCGCGAGTTGTAGAGAAGATGGTTCAGTTTATGGGCGTCGAGGGGATTTATGGAAATCCTGCATCGCGTTCGCATAAATTTGGTTGGGCAGCAGAAGAAGCTGTGGATGATGCGCGTGCGCATGTTGCCGATCTTATTAATGCTGATCCACGTGAAATCGTTTGGACTTCGGGCGCAACTGAATCAAACAATTTGGCGATTAAAGGCGTAGCTCATTTCTATCACAAGAAAGGTAAGCACATCATTACCGTTAAAACTGAACATAAAGCGGTTTTAGATACGGCCCGTCAGCTTGAGCGCGAAGGTTATGAAGTTACCTATATGGATGTGCAAGAAGACGGTTTGTTGGATTTAGCAGCTTTGGAAGCGGCTATGCGCGATGATACAGTTTTAGTGAGCGTGATGCATGTAAACAATGAAACTGGCGTGGTTCAAGACATAGATGCGATAGGCGAAATGTGTCGCTCTCGCAAAATCATGTTTCATGTAGATGCTGCACAATCGGCGGGTAAATTGCCAATCGATATTACTAAGACCAAAGTCGATTTATTATCTATGTCTGGCCATAAAATGTATGGGCCAAAAGGCATTGGTACTTTATATGTTCGTCGTAAGCCACGCGTTCGCTTAGAAGCGCAAATGCATGGTGGCGGTCATGAGCGTGGTATGCGTTCCGGTACTCTAGCGACCCACCAAATTGTTGGCATGGGTGAAGCTGCTCGTATCGCTAAGTTGGATATGGAAAAAGATAATGCGCGTATTATTAAATTACGCGAGCGTTTATGGAACGGCGTGAAAGATATGGAAGAAGTCTATCTTAATGGCCATGAAACTCAGCGCGTAGCAGGTATTATCAACATCAGCTTTAACTTTGTTGAAGGTGAATCTTTGATTATGGCGCTTAAGGATTTGGCGGTTTCTTCTGGCTCGGCTTGTACTTCAGCCAGTTTGGAACCATCTTATGTATTAAGAGCATTAGGTAGAGACGATGAATTAGCGCACAGCTCGATTCGTTTCACCATTGGCCGTTTCACCACTGAAGAAGAAGTGGATTACGCCTTAACACAAATTAACGACGGCATCGGCCGTTTACGTGAGTTGTCTCCGCTTTGGGATATGTACAAAGACGGAATCGACTTGTCACAAGTTGAGTGGACAGCTCATTAATCAGTTCTTGTAAAAGAACAGGAGAAATATTATGGCTTATAGCGAAAAAGTAATTGACCATTATGAAAACCCACGCAACGTTGGCTCTTTCGATAAGGAAGAGGAAGGCGTTGGTACTGGTATGGTTGGCGCACCAGCTTGTGGCGATGTGATGAAGTTGCAAATTAAAGTTAGCGAAGATGGCATTATCCAAGATGCAAAATTTAAAACTTACGGTTGTGGTTCTGCGATTGCCTCTAGCTCATTGATTACTGAATGGGTAAAAGGTAAAAGTGTTGACGAAGCGCAAGCAATTAAAAATACCGACATTGCTGAAGAGCTTGCATTACCACCAGTGAAAATTCACTGCTCAGTGTTAGCGGAAGATGCGATTAAAGCCGCTGTTTCAGATTATAAAGAAAAGAACGCTAAGTAAGCTAAATCGAATAAAGAGTAACTTATGGCAATTACTTTATCAGAAGCCGCCGCAGAGCGGGTAAAAAGCTTTTTGGCCAGTCGTGGCAAGGGTTTAGGTTTGCGTTTAGGCGTGACCACAACCGGATGCTCGGGGTTGGCTTATGTACTTGAGTTTGTTGATGAGCTGACAGAAGGCGATAAAGTTTATGAAGATAAAGGCATAAAAATTATCGTTGATGCCAAAAGCCAAGTGTACTTGGATGGTACTCATTTGGAGTTTAAGAAAGAAGGCTTGAATGAGGGTTTTGAGTTCACCAATCCTAACGTGAAAGGTGAGTGCGGTTGCGGTGAAAGTTTTACAGTTTAGCTGCTAAAATTTGCGATTGCGCGGCAGAAATTTTTCTAGCTAAATAGATTGTGCGCTCGATAAATAATTTAAGAGACTGATTTGAAGAATCCATTTGAACTATTCGGCCTTGAGCCGAATTTTTTATTAGATGAACAGGAACTTTCGCAGAAGCTGCGCAATATGCTGCAGTCTGTTCACCCTGATCGTTTTGCTTCAGGAAGCGATCAAGAACAACTAGCAGCAATGCAAAAAACCACTCAAATTAATGATGCCTACGGCGTTTTAAAAAGTCCTGTGCGTCGTGCGCAAGCCTTACTTCAATTAAAAGCTGGACTTGATGGATCTAAGGAAGTAACGGTCAAAGATCCTGTTTTCTTGATGCAGCAATTAGAGTTGAGAGAAGAGTTAGAAACTCTAAGCACAAAGAAGGATATGGGCGGTTTAATGGATTTTGCTGAAACGATTGAGTCGATGGAAGATGCGCAAATAGCTTCTATTAATGATTTGTTTCAACAGGAAGGAGAGAATCAATTGCTTGAATCTGATAAAATTCTCACAGAAATATACAAGCTACAATTTTTGCGTAAGACTTTAATGGATATTGATGCGGCAGAAGAAAAAATACTCGGCTAATGAAAGGCTATAACCAATAAGATGGCTTTATTACAAATCGCAGAACCAGGTCAATCAACTAAACCGCACGAGCATCGCTATGCGGCTGGCATTGATCTAGGTACCACAAATTCATTAATCGCGACGGTTCGTAGTGGCGTCGCCGAAACATTACCTGATCTAGAAGGCAATCACTTATTACCTTCGATTGTGCATTATGCAAAAGATGGAACTGTTTCAGTTGGTCACTCAGCAAAAATATTCCAATGCAGTGATTCAGAAAATACCATTAGCTCGGTGAAGCGATTAATGGGTCGGGGTTTAGCTGATGTTCAAGCGATAAAAGCATTCACCGCTAATCAGTTAACCGCATCTGGTATTGGCGAAAAAGGAATGCCAGCGATTCAAGTTTTTGATCAAATAAAAAACCCGATAGAAATCTCGGCAGAAATTTTAAAAGTCTTAGCCAGGCGTGCAGAGAGTGCTTTAGGCTTGCAAAAAGATGAGCAGTTAGGCGGCGTTGTGATAACCGTTCCAGCTTACTTTGATGATGCCCAGCGTCAAGCCACTAAAGATGCGGCACAACTTGCGGGTCTAAATGTTCTGAGGTTAATCAATGAGCCAACTGCAGCAGCGGTTGCTTATGGTTTAGATACTGGTAATGAAGGTATTCATGCTATCTATGATTTGGGTGGCGGTACCTTTGATATATCAATTCTACGCTTAGAAAAAGGTGTCTATGAAGTACTTTCAACCGGTGGCGATTCTGCATTAGGCGGTGACGATTTTGACCGCGCTATTGCAGCTCACTTAGTGGAGTTGGCCAAAGTAGATTCAGATGATCGTCAAGCCTACCAAATGGCGATGCTTAAGGCTCGTGAGGTCAAAGAGGCTTTGACAGATCATGAGTCTATTGATGTTCATTTTATGAATTGGAATGGCCAAGTTGCTCGTGAGCTAATTAATAAGCTTATGGCTCCGATTATTGATAAAACTCTATTAGCTTGTCGTAGAACCATTAAAGATGCCGGTTTAAAGCCTACTGATATTAAAGAAATTGTAATGGTTGGTGGTTCTACTCGTGTGCCATTGGTACAAGAAAAAGTTGGCCAATATTTTAAGCAAGAACCAATGACCTCAATAGATCCTGATAAGGTAGTGGCTATTGGCGCAGCTATTCAAGCTGATATTTTGATTGGAAATAAATCCAATGATCAGTTGCTGTTGTTGGATGTACTACCCCTGTCCTTAGGTGTAGAAACTATGGGTGGTTTGGTTGAAAAAATTATTCCTCGTAATACACCAATTCCAATTGCTAGAGCACAAGAATTTACCACTTTTAAAGATGGCCAAACAGCGATGGCAATCCATGTAGTGCAAGGTGAGCGCGAGTTAGTTGATGATTGTCGTTCGCTTGCTCGATTCGAGTTGCGTGGAATTCCGCCAATGGTTGCTGGAGCGGCTCGAATAAAAGTTACTTACCAAGTGGATGCCGATGGCTTGTTAAATGTTTTTGCAGAAGAAACCACTTCTGGCGTTCAAGCTGAAATTCAAGTGAAGCCTTCTTACGGTTTAACCGATAGCCAAGTTACAGATATGCTTAAAAGCTCTATCGAAAAAGCAGAAGAAGATATGCAGCTGCGTATGTTACGCGAAGAACAAGTCGAGGCTTCCAGGGTTGTAGAGGCCGTTAGAGCGGCGCTTGATGATAATGGCAAATTGCTGTTATCACAAGATGAGTATGAAGCAATAGAATCGTCAGTTATACAACTTGAAACTATCGCTCAGGGCACCGATATAGAGGCTATTAAAGAAGCTATCAAGATAGTTGATACTAATAGCCAAGAATTTGCATCTAAACGTATGGATGCCAGTATTGCTAAAGCTTTAGTGGGCAGCGAAGTCGACGACATTTAGCGATAGATAATTTAGCAAAGAAAGGTTTAAGAGAAGCATATGCCAAAGATCGTATTTTTACCCAATGAAGACTTATGTCCTGAAGGTGCTGTAGTTGAAGCCGAAGAAGGACAAACGGTGTTAGAAGCTGCTAAAGCTAACAATATTGATATTGAACATGCTTGTGAGATGTCTTGTGCCTGTACTACTTGTCATGTGGTTATTCGAGAAGGGTTTGATTCATTAGAAGAAAGCGATGAGTTAGAAGATGATATGCTAGATAAAGCATGGGGTTTAGAGCCTGAGTCACGCTTAAGTTGCCAAGCCCTTGTGGCTAATGAAGACTTAGTAGTCGAGATCCCTAAATACACTTTAAATCATGCAAAAGAGAATCATTAAGAGTTAAATTGATATCCGTTATAAATTGGATTTAAAAAGCGTAAGATATTATTAATTTAGGCTTGTTTTTTTCGCCAAAAACAGTATTATACACGCCTCAACGAGAGTGACTCTCGTAAGCAGATAAGCTTTAAAAATCACGTTGAAAAACAATGGGTTGCTAGCTCAGTTGGTAGAGCATCTGACTTTTAATCAGGTGGTCACAGGTTCGATTCCTGTGCAACCCACCATATTCTTCTCGTAAGAGCTAAAAAGCCGCATCATTTGATGCGGCTTTTTTTATGTCTTAATTACTGGATTTGTCTAAATGCTCCGTCTCGAAAGTCTCTTAGAGCTTGTTCTATTTCTTCCCTCGAGTTCATTACAAAAGGGCCGTATCCTACAATGGGCTCATTGATTGGTTCACCGCTTAATATTAACAGTTTAGTGTTTTTATTAGCTTTTAAGTCTATATAGTCACCATCATTACTGAGTATCGCCATTTGATGCTCGCTAACGGATTTAACACTATTAATCTCGACCTTTCCTTGGAGTACCACCACTGCAGCATTCCATGAGGCATTTAAATCTAAGCGAACTGATGTTTCATCGGTGTAGATTAAGTCCATAACCTGAAGTGGTGTGAAGGTCGATGCTGGTCCAGTGTTATCCAAATATTGTCCTGCGATAAGTCTTAATTCAGCTGAGTCATTACCCAAAGATAGGGTTGGGATAGAGCTAGCCTTAATATCTTGATACTTTGGACTAGTCATCTTCTCTTTAGCCGGTAAATTAACCCAAAGTTGAACCATCTCCATTTGCCCGCCAGTTTTCGCGAATTTATTGGAGTGGAACTCTTGATGCATAATACCGCTTCCAGCCGTCATCCACTGCACATCGCCAGCTTTAATCACACCTCCAGCCCCAGTGGAATCTTTATGCTCAACTTCGCCTGCATAAACCAAAGTCACTGTTTCTATACCGCGATGCGGATGTTCACCCACACCTAGTTTTCTCGTTGTAGGTGGAAACTGTTCGGGAGATGCATGATCTAGTAATAGAAAAGGGCTTAAGGATTTTCCATGGGAATTATAAGAAAATAAAGAGCTCACATGAAAACCATCGCCGACCCAGTGCTTCGGCGGGGCTAACTGAATGCTGACAACATCTTTCATAAAGGTGTTTCCATAAGTTATATAGTATCTATTTTGCGACTAAAGGCGTTAAATTCAAGTGAGCAAAATAACCATTAAAATAACTTGTTTTTTATTTTTTTACAGGTATTATACGCGCCGTTGAATCATTCAGTTTTCAACGATGGGTTGCTAGCTCAGTCGGTAGAGCATCTGACTTTTAATCAGGTGGTCACAGGTTCGATTCCTGTGCAACCCACCATTATTCTTCTCTTAAAGAGAGTAAAAAGTCGCTATAGAAATATAGCGGCTTTTTTATTGTGTGTATAAAATTAAAAAAGGCGCTTAATGCGCCCTTAGATATTAATTGCTGATTACTTAAGTTGATCAGCGAGGTATGTATATACCAATGCATTTAGGCTAGCAGCTTGCTTGTTGTTAGATGCGCCGCCGTGACCACCTTCTGTGTTTTCATAATACAAAACATCGTGTCCTTGTGACTGCATCAAGGCAACCATTTTCCGGGCATGACCTGGATGTACTCGATCATCACGAGTTGAAGTCGTAAAGAAAATCTTTGGGTAATCGGTGTCTTTATCAACGTTGTGATAAGGCGAGTAAGTTTTTATGTATTCCCACTCATCTTCGTTATCAGGATTACCATATTCACCCATCCAGCTAGCGCCCGCTAGCAATTGATTAAAGCGCTTCATATCAAGTAAAGGCACTTGGCACACAACCGCATTGAAAAGATCTGGTCTCATTGTAGCAACGGTGCCAACTAATAAACCACCATTTGAACCACCACGAATGCCTAAATGCTTAGGCGAAGTGATTTTACTTGCCACTAAATCTTCACCAACAGTAATAAAGTCTGTAAAGGCGATATGACGGTTTTTCTTTAAAGCCGCTTGATGCCATCTTGGACCATATTCGCCGCCGCCGCGAATGTTGGCAACAGCATAGACGCCGCCTTGATCTAACCAATCAATTCCAACTGTTGATGAATAAGAAGGGCGTAAGGATATTTCAAAGCCGCCATAGCCATAAAGTAAAGTAGGGTTCTTACCATTGAACTCTAGGTCTTTTCTCATAATTAAGAAGTAAGGTATTTTGGTACCATCTTTGGCGGTAGCAAATTTTTGCTCAACTTTATAAGGAGTAGCGTCAAAAAAAGCGGGCAAGCTTTTTAGTACTGATGCTTTGCTAGTTTGGCTGTCGAAATAATAGAGGCTACTTGGAGTTAGGTGGTTGTTATAATTCACAAAGAAATTATTGTGCTGATCACTAACGCCTGTCACCGAAATAGAGCCCAGTGCCGGCATATCAATCATTTCGCGAGACCAGTTACCATCTTTATACTGATAACGGTAAAGCTCACTAGCGACGTCTTTTAATGTATTAACCAATATATAATCTTTAGTAGTAGATACCCCTGATAATGAAGTGTTTGCATCAGGAACTATTACTTCTGTGAAAGTGGTTTTTCCATCAATATAATCTTTGATATCAATCGATAATAACGCTGCCTGCGGATAAGTTTTACCACCAACAGTCCAATCAGACTTTAGCTCTAAAAGTAACTGTCCATTAGTAATTCCACTCAATGAACTGTCTTTAGGTCGATTGAATTTTTTTAATCCAGAATCAGTAACGAAAAACACATCTGAAGTATAAAAAGTTAAGCCCTGATAAATCATCTTATAAGACTTATCTTTATCGTGAGTTACAAAAGCAGCCACCCAAACGTCAGATTTTTCACCTTCAAAAATAGTTTTGGCTTTTGCAAGTGGTTCGCCACGCTTCCATTCTTTAACGATTCGGGAATAACCCGAGTCCGTCATACTACCTTCGCCAAAGTCTGTTCCAACATAGAGGGTATCCATATCGATCCAGCTTATATTCGATTTGGCTTCAGGCAAAGAAAAACCATCTTTTACAAAGGATTTGCTAGGAATATCAAACTCGCGTACTACAGTGGCATCAGCACCACCGCGAGATAAGTTTAATAAGCAGCGTTTATATTCTGGATATAAACAGTTGGAGCCTTTGTAGACCCAATTTTCGCCTTCAGCCTCGGCTAACTTATCTAAATCTAAAACGGTTTCCCACTTAGGCTTGTCTTTCTTATATTCAGCTAACGTTGTGCGGCGCCATAAACCTTTTTGATTATTAGCATCACGCCAAAAATTATAAAAATAATCACCCATTTGACTAACATAAGGAATACGCTCGTCGGAGTCATAAACTTTTAAGTTTTTCTCATACAGTTCATTATAAAGAGGCTTGGATTTTAAATAGCCTAATGACTTTTTATTATTCTCTTCTACCCAAGCAAGCGCTTTTTCGCCTTCAACTTCTTCTAACCAGATGAAAGGATCTTGCTCATTAGAAGTATTTTCTTGAGTTAGGGCTGTAGCTCCAGGTTTCTTATCCTGTTTAACTTCCTGAACTACTTTAACTTCAGGTTTTGCAGGAGCTTGTGATTGTTCTGCGTTATCACAAGCAGTTAAAGCCAGCGTTATAGCTGATACCAACGAAATGAGTTTTAGATTCATAATTATTCCCATTAATTAAAAAACTATATGAGAATAACAAAGCTATAAACAATGCACTAGAAAACAATTGTTTCAAAACATAAAAAAAGCGCAAGCTGTTACCAGTTGCGCTTTTTTGTTAAGTTTTAAAACTTAGTGAGCTTTTTGCAAATCTTCTAAAACAGCCGCTAGGAACCTTGCTGCTTCACCGCCAGTACAGGCGCGGTGATCAAAAGTTAACGAAAGCGGTAGCATTTTTGCATTTTGAATACCATTTTCAGTTAACTTAAGCTCTTTGCGGAAGCGTCCAGTGCCCATGATGGCTACTTGCGGCGGAGATACCACAGGTGTGCCATAACGGCCTGCAATAGAGCCGAAGTTTGATAGGGTAATGGTGGCATCTTGTTGATCTTCTTGCTTTAGGGTTTTGCTTTCGATTTTTTGACGTAAATCTTGAACGCGAGCTCTAACGCCGGCCATGCCCATCTCATCAGCTTTGTGGACTACTGGAACATATAAGCCTGCTTCAGAGTCAACTGCGATCCCAACGTTCACAGAAGCGTGCATGGTACGCTCGTATTTTTCGCCATCAAACCAGGCATTTAAAGCTGGAACTTGTTTAGCTGCAACAACCAAAGCTCGCACATAACGTGCTAGTGAATCAGTACCTTTCGGCCATGCCGTAATATCGACGTCTTCTACTAGAGTGGTCGGTACAATCGTTGCGTGGGCATGGGACATACCCATTGCCATAGCACGGCGTACTCCGCGTACAGTTTCAGCTTGTCCATTGACTAGGGTAGGATAACCTTTAGCTAGCGGGGCATTTAAATCAGCTTGCGAAAGAAGTTGAGTTTGTGCAGCAGGAGCGGTAACGCCCTTAGTTGCCATTTCAACATCTTCACGAGTTATAGAGCCTTTACGACCCGAAGTTGCACAAGTCGCTAAATCAACGCCAAGTTTGCGTGCTAATGCACGAACTGCTGGCGAGGCTTTATAAGCAAGCGGGTTGCTAGTTTCAATGTAACTTGTATTGGTTTCTACTACTGGGGCAGAGGCGTTAGATTTTGCTGTACCATTTTTAGCGGCTGCTTTAACATCTTTCTGCGTAATAGAGCCATTAGCGCCAGTGCCTTTAACTTGAGTCAAATCCACTTTTAACTTACGAGCTAACGCTTTAACTACCGCGCTGGAAGTTTCTGCAACTACAGTGTTGCCAACTTCTACAGCACCTACAACTGTACCGCTGTCTTCACGCTCTTCAGGTTTGTCTTCTTTAGCAGGAGTAGAAGCAGTGGATGAACCTACAGTCCCACCAAACTCGACTAATGGCGCACCAACTTCGATTACATCGCCAGCCTGGCCATGTAATTTACTGACAACACCTGCAACTGGAGAGGGGACTTCAACTACTGCTTTAGCCGTTTCCATTTCAACCATCGGTTGGTCTACAGCAACGGTATCGCCTTCGTTCACTAACCAGCGAACCACCTCCGCATCCGGCAAACCTTCGCCTAAATCAGGTAATTTGAAGACTTCTGAATCGCCTGAAACTGCATTGTCAGCCACTGCAGGTGTTGCTGGGGATACAGGTTCATTTTTAGGCTTATCAGCAGGAACTTCTTCTGCTACAGGCTCTTCACCTAGCTCGCCAAAAGATACTAAAACAGCACCTACATCGATGACATCACCAGGTTGACCGTGTAATTTTGCAATGCGGCCTGCGTATGGAGAAGGAACTTCAACGACGGCTTTGGCAGTTTCCATCTCAACCATTGGTTGATCAACAGCAACTTCATCACCTTCAGCAACTAACCAGCGGACTACTTCCGCATCGGGTAAGCCTTCACCTAAGTCGGGTAAATTAAACTGTCTCATTTGTACTCCATGATTTTACGCGCTTCATCTAAGATGCGATCAACCGTTGGCATATATTGCTTTTCAAGTTTGTAATAAGGCATCACCGTATCATAACCTGAAACACGACCAATCGGAGCTAATAAACTCATAATGGCATGTTCTGCAATCTCGGCTGCAATTTCTGAACCTACGGCGCCAGATTTAGGTGCTTCTTGTACGATACAAACGCGCCCGGTCTTACGAACTGATTCTAAAATGGTATCCATATCGATGGGGCTAACAGTAGCAACATCAATCACTTCTGCATCAATACCTTCAGCAGCTAGTTTTTCAGCCGCAATATTGGTTTCATGCATCATTGCGCCCCAAGAAATCAATGTGATGTCAGAGCCTTCGCGGTCAACAAAACATGCTTCTAATGGATATTCTTCGCCATTGTCTTCAACTTCATGCTTAACAATTCGATAAACACGCTTTGGCTCTAAGAATATTACCGGATCTGGATCACGAATGGCTGCTAACATAAGACCATAAGCGCGACTTGGATTTGAAGGGATAACCACTTTCAAACCAGGAATATGCGCAAATAAAGCTTCTGTTGATTCTGAGTGATGCTCAGGGGCATGGATACCGCCACCAAATGGTGCACGAATAACCATTGGCATAGTCAAACGGCCACGGGTACGGTGGCGCATACGAGCCGCTTGACCGAAAATTTGATCCACTGCAGGGAAAATAAAGCCCATAAATTGCATCTCTGCAACTGGCTTTAAGCCTTGTGCTGCCATACCGACTGCCAAACCTGCAATCATAGATTCTGCTAGTGGGGAGTCAATAACTCGATCTTCGCCATATTTCTTTTGTAAGCCATCGGTTGCGCGGAAAACACCGCCATTTTTACCTACATCTTCACCAAATAAAACCACATCTTGGTCGTGTTCTAACTCGTAAGCAAGAGCAGCATTAACTGCTTCAATTAAAGTAATTGCCGCCATTATTTCGCTCCTTTTGCTTGAAGCGCAAGCGCTGCTTCACGTTGTGGTTTAGTCATCTCTGGAAGTTCTGCATATAGATGGTCAAACATCAATTCAGCACCAGGTTTTGGATGAGCTTCGTATTCTTTAACTGCGGCATCAACTTCGGCTGCAATCTCAGCTTTCATGGAGTCTTCATCCGCGTCAGTCCAAGCATTGTTAGCTTCAAGATACTTGCGTAAACGAACCATAGGCTCATTTTTCCAAGCTTCTTCTTTTACCGCTGGATCATCATAACGAGAAGCATCATCGGCTGTAGTGTGATCACACAAACGGTAAGTAATTGCTTCAATTAGAGTAGGGCCGCCACCATTTCGCGCCTTTTCAAAAGCGTATTCGGCCATTTGCTTAACAGCGATAATGTCGTTGCCATCAACTTGTACACCTTCAATACCAGCTGCAATAGCTTTTTGGGCGTAAGTTTCACAAGCAGTTTGAATTTCAGTAGGGACTGAGATTGCCCATTGGTTATTGTTAACCATAAAGACACAACCTAGATTCCAAATTCCAGCAACATTGATGCCTTCGTAGAAATCACCTTCAGAGGTACCACCTTCACCAATTTCAGTTGCCGCAGCACGCTTTTCACCGCGCATTTGCATCGCTTTAGCGACACCGGCGCAATGAATGATTTGATTAGCGATTGGAACGCAGATTGGAAAATCTTCTTTGGCCACTGCGTAGTCAGAACCGTCCTCGTTACCACCCCAGTAAAGTAAAATTTCTTTCATGCTAACGCCATGTTTTAACAAGGCGCCGGTAGAACGGTAGTAGGGGACTAAGACATCTTTTTCAGTCATAGCATCGCCATAACCAATACCGATAGCTTCTTGGCCTAATGAAGCTGGAAAGGTACCCATTTTACCGGTGCGCTGAAGAGCGTAAGCTTTTGCATCGAATGCGCGTAACAAAGCCATGTCACGATAAAGTGAGCGCATCTTATCCATATCTTTGGCAAAAGCTGGTAATTCTTGAGTCGCTTTACCATCAGCATCTAGGTACTGATGATACTTAATCTCGAAAGAAGCAGTGGTTCTAGTCGTCAAGGCTAGATCTCCTTTAATTAAGAAGGGGGATTTATGCTTTTCAGCTATTTTTCAGCAACTTAGCTACTGAATTTAAACTAACCCCTAAATTTAAATAGATTCAATTTCGGGCGCGATTCTACGCAATTTTAGCCCATTTGTATAGTGGCATTTACGTTAACGTAAAGCTTCTTTAGTTGTATTAATAGCTAAACACTTATAAATAAAATTTTCTAATGAATTAAGGGATTAAGTTGTACCCTTCGTCCTGTAATAATACGAACATGGTCATGGCCGATAAGCCTAGTTTTATATCTCTATTGAGCTCATTTTTGTCAATGCCACTAAAAAATGCTGACTGACCACATAAGTAGAATTTTACCCCAAAATCAGCCAGCTGTTGCAATAGCTTAGAGTTTGGGTTTTTTGACTGATACCTTTGTTGGTATGCCTTATCTGATAAAGTGTTTTTAGTTGCAGGACCATGAAATACGGCTGCTAACTCTATATTTTCTGGTTTTACGCCGTTGCGAACATGCATATTGATAAAGCGAGCGATACTTTCAATAGAGCGATTATGTGCAGAATGACCATCTGGAGCCTCCACAATATCAAACACAGCTTTATAAATATGGTCTTTTGGTAGCTTTACATCACTGTCAGCAATGGCATAAGTAGGACCGTAATCTTTAATAGCAGGTCCATTAGGAACAAGCTGTTCTTTAGAACTCGTTGCAAATGATGCTAGCAATAACGTTAAGCAGATAATAACTTTCATATTAATGAGTGGTGGTTGACCAGCTAGCAGGTTAACAATTCATAGCCTCAATATCTATTAACTAAATAGCTAACAAAGAACTGATTTAAACAATATCTTTTGCTAACATTCTTAAAAATCCGATAATTATTCTAAATATGACTATAAAGATATCGTTCCAAGATCAAATGCCAAACAACCATTGTTTTGGTTGTGGCACCTTAAATGACAATGGCTTGGGGATCAAAAGCTACTGGCAACAAGGAAAAGAGGGTGAAGAATCAGTATGTGAGTTCGTACCTCAAACGCATCATAATGCTGGTCCTGAGCATGTCCTTAATGGCGGTATTATCTCTACCATTATAGATTGTCATTGTGTTTGTACGGCTTTTGCTAAAGCTTATGAGATGGATGGAAGGCCGATTGGCGATACTGAAAATGGTGATTTTTTGTGGTTTGCTACTGGCACTTTGGAAGTTCGATTTAATCGCCCGGTGCCTATTGATACCCCTGTAGTGCTAAAAGCCAAAGTGGTTCAAGCAAAACCCAAGAAAATTACTTTAGAATGTACCCTTGAGTCTCAAGGTGAGATCTGCAATGAAGCTAAACTTATCGCTGTTAAAGTACCTAAAAGCTTCTTGGAACAGTAGAACAGAGAGATAATTATGAATAAAAGCATCCTTACTACTAGCATCATATTGTTTTTAAGTGTGATTATCGCCACTGTCAGTAACGATTTAATCGCAGCACATAAAAAAGCTAAAGTAGTTTTACCGATTGGCGAGAAATCTATTATTACTATTTCTCAACGCAGTAGTAAGCGCATTTTGGAATATAAAGATAAGGTGACACTTTCCATAGGCGATATTACTGCTGGGCAAGTGATGACTTCAGTTTATTTTAGCATTAAAGATGCAAATGGAATTTACACTCAAGAAACCTTGATGCATAGAAACTCTATGCGTAGCGGTGATAAACGTACCATTAAGTTCAAAGGCAAAAACTATCAAATTAAGTTGAATGCTTTACATAATGCTTTACTTGGCAACGACAAAGCGGTTTTTACTATTCAAGAAGTTGCGATTAAGCCCGTTACTAAAAAAGCTAACGAAGCCTAAAAATTATAGACTTAAAGCGCCAGCGATAATAATTTTTTGAATTTGCTGGACGATTTGTAACTCTTTCTCTAAGTGGAACCCTTTTACTCTTGGCGTGTGTAAATGACCAACGGCGACCTTGCTATTTAGTTGATTGGCTAGGTTTATGCTTCGATAAGATATTTCATTGGATAAAAAGCCGCCGCCTGAACCAGCAACCGATGTTGTATCTAATAACTGCTTTATGGAATCTGCATCAAATGTCTTCTTAGTTGTGGTTACTGTTGTTCTATCGTTTACTAGATAAGGTGACTGAATTTTAGTCATAGCCTTAACTGGTAAGCTGAACTCAACAAACTCATTACCAATTAACTTTTGATTTCCAATCATAGGTATTAATGGGTTTTTGCTATCGGCACCTGTAAAAACGTTTAAATTATCTGGTGCTTTGGCGGAACGACGAAGGGCAGGGAAGCGCTCTAAATCAAAATCATCTCTACCCATACTGATGGTCACGAGCATATCCACGTTATTACTCGACAAATAAGGCTCTAAAAAACGTTCCACTTCTCCATGATCAAAATCTGCAAAACGTACTGGAAAAATAACGCTTTCAATTTGGATAAGCTCATCATCAATGTGGTAAGTTTTTCCATCGAGCATTAGCGCTGCTAGACCAGAGGGGTTACTTTGTCCAATGTTTTTATCAAGGAAAAAAGGATCAAAGCCAGTGATGAGTATCTTCTTTGTAGCCTTGTCAGAAAAGTTTATATCATTTTGACCGCGAGAACCTCTTTCCATTTCCCATAAAATGTCAGAGTTCACTTTTGCTTTTTGTTTAATGAGTTTAGATAATTTCAGACGCGCCCAGTAGAGGCTTCTATCATCAGGGCTTGAATCTTCTGATTGAATGTCTGCAACTGCATTCAGCCATAAATTGTTAGCATAGCTTATAGACAATCGAGATATACTTTCTTTTGATAGTTTCGGAGCGGCTTTTGTTAAAGTGTTTAGGATAAAATCGTATTCTTTAGCGGCTTGACCAAGTTTTTCTTCTGCCAAAGGGATTCGCTGTTCTTCGATGGTTAAGTTTCCAATAGTGCTTGTTTGTATAAAAACAGAGCTTATCAGTATTATTTCTTTAATCATGATGTGTACTCATAATCTTGATGGTGAATATAGTTAGAACTACTACGGTTTTATAAGATATACGTTTTGCAGATAAACTCCTAAGTAAAATAACGCCATTACAGAGAAAGGAAATATAAAAAACCAATTAATCACACAAGCAAAATATAAGCTCAAAGTACATCCAATAAGAACACCTAGATGGTATAAAGGATGAATATAAAAAACTGGTGATTGATTAGTTATCAATTTGAAAGAAGCGAAGTACGCACAAAATATAGAAAACCCTGAAACTGGAGATAGCAGCAGTAAAATAATATCACCATAGTCAAGACCGTCGACTAATAATTGTTGTAAAGCTACAGGAATTGCAAAAAGCGTGTAACACCATAAGATCGATAGTGGTAAGAAGATAAGTATAAAGATTATAGTGTACGAGAGCTTTAGGGCATTCAAAATCATAGAGCTCTATTAGAACCCTTCCCACAATGTTGACTTGTGCTCATCGTATTCTGGGTTATCACGCTTTTCATTGATTTGCGCATACTTGTCTTTTTCAGCTTGGCGCGACTGTGAGTTAGGTTTTATTTCTTCATCAAGTTTCTTTAAAAACTCTGTGATTTCACTGGTATGATTGCTTTTACTCATAATGGTTAAAAAATCATTTGCTATGATTTAAGCATATAAAAAAAGAGCCGCTTATGCGACTCTTTTAAATTATTATAATTAGAACTTAACGTTATTAGGTACTCGTGGGAATGGGATAACGTCACGGATATTTTGCACTCCTGTAACATAAGATACACAGCGATCAAAGCCTAAACCAAAACCTGCGTGAGGGACAGTGCCATAACGGCGCAAATCACGATACCACCAGTAATGCTCTTTAGGTAAACCCATTTCATCAATACGAGCGTCTAATACGTCTAAGCGCTCTTCACGTTGTGAGCCACCAATGATCTCGCCAATACCTGGAGCCAAAACGTCCATTGCAGCAACGGTTTTGCCATCATCGTTCATACGCATGTAGAAGGCTTTGATATCTTTAGGGTAATCAGTGACAACGGTAGGGCGCCCCACATACTCTTCAGCAATGAAACGCTCATGCTCAGATTGAAGATCAATTCCCCATTTAACATCGAATTCGAATTTTTTATTCGATTTTTCCAAAGTAGAAATGACATCGGTATAAGTCATCCGCTCAAAACTGTTATTGATAACGTTTTCTAAACGGTTAATACAGTCTTTATCTACCCGCTGTTGGAAGAATGCCATATCATCGCCACATTCGTCTAAAACTGCTTTGAAAATATAACGCATCATAGCTTCTGCTAAATCGGCGTCTTGAGATAAATCTGCAAAGGCAATTTCTGGCTCCACCATCCAAAATTCTGCTAGATGACGACTGGTGTTTGAGTTTTCTGCGCGGAAGGTAGGGCCGAAGGTATATACCTTAGACATAGCCATACAGTAACTTTCAACGTTCAATTGACCCGAAACTGTTAAGAAGGATTCCTGGCCAAAGAAATCTTTGGAATAATCAATTTCACCCTTGTCAGTCATTGGCAGGTTGGTTTGATCCAAAGTGCTCACGCGAAACATTTCACCGGCGCCTTCGGCATCAGAAGCGGTGATGATTGGCGTGTGGATCCAGTTGAAACCATTTTCATGCATAAAGCGATGGATCGCCTGCGCCAGACAATTACGAACACGAGTAACGGCACCAATAAGGTTGGTGCGAGGGCGTAAATGCGCATGCTTACGCAAATGCTCAACCGTATGCGGCTTCATTGGCATTGGGTAGGTATCAGGATCGTCGACCCAACCTAAAACTTCTAGTGCAGTAGCTTGTATTTCAAAAGTCTGGCCTTTGCCTTGCGAAGGAACTAAGGTGCCGGTTACGCGAACAGAGCAACCAGTGGTCAGTTTAGTGACTTCAGAATCATAATTATTAACATTATTATCGACCACTGCTTGGATTGGATTAAAGCAGCTACCATCGTGAATATTGACAAAGGAAAGACCAGCTTTCGAGTCACGACGAGTACGTACCCAGCCTTGAACGGTGACTTCTTCACCTTCGCCAGGTTTGCCCGCAAGGGCGTCGACAATAGAAACTAACATTAGGTATATCTCTTAAGTTATTGATTATAAATGAAATAGAGTGTTAAAATTTTATTTTGCCTTCGAGCTTTAATCGAAGATTAATGGCTTTTTTCTGATCATCAGAAAAAGTATGCCAATTTAAAACTTCATCAAAACTTCTACCGCATCCACGACAAACCTCATCACCCAAAACGGTACTGCAAGTGCCAATGCAGGGTGAATCAGTGGGCTTGCGCGCACGGGTTTTTGGAGTAATTTTAAATTTATTGGACAAGCCAAAACCTCAGGCTAACTCTATCAAGCAAAACAACGCCGTATGTTACCGCGAGAGTCCTTTTATGGCTAGTGGTATTAAGAATAAAACTACACAATATAGTGGGTAAATCAAAGGGGTAGATTTGTGTAATAAAGCGTTGTTTTTAGCGTCTAGCTTGGATACATTAGCCCAATCGTTGAAAAGAATTTTAGCCATGTTTGAATTAGACCAATCACAGATCCAAGAGTATCAAAAAGATAAAGCAGAATATTACCGTCAGTTGGCTATGCAGCTTGAGTCACTGCTGTCGGAAGATACTAACTGGGTGACCAATTTATCGCAGATGTCCGCTTTTGTGTATCAGATGCTGCCAGACTTGAATTGGGTCGGCTTTTACTTGGTTAACTCAAAAGATCCTAATGCGCTTATTCTTGGCCCTTATCAAGGCAAGGTAGCCTGCGTTCACATTCCTTTTGGACGAGGAGTCTGTGGCACGGCAGCTGAAACACTCGAAACCCAATTGGTTGCGGATGTGCATGCTTTTGCCGGACATATTGCTTGTGATGGTGACACTAACAGCGAAGTGGTTATTCCTATGATTGCTAACGGAAAGCTAGTAGGAGTATTCGATATCGATAGCCCAGTACATAATCGCTTTGATCAAGAGGATGCGGATGGGCTCACGCTTTTATTAACAACACTAATGTCAAAAACGGAATTCGAATGATGTGTTTAATTCGATAAAAAAGGCGACTTAAAGTCGCCTTTTAATACTGAGCAATTATTTTATTTACTTTCTTCTTCTTTATCATCACTAACATCAATTACATTCACAGAACCTTGCTTGTTTAGATATTTAGTCATTTCTCTAATAGCATTTTTCAATTTTGTGTACTTCATAGGATCATGAAAGTCGCCTTTGGCGCCTAAACCTGTAGGAGTGGTGTATGATGACATTGCACCAATAATGCCCATAGCATCTTTACCGCCGCCTTCACCGCCGCCAAGGAAATTACCTGCTCCGCTACCTAAAGCGCTACCGCCACCGCCAACACCAGGAGCTAGTCCAGCGATTTCGATAGAAGAGGCAGTTCTTACTCGATCACAGCCTGCACCGCCGCGAATTCTAGTTCCTGTACACTTTCTTAATAATTTTTTTGTTTCTTTTAAAGCTGCGCGAACTAAGTTTGGATCACTATAATTATTGTAGTAGTCATCCTTTAATTTTTCTGCGGCTTCTTTTTGTCCTTCAGGAATCAATAGATATACAGCATCTCTATATTGTTCAATAACTGGAGTTTTATCTTGAGAAGCCAAGGCTGCCCAAGCATATGCTTCAATATCATTAGTTTGGGTACCAAAACCTTCTAAATGCATAACAGATAGGCGATATTGTGCGAATTTATCTCCAACCTTAGCTAACTCTGAATACTTACTAAAAGCGGTGTCATAATCTTTAGTCTCAAATGCTTGATCCGCTTTTCTTGATTCTTCTTTAGAATAAGAAGCATTCGTTGTATAGGTAGTGGCTACTAATGATACTACCAAAAACAGTTTTGCAATATTTAACATGGTATTTCAATCCTTTATATATCTTTACGTTAGTATAATGTATCAATTTTAGTTTGAATAAATTGATAAGTCATTCACACTTTATAGTTCAAATATTATTATGTAGCTTTGAAAGCAAAATAATTAGGCATATTTTGTAACTATATGTAAACATACGTAATTACTATTAGATTGAGCAACATTTTATAAACTATATGAGACCATTCCACCTAGCTATTCCAGTACACGATATACATCTTGCTCGAGAGTTTTATCGGCAAGTTTTAGGTTTTGAAGAAGGCCGCTCAAGTGATCATTGGATTGATTACAATTGTTATGGTCATCAGTTAGTTGTACATCTTGATGAAACGATGAAAGTTGAATCAGAGAAAGCGACTAATGCGGTAGATGGCCATGATGTGCCAGTGCCGCATTTTGGGGTGATTTTGGATATGCCTAATTGGCAAGCTCTTGCAGATAAATTAAAAGAAAAAAGCGTGCAATTTGTAATAGAACCTTATATTCGTTTTAAAGGAAAGCCAGGCGAACAAGCCACTATGTTTTTCTATGACCCATCAGGGAATGCACTTGAATTTAAGGGGTTTAAGGATTTGAGTGGATTGTTTGAGAAGTAAAAAACCAAGCTCCGTCATTCCCGTGTAAACGGTAATCTATCTTGAGTCAAATGCCATTCCTTGAAATCGATTCCCGCCTGCGCGGGAATGACGAGCTCTTTGAGCTAATATTCAAAGTTCATAGTATCAGTCACTTCTTCTGGTAATTTCATATTTTGAAATTATTAGTAGCAATATAAGAATAATTAAAATTGGTAAATATCCAAAAAGCAATGTTGCTCATTAACATGATGGGCTACTCTCAACCCTTCATACTTTCCTTTCTGGCTAACTCTACTACTTCTTTATTTGAGTAAGCGTCATTATTATAATCGTTAGGTATAAGTGCATAATGAGTTAATGTAAACGACATGTCATTAAGCAAAACTATTGCAAGCGTTATTTTTAGAATTCGTTTAGCCCAAACCATAGTTATTTCCCAAAGCTCATAGCATCAATCACTTCTTGTGGTAATTCTGGTAAAGCCGATCTGGGTATCAAGAAAGTGGTGATATTCATTAAGTCTCTAAAGAACTTATTATTCATGGTGGTTTGACGTAAATAGTCATGACCTGAGGAACCGCCAGTACCAATTTTATTACCAATCATACGCATCACCATATCCACATGACGTGAACGCCATAGGGTAAAGTTTACGTCCAGTTCAACTAAAGCTTGCAGCAAGCGGAATGGGGCAGTTAGCATCGGCTGTTCGCGATAAAGATTAATAAAAATAGCGCTTAATGTAGCTTCCTGACTCATGCGAAATACACCTTGCTGCTTCATTTCTTGATATTTTTCTTTATCAAATAATGCGGCAAAATTAGCTCGAGTATTATTTAAATCATTCAGTTGAAAGCGCTTTTCGCCATCGGATAAATAATCAGCTTCTTTAAGAGTTTCTTCATCGTGGTCGAGCATGGCTTTTACCGACGATTGATACTGTTCCCAAAAGTTAAAGTCGCCAAATTCTAAAAACGGCATTCTCGCAAGCCAATTTTCTACCGCATCATACATGCTTGGCGCTTCTTCAAGTGCCATTAAGTGAGTACGATCTTTTTCATTTAAGCGACTATAAAAAGACTCTTTGTCGAAGTTAATTCTAAATTCTGACTTTAAGCCAAGAATAATTTCGATTTCTTTAAATTGAATGGATTGGAAACCTGAGGCTGGAATCAGATAGTCTCTAAAGTCTAAGAAATCAAGGGGAGTCATGGTTTCAAGAATATCAATTTGATTGACCATGACTTCTTGAATTTTATGAATACGCTCTAATCGTAGGTTAATAGTACTTAATTCTTTTTCTGGAACAGATTTTTGCGATAGCACAGGAAGTATGGCGTTTACTTCGTGTAAAATTTGTTTAAACCATAGCTCATAGGCTTGATGCACCATGATAAAAAGCATTTCATCATGCGCCTCTTTACCATACTTTTTACTTTCTGGATGTTGCGCATCAAGAAGTTTATCAAGTTGTAGGTAATCGCTGTAATAACAAGGTTTAACGTTTTTCTGCATGATTTAAGTAGGGTCAGAGTTACTTTTTTTATTGAGTTGTCTAATGAAGTATAGAAGAGTATGAAAAGTAACTCTGACCCTACTTAAAAAAGCAATAAAAAAGGGAACTGTTTAAGTTCCCTTGATTATAGACATTTGAAAAAATAAATGTCAGTAGAATTTTTCTAAATTTAACGCTTAGAAATTTCTACATAATCTCTTGCAGTTTCACCAGTATATAACTGACGAGGACGACCAATCTTACGATTTGGTTCACCAATCATTTCATTCCACTGCGATACCCAGCCCACAGTTCTTGCTAAAGCAAAAATGACGGTGAACATATTGGTCGGAATACCGATAGCGTCTAAGATAACGCCTGAGTAGAAATCAACATTAGGATACAGTTTCTTTTCAACGAAATAAGGATCTTCTAATGCAATTTTTTCAAGCTCTAAAGCAACCTTGAAAGTTGGATCGTCATGCTTACCTAATAGTTCTAAAACTTGATATGCCGAATCGCGCATCACTTTTGCACGTGGGTCAAAGTTTTTATAAACGCGGTGACCAAAGCCCATTAAGCGGAATGGATCAGATTTATCCTTAGCGCGCGCAATAAACTCGGGAATACGCTCTACATCACCAATTTCACGCAGCATATTCAAGCAGGCTTCGTTGGCACCGCCGTGTGCTGGTCCCCATAAGCAAGCAATACCTGAAGCAATCGCAGCGAAAGGATTAGCGCCGGAAGAGCCCGCTAAACGTACTGTTGAAGTAGAAGCGTTTTGTTCGTGATCAGCATGCAGAGTAAAAATCTTATCCATTGCATCTACTAAAATTGGATCCGGCTCCCAGTCCATAGTTGGCTGGCTGAACATCATGTTTAGGAAGTTCCAAGCTAAGCTTTTGTCATTATTCGGATAAACGAAAGGGTGTCCCACTGTATAGCGGTAGCACATAGCTGCAATCGTCGGAACCTTAGCGATTAAACGCATTGCGCTGATTTCACGATGTTGTGGATCGTTAATGTCCAAAGAATCATGATAGAAAGCAGAAAGAGCGCCAACTACAGCGATCATAATCGCCATTGGGTGCGCATCACGACGGAAACCATTGAAGAAGTTCATCATTTGCTGGTGAACCATGGTGTGGTTATTTATTTTAGCCACAAACGCATCGTATTCTTCTTGGTTAGGTAGTTCGCCGTTAAGTAGTAAATAAGCCACTTCTTCGAAAGTCGCTTCATCGGCTAACTGCTCAATTGGATAGCCTCTGTATAATAATTGGCCTTTGCCGCCGTCGATAAAAGTGATCTTAGATTCACAAGCACCTGTTGAAACGTAACCAGGGTCATAAGTGAAATAGCCTGCTTTTCCTAAAGCGCGGACGTCGATAACGTCTTTCCCCATAGTAGGGCTTAAAACATTTAAGTCTAACGTTTCGCCGTTGGGAAGGCTTAGTTTTGCTGTTTTATCCGACATGAAGTCTCCTTAGACTTTATTGAATACAGAAGTTTATTTCCTAGATAGCCGTTCATTCTACAAAATTTTCATGACTTTTCTAAGACATTTTTA
Organism: uncultured Kangiella sp.; assembly: GCA_947498625.1. Classification (GTDB taxonomy): domain Bacteria; phylum Pseudomonadota; class Gammaproteobacteria; order Enterobacterales; family Kangiellaceae; genus Kangiella. The sequence goes on along the minus strand of CANMKR010000002.1, from coordinate 411,847 downwards.
TAACAACCGTTTGAAATAAGTTAAATTGTTGGCTTTTTAAACAGCATTGGATGCTTTTTATTCAAGAATGCTACAGCTTTTATTTTTTAAAAGCTTTTATAGCGATTTGTTTGTAATCAGCATCAAGCACTTATATAATTCTCTGCCTATCAGTTTGTATCACTGGGGACGTCTTTCAAACTGCATTTATTAGGTCGAAAAATGCAATAATTTCAATGGATCATAAGTTTTAGCCATTGAGAGACTTAAGGTTTGAAGACATCTTTTTGTAACGCCACCGACCTGGGCATTAAAATAGATACTAATCGTGAAGCATAATAGACCTAAAAACTTGAATCTTATGACAGTAAGATTCCCTGTGACGGCAATTTCTTCGATTTTGCACCGTATCACAGGCGTTATTCTATTCATCGCAATACCTATTCTTCTTTGGGCTTTGCAAAAATCATTCAACCCAGCCGGTTTTGCCGAATTACAGAACAGTCTTAACGACAATTTCATTTGTCAGTTTGTATTTTGGGCAATCTTGGCCGCTTTAGCATTCCACATTATTGCAGGTGTTCGTCACCTATTAATGGATGCTGGTATTGGTGAGTCATTAGAAGGCGGTAAGCGCGGCGCATGGATAGTGTTAATCCTATCAGCAATCGTCGCAGTCGCATTAGGAGTTTGGGTATGGTAGCAACAGTCACTAGTTTAGGTCGTTCAGGCTTACACGATTGGATTATTCAACGTTTGTCAGCAGTTATTATGTTGGCTTATACGCTGTATTTAACGTATTTCGTCATTAGTACCGGTGATGTGACAGCTGCTGCATGGCAAGCTTTGTTTGCAACCACCTTTATGAAAGTTTTTTCACTATTAGCCTTAGGTTCAATAGTGATGCATGCTTGGATTGGTTTATGGATTGTGTCCACTGACTATATGCCAAAGTTGGCAATCCGAATGATTTTCCAAGCCTTTGTAATTATTATGTGTCTTGCCTTGATGATTTGGGGCATTCAAATTTTGTGGAGCATTTAATTAATGTCTATTCCAACTTATACATTTGATGCCGTAATCGTAGGTGGCGGCGGCGCAGGTATGCGTGCTTCGCTACAGCTGGCAAAAAGCGGTCAGAAGGTCGCTTTGATTTCAAAAGTTTTCCCAACTCGTTCGCATACTGTATCTGCTCAAGGCGGTATCACCGTTGCACTTGGTAACAGTCATGATGATGATTGGCGCTGGCACATGTACGATACGGTTAAAGGTTCTGATTATATTGGTGACCAAGACGCTATCGAATATATGTGTGAGTCAGGTCCTGCAGCTATTTATGAGCTTGAGCATATGGGCTTACCATTTTCTCGTTTAGATAATGGCAAAATCTACCAAAGACCTTTTGGTGGCCAATCAAAAGAGTTTGGTGGTGAGCAGGCGGCTCGTACTGCAGCTGCGGCGGATAGAACTGGCCATGCTTTATTACACACTTTATACCAAGCTAACTTAGCAGCAAAAACTCAGTTCTTTAATGAGTGGTATGCGATGGACTTGGTTCGTAACGAAGATGGTGACGTTTGTGGTGTCACAGCTATGTCGATTGAAACGGGCGAAATCGCTATGTTTAAGTCGCGTGCAACTGTTTTTGCAACTGGTGGTGCTGGTCGTATTTATGCTTCAACTACGAATGCATTGATCAACACCGGCGACGGCGTTGGTATGGCATTGCGCGCAGGTCTGCCGGTTCAAGATATGGAAATGTGGCAGTTCCACCCAACGGGTATCGCCGGTGCTGGAGTTTTAGTGACTGAAGGTTGTCGTGGTGAGGGTGGTTACCTGATCAATAAAGATGGTGAGCGTTTTATGGAGCGTTATGCTCCGAATGCTAAAGATTTAGCATCGCGTGACGTTGTTGCTCGTTCTATGACAAAAGAAATTTTAGCGGGTAATGGCTGTGGACCTAATGGTGACCATGTGATGTTAAAGCTTGATCATTTAGGTGAAGAAGTTCTTAACAAGCGCTTACCAGGTATTTTAGAGTTGGCTCGTACCTTTGGACATGTAGACCCGGTTAAAGAGCCTATTCCAGTGATTCCTACTTGTCACTATATGATGGGTGGTATTCCTACGAATAAATTTGGCCAAGTCATTGACCGTAATCCTGATGGTACAGAAAACATTGTGAAAGGTTTCTATGCCGTTGGCGAGATTGCTTGTGTATCGGTACACGGTGCAAATCGTCTAGGTGGTAACTCATTATTAGACTTAGTGGTTTTTGGTCGTGCCGCAGGTATGCATTTAGAAGAAGCGTTACGTGAAGGTTTAACTTTCTCTGAGCTTACTGATGAAGATGCTGATAATGCGATGGCTCGATATAATCGTTGGGATAATTCTTCTGCAGAAGATAAAGATGCGGTTGATCCAGTTGAGTTGCGTAAAGAATTACAAACCGTGATGCAAAATCACTTCGGAGTATTCCGAACTGGTGATTTAATGAAAGAAGGTTTAGCGAAAGTTAAAGAGCTTCGTGAGCGTCTTAAACATGGCTATCTTAAGGATAAGTCTAAAGCCTTTAATACTGAGCGTATTGAATGTTTAGAGTTAGAGAATTTAATGGAAGTAGCTTATGCGACCGCAATGTCTGCAGAATACAGAACAGAATCTCGTGGCGCACACTCTCGCGAAGATTATTTAGATCGTGATGATGAAAACTGGTTAGTACACTCAGTTTATTACCCTGAAACTGAAGAAATGGGTAAGCGCGACGTTAATATGCAACCAGAAAAAGTGGATGCTTTCCCGCCGAAAGCACGTACTTATTAATTCTCCATAAAAGAGAACGGAGAAATGAATTATGAAATTTAGTATTTATCGCTATAACCCTGAGACTGACAAGAAACCTTACATGCAAGAGTTTGATCTGGAGGTGCCAGAAGGCTCTGATATGATGTTGCTTGATGCTATGTTGTTGTTAAAAGATCAAGACGCAACTTTATCTTTCCGTCGTTCTTGTCGTGAAGGTGTATGTGGTTCTGATGGTATGAGTATTAATGGCAAAAATGGCTTAGCTTGCATTACACCTCTTTCCAGTCTGAAAGCGCCTATTGTTGTTCGCCCATTACCAGGCTTGCCAGTAGTGCGTGACCTAGTTGTGGATATGACTCAGTTCTATAAGCAATACGAAAAAATTAAGCCTTACTTAATTACCAATGATGAGCCACCTGCAAAAGAGCGCCTTCAATCACCAGAAGAACGCGCAAAGTTGGATGGCTTATACGAGTGTATCTTATGTGCTTGTTGTTCGACTTCATGTCCATCATTCTGGTGGAACCCAGATAAATTCGTGGGTCCTTCTGGCTTGTTGCAAGCTTATCGCTTCTTGATTGATAGTCGTGATACTGAAACTGATGAGCGCTTAGCTGATCTGGATGATGCATACAGTGTTTTCCGCTGTCGAGGTATCATGAACTGTGTCGATGTATGTCCGAAAGGCTTAAATCCTACACAAGCAATTGGTCATATTCGCTCGATGTTGCTCAAAAGAGGCGTTTAGCCAAATAAAACAAGAAGTTAATACTCAAACTTAAAGAAGCCCTTTTAACAATTAAAAGGGCTTTTACTGTGTTAAGACGGACAAAAATTAGTTATCATATGCGACTTGGATTCTCTGAGGCAAAATCCATAGCCAAATTCAGAGAGCTTAAACGATAAAAAGGTAAAACCTTAAAATGAAAAATGGGTTAGAGGCGATGTTCGAGAGCGCCTACCTGTCAGGTGGAAGCGCGGCCTATTTAGAAGAATTGTACGAACAGTACTTAGCAGACCCTCAATCAGTCGATGCTGATTGGCGAGCTAAATTCGACGAATACTCGAAGGTCAACCAGAAAAAGGAAGTAGGGCATGGAGCAATTCGTGAGCATTTCCGTCAAATCGGTTTAAACCGTCAAAAAATAGCATTCTCTCAAGGATCGGGTTCGTTAGCGGCAGATCCGAAGCAAGTTAAGGTTTTACACCTCATCGAGTCATATCGCGCTCGTGGTCATCATCATGCTGAAATTGACCCACTGGGCATTTGGCAACATCCTTATCCTACCGATTTATCACTTGAAAGCTTCGAGCTTTCTGATTCGGATTTAAATACGAAATTCTCAGTCGGTAATCTTGCAGGGCCAGATGAGCAGCCTTTATCGGAAATCTTAGAGCGATTAAAAACCACCTATTCAAGCTCTATCGGCGCAGAGTTCTTACATATGAATTCGCTTGAAGAGCGTCGCTGGATCCAGGAAAAATTAGAAGCTGTTAATGCTTCGCACGCTTTCAGAAAAGAAACTCAAGAAAAGATTCTTGAAGGCTTGTCGGCTGCTGAAGGCTTAGAAAAATATTTAGGTGCAAAATTCCCAGGTGCTAAGCGTTTCTCGCTAGAAGGTGGTGATAGTTTAGTACCAATGATGCGCGACATGATAAATCAAGCAGGTGTGGCCGGAACCAAAGAAATTGTTATCGGTATGGCTCACCGTGGTCGCTTGAATGTTCTAGTTAATGTTATGGGGAAAAACCCAAGCATCTTATTCAATGAATTTGCTGGTAATGGCGATGTGGTAGGAACTTCAGGTGATGTGAAATATCACATGGGATATTCTTCGGATGTGGAAACCGATGGCGGTCCTGTACATTTAGCTTTGGCCTTTAATCCATCGCATTTGGAAATTGTTAGCCCAGTTGTTATTGGTTCAGTCCGTGCTCGTCAAGAGCGTCGTAAAGATGATAATCATGAGCAAGTTTTACCAGTATTGATTCATGGTGATTCTGCCTTTACCGGCCAAGGCGTTGTGATGGAGACATTTAATATGTCTCAAGCTCGCGGTTTTGAGGTGGGTGGCTCAGTTCATATTGTTATCAATAACCAAGTTGGCTTTACCACATCTAAACCCACCGATGTTCGCTCAACAGCTTACTGTACCGATGTTGCGAAAATGGTGGAAGCTCCGATTTTCCATGTTAATGGTGATGACCCTGAAGCTGTGTTATTCGTAACTCGCTTGGCATTAGAGTTTAGAAATAAATTCAAAAAAGATGTGGTGATTGATTTGGTATGTTACCGTCGTCATGGCCACAATGAAGCGGATGAGCCGAATGCCACTCAGCCGCTGATGTATCAAAAAATTAAGAAACATCCAACGCCACGCAAACTGTATGAAGACAGTTTGATTTCGCGCGGTATTTTTGAAGCTACGCAAGCTAAAGCGGTTTTAGATGGTTATAGAAATGCATTGGATAATGGCGAAAGCACAGTAAAGAACCTATTGCCAGTTCAAGAAAACGAATTCAATGTTGATTGGTCACCGTATTTTGAGCAGACTTGGCAGTCAGCTGCTAATACCAATATTACCAAGAAAGATTTTAAGCAATTAGCAGAACGCATTTGTTACTATCCTGAAGACCATCCTTTGCAGTCTCGAGTTAAGAAATTGATGGGCGATCGCAAAAAGATGGCGTCAGGTGAAGTAGCTATGGATTGGGGTTTCGCCGAAACCATGGCTTACGCTGCTTTATTAAACGATGGCTATGAAGTTCGTTTATGTGGTCAAGATTCTGGCCGAGGAACTTTCTTCCATCGCCATGCGGTTTTGCATGATCAAAACGATGCCGAAGTTTATGTTCCATTGCAGAATATTAAAGATGATCAGCCAAAATTTGAAGTGATTGATTCGGTCTTATCCGAAGAGGCGGTGCTTGCTTTTGAATACGGTTATTCTTCAAATGAACCGCGCTCAATGGTTATTTGGGAAGCGCAGTTTGGTGATTTTGTAAATGGTGCGCAGGTCGTTATCGATCAGTTTATTAGTTCTGGTGAGCAAAAGTGGGCAAGACTCTCTGGTCTTTCTATGTTCTTGCCACACGGCTATGAAGGTCAAGGTCCTGAGCATAGCTCTGCGCGTTTAGAGCGTTTCTTGCAATTAGCCGCTGAACATAATATTCAAGTATTGGTTCCATCAACTCCGGCGCAAGCTTTCCATATGATCCGTCGTCAGATGATTCGTCCTTTGCGCAAGCCGTTGATTGTGATGACTCCTAAAAGCTTATTGAGACATAAGCTGGCAGTTTCTGATATTAGCGATTTAACCGATGGTAAATTCCATAATGCGATCCCAGAAGTTGATGCACTTGAAGCTAAAAAAGTTACTCGTATAGTGATGTGTTCTGGTAAAGTTTATTACGATTTGTTGGAAAAACGTCGCGCAGAAAAGTTAGAACATGTGGCTATTATTCGTATTGAACAGCTGTATCCGTTCCCACATGAAGAAGTTGAAGATATTTTAGCTCAATACAAAAATGCTAAAGAGTTTATTTGGTGTCAAGAAGAGCCTCAAAATCAAGGTGCTTGGTATTGCACTCGTCATAATTTAGATGATGCAGTGATGAAAATGGATACTAAACATCGAGTAACGTTTGCTGGCCGAGCAGCCTCGGCAGCTCCAGCGGTAGGTTATGCTGGATTACATAATGAACAACAAGCACAGCTCGTCAATGACGCGCTTGGCTTATAATAGATTAATTTTAATTTAAGAGAAATAGGTTAGGACAATGGGTATTGAAATCAAAGTTCCTGTGTTACCTGAATCGGTTGCCGATGCAACGATTGCGACTTGGCACGTACAACCAGGCGAAGCCGTTTCGCGCGATCAAAACTTAGTGGATATTGAAACCGATAAAGTGGTTTTAGAAGTGGTTGCGCCAGAAGATGGTTCAATCTCTGAAATTCTAAAGCAAGAAGGCGATACAGTTTTGCAAGAAGAATTGATTGCAAACTTCGTTGCTGGCGAAGCTGCCGCAGCCGCACCTGCTGCTAAAGAAGAATCGAAAGTTGAAACAGCCCCAGTCGCTGAGGCTGCTCCAGTTGCAGCAGCAGATTTGGACGTGTTATCTCCAGCGGTACGCCGTCTAGTGGCAGAGCACAATTTAGACCCTAAGCAAATTCCAGCTTCTGGTAAGCGCTTATCTAAAGAGGATGTCGAAGCCTTTATTAAAAATGGTAAAACTGGTGGCGCAAAAGCAGCTCCTGTTATCAGCGGTTCTGCACCTATGGCAGCAGGCTTGCGTGAAGAAAAACGCGTGCCAATGACGCGTCTTCGTAAACGTATTGCTGAACGTTTATTAGAAGCTCAACATAGCGCAGCTATCTTAACGACTTTCAATGATATTAATATGAAGGAAGTGGTTGAATTGCGTGCGCGTTATAAAGAGCAATTTGAAAAAGTACATGGCACTCGTTTAGGTTTCATGTCTTTCTTTGTTAAAGCTACTGTTGAAGCGCTAAAACGCTTCCCAGATGTTAATGCATCTATTGACGGTGACGATATTGTTTATCATGGCTATTATGATGTAGGGGTTGCAGTATCTTCACCTCGAGGTTTGGTAGTACCAATTTTACGTGATGCAGACACTATGTCTTTGGCCGAAATAGAAGCGAAAATTCGTGAGTTTGGCGCTAAAGCTCGTGATAACAAGTTAACCGTTGAAGATATGACCGGCGGTACTTTCACTATCTCTAATGGCGGTGTGTTTGGCTCATTAATGGCAACTCCAATTATTAATCCTCCACAGTCTGCTATTTTAGGCATGAACCGTATGGAAGATCGTCCAGTGGTTGTTAACGGCGAAATCGTGATTCGTCCTATGATGAACGTGGCTTTATCTTATGACCATAGAATTATTGATGGTCGTGAGTCAGTTGGTTTCTTAAAAACCATTAAAGAGTTTATTGAAGATCCTGCACGTCTTTTATTAGACCTTTAGGTAAGTAGTTGATTTATGATGCCGAACATTAGTTCGGCATTTTGTGTTTTAGTATTTTAGTTTTTTTAATTTTAGATTTATTCAAATAGGATTCTTATTATGAATTTGCATGAATATCAAGGTAAGCAACTTTTTAGAGAGTATGGTTTACCAGTGTCAGAAGGGTATGCAGTTGATAACCCACAAGCAGCTTTTGAAGCGGCAGGAAGTATCGGCGGTGATATGTGGGTGGTAAAAGCTCAAGTTCACGCAGGTGGTCGTGGTAAAGCGGGTGGCGTGAAAGTTACTGGTGATAAAAATGAGATAAAAGAGTTCGCTCAAAAATGGTTGGGTAAGAACTTAGTAACTTATCAAACGGATGCAAATGGTCAGCCAGTCAGTAAGATCTTAGTTGAAACTTGCACTGATATTGCTGAAGAGTTATATCTTGGCGCGGTTGTCGACCGTTCAAGTCGTCGTGTAGTATTTATGGCTTCAACTGAAGGCGGCGTTGAAATTGAAACTGTTGCTCATGAAACTCCAGAGAAAATCTTGAAAGCGACTATCGATCCATTAGTTGGCGCTCAACCATACCAAGGACGCGATTTAGCTTTCCGTTTGGGTTTAAAGGGTAAGCAGGTTAAGCAATTTACCCATATCTTTATGCAATTAGCGAAAATGTTTACCGAAAAAGATTTAGCGCTTTTAGAAATTAATCCTTTAGTCATTAAAGAAGATGGTGACTTACATTGCTTGGATGCAAAAATTGGCATCGATTCTAATGCTTTATACCGTCACCCAAAATTACGTGAAATGCACGATCCTTCACAAGAAGACGAGCGCGAATCTCATGCTGCAAAATTTGAATTAAACTATGTTGCACTAGATGGCACTATTGGTTGTATGGTTAATGGTGCAGGTCTTGCGATGGGCACCATGGATATCATTAAATTGCATGGTGGCGAGCCGGCAAATTTCCTAGATGTTGGTGGCGGCGCGACTAAAGAGCGTGTTACCGAAGCTTTTAAAATCATTCTTTCTGATGAAAATGTTAAAGCAGTATTGGTCAATATTTTCGGCGGTATCGTACGTTGCGATCTAATTGCTGAAGGTATTATCGGTGCAGTTAAAGAAGTAGGTATCGAAGATCCTGTGGTTGTACGTTTAGAAGGTAACAATGCTGAATTAGGTTCAAAAGTATTGGCGGATTCAGGTTTGAATATTATCGCTGCTACCAGTTTAAGAGACGCTGCTGAGAAAGTTGTTGCTGCGGCCCGATCTGTACAAGAGGGAGCTAAATAATGAGTATTTTAATCAACAAAAGCACTAAAGTTATCTGCCAAGGGATCACTGGCTCGCAAGGTACTTTCCACACAGAGCAAGCCATCGAGTACGGCACTAACATGGTTGGCGGTGTGACTCCAGGTAAGGGTGGTCAAGAACATCTAGGCTTACCAGTATTTAATACTGTAGCTGAAGCAGTTGAGCAAACAGGAGCAGATGCTTCTGTGATTTATGTACCGGCACCATTTTGTAAAGACTCTATTTTAGAAGCTGCTAATGCAGGTATTAAATTAGTAGTTTGTATCACTGAAGGCATTCCAACAATGGATATGCTGGAAGCCAAAATTGTATGTGACAATTTAGGCGTACAATTAATTGGCCCCAACTGCCCAGGTGTTATTACTCCAGGCGAATGTAAAATTGGCATTATGCCAGGTCATATCCACTTGCCAGGCAAAGTAGGTATTGTTTCACGCTCTGGTACATTAACCTATGAAGCGGTTAAGCAAACAACAGATGCTGGTTTCGGTCAATCAACCTGTGTGGGTATTGGTGGCGACCCAATTCCTGGTTCAAACTTTATTGATATTTTGAAGATGTTCCAAGAAGATCCTGCAACGGAAGCTATCGTAATGATTGGTGAGATTGGTGGTTCAGCTGAAGAAGAAGCGGCTGCATTTATTAAAGCTAACGTTACTAAGCCAGTGGTTTCTTACATTGCTGGTGTTACAGCGCCTCCAGGCAAGCGTATGGGGCACGCGGGTGCAATTATCGCAGGCGGTAAAGGCACAGCTGCAGAAAAGTTTGCCGCGCTTGAAGATGCTGGTGTGAAAACTGTGCGCTCATTAGCAGATATCGGCAAAGGCTTAAAAGAGATTACCGGTTGGTAATTGACATAACCACTTAAAACCGCTCTTTTGAGCGGTTTTTTTATGCCTTGATAAAACTTGTGAAATACTTATTAACAAAAATACACCAAATGGAGAAAGACATTTTTTATTTTATAAGTATGCTTGTCTAAGTGAATAACAAATATAAAGGAAAACCTATGAAATTTAGTTTCAAAAAAACAGCTTTAGCAATAACTTTGGCTGTAGCCACTTCTGCAAGTTTCTCAACTTTTGCAAAATTACCCGAAGGAGTAGCAAAAGTTACGTCAGTTGAAGGTATTACTGAATATAAACTTGATAATGGTTTGCAGGTACTTATTTTCCCTGACAAAACACAAGAAACAATTACCGTGAACATTGTCTATCATGTTGGTTCGAAGCACGAAAATTATGGCGAAACTGGTATGGCGCATCTATTAGAACATTTAGTTTTTAAGGGCACGCCAAAGCATAAAGATATTGCCAAAGAACTAACTGATCATGGCGCTGAGCCTAATGGTACGACTTGGTTTGATCGTACTAACTATTTTGAGACTTTTTCAGCAACCGAAGAAAACTTAAACTGGGCGTTAGATTTAGAAGCAGATCGAATGATCAATTCTTTTATCGCTAAGAAAGACTTAGATAGCGAAATGACGGTAGTTCGTAACGAGCTAGAAAATGGAGAAAATAATCCTACAAGAGTTTTATTTCAGCGTTTATTAGCAACAGGTTTTGATTGGCATAACTATGGCAAGTCCACTATTGGTGCTCGTGCAGATTTGGAAAATGTTGACATCAAAAATCTACAAGCCTTTTATAGAAAATATTATCAACCGGATAATGCAACTTTAATTGTTGCAGGTAAAGTTGATGAGGCTGAATTGATTAAAAAGATTGATAAATATTTTGGCGAGATTAAAAAACCTACTCGAGTTATTCCGGAACTATATACCGAAGAACCGATTCAAGATGGTGAGCGTAAAGTTGTCGTCCGCCGCACAGGTGATGTGCAAATAGTTGGGGCTATGTATAAAACCCCAGCAGGTGCTGATGAAGATTATGCAGCGGTGCAAGTTTTAACTCAAATCATGGGTGATAGCCAGACAGGGCGATTGCACAAAGAAGTGGTCAAAAAGAAATTAGCTGCTAGCAGCTTTGGTTTTGCGTTTCAGTTAGCAGAGCCTGGTGCAGTTATATTTATGACTCAAGTTGCTAAAGATAAAGATTTAGCTCCTACAGAAAAAGCATTTTTAGAAACTTTAGAAAATACGGCTGCAAAACCGATCACTCAAGAAGAGGTGGAGCGAGCTAAAACTAAGTTATTAAAACAAACTGAATTGGCTTTTAACAATTCACAAAGTGTAACCATCGGCTTAACAGAATGGATCGGAATGGGCGATTGGAGAATGTTGTTCTTGAATCGTGATCGATTAGAAAAGGTAACGGTTGCAGATGTACAACGTATGGCTGATGAGCTATTTGTTAATGACAATAGAACATTAGGCTTATTCAAACCAGAGCAAGCGCCAGATCGTGCTGATTCTATCGAGCGTTTTGCTGAAGCTGATATTAAGAAAATGTTAGAGGGCTATACGGGTAGAGAAGCGATTGCAGAAGGTGAAGATTTTGATCCTTCTCACGAAAATATCGATGCGCGTATAGTGAAATCGAAATTAAGTAACGGTGCAAAAGTAGTTTATTTACCTAAGAAAACTCGTGGTGAATCTGTAGTTGTTAGAATTAACTTTGACTTAGGTAATTTGGAAGAATTACGTAATTTAAATGTCATTCCGAGAATGGCCGGCAGCATGCTTGACCGCGGCACTGAAAAGTATAGCCGTGAAGAATTGCAGGCTGAATTTGATAAATTGAAAGCTAATGTCAGTGCTTATGGCGGTGCAACCAACTCAGGTGTCACTATTACCACTACCAAAGAAAATCTACCAGCGGTATTAGATTTGGTTGAAGAGGTGCTTAAAAATCCAGGTTTTGACGAAAAAGAATTAGAAATTTTGAAACAAGAAATGGTAGTTGCGTTAGAGCAACAGAAGCAACAACCAACCTCTCAAGTATTCCGTCAATTAGGCCGTCATCTAAGTCCTTATGATGAATCTCATCCGTTTTATAGTATGGATATTGATGACGAAATTGCTGCAATTAAAGCCGTTAAGCCAGCCCAGCTAAAGCAGTTCCATAAAAACTTTATGGGTGCTCAAGATGCAGATATCGCATTAGTAGGTGACTTCGCTGCTGACGTCGTAAAGTCTAAATTAGATAGCACTTTAGGTGAGTGGCGTTCAATGGTGCCATACCAAAGAATTAAGCAACAAACTAAAGACGTAAAAGCGTTGAACAAATTTGTTGATACGCCTGACAAAGCTGGGGCAGCATTTGGAGCTATGCTTTCTATACCTATGCGTGATGATCATGAAGATTACCCAGCATTAATGATGGCTAATCAAATGTTTGGTGGCGGCTTTATTTCTAGTCGTTTAGCCACACGTTTACGCCAGAAAGATGGTTTAAGTTATGGTGCTGGCTCATGGTTTAATGCAAGCTCATGGGATAACAATGCAACATTTGGTGCCTATGCGATTTGTGCGCCGGAAAACTTAGATAAAGTAGAACAAGGCTTTGTTGAAGAATTCGAGCGAGTGGTAAAAGATGGCTTTACGCAAAAAGAATTGGATGATGCTGTGAAAGGTGTCTTACAAGGCAATCGTATCGATCGAGCTAAAGATAGCCGTTTGGTGAGCACCTTAACCGGTAATATCGATTTGAACCGAGATATGAGCTGGGGTAAAGAGTATGAAGATAAGTTGCGTACTTTAAAGGCAGAAGATGTTAATAAAGCCTTCCGTAAGCATATAAAATTATCTGATATATCAATTATCAAAGCCGGTGATAAAGCAAAAATGAATGCTGGAAAATAATCAGTAAAAAAGTAAGAGCCGCTCTTTTGAGCGGCTTTTTTTTGTCTATAATATGTGTATGACGAATAGCAGTTTTGAAAAATCTCAAAAGAAGATAATCCATGTGGATATGGACTGCTATTATGCAGCCATTGAAGTACGTGACGATCCCAGTTTAAAAGGCCATCCGGTTGCCGTAGGAGGTCATCCTTCACGTCGCGGCGTTATTGCAACTTGTAACTATGAGGCTAGGGCTTATGGGATCCATTCTGCTATGCCGTCGGCTCATGCTAAGCGCTTGTGTCCCAGTTTGATTATTGTCGGTGGCAATTTTGATAAATACCGACATGATTCAAAAATTATCAGGAGTATCTTTGCAAAATATACTGATCAGATAGAGCCTTTGTCTTTGGATGAAGCGTTTTTAGATGTGACCCATTGTGAGCAATACAAAGGAAGCGCTACCTATATCGCCCAAGCTATTCGCCATGAAATCTATCAAGAGCTCAATTTAACCGCATCAGCTGGTATAGCACCGAACAAATTTCTTGCCAAAATTGCCTCGGATTGGAATAAACCTAATGGTCAATTTGTCATCACCCCTGAAGAAGTGGATAGCTTTGTTAAGAAATTAGATGTTAAGAAGATCCCAGGTGTAGGAAAGAAAACCACTCAAAAATTAAACTATCTAGGGATTTATAATTGTAACGATGTCCGCGAGTTTGATTTATTAACCTTATCCAGAAAGTTTGGAACTTATGGTGATAGACTGCATAAGTTAGCCCACGGTATCGATGAAAGAGAAGTTATCGTTTCATACCCTAGAAAATCGCTAAGTGTTGAAAATACTTACGAGCATGACCTGAATAAACTAGAAGAATGCTTCGAGGAACTGCCTGACTTACTGGCTACTTTAAAGCAGCGAATAGCGAGCTCTAAAGTGGATTCTCCGATTAATAAACTGTATGCAAAGATTAAATTTAGTGATTTCACTGCCACTACAGTCGAAAAAACAAGCTTCGGAATCAATGATGATTTGTTTTACGAGCTCATTGAAGAAGGTTTTTATCGGCGAGAAAAGTCTGTCCGCTTATTAGGTCTAGGCGTCCGGTTTCAAGTGTCAGAGTCTGCAAGTTTCAGGCAATTACCTCTAGAATACAACGAAGAGGAGATGGATTTAGAATAACTCTAGTCATGTTTAAGCCTAAATGTTAAGGTTATGTCAATTTTCTTACTATAAAAATATTGGGGATTGACCTTTGTTTGACGCAATACATGACTTTATTCTAACTCTTGATGCCTACCTAGGTTCTTATTGGATTTTTCCATACTTGCTATTAGGTACGGGCGTTTTCTTCACCATTTATCTTGGCTTCCCACAAATTCGTTATTTTGGTCAAGCTACCCGCATTGTTCGCGGTAAATACACCAAAAAAGACGCTCCTGGAGATACTTCGCACTTTGCAGCCTTGTCCACTGCATTATCTGGCACTGTTGGTACCGGTAATATTGGTGGCGTAGCTTTAGCTATTTATCTGGGTGGCCCTGCGGCATTATTCTGGATGTGGGTTACCGCTTTCTTGGGTATGACTACCAAGTTTGTTGAGGTGACTTTGTCCCACAAATACCGAGAGAAAACTGCTGACGGCACTATGGCTGGTGGCCCTATGTATTTCATGGAGAAGAAATTAAATTTAAAATGGATGGCAGTATTTTTCGCTTTAGCCACAATCGTCAGTTCGATTGGCTCTGGTAATATGCCTCAGATCAATAACATCGCTTCTGGTATGGAAGATAGTTTTGGTATTGAGACTTGGATTACGGGTGCGGTTTTAGCAGTATTATTGGCACTAGTTATTATTGGCGGTATCAAGCGAATCGCAAAATTGGCCGAGAAAGTCGTTCCTTTAATGGCACTAATTTATGTAGTCGGTGCTTTTGCTGTTATTTTTTATAATTACGAAAATATTATCCCATCGTTTACTTCTATATTTAGCTCTGTATTTTCTGGTTCAGCAGCAGTTGGCGGCTTTATGGGCGCAAGTATCGCTTATGCCTTCAATCGTGGTGTAAACCGGGGTTTGTTCTCGAACGAAGCGGGACAAGGTTCAGCACCAATCGCTCACGCAGCTGCAAAGGGCAATGAGCCAGCGTCAGAGGGTATGGTTTCTCTGTTAGAGCCTTTTATTGATACCATCATCATTTGTACTATCACTGGCTTAGTCTTGTTATCTTCAGGTGTTTGGTCAGAAAAACATCATAACCAATTTGACCGTGCTGATATGCAATTCTTGGTAGGCGACTACAGCGATAAAAATGATACCGATGTTAATAAACTCTTTAAGCATCTAGATCGTAATCCAAGTAAAGAAGATGTTATTTCTAATTACACCGGTAGTATTTCTGTTAATGAAGGCAAGGCTATTTCTAATGGCTTTACTTTAGTTAATGCTCGCTCAGTTGCTGAAGATGTTGTTTACAAAGAAAACGGTAAGCTGTTGACAGGTGTCATTCGTGTCGTAGATGGTAAGCTCGAAGGAGATGGTTTAACTGTTGAGGGTAAGTCTCTGATTCACTCGGTTAAATTAACTCAAGAAGCCTTTACTCGAGGTTTCTTTGGAGATAACGGAAAATACATCGTAACGATTGGTTTATTGCTATTTGCATTTACCACAGCAGTGGCTTGGTCTTATTATGGTGATAGAGCTGCAACCTATCTTTGGGGACCAGCAGCAGTATTGCCATATCGTATTGTCTATGTAGGGCTGTTCTTTGTTGGCGCTATTATTGATGCTTCAATCGTTTGGGATCTGGCGCTGGTGACAGTCGCCTTAATGACCATACCCAACTTGATAGGTATTCTCTTACTGCACAAAGATATGAAAAATACGGTAAAAGACTATTGGAAGCACTTTAAAGAAAATAAAGCAGACTAAGTTTCCAAAGTAATAATAAAGCCTGGTTTGGACTTGTGGTCTGACCAGGCTTTTTTTATACTAGGATTAATACATTTGTTTGAAAAGAGTAAATATTAATGAGTTATCAAATTCCACATAAAGACATGATGTTTTTGGTTAATGATGTTTTTAAATTCGATGAGCGGTTTGCAGGCGTTGAAGATTTCGCTGAGTTTGATAATGAACTGTACTCGGCAATCTTAGAAGAAGCTGGTAAGTTCGCAGCTGGCGTTTTACAGCCTATTAATCAATCAGGCGATGAAGAAGGTTGCCAATATAACGATACGGTAGTAACCACCCCCAAAGGTTTCAAAGAAGCTTATCAAGCATTTGTGGAAGGTGGCTGGCAGTCGCTTACGGCAAGTCCAGAATATGGCGGACAAGGTTTGCCTAAAGCCTTACACGTTTTAGTGGAAGAAACTTTCTATTCAACCAATACCTCATTTTGTTTATATGGCAGTTTAACAGCCGGTGCTTACCATCTATTGCAAGCACACGCGGATGAAGCCATTAAGTCGACATATTTGCCAAAAATGATTTCTGGCGAATGGTCTGGTTCTATGTGTTTAACAGAAGCGCATGCAGGTTCAGATTTGGGCTTATTAAAAACTAAAGCAGAACCAGCCCAAGAGGGTAGTTATAAAATCTCAGGCTCGAAAATCTTTATCACCGGTGGCGAGCATGATATGGCAGAGAATATCATCCATTTAGTTTTGGCGCGTTTACCAGGAGCACCAGCTGGTCCTAAAGGTATTAGCTTATTCTTGGTGCCAAAATTCAAGTTGAATGCTGATGGCAGTATTGGTGAGCGCAATGGCGTTGCTTGCGGCTCAATAGAGCACAAAATGGGTATTAAAGGTTCATCAACTTGCGTGATGAACTTTGATGATGCTGAAGGTTATTTAATTGGTGGAGAGCATCAAGGTTTGCGTTGCATGTTTACGATGATGAATCTTGAGCGTTTATCGATTGGTATTCAAGGCATCGGCTTAGGAGAAATGGCTTATCAACAAGCTAATGATTATGCCAATGATCGTTTACAAGGTCGCGCTAAAGGGCATGAAGGAACTGCGCCAATTATCAAACATGGTGATGTTCAGCGTATGCTAAATACCATGCAGGCTTATAATCAAGCCGGTCGTGCTTTGGGCGTATGGTTAGGTTCTTATATGGATATAGCTCATCATTCCGCGGATCAAGATGCGGTTAAAAATGCAGATGCTATGGCGGCTTTTTTAACACCGATTGCGAAAGCTTTCTTTACCGATATAGGTTATGACGTTTGTACTATTGGTCAGCAATGTTTTGGTGGTCACGGTTATGTCAAAGAGTGGGGTATGGAACAGCATGTCCGTGATGCTCGGATTGCACAAATTTACGAAGGCACTAACGGTATTCAAGCGCTGGATTTAATCGGTCGTAAGTTAGTGGCCAATAAAGGCGCTATATTGAATTTATTCCTGCAGGCGCTTAAGTCGGATATGGTTTCATTTGTAGACTGTTCGCGTAAGTCTGAGCTTGCTGCAAAATTAACCGAGCTTGAGAACTTATCACAAGCTATTATCGACAAAGCTGATGCAGATACTCAGCAATTAATTGCTTGTGATTATCTCAATTATATTGCTTTGATCATATACGGTTATTTGTGGTTAAAAATGACCAATAAAACTGCTCAGCAGAGTCAGGACTTTATTGCTGATAAAGAGCAATTAAAAGAGTTTTATTTTAAACGCTTAATGACTAGAACCTTAGGTCTAAAGGCAAGCATTGAAAGTGAGTTAGGCTAAGCTATTATTTAGGTACATCTAACTCAATTTTATATAGCTTGGCGGTGGTTTTTTGATTTGACTCCATGCCACCAAAAATAAAAAAGTTTTGTTCAATTTCAAGAAGCCCACGATGATCCATGGTGGGCTTTTTTTGTGTACCCAATGTTTGCCATTGTTCAGTAGTGAAATCATAAGCAAAAATTAAGTCTACCGGTTCGCTAGCTATTCCGTTATAACCAATACCATTAAAATTATAAGGGTTGTCACTACCGCCAACAAAGATTGCTTTGCCTAGTTTTTCACTAGCGACAGCAGCCATTCGATAACGCGCAGGTCCTGGATGCATAGGGAGTTTTTGCCAATTGATTTTACGAAAATCATTAGCGTCGATCGAGCCTAAATAATTATCATCACTAATACCGTAATGGCGCTTGCCGTCGACAACTTTTAGCACTTTTACACCATCACTAATAATCATTTCATTTTTTAAGATCCCTGCTGAGTGACCAAAAACTGGAGCGCCAGGGTAGGGGGTGCCCAAGTGCCAACTCATGTCAGCGGTGTCTAATATTTGCACTAATGAGACATTGCCATCATTATGCCAACCGCTAACTAAGTAGATATAGCGATCTTGATAAACTAAGGCTACCGAATCGTCAACCGGTGTAGGCATTTGAGTGACAAGCTCATAGGTGTCCTGGTTAGGATCAAAGCGATAAACTTCAGGAGTGGAAACTTCAGAGTGATCGGCTTCAACGGTATAACCGCCGAAGATATAAACCTTGTTGCCAACGGTTGCTGCTATCGAAGCTAAACGACCTGCATTGCCGGGTACATCGGCTAATTGTTTAATGGAGCCATCAATAGGATTAACAGCAAAACTATTGGAGCTAACATCTTGCCAAGTTTTATCGGCTTTAAGTCCATTAAAGGAATAAATCATCGGCTGGTTGGATGAATTATAAGCAATTGCAACCGCATTATTACTAATGGGGATTTCTTGTTTCGAGCTGTGCTGCTGTTTTTCACAAGCAACGATAAACAATAGAATAAAGGTTATTAGAATAGTTTTTATCTTGAACATAAGGATGATTAGAATAGCTTTTGTAAATATCCTATCTGAAAATTAGCTTAAATAAAGAAAAACCAGCAAAAACTTCATGATTTCAAGGCTTAAACCTTGTTAGCCACCTCATAATATGATGATATTAGCGGCTGGGGTTATATTTTAATAATTTAATAAAGAGAAGTAGTTATGGCAACTGAACGTGGTCAATTTAATTCACGTATCGGATTTATTTTAGCGGCTGCTGGTTCGGCGGTTGGTTTAGGTAATATCTGGAAATTTCCTTTTGAAGTAGGACAAGGCGGCGGCGCTGCTTTTGTTGTCCTTTACTTAGCTTTCTGTTTTTTACTTTGCTTCCCAGTAATGGTTTCGGAAATTGCTATTGGACGTAAAACTCAACTCAATCCTGTCGGCGCCTTCAAGAAATTAGGGCACGGCAACTGGTCAATTATTGGTCTGCTAGGAATTATAGCCGGCGTATTGATTTTATCTTTTTACAATGTCGTTGCAGGTTGGGCATTTGGTTATTTCCTAGAAATGGTTCAAGGTAACTTTGGTATCGGTAAAGAATTCGGTACTTTTATTACAGACGTTACGAAAATTAGTTTGTATGGCATTGTCTTTATGGGCGTTACCGCCTTTATCGTATCTCGCGGTATTTCAGGTGGTATCGAAAGAGCTGCAAAAATTTTAATGCCAACTTTATTTATTCTAATCTTAGGTTTGATTTTCTATGCTTTGACTCTAGATGGAGCTATGGAAGGAATTAAATTCTATCTGGTGCCGGACTTTTCTGAAATTAATGGTGAAGTGGTTTATTCTGCATTAGGACAAGCTTTCTTCTCCTTATCATTAGGTATGGGCGCGTTAATTACTTACGGCTCTTATGTATCTAGAAAACAAAATATTGTTCGCTCAGCTGCTTTAATCACCTTAACTGATGTTTCTATCGCATTCCTTGCTGGTCTGATGATTTTCCCGTTTGTAGCTTATTTAAGCCAAGGTAGCATGGAAGGTGTTGAAGGCGGCGCTGGTCTTATTTTTGCAACCTTGCCAGGTGTCTTCGAAAGTTTAGGACCAACTTTAGGCATCGTTATTGGCTCTCTATTCTTCTTGTTGTTATCTTTTGCAGCTTTAACCTCGACGGTTTCGCTGCTAGAGGTGCCGGTAGCTTATTTAGTGGATGAAAAGAAAATCAAGCGTCCTTATGCGGTTTGGGGGATGGCTATATTTATCTTCTTGTTAGGTATTCCGTCTATGCTGTCAAATGGTAGTGTTGAAGCCTTAACCAGTTTCGTGACCTTAGGTGACGATGATAAAGCGACTAACTTTATGGACTTTATAGGTTTGATTGCTAGTGATTCATTCTTACCAATAGGCGGTGCTTTAATTTCGATTTTTGTAGCTTATATTTGGAAGACCAATAATTTAAATGAAGAAATTGCTATTGGCCGCGAGAATGCTATTCCGCTCGTAACCAAATATATTAATTTTGCTGTTATGTTTATTTGTCCAGTGATATTGGGAACCATTGGTATTATCACGATTCTGGATAGATTCTTTGGAGTTCAATTTTTCTAAATAGGTGAGATTGAAAATGAAAAATAAGTTTTATAAAACTGCAATAGCGGCGCTTTTAAGCGCTGTTGTTGTTTCTTGTGCGGATGATTCTGAGCAAGAAAAAGAAACGATAAAACCTTTTGCCAGCCGCTATCAGGCGCAAGAGTTTCAACCTGTATTTATTAAGAATGCCACCATTCTTACTGCCGCAGGTGAGCAAATCAATGACGGTGCTATTTATTTTAAAGATGGCAAAATTGTTTCCGTTGGTGATGATTTATCTGAGCCTTCAGATGATGACTTGCTAGTGATAGATGCGAAGGGCAAGTGGATTACCCCGGGTATTATTGATGTGCATTCACACTTAGGTGTTTATCCAGCGCCTGGAGTGCAAACCAGTGCAGACGGTAATGAGATGACAGCACCTGTTACCGCAGAAGTTTGGGCGGAACATTCAGTGTGGCCACAAGATCCTCAGTTTAGTCTTGCTTTAGCAGCTGGGGTAACTTCTATGCAAATTTTACCGGGCTCAGCAAACCTTGTAGGCGGCCGTAGCGTGACTTTGAAGAATGTCTTGGGTCGTTCTGTGATGGATATGAAATTTCCTGATGCGCCACACGGTATGAAAATGGCTTGTGGTGAGAATCCAAAGCGGGTTTATGGCTCAAAAGGTAGAGCACCAGCCACTCGAATGGGTAATGTCGCAGGTTATCGCAAATCTTGGATTCAGGCTTCAGACTATAAAAAGCAATGGGATGCTTATAACAAATCGGTTGAAGCTGGTAAGCCAGGTAAGAAACCAAAGCGCGATTTAAAGCTTGATACTTTAATGGGTGTATTAAATGGTGAAATCCTAGTGCATAACCATTGCTATCGCGCTGATGAAATGGCGGTGATGCTCGATATCGCTAAAGAGTTTGATTATAAAGTATCTACTTTTCATCATGCGATTGAGTCTTACAAAATTGCCGATCTATTAGCTGAGAATGATGTCTGTTCTGCTATGTGGTCAGACTGGTGGGGCTTTAAACAAGAAGCTTACGATACGGTTCCTGAAAATGTAGCATTAGTCGATAAAGCCGGTGCTTGTGCGATTGTGCATTCTGACTCAGCCGTTGGCATTCAGCACCTAAATAAAGAAGCCGCAAAAGCCATGACTTCAGGCGTTAATATGGGCTTAGATATCAAAGCGGAAGATGCGATTAAGTGGATCACCATTAATGCAGCCAAAGCCATTGGTGTAGAAAAACAAACGGGTTCTTTAGAAGAAGACAAAATGGCAGACATCGTGATTTGGGATGGCAATCCTTTTAGTGTTTATTCTAAAGCGGAAAAAGTATTTATAGATGGAGCTTTGAAATACGATCGTGCTAATGCAGAGCTTCAACCTGTGAGCGATTTTGATTTAGGTGCAGTTAAGCCAGAGGAGAATAGACTATGAAACTATCCAAATTCTTATTGGCAGGAATAGTAGCTGCGACCGGTTTTTCTGTTTCCGCAGAATCTATTTTAATCAAGAACGCCAAAATCCATACCTTAGGTTCTCAAGGAACATTGCAGCAATCGGATGTGTTTATTAATAACGGAAAAATTATTTCGGTAGGTAAGAAATTAACCAATTCTGCGGATCGCGTGATTGATGCGACCGGTAAAGTAGTTACCCCAGGTATTTTCGCAGTTGCTAACAGTTTAGGTTTAGCTGAAATTGACGCGCTTAATCAAACCGTTGATTCCGTTACTAATGATGAAATGTCAGGCGCTAGTTTTAATTTAGACGAAGCCTTTAATCCAAACTCGACTTTAATTCCACATAATCGTGTTAATGGAGTTACTCGTACTCTTGTCAGTCCTGCTTATAGCAGCGTACATCTAGTTTATGGTCAAGGCTCGATTATGAGTTTGAATGGTAACTATAATCCATTAATTAAAAGTGCGGTTGCTATTTTTGGATCTTACGGTGAGTCAGGTTCCGGCAGAGTAGGCGGTTCAAGAGCAACGGCCTTGAAAGAACTTCAAACCTTATTGGATGAAGCTAGAGAGTATGCTGATAATTACGAAGCTATTTTAGCAGGTGAATATCGCGAGTTAGGTTTTTCGATTGATGATTTAAAAGCCATGCAAGATGTTTTGAATCGCAACACGCCATTGGTCATGAGTGTTAATCGTGCCAGCGATATAATGACATTATTGCGTTTTGCAAAGAAAAATAGCATTCGCTTGGTGCTTAAAGGCGCAGCAGAAGGTTGGATGGTTGCTAAAGAGATTGCAGCGGCTAATGTCCCTGTGCTAATCGATCCACTTGATAATATTCCTAGAAGTTTTGAATCATTAGGGCAGCGCATCGAAAACTCCAGCTTAATGAACAAAGCTGGTGTGGAGCTGATGTTTTTAGGGCCCGGTTTTCAAAATACCCATAATGCCCATACCGTTCGTCACTCAGCAGGTGTGGCAGTGAGTTACGGCATGCCTTATGAAGCGGCTTTGAAAGCTTTTACAGCGACTCCAGCGAAAGTTTTTGGCAGCGATACTAGCTACGGCAAAATTATGTCAGGTTATGATGCTGAGTTAGTCGTTTGGGATGGTGATCCGCTAGAAGTTACGACGACTGCTGTTAGTGTCATTATCGATGGTGAACTTGTCGATACGGCAACTAAATCGAAACGTCTTCGTGATAGATATAAAGATATTTCTACAGATCAAAATACCGCCTATCGTAAATAAGCAATAAACTAAAAAGGATAACTAATGGTAGATTCACAAAGCCGTCAACCGAGTATTTTACAAGCATTAATACCAATCTTATTTTTGATTGGTTTGTTGTTTTTTTCGGTACAGCTATTCGGTTCAGACTCTTCATATGGTGCTAACCAAATAGCACTGATACTAGCAGCTTCTATAGCAATTATTATTGGTCTGCTTAATGGTCAAACCTGGAAAGAGTTGGAAAAAGGGATCGTAGAAGGTATCAGTCTTGCCATGGGCGCAATGCTGATCTTGTTAATGGTTGGGGCCTTAATCGGTGCTTGGATTTTAGCTGGTACAGTACCCACTATGATCTATTATGGGTTGCAGGTTTTATCACCAGATTACTTTTATGTCGCTTCAACTCTAATCTGCGCCATTGTTTCCATCAGCATCGGAAGCTCTTGGACGACCGCCGGAACCGTTGGGGTTAGCCTTATTGTTATTGCAGACAGTTTAGGGCTTAATCCTGCAATTGCCGCTGGCGCTATTATTTCTGGAGCTTATTTTGGCGATAAAATGTCGCCTTTATCGGATACTACCAATCTAGCCCCAGCAATCACTGGCACAGATCTGTTTACCCATATTCGTCATATGGTTTGGACTACCTTGCCATCATTGATTATTGCTATGGTTATTTTCACGGTTATTGGTCTAAAGCAAGCCCCGGTTGAAACTGCTTTGGGTTTGCAAGAAACACTAACTTTACTGGATAGTAATTTTAATATTAGTTTGTGGTCGTTAGTTCCTTTGTTAGCGGTTTTTGTAATGGCATTCAAAAAAGTACCAGCGGTGGCTACTATTTTAGTTGGCGCACTTTTAGGTTGTATTTTTGCAGTGTTTTTACAAAGTGATGCGGTAACTAACTTTGTTAATAACGATAAGTTATCGACAGTTGCAACTTATACAACTGCAGTTTGGAGCTCATTGTTTTCTGGCTACTCCATCAGTACAGGAGTTGAAGCTTTTGATGGTCTGCTAAGTCGTGGTGGTATGTCGAGCATGCTCAATACTATCTGGTTGATTATTTGTGCCATGACTTTTGGCGCGGCTATGGAAAAAACCGGCCTGCTGCAAAAACTAGTCCATTCAATTATTGGAATGGCAAAATCCACAGGCTCACTAATCGGCTCAGTTCTTCTAACCTGTATTGGTATGAATGTGATTGCATCGGATCAGTATATTGCGATTGTATTACCTGGTCGTATGTACCGCGCTGAATTTAAACGTCGCGGATTGGATGCGAAAAATCTTTCTCGTACGCTAGAAGATGCAGGAACCATTACTTCACCATTAATTCCATGGAATACCTGTGGTGCTTATATGGCGGGTACTTTAGGCGTTGCTACGGGTGCATACTGGATTTATTGTTTCTTTAACTTAATCAATCCAATTGTATCCTTCATTTACGGTATTTTGAATTTCAAGATCACCAAAACTGCTGATGCTTAAAGCAAAAAATACAATTGTTTTAATAATGCTGTTAAGCCTTTTAGGTTTAGCAGCATTTTTCTTTTACTCCACTGATGAGTCCCGAGACAATCCTTGGAAGCCTGAAAATTTTGGAGCACAAAAATTTTGGTATCAAATTAATTGGCAAGACCAAGCCGTAGGATGGGCAAGTTTATCTTTTGAAAAAAACAGTAATAACTTTACAGTCACGGAAGAAGACTTTATTACAGGAAGGGTGCAATCCCAAAGAATGGAGTTTAGTTTTAAAAGGGAGTTGGTATTTTCAAATAAATCGCCATACCAATTAAATCAGATCACTATTGTTTCGAAAGAACCTTATTTATCAGTTGAAAAGCGCATTATTAATGCTAAACAGTTAACTGCCACTGAAACTCGAAATGGGAAGACGACAAAAGCTCTAAGGCCAAATATCGACTATACCTTTGAAGATTATTTGTCTAAGTATTCTTGGCTACAAGAAAAGTCCCCTAAGCCAATGCAAATCGTAAAAGAATTCAATAATGATGATTATGGATTACATTATTCCCGCTATCAGTTAATGGGCACTGAGCCTAATAGCGATAAGGTCTATCAGGTAAAACATCAGTTGCAAAATAGCGCTGATATTAACGACAGCTATCAATCGCAAGCTTCATTATTAGAATTTTCCAAGGATGGCTACTTGTTACGAGAAACCAAAGCCAATGGCATGACTTACGTTAGAAGTGAGGGCAAGGTAACTATTAATCCTGAAATGCAACGAGATTTGTATTTGTCATCAGGCATTTCTGTTGATCAAGCTTTGGGCAAAACACAACAAATTAAGGGTTTGGATTTACTTATAGCTCCAGGTTTTACTATCGGCAATAATGCTCATCCTGCTTTAAACATAGCGAAGAATCAACTCAGTCTCAAGCAAGGGTATCAGTATCGAGGAAACAGCTTGGCGATAGAAGCCGTACATCCCAGAGCTGAAGCTTTAGCAAAGTCATTAATTAAGCCCACGCAAACCACTCATGAAAAAGTAGAATCTTTGATTTCGCATGTTTATAACCGCTTGACCTATCAAACCCTGCCAGCAAGTTTTGAAATCGATGATATTTTAGATAATGCAATAGGGGACTGTACTGAGCATGCTCTATTATTAACTGAGATGTTAAATGCTATTGATATCCCTGCTCGACAAGTTAGTGGGCTTATTTACTTAGGCGACGATAAACAAAGGTTTGGCGGTCATGTTTGGGTTGAGTTTTTTAACGACGGTTATTGGCAAGCCGTTGATCCTACATGGAATTTATTCAATGTTACGGCAACTCATATACCTTTGATGCTTGGTGCCAATAAAACCCCAGAATTACTCTTAAAAGCCACTGAAATTGAGTTTAAAGTAATCAATATTCAACGTTAATTGTAAAATGGACATGCAATTTGACTTTAATTTAAATACTTAAGCTATTGTTTTATAATTCAAGTCTTTCTGAGATTGTAAAATGCTACCAAAAAAGCTGCTAAGTGCTTCTTCAAGTTGAACTTTTTCGATATTTAGCACTCTTATATTACGAAGAGAGTAGAAAAGTTTCCCCTCTCTGAATTGCACTAGCAATACTTTTCTACTGTCTTGGTTGTCATTGTCACTTCTCTTTTGAGAATTCTTACTCAAATGGGTCATTCAATAAATGACCCTTTTTTTATGCCTGCAAAAAATAAACCATCGGGCATAGCGGCTTAAGGATAATAAATCTGGAATGACCAGTTTATCTTTGCCCGATAAATCCCTATAATTTTGGCACATTTTATAAGTGGTAGTTTTAAACTAAAGCCAGATGCAATTTCAATTTGAACGCGAGTATCATTTAGTCGTAAATGATAAGAAGATCTCAGTGGTAGAGTGGGGAGAAGCCGATGCTGAGCCAGTGATATGTATGCATGGTTGGTTGGATAATGCTGCTACCTTTCATTATTTAGCGCCTTACTTAGACAAAAAGTATCGTCTGATAGCTTTTGAGATGCCTGGGCATGGCCAATCAGAGCATTTATCGCAAGACGCGGATTATCAATTCGTTTCTGGCATTTCTGTGATTGATTCTGTTCTGAATACTTTAAATATCGAATCATGCCAGTTTATTGGACACTCCATGGGCGGCGCTTTGGGTTTATTGTATGCAGGAGCGATTCCAGGCAGGTTCACACGCTTAGCCTTGATAGATTCTATGGGCGCCATTACCGCACCTTCTGAGCAAGCAGTCGAGCATTTAGAAGAAGCGATAATCCAAAGACGTAAAAAAACGAGTAACAAACGATTTTTCAATGATCTGGAAGTTGCAGCCAAGGCTCGAGCGCAAGTTTCAGAGCTTAGCTGGCAGATCCTTTACCCCTTAATTGAACGAGGCGTTATGTTGACGGATAAGGGTTATCAGTGGTCCAGCGATGCCCGTTTAAAACGTATGTCCTGGTTGAGGATGACGGAAAATCAGCACTCCGCAATAATAGCCAAGGTTGAAGCAGATGTGTTATTGTTGAAGGCAAATAACGGAATATTAAATCAATTCCCAATTGAGTCTCGTACGGCTCAAATACAGAATTTCGAACAAATTAACTGTGAAGGTGGCCACCACTTTCATATGCAGTACCCCAAGGAAACTGCAGCAAAGATATTAGAATTTTTAAAATAAGATTAGTAGGTATTGAATGGAACCCATCTGGTTTAAAAACTACCCAGAACAGGTAGCGCAAAATGTAGACTGTAGCCAATATAATAATTTAGCCGAAATTTTAGCGGAAAGCGTTGATAAATATGGTGAAAGACCTGCAGTTTCAAATTTAGGTATTACTCTTACGTATAAAGAGCTTGATCAAAAAGCCACTGACTTTGCGGCATTTTTACAACAAGATTTGGGCTTAGAAAAGGGCGATAAACTTGCCCTTATGATGCCAAATTTATTGCAATATCCAATTGCATTGTATGGCGCTTTAAAAGCCGGTGTAGCCATAGTTAATGTCAATCCGCTCTATACTCCAAGAGA
The DNA here is from genome assembly GCA_947498625.1 of uncultured Kangiella sp. GTDB lineage: Bacteria > Pseudomonadota > Gammaproteobacteria > Enterobacterales > Kangiellaceae > Kangiella. The sequence continues at coordinate 384,455 of CANMKR010000002.1, read as the reverse complement.
ATTAAAGCATCAACTCAATGACAGTGGTGCTGATGCTATCGTCATTCTTGAAAACTTTGCTAGCACCCTTGAAGAGGTGCTTAATGACGTTAGTTTAAAACAAGTCGTGCTAACAAATGTCGGCGATGCTTGTTCCGGTATTAAGCGTTTTATTGTTAACTTTGTGGTTCGCCGCATTAAAAAAATGGTGCCAAAACATTCTGTTAAAGGCATTTCATTTGTTGAAGCTCTAAACCGTGGTAAAAGCTTAAACCTTGAAGCAGTCTCAGTCAACCAATCGGATGTTGCTTTCTTGCAATACACAGGCGGCACTACTGGCGTTTCAAAAGGTGCTGTTTTGAGCCATAGAAATATGATCGCTAATCTTATGCAAACCGATGCTTGGATGCGACCATTTTTGGACTTGGGAAAAGAAACGATCATTACGGCTTTACCGCTATATCATATTTTTTCTTTAACTGTTAATTGCTTGTTGTTTACTAAAGCGGGCGGTCATAGTGTCTTAATCACAAATCCCCGTGATATGAAAGACTTCTGCAAAACTTTGAATAAATACCCATTCACCGCTATCACTGGCGTTAACACTTTATTTAATGGCTTGTGCAACACCGCCGATTTTAAAGCTTTAGATTTTAGCCATTTAAATTTAGCGATTGGCGGCGGCATGGCTGTTCAAAAATCAGTATCCGATGCTTGGCAAAAAATCACAGGCGTTCCAATTTTAGAAGGCTATGGCCTTACTGAAACCTCGCCTGTAGTGAGTATGAATCCGTTAGATGCCACTAGCTACAGCGGCACTATTGGTTTACCTGTGCCAAATACTGATATTGAAATTCGCGATGATGATAATAATGTGCTTGGGCTGAATGAAGCTGGAGAGTTATGGGTTAAAGGCCCGCAAGTGATGGAAGGGTATTTAAACCGTCCTGAAGAAACCGCTAAAGTCATTGATGCTGATGGTTGGTTAGCGACTGGCGATATGGCGACCATAGATGAGGGCGGTTATTTAAGGATTGTCGATAGAAAAAAAGACATGATTTTAGTTTCCGGTTTTAACGTTTACCCCAATGAAATTGAAGATGTTGTGGCACTTCATTCTGGTGTTTTAGAGGTGGCTGCTATTGGTGAGCCAGATGATGTTAAAGGTGAAGTGGTTAAGATTTGTGTTGTCAAAAAAGATCCTGATTTAACAGATAAGGATTTGATCGAACATTGTCGTGATCACTTAACAGGTTATAAGATCCCTAAAGTTGTTGAGTTTTATGACGAGTTACCAAAGTCTAATGTTGGTAAAATACTAAGAAAAGAACTAAGAAAATAACTAGAACAATTACTAAGACAATAGTTCTTAAATAAAACTACATAATGATTAAGGATAGATTTGCAGGACTTTAAATTATCAGAACATGACGAAAGCGTTTCAGTATCTTTTATTCGTGATACTGAAACCTTAAGTCGACTCTGCTCCCAATGGCTCAGTAAAGAAGCGATCGCAGTTGATACTGAGTTTGATAGAACCAATACCTATTTCCATAACTTAGCGCTGATTCAGATTAATGATGGTCAGCAAATTTGGTTTATTGATCCTCTAGAGCTTGAAGATGTATCGCCGTTAAAAGCTGTCTTTGAATGTAAAACGCTGATCAAAATTTTTCACAGTTGTGGTGAAGACTTAGAAGCACTATTCAACAAGTACCATTTCAACTTTAATCAAATTTTTGATACGCAAATCGCCGCAGCTTTTGCCGATATGGGGCTCAGTTTAGGCTATTTGCGCTTAGTTGAATTGATTTCAGGTATTAGTCTGGATAAGGGACATACTAAGACCGATTGGATGCAACGGCCTTTACAGCATGAACAGCTAATCTATGCGGCGCAGGATGTTCAGTTTTTACTGCCAGCTTATTATATGCTGCGCGATAAGATGTTAGAGCTTGGAACTTTTGAGTATGTTATTCAGGATGTGGATAGTATGTTTGAGGCAGTTTCAGCTCCAGAAAATTATGACAATTATTATCTTCGGATCAAAGGCACTTTCCGATTAGATGCCAAACAAACCAATCGCTTAAAGCAAGTGGCCAGCTGGCGTGAGCAATTAGCCAGACTTAAAAACATACCTAAGACCTTTATTTTTCGTGATCCGCAATTATTAGAAATTTGCGAAACTGCAAATCCTAAAATGTCTGACTTATTGGCAGCTGGTTGTCATAGAGCCAGTATACGTCGATATGGCGCAGAATTATTAGCGACCATCGAACAAGCCGATCTTATTAATGCAGAACTATGGCCAGAGCCAGTAAAAGCTTTTCATAAAATCCCCAAAGCCAAAGAGTTTTCTAGGCAATTGAAAACTTTAGCCAATCAAGTGGCAGATAAGAATGATATTCCGCAAGAGGTTTTAACTAACAAAAGGCTTATTGAATATTATATAATGCGCAATATGAAGTTAGATGTTAGGCCAAATCGCTTTTGGAATAACTGGCGAAAAGCGTTGCTTTCGGAAGCATTTGAAGCCGTTCAATTCTAAAGCGCTAAAGCAGCTAAAACCAAACGTAAAAAGTTAAAGACAATTACCTATGATGTGCTCAATCTATAAAAGCTCTAAACGATTAGATACTTATCTCTATGTTCCTTTTAATAGCAAGCTAGAAGCATTACCGGAAACCTTAATGGCCATGTGGGGTGAACCTGAGCTGGTTATGCATTTAGACTTAGCTAAGAAAGACAAACTAGCATTAGTTAAGATTGAAGATGTTAAAGCTAAGCTTGAAGAGGATGGTTATTATTTGCAGATGCCGCCAACCGAAGATGATATCGCTCGCTTGATAGGAACCAACTAGTTGAGTGATTTCTGGTTAGAAACGCCAATGCGAGAAATGACTTCCGAGCAATGGGAGTTATTGTGTGATGGTTGCGCCAAATGTTGCCGAATGCAATTTGTGGATGAGGAAGAGGGGCTTTTAATGCAAACCGATGTGGTTTGTTATCTGCTCGATGAAAAATCGCTTAATTGCACTGATTATGGCAATAGAACTAGGCTAGTTCCAGACTGCATGCAAATCACCCCGGATAATATTCATGACTACTATTGGCTACCCGATACTTGTGGCTATCGCCGCGTAGCAGCTGGGAAAGACTTACCTGACTGGCATCACCTTAAAACAGGCGATAGAGAAACGGTTCATAAACTCGGTTTTAGTGTTAGAGGCAAGGTCACTCCAGAGAACCTGTTAGACGGTCAAGATATCGAAGATAGAATCATCTCCTGGTTACCTATAGAAGATTCCGAAGAAGACTAAAACTTAAACCGCTGATGGCATTAGCATAAGTAAAACGACTTCTGCATAACGTCATCCTAGTCGTCATTCCCGCATAAGCGGGAATCCTTTCCTTTATATCTTAAGAAATTCTTCCAGTAAATCCATCGTGCAAAGCCTTACTTTGCACCTTTTTAAAATAAATTTAAATATTCTTGAAAAAAGATGTTGACGGAAAATTCGAACGACAGTATTATGCACGCCGTTGACCGAGAGGTCACCCAGCAAACACCTTGTTAGTCATCATCCTTGATACACTAACACTCGTCGCGGAGCGGTAGTTCAGCTGGTTAGAATACCGGCCTGTCACGCCGGGGGTCGCGGGTTCGAGTCCCGTCCGCTCCGCCATTATTTCAAAAGCCTGCACCTTGTGCGGGCTTTTTTGTTTGTAGCTTAATATGTCATTCCCGCGTAAGCGGGAATCTAATTCGGTTCACATCATATCTGCTTTTTTATTCTTTACTCACTAATTTCAATTGATTAAAATTGCATCACTTTTTAAGGACTGTCTAGCTAAAATAGTGAGTCACTTTCAATTGTTTGCATAGGGAACCCATGAAGCATATCTATTACATTTTATTTATATTAATTTTTTCATCAGCTTCTTTTAAAGCTAAATCAGAAAGCCTTCCAGCTCCTGTAGATAAACCCATTATCACTTTTACTGATGGCACAAAATTTGAAGAAACTCAACAAGCTGAAGCGGCAGAATACTGGCGATTAAACTTTTCTCTTTGCGTAGTCTTAAATGACGATCGCTATTACGATTGTTCTTATGATAGTTACGAAATGACTAGCACCCAATTTCAAATAAGTGGTGCTGAATATTGCTATGTTAGTACTTGCGGTTATTCTGCAGGTTTGATACAAGTAACTATTAATTATATTGCTTCATGTGAATCGCTTCCTGAATACCCTATAGAGATTGATAATAACGGTGATGGCGTTCCCGAATTTTGTCAGAAGTTGCCGCCGGATTGTGACTGTACTGAGAATTTAGATTCTACAACCAATCAATGTGTTGCTCGTGACATTATCTGGCCAGATACCTCTGAAAACCTTCATCCAAATCTTGAAACCGGTGGCGTTGTTAGAGAGTCTGACGAAAACAATCAAGGCTTGTCTTGCGGTATCTTTGTACCTGATCAAGCTTGTGCTGGCGAAGGTCCGATTAAGAACATGGACGAGTTTGGCAATCCTATCAGCTGTGCTTCGGGTCAAAAGATTCAATCAGAACTCGATTATCAATCCAGCGTCGGTAATTTAAACTTCTCACGCACTTACATCCAAGAACCTGAGCAAGTGGAATCAGGTCAACAGTTGGTGCAATTTGATCGCTCAATATTGCCTGACAATATCCAAATTATTTACGATAACGAATATCGTATTGCTTCCGATTTCTATAACTTCTGGACACCTAACGTTCCTCAGTTAGAGAAAAGTGGAACTCGACTTATATCTTTCACTAATGGAAGAGGTAGTCGTAAGAACTTTATTGATAGCGCTGCATTTAGAGCCCAGCAAGGCACTATTACCGAAAGCGCGGGCACAACTATCCATAGAACCATTGGTGGCACTGAATATCATTTTAATAGCGATAATAAACTGATCAAGAAAGTTTATCGTAATGGTCAGTTCCAAGATTATAGTTACCCGAATGCTGATCAACTGGTGATTACGGATAACTTCGGTCGCAGCTTAACCATTGATTACGTTAATTTAAATTTACCGTTTTATGGCATTAAGCAATTCGTTAGTAAGTTAACTGACCCAGCAGGCAACGAATATCTATACGAGTACGATAATTTAGGACAGTTAACCAAAGTTATTTACCCAGATGAAACACCTGCGGATCTAACCGACAATCCATTTAAAGCATATGGCTATCAAGATTTAGGTGGTAATCATCAAGGCTTAAGCTCTATCACTGATGAGCTTGGCGCGGATTACGCTAATTGGACTTATGACAGCTTCCGTCGCGCGACTTCGTCTGAGCACTCAGGCTCTGCCGAAAAGGTAACTATTGATTACACCAATCCAATTTCTGAAGTGGCTTCGAGTAGCGTAAAGCATTATCGCGATGCGACTAATTTTACGGAAACCTTGTATGATTTTAAGAAGCTTAACGGAGCTTATAAGCCACTAAAAATTAGTACTCAACCATGCCCTGATTGTGTGGTGGGTGAAACTAATTATGAGTACGATACCGAAGGGTATTTAAGCCAAATCACGCACCATGATGGCACCATTACTCAGTATCAATACAATAGTCGTGGTTTGCAAGAATCACGCACTGAAGCTTTTGGTACCGCTGAGCAAAGAATCATCACGACCACTTGGCATGGCAGTTATAACTTGCCGCTATCAGTAGACGAGCCACAGCGTTTAACCACCTATGCCTATGATGCGACTGGTAACTTGTTATCGCGTAGTGTCAAAGACAAAGCCACTAATGAAACCCGCACCATTACTTATACCTATAACTCAGTAGGGCAAGTGCTTACGGTTAATGGCGCACGTACTGACGTGAGCGATATTACGACTTACGAATACGATGCGTCAGGCAACGGTAATTTAGTTAAGGTCATTAATGCCTTAGGTCATGAAACGCTAATCACAGCGCACGATGCCCACGGCAAGCCTCTATCGGTAACCGATCCGAACGGCACTTTGACCAGCATGACTTATCATCCTCGTGGTTGGTTAACATCCATCACCACAGATGGCGACACTACTAATTATAGTTACGATGATGCCGGACAGTTAACAACAGTCACCATGGCAAACGGTGTAACTTTAAGTTACGAGTATGATGCAGCGCAGCGTTTAAAAGCCATAGTCGATGCACAAGGTAATCGCATTGAATACACGCTAGACTTAATGGGCAACCGTACTCGATCGGACATTAAAGACTCTAGCGGTACTATTAAGAGTTTTGCCACATCAGTATTTAACGACTTAGGTCGCTTAAAAGAGACTTTAGGTGCGAACAATCAATCCAATAAAGTGAATTATGATGCTGAAGGTTATCCAACGGATACTACTGATGCTTTAAATAACGTCAGCAGTAATCAATACGATGCACTTGATCGTTTAACTAAAGCCGTCGACCCTGACTTAGGCGAAACTGAATTTGGTTACGACTCTCATGATCGTTTAACGTCAGTTACCGATGCGACTAATAAAACTACTAGCTATGTTTACAATGCTTTTGGTGAAGTGCTTTCACAAACCAGTCCTGACACCGGAACTTCAAGCTTTAGTTATGATTTAGCGGGTAATCTATTAACCGCTACTGATGCTCGTAATATTACTTCGACTTATAGCTACGATGCGCTTAATCGAGTAACGGCGATTAGTTATCCAGATACGTCCGAGAATGTAACTTTCACTTACGATGAAACAGTAGCGAATAACAAAGGCATAGGCCGCTTAACTCGTATCGATGACGAATCCGGTTCTACAGCTTATTTATTCGATGGCAAAGGGCAGCTGATACAAGAAACTCGTCGAGTTAACGATTTGGATTTCGTAACGGCTTACCAATACGATGCTTCGGGTTTGTTAACTCAGATGACTTATCCATCTGGACGCTTAGTTAACTATGTTCGTAATAATTTAGGACAAGTGGTTGAAGTGACTTCAACGGTTTCCGGCGTGACGCAAACGATTGCTTCGAACGTTAGTTACTTGCCATTTGGTCCTATGGACAGCTTGACTTATGGTAATGGTAAAGTCTTAACTCAGAGCTTTGATCAAGATTATCGTTTAACGAATAAGTCAGTGACAGGTGTTAACGACCTAACTTATGGTTATACGCCAAGAAATAATATCAACAGTATTCTTGATAGTTTTGACGCAAGTTTTGATCAATCTTTTAGTTACGATAATTTAGCGCGTTTAACGGATGCTACAGGCCAATATGGCGATCAAGATTACAGTTTTGATGCAATAGGCAACCGCTTATCGAAAACGCAAGATGGTGCTACAGAGAATTATCAATACGACCCTGCGAGCCATCGATTGACTCAAGCTGGAACCACTAACTTTACCAATGATGCAGTGGGCAATGTTTTAACCAAAGACGATTTAACCTTTAGTTACAACCAGATGGGGCGGATGGTTACGGCTGCTCATAACAGCATGAGCGCGAGCTACCAATACAATACTCAAGGTCAGCGTGTTAAGAAAACAGTCGATAGTGAAGTCACTCTGTATCATTACGACCAAGCTGGGCAGTTAATTGCGCAGACTGATGCTAGCGGAAACATCATTCAAGAATATATCTACTTAGATGGAATGCGTTTAGCCAATGTTAATTCAGTAGAAGGTGGCGCAGATCCAAATAACAAAACAGTCTATTTTGATGGTGAAAATGGCGCTTTAAACGGTTGGACTATTTTTGATAATAATCCAGCTGGCGCGACTATGACCAATGAATTTGATGCTGAATTAAATTCAAATGTGATTGTATTGACAGGGGATGGAACCAAGAATGGTTTCCGTTTAAAAAATGCCAACAATAAAAATTGGAATAATAAAACTCAGTATTACTTGAGCTGGCAACAAAAAACATCAGCGATGCTGATGCAGGTGAAAATAGCCTCCAATGAAGGGAATAAAACGATTGTTTATTACTCTAAGGCAGGTACTGATTCAGTTTCAAGTAATGGCAATGCCTTTAAGATTTATTTAGGCAACGAAGCCAGAAATAACACATGGCAAACTTTCACTCGTGATTTACAAGCTGATTTAAGTTCATTGAGTTCCACTATTCAACTGACTAACGTTAAGTTCATTCAAGTGAAAGGGCATGGACGTTTAGACAATATTGCTTTGATGGGGCATCAAGATGCTGCTTCAGCACTGATGTATGTACATACCAATCATTTAGATGCTCCAATTGCTTTAACCGATTCAGCAGGCGATATCCAATGGCAGGGCAGTTATGACCCATACGGCAATCTTTCGGTACAGATTGATAATGTGAGCCAAGATCTGCGTTTCCCAGGTCAACTAAACGACGCAGAAACAGGCAACTACTACAACTACTTTAGGGATTACGATCCTGAGATAGGAAGATACTTGCAATCTGATCCGATAGGTCTCAATGGTGGTATTAATACTTATGGATATGTTGGGGCTAACCCTATAAATTATGTTGACCCTTACGGGTTAGATAGTTGGGACATAAGGTTTGCTAACCATAGAGCTGGAAACAACCCTACTTACGCAACTACGGTTCCTGTTAATGCAGGTGATAATTTTGTCGAAGGAGCAACCACATATGCTCGAGGACATTACAGAAACTTTAGGCACTTGGCTAGAAGCCAAGGTTGGATGGGCAGTTGTGAAGAACTAAAAGCTGCGATTGAAGGCTTAGCATTACAGGCTGCTTTAGACAAAATCATGGGTGATGAAGGCTTACAAAGTGATGTGAATTACGCATTTTGGGACACAGCTGTAAATAATAAAAGCAGAACCTTGGGCAGGATGGCGCCAAATTTAGTTATTAGCTCATATGTTAATAACAGAGTGAGGACACCAGGTAACAATTCGTTTGGTAATATTCTAAAAGGGTATGTGGCAGGTGGTTTTGTTTCAACAATAACAGGTTCTGGTTCAGTTATGGGTGATTTAAGGTACTTTGTAGAAAAACAGGGGCCTGGACTTGCAGCTGAAAAAATTGGAAAATTACTAGCAGATGGTCAAGTAAACATTGATCCTAATAAATTCAATGACTGGTTTGCATGTGGCTGTGAGGAGTAAATGAAAGAAGTTGATGGGAAGTCATTACCTATAATGAAATTATTTCGCCTGATGTTTAAAGGCGAAGTAGAGTTCAATGGCAAAGATTATGTTTATTCCAAACTCCTGGAAAAGCAATTCAAGTGGATTTTTTTCATTATTAATTTTGCAAGCTTTGCTGTTGTTATTGCATGCATATACTATCAAAATTTTTGGCCAATACTGCTTTTTGTCATTATAGTTTTTATAAGTCTTTATTTGGTTATTACCAATGGTTCTTTAGTCGACAAAAGCAGCTCCAACAAAGAAAGGAGAAACTAATGAAAGAGATTTTTGCTTTTATCTGCATTGTTTTTAGCTTATCGGCTTGTTCAGAGAACTCTGATCTAGAGCTTTCAAAGTTGATATTAGGAAAGTGGCGAGCGGAATATAAAGGTGATATTAGATTTGTAGGCGAGGGTGAGTATAAGGAAGGCGGTGTTTTTGTTGGTTGGGGTAAAGCTTATTTTCCTGATGGTTCTACTAAAGAGTCCGTTTTTTATGATTTGTGGGAGATAAAGGATAATAATCTAATTATCAGAGAAAGTAGTGATTCTAGTAATGTGTTGAGTGCCGATGAGATTATTTCAATTGATAATAAAGAGATGATACTGCTGAATCCTAAAGGGGAAAAATTAATAAGGAAAAGAATTAGATAAGAGCTCCATAGGAGCTTTTGTTATTAAATTTAACAAGTAATTTAGTGACTTCTTTATCATTCAATATAGTGAGCAAAAGTAATCCTATTTCCGTTTAGTCTACAACTACTTTAGGGATTACGATCCTGAATTAGGAAGATACTTGCAGTCTGACCCGATTGGACTATTAGGAGGAATAAATACTTATGCCTATGTTGGTGCGAACCCTGTTAATAGAGTAGATCCAAATGGATTAGCTGCTGTGTGCGCTGTTCCACCCATTACTGGTGTTTGTGTAGGGCTTGCGGAGCTTGGCTTAGGAGCTTTGGGGATCGGTGCTGGGATTGCATTAGGACCTGAGCCATATTCTGGTCCGAGAGATGCCTGGGGGATTCCAATTCCCCAACCAACATTAAATCAGAACTCTAGCATTCAGGATTTGATCAATGAAGAAACTGGTGAGCCAGAGGTTTGTGAGTCAGATGAAGAAGAAAATAGCAAATGTAAAAAGGCAATTAAAGATGCTCAATCGGCTTTTCATAAATTGACAACAAAGCGTATCCCGCAATATTATCATGCTGGTAGACATGCATATGCCGACATAAAACACTATGGTTCTATGATTCAATTGCAATCTAGGTTGAAAGATGCCTTAAGACGTATTGCGATACACTGCAAGAGATTTCCTCCTGAGTGTGAAAGGTGGAGCAGTATAGCCAACCAAGTATTCCCTATTAAACACTGAGGCAGATATGTTAAGTATAGATAAACTTCAAGAGTGGGCTTTGGCATATATTGATTTTCAGTCAAAAGATGAACTTCCTGATGAAGGAGATTCATCTTGGTGGCCTGTTTGGAAATTTTATGATTTAGGTGAAGATAACCCGGAAGATTGTTGGAACGCAATTCAATTAATTATTGATAAGACAGATAACGAGAAAGTCTTAGGAATGTTAGCGGCTGGGCCATTGGAAGATTTAATAGAAGATCACGGACATAAATTCATTGAAAGAATTGAAGCCGAGGCTGACAGGAATCCTAAATTCTATAAAGTATTGAGCTGGATTTGGGAAAGTGGTTCTCATGATATATGGTCTAGAATAGAAAAGGTGCTAAGAAAGAAAGACTTACCAAAATGATGCAATTTAAAAGCTCCCCCGGGAGCTTTTTTCTTATTTCATGATATTCCAAGCAAAAATAGCTGCAGCTGAAACCATAACGCTAGATAAGGCCGTTACTATTGATGCAAAAATAATTTTTTGCCAAAAGAAATCACAAAAATAGCCAGCAACTTTTTCTATATACTCTGTAGTTATTTTGCAAAATATAATGAATGAAATTAGGCAAAGCGCACCGATCGCTGCGATATCAAACAAGGAGTGCCATAAAAATGGCTTTTCGACACTTAATAGGAAATAAATGGGGGCAGAGTTAATTAATTTGAGAATTGTTAGTTTTAGATATTAACTCTGACCCCAATAACCTTTGAGTGTTATATTGAATGAATACGCCCAGCTCTATAAAGAGGTGGGCGTAAACCGTTCTTGTCTAGAGTTTCTTAATTAAAAGAAAGGGAAAAGTTCTTTGGTTTTTTCATCCACGGCATCTTGCTCTGCTTGATCGCCTTCTTGGTCCCACACTGTCATGCGGCAGCTTCTGTTAAAGGTGACTTCCGCTTCTTCGTATTGAGTAATGATTTCGCCATCAGGGAAGCGAACGTATTCGTAGTAATGGATATCAACAGTATCTTCGTCAATTTGTTCAAGGTGCTGAATGTCAAACTCAAAGCCGATAAAGTTAAAAGTTGTCATCCAACCAATCGGACTTAACAAGAAATTATTGGTTTTGGTATCGACGCCATTATGAAATTTTTTGAAGTTCCAAGCATAACCCCTGGCTGCACAGAAAGCGTTTTCCACATCAATACACTCTAAAACCCTGGTTAATTTTTCAACAGGATTTGCGCAAGATGCCGCTTTTGCGTTAACAGACATACCTAAAGCTGCAGTAGTTAAAACTGCTGTGATGGTTTTATTAAATAGTTTCATGAGTATCCCCAAGTCATATCGTTATGATTCATTATTGTAAGATTGACTCAAGAGGCTGGCTTTATCAGTCACATAGAGATTAACAGAGTTATTCAAGCCTTTTGAAGTCAACAAAGTAAGATTTACTTCGCTAGCTATCTTACCTAGCTCCTTATTCTGAGGTTTGTCTGTAAGTGTCAAAGGTTTAACTAAAAATGCTATAAGCCTGGTTTATAACAAAGGCCGTACTTAATTTGGCAGCACCATTTCTATTTTGTGGTCTAAGAAATTTAGTTATCGGTTTTGTATTTTCGTGAACTGGTAAATCTTTCAACTTTGTTTTTGATGATAACGTTCCATTTTCTAATTTTGCAATTCATAGTGATAAATATGAACAAAACCTATCTAGCGATAATCACCATTTGTTTAACTTTTTCTGTAATTTCATGCGGCGATGCTAATAACGATATCAATCCCGATGCTATAGTTTCTGATAATGATAAAGGTTCGTTTAATGACGATTACTTAAGTTCTAATGACAATGAGGGCGGTCCATATTACGATGAAATTTACCCTGAATATTGCGAAGTGGTTTCGCCTAAGGCTTTATCAGGGATTGAGTGTGATTATTTAGTCCAATCGATACCATACCAAGAACCTGCCTATTTGCTGCAAGTTGCGATTCAGGACTATCCCTCTGAATATCTCGATGATGTTGGAGTTTTGGGGATCAGTATCCGCCCAATCGATAATAGAGCTACTTTCACAGCTGGAAAATATCCAGTGACGGGTTTGAGCTTTTATCAAGCTGAGAAAATTACTGAATATCCTAAAGTCGCTTATGAAATGCCTTTCGGTACTATGGTTCATATTAATGAGATGAGCAGTTTCCCCGATGGATTACCTAGTGTGGTAACTCATGTTTTTCATCAAGCAGAACTCGATATTACTGATGCAGATGCCATTCCGTTTGAAGATGAAGAGCAAAACCGTTGTGAGATTTTGCAGCTAAAAGGGAAGTGCGGTAGACAATACGTCAAAGGTACTGCGAGCTTTAAAATATCTAGCCTAGCTCAAATAGAGTCAGCAGAAACGATAACTTTTAAGTTTGCTAGCTATGTCGATTGGCATGATGAAAATCAATAATTCTGAAACAATCTATACAATATTATGAATCTTCGAGATACCAGCGCTAAATGGAAAAAAGCTTATCAGGCTAAGCGAAAGGGTAATTATGAGCAGGCGAATATTCACTTTTTGCATTTACTAAACTTAGGTGAGGTCCAAGCTTATAATGAGATCGCTGAACTTTATCGTTTAGCATCGACCTATAATTGGCAGCAGGATTACTCGCAAGCTCTTGAGTGGTATCAAAAGTCGATTAATAATACGGGTGATGACTTTGCTTATTTAGGTGCAGCAGAGCTTTACTTTAAAGGACTCGGGACTGCCAAGGACTACGTTAAAGCGAAGCAATATTTCAGCGCAATAACAGACCCAAGTGTATTAGAAAAACAATTGTATTTAGCCCAATGTTATCAGTTCGGACTCGGTTGCCAAGTCAATGAGCGCCGAGCTATGGTCTATTATCGTAAAGCTGCAAAACAAGGAAACTTATCAGCAAAAAAGGCGTTTGCAAGCTACTTAAAAGATCAAGGCCATGGCTTTTCTTCAAGAATGATGAAGATGAATTATTATGGCTCAAAAGCCATGAGCTTGTTTAAGTCTAAAGACAGCCCTGCAAAACTCACTATAGATGATGGCTAGTATGCCGTGCTAGTCGATAATACCCAACTGCTTAAGTTTATTGGCCACTCTATCAATCAGATCTGAATTTAAGCTGACTTTTTTATACCACTGAGTCGAATCAAACCAAGTTTTTACATCTGCTAACTCAAGCTGGTACTGTTCTGCGATTAATTGTTCCGCGATTGGCGATTGTTTTAAATGCTTGGCGCTCTTAAGTACGCTTTTCATCAGCTGTTTTATTTGTTTTGGATTGTTTTGCAAAAGCTCTTTTCTGACGCAAGTGACAAAACAAGACCAAGGGGTAGGGAAGTCGGCAATTCGAGTCATTTCGCCATTATCCACCAATGGTTTGGTCATAAACTTTTCCCACAAGAAAACGTAATTACCGCCTTTATTGAATAATTTTCGCGCGCCTTCTAGGTTATCTATAATTTCAAATTTTAGATTATCAACGGATAAACCTTGAGATTCAGCTAACAAATACGCCATTAGGTTTGAACCAGAGCCATAACGACTGATGGCAAAAGTGGCTTTATCTAGATCCTTTAGAGACTTGATATCTGTCTCTAGCGGAGTATGAACTCCCCATATAAGCGGGGATTGAGTGTAGAAAGCGTAAAGCTCAAACTGACAATCTGTCTGTGCGGCAGCTTTAATAGCGCCCTCAGTCAGTAAAGTCGCGACATCAACTTCTCCATTATTGAGTGCCTGCACCATAGCGCCTGTCCCGCTATGAAACTCCTGCCATTGGGCATTGATATGGTGTTTTTTTAGTGCGCCAGAACCAATGGCTAAGCGCCAAGGTAAGTTAAAATGTTCCGGTACGCCACCGACTTTAAGGCTTAAATGTTCCAATGGATTCCTCTATAAACTTCCTTTTACTAAAAGGGTGTTATCAATACTTTGGCCAATTATAGCCTTAGTCGCTATTTAGGGATAATTTTTCTATTCATAGAAGCCTATCTCAAGAGCGAAATTAATCGCGATAGCGGTTTGTAACCAAGGGATTTGTTGACTAGAATAGGCTTTATAAAACAAATACTTCAAACAATAACTTCAGGAAGAATCAAATTGAGGACTGTTCAATGTTAGCCACATCAAGCTCTACAGGCATGTTGCTGGATTTATTAAAAGCCGGCGGCTGGACCATGGTTCCAATCATTTTGTGTTCCTTTATCGCTATGGGGATTATTTTTGAGCGATTTTGGTCATTGCGCAAAGACAGTATTTTGCCAAAACACCTAGTCGCTCAGGTTTGGACATGGATCAAAAATGGTCAGTTCGATAAGTCTAAAATGCGCGATCTGAAAAACTCATCAGCTTTAGGTGAGGTTTTAACCGCTGGTTTGCTTAATCATCAGTTTGGCCGAGAAGCGATGAAAGCCAGTATTAACGAAGCTGGTCGCGGTATTGTTATTCGTTTAGAGCGCTTCTTAAACACTCTAGGTTCTATCGCTCTAGTAGCGCCCTTATTGGGTCTTTTAGGTACCGTTATCGGTATGATTAAAGTCTTTACTGTGATTCGCTTGGAAGGTGTTGGCAATGCTGATGCGTTAGCGGGCGGTATTTCTGAAGCGCTAATTACTACGGCTGCTGGAATGGCTATCGCGATACCTACTTTAGTCTTGCATCGTTATTTTACTCGTAAAGTTGAAGAGTTAGTGACTGAGATGGAGCAAGAAGCTTTGAAAATGGTGGACGTTCTACATGGTGAAAGAGAAATCTTTACGGGAGCTTAAGCTTTATGTGGCTTAAAAAGCGAAAGGAAGACTTGCAAATTAATCTAACACCTTTGATTGATGTGGTGTTTTTACTATTGATCTTCTTCATGGTTTCCACCAGTTTCAAAAAAGAAACTAAAATTACCGTAAATCTGCCCGAAGCCAGTGGCGAGCCGTCAGAAGCTTTACCAACTTCAGTAGATATCAGCATCACCAAAGCGGGTGAGATTTATATCAATGGACAAGGTTTGTTAAACCGCCAAATCGACACTATTAAAAGCGCCATTCAAAGCGTTTCTAATGATATCACTATTCCTGTGGTCATCAGTTCTGATGAAGATGCACCTGTTAAAGCAGTAATCAAAGTTATGGATGCAGCAGGGCAATTAGGTTTTAGTAATATCCAAATGGCGACACAACAACCTAGTGAAGAGTCGTAATGACCGAGTCATCTGCTAAAGAACAAAACAGTACTCAAGTTTATAAGCGTATTTTAGGCTATACCAAGCGCTATAAGTGGGCTATTTTTGTCGGTGTATTAGCTAATATTTTATATGCGCTAGTAGAAGCTTCGTTTGTTAATGCGGTTAAGTATCTGGATGTCGCAATTCAAAATAAAGATGAGTATGTACTATTAGTGAAGACCCCCTTGATTATTTTGGGTGCTATTGTGATTCGAGGTGTGTTTAATTTTATCGCCAGTTATTGCATTGGCTGGGCGGGTAGAAAAGTAGTACAAACACTCCGGCAGGAACTTTTTGAGCATTATCTTTATCAGCCAAATCAATTTTTTAAGAATCGCTCTCCAGGCGAGTTAATAGCTAAAATCACTTTTAATATTGAGCAGATTGCTCAAGCCAGCTCACAGGCTATTACGGTAGTGCTTCGTTCTGGCGGTATGGTTATTTTTGCTCTAATTTATATGTTGATTATCAGTTGGCGATTAACATTGTTTGTTTTGATTTTAGCTCCAGCAGTAGGGCTAATTGTTAATATCAGCGCAAAACGTTTTAAAAAAGTCAGCAAAGGAATTCAAAATACTGTTGGCGATGTTACTCAAAAAACTGAAGAAAGTGTTAGGGCACAAGAAGTGATCAAAATGTTTGGTGGTCATACTAAGCAAGTAAACGATTTTAATCAGGCAGCTAATAAAAATCGGTTGCAGGATATGAAGCTGATCATTGCCCAAGGTCTTGCTTCACCCATGATTCAATTTATTGCTGGACTAGGATTTGCAGCAATAGTCTATTTCGGTTCATTACAAATCTTAGATGGTAGAATGGCCGGCGGCGAGTTTATTGCTTTTATAGGATTAATGGCACTTATTCTTAAACCATTAAAAGAGTTATCCAATGTAAATACCATTTTGCAGCGTGGAATTGCAGGGGCGCAAAGTGTTTTTGAAATTCTAGATAAAGATTCTGAAAAAGATACTGGAACAATCGAGCTTCAAAAAGTAGAGGGTCATATAAAATATTCTGGCGTAACATTTAGCTATGCCAAAGAAAAAGAAACGGTTCTTAGAAACGTTAGCTTCGAAGTTGCCAAAGGAAAAACTTTAGCTCTAGTCGGACGCTCAGGTTCTGGTAAAAGCACTATTACCCACTTATTGCCAAGACTCTATGATATTTCTCATGGCGAAGTCACTATTGATGGGCACAGTATCGATGAGATTCCTTTGAAATCACTCAGGAAACAAATTGCAATCGTCTCACAGAATGTTGTTTTGTTTAATGATTCGGTTAGAAATAATATTGCCTATGGGTTTGCCGAAGATGCTACCGAAGAAGCTATTGTTAAAGCTGCAAAAAATGCTAATGCTTGGGAGTTTATCCAAGAGTTGCCTGAAGGCTTAGATACCAATATTGGAGATAATGGGTCTTTATTATCCGGTGGACAAAGACAGCGTATAGCAATAGCGCGCGCAATTTTAAAAGACGCGCCAATTTTAATTCTTGATGAAGCCACTTCGGCCTTAGATACTGAGTCCGAACGTCATATTCAAAATGCTTTAGAGAACTTGATGCAGAACCGAACAACTATTGTGGTAGCGCATCGTTTGTCAACCATAGAAAGTGCAGATGAAATCTTAGTCATTCATAATGGTGCAATAAAAGAGCAGGGCAGTCACCAAGAGCTGATAGCCGCTGAGGGTGAATATTATCGCTTACATCAAATGCAATTCTCTGAGTAAACTTTCTAGAATTTATGGCTATCAGTAAGTCGCAAGTTTTTTTTGAAAAGTTATGGTACCGAAACACCGTCTGGTGGCTTTGGCTTTTTTTTCCTTTTCATTGGCTTTTAAAGCTCCTTGCTTGGCTAAGGCGTTCTTTTTATCAGCTAGGTTTTTTTAAATCTAGCAAACTGGTTGTGCCGGTTATAGTCATAGGCAATATCAATGTTGGCGGTACCGGTAAAACTCCTTTCGCTGTTTATTTGCTCAATTACTTAAAGGATCAAGGTCATAAGCCTGGTTTGATTACTCGTGGTTACGGTAGCGATACTTCACTGCATCCTCAGCTTGTTGAGCAGCAATCACAGCTTAATGAAGTAGGCGATGAGCCACTATTAATTTTTCAAAATACCCAATGTCCTATTATTGTTGATCATCAGCGCTCGCGTGGTGCGCAACAATTGGTTGATGATTATGGCTGCGATATTGTGGTTTGTGATGATGGTTTGCAGCATTATGCTCTACAGCGCGATCTTGAAATTCTAATTGTCGATAATAGTCGTGGCTATGGTAATGGCTGGCTGATGCCATTTGGGCCTTTACGTGAGCCAATTAGCCGAGCCAGGCACTGTGATGTTAAAATTCTTAATGGAAAGGATATGACATTAGAGGCATCGATTTTAAAATTAGTAGTCGATAGTTCAGCGATTACGCTTGATGAATTAAAAAAACCTATCCACGCTGTCGCTGGCATTGGTAATCCACAAAGATTTTTTAATAGTCTTAAATCTTTGTCGGTGGAATTTACTGAACAAAGCTTTCCAGATCATCATAATTTCCAAGCAAGCGATTTTACTGAGCAAGCAGGAAGTATTATCATGACTGAAAAAGATGCAGTGAAATGTAAAGCTTTTGCTGATAAGCGCTTTTATTATTTACCGGTAACAGCGAAACTTTCTCCAGAAAGCCAATCAATATTAAAGCAAGCTTTGAATAAATTATTAGACTGAGTAAATCATGAATTCAAAATTATTAGATATTTTAGTTTGTCCTTCTTGTAAAGGACAATTGTTATTCTTAAAAGATAAAGATGAATTGGTATGCTGTTTTGATAAGTTGGCCTATCCAATTCGTGACGATATTCCTGTTATGCTTGAAAGCGAGGCGCGAGAATTGAGCTCTGAAGAACTAGAGGCGATAAAAGCTTAAGATGGAGTTTATTGTTGTCATACCAGCGCGCTTTGCCTCCATGCGCCTACCAGGAAAACCGCTGGCCTTAATTGGTGACAAGCCAATGATTCAGCATGTATATGAGCGTTGTAGACTGGCGAATGCTAACAGAGTGGTAATCGCCACTGATGATGTGCGTATTGCTGAAGCTGCAACTGAATTTGGTGCTGAGGTTTGTATGACCGATGCCGATCATCAATCAGGCTCTGATCGACTGGCAGAAGTTTGCAAGACACTTAAGTTTTCAGATGACGACATTGTCGTAAACGTGCAAGGTGATGAACCATTTATATCGCCACTGAATATTGAACAGGTTGCTTTAGGCTTAGCAAATTCACAATCGAAAATGGCAACTTTATCCACGCCAATAACCAGCGATGAAGAAGTGTTTAACTCTAATGTGGTTAAAGTAGTTTCGAATAATAATAATGAAGCATTATATTTTTCTAGAGCACCGATTGCTTGGCAAAGAGGGAGCTTTGAGCAGCAACAGGTGAAAGATTTATCTCATTGCCAAAGGCATATCGGTATTTATGCTTATAGAGCTGGCTTTTTAGCTGACTATGTTAAGCTACCAACCTCGACCCTTGAGCAGTTAGAGTCACTTGAACAACTACGCGTATTAGAAAACGGCTATTCGATACATATTGAGCAGGCTAAAGAAGTCCCTGGTATCGGAATAGATACCCAAGAAGACTTGGCGCAAGCTCAGACTACTTATAAATTACTTCAGCTTTAGTTTATGTATTCAATTTTGTTTGTTTGCTTAGGGAATATTTGTCGCTCGCCAACCGCTGAAGGGGTGTTCAAAAGCTTTATAGATGATGCAGGTTTATCGAACCAAGTCTTGGTGGATTCAGCAGGCACCAGTGCTTATCATGTTAATGAAGCTCCAGATCCCCGATCGCAACAAGAAGCAAAACGTCATGGCTATGATTTATCAAGGATACGTTCGCGCAAAGTAACATCAGATGACTATGAAAAATTTGATCTGATTATTGCAATGGATGAATCTAACCTTAACAACTTAAAATCTTTTAAATCAAGTATTTATGGTGCTAAATTAAAGTTGTTTTTAAAGGATTTTGCACCTCTTTTAAGTATCCGCGATGTTCCAGATCCTTACTATGGTGGGGCTAAAGGTTTTACTCAAGTCGTTCAATTAATTGAACAAGCTAGCGAAGGCCTACTAGAGCATGTCAAGGCTGAAATCAAGAGCAAGAGAGGGTAAAGACATATGTTGCAACCTAAACAGATACTCGAGTTTTGGTTTAAAGATATTCCAAGCAAGCAATGGTGGATAAAAGATCTAGAATTTGACTTAGAAATTAAGGAACGCTTTTTCTCAATCCATAAGCAAGCCATGCAAGGTGAATTAGCGCATTGGCGTGAGTCAATTCAAGGTCGCCTAGCAGAAATAATCATTCTAGATCAGTTTTCCAGAAATATGTTTCGCGATACGGCAACAGCATTTGCATCAGATCCTTTAGCCTTATGTTTAAGCCAGAGTGCCATCGACACGGGTTTAGATAGAAGCTTATCTAATTCAGAGCGTCAGTTTCTATATATGCCCTACATGCACAGTGAGTCACCATTGATTCACCAAACTGCAGTAAATCTTTATCAGCAAATTCCAGAGCATGGTTATGAATTTGAACTTAAGCACAAAGTAATTATCGATCGTTTTGGCCGTTATCCTCATCGTAATGCTATTTTGGATCGTGAATCAACGCCTGAAGAAGTCGAGTTTTTATCCCAGCCTGGTTCAAGCTTTTAAGTTTCAAAAGCCTATAATCTAGGTATAATGGCGCCAGTTTAAACATCCAATTACAGTCATATGTTGCTAAGTATTGAGCAAGAACTTTCGGAAATTTTCGGTAAAGCTTTCGAGTCATTAGAACTCCCTTTTAAATTAGGTGCTGTACAGCGCTCAAATCGCCCCGATCTTGGTGATTTCCAATGCAACGGTGCTATGGCCGCAGCTAAGCTTGGTGCAGGAAACCCTTTTGTTACCGCAGAGAAAGTTGCTGAATTGGTAAATGGCAATGACTTAATTGAAAAGATTGACGTGGTGCGTCCAGGCTTTATTAATTTATTTATTAAATCTAACGCCATTTCGCAAAAGTTATCTCAACTAGCAAATGATTCCTCTTTCGGTGTTGCTGAAGATTTGTCAGCACACAAAGTTATGATTGATTTTGGTGGCCCCAATGTTGCCAAATCAATGCACGTCGGACATTTGCGTACTGCTATTATCGGCGATTCATTACAACGTATTTTCCGTTTTAAAGGCTATGAAGTGGTTTCGGACGCGCATTTAGGTGATTGGGGTACTCAAATGGGTATGCTGATTGAAGGCCTTAAAAAGCGCCAACCCGATTTAGTCTATTTCGATGAAACAGTTACTAGCGATTATCCAAAAGATTCTCCAGTTTCTATTCAAGATTTAGAAGTGATTTACCCAGAAGAGTCTGGTTTATGCAAAACCGATCCTGAAGCGGCCGAAAAAGCTAGGGCTGCAACTTTAGAATTACAAAGCGGTCGAGAAGGTTACAGAGCTTTATGGCGTCATTTCGTTAATGTTTCTGTTGCTACTCTAAAGCGGGATTATGGAGAGCTTGGCGTTAGTTTTGACTTGTGGAAAGGGGAAAGTGATGCCGATCCATTCATTCCTGCCGTATTAGAAGAGTTAGCGGATAAAGCGATATCTATCCAAGATCAAGGCGCTTTAATTGTACCTTTTAGAGATGAGGAGGGTGAAAATATTATGCCTCCATTAATCTTGCGTAAGTCAGATGGCGCCGTTATGTATGGCACCACTGATTTGGCTACTTTGTATGAACGTGTGCGTGACGATAAAGCTAAAACCGTTTTATATGTAGTCGATGGCCGTCAACAGCAGCATTTTAAGCAAGTTTTTGCAGCAGCTGATTTGATGGGCTTTAATGAAAACACTCAATACGAACACAGCTATTTTGGTACGGTAAATGGTAAAGATGGTAAGCCATTTAAAACCCGTTCTGGCGGCGTTATGAAGCTGCATGACTTAATTCAAATGGCCAAAGACGAAGCAAGAAAGAAAATTGCTGAATCTAATTTTGGTTCAGATTTTTCGCAAGATGAAAAAGAAGAAATTGCACATAAAGTCGCGATTGCCACTTTGAAGTTTGCCGACTTAAGAAACTTTAGAATCAAAGACTATGTCTTTGATTTAGAAAAGTTTAGTGAGTTTGAAGGTAAAACCGGACCTTATTTACTCATGCAAGTAGCTAGAATAAAGTCAATTTTACGAAAAGCTAATGACATTGGTGTTGAAGCTGGTGACTTGTTGTCAACCTCGGACAACGAAAAAGCATTAAGCTACCGCTTATTAGAATTCCCATCAGTTATTGATAGAACGATAGATAAAAGAGCGCCGCATTTTCTATGTGAGCACTTATATAATCTCGCTCAAGAATACAGTTCATTTTATCAAAAGCAGCACATCATGAATGAACCAGATCAATTAAAACAAGCAAGCTTACTTCGTTTAAGTCAGATTTGTATGCAACAACTTGAAATAGGGCTTCAACTTTTAGGCATCGAAACTTTAGAGCGAATGTAGCGGTAATATCATTGCCTAAGCTTTTAAGAACAGCTTGGGCAATTAGAACTTTTTGATAACTTAAAAGTGTTTATCTTATTATTCAGTAAATCAAAAGTTTGGTAATGACCATCTAAAGTATTAAGCTCAAGAATTACCTTTAAAGCCTCAGAAGCTTGCATTGAGCCAATTACACCAACAATTGGCGGGAAAACCCCTTGCGACTCGCAGCTCTCTTCATTGTGGTTGTTATTTTCAAACAAGCATTCGTAACAAGGTGAACTTGGTTTTAAGTTAAAAGTGGTTACATGGCCATTAAATTTAATTGCAGAAGCGTGTACTAATGGAACCCCCTGATTTAATGAATAGTTATTGAGAAGATAACGAGTAGGGTAGTTATCACTGGCATCCACAATCACATCGACTTTTTGCAGCAGTGTTTCAACATTATTCTTTTCAATTTTAGAATTAACTGATTCAATTTTAATATCAGGATTAATGGTTTTGAGTCTTTTTTCTGCTGAAACCACTTTACTTAAGCCCAGAGATTCACAGCTATGAATAATCTGCCTCTGTAAGTTGGAGCTTTCAACCTGATCAAAATCTACCAATATAAGATTGCCTACTCCGGCTGCGGCTAAGTAAAGCGCGCAACTAGAACCTAAACCACCTAAGCCAATAACAGCCACGGTGCTTGTTTTAAGTTTCAATTGACCCGCCTCATCGATTTCAGACAGTATCACTTGCCTGCTATAATGTATAAGTTCTTGATCGGAAAGCAATATCTTGCTCGCTAATAATTTTTAGCCATTTTACTCATTATACTTTACTAAATACAAAGAGATATTACTTGGATTATAAATCTTCAATATTATTAAGTAGGTAATCTGCTCTTTTTAGCAGTGCTTTTTGTTGGTTCGAATCTTTATTATTCCAATTGCGATAGGCTAAAGATAAACGTGGAGATTGCCCTAACTGATCCTTATGTCTGTCTAGGAAGTGCCAATAGAGACTATTAAAAGGGCAGGCATTATCAGTTTCTTTTTCCTTAATTTGATAGTGACAACTTTTACAGTAGTCACTCATATTATTAATATAGTTACCACTTGCCGAGTATGGCTTTGTTGCTATTAGACCACCATCAGCAAACTGGCTCATGCCTAAAGTATTCGGTAGTTCAACCCATTCAATAGCATCAATGTAAATGCCCAAATACCACTGCTCAATTTCAGCTATATTGATCCCTGAAAGCAAAGCGAAGTTTCCGGTGATCATTAGTCTTTGAATATGATGAGCATAGGCATACTTGAGAGATTGCTTTATCGTTTGTGCCATGCAGTTCATCTTTGTTTTGGCACTCCAAAAGTATGAGGGTAGTTCTTTTTTTGTTTTAAAATAATTTAACTGAGAATAGTCAGGCATATTCTGCCAATAAACGGCCCTGATATATTCACGCCAGCCTAAAATTTGCCTAACAAAACCTTCGATTTGAGCAAGCTCAATTGTGCTGCTATTTTCGAAGGTTTCTATTGCTTTTTTGATGACTAATTGAGGACTAATCATTTTAGTATTAAGGGCAAAAGAAAGCCTAGAATGATAGAGCGCCCATGAAAAATCGCTATTTTCTGTCATAGCATCTTGAAATTTACCGAATAGCTGTAAGCAATTTTCGCAAAAGAAATCTAACAACTCTAAAGCTTGCTTTCTAGTAGTTGGCCAGACTATGTTAGCTTCAATTTCGCCAAAATAATTAAAATTATATTTATCAATTCTTGCTTTGTATTTTTCGACGTTATTCCTAAATATTAGTGGCCTAGGAATTGTTTTCAAATCTTCTACTTTCAGCTTGTTGCGATTAGCTTTGTCGTAATTCCACTGTCCGCCAATAGGGCCATCTCCATCCATTAGAATAGAATAGCGACGTCTTAATTTTCTATAGAAACTCTCCAAGCGATTATGCTTGTTTGGTTTTATGTATTGTTTAAATTCCTCTGTACGTAAATAAAAATGCTCACTGTCACAGTTCTTCACTTGCAGCTTTTTGCCTAATTCAAACGTTTCAATTTGATTTTTTAGTCTATATTCATCTGGAGTTTGATATTCAAATTTTTCTATCGAAGCTTTAGAGATAACCCTCCTTATTAAATGCTCTAATGACGGGTATTCATGAGTTTGATCTAAGGTCAGATAAAGCACATGATGATTTGAAATTGATAAGGCATGAGCAAAATTATCCATAGCAGAAAAAAAGGCGCAAATTTTCTGGATATGATGTTTTACATATGAAATTTCTTGGGGCAGCTCTGCTATTAGATACAAGCAGTTATCTGTTTGTTGTTTATACCAAGAATGATTGGCATTGAGCTGATCACCCAGGATCAAGCGTAAAGTGCTATATTCATTGATATCATCGATTGATTGATAAATCATCTAAAGCTTTCTGCTTGGTGTGACTGCTTTGTGAGTCATATTGGCCAGTCAACCATGTCGTAGGAATCTAATTGTTTAGGTGTTTTATTTATCGAATCGCCTAACCATTTACTAATGAAGTTACCATTCGGATCAAACTGCTGAGTTTGCTTGTCCAGATTAAAATGCCTTTTAGCTCTTGGATCTGCTCCAACACCTGCTAGATACTGCCAATTTCCCCAATTAACAGCAACGTCGTAATCTATTAATTGCTTTTCAAAATATGCAGCTCCATATCGCCAATCAAGCTGTAACTCATTAATAAAGCAGCTGGCTACGATTTGTCGCCCTCTATTAGACATGTAACCTGTAGCATTCAACTGTTGCATACAAGCATTTACTATAGGGAACGGAGTGTTACCATTAATCCACATTTGATAACGTTCAGGATAAAAACAAGCATGAGAAGATTTGCCCTTAATCCCTTTAAAAGAAAATAGCTTTCCAGCATGTTTTTTTGAGTACCAATGAAAGTACTCACGCCACAATAGCTCGAAACCAATCCAATAAGTCGAGTCATTGAACTCAACTTCTGATTCATATCGTTTTAGATTTAAAGCAGTTGTGCGGACCGATAAACTACCGTTGGCTAACCAAGGTGAAAACTTGGTTGAATTATTCCACCCATCGAGTTGGTTACGATTATTTTTATAGCTACTTGGGGAATTAGAATTAAAATAACTGCTAAGGTGCTTTTTTCCCGCAGTAGTTCCACCAATAAAAGTACTTTCTAATCTTTTTGGACTGGAGGATAAGCTATCAATACTAGGGTCCCAATAGGATTGCTTATAATTATCAGGGATTTTGTAAAATGTGCAATTTTTAATATTGATATCAATATCTTCTACTTGTTTTCTAAACTGGCTGAAGCTTGATGGAAGCTCATCAACGGCAAAGGGCAGTTCATTTTCGTCAAACAGAGTGTCGCTATCAATTTGTGCAAATTTAACTGATGGGTGTCTATTTTGTAACTTTTGCCATATATAATTTTCATAATAGCTATTGTTTTTAGATCGATATATAACATTAATTTGATGAGCCTTAATAAACTGCTCAATAACTCTAAATGGGCAGTCATAGTAAGCGCTGAAATTAAGTCCAATCTCAGTTAATTGCTCTTTCAAATCAGCAACAGTTTCTATAGTAAAATTGATTCTACGATCTGAAATACTGGTTATATTAAAGTTTTTTGGCTGCAATAACTTAGGATTGAAGCTATAAAAGCAGTGAAGAGATTCAGACTCTTCTACAGCATGTAATAGCGCATAATTGTCTTCAACCCTTAAATCTTG
This sequence comes from uncultured Kangiella sp., assembly GCA_947498625.1. Taxonomy (GTDB): domain Bacteria; phylum Pseudomonadota; class Gammaproteobacteria; order Enterobacterales; family Kangiellaceae; genus Kangiella. The sequence continues at coordinate 358,469 of CANMKR010000002.1, read as the reverse complement.
GCAAAACCAAAACAGTCCTTTTAATTTATTATTCAAGAATATAAGCGGTGATTTATTTAAGCTCTAGCTTAGACCGAGGTTCGTAAATTTTACGTTCATGTAGCTATGACTGTTTTATGTTCAGCATAAAAAAAGGACCTTTTTAGGTCCTTTCTATAATAGTATTAAGACGACTCCTATTTAACTAGTAAACTCTGGAGCGATACCCATTCCCCAAAACAATACACTTATAGCAATAGAGCCTACAGCTAAAACCATGGCAACGGCTAATATCGAATTAGTGAATAAAAACCCTTTCTCCTGATTAACGCCCATCATGATTGGGGTTCCAATAAACAATAGCCTAACGGCGTAAGCTAGGGCAGCAATGGTTATAAGAGTATCTAGCCATAACAATGGATAAACGGAAACGATACTGGCTAAGAAAAGTGGGGTGGCCGAGTAAACAACTAACGCAAAGCAATCAGCGACGCTGGCATCTGAGCCATAGGTCTTTGCCATCCAGCGAATAAAGTGGGCAAAGATATAAGCACCGACAATCATACCAATATAGGCAGCTACGGAAATCATTAAAGCGCTGTTAACGGTAAGTTTAGTAGGATCTTCTGAACCAACTCTCCAGCCGACATAAACGGTACCAATAAAAGCGGCAGAAACAGGAATTAAAGCCATAAAAGCAAGGAATCTAATGTAGACTTCTTGTACCGTGAAGTTCTTTGATTTAATTCTCTGCCAAGTTTCTTCTGGGTTATACAACAAGTTAAAACGATTTTTCACAACAATTCCCCTTGCAACTCAAGTCCTAGTAATGATGACAGCTAGTGCCAGCAAATTGACTTAAATTATCTTTATTTAAAATAGTGATCTCTCTATGTTTGAGCTCTAGTAAATTTAGCTTATGCAGTTTCTTAAAGAGTCTGCTTACTGTCTCAACGGCCATGCCAAGATAATTTGCGATATCAACCTGAGTCATGGGCAATTGAAAGCGCTCAGAGGATAAAGAGCGTATCGCATAACGACGCGATAGATTCATGATAAAGGCTCCTAAGCGTTGCTCTGCTGTTTTTTTATTGAGTAACAGAAATAGGGCTTTATCATCTAAAATTTCATTGCTCATCACCTTGACCAGCTGAGTTCTCAAGCCTGGCATTTGCCCAGCCAGCGAATCAAGTTTACTATAAGGCAGGGCGCAAACTAACGAAGTATCTAAGGCTTTGGCATAACTTTGATAAGTGCCATTACCTATGGCATCCAGCGCGACTATTTCACCTGGCACATAGAAGCCTGTGATCTGTTCGTTGCCTTCCTCATCTAAAGTAAAAGTTTTTAAACAGCCTGAGCGAACAGTAAATATATGAGTCAAAGATTCGCCTTGTCTAAAAAGGATTTCATCTTTTTGATAAGGTTTTCTTCGTTTTACAATATTATCTAAGTGCTCAATTTCTGAGTCAGCAAGCATAACTGGCAAACACAATTTGCTGATACTGCAACTCTGGCACCTTATTTGTTCTGTATTCATTACAACTCGACAATTGCTGATATGTTTTTAGTTTAGCAATTAATTTGTCCTAAATCACCTTAGATATTAGGTCAATTAAGTCTATAAATAATTGAAAATAATGACCAATTACTCATAATAATCTGCCAATGGCAGGCAAACTTGATTTAAGTCAAGTTTGCCATAAATTATCAATGCTGGTGATGACTATGATGTTCTTTATGAGTGGTAGCGTGTTGATGATTAGCGGCTGAGTATATGAAAAACAGCCCCCAAATGATAAAGAGCACGCCAATAAAGCGTCTAAAATTTATATTATTGAATTTACTGATTAGATTTTGACTAATCAAGCCAACACTGATCATCATCGGTAGAGTGCCGATCCCAAAAAACAACATGCTAATCAGGCCATGAATAGCAGAACCAGAACTAGCAGAAACGACTAAAGCACTATAAACCAAGCCACAAGGTAGCAAACCCCAAAGTAGGCCCACGCCAATAGCTTGCCCATTGCTGTTAATAGGCAGCAGCTTTTGCTGAATAGGTTTTATCAAGCGCCAAGCTTTATGTCCCAGTTTTTCCAAAACGATTAATGGGGCTTTGATGTGCATCAGGTATAAACCTAAAAGAATCATAAAGACGCCACTGAGTATGTTCAATATTGGCACTTGTATGCTTTGCAAAAAAGATCCTACAAAGGCGAATAGGAGTCCTAGAAAGGCATAACTTACAATCCTAAAGAGCTGGTAAAGGAAAGTCAGGCGCAATTGTTTTTCAGGAGCAATTGCTTGATTAATAGCGATAGTGATACCGCCGCACATTCCTACGCAATGTAGAGAGCCAAAAAAACCCATGGCTAAGGTTGTGATGTAAAGACTAATCATTCGTTTTGATTGTTACTTTTGGAATCATCAAAGCTCTCATCAAATAAAATTTGTTCAGATTCCTTATCGAGATCAGAATATTGATCATTATTGACCGCCCAAAAAAATAACCATACCGCTAGCGCTAGCAATATTAAGGTTAATGGAATTAAAAAATAAATGGCATTCATATTATGTTTTAGGGTTTAAGCGCAATGAATTAATGACCACCACTAAAGAGCTAAGAGACATTCCTAGTGCGGCTAAATATGGAGGTATCATACCTAGAATTGCAAATGGCAATACAATTAAATTATAACCTATTGCCCATATTAGGTTTTGTTTGATAACTTTATTCGTTTGCTTGGACTTTATTATCGCTAGGCTAATGTCTTCAAGGTTTGCTGACAATAAATAAGCATTGGCATTCGCCTTAGTAAAATCTGAGGCTCCTGACATGGCTATAGAGGTATCGCTAGCAGCCATAATCGGCGCATCATTTAAACCATCGCCAACAGCTAAAATTTTGCGTGACGGTTCTAGTCGTAATTTGTGTAGATATTCTAGTTTCTGCAATGGCTTCAGATTATTTTGCCAGTGAGTCATGTTCAATTCTTTGGCCAAATGCTGAACCTGATGGCTCGGGTCGCCACTTAATAAATGTAAGTTAATACCTAGTTTAGACAGTTCTTGCGCAGCCTCTTTGGCCGAAGCTCTCAAAGTGTCTTGTAACCTAATGCTAGCGATAATTTCTGTGTCGTTGGCTAAATAAAGTAAGGATTCATCTGAAACTGATAGGGGGTAGGGTAATTGCGCCTGCAAAAAATTTAAGTTACCAAACCAATAGTTATTATCATTTACATTGGCTTCCACTCCGGCATAGGGGTGCAGTTTTATGTCTGATGATTTATATTGATTATCGACATATTGAGAAAAAGCTTTTGCTATTGGATGTTCTGAACTTTTTTCCATGGCAGCAACAATCCCAAGAACTTCGTCTTCTTGTTTATTTGAAAAGTTCTCAATAGAGGCTACGCTTAAAGTCCCTGTCGTTAAGGTTCCTGTTTTATCAAAAACAATGTCAGTGGTAGCCTCAAGTTTTTGTAAAAAATTCTCTTCTTGCACCAGAATATTAGCTTTATTTAAAGCCGATACGCCACAGGTTAATGCCACAGGGGTGGCCAAAGAAAGGGCGCAAGGACAACTAACTACTAGTACTGCAATTGTGATCCATAATGCATTTTCTGCTTGGTAAAACCACCATCCAATAAAGGTAAAACTTGCGATACACAATATTGCCGCCACAAAATAGCGAGCAACCTTATCCGCGACTAAAGTTACTCGTGGTTTTTCCAATAATGCATTGCGCTGCATCTGCTTTAGTTTATCTAAAAAGCTGTTTTCAGCTGAGTGAGTCACCTGAATAAGAATTGCATGATCGCCATTGATACTAGCAGCTAATAGCTGCTCACCTTTTGCTTTATTAACAGGCAAGTATTCTCCACTTAGCATGGCTTCGTTAATAGAAGCAGTGCCACTAATCAAAACCGCATCTGCTGCAATGGTTTCTCCGGGCTTTACCAATAAAGTATCACCAATGGCAATTTTTTGAATTGGCACCCTAGTGATATCACCATCATTATCGATGCGGCTCACCAGTAATTGGCTGTTAAAGTTTTTTTGATAAAAAGCTTGTCGAACTTTCTGTCGTGCGCGGTATTCTAAGTAGCGGCCAATGAGTAAAAAGAAAATAAACATGGTGACCGAATCGAAATAGACTTCACCACTATTACTTAAGGTGGCCCATAAACTCGATAAATAAGCCAGTGCCAATGCTAGCGATATGGGTACATCCATATTCAGCTGCTTTACTTTTATGGCTCTCCATGCGCTTTGAAAGAAAGGATAGCCAGCATAGAGTAATACTGGCGTGGCTACACAAAAACTTACCCAGCGTAAAAAGGATCTTTGCAGGCTATCGATTCCATCAAATGCGCCAATATACAATGCAACTGCATACATCATGACTTGCATCATACCCAAGCCAGCAAGTCCTAAGCGCTTTAGCCATAGCTTATCTTGTTGCTTGTTAAGTTTTTCCGCCGTCTCTGAACGGTAAGGTTTTACAGGATAGCCAAGCAGGTAACACTGTTCCAATATTTGGCTTAATTTAAGTTTGTCCTCTTGCCATTTGACTAAAATAGTCTGCTCAGCAATATTGGCTGAAACTTTGTTTACCCCATTCAATGCGCTGATTTGCTTTTCTATTAACCAGCTACAAGCGCTGCATTTTAAATTTTCGCAGAGTAATTCTATCGAGCTGCTATCTTCAGTTTGTTCAATGGCTAAATGATCGATAAGCTCTTTGTCATCAAAGGATTTTAATTCTTCAGGGATAATCTCGTCAGCCTTAGGGGCAACACTGGTTCGGAATTTATAATAATCATCAAGCCCGTTATCAATAATGGTTTCAGCAATGCTGAAGCAACCTAAGCAGCAAAAGTATCGGCTTGAACCATCATATTCTAACGTTTGAGAGAAACCCTTTGGCACTGGCTCATGACAATGGAAACAGCCTCGGGCTTTTTTATCAGCCATCTATCGCTCTGCTGACACCTAACATTAATGGACTCTTATTTGGCAAAGTCCACTGACTCTTTAAATGCCAGCTGCTGGAAAATGGGCTTAATGTTAAATACCATTTGCCCATGATCTGATCGAGCTGTTGCTGACTAAGTAAAGCAAAATATTTTCCATTGGAAGTTTGCTGTAATTTTACAGAGAAATCTTTGGAGTCAATGGTAGCGTGCCTAAAATCAAGTGAAAGGTTTTCCACAATGGGTTTAGCGCTAGTAATCGATAAGGATAGCTTTCCTTCAACTAAAACGATTTCAGCAGTGATTTCAAGCTCTGAAGCCTTGCGCGACTTCTCAAATTGTTTATTAATTGCTAGACCTTCTTTGTAATAATCTTCTTTTACTAAAGTGTCAGCACCATCAACAGAAATAATAATCATAGCGATACCAGCTATAACGGCTGAAAGAGGGATAGCGATAATAAACCAAGGCCAAAACTGTTTGTACCAAGGTAAATTATCGACTGCTTTTGAATTAGAATTAGGTTGTGACATAGCTATACTCTTAGCGTCGTTTTACTAAAGCTGGACCTAAGAACCTAGCAGGCTCTGAAACTTCGATAGAAGCATCATTAACGTCTTCTATGTTAAAAGTGACTTTTAGGTTTCTACTTTGCATATAAAAAGGATCAATTGATAAACGTACCGGAACTGTTTCTTGATTACCTGCAGCAACTGCAATTTGCTGTGGACCTTGGTAATTAATTTCTTTTTGACCATCCACACTGATGGTATACACACGATCTTGCTGAGATTTGTTTAAAATATTGAGTTTATAAATATTTTCTACATATCCTAAACTATTGGTGATATACAAACGATTCCGATCTTTAATAATATCCAGCTCAACGGGAGTTCTTGCCCAGACTGAAAAAACGAACACTGCCGAAATAGTTAAAAGTACCAAACCATAGCCTACAGTTTTAGCTCTAAATAGTTTTACTTTTTTCCCAGCTTCTTTATTTTCAGTGGTGTATCGAATGAGTCCTTTGGGATAACCAACTTTGTCCATAACTTCATCGCAAACATCTATACAAGCTGCGCAAGCGATACACTCATACTGCAGTCCATCACGAATGTCGATGCCAGTAGGGCAGGCCTGCACACATTGGTGGCAATCTATGCAATCTCCAAGCCCTCGTTCTTTGTAATCATTGGAGCCAATTTTACGACCACCACGAGTTTCTCCGCGCTTCTCATCATAGGCAATGATAAGAGTATCTTTATCAAACATTGAACTTTGGAAGCGAGCATAGGGGCACATATAGATACAAACTTGCTCGCGCAACTTACCGGCGTTACCCCAAGTAGCAAAGCTATAAAACAAAACCCAAAAAGTTTCCCAAGGTGTTGTATTGAAGGCTAGGATTTCTTCGGTTAAAACATCTATCGGGACGAAATAACCGACAAAAGTATAGCCGGTAAATAAAGCCAAAATAATCCACAAAGTATGCTTGGTAAATTTAAGGCGAGCTTTTTTAAAACTCCATGGAGCTTTAGCTAATTTGATTTGCTTATTCCTATCGCCTTCGACTAATCGTTCCACCCAAACAAAAAGTTGAGTCCAAACGGTTTGTGGACAAGCATAACCGCACCATAACCTACCTGCGACTGAGGTGAAGAAGAAAAGCGCCAGTGCGGCAATCACTAATAAAAGGGTAAGGAAAATAAAATCTTGCGGCCAAAAAGTAATGCCAAACAAATGAAACTGCCTAGCAGGTAGATCGAGTAAAATTGCTTGCCTGCCATTCCAAGAAAGCCAAGGCCCGATATAATAAATGCCTAACAGAAGCCAAACGGATAGCACCCGAAAGTTATTAAAAATCCCACTTACTTTTTTTGGTCGAATCTTCTGTTGCTTTTGATAAAGATCCTGTTCATCGCCTACAACAAAAGTGTCGTCTTTTTGACTCATACTCAGCTACTCTTAGCAATTATGCTATGTTAACTAATTGGTTCCTGCTTCTTTATTTTGGGATAAGCTATAAACATAAGCGGCTACTATATGCGATTTGGCTTGCCCTAGAATAGATTCATGAGGTGGCATACGGTTGATTCGACCATTTCGAATAACGTCTTTAACCATGCCTGGCGAAGCACCATGCAACCATACTTCATCAATTAAATTCGGAGCGCCTAATGCTTGATTTCCAGCTAAATCTTGCCCATGACAAGCAGCACAGTTTTGCTTAAATAGCTTTTCACCATTGGCTAAAAAACTTTCAATAACAGGTCGTTCAATCACATTTTTGCTGCTGATATAGCTGGAAAGTGAATCAATATCTTTATCCGATAAAGTTTCAGAAAAAGCCGGCATGACACCATTAAGGCCATTCAAAATTGCTGCTTTAATTTTTTCAGGGCTACCTCCACGCAACCAATCTGAATCGGTCAGATTTGGAAAGCCAAGAGAGCCGCGGGCATCAGCACCGTGACAGCCAAAGCAGGTATTGGCAAAAATAGCCTGCCCCATTTTTAAAGCTTCAGGGATCTGCTGTAACTCTTCAATGGACTTTTCTGCGTATTGCTCATATAGAGGTAAGTAACGCTCATTAGCAGCGGCTACTTCTTGTTGATACTGTGAATCTTGCGACCAACCGAGTAAACCTTGATATTTACCTAAGCCTGGGTACAGTATTAAATAAATAACGCCAAATACAATGCTAATGTAAAAAAGCCATAACCACCATTTCGGCATCGGATTATCAAACTCTTCAATCCCATCGTAAACATGCCCAGTTGTTTGCCCATCTTCACTGGATTGTTTTTTCTTTCGAGTAAAATATAAAAGGGCAACGCATCCCAAAATAGTGATGACGGTAATAGCAATTATGTAAAAACTCCAAAAATTACTCATCAGTTTTTAACCTCCGAATCAGAATTTTCATTGGACTCTGCATCAAGCACCATCCTCGAAGCTTTTTCATATTTATTTTTATTGCGCTTGGAATAGACCAAAATGCAAATAACGATAAAAAACAACATTGCCAGCAAGGTAATAATGCCTCTAACGGTATTCATATCCATCAGCGCGCTCCTGCTTTACTGGTTACTTCAAGCCCTAGTGATTGCAAATAAGCAATCAAAGCTTCCATTTCCGTTTTACCTTCCACTTTACTACTGGCGCTTAAAATATCTTCTTCCGTGTAAGGCACACCAAGCTTCTTCATGGCGGCAATTTTCTTTCCGGTCAGCTCATGATTAAGCTTACGCTGCGCTAACCAAGGATAAGAGGGCATGTTCGACTCAGGTACCACGTCACGTGGATTATACAGATGCACATAATGCCATTCATCGCTATAACGACCGCCTACACGAGCTAAATCAGGCCCCGTTCTTTTTGAACCCCATAGGAAAGGAAACTCATAAACATCTTCGCCGGCCACTGAATAGGGGCCAAAACGCTCTGTTTCAGCTCGAAATGGTCTTACCATCTGCGAGTGACAAACGTGACAGCCTTCTTTGATGTAAATATCCCGACCTTCAAGTTGCAAAGGGGTATAAGGCTCTAAGCCTGCAATTGGTTCAGTCGTATTTTTCAAAAAGAACAAAGGCACGATTTCTGCTAAACCACCAAAGCTGATGACAATCACAATCAAAATACCCATTAAAGTCACATTCTTTTCAACTTTTTCATGATTCATGACAATGCTCCTTAATGTACTGGCTCTGGAATACGCTTATCCACTGGCTGCGGTTTCTGGATAGTTTTAATCACGTTGTACAACATGATGAACATACCCGATAAGAATAAGAAACCACCCAATAAACGTATACCGTATTGCGGATAAGTATTTTCTAATATTTGCACCCAACTGTAGGTAAGGGTGCCATCTTGGTTGGTTGCACGAGCCATAAGTCCTTGAGTTAGTCCTGCAATCCACATAGATACGATATAAAGCACTACGCCAATAGTTGATAACCAGAAATGCATATTAATCAATTTAATGCTGTGCATTTGCTTTTTGCCGAATAAATTAGGTATCAAAGAATACAGCGCACCAATTGAAACCATCGCCACCCAACCTAAAGCACCCGAGTGAACATGGCCGATCGTCCAGTCGGTATAATGGGATAGAGCATTTACCGTTTTAATAGCCATCATAGGGCCTTCGAAAGTCGACATGCCGTAGAACGATAAGGAAACGATTAAGAATTTCAAAATAGGATCGGTGCGTAATTTATGCCAAGCGCCTGACAAGGTCATAATACCGTTAATCATTCCGCCCCAAGATGGAGCTAATAAGATTAATGAGAACACCATACCAAGAGATTGAGCCCATCCTGGTAAAGCGGTGTAGTGCAAATGGTGCGGGCCTGCCCACATATAAATAGCGATAAGCGCCCAAAAGTGAACGATCGATAAGCGATAAGAATAAACAGGGCGTTCAGCTTGCTTAGGAATAAAGTAATACATAATTCCCAGGAAGCCAGCGGTTAAATAAAAGCCTACTGCGTTATGCCCGTACCACCATTGAATCATCGCATCAATGGCACCTGAATAAGCTGAATAAGACTTCCAAGTAGTAAAGTCGACTGGAACCGCAGCGCTATTGACCAGGTGAAGTATGGCTACTGTAATAATAAAGGCGCCGAAGAACCAGTTAGCGACGTAAATATGCGAAGTTTTTCGCTTGGCGATAGTTCCAAAAAAGAGGACTGCGTAGGCAATCCAGACAATTGCAATAAGAATATCAATAGGCCATTCTAGCTCGGCGTATTCTTTGGCAGATGTCAGTCCCATAGGCAAGGTAATGGCGGCTAATAAAATAACCAGTTGCCAGCCCCAAAATACAAAAGCGGCGAGCTTGCGACTAAAGAGGGGAGTATGGCAAGTTCGTTGCACGCAATAAAGCGAAGTGGCCATTAAAACACAGCCGCCGAAAGCGAAAATGACGGCATTGGTATGCAGCGGCCTAAGCCTGCCGTAACTGAGCCAAGCGGTATCAAAGTTAAGCGCCGGGATCCAAAGCTGGGCAGCAATCAAAACTCCCACAGCCATGCCCACAATTCCCCAAATAACTGCCATTACTGAAAATTGGCGAATAACTTTGTAGTTATATTTACTATCGGTACTTTCTGCCATGCAAATCCACCTTAAAAAGTTAAATCAACTGCTTATAGCCACACAATTATCTATTACTACTATAACAACTTATTGATCTAGATCAATTAGAATACAAGGCATTGAAAAGAGGCTAGCATAAAAATAACTTATCAAATGTTTTGCTTAATTTATGGTTGAAAATTCTAGTATGTTTGAATGTCATTTCGCTAGCTTAAGCAATCTTATGTACTTGCTGACGTTAACTAGAAATGTTATTTATGCGGTATCGTTAGTTACTGTTTTAAACAGTTGCAACGAACGATCAAATACTCCAAAGCAAGAAATTACGCTTAAGCAAAAAAATATCAGTCTTTGATAAGAATGCTGGCCAATGTCTCCGGTAAAGGTATAAAAAAATAGCTACCTGGAGCATCTGGCTTTGGCTCGTCTCTATAGTTAGTACCTCCCTTACAATAGTAATGAGTTTCCCATTCAGCATCCAACATAAAATCCTAAGCGAGGATGTCGTTATAAAGTCAGGGTTAGGAACTGCCAAAGGCCTTAGTGAATATAAAGAGAGAATTTTCCGGCTTCCAAAAGATTGGCAATACTCTCACTTCGTTAATAATCTGATGTTGAAATAAGCAGTCAAGAAAGTATTAAGTTAATTGCGTTAGGTAAGTTATTTTCATCAAGGCATGCTCGCCGATGATGAAATTCGCTCGGTACAATTGCTCTATAATATTGATTATAACAGTTCTGGAGATGATGGACTGCCGATAATCTCAAAGGTGAATATTGTTCAACAAAAAAGTGGAACTGTGACTCAATATCAGAGCGCTTATCATTAAAATAGGCTCAATAGTTTATTCCATTACTGGATAGCCTTAATAGAAAACCCCAATAGGAATCTAGAGGCATTTAGGGCATTATATGCAGATGATTTTCAAATTAACTTCCCAACGCGTAGCGTAAATTCCTTTGCAGAATTTTCAGATTAGTACCAAACCACCGCTTCATCAGTTATCGCAAGTAGGCATACTATTGAGTTTACCTCGAGTTATCCTATCGATGAAAACAATTTAGAACTTTATGTGAATTTCCATTGGGTGGGGATTTTGCCAGATGATTCAAGAATTACGGGCAGAACCGAGCATAATTGACTAGTGATTGATAATCACTGCTGAGATGTTTGCAAAAATCAAGCTGATAGATTTGAAGCAAATTGAACCTTTTAGCAAAGTACCTAAGTAGTTTACGCTGCTTTATAACGGATGAGCTATCAGCCGCAGTCTTTTTAGCGCAGTTCATTAACCTCAAGATAAATACCTTGTAATAACGATACTTCAATATCCAAAGCATTGGCTAACGCGCTTGGCATTACATACAAACTAGCGGTTTTCATTTGTATTGTTTTTTTTAGCGCTACAGGGCTGCTTACTTTTACAATATGATCGGCAGCAGGGCGGCCATTAATTACACGATAATAAAAATGATTGTTCTCACTCGCAGACTGAAGATGTCGATATTCAATAAGCCCATTGTTGACTGTATTAGATAATACTTTATTCTCATACAGCTGCTCGATTTCAAAGTTAGCAGTGTCAATCACTTTAGTGCCGTCTCGTTCAAAATGACCATCATGAATTGAACCAGAGGGCTGAAAGTTTTTTGTTATACGATTTAAATCAAAGGGTCAAAAAAGAAATATAGCATTTGCAACTTTTACGCCCAGACAATTGAAATGATCATTTAAATAAATCGGCTTTAGCTGACTGGCTAATTGCTACTACAGCTGGATGCTTAATTTTTCGTTCAACTGAGATCGCATAGTATCTTAATTTAACCTCATCAATAGTTCCTAACATTACGACACCGTGATGTTTGTATGCTTCTTCTGCGATGACTTCTGGGGCAGGGAATAGCCCTAGACCTCTTTCAGCAAAAACCTTCATCAAAGCTGTATCGTCGTATTCACCTTTAATCTTTGGTCTTATATTATTATTTGTGAACCAGCCTTCTAATTTTACTCTGATAGCGCTATCTTCCCCGGGCAAAAGCATGGGTGCACTGCTTAAACTATCAGGAAAACCTTTCTTGTATTTTTTAACTAGTGCTGGAGTTCCAAAGAAGGCAGTTTTGGACTCACCTAACAAATGGCTATATGCTTTTACGCCAATATTTGCTGGCATTGGTCTATCCGCAATGATCAAGTCAATCTTGTGAATTGCTAACTCACCAAACAAGTTATTAAGCTTTTCTTCATGACACATCAATCTTATCTCATCTGTCATTTGCTGCGTTGGCAATAACAATCGATACGCTATTGATTTTGGAACTACAGCAGAAATACCTACTTTGAATACTACATCTTGATGGTCTTGATGACCTTTTAGTAAGCTTTCTAACTCTCTACCAATTTGAAAAATTTCATCAGAATGAGAAAAAGCTAGCTTGCCATAGTTAGATAATTCTAATCTTTTACCCTTTCTGATAAATAAATCAGTACCAAGATATGATTCCAACTCACTAACCTGACCACTAATTGTTTGGGGTGTAAGATGCAGTTTTTCTGCAGCTTTAGTTACACCTCCATACTTTGCCACACTCCAAAAATAGTAAAGCTGTCTATAGTTAAGCATGCTTACCCCCTATCAGTTTTAACCGAACAATAACTATATTATATTCGAATTTTCTTACAAGGAATATTGTTTTAAAATTAGATTGTTAAGAGTAAAAGAGGTGTTAATTTTGGAAACATATATTTATAGCAATGATTTCGAACTCAGTAATAAGCTAAAAAGCCACATCAAAGATAAGGCTTTTAAAACCTTTTATCGATTTGAAAACTTAATCAGCAAGCTTGAAATACGCATTTCTGATGAGAATGGGCCTAAGGGGGGAGAGGACAAAAGCTGTGTTGTATGCGTAAAAATAGTTTCCCTGCCTGACATTATCGTAAAAGACATTGAATCAGACGCATATGCAGCTATATCTCGTTCAATAGCTAGGGCAAAAAGAACTTTAGCCCGTAGACTCAAACAAAGCCAAAGCTTTAACAAAGAACGCTTACAGTTTGAGACCACTGATTTGATTTATCCCGATACAAATTAATCATTATCTAATAGGAATAAACTTCGTTAAACAACAAAAGGAAAGAGAACAATGTATTCTCCGTTGAAGATCAATTTTATAGTCAGGAAAAATCATGCTTGATCCCATTATTTTATTCTTTATTTTTGGCATTGCCGCAGGCTTGCTGAGATCCGAATTACGATTGCCATCTCAAGTTTACGACTTTGTAAGCATGCTCTTGCTACTGACTATAGGCCTAAAGGGTGGATTGGAGCTGAGCAAACAAGAATTTTCGACGATTGCTCCGCAAATGTTTGCCGTTTTTGTAGTTGGATTAATATTGCCATTATTTGCATACCCTATACTTAAAATTTGGGGTGGCTTCAAACGAGCCGATGCCGCTTCAATTGCTGCACATTACGGTTCAGTGAGTGTTGGTACCTATGCAGTTGCAGTCTCATATATGGCAAGTTTGAATATCCATTTTGAAGAGCACTTGCCGATACTTTTGGTAGTGCTAGAAATTCCAGCAATTATAGTCGGAATCTTATTAGCAAAGGGCTTATCCAATGGAACCAACTGGAAAGTGGTCTCTCACGAAATATTTGCAGGAAAGGGCATAGTATTGTTAATAGGAGGATTATTGATTGGTTGGTTTTCAGGTGTTGAAGGAATTAAGACAATAGAGCCTCTATTTTTTGATTTGTTCAAAGGAATTTTAGCGTTGTTTTTATTGGAGATGGGATTGATCTCTGCCTCAAAAATAAGTTCCTTAAAGCAATATGGTTTATTTCTTGTTATTTTTGCAATAACAATGCCATTATTATCGGCTCTAATAGGGATTAGTATGGGATTAATGTTCGGATTTTCAATTGGAGGAACAGCCGTATTGGCTACTTTAATTGCCAGCGCCTCTTACATTGCTGTTCCTGCAGCGATGAGGATTTCTGTACCAGAAGCGAACCCTACGTTATCGCTAACAGCTTCTCTTGGAATTACTTTCCCATTCAATATTTTAATTGGCATTCCGCTTTATCATCAAATGGCCATTAAAGCACATCAAATAATTGGAGGCTGACTATGACGGCTGACACGATCAAAAAACTTGTGACAATAATTACAGAGCTTTCCCTAGAAACAACACTTATACGAGAGATAGAGCAGTGCGGCGCAACGGGCTACACCATCACAAATGCCAGAGGAAAGGGTAGTCGCGGTGAGCGAGATGCGGAGTGGGATGCTGATAGGAATATCAGAGTAGAAATAGTTTGTAATGCGAAAGTTGCAGAAGCAATTAATTACATGTTACAGGAAAAGTACTACGACCACTTTGCAATGGTTTCATTCACACAAGATGTTTCCGTTTTACGTGCAAATAAATTTTAATTCAATAGGTGAACCCAATGAATATACTCAAAGTTATCTCAACTTCAATTTTTCTAGTTGCCTTTTCACAGCCAAGTGGAGCGGTTGAACCACTAACCACTGGCGAACTCTCAGACCTGTGTAAAAATTATAAAAACGCTCCTAATAGCAGCAAGAGTATGCAGTGTGCGCGGTATATCAAAGGTTTCATTGATGGAGCCATTGCGATTGATTACAGAGTAGCCTCGCACATCGATTCTAATAAAGCTGATCCGGACTCTTTTTCTGATAGAGCTATCAACAACCGTATTCGAAATAGACTCGACAGATTTTCCAAACCTGAAAATAATGATTTCTGCTTGGGAAGGCCGCTTCCTTTAATTGATGTTATTGAAAAAGTTACTGGTGATATTCTAAAACAAGAAAAAGCAGAACTTCCGGCGCTTTTCTCTGTATATAAAACCTTAAGAAATAACTATCCTTGCGATACTGAATAGAGCTTAATAATAGTGAAACTAAAGTCTTAAAAAAAATCTTAGATTATTTTACTGTATCTTGTTATTAAATATAGACTTTTCATTAGTAAAAGAAATCGATTGGTGAGGGAAATTATTAACTTACAAAGAATAAAACTTAGAAAATAGAGGTACCTTTTATTGGTGAATATTGATGATCTTCAGAAGCTTATTCTGATGTTTATACTTTGATTATAAGCATAGAAAAGTATATCTACATAGTGTTTGTTTAGATATTTTGCCTTCGAATTGATAGCATGATTCTAAGTTTTTTACTCTAGTCATTAATCAATAAAACAGCTAGTATCACCTTATATTATAAGTTTATTTGAATAAACACATGTTAGGAGAGTTAATTGCAAGTCAAAACTTTTTACGACCAATCAACAGGCACTTTTACTCATATCGTGATTGATGATGTTAGCAAAAAATGCGCTGTTATTGATTCTGTTTTAAATTATGATCCAAGTGCTGCAAGGTTTAGTACTTACAGCGCCGATCAAGTTGTTCAGTTTATAAAACAAAACAAGCTTACCAACGAATGGATTTTAGAGACTCATATACATGCCGATCACATTACTGCTGCATTTTATTTATCACAGCATATAGGTGGTAAAACCGCTATTGGCTCTAGAATCAAAGAAGTGCTAGCACATTGGGTACCACTATTCGATTTAGCAGAGAATACTCCAATCACTGGTGAACAGTTTGATCATTTATTCGAAGATGGCGAAACTTTTACAATAGGCAATCTCAACGCTTCCGTGATCCATACACCAGGTCATACTCCTGCATGCTCTACGTATCATATTGCAAATTCAATATTTGTAGGCGACACTTTATTTGCTCCTCGAATGGGTACGGCTAGAGCTGATTTTCCGGGAGGTAGCCCAGTAGATTTATACCAATCAATTCAAAAGCTTTACCAGCTTCCTGATGACACTCAGATTTATTTGTGTCATGACTATCCATCTCAAGAAGAAGAGCCGATTTCGAAAAGTAGCGTTGGTGAACAAAAGACAAGTAATAAAATGCTTAGAAAAGAAACTGCACAGGAAGAGTTCATTTCACTTCGAAATGCTAGGGACAAAAACTTACCGGTACCAAAGCTCATTTTACCCTCATTACAGACCAACATGAGATTAGGCAGTTTCGGCCCTAAAAGAGCTAACGATATTCAGTATTTAAACATTCCTGTCAATATTGTGTAATGTGCTTCTTGTAAGGATACACTAATTTCTTAGAGTAACGTTTAACAATTTTAAGTGCCCAAGATATGTGCAAAATCTATATCGTGGGTACATTAAGTTGTTCTGGGTACTTATATTTGGCAAATCGGGTGACAATCACATTAAAGCGGCTTGCCGTCTGGCAGGCTTTGATTGGATAAAAGCCAGTGCTCACACGTTTAGACACAGCTTTGCGATCCACCTATTGATCCATGGCCGGCCCTTAAAATTTATCTCAAAGATGTTAGGGCACAGCTCGATCCAATACACAGAAATTTATACCAACGTGCTCACCTCGGACATGGATCATTTTTTCGAAGGCATTGAGTTTTGCAGTTTGGAATATTCACTGAGATAATCTCTTTTGCACAGATGGCCTTCAGATATGAAGGCTTCTAGTGATCCTGTGCCTAGTTCTTCAACTACAACTATAACTTCCACGCAACGGTGATTGAGCCATAACGGTTGTATTGCTCAAAGTCACCATCAACTTCTTCATTAAGAATATCCTGATCTGTAAAACTAAAGGTCAGGGAGATGTTCTGCCATGAATAGGCTATGCCACCTATAAAACCGAGGTTGAATCGCTCATAATCAACAGAGGGGCTATCATCTTCAAAAGTATTACCATCGAGGAATATTGTATTGAAAGTGTAACGACCCGTTAATCCAAAATAAAAATACCAGTCACCATTAGTGGCCGTGAGATTACTTAGGCGAGAGCTATTAAATCCGGCAGTAGGGTAGGACGTTTGAAGGTTATGACCATATCGATACAACAGCGATGTTTGAATACTTGACTCTAGGTTGCCTAATCCGGCTTCGTATCTAAACAAAACATCTGAAGTTTCATCTTGATATTTCCATGCCCTGTAGGTTCTTCCATAGTTTAACTTAAAAACAGGTTCATTTTTTAACTGAAAGCTCCATCCCATGGGTTCATCGGCGCCAAATAAACTATGAACTAAGCGCTGCGTTCGCTTTGCACCTGATGCCGGTCCGACGATACCAACCGTTGTCGTAAAGTCTTCACTATAATTTTCGTACACTTTGATGTAATTATTAGCCACATACAATAATCCGGCATAGGGAACATCGCCTTGTGGAGGAACTGGAAGAGTGATATCACCCGGCGTTTGCATGATTTGACCTACGGTATAAATATCTAAAGTAGCCAATGATGCTTTATCTGACATTATCCCAAGAAATGGAGATGTCATCCAAGAGGCTTCTAATGCTTCCTCTTCAGAAATATCGTATAGCGATATTGTTAATCCGTTGGTATATCCATTATCACTACCTGTAAACAAATCGTTGTCAAAGGTGACTGAAGTCCATTCAAAGTCCTCAGCAAGAGCCATAGATTGAAGGGTGACTAAAAGTAATAAAGTATATATTTTTCGCATAGCGATTATCCTTTTTATATCTTCAAAGGGTTAAGTAATAGTTCAATTAATGATTTCGCGTAAGTAGAAATTTCTAAATTTGTATCCTTGGGAGAGGCATACCATGAATCGATAACCCCGGTAAGATAAGCATTGTATGCAAAGGCCAGCACCTTAGGATTGTTGGCTTTACTGATGAGTTTGTCTTGCCTTGCTTGTTCAAATTGCTCTTCATAAAACTTCAGCGAGTTGTAATATACCTGTTCGCTATGAGCATGAAATATTGGCATATTTTTCTCAGTTCCGATAGTTTGCATAAATATTGCAAATGATTTTTTTTGCTTTTCATCTTGATAAATAGTGGTAAAAAGATTCACGGCATGCGTTTCAAGAATGTCTAACGAATTCATCTCTTCGTGTATTAGCCCTTCGAAGTATTCTTGATATGTAGCTATGGTTTGATCCAACAAGGCATTCAACACATCTTCTTTATTTCTAAAGTGCCAATAAAAAGCACCCCGTGTTACCCCAGCTTTTTCAACTATTTGTTTGATACTGGTATTGGCAATACCATTTTGATAAAACTCATCTTTAACAGCCTCTAATAGTGACTGACGTGTTTGCTCAGCTTCATCTTTGGTTTTCTTTGGCATAAACAACTTTACATACATTCGTGTATGTATGTATACTAATCGCAACTATTCCTAATTGCAAGGTAATTGATCGTGAAGAAAATACTCTTACTAACTTTAGCCATCACTTCAATGATGATCGCAGGTTGTACAGAAGAAAGTAGTGATAATCTTCTTAATGAAGAAATGGTAAGGCCAATAAAGTTTCATACCGTGGTTAAGTCAGAC
This sequence comes from uncultured Kangiella sp., assembly GCA_947498625.1. Classification (GTDB taxonomy): domain Bacteria; phylum Pseudomonadota; class Gammaproteobacteria; order Enterobacterales; family Kangiellaceae; genus Kangiella. Next base: position 339,997 of record CANMKR010000002.1, on the reverse strand, counting down.
ACTAGTGTTGAAAGAGAGTACCCAGCGACGATCAAAGCTGCTGAATCATCGGATCTAGCATTCGAAGTTGGAGGTAAACTCATAGCGTTAAGTGTTAAGGAATCAGAAGAAGTCAGTAAAGGAGATGTTTTAGCAAGGCTGGATACCAGAAATGCTAAAAACCAAATGAATGCTCTCAAGTCACAATATGACAATGCCCAGACAGAATACGAAAGAGCACTTAAGTTATTAAAAGAAGATGCCATTGCCAAGACCGTGGTTGACCAAAGAAAAACACAATTGGATGTACTGAAGAATCAACTGGATACCGCGAATAAATCCTTGAGCGACTCTGTGTTGAAAGCACCTTTTGATGGCGTGATCGCCACGACGTTTGTTGAAAACTTAGAAAACATCCAACCACAGCAAAAAATATTAACGCTTATCGGCAAAAATAGGCTTGAGGCAGAGATCAATGTCCCAGCTAGTGTGGTCACCCAAATACCAAAAAGAGAGGCAGAAAGTAGTTATATAGTATTTGATAGCGAGCCAAATCGCAGGATTGATACTGAATTTGTAAAAGCGAATTTAGTGGCAGATAGTGCTACTCAGACTTATCAAGTAACGTTCGGATTTAAAAACCCAACGGATATTTTAATCTTACCAGGTATGAACGCGACCTTAGTTATTGATACCACCCTGAAAAGTCAGGTTTCGAGCGGTAGTTTTGTTTCAGTACCATTAACCGCTATACAATCTATCGAAGGGATAAATTATGTATGGGTAATAGATCCACTTCAATTGACCGTTGAGAAGAAAGAGGTCATTGTTGAACAAAGTGTAGGTAGCTCAGTAAAAGTTTCTAAAGGATTGCAAGAAGGTGAAGTTATTGCCGCGACGGGACTCTCGCATTTAAGTAAAGGTATGAAAGTGAAAGAATGGAAAAGCAATTAACAAATAAGAATAAGAGGAACTACTAATGAATATTGCAGAGTTTTCTATCAGGAATAAAATCCTAAGCACTCTTGTCATTGTTTTTGCTTTAACCGCAGGGTGGGGTGCCTACAAAGATATGCCCCGTTACGAAGATCCTGAATTTGTGATTCGAATCGCTCAAATCATTACTCAATATCCAGGAGCAAGTCCTGAAGAAGTTGCAAATGAGATCACCGATCCTTTAGAAAAATCCATTCAACAATTACAAGAAGTGAAACTCATCAATTCGACGTCTTCTGCGGGATTATCTGAAATACAAGTAGAAATAAAATATGAATTTTCTAAAAGTAAATCAGACTTACAGCTGATCTGGTCGAAACTGAGAAATAAAGTTAGAGATGCAGAGCGTTACTTACCAAGTGAAGCTACATCCCCAGCGGTATATGACGATTTCGGCGATGTCTTTGGAATGTACTACTTCATCACAGGCGAAGGCTATTCAATGAGTGAGCTTAGAGATTTCGCAAAGACATTTCAAAGTGAAATTTTACAAGTAAAGGGAGTAGCTAAAGTAAGCTTTGCTGGAGAACAGCAAGAAGCCATTTATGTTGAAATTTCTAGACAAAATGCATTATCTGTAGGGGCAGATGTTTCCAACATATATAACATTTTATCGCAGCAAAACTCCATCGTCTCAGCAGGAAACCTTGCTATCGAAGATCAACGCTTGGTGATAGATCCATCAGGAGCCATAGATTCAGTTGATTCAATTAAAAATCTACTGATTTCTTCAAACGAAGGGAAAGTGACTTACCTCAAAGACATTGCGCATGTGTGGAGAGGTTATCAAACACCCTCATCGAAAATAATCCGATATAACGGACAGCCCGCAATTGCCATTGGTGTGTCAAACGTCAGCGGTGAAAACGTAGTTAAGCTCGGACAGCGAGTGGATACAAAAATAAAAGCACTGAAAGAGCTTCAACCACTAGGAATGGAAATCCATGAGTATTACCATCAAGGAAAAGTGGTCGATACATCTGTTCAGAACTTTGTAACAAACGTAATTGCAGCACTAGCCATTGTTATTATTACGTTACTTATCTTTATGGGCTTAAAGTCTGCGTTGGTAATAGGGGCAATCTTACTGCTAACTATCGCCGCAACTTTAGCCACTATGAATTTAGTAGCAATTCCAATGCATCGAATATCACTTGGGGCACTTATTATCGCATTGGGAATGATGGTCGACAATGCCATTGTGGTCACCGAAGGGATCTTAGTCGGCGTAAAAAATGGACAAAAAAGGATGGCGATCGCTAAATCCATTGTCAGTCAAACTAAGTGGCCACTATTGGGCGGAACTCTTGTAGGGATAGTTGCCTTTGCACCCATTGGGTTTGCCCCTGGTAGTACCGCAGAATACACCCAACATCTTTTTTGGGTGATTCTAATTTCTTTGATGTTTAGCTGGCTGTTTGCGATCACTTTAACCCCTTTATTTTGTTATCACTTATTTAAAGGTGAAGCTTCAAATAGTAAAACTTCAGAGGGTAGGTTTCTTCTAGTTTACAAAAAGTTTTTATCGCATCTCATCGATAAGCGAATTTTTGTAGTTGCTACCGTTTTAGTTATTTTTGCAGTATCAGCATGGGGCTTTAAATTCGTTAAATCGGGTTTTTTCCCTGCCTCTACAACACCACAATTGGTTGTTGATTATTGGCTACCAGAAGGTACAGACATCACTCAAGCAGAAAAAGATGCAATTGCGATAGAAACTTACATCCGTGGACTCGACAGTATTAACTCCGTTCAAACTTTAATAGGTGCCGGTGGCTTAAGGTATATGCTCATCTACTCACCAGAGTCACCAAACTCTGCCTATGCTCAGTTATTAGTTAAAGTTGATGACTATAAGAAATTGGATAATTTACTCATTGAAGTTCAGCAGTATATCGATAATAACTATAATAATGCCCAAGCCAAAGTCTGGCGTTTTGTACTTGGACCTGGAGGAGGCTCAAAGATTGAAGCGACATTCAAAGGGCCTGATCCCAAGGTATTGAGAAATTTAGCAAACCAAGCTAAAGCCATAATGATTAAAGATGGACAAGCCTTATCCATAAAAGATAATTGGCGAGAACCAGTGCCCTTTATCGAGCCAATATATTCAGAGAGATTAGGAAGAGCATCAGGTATCTCACGAGAAGATTTAGCCAATGCCTTAGCTCTAAATTTCTCAGGTAGAACGGTTGGGGCATATCGCGAAGGCAATGATATTTTACCCATTATTTCTCGGGCGCCAAGTAATGAAAGGGCGGACGTTAATAGTATTAATGACATTTTAGTGCAAAGCTCAACAACTGGTAATTTGATACCTATAGCTCAAGTAGTCGAAGGCTTTAATACACAGTGGCGCGATAGTAGGTTACGTCGTGAAGACCGTGTTTGGACTATTAAAGCTCAGTCCGATCCATTACCTGGCAATTTATCATCAGAGTTGTTTGAAAGGATCAGGCCTCAAATTGAATCGATTACATTACCCCCCGGTTATCAACTCGAATGGGATGGAGAGTACGGAGACTCCAAAGAATCAAATGAAAATTTGGCCTCTACTATTCCATTAGGCTTCTTGACTATGGTTATCATTGTGCTTCTTTTGTTCAATGCCATTAAGCAAACCGTGGTTATTTGGTTGGTCGTGCCGCTGGCTATCATTGGAGTCGTGTGGGGTTTGGTCGTTACACAAATACCTATGGAATTCATGGGTATATTAGGGGTCTTATCCTTATCAGGATTATTGATCAAAAATGCCATTGTATTAGTCGATCAAATGGACTTCGAAATTGAAGAAGGGAAGCCTAGGTTTAATGCTGTCTTAGACTCAGCTGCTAGCCGACTAAGACCTGTTATGATGGGAACCTTAACCACAGTCTTGGGCGTAATTCCGTTATTTTTTGATGCCTTTTTCCAATCTATGGCTGTCGTTTTAGTTTTTGGACTATCATTTGCGACAATATTAACTTTAGTAATAGTCCCAGTTTTATACTCTATGTTTTTTAAAATTACTTCCCAGGAGTCGCATGATGCTTAAGAACTCTAAAACGGGTTTGGTATTGTTAATCAGCTTTTCAATCTTAAGCTGCGCAAATTTATCAACCAATGATGATATTAAATCGACCATTAATTCGAGCTTGCCAGACATCCCTGACAATTGGCGCTCTTTAAAAATTGATGGTGAATTTGAAAATGATTTTATTGATCAATTTAACGATCCAATTTTAGAAAATTTAGTTAATGAAGCATTAAGCAGTAACAACGATTTATTATCTGCTGCAGCCAATGTCGAACGCTCAAAAGCACTAGCTGAGCAAGCGGGGGCATCGTTAAAGCCAATGGTTAATTTGGCTTTTGGCGCTACTCGCTCAGGAGGTGTTGAATCGAACAGTCCTAAGCAAACCTCGTTAAATGCTAATTTACAAGTTCAATGGGAATTGGATTTATGGGGCAGAGTTCGCTCAGGAGCGAAAACAGCCTATGCCAGTTATCAAGCGGTAGAGGCTGATTATCAATATGCTAAGCACTCCATTGCTGCAAACGTTGCAAAAGCCTACTTTTCTACTTTAGAAGCTGCAAAGCAAGAAACTTTGCTACTCAGTACATTAGGAAACCTGAATAAAACCTCTCAAATTGTTAACGTTCAATATAAAAATGGCTTAGCGTCCTCCCAAGATGTGTCCTTAGTGAAGACAGACTTAGCAAATATTCAAGAGCAATTAGAAACTCTAAAAGCTTCAAAACGACAAGGCCTAAGAGCTTTGGAAATATTGGTAGGCAGGTATCCATCAGCAGAAATCGATATCGCTAGTGAGTTGCCGGTTATTCCACCTTTTCCAAATTCAGGAATACCTTCTGAACTCTTGGAAAGACGCCCCGATATTATTGCTGCTGAGCGAAGAGTGGCTGCAGCTTTTTACGCACTTGATCAAGCAAAGGCAGCTCAATTGCCGACGATATCCCTAACAAGCGGAGTAGGGGGAACTTCCAGTGAGTTATCCAATGTTTTAAAGCCGGAAAACTTGGCTTGGCAGTTAGCCAGTAATTTATTAGCTCCGTTATTTGATGGTGGATTACGTGAATCACAAGTTAATGCTGCAAATGCTGATCAAAAAGCTGCGATAGCGGCTTATGCACAAACAGTACTGACAGCATTTTCAGAAGTAGAAAATAGCTTAGATTCAGGAATCAGTTTACATAATCGTTTAATGCTATTGGAAGAAGCAAAAAAAGAATCTAACAACGCCTTAAGAGTTGCTGAATTAAATTATAATGAAGGTGAAATTGCACTATTAGATGTTCTTACAATACAGCAAAGAGTCACTGCCGCTGAAAGTTCTTTGGTTTCTGTTTACCGCAGCCTACTTGAACAAAGAATTAATACCTTTCTTGCTTTGGGAGGCAAGTGGTAAAAAAGTGAGAATTAAATGTTTACACAAATAATGCTAGGGACCACTGTTATCCTAGTAACTCTTATTATACAAGTCGTATTTATTGCAATTGCAATCGAGTTATTAACTAAAAAGGGCGCTTGGTTTGTAAAACCACCCTTGTTCACAAAGAACATTATTGGGCTAGTTATTGTGGTGCTTTGGCTGATTGTTGGGATCAGCTTAAGTGCTTGGTCATGGGCTGGCGTCTTTCTTTATACAGAAGCTTTTGATTCGCTTGAGCCAGCACTATATTTTTCAGTAGTGACATTCACGACACTTGGATATGGCGAAATAACTCTTGGTCCTGAGTTTCGACTATTAGGTAGTTTCTCCGCTGTGAATGGCTTAATTATTTTCGGATTGAATACTGCGTTTTTGGTTGAGTTTTCAAGTCGGCTTCGTATAAGCCAAGAAAAAGCATCAAACAGAACTGGTTAATGAGGACCTGATAAGTGACTACTTTTTTAGCAGATAACTTCATAACTTTCACTCTAAGTATAATAGTGTTTTTCATTGGGTTATACATCAATAAAAAAATACCTTTATTACGAAAATTTAATATTCCAGAACCTGTAACCGGCGGTTTGATTGCATCATTAATTTCACTTTTTTTGTATCTATCAATAGATTTTGAAATCAGTTTTCAATTAGGTGTACGCGATATCTTGCTGGTGTATTTTTTTACTGGGATCGGTCTTAACGCAAAACTGTCGGATTTAATAAAAGGTGGCAAACCATTATTGATAATGCTGGGCTTAACTATTTCGTATATTATTATCCAAAATGTTGTAGGTATTAGTGGTGCTATGATTAGCGGGGTACCTTCGCAAGTCGGTGTTCTCGCAGGTTCTGCTTCGTTAATTGGCGGCCATGGCACTACAATCGCTTGGGCTCCTGAGGTGGCATCTATGGGCGTGGATAATGCTCTTGAAATAGGAGTGGCTAGTGCAACACTTGGTTTGATACTTGCCAGCCTTATAGGCGGACCTATAGCTCATATTCTGATTAAGCGACATCGTCTTTCAGGTGCTAGTGAAGATTCTTTAATCATCGGAATTTCCTTTAAAGAAGAAAAAACAGAAACTATTGATCACGTAAATTTAATGTCCGTTTTCTTAGCTCTGCACATAACTATAATAATAGGCTGGTTTGGAAATCTTATTGCTACAGAGTTAGGACTAAAATTACCTTTATTTGTTACCTGCTTACTCACGGGCATTATACTGTCAAATTTAATTCCATCCGTGCTACCTAAGTTAAAGTGGCCAGCAAGAACAAAAGGACTTGCTATCATCTCTGACTTTTCATTGAATCTATTTTTAACCATGTCACTGATGAGCATGCAGCTGTGGACAATCACTAATTTAGCAGGATCATTATTGTTAATTCTGCTAATGCAAACACTAGCTGCCATACTTTTCATACTATTTATTTTGTTTCCATTGATGGGGCGTAACTATCAAGCAGCCGTTCTTAGTGCTGGCTTTGGAGGTTTTGCCCTAGGCGCAACACCAACTGCTATTGCTAATATGACGGCTGTAACCAAATCTTATGGGGCTGCTCCTTTAGCTTTTATAATTCTACCTCTAGTAGCGGCTTTTTTTGTTGATATTATTAACTCGTTTGTAATCGGCTATGCGCTCACTTTTTAAAACGAAGACTATGCTAATGATGACTACTCTTATAGTCATTATTGGATGTCAAAATGCAACTTTAACTCACAAACACAATGACAGATTTATAAATGAATTAGTGATTTTTAATAACACAAATTACTATCTAGAAAATATTGTTCTCATAAATATAGATACAGGCACGAATGTTTCTTGTAGTTCAATTCTTCCACGTTCTCAATGTTCAGTCGGATTCTCTAAATTACCCATAACCACTCACAGAGCGGTAATACAATGGCTCGACCCTACTGGAACCTACCAAAAGGATGTAATAGCAAGTAATTTAGACTCTATACCAAATATGACTGTGTCTAAAATAGTGATTGAAATCGAAGATTTGGGAATCATAAAGGTCTATTACGAACAATGAGGGGCCAAAAGCTTTTCCTTTTAGCTTTTCTGTTAATTAGCGGATGCGTTGCATTGCCGCCGCATACTAACGAGCTTGTATTGTATGCCTACCCAGAGACCTCTACTACATTACTTGGAAGATCTGCTAGTGATTTCTATAGTAGAAATAAGATCGATCGTTCTCAAAGCGGATTATCCTTAATACAAAATGCTGCAGACGCCTATATTGCAAGAATCACCTTAGTCCGACTCGCTGAGAAATCACTTGATCTCCAATATTACTTATATCATGACGATCAAACAGGTAGTTTTTTATTTAATGAATTATGGAAAGCTGCAGAAAGAGGAGTCAGAATTAGATTGCTGCTTGATGATATGGATGTACATAGAAATGATTCAAACTTAGCCTTATTAGCGCAACATCCCAATATTAACATCAAAACCTTCAATCCCTTTGACCGCAAATACTTTAAGGGGATTCAATATGTGACCAAGTTCGGCAAAGTAACTCGCAGGATGCATAATAAATTATTTATCGCTGATAACCAGTTTGCCATACTAGGTGGAAGAAATATTGGGGATGAATATTTTGGTGCTGACAGTGATAAGGCCTTCGTAGATTTAGATGTAGCCATAATTGGTAATAAAGTAAAAGAGGCCTCTTATGCTTATGATTTATATTGGAATCATCAGCTTTCATACACTCCAGAAGAATTAAATATTCGGACTCCCCAGTTAAATATCAATGAAACCGGCGAACAATTAAATTCATATGCAAAAAGCATTAAATCAAGTAACTTTGAAGAAGCCTTAAGCAAAAGCACACTTCCAATTAAAATCGCCTCCAACAATATTTCTTTTGTCATAGCTGAAACAGAAGTTCTTTATGATCACCCAAATAAAATTATCAATGAAGACAATCAAAATAAGCTTCTAACAAAACTAATTCCTTACCTCAGTAATATAGAAAAAGAACTGATTTTGATAACCCCATACTTTATACCAGGCGAAGAGGGCGTTGAATTTTTAAAAACTTTAGCTTTAAGAGGAATAACGGTCAAAATACTAACCAATTCTTATGCTTCAACTGATGTTCCGCTAGTTCATGCGGCCTATGCTAATTATAGGAAAACTCTTGTTGAATCTGGCGTTGAAATTTATGAGCTGGCTGTTGCTAATGGCATTAGCAAAAAACAACATTCAAAATCAGGCCGCTCTAATAGCAGCTTACATGCGAAGTACTTTTCGGTTGATGAAAAAAACATCTTCATTGGCTCATTTAACTTCGATCCTCGTTCGGCAAATCAAAATACCGAAATAGGCATTATGATCAAATCTGAAGTAGTCGTGAAAAAAATGCTTAGAAGTTTTAATCAATTAATAGAAAAAGACTCATACAAACTTAAAATCATTAACGGTGATTTGAATTGGTCTAAGCTTATAAAAGGTAAGGAAGTTTTATTGGATACAGAGCCGAACACCACAGTGTTTGATAGACTCTATATAAAAGTCATGTCCAAACTCCCTATTGAATCTCAACTATAGCGCAAGGATACTTTGATGAAAAAGAAAGCTATGAGCCTTATGTTTTTCTGCTTTGTTTGTTATTTGTTACAAAGTTGTGCCTCTTACGGGGTTATTAGCAATAAGCCCGTAACTGTAGATTCCAAGCTTAATTATTCTATGCACAAAAATATTAAGCGCAAAAAGGACAGAGATTTAGGCGTTTTTTTAGCATTCTCAGGAGGGGGTTCAAGAGCTTCAGCGTTGGCTTATGGTGTTCTCAAAGCCTTGAAAGATACAGAAGTAGGTGGGAACAACCTTTTGGACCAGGTTGATAGCATTAGTAGCGTTTCTGGTGGGAGCTTTACAGCAGCTTATTACGGGCTATATGGGGATAAGATTTTTTCAAATTACAAAGATCAATTTTTGAGTAGGGATATTGCAGGGGAGCTATTTACAGGTTTATTTAATCCGCTTTTATGGTTTTCGTCACAGGGAAGAACTGAAATGGCAGTAAGGCACTATGAGGAAGATATTTTTAAAGGAGCTACTTTTAATGACTTGCACAATAATAAAAATCGGCCAATGATTTTTATTAACGCCACTGATTTGGTTTCAGGCTCAAGATTTACGTTTACTCAAGAATACTTTGATCTTTTATGCTCCGATTTAAATAGCTTCCCGATAGCAAAAGCAGTGACTGCTTCATCAGCAGTCCCAGTAGTATTCAATCCGGTTGTATTAAAAAACTATGATGGCTGTGAAAATAGTACTTCAGACTGGCTGCAATCAAGAGTTATTAATGAGTCTGACGATCTTCTCATAAAGCGAAGTATAAAAGGGCTTAAGTCGTACAGTAATAAAAAAGAGAAACCGTATGTTCATCTTGTTGATGGTGGCATTACCGATAATTTAGGATTACAAATAATTTACGAATCAATCGGAATTGTTGGCGGCATCAGCAACTATTACAAATACTATCAAACTAAGCCACTGGATCGCTTCCTTATCATTTCGGTAAATGCTTCTGCAGAAAGTAATAGTGATATCAGTAAATCAAATAAGATTCCATCACTAAACTCTACTGTCAACGCTGTCACAGACACTCAAATTCACCGTACAAACGAGTACACTTTAGAATTATTGAAAAACAGTTTTAGAAAGTGGGGAGGGGAATTATCACCAAATAAGGATACTCAACCTCAAGTTTTCTTCGTGGAAATCAGCTTTGAATCTATCAAAGAAAATAAACTTAGACTTTTCTTTAATGAAATACCCACAACATTTTATCTTAGTGATGAGCAGATCGAGCTATTAACGAATGCGGGTTACGATTTGTTAATAAATAACCCAGTCTTTCAAAGTTTTTTAGCTTCTTATCTAGATCAGTAAATAAATCACTTAGAACTCTTCTAGGCCATAGCTGGTCATGAGACTCCCTTTATTTCTATAGCAACTGAAGTATGACTAACGTTTGGTTGTCAATTTTAATACTTAAGTTGGAGTTTTAACACTTTAGTTGTGAGAATTTTAATACTTTAGTTGTACATCCATCCAGCTTAAATGGACATTTTATTAATCCCTCGCTATTTAACATAATATAAATTATGCGACTATTTGTATTGTGCTAATGTAGCTTTAGATTAGTCTTAATCTATTACTGTGCTGAAGTTATAAGTTTGTTTATCAAGGACAAAGCTTTGAAGCTCTTTCTGGCCTATCTCTAACTGAAACAACCAGTAATTGGGCTTCCAGGAGGTTTTCATTTTGTTGATATCCGCAGATAACCTTAAGGCGGAATCACTTGAAGATGTATCTTTAAATTCTTGATAAATATAGAAATACTTATTCTCAAGTTCAGAACCAACAAAAGTTAAAGGTATATTTTGGGTAGTGTTAAAACTAATGTTTAGGTTCTCAATAATATATTGGGTAAAAGCTTGATACTTGTCATCGTCGTTAACTGTCCCTGTCTTGGTTTTTCCAAGAGCCTGCATCAAATGATTAACATCATGCAGATAAAACCTATGCACAATCTCTATACTATCAGTGCGAGGATTTTGCTTAATAGTCGTTTCAGCAGCGTTTAGTTTATGAGAAAGCACTGGCGTTGCGTATAAGCAAGCCAGCACCAAAACTACAAATAAGTAGATGTTAAGGCATTTCATCATTTTTGATACGGCTTTTCTTTAGCTTCTTTCTTCTCAGTTTTGATGTCATGCATAATATCCCTACGAACTTTGTCATTACTGCGCTTAGATTTAAATGCTTCAATTCTAGATGGAATGATTTGTCTTGGATAATGGTTATTATGCATATCTACATCTGCAGTTTCCCATTGCGGATCAACGGTTACTTTAACCAATTCTTTTTCACTAACGATCAACTTACTGACGGCTTTAGGTGAACGACGCCAGATTTCAGCTGGGATATGCATCATTTCATTTTCGCCATCCGCATACTCTAACTGAAGTAATATTGGCATTACCAAACCGCCAATATTTGAGAAGTCTATAACATAATAGTTTTTGCCCTCTTTAATCGCTCTTTCTAATGCTTTACGTTCCCAAGGCTTTAAGTTTACAAGGTCTTGTTCATATTTATTACGCTCTTTATTAGTAACAGTAAAGCGATCATTTTCGTCATAAAAATCTTTAATGTCTGAATTTCTTTCAACCCAAGTTTTGTTACCCGCTGCACGCTCTCTTTCTACAAATAAAGAGGTAGGCTTGTCAGCTTCTTCTTTACGCAATAAATCATATTCAATATCTGGGTTTTGCGTGTCTAAACGAAGTTTATAAACTTTATCGACAGAAATATCCACGTGATCAGTCGTGTAAAACCAGCCTCTCCAGAACCAGTCCAAATCTACTCCTGAGGCTTCTTCCATAGTTCGGAAGAAATCTGCTGGCGTTGGACGTTTATTTTCCCAACGAGTTGAATATTCTTTAAACGCAAAATCAAATAATTCACGACCTAAAATAACTTCACGCAAGATATTTAAAGCTGCAGCCGGCTTAGTGTAAGCATTAGGTCCGAGTCTTAATACGCTGTCGGATTGGGTCATAATCGGTACTTGCACATTGGATTTCATATAGCCGGTAATATCTCTTGGTTCAACACCCCAAGGGATATTCGGATCCCATTCACGCCCCGCTACACCATCTAAAAAGCTATTTAAACCCTCATCCATCCAAGTCCATTGACGCTCGTCAGAATTAACGATCATTGGGAAATAGTTATGCCCTACTTCATGAATAACTACCCCAATTAAAAAGCGTTTTTCTGCTTGTGAATAGGTACGACTACCATCTTTATGCCAGGTGGTTCTTGGTCCATTAAAAGTAATCATCGGGTATTCCATACCGCCAACTGGACCGTTCACACTGATTGATGTTGGGTAGGGGTAATCAAAAGTAAAACGCTCGTAAACTTCCATGGTGTGGATGACAGATTCTGTAGAATATTTTTCCCAAAGCTCGCCACCTTCTTTTGGAAAATAAGACATGGCCATAACAAAAGGCATATCTTCACTATCTTGCTCGTAACCTTTAGCATCCCAAATAAATTTACGCGATGAAGCCCAAGCAAAATCGCGAACGTTTTCGGCTTTAAAATTCCAAGTTTTATTCTTATCAGTTCCTGCGCGTTCATTTTCTAAGGCTTCTTCAGGAGTCACGACAAACACAGGGCGCTTAGCATCTTTGGCATTCTTTAAACGCTGTCTTTGCTTGGCAGTTAACACATCACCATCATTAGTTAAGACACCGGTAGAAGCGACAATATGATCCGCTGGAACGGTAATAGAAACATCATAATCACCAAACTCTAAGGTGAACTCCCCTCTTCCTAGGAACTCTTTATTATGCCAAGCTTCATAATCCGAATAGGCGGCTAATCTTGGGAACCATTGGGCAACTAGGAAAATATCGTTACCGCCTTTTTTGGCATCATCAGGAAAGTGCTCATATCCCGCTCTTGCTGACACGGCATTCTCTTCTAGTAATTGATATTGATAATCTAAATTAAACTCAAAGGATTCACCTGTTTTTAATGGCTTCGGCAAATCAATACGCATTTGCGCACTGTTAATAACAAATTTAAGAGCTTTATTTTCTGCATCACTAACATTAGAAATTTTATAACCTACGTCATGGTCGGCAAGCCACTGCTGCGCTCTTAAAGCGCCGTAGCTAATTTTTGCAGCTTGCTCTGAACTTGGCGCAGTGGTTGCTGGGCCGCGACGACCAATCCCACCAAAATCAGCTGAAAGGTTTGCTATAGAATCTTCTTTAAATTTATTTTGCTCGAGTTGCAACCATAAATACTTCAAGCTATAGGGTGAATTGTTATGATAGGTTACCTTTTGCTTTGCAGTTAAAACGCGCTTTGACTCATCAAGTTGCACATCAATCTTGTAATCAACTTTTTGTTGCCAGTAGTCACGCCCTGGTTCGCCCGCTGCATTTCTATAATCATTAGGCGTAGGCAACACTTCTTCCAGCTGCCTAAATTTATCTTCAAAATCACCTTTAGACTGAACAATGGCAGCACCCAAATTGAAGCTTATAAACATGCTAATGATGGAAGTTAGAGCGGTTGTTTTCATGAATTATTATCCTGTTATAACTTATAAGTTTCGAATCACACATTATCCAAAACTGTGTGAAGCTATCGTTAATGAGTCAGCACATAACCAGCAAAAAGCCAGCAAAGTTGCTGGCCTTTTAAGGTTAAATAGTTTTAGTTTATTTTTATTTCTTTTTTTGATTCTAACTTCGCTAAGCTAGGGTTGCTTTGAACGGCGATAAAATCTTGTAAGATATTAGCCGTTTCGTACAATAAAAAGTCACCTTCAAAGTTAATGCCTTTGTAATTACGCTCGACTTCGTCTTGGTCTTTAACATATTGTTCGTAAGCATCTAAATCTTTAAATGGTTTTTTTCCTTGAGCCAATTGCTTAGCATTCGCTCTGGTTAAAGTTTTCTCTTCGTTTTTTAACCGCTCAGCAAGTCGCTGCTTATAATTTAGCGAAATACTCTTCTTGTTGCGCTCTTTCTTTACATGAGCGACATCATCCAATAGGTTTTCAAATTGCTTATTGCTAGTCGCTCTTTTGCTATGAGAGTCCATCAAATAGCTGAGGTAGTTTTGCACATCGTTTTTAGCATCAAATTTTGTGGTTTTGATGGTATCCCAATCTAATGCATTATCGTATGAAGCTTCGCCATATTCATCTAAAGCATAAAAGCTTGGGAAGCTGATATCTGGTTTAACGCCTTCTAATTGAGTACTTTCACCGGTAACTCGATAGAATTTCTCAATGGTGAATTTCAATGCCCCCATATCAAACTCTGGGTTACGCACCAAGCGACTTAATTCACGCACAGTTTGCACGGTACCCTTACCAAAAGTGTTTTCACCGACAACGATACCTCGGCCATAATCTTGAATTGCGCCGGCAAAAATTTCCGATGCTGAAGCACTACCGTTATTAACCATTACGGCTAATGGACCTTTGTAGAATGTTTCTCCATCGCTATCGCGCAATACACGAACATTACCTTCGAAATCTTTACCTTGAACCACAGGGCCTTTATCGATAAATAAACCTGTCATATCGACCGCTTCATTCAAAGAGCCCCCACCGTTATTTCTTAGATCAATGATTAGACCTTGTATATCTTTCTTTTCTAATTCAGCAATTAATCGCTTAACATCAGATGTGGTGCTAGTAGGCTCTTTAGAATCACTTGAAGAGAAAGCAGTTTCTGCATAAAAGGATGGCAATTCAATTACCCCATATTTTAAAGTGTCATTGCCCTGCTTAACTTCTAATACATCACCTTTCGCAGCTTGGTCTTCTAATTTAATTTCTTCACGAATAAGACGAACAACTTTTGCCGCTGCGTCACCGCCGCTGGTATGAGGAATAACCTGCAAGCGAACGATTGATCCGGCTTCACCACGAATCAAATCGACGACGTCGCCATTTCTCCAACCAATTACGTCAATGATTTCACCTTTATCGCCTTGACCAACGCCAATGATTTTGTCGTCTTTATGTAATTGACCGGATTTATAAGCAGGCCCTTTGCTAACGATACGAACAACTTTGGTAAATTCATCTTCCTGTGTTAACACTGCGCCAATACCTTGTAATTTAAGGCTCATATTAATATTAAAGTCTTCAAACTGGCGTGGAGTATAATAGGTAGTATGTGGATCGATTGATGCATTAATTGCATTCATAAAGAAACCGAATACGTCTTCACTATTGGTTTGTGACATACGGCGGATATTGCTTTTGTAACGCTTACTTAGCTTTTCTTTAATCTGTTCATCCGATTGATCTGCAAGCTTTAGATTTAAAGCATCATATTTAACTTTTTTTAACCAGTAGTCATCTTGTTCTTTTTTTGTTTTAAACCATTCATTTTCACGGCGATCAAATTGAAAATCTTCTTCTTTATCAAAATCAAATTTTTGATTTAAAGCTTTTAGGGCAAAACTGTATCTATCTCGATAACGCTCTTCATACATCTCAAAAAAGTCATAACCTAGTTCAATTTTTCCTGTTCGAATTGCGTCATCAATTTTCTTTTCAAACACTTTAAACTGCTCTACATCGGAGGCTAAAAAGAATATACGGTTACGATCGAACATTTTAACCATCTGCTTAAATGATTCTTTAGACAATTTATTATCAAAGATAGGATGTTCGTAATGAAGCTGCATTAAGATAGAGCTGTTGATTTGCCCCGCTCTTCTAAGCTTATCCTCCGGCATCAAATTTTTGCTGGCAGATGCTGGGATCTGATATTCACTTTGATCAAGTTTTGTTGGTTTGCTTTCATCAGCAGCGACTGTGCCAATCAAGAGACCCAACGCAACAGATAAGGAAGTTACCAAGGACTTTGTTAAGAATTTTGCTTCAAACTTCATTTATTACCTTCATTCAAGAGTATGTCTTTCTGACTGTAGAAAACATCTTTTTGCATATTATCTTAAAAGACGCATTACTATGCCTAAGGTTGCGTAAATTTAAGTAAATTACAAGAAAAAGTGTGTGAAAAAATGTGTAAATGCACAAAAATCCATCAAATCCATTAAAAAATGGTATTTTAGGTAAGAATCAGAAGATAAAAACTAGCATTAACAGCTAGTCGAGATACTAATCAGATGTAAAAAAGGAGCCATCAAAGCTCCTTTTTAAAGTTAAATTTTAAATTGACTTAAATTACATAAAAGCCTGTAAACCCGTCTGCGAACGCCCCAGAATTAACGCATGGATATCATGAGTCCCTTCATAGGTATTTACAGCTTCTAAATTCATCGCATGACGAATTACATGATATTCATCAGCAATACCATTACCACCATGCATATCACGTGCTAGACGAGCAATATCAAGCGCTTTACCACAAGAATTACGCTTCACTAAAGATATCATTTCAGGTTTGAACGCTTTCTCATCAATCAGGCGCCCTACTCTTAAAGCACCCTGCATACCTAAACTAATCTCTGTTTGCATATCCGCTAACTTTTTCTGGAATAACTGCATTGAGGCTAATGGCTTATCGAATTGCTTACGATCCATACCGTATTGACGAGCTGCGTGCCAACAGAACTCTGCTGCACCTAATGCGCCCCATGAAATACCGTATCGAGCGACATTTAAACAGCCAAAAGGTCCTTTTAGGCCCTTAATTTCAGGGAATTTATTCTCTTCAGGGACAAATACCTCATCCATTACGATTTCACCGGTAATCGAGGCTCTTAAAGCGAATTTGCCTTCGATTTTTGGTGCAGACAGGCCTTGCATGCCTTTTTCAAGGATAAAACCACGAATATCACCAGCATCATCTTTCGCCCACACCACGAAAACATCGGCTATTGGCGAGTTGGTGATCCACATTTTATTGCCGGTTAATTGATAACCGCCATCAACTTTCTTAGCGCGCGTAGTCATGCTAGCTGGATCTGAACCAGAATCTGGCTCAGTTAACCCAAAACAACCAACCCACTCACCCGTTGCTAATTTAGGTAAGAACTTTTCTTTTTGCGCTTCGGTACCATAAGCATTGATTGGATGCATGACTAAACTGGATTGAACCGATAGTGCTGAACGGTAACCCGAGTCAACGCGCTCAACTTCTCGAGCCACTAAACCATAAGCCACATAAGAGGCCCCAGCGCAGCCATAACCATCGATTGTTGAGCCTAATAACCCCAACTCTCCTAACTCGTTCATAATTTCACGATCGAAATTTTCATGACGATTGGCTTCTAGGATCCGTGGCATTAACTTTTCTTGGCAATAAACACGCGCAGCATCGCGGATCATGCGCTCTTCTTCGGTTAATTGCTCATCCAATAAAAGGATATCATCCCAGTGCTCTAATAATGCTTTTGACATAGTCTTTTCTTAAGGTTTGTTGAGATAAAAATCTGTGATGGAAATATACGCAAAATCATCGAGTTTCACCAGAGCTTATCTTCTGGTCTGACCTTGTGTAAGGTATCATAATAAGTAAACCATTTTAGTTGCATGTCCTTTGAAAGCAATTAGACTGTTCATTGAAATAATAAGTCCAATTGAGGCCCCAAAGTTAAATAAATGTCACCTATTTTTTCACTATTTGATTTAATTATTTTAGCCTGTATCTCTCAGGGCCTTATAACTAGTCTTTTACTGTTTAAATCAAAACAAGCAAAAATAAGTAAACGTTTGCTCGCCGCAACTTTAATTCTTCTTTGTATAGTAAGTTTCAGAATCGTGTTCCATAACGTCGGCTGGTCTAATATTCTAGAAATTAGGTTTTTACCCTTAGCTTGGGAATTGTTTATTCCGCCGTTGTTCTACCTCTATGTCGCCTCCTTAACTCAAGAGAACTATAAATGGCGCAAACTTTATTTGTTACACCTAATCCCTGGCGTCCTATACCTAGCTAGCGATCTTAACATCTATTTTCAAACCCTTAGTGCTAACAGTATTGAACAACAAGAGCATATTGCCTCTTCTTTTTATTACCATCAAACGAATGAAATTGAAGACTACCTAATCATTATATCCAGTTTTATTTATGTTTTTTTTAGCACTAGTCTAATTATTAATTTCAGAAAACGAACAAAAACATTAAAGCTCAAACCAGCTGAGAACCTATTTGGTTGGCTAAGAACCATATACATCCTAATGGGATTGGTAGCGTTATTTTTACTGATTAATGAAATAATAGATTATAACAGCCAAGAAATGGCAAAAGGATTAAATCACTGGCGCACTTTAAACCTCTACTTGGCGGCAACTATCTATTACATAGGTTTTAAAGGGTATCGTTTAGAAACCGGTTCCATTCAAACAAGTAAAAAACGGATAGAGTCGATTAGCGCCAAACTGGATAATAAAAATATTCAAAATGTAGAACAACAGTTGATTAATCAGCTGGAGCAGGAACAAGTTTATTTAGACCCAGAAATTACCCTCAGTGCTTTAGCCGTGCTAACTAACACTTCTGCCGAAACTTTATCCTTTGTAATTAACCAAATATTTAATCAAAATTTTAGAGATTTAATTAATTCCTACCGGGTAAAACATGTTAAATCTAAACTTAAAGAATATAAAGAAGGAGAGTCTATTTTAAATATCGCTCTAGAATCAGGCTTTAACTCTCAAGCTAGTTTCTATCGGGCTTTTAACAAGTTTGAAAGTATGACACCGAAAACCTATTTAGCCACTCAAATAAATAAATTATAGAATAATTGCTCTCAAATTATGTTTTGGGAGGTGATAAACCCGTTTAATTTCAATAATGTAAGCTCCCTTATTTAAAATAATATTTTACAATGAAATTTCCAGTGTTAAAAAAACTGCTCATCAGCATCACGTTATTTTTTGTTCTTTCGTTAGTCTACATTAGCTTGCCCCAAGTTTATGATCCCAATCCAGAATATCAAACTAAGCTTAAATATGGCGAACCTTTACCGGAAGCGATACAGCGATTACTTACCCCAGAGACTAGCCCCGTAAGAGCGCGTTCAGTTATGGTTTTGCGTAATGGAAAAGTGGTTTTTGAATATGGTCCAACCGATAAAATCATGAATGGTCACTCAACTAGAAAAGGAATTATGAGCCTACTTTACGGTATTGCGGTTGAACAAGGCTTGATCAATATTAATAAAACTTTAGCCGAATTAAATATAGATGAACATATTCCTCTAACTGAACAAGAAAAAACCGCAACAATTAGAGATTTACTAATGTACCGCTCAGGTATCTTTTTGCCAGCAGCTGGCGAGCATGACGATCAAATTACTAAACGACCAAAAAGAGAGCAATTCAAGCCTGGAGAATACCTGTTTTCAAATAATTTTGACGCGAATGCTCTAGGAACCATTTTTACTCAAGAAACGGGTTACTCTATAGGCGAATTCATGGAGAAAAACCTCGCTGAGCCTTTAGGTATGCAAGACTTTGACGCAGATAATGTAATTATGGGAGAGCCTTGGTTCTGGCCTAAAAATCCATCTTTGCATAAAATGTATAATACCTATACTAGTACCAGAGACTTTGCTCGGGTGGGAGCTATGGTTGCTAACTATGGTCGTTGGCAAGGAAATCAAGTAGTAGCTGAAGACTGGATTAAAGAGTCAACTTATCCACATACTGACGTAACCAACAATCATATCAATTATGGACGCTATGAAGCTTTTGGTTATATTTGGATGATTGACAAAGATAATGAAACCGTGTGGACAGATGGCTATGGCGAACACTTCATGATTATCGATATGAAAAGAAATATTACTTTAGTGGAACGTAATTTTACCGGTAATTCCTATCTAACATCCGGCTTATGGATGTTAGATAGGAACATGGATTCAGGGATAGACAACTTAATCAAGGCTCAACAACTGATTGCAAAAGCCATTGATGAGGGGAGTTACTAAATAGTGAACAGTTGATGAAAGTTTGAAGATGTAATCTCGCAGATCTCTTCATAACTAACCTGACGGAGATCTGCAACAAACTGCCCTACTTCTTTAACATAAGCGGGTTGATTAGATTTTCCTCGATATGGCACTGGCGCTAAGTATGGCGAGTCGGTTTCTATAAGCAAACGATCCAGCGGAACTTTACGACAAACTTCTCTTAATTCTTTGGCATTTTTAAAGGTTACAATGCCTGAAAATGAAATGTAAAAACCTAAGTCCAAAGCCGCCTTTGCCATTTCCCAGCTTTCAGTGAAACAATGTAAAACGCCGCCGCACTCCTCTGCTTTTTCTTCACGCAAAATATCGAGAGTATCTTGACGTGCATCACGGGTATGAACAATAACTGGTTTGTTAGCAATTCTTGCAGCTTCTATATGCTTGCGAAAACTCATTTGTTGTAGAACATGGTTCTCAGCAGTTTTATTGTAAAAATAATCTAATCCGGTTTCACCAATTGCCACGACTTTTGGGTGCTGAGATTTCTCCACTAATAAATCCACATCAGTTTCAGCAACTGCGTCGTAAAGAGGATGAATTCCCACTGAGCATGAAATGTCATCATGCGCTTCAGCAATGGATAAAACATCTTGGAATTTATCCATAGTGATGCCGACACAAAGCATATGGCCTACGCCTTTAGCTCGGGCAAAATCTAACGCCTTATTTAAGTCATCATCGTATTGACTTAAATCTAAGCGATCTAAGTGGCAATGGGAGTCAATTAACATCTAGCGGCCTGAAATTAAATATTAAATCTGTCTTGGTAGATTGTATTAAAAAGAAGTGGTTGGATAAAGTTTAAGAAGAATAACTCTGAAGGCTACATGGTATGAGTAGCCTTCTCCGAATCTAAACGTCCTACTAGGAAATTCTCAATTTTGCTTTTAACTTTGCCTTGGTCTTGATCGCTAAATTGAATGCCAATGCCCGCTCTACGATTAGCCTGAGCATTTTTTGGAGTAATCCAAGCAACTTTACCAGCGATAGGTAACTTTTCAGGATCGTCAATCAAGGCTAGCAACATAAAGACTTCATCACCTAAGTTATAATCTTTGCCGGTTTCAATAAAAACACCGCCATTCTCAACAAATGGCATATAAGAGGCATAGAGATCATCCTTATCCACAAAGGTAATGGTTAATATTCCCGGGCCAGTACGTTCAATTTTCATGAGTGTTCCTTAGTTATTGCTTTGCTATTGTCTTGTTGTTGATTTCTAAGCAATTCTTCTAAATTTTTGTGCTAATTGTGTACAGTAAATAAGTAAAGACTGCCACGATGAGCTTAGGTTAACTGGACTTTTCTTCATTATCAAGCTTCTCAGTTCGATGATTTTATCATTAAGCTGTAGCAAGCCTTGATTTGAAAGGATGCCACATATGATTTCTATCGCTTCTTGCTGCCCTTTCAGAGCAATTAAGTCTTTATTATTGGTTTGCGCAAACAGCAATAAATCACGCATCATCAACTCCATCCAAAGGCAGCAATCTTCTACATCAGGTAACCACTTTTGTGCTAAAGCTAATGCAGGCTCTTTAGCTTCCAGTAAAAAAGCAATATCGAAAATAAATTCACCGCACTTAAAAGCATCACCATTATT
The DNA here is from genome assembly GCA_947498625.1 of uncultured Kangiella sp. GTDB lineage: Bacteria > Pseudomonadota > Gammaproteobacteria > Enterobacterales > Kangiellaceae > Kangiella. The sequence goes on along the minus strand of CANMKR010000002.1, from coordinate 318,470 downwards.
CGCAAAATCTTCAGCTTTATAAGGCGCTTGTGGAAATAGATTCAAGGCTAAAGTTAAATCATCAGTCGAATGTCCTTTTCGATCTTCTAACCAGGCTTGAATAGCTTCTTGGTCACTAATACTCAAGGATAATAACTGACTACGACTTCTAATAGTTGCTGGCACTTGCTGCAACTGTTCTGTTTGTAAAATCAGCAAAGTTTTAGGTTGAGGTTCTTCTAATGTTTTCAAAAGCGCATTGTACGAATTTTGATTTAGTGCCGAAACCTGATGGATATTAGCCACTTTCCAACCACTTTGGTGAGCAGATTCCTGCAGAGAACTTATCAGTTGTCTAACTTGATCCACGGCAATTTGAGTTTTCCCGTCTTCAATTGCTAAAGGATAATAATCGGGGTGGCTTTGAGATTCATATAAGTGGCAAGACTTGCAGTCACCGCAAGCTGACTCCACTTCTGAATGATTTTGGCACAGTACCCAGCGAGCAAATTCATCGGCAAAGGCATCACGACCAATACCATCAGCACCGAGCAATAAAACTCCATGGTGCATAGAACCTGATCGAAATTGTTGGGCTAATTGTTCGAATGACGGCTTATTCCAAAAATCCAATTCAGATTCTCGAGTTGCAACTATCGGTAAATCTTCGTCGCCAAATAAGCTCATAACTCTGCCTTGTTTAGCGCAGGAGAATTGGCATGGTAAAACTCACTTAAGACTTTCTCAATTTGCAGTTGAACCTGTTCAATCGAACCACTCGCATCAATAACTTTCATGCGCTCAGGCTCCGCTTTAGCAATGGCTAAATAGCCATCTCGAACACGCTTAAAGAACTCTATTTGCTCGGACTCAAAACGATCTTTTTCGCCACGCTTTGCTGCGCGTTCTAAGCCAATCTCTATTGGCAGATCGAGCATAATGGTTAAATCAGGCTTAAATCCTTGTAATGACCAATCATCGAGTTCTTCAAGTCGTTCAAACCCTAGCTCGCGACCTGCGCCTTGATAGGCATAACTGGCATCAGTGAAACGATCGGATAATACCCAATGGCCAGCATCTAAAGCAGGTTGTATTTTTTGCGAAACATGCTGACAACGAGCCGCAAACATCAATAAAAGCTCAGTACGGCTATCCACTTGTTCATCGCGCTTATTCAATAATAATTCGCGAATCTCCTCAGCCAAAGGAGTGCCGCCAGGTTCGCGGCTGTGCATTATTTCGATGCCTTTAGCTGATAACCATTGGGTTATAAAGGCGATATTGGTGGATTTGCCTACGCCTTCCGTGCCTTCAATGGTGATAAATTTGCCTGCTTTGCTCATAAAACTATCTGCTGCCTTTATTCTTCAGATTAGCGCTTAAGCTGATACTTGCGCACTGCATTGTTATGCTCTTTTAAAGTTTCGCTAAATTGATGAGTTCCATCGCCTTTGGCAACAAAATACAAGGCTTTACCATCTTGCGGATTCAAAGCAGCGTTAATAGCTTCGCGACCCACCATAGCGATTGGACTTGGTGGTAACCCCTTGTGTACATAGGTGTTCCATGGATGAGGATTTTTGATATCTTTACGACGAATATCCCCATCAAAATCAGGCAATAACCCATAAATAATGGTTGGATCGGTTTGCAGCAACATGCCTTTTTGTAAACGTCTAACAAAGACACCAGCAATAATAGGTCTTTCTGCAGCGACCGCCGTTTCTTTTTCGATAATGGAAGCCATGATCAACGCTTCATAAGGATCTTCATAAGGTAGATTAGGAGCGCGATTGTTCCACTCTTCTTCAAGCACTTTTGCTAGTTGCTGGTTAGCTCTTTGATAAATATCTAAATCACTATCACCTTTATTAAACTGATACGTTTCTGCAAAAAATATGCCTTCTAAATACTCATCATTAGCTAAACCAAACTCAACTTTTAGCTGTTCTAAGTCATTAATCTTTTTGTCGAGTCTTGAGTCGGCACTGATGCTATTAAAGAGCTCATAAATATTAGAACCTTCAATAACCGAAACTTGATAACTTTTAACTTTGCCTTCGACCAAAGTTGCTAAAACTTCCGGTGGCGTCATAGTTGGAGAAACTTGATATTCACCTGCTTTTATCGAGCGCAATTCAGGCTGCATCTTCAGTAGCAATTGATAATAATAAAAATTATCAATATGCCCTGCCGCTTGCCATTTTTTACCTAACTTATATGCTGAGTCGCCTTTCTTTACGGTTAAATCAGAGTTTAAGCCTAATGGTGTCACTAAAAATTTTTGATAATTGGTCCATTGAAACCAAGTAACTGCTGCTAACACAATCACGAGGATCAAGAATAATAGTGGGATTTTTTTCTTCATTTAAATTGGTTGTTCAACTTTAGTAGTTTACAGTCACTTTATTATAGTCAGCTTGCAGCTGTTGTACGTCAGGAGAAGCTTTAAAGGTAACAACCTTGTCCGCTAATTGGATCTGAGTTACCGGAATAATACCGACAATTGCATTAGAAACCAAACAATATTCAGCTCGTTCAAGGATTTCCAAACCAAACTTGGACTCATGCACATTATTTTGAGTATGCAATAGCCAGCGCCTAGCTGTGCCATTGACTCCAGCTTTATTGAGCTTTGGTGTTAACCAACGATTTTTGACATAAAAAAATAAATTGCTTTTACTGCCACAAACCATAAATTTGCCATTCAACATAATACTATCAAAGCAGTCTTCTGGAATTTCACTGGTCGCTAATACTTGATCTAAACGATTTAAATGCTTGATACCTGCTAAAGCTTTGTTCTGACTGATTGGGGTTTCGCAGATGGCTAAAGCAACGCCTTTTTCTAAAGCGGCTATTGTAGATAGGTTTAATGGCGACCACTGCAGATAAAACTGATAAGTCGGATCTTTAGGAATCCCATAGCCTCTTTCGTTTTTACCGTTAGCGCCGCGGCTAATAGTGAGTCTTAAAGCACCATCTTTTTCCGGCTGTTTGGCAATAAAATCGATTAAATCTTGATAGATTTTATCTGCGTCCAGCTGATGAAATTTTAGCCTTTCGGCAGAAAAGCTAATTCGCTCAAGATGCAATGGCCAGCGGTGAATTTGATTATCGACTACTTTCATGGTGGTGAAAAAACCATCACCGTATAACAAGCCTCGGTCTAAATTATGTGCATTCATTAATTAAAAATATAGCTTCCTTGGTTGTTCTCAGTATTAGGAGGAAATTTGTTTTTCCCAAAATAATCATACCCTTCTTTTAAATTCATCCAAAAGGCTTTCATAATAAATAAGCCTCTCTTTAATTAAGAGCTCGCAGAGTTATTAATCGCAATTACAGTTGAATATTCAGACTTAGGCGTATGCAATATCATCACTTGCTTGTAGTCTTCCTCTTTGATTTTAATCCTATAATACTTTGTCATTGCTATCTTTATATCTTGGCCATTATCTAACCTAGCAACACATGTACCCCAACTTTTTGTAATCGGGTGTCTTTTTATCTCGCTTACAATGGTAACGACTTCCACTTGGCAATTAATAGTATCGCGCACTGTTCGATAAAATAGAAAAGCATAAAGAATTATAAGCTCTATCCCATACCAAAATGTATTTGGTAAGAATAAAAAAACAAAGCCGCCTATTATAATTATTAAGGTTTGTAAGCCTAGTAGATCTGCACACAGCTGCTTTATGATAGCACCATCTCTCTTAGGGGAGTGATTAGTTAAGAAATTAAAATATTCCTTATCTTCTGTTATCCAGTTCATTATTAATAATATTTCTAATTATAATATGCAAATATAGTATCAACAAAAAAGACAAGTATAAAACTTGCCTTTTAAATTATTTGTATGGCTTTAAACTAGATTTTGCTGAAAATTAACGATCCGTTAGTACCACCGAAACCAAAAGAATTACAAACAGTATTGGTTATAGCTGTTTGGCGAGCGGTATGAGGAACATAATCTAAATCACAACCTTCATCAGGGTTGTCTAAATTGACCGTTGGCGGCGCCACTTGATCGCGAATAGCCAACACACTGTAAATCGCTTCTACGGAGCCTGCGGCGCCCAATAAATGGCCAGTCATGGATTTTGTTGAACTGACCATGACTTTTTTGGCATGATCACCAAAAACAGTCTTAACTGCTGCGGTTTCAGCTTTATCACCCGCTGGAGTGGAAGTACCGTGAGCGTTAATGTATTGAATATCTTCTGGGTTCATTGCCGCATCATTCAAAGCATTTTGCATAGCACTGGCAGCCCCCTCGCCGTCGGCTGGCGGTGAAGTAATATGGAAAGCATCACCCGACATGCCAAAGCCTGTTAATTCGGCATAAATCTTAGCGCCACGAGCTTTAGCGTGTTCATACTCTTCAACCACCATAACACCTGCGCCATCACCCATGACAAAACCATCGCGATCTTTATCCCAAGGGCGAGAAGCTGCATGTGGATCATCATTACGGGTTGAAAGCGCTTTCGCTGCCGCAAAACCGCCTAAAGAGACCGGTGTCGAGCCTTTTTCTGCGCCACCAGCAATCATTGCATCGGCGTCACCATAAGCAATCATACGTGCCGCATGGCCGATTGAATGAACGCCCGTTGTACAAGCAGTAACAATAGAGATATTCGGTCCTTTTAATCCATATTTAATGGACAAATGACCAGAAATCATATTAATAATAGAACCAGGGATAAAAAATGGAGAAATTCTACGAGGCCCACGCTCATGGTTTAAGATCGAGGTGTCTTCAATGGTCGTCATGCCACCGATACCAGCGCCAACACAAGCACCTATTCGACTAGCATTTTCTTCAGTAATCACTAAACCCGAGTCTTGCCAAGCCTCAGCACCAGCGACTATGCCGTATTGGATAAAGATATCCATCTTACGGGCATCTTTCTTAGCTAATACCGGCTCTGCATTAAAGTTTTTAACCGAACATACAAAACGAGTACTGAGATTGCTAGCATCAAAGTCTTCAATCATATTGGCACCGCTTTTGGCAGCTAAGATACCATCCCAAGAATCTTTAATATTGTTACCTAAAGGACTTAGCATGCCTAAGCCAGTAACTACCACTCTACGCTTTCCCAAGGAACTACCCTCTTATATTTATCAGTTAAACGAGCGTTTTATAGCCCTAAAAAACAAATGGGTAAAACACTTTCGCATTTTACCCATTTTAGCACTTATATATTTCAGACGAGTGAAATTAAGCGTCTACGTTCGCCTTGATGTAATCAATAGCAGCTTGAACAGTATTGATTTTCTCAGCTTCCTCATCAGGAATCTCAGTATCAAACTCTTCTTCTAAAGCCATTACCAACTCAACTGTATCAAGTGAATCAGCACCTAAATCGTCAACAAAAGAAGCTTCTGTAGTTACTTCGTCTTCTTTAACACCTAGTTGTTCAACTACGATGTTTTTAACGCGTTCTTCGATATTACTCATCTGTATTAAATCCTCGTATATAACGCAAATTAGTTATTGCGTGCGTATTTTAATTAAACCACGCAAAGTAGCAAGTCTCATTTCACATTTTAAGCAAAGGTCAGACCTGGTATAAACGATGTATTATAAAAGGAAAATGCCAATAATATAAGCAATGATTACTTTTATATGTAAGTAAAGTTCTGGGCTGCACTATAGGTATTGCAAGTCAATTTATCCATTTTAAGTTATGACTAAGTCATAAATAGTTACATATTAATGACTAACCAGCACATCATTTGGGATTATTATAATTTTTATATATCTAATTATCAGTACAATTTGAAAACTCTATGACCATTTCAGAAAATATCAATTGGATGCACCACTCCGAAGGGTTTTGCGAACGTATACACGCTTGCTTCAGTGGCAGGGCTTATGAGAAACATAGCCATGATAGCTACACGATAGCAGTAACTACTAATGGGGTGCAAAGTTTTAATTATAGAGGGCAGCTTCATCATTCACTTCCCGGACAAGTAGTTTTGCTTCATCCTGGAGAAACTCATGATGGGTTAGCTGGTACAGATAAACCATTTAGTTACAAGGCCATTGAGATTAACCCGGTGGACATTCAAGATGTTTTACAAGGAGCGACCTTGCCATTTATCCAACAACCAGTATCTAATAATACTAAATTAAAAACGATAGCAAGCCACCTTCTAGACGATATTGGTTCTGAACTAGACAATCTAGAATACGAAGACTTACTTTGGGAAATGACAAAAACATTACAAGCACTATCAGGTACTATCGATCCTACCCCTAAAGTTAATTACCAAGCTATAAAAAGAGTACGCGAATATATTGATGACTCAATAGAGGATGAAATAAGCCTGGATATATTAGCTATGATAGCTGGATATAGTAAATGGCACTTATCAAGGGACTTTAGAGCTCTTTATGGAACTAGCCCTTATAGATACGTTATTACCAAAAGAATACGCAAAGCAAAACAATTAATTCTTGCAGACCACTCACTAGCAGATGTCGCTTTAGCTTGCCGGTTTACTGATCAAAGCCACTTAACAAGGCAATTTAAGAAAACCATAGGCACTACGCCTAATATATGGAAACGTTATATTCATAATTAATCATGGTTATAGCAAGAACGTCCAATTTAACTTAGATAAGTTAGAGTATCCTACTACTACATAAATAATCAAAAATGCAATTAGGAATCCACATGAATACTCATTATCAAAAAATATTATTGCTCGCGCTTATTATTTTATTTATTAACACCTTGGTCAGCTGCACTAATAGTAAGGGAGTGCGAAACTTACAGAATGGGAATTTAACAGCTAAACATCAATGGTTAGCAGCAGAAAAAATTGAGATCCCTTTTTATTGGCATGATGGACACATAATAATCAAACTTACAATAAACGAGCGCAAAGACTTATTATTCGCTTTAGATTCAGGAGCATCTGCAACAGTACTTTTTGAAACGAATCGCAGCAAGAATCTTCAATTAAATAAAGAACGTAGCCTTAATTTACAAGGAAAAGAAGTTAATGTTATCAATGATGTAAGTATTACTATTGAACAATTAACCATTGATAAACTGACAATTATCCAAGTCCCTATTGGTCAATCACCTTTGTTTTCAAATTATGACGAAGCTTATTTCGATGGTGCTATTGGTTATGATCTTTTAAAACATTATCGAACAAGAATTGATTATGAAAACTTGACAGTAACATTATTCTCAACCGATACATATGAACATACAGATGACTGGCTATCGTTACCAATGGATATTAACCGAAGAATACCCTATATTACAGCAGAGCTAACTGACGAAGATTCGAGGTCGATAAATCATGATTTTATAATTGATACCGGTGCTCCTGATTACCTTTATATCAATTCTAAATTAATTGATGATTTTAAATTTCCAAAAAATACTTACCAAACCAACGTCAGCAATTTTGATGGCGATTATGTTTTACAAACCAGTAAAGTTACTAACTTTAAAATAAGTAATATTTCATTTCCAGATATTACCACCCATAACAGCCCGGTATTTGAAGATGACTTTGGAGTTGGCCTTATTGGCAGTGGACTCTTAAAGCAATTTACAGTTGAATTTGATTATTCAAATCAGCGATTGATGTTAAAACCTAATACAAACTTAGACACTAACTCCATGATGGATCGTAGCGGTATAAATTTGGAACCCCATTCTAGAGGAGGCGTTGTAAAATCAATATCTAAAAATTCAATAGCAAAAAAAATGGGGCTTGATAAAGGAAACATTATTACAAAAATCAATAATCAAAAACTAATGAAGGAAAACTTTGACGAATTAAGAAATTTTCTCAGCAGCAAGTTACAAAAAGTGAATTTATGTTGGGAAAATACAATGGGTAGTTTCTGCAAAGATTTGATACTTGCAGATCGAATTTAACACTTAGAGAGTTAATTTATTTGTTCGTTTACCAATAATCAGCCGTAAACATAACGGCTGATTATTTTAATTCGAATTAAACTTTAGATCATATGCATGCCGCCATTAACATTAATCGTCTCACCCGTAATATAACCCGCATCATCACTGGCTAAAAAACCAACCGCATTAGCAATATCTTCTGGCGAACCCAAACGCACCATTGGTACTTGATCAAGCATGACTTTTCTTTGTTCGTCATTTAACGCTTTGGTCATATCTGTATCGATAAAACCTGGCGCCACAACATTGACGGTAATACCGCGTGAGCCAATTTCGCGAGCTAAGGATTTAGAAAAACCAATCAAGCCAGCTTTAGCCGCTGAGTAGTTTGACTGTCCCGGATTACCCATAGTGCCAACCACTGAACCGATGGTGACGATTCTGCCCCATTTAGCTTTCATCATGCCACGTAAGCAGGCTTTAGATAGACGGAACACCGAAGTTAGATTGGTGTTCATTATAGTATCCCACTCGTCGTCTTTCATGCGCATTAATAAATTATCGCGTGTCACGCCTGCGTTATTGACTAAGATCTGCGGCGTCGAGCGAAACTCACCTTTTATGGAGTCTAGCACGCTTTCAATAGACTCAGGATCGGTGACGTTTAAACACATGCCTATTCCATCTAAACCTGCGGCTTTGAAATTCTCGGAAATTTTTTCTGCACCAGTATCTGAAGTAGCAGTGCCAATTACTTTCGCTCCTGATTTTGCTAGTTTATGGGCAATAGCTTGACCGATACCACGACTTGCGCCTGTTACTAAAGCAATCTTTTGTGTCTCACTCATAAGTTTCTCGTATTTATTATGAATTTAATTGTTGGCAAGATTAGCAAAATTTCTACTGGACTACCATTAACTATTGGTCTGAGTAGTTGTTTAGCTAGATATAAAAAAAGCAGCTTGTAAAGCTGCTTTTATAAACTACGAAACCTCGAGAAAAGAATCTAATTTTGACAATTGCTTAGAGTTTAAGCTGCGATCTATTCGCTTGGCTAAACCCGATAAGACATTACCTGGGCCGCATTCGTACAGATTCTCGATATTATTTTCAGCTAGCTTTTGCATTGTTTCAGTCCAACGAACTGGTGAATAAAGCTGGCGAACCAGAGCTGATTTAATATCCTTAGATTCAGACACTACTGACACATCAACATTATTAATAACAGCAAACTTAGGAGTATTAAACTCAATTGACTCTAACATTTCAGACAACTTGTCAGCCGCTGGTTTCATTAAAGCACAGTGAGAAGGTACACTAACTGGCAATGGCAAGGCGCGCTTAGCGCCAGCTTCTTTACAAGCTTCCATTGCCCTTTCGACAGCAGCTGCAGAACCAGCAATAACGACTTGGCCTGGTGAATTGTAATTAACCGCTTCAACAACTTCACCTTGCGCAGAACTAACGCAAGCTTGACGAGTTTCTTCATCACCTAAGCCTATAATTGCTGCCATTTTACCAGTGCCAGAAGGAACGGCTTGCTGCATAAATTGACCTCGAGCCTCAACCAGTTTTACTGCATCTTGTAACGATACAACTTCTGCTGCGACTAAGGCGCTATATTCACCCAAACTATGGCCAGCCAAAAATACAGGCTGTGGCTTATCTTGTTGTTGCCATAAGCGCCACAAAGCAATTGATGCGGTTAATAAAGCTGGCTGAGTAAATTCTGTTTGACTTAATTTACCCTCTTCATCTTTTTGAACCAAAGCCCAAAGATCGTAACCCAAAGCTTCACTTGCTTCAGCAAAGGTTTCTTCTATCACTGAAAATTCCGCAGCGATATCGGCCAACATGCCTACAGTTTGAGATCCTTGACCTGGAAATATAAATGCACTTTTATTCATAATTTTTTAAATTTATTTTTTAAATATTGATCTCATGCTTAAATAACAAAGCACTCATGATAATTAAACTTTTAATTTAATATCGAATTAGAGCGGAGCCCCAAGTAAAGCCACCGCCAAAACTCTCCAACAAACATAAATCGCCACGTTTAACGCGGCCATCTTTAATCGCTTGATCCATAGCCAATGGAATGGATGCGCTGGAAGTATTGCCGTGTTGATCAACTGCAACAATAACCTTGTCCATGCCAGCCCCTAATTTTTTTGCGGTAGCTTGAATAATTCGTATGTTCGCTTGATGCGGGATTAACCAATCAATATCTTCTTTTTCAAGGTTATTAGCGGCTAAAGTTTCATCCACAATGGCGCTTAATGTTTTTACAGCGACTTTAAATACTTCATTACCACGCATAACAATTTGCGGCTCAGGATAATCCCCTAATTGACCGCGAATACCATTGTTACCAAATAACAAATCGCCATAAGAACCATCAGAATGAATATGGGTTGATAAGATCCCAGGCTCATCGCTAGCTGTTATAACAGCAGCGCCAGCACCATCGCCAAAAATCACACAGGTACTTCTATCTTCCCAGTTCATTAAACGTGATAAAACTTCGGTACCCACCACTAAAATATTTTTAGCAAACCCGGTTTTAATATATTGATCAGCAATACTTAAACCAAATATAAAACCAGGACATGCTGCGGTCACATCAAATGCAGGAGCGCCATTTGCGCCAATCGCATCACCAATATAACAAGCAGTTCCTGGGAACATTTTATCGGGAGTCGCCGTTCCTACAATAATCATGTCAATGTCAGAACCGGTAACACCTGCGTCAGCCATTGCTCTTTTCGCTGCTTCGATACCTAAGTCAGAAGCATTTTGATCATCGGCAACGATATGACGTTTTTTTATACCGGTTCTTTCTGTGATCCACTGATCAGAAGTATCAACAATTTTCTCTAAGTCTTCATTGGTTAAGACTTTTTCTGGAAGGTAGCTACCTAAACCTAATATTTTTGAATTCTTCACTTTAATACCTAAATTATTAACACTTGCTTTATTCACTTGTTTCTTGTGCGTTTAACAGATCCGAAATCTTGTTTTGAATCTTTTGCGGAACCTGTCGTTCAATCTCAATAATGGCTTTATTGATGGCGGCCAAAGTGGCATTTTCATCAGCCGAACCATGACTTTTAATCACAATTTCGCGTAATCCTAACAGACTTGCACCATTATACTGGTCGGGGTTGATACGCTTTTTAAAAGCATTTAATACTGGTTTAACCATTATCGCAGCCAGTTTATTTTTCCAGCTCGAATCAAACTCTGCTTTTAAACGATCATACAGGAATCGGGTGATTCCTTCACTGGCTTTTAAAACGTTATTGCCAGTAAAACCGTCGCAAACAATGACGTCCACATCACCATTAAATATCTGATTCGCTTCAATATAACCGCAATAATTCAGATCTGCTTGCTGCTGCAATAAACCCGCTGCGAGTTTGATGCTATCACGTCCTTTTATCGCCTCTTCACCAATATTCAGCAAAGCCACTTTAGGCTTAATCACTTGCTCGCTGATAGCTTCAGCTAGCACTGAGCCCATAACGCCAAATGTAGCTAACTGTTCACTAGTGGCTTCGATATTGGCACCAAGATCGAGCATATGGGTTTCTGTACCCTGACGATTGGGCAGCTCAGCGACTATCGCAGGCCGTTCAACTCCAGACAAGGTTCCAAGCAAAAGAGTGGCCAAAGCCATTAAAGCGCCAGTATTGCCAGCGCTAACACACGCCTGCGCTTGGCCGTCTTTAACTAGTTCAAGGGCTTTGCGTAATGAAGAATCAGCTTTGGAGCGAATAGCACGGCTTGGTTTTTCATCCATAGCAATAACTTCACGCGCATCTAGCAAGTGAATACGATCATGAAAACCAGGATTTTTTTGGATCAGAGGGCTAATTTCTTCTTCTTTACCTACTAGATAAAGGTGCAAATCAGAATGGTTAGCTAAGGCTTTTAAAGCCGCAGGAATAATAACAGAGGGGCCGAAATCGCCCCCCATGCAATCTATTGCCAACGTTTTATTATTAGCAATAGCATTATTTTCTTTTTGAGTCTGACTGAATGATTGATTCATGCAGTCTAGTATAGTAAATCAGTAGCTTATATACCAATCTTATTAAACTGGTTTAAGCTTTTCTCGCTCAAAAACTGACGAGAACTGAGTTAAACTACTTTACGACCCTTGTAGAAACCATCTTTAGTCACATGGTGACGACGATGTACTTCACCAGTTTCGCTTTCTACTGATAAAGTTTCCGCAGTCAATGAATCGTGTGAACGACGTTGACCACGACGTGAACGAGTTACTTTACTCTTTTGAACAGCCATTTCAGTCTCCTGATATATAATCTAAATCTTTAAATTTTTTAACGCTGCGAAAGGATTTTCTTTCTCAGCCTCTTCATCTGTTAATTCTGGAAGCTCACCTACTTGGTAGGCTTCCAACGCTTCACACTCACCAAATAATGGTATCAGTGGAAGCGATAAAATCAGCTCATCTTCAACCGCTGACTTTATATCTAATCCATCTTCCTCAGTTAATACAGCCTCACCATCTTCTGGCACCGACTTCATTTGCTCCTCATTATAACAAGGATACAAAATTCGAACATGCTCCATCTTATGGATAAATGGTTCTGTACAACCTTGGCAAACCAACTCTACTTCTCCTGAAACCTCAAGTCTCAGCATTCTTCTACCTGTATCATAGTCTTTTAGACCATTGATTTTACAAGCAATTTCTCCCTTGTCAGAGTGTAACTCCAAACAAAGTCTATCGAAATATGCTGTCGCGAAGATCCCATCAATAAGCTTGCCAACTTCGGCAAATTTAAAAGGATCGATTCGCTCAGGAAAGCTACGAGTCGCCATAGGCGCGCAATGATACCCATATCTTGTGTCTGAGTCAAAAGAAATGCCACTAAAAACCGCTATTTTCCTAGGGTTTAGCATCATTTTCTTGCTTTCTAAAGATTTTCACTCAAAAATGAGTCAATTTTATAGAAAACTCATCTTTGAAAGCCATTTATCAATGAAAAATTACAATAAAATCATCCTGGCCTCCTCCTCTGTCTATCGTAAAGAATTACTCAGTAGAATTCTTGATGATTTCGACTGTCTATCTCCTGATATAGATGAGACCCCTTTTCCTGATGAAGAGCCTATTGAGCATGTAGCTCGTTTGGCAGAACAAAAAGCATTAGCCATTGCTGTCAAAAACCCTGGCGCCATTGTAATTGGCTCAGATCAAATTTGTGTATTAGATGGAAAAATCATCGGAAAGCCTGGTAATCAAGCCAATGCCATAGATCAATTGAGCAACTGTTCTGGTAAAAGCGTCTACTTTTATACTTCGCTGTGCGTCACCAATGGAAGCAGCGAACCCAATGATATAACCGTAGTAACGACCAAAGTAACTTTCAAAGAGTTAACTGAGCAACAAATCAAAAACTATATCGAAAGTGAGAATCCGATTGATTGCGCGGGGTCTTTTAAATGCGAGGGATTAGGAATCGTCTTGTTTGAAGCTATTGAATCTAAAGATCCAACAGCTTTAATTGGCTTACCTTTAATTGAAACGGCTAAATATCTCGAACAGCATAAGGTTAATCTTCTTTAACTCTATTATCAGTCTTATAGAAGTAGTATTAAAGGTTTACAATTTGCTCTAACGGATAGGTTAGGTAACGTTGATAAAGCTGCTCAATGCTTTCTTTATTCGGATCAATCCCCTTCTCAGCCAAGAAATCAGGGTTGTAAAGCTTTGAATAAGAGCGCTCTCCGCCGTCACAGGCAAAGGTCACAATAGTGTTATTGGGTTGGCCATTTCTTTCGGCTTGAGCAGCTACCAATAAAGCTCCAGCCAGATTCAAAGCTGAACTACTGCCAAGCACAATTCCATCTCTATCACGAACAGCGCGAGAAACAGTCACTAAATCTTGATCCGGCAAAGTTATGGCCTTATTTATTTTGGCCAGCCTAAAATTTTCTACTGTTCGCATAATACCAATACCTTCAGTAAAAGAACTGCCGCTAGCCTTATAATCACCATCCTTTAAATAACTATAGATACCTGAGCCATCAGGATCGACAAGCCAAGTTTTAACGCCTGAGTTCTGCTCCTGTAAATAGCTTGAGCAACCGGCAATAGTACCGCCCGTTCCGCAGACAGATACTAAGGCATCAATCTTGCCATCTGTTTGCTGCCAAATTTCTGGCCCAGTAGTTTCATAATGCGCTTTATAATTACTGGTATTTTCAAATTGATTGGCCCACCAATAATCATCATTCTCTTCAGCGAGCCGTCTAGCGGTGTGATAAAAGTGATTCGGATCGGCAAAAGGACAAGGCTCGACTAAGTGTAATTTAGAACCATGAAGAGCAATCATGCGCTCCTTCTCAATGGTTTGCCCTTTTGGCATAACCGTTAACATTTCAAAACCCAACGCCTTTGCCACCAATGCCAAGCCGATACCTGTATTGCCAGCTGTTCCTTCGACAATAGTCATGCCCGGTTTTAAATCACCAGCGTTAATCGCTTCGGTAACCATACTGAGCGCAGCACGATCCTTAATTGAACCGCCTGGATTTTGAAATTCACACTTCACTAAAATATTTGAGCCTGATAATTTAGACAGGGAAGGAATTTTCAAAAGATCGGTATTTCCTATGAGTTCCGAAATATTATTCTTTACTTGCATATAGTTACTTTAATAATTCTGTTATTAAAATTGACAAACTTAAGTATTCTCTACGTTTCCCTTTTGGCGTCTTAGCGCAAAAAGCCTCAACCCACCCCAAACCATAATAGCGCCTCCAACGCCCAACATAGCGTAAACTAATAAATCATTAGCAAGGATAGGATGCAATGGACTTCCTTTGCTCCAGAACTTAGTGTAAGCAGCCAAAACAAAAACTAATGTTGCCAAACCATCAATCAAAGTGGTGATTAAGATTTTTTTATCGATTTCTTTCAGCTGTGTTTGATTATCTTGTTCCATTTCCTGCCTCTATTAAAGTTCTTGTCATCTATTTAATTAAAAGTGGGATATTATTAATGATACTAGTTACTGATCCTAAGTAGCTAGAACCAAACAAATTATAATGATTTAAATAATGATACAAATTATATATTAGTTTCTTCTGATTATATTTACTACTCAATGAAAATGTAGCGTCATAAGCTTGATAGAATACCTTAGGGAAGCCACCAAACATTTCAGTCATGGCAATATCCACTTCTCTATCTGCATAATAAACAGCTGTATCGATCAGCCAAGCATTTTTTTGATCGAATAAAACATTACCAGACCACAAGTCTCCATGTACTAAACTAGATCTTTGGCAATTCTGATTTAAGAAATCTACTAAAAGTTGCCTGTATTTACATAATCTTTCAAATAACCCTTGCTTAATTATAGAATCACTTATCAAATTTACCTGATAAAGCAAACGACAATCAAAAAAGAAAGTCCCCCAATCTTTCGACAGCAGGTTTTTCTGAGAATTTCGACCAATATAATTATCAGTTTTAAACCCGTAACTGGGCTGTTCCAGGTGATGAAGTTGAGCTAAACATTCGGCAAAACGAAACCATTGAGTGCTTGTTGGAGTTTGCTGGTTGATTTTTTCCAAAATTAACTTTTGATTATTAACCTCAATGGCTTCAGGTAATTTAATGAAATCATTGTCTAAGACGGCTAATTGCTGATGCAAAACCTGTAAGCCTTCAGCTTCTCGCATTAACCAATCCTTGTGCTCACTATCGTTTGTTTTAACAAATGTTAACATGGCAATGCCCTCTATCTTCCAATAAGTTATAAAACATAATTAAAAAGATTACTAGAAATGAAATTTGTGATAAATTCGCAGATTCAATCTTGCTCTTTGTGCGTTTTTTGCACACTCAATTTTCTGGAAAACTTAGCATGAAAATAGGCATTTTATCGCGCAATAAAAATCTTTATTCAACTCGCCGATTAGTTGAAGCAGCACAAGCCCGAGGCCATGAAACACATGTTGTTGATGTTTTAAAGTGTTATATGAACGTAACCGCTAACCGCCCTACTGTTCACACTAAAATAGATGACAAAGATGTGGTTTTAAAGTTTGATGCGGTAATTCCACGAATTGGCGCTTCGATAACTGCCTATGGTACTGCGGTTTTAAGACAGTTTGAAGTTGCTGGTGTTTATTCTGTTAATGAGTCCATAGCAATAACACGCTCAAGAGATAAGCTACGTGCTCATCAACTATTGGCACGAAAAGGTGTCGGCATGCCTATCACCTCTTATGCCCATTCAGCAGATGCAACTAACGAGCTCATCAAATCCGTTGGTGGCGCTCCTTTAGTGGTTAAAATCATTGAGTCAACTCATGGTAATGGTGTTGTGCTTGCTGAAACTAACAAGGCAGCGGAAGCTTTAATCAATGCTTTTCGCAGTTTAAATGCTGATTTTTTAGTACAAGAATTTATCAAAGAAGCCAGTGGCTCAGATATTCGTTGTTTTGTGGTTGGCGATAGAGTAATAGCCGCAATGCAGAGAACCGCAGAAGAAGGTGAATTTCGTTCTAACTTACATCGCGGTGGCGAGGCTACTCTGATCAAGTTAAAACCTGAAGAGAGAGCTTTAGCGGTACGCGCAGCTAAAGTTATGGGCTTAGATGTAGCTGGCGTTGATCTGATACGTTCAGCTCATGGTCCATTGGTGATCGAAGTGAACTCTTCGCCGGGGATTGAAGGCATTGAAAAATCAACTGGCAAAGATGTGGCGGATGCCATTATTAAATACATTGAGAAAGATGCTCTAAAAGGTCCAAACAAGCCTACAGGTAAAGGTTAATGTTAAAAGTTGGTTGGTGTGAAGTCGCTAATTTAAGCGAATTGGGTATTTTCAATTTACCGGTAAAGGTCGATACCGGTGCAAAAACCTCCAGTATCCATGCGCTTAATATCGAAACTTTTCAAAAAGAAGAAGAGCTTTGGGTTCGCTTTAATACCATTGATACTTCTGAAGCAATTAAAGTTATTGAAACACCTGTTTTTGACCAGAGAGACATCACTAGCTCTAATGGCATTTCTCAGACTCGTTTTGTTATAAAAACCACACTTGAAATGGCCAAGCAGTCTTGGCCGATAGAATTAACACTGGCTGATCGCTCTAAGATGAGATTTAAGATGTTACTGGGACGAAAAGCAATGGACAATATCCAAGTAATACCAGCTAAAAAATACTTACTAAAAGACGTAAATATAAATAGATAAGAAATGGCAAACCGCCCCACCCAGCACAAATAAATGCCAAATCGCATGATTGTAGGGGATTTTTCCATCGGCAGCGTAAAAGATGGTGCCAAGGGTATAACTTAAACCACCCGCTAATAATAACCAAAGACCACCCGCAGGCACTTTTTCTAGCATCTCAAAGATTGCAATCACCACAATCCAGCCCATCAAGATATAAGCAATCAACGATGCTTTAGGGAATCGATGTTTAAATTTTAACTTAAAGATAATGCCTGCTACTGCTAACAGCCATATCACTCCAAACAACCACCAACCCCAGGCACCGTTTAAACTAATTAATAAATATGGCGTATAGGTTCCAGCAATAAGAATATAAATTGCGCAATGATCTAAAGTCTTAAATATTTTCTTAGCTTTAGCAGAACGAAACGAATGGTATAAGGTTGATGAGGTAAAAAGGATAATTAAACTAATACCGTAAACAATACCCGATGCCAGCTTCCAACCATCATCAGCAATCATTATCATCATGGTCAAAGCCGCAACGCCCAAAAAGGCGCCGAGCGCATGACTAATAGAGTTAGCTACTTCTTCGCCATGACTATATTGATAATCATCGTCGTAAATATCAAACGATGGCTCTTCAATATTTTCAGTTATTGTTTCAGTCATTGGTATTAGTGGTTTTTAACAAGAATGGATAGATTCTAGCAACTTATAATAGAAATTACTCAGGTTGTTTTCTATTTTATTAAAATAAATAAGGAAGTGAGGTAGGTGTATAAGCTTCGAATAGAAAGCTTATTCATCTTCATAAAAACAATAAGTGTTTTTGCCATTATTTTTTGCTGAATACATGGCCCTATCTGCAAGTTTAATAAGCTTTCTAGGGCTTTGAGCGCTTCTTGGATAAAAGGAAATTCCGATAGATAAAGAAGCTATCATTTGTTCGTTAGCAATATTAAATCCATTAGACAAATCTTGGTATATTCTTTCTATAACGTTTAGTACTAATTCCTTTTTGTCGACATTATCCAAAATGACTACAAACTCATCGCCACTTAGCCTTACTAAGGTATCAGGAACCCTAAGCGAGTTTCGAATGCAAGTTGAAAAATTGACTAGGAACTCATCGCCTGTTGCGTGCCCATAATTATCATTGATTTGTTTAAAATCATCTAAATCTAAAAACAAGAGTGCAAAGGTTTTATGAGGATAAGACTCAAGGTCAGTTAATTTATCTAACTTCTGGAATAAGTAAGTTCTGTTAGGGAGTTGAGTTAAGGAGTCATGAAGAGATCGATAAGTAGCAATTCGCTCTTGAGTTTTATGCTCTGTGATATCAGAAACGGACCAAACGATGCCTTCTATTAAACTATCTCTTAATACAGCTTCAGAGGTACAAAAAAGAACCTTGCCATCTTTAGTTTCTAATACAAGCTGTTGCGGCTCATAATAATCCTTGATAGG
The DNA here is from genome assembly GCA_947498625.1 of uncultured Kangiella sp. Taxonomy (GTDB): domain Bacteria; phylum Pseudomonadota; class Gammaproteobacteria; order Enterobacterales; family Kangiellaceae; genus Kangiella. The sequence goes on along the minus strand of CANMKR010000002.1, from coordinate 299,891 downwards.
AAGCAGAAAAACCCGCTCCATATCCTTAACATTCTTTAAAATACGATTAGCGTAAACTAACATTTCTCTAAAGTCAGGCATGTCGTCTTCATCTAGAGTTATATCTAAAATTTGCAGAATTTTTTTATTAAAACACCGAATAGTTCCGCCTAATCCAAGGTAAAATATTCCAATAGATGTATTATTAAATGCATCTTTCAGTACATCACCTTTTGTGCAACTAGGCTCTTTAACTGCAGAACCTATAATCTCGACCTGTAAATTATCCTTAATATGACGCCCCATTTGATTGAACCCCAACCGCATCTATTAAACACAATAAAACATGTTTAAAACTTATACAGCCAGTTTACAATGCAAATATGACTTGTCAAACAATCAATGCAAATATGACTTGTTCAACAATTAAGTCAAAAATAGATTATTTCCTTATTATTTATACGGTTAAAGCATAAATTTAAACTAAAGTCTTCATTTAAATCGCTAGAGCTAACTCAGTTCCTTGTCGTATTGCGCGCTTAGCATCAAGTTCGGCAGCCACATCTGCACCGCCTATTAAGTGTGTTTTGATACCTTTTGACTCTAATGCGTCTTGCAAAGCTCGCAGAGGCGTTTGGCCCGCACAAATAATCACATTATCAACTTCAAGAAGCTCTTCCTTAGAATCTTTAGTATGTTCAATCAACAAACCCTTGTTGTTAATCTCTTTATATTGAACCCCCGAAACCATCTTAACTTTTTTATGCTTCAAGCTAGCACGATGGATCCAACCAGTAGTTTTACCTAGCCCCTTGCCCATCTTACTCTCTTTACGCTGTAGCATTGTGACTTGTCGTTTTGATGGCTCTACTGTATTTTTTGATAAAAGTCCGCCAGGCATTTCATATAAGGCATCAATGCCCCACTCTTTTAACCACTCGTCTAAATCTAAAGTTGGAGACTCTCCCTCGTATACCAAAAACTCTGAAACATCAAAACCAATACCGCCAGCACCAATCACGGCAACTTTTTCTCCCACTGGTTTTTTATGTTTAAGTACATCGATATAGTTCATGACTTTATCGGACTCAATACCTGGAATATTAGGCATTCTCGGTGTTACTCCAGAAGCCAAAACAACTTCATCAAACTCGCTTAAGTTATCGATTGTGGCTTCTGTTTCTAAATGAAGCCGAACATCAGATAGCTCTAATTGCCGCTTAAAATAATTTACCGCTTCAAAGAACTCTTCTTTTCCGGGTATTTGTTTGGCGATATTCAATTGGCCACCCACTTGATCGGATTTATCAAATAAGTGCACCTCATGCCCGCGCTCAGAAGCTTCTAGAGCAAAAGACATACCTGCAGGGCCTGCGCCTACTACCGCTAATTTCTTCTTTAAAGATTCATCCTTAATCGGGATCGAAACCAACTCAGTTTCATAACAAGCCTTGGGGTTTAAAAGACAGGATGCTCTCTCTCCTTTAAAAACATGATCTAGACATGCCTGATTACACGCGATACAAACGTTTACTTCATCAGCTCTATCTTCTTCAGCTTTAACCACAAAATAAGGGTCTGCCAATAATGGACGAGCCATAGAGACCATATCTGCAGCTTCATCTTGTAGTATTTCTTCAGCAACCCCAGGAGTATTAATTCGGTTTGAAGTAATTAATGGAACCGAAACTTCATCTCTTAACTTTTTAGTAACCCAAGTAAAAGCACCTCTTGGGACAGAAGTCGCAATGGTCGGCACTCTGGCTTCATGCCAGCCTATTCCAGTATTAATAATAGTAGCGCCGGCTTTTTCAACTTCTTTTGCCAGCTGCACTACTTCTTGCCAACTGGAGCCATTCTCTACTAAATCAATCATCGATAAGCGATAGATAATGATAAAGTTCTCACCCACCGCTTCACGCACCGACTTAATGATTTCTAATGGGAAACGAATTCTATTTTCATAAGAACCACCCCATTCATCGGTTCTTTTATTGGTTCTTTTTACAATAAACTGGTTAATCAAATAACCTTCAGAACCCATAATTTCAACACCATCATAGCCAGCTTTTTGCGCTAGCCTAGCGCTTTTAGCAAAATGCTTAATGGTCTTATTAATGCCCCTTTTAGTAAGTGCTTTTGGCGTAAAAGGCGTAATTGGAGACTTTAACTTTGAGGCAGAAACCGAAAACGGATGATAGGCATATCTTCCTGCATGCAGAATTTGCATAGCGATTTTACTGCCTTCTTTATGCACGGCATCGGTTACGATTTTATGATGCTTAACTTGCCAGCCGAAACTTAATTGAGAAGCAAATGGCGATAGACGGCCTCTAAAGTTAGGCGAAATACCACCGGTAACCATTAACGCTACTCCGCCTTTTGCACGTTCCGCATAAAAAGCCGCCATCTTCTCATAGCCGCCTTTTTCTTCTTCCAAGCCAGTGTGCATCGAGCCCATTAAAACGCGATTTTTTAGTTGAGTGAAGCCAAGATCTAATGGTTCTAATAATTTTTGGTATTTCACGATTTATCCGCCCATCCGTTATCTACAAACACTTGTTTTTCATGAGTTTACTGGTATAACCAGTAGCTATCAAGCTCATTCCATAGTTTTGAACTCCTTGAGAATAAAGTTTGTAATATTTAATTACAAATTGCTGTGAAATTGACTGTTTTAGAAATGAAGTATTAACATCCCTATGGTTTAATATTCATTGTTCATTGGGCAGCGGCCAATAAAGCTGTTGTCTGTTATTTTTATAACTAGAAGGATAAATTTGTGGCTCAACCAACTTCAATGATAGGTAAATTCTTTTACCGTATTTGGAAAACAATCGACGTTGCAGGTCGTTTATTAATCGGCTTACTCGCTATTTTCGTCTTTGTTTTCATGATCCGTGGCTGTGTTAAAGGTCCAGACCTGCCAACCTTTGATAAAGGCTCAGCATTAATTCTAGCGCCTAAAGGTGTTTTGCAAGAACAATTAACCCATGTTGATCCTATTCAAGAGATCGTTAATGAAGCTCAAGGCAGTCCGATTGTCGAAACTTCTGTGGGCGATATAGTTGATGCGCTTGAGTACGCAAAGAATGATGACAAAATTAAAGTATTGGTTTTAGCTCCAGGTGCCTTGCAAGGTGCTTATGGCGGCATTTCTAAGTATCAAGACGTGCGCAAAGCTTTAGCAGACTTTAAAACCAGTGGTAAAAAAATCATTGCTAATGCCGACAATTATTCGCAAGCCCAATATTACTTAGCTTCTATGGCGGACGAGATTTACATGAACCCGCAAGGCATGATGATGCTTGAAGGAATGGGTCGTTACCGTACTTATTACAAAAGCGCGATTGATAATGTTGGCGTTAAAATCAATTTATTCCGCGTAGGTACTTTCAAATCAGCAATGGAGCCATACATTCGTGACTCTATGTCAGAAGCAGCTAAAGAAGCTAACTTAGAGTGGTTAGGCGACTTATGGTCAGCTATGAAGTCTGAAATTGCTCAGTCACGTGGTATCGATGAAGCAAAGCTTGATAACTTCATTAATAACTTCCCTGAGTTGTTAACCGCTGCAAACGGTAATGCCGGTAAATTAACCTTGGAACAAGGCTTCGTTGATAAGTTGATGACTCGTGGCGACTTCCGCAAGTATATGACTGAATTAGTCGGTATGAATGAAAAGAAAACAACTTATAAAAACATTCATTTTAAAAGCTACTTGAAAGCTAAGCGCCCTATTATTGAGTTGCCGGTTGGTGGAGAAAACCAAATCGCAGTGATTGTTGCTAAAGGTACTATTGTCGATGGCTCACAAAGAGAAGGCACCATTGGTGGTGACTCAACTGCAAAACTAATTCGTAAAGCTCGTATGGACGACAAGGTTAAAGCAATTGTTTTACGTGTCGACAGCCCTGGCGGTAGTGCTTTTGCTTCTGAAGTGATTCGCGCCGAACTTGAACGCGCGCAAGAGGAAGGCAAGGTGGTTGTAGCTTCTATGGGCGGTATGGCAGCATCTGGCGGTTATTGGATTTCTGCTACTGCAGATGAGATTTGGGCTCAACCAACAACTATCACCGGTTCAATTGGTATTTTTGGCATGATCCCGACTTTCCAAGATCCTGCAAATAAACTCGGCGTTTTTGTTGATGGTGTAGGCACTACTAAATTTGCTAATGCAATCAACCCACTTCAAGATCTGTCTCCTGAAGTAAGCAGCGTTATCCAAAACATGATTGAAAATGGCTACGATGAATTCTTAGCGCTAGTGGCTCGCGGACGTAACATGACAGTTGAGCAAGTTGATCAAATCGCCCAAGGTCGAGTTTGGTCAGGTATCGATGCTAAACGTTTAGGATTGGTAGATGAGCTTGGCGGTTTAGAGCAAGCCATTGAGTCAGCTGCTAAGCTTGCTAATGTTGAAGATTATGCTGTGAAACAGTTTAAGCGCGAGCTTACTGAAAAAGAAATTTTCATGAAGAACTTATTAGACAATGCTGAACTAACAGGATCGTTACAAGCGTTAGGTTCTGCTGACGTTAAAACCAATCCTATGATTCAGGCTTTAACTAATGAAGTTAAGCAAATCATTAACTCCTTCAGTCAATTCAATGATCCGAATCATGCCTACGTTCACTGTATGTGTGAGATTGATTAAGGTATCAATTTAAAGGCGGCCAAAGGTCGCCTTTTTTATCTATTTCCTCCATGAGTCATACAGCATAGAGCTAAACAAAACCTGCTAACTTTAAATCCTTTTTAAATCAAAGCATTCTCGCTATACTTGCAGCCATAAAATAAAACCTGACTCGCTATGGCTAATTCTAAAAAAGTTTATATTGCATACACTGGTGGCACCATCGGCATGAAGCCTAGTGCTCAGGGTTTTATACCGCAAGATGGTTTTTTAGAACAAACTCTAGCCAGCTTTCCTGAGTTTAATCATGAGCAAATGCCGCAAATCACCATTCATGATTACGCCAAACCAATCGATTCAGCGAATATGTCCCCTGAAGATTGGTATCTAATCGCAAAAGATATCGAAAAGAATTATCGCCGGTATGATGGATTTGTGGTGCTCCATGGCACTGACACTATGGCCTACACAGCTTCTGCTTTGTCCTTTATGTTAGAAGGTTTACAAAAGCCGGTCATTATTACTGGCTCACAAATTCCATTGACTCAGTTAAGAACCGACGCCCGAGATAATATTATTAATGCCATTTATCTTGCGGCTCACTATCCTATTCCTGAAGTCAGTTTATTTTTTCACGATCATTTACATCGAGGAAACCGCTGCACTAAAACTGATGCTGATGGCTTTGCGGCTTTTACTTCGCCAAATATTCCGCCAATCGCCAGCATTGGTAGCAAAATAAAAGTTCGCGATCATTTAATCTTTAGGCAAGAACGAACCGAACTGAATGTCCAAAGATTTAGTTCGCCTAAAATAGCCATTTTAACTTTATTTCCAGGCATCTCTGCCGAATTTGTTAGTGACTTTTTGGCTCAACCAAATTTAGATGGTGTGGTGCTGCAAAGCTATGGTATGGGCAATGCTCCTATCAACAATCAACCTTTAATACAAGCACTTAAAAGTGCTTGCGACAAAGGCATGGTAATTGTCAACTGTACTCAATGCTTGCAAGGTAGCGTTAATATGAGTACCTATGAGACAGGAAAAGTTTTAATTGATGCTGGTGTTATTTCTGGCTTTGATATGACCACAGAAGCAGCTCTAGCTAAACTCTATTATTTATTCAGTCGCGATCTCAGCGTTGAATTAGTGCGTGAGAAAATGATTACCAATCTTAGAGGAGAGCTTAGTTCTTAATCTCAATCAATAAGAGTTAAGATTTACATTTTCTTCACCCTTATTTCTCAGCATTTTCACGAGATGCTTATTATCATAAGTTTTTTAGCAAAGGATAAAACCATGTTTAAAAAGCTCATCATTTCCAGTCTCGCCCTATTAGTTTCGTTACTCTCAAATAACGCTGTGGCCATTGAAGAACCAAAATATAAAGTCTTGCAAACCTCTGAAGATCCCAAAGAAAATTGGGAGTTAAGGCATTACGAAAGTTTTAATATTGCTAAGGTCTATGTTAAGGCAGGAGAAAACAATGCTAGCAGTTATGGCTTTAGACCTTTAGCTAATTATATTTTTGGCGGCAATGCCGAATCAAAAAAGATGGCCATGACAGCTCCAGTAATGCAGCAAACCATCGAAGAAAACTTGCACCAGATTTCTTTTGTAATGCCAGAGAAATTTAGCCTTGAGGACTTACCCAAACCTGATAATCAAAGAGTGAAAATTGAACAATATCCCGAGTCAAAATTTTTAGTCGTGCGATTTTCTGGTGGTTGGTCTGCGAAGAAATGGAAAAAGAGAGCTTTAAAGCTACAAGAGCAAGCGGAGAAAAACAATCTTGAGATTTTATCCACACCTATCTATGCAAGATATAACGATCCTTGGACGCCAAGTTTTTTTAGAAGAAATGAAATTTTAATTGCTGTGCGTTAAAAGTAGCAATTTGATTTTACAAGCTCTCTAACACTTGTAGATAATGTCATGCTTCTTATGATTTTTGTATCTTGTTCATATTTTATAATCAATTTATATTCTTGATCATATACTTGAACACTTCCTTTTATATCATCACGATTTATATTAAATCCTTTACCCTTCAAAGAATCATTATACATCTTATTAAAATCTGAAATTGTACTAACACATACTTGTAGATTTTCTAAACTTCTCTGGATATCACTCATATATCTAGTGTCATACTCTGTTTCTTGGCAAGACATTAGAAAAATGCAACTGATAACAAAAATTATTCTCATAAAAACTCTTTTAAATATTGATACTTAGGAGTTAGTTCGCCTTTGTAAGTAATCACGGCTTCTTTTAAATCATCTGGTAACCCACAGTCATCAAATGACTTTGTTAAATCCATTGCCATAATTTGCGGCGCATAGGTTTTTAGTGCTTCTGAAAAGTCATTGGAAGCATCAATTGGTAACTCACACGGCAAGTTATCGATAGACATTACCGTAATACCTTCCCAAGAAATACCATCTTCTGATTGATCAGCATCAATATTATAAGTAAAGGCTGGAGTATCGATATCAGAAGCTTTAGTAGTGCACTCTAAACTACCGTTTATATCGCAAGAAATATCGCCAATCACTAGTGGTAACTTTTGCTTATTGGCCAGCATGCGAGCTTTATCTAAATGCTTAGGATATTTTTCTTCCCAGTATGGCGTTTGCAATAAAAGATTAAATTGGCCTAACACTTGATCAAAAGAACTCTCGTAGGCTTTAACGCCCTGCTCTACGAAATCATCCATATCAAATTCGCCGCCATCAATACGCTTATTAATATGACGTGAAGAAAGCACAGAGTAGAAACTGCCTTCAGGTAAATCCCCAGCCAAGAAGTCTTCTGCAGAAACTTTTGGCAAGCCCAACCATTCACACACTTCGATAGAACCTTTACCGACTTTACCAGTGCCAACGACTAACGCTCGAATTGGCTCACCTTGTTGTAAATCATATGTCGCTAAATGTTCTTTTAACTGTTCAACCGTACCATAGTTATAAGTCATTTGAAGATTAGATAAAGGCGTTGACAGATCTTTTTGTTGTAACTTCTGACCAAGGATATGGAAACTATCTACTGCACCGGCAATACCTGCGTAGCGACCAAAAGCGATGGTTCTTTGACCTGTTGCTGGATCTACAATAGGCTCATAATCAAATAAGGTAGCTTCTTCATCCAAAAACTTTTGCAATAAAGGCATATTGTAATCTTGGCCTTTAATGGTATGCGAGAATGCCAAATGCACTTGCTTGTGCTTAATCGAGTCAACTGGCGGTTCCTTGATGCCTAGAACAAATTCTGCGTTATCTGGATGTGCTGGATACTTAACTCCCGCTTCTTGGTATTCATCATCCGAAAAAATTCGAATATCACAGGGCTCTAACTCTATCTCCAAACCTTTAGCGACTAGCATCTCAACCGCTTCAGGTGTTAGCGGCGCTCTTTTTTCCCATTGATTTTTGTGCTCTTTGCGAATAATCGTTTTTAACATACGGACTCGGTCTATGATTCGTTATCGTCGGAAGTATCTGTTTTAATTGAAATGGATGATTCCATGCGGCGTTTTTCATTGCTAGAAACACCACTAAATTCACTGCGCATTTTTTTACCAGTGATCAACTCACCCTCTTTAGATATCGTAAAAGGCTCGTCATTTTGCTCTGAGAATCGTGCTCGATAGAGCATAATAGCTTGAATACAGGACTCTTTTTGCTCAGCACTTAATGTCTGCCCATCTGGCCACTTACCGGTTGCAACCGCTTCGGAAAAACGATCAATCATATCAGGGGTCAGTGAGTCTATTAGCTTCGAATAATCCATAAAGAGTAATCCAAGGAAACCATCCACAGAGGCGTTTAAAACGGCCTTTTTGAAAGTGGCGCAATTATGCTTTATTTTGTGCTGAGATTCCAGTCTGGCCGGTCAATTGAGTCCTTTCTTGGCGAAATAAGATCTAGGAATTATTCGGATGATTCCTGTTTGCCAAGCCCTTTTCAAGCTCTTGCAGTTTTTGTCGTACCACTACAATGTTATGCAGAATGTCTTCTTCTGTTTTTTGAGTTTGCTCAAGCACTTGCCTTTGCTCTTTTATCTCGTCTAAGTTATTGATTACTAGAGCAATAAATAAGTTCACAATGATAAAAGTACCCACCACAATAAAGCTTACATAATAAACCCAAGCCCATTCGTGGTTCGCTAAATCCAAATACATGACTTGCGTCCAACCTTCTAAAGTCACGACTCTAAACAAGGTTAACAGTGAAGTTCCTAAGCTGCCCCAGAACTGTGGATTGGTTTCGTGGAAGAAGTGATAGCCAGCAACGCCATAAATATAAAATAAAACCATCATCAAAATCACTACATGGAACATTGAAGGAATGGTCTTTAATAAAGTGCTTACAATTAGGCGTAGTTCTGGCAAAGCTGATAACAAACGAGCAACACGTAATAGCCTTAATAAGCGCCCTATCATCGCGTATTGACCTGCGAATGGTATTAATGACAAAACAACAATGGAAAAGTCAAAAAGATTCCAGCCATCGCCAAAATAACGCCCAAACTTCGGTGCCACCGCATAAATTTTTAAAATAGCTTCAATGACGAAAATAACTAGGATGACCTGATTAGCCCTTTCTATTAAAGACGTTTGAGTCTCAGTAAGTCCCGATATAGTCTCCATACCTATCAAAATGGCGCTGACTAAAATGGTTCCAATAATGAAATACTCAAAAAACTTGCTATTAACTAGCTTGGCGATTTTGGCTTGCATAGGAATTTAATTCAGAATTATCATTTTAATTTATAGGGATAAATTATCATTTAAAAAGATGCCATTCAATTACAGTTTGTTGCTAATTCAAGATAAAACTATCAGACAATCACAAAAGAATACTTTTTAAATGGAATTCATGAAAACTAGAAAAAGAAAAGGCTTTCAATTTCTTGAAAGCCTTATCAGATATGGCGCGCATGGAAGGAGTCGAACCTCCGACCGCCTGGTTCGTAGCCAGGTACTCTATCCAGCTGAGCTACATGCGCATCGTGGGCGGTATTATGCCACCAGTTTAAAGGATGTCAATCAACTTTTAGAAAGATTTTTGACTATTTTTAAGCTGGTTTAATACCTATTGCGACTATCTATTACGATAATGGCGGTGAAGGAGGGATTCGAACCCTCGATACCGGATTAGGGTATACTCCCTTAGCAGGGGAGCGCCTTCAGCCGCTCGGCCACTTCACCTAAATCGCGAGCGAGATATTACCCTATTCAGTGGATATTGCAATATCTAAATCACGATTTTTTATGACTTTTTTAGAACTTATTTGAAATCAAATATGATTAGTACTTGAATTCGTCATTAGGCACAAAAGCCGGTTGCTCGCCATACTGTTGAGCATTCTTTTCGTGCTGAATTCTCATGTATATTTCTTCACGGTGAACCGCGACTTCTTTCGGCGCATTGATACCAATGCGTACTTGATTCCCTTTTACGCCAAGAACTGTGACAGTGATTTCATCACCTATCATAAGAGTTTCGCCAACACGGCGAGTAAGGATTAACATAATATTCTCCCTAACACCTTTCTACTATCTACTACTATTTAAATTTATGCTTTTAGCTTCTACTACAAAACCTTCAGCTACTACTAAAGTTAGCTCCGCTAACTATGTCAATAATTTTAACAACTTAATGCGTATATGACTATAACAAAGTGTATCAACCTAATTTTTCTTGCAACCAAGGTAACACTGAATCTAAGGCTGATGGCAATGCAGCTTCATCACTACCCCCTGCTTGAGCCATATCGGGGCGACCGCCGCCCTTTCCACCTACTTGCTGTGCCACCATATTAACTAACTCGCCAGCTTTAACCTTTGCGGTTAAGTCTTTACTAACACCGGCAATCAAGCCGACTTTACCATCATTAGCAACAGCCAATAATACCACTGAAGAACCAAGCTTATTCTTAAGCTGATCCTGCATCTCACGCAATGACTTAGCTTCAACATCTTCTAACTTTGCAACTAATATCTTAGCACCATTGAGCTCAATAGCCTGTGAAACAAGGTCACTTCCTTGACTAGAAGCCAATTTTGACTGCAATTGTTCGATGTTTTTTTCCAATTGACGTGCTTTTTCTATCAATTGTGAAACTTTCTCAGCCGCTTTAGATGGTTCAGATTTTAAAAGACCACCAATAGTATTAAGAGTTTGTTCGCTCGACTGCATCCAGGCTACAGCTCCTTCGCCTGTTACTGCTTCGATTCGCCGCACGCCTGCCGCGATACCTGCTTCAGAAGTGATTTTAAATGGTCCAATTTCACCAGTATGGCTAACGTGAGTACCGCCACAAAGCTCTACCGAAAATGGCGACATGCTTAATACGCGCACTTCATCGCCATATTTCTCGCCAAATAAAGCCATGGCACCCTTTTCTTTCGCCGAATCCATATCGGTAACTTCAACATCAACCGCATGGTTCTCATAAATCTTTTGATTCACCAGCGCTTCTATTTGATTTAGCTCAGCTTCAGTGACCGCTTCAGTGTGCGAGAAATCAAAACGCAACTTATCGGGCTCAACTAACGATCCTTTTTGCTGCACATGAGTTCCTAAAAGCTCTCTTAAGGCTGCATGCATCAAGTGGGTGGCCGAATGATTTCGCATGGTATCTTGGCGAAGCTTTGCATCAACATGAGCAGTTACAGAGCTCTCAAGGCTTAAAGAACCTGATTTTAAATAACCAATATGAGCAATCGCATCACCCAACTTTTGTGTATCAGTCACCACAAACTCAGCCTCTGATGAAACTAACAGGCCTTTATCACCAACTTGACCACCAGACTCAGCATAAAAAGGCGTGTTTTTCAAAACCACAATCGCTTTATCGTCAGACTCAACCTTGCTAACTTCTTCATCGCCTTTTAACAGCTTAGAAACCACAGAGTCTTGCGAGACATTCTCGTAACCGGTAAATTCTGACTGCTCATCAATCGACAAATTGTCATTGTAATCAACTCCAAAATTACTAGCGGCACGTGCTTTTTCACGCTGGCTTTCCATTGCTTTTTCAAAGCCATCCCAGTCAATCTCTAGCTCTTTTTCACGAGCTATATCTGCCGTTAGATCTTTGGGGAAACCGAAAGTATCATAAAGTTTAAAGACCGTTTCGCCTGCGATGGTTTTGCCTGACATTGTAGCTATATCAGCTTCTAAAATTGCCATACCTCGATCTAAAGTCTTTGCAAATGCAGCTTCCTCTTTAGCTAACACTTTGACAATAAAATCATATTGGTCATTTAATTCCGGGTAGGCAGAGCCCATTTCTTTAGCTAGTGGCTTGACCAAATCAGCAAAAAAAGCTGCTTTTTGCCCTTCAGTTCCAGCTCCCAGTTGGTGACCATGACGAATAGCACGACGTACGATACGCCTTAATACATAGCCTCGGCCTTCATTTGAAGGAACCACTCCGTCCACCACCATAAAGGCACATGAACGAATATGATCGGCAATGACTCGCAATGATTTATTATCCAAATCTTTAACATTTAATAAGTCGGCGGTCGCTTTGATAAGGTTTTGGAAAATATCAATTTCATAGTTGCTATGAACGTTTTGCATAATGGCAGAAATACGCTCTAAGCCCATGCCCGTATCAACGGATGGTTTAGGTAATGGCTCCATAGTACCGTCCTTGTGACGGTTGTATTGCATGAATACCAGATTCCATATTTCTATAAAACGGTCACCATCTTCTTCTGGTGAGCCAGGAACACCACCCCAAATATGTTCTCCATGATCATAAAAAACTTCAGAACAAGGACCACAAGGGCCAGTATCACCCATCGCCCAGAAATTATCAGAAGCATAACGAGCGCCTTTATTATCGCCTATTTTGCTAATTCGATCGGCAGGAAAGCCTATTTCATTGACCCAAATATCAAAGGCTTCTTGATCTTCATCGTAAACAGTAACCCAAAGTTTTTCTTTCGGTAATTTCAAAACATCCGTTAAAAATTCCCAACAGTATTTTATGGCATCTTGCTTAAAATAGTCGCCAAAGGAAAAGTTACCTAACATTTCGAAGAAAGTATGATGGCGTGCGGTATATCCGACATTTTCTAGATCATTGTGTTTACCACCAGCACGCACACAGCGTTGTGAGCTAGTTGCGCGGCTGTAGCTGCGCTTATCCGTACCTAAGAAACAATCTTTGAACTGCACCATTCCTGCATTAGTAAAAAGCAAAGTAGGATCATTGGCGGGAACCAAAGGACTTGAATCGACCACTTGGTGATTGTTGCTTTCAAAGTATTTTAAAAATGCATCACGAATTTGATTCGTGCTCATATAATTCTGCTGGCTCACACTAGCACCTTCTACCTTTTTAACTTTAAGTTATTCTTATAAACAATTGATTAATATAGATCTTCACGATTCTGACTAAAGATCCAATTGATGATATCGAAATCAAAACCACGGTATTGTAAAAAACGACTTTGCTTGGCTTTTAGTTTTAAATCATTACCGGGAAGTTGATTATATTTCTTCTGCCAAATTTCTAAAGCAATTTGATACCAATCAAGCTCTAACTCTTCATATATTTGACTAATTTTTGATTCTGCAATGCCCTTTTGCTGTAACTCTTGGCTAATTCGCCTTTGACCATAACCAGAACCACTGCGCATTCGGACGTAACTTTCTGCAAATCGTTGATCTGATTGCAGTCCATTTTCAGCTAACCGATCGAGATAGACTTCTACCTCTTCACCTTCAAAACCACGAATTTTAAGCTTGTTAATAAGCTCACGCCGGGAATGTTCCCGGCGTGCTAGCAAATCCATCGCTATATGTTTATGGTCTCTAGGCGGTCGTTTAAAAGCCATAAAAAATTATGCCATTTCAGCCTAATGCCTAATTACGGAAAATTAAAATCAACACGCTAATTAAACCTAGTGTCACAAAGCCAGCGACGAACCCCTTACCAAAAGCTGATAAAAACTTGCCTGACTTAGAGGTTTTGCTTTCAGAATCAATTTGTTGTTTCTCTGTCGTCATTTTTATAATTCTCTCACAAAGCTAATGAAACTTATGCTTCTACTTCTTCCTCAGAATCATCTTCCGCCGCAGCCGTTACTAAAAGCATATTTCGTAGCTTAGTTTCAATTTCTTCTTTAACTTCAGGGTTTTCTTTTAAGTATTTAATAACGTTTTGCTTACCTTGGCCAATTTTGCTGCCATTGTAGGCATACCAAGCACCGGATTTATCCACTAAATCATGCTTAACACCCCAATCTAAAATTTCACCTTCTAACGATGAGCCTTCACCATAAAGAATTTGGAATTCAGCTTGTTTAAACGGCGGTGCCACTTTGTTTTTAACGACTTTAACCCGTGTTTCATTACCAATAATTTCATCACCTTGCTTGATTTGACCAATACGGCGAATATCTAAACGAACTGAGGCATAGAATTTCAGTGCATTACCACCGGTAGTGGTTTCTGGGCTCCCGAACATAACGCCAATTTTCATACGAATTTGGTTAATGAATACGCACAAGGTGTTTGAACGCTTGATATTAGCCGTTAATTTACGCAAGGCTTGCGACATTAAACGTGCTTGTAAGCCCATATGGGAATCGCCCATATCGCCTTCGATTTCAGCTTTAGGTGTCAATGCAGCCACCGAGTCAATAACCAAAATATCCACCGCACCAGAACGTACTAGCATGTCGGTAATTTCTAGAGCTTGTTCACCCGTATCAGGCTGAGAAACAATTAAATCATCAAGGTTTACGCCTAATTTTTCTGCATAAATCGGATCAAGCGCATGCTCTGCATCAACAAAGGCAGCCGTACCACCATCTGCCTGACAAGCAGCAATTGCTTGCAATGCTAAAGTTGTCTTACCTGATGATTCAGGACCATAAATTTCTACGATACGACCTTTCGGTAAGCCGCCTATCCCTAACGCAATATCAAGACCTAGTGAACCTGTTGAAATGGTTTGAATACCCTTCGCTGCGCTGTTGTCACCCAAACGCATAATCGAACCTTTACCAAACTGACGCTCGATTTGAGTTAAAGCTGCGCCAAGTGCTTTCTTTTTATTCTCATCCATTAAAGGACCTCTATAATTTGTCTTAAATGTATTTTTCGTTAGGAAACAATTTTCGTAAACTGTCGCTGATTATTCCATAATTCGGCAACTATAGTAATAGGCATTTCTCAGGAAATGAGTAAGAATTTGACCATTAACCTTGTAAGTTCTTAATATTTGTAAAAAGCTTCTAGTTTTAACTATTTAGTCGCCAAGTATTCTTGCCGTGTGATCCTATAAACTTCTACATTTAACCCCATCATCTCTATGGTTTTTGTGTATTTTTCACTCAACTTTTTAGCCAGTTTTACCGATGGCCGATTGCCTTCGACAATTAAACTGATCAAATGCTCAAAGCCCAATTCTTCAAAGCCAAATTGCATGGCTTTTTTGGCAGCTTCATGGGCATAACCAAGATTTTGAAACTTCGGATTAATACCCCATCCTATCTCCACATCTGGCCAATCTTCGGGATAATGAATACCCACATGACCAACATATTCACCCGTTGCCTTGTCTTCTAACGCCCAAAAACCAAAACCGCGCAATACCCAGTGACCAATCATGGCCGTATAGGCACGCCAAGCCATTTCTCGATTAAGCAGATCGCCGTTACCTAAATAGCGCCTAAATACTGGATCGGCAACTAAATCGGCATAAGTATCAAAATCTTCTAATCTGAACTCGCGCAAGTATAACCGCTCAGTTTCCAATAAAGGGATCTGATACTTAACCTTGCTTATTGAACTTTTCGACAACATATTCACACCTCTAGGAATAAGTTATTATAGTGTTATAACAGACACATAGCATGATGACTTTTATTGATACCTTTTACAGGTATTTACTCGAAACTTTTACTAAGACGCTACTACTATGAAAAAATTATTAATTGTTACTGCCTTGCTGGCTCTACCTTTTACCGCATCTGCTAGCGAATTTGTAGGCCAATTAGCACCTAACTTTAAGCTCATGTCGCAAAACGGTTCATACAAGTCGCTTGAAGATTATAAAGGGCAATGGCTAGTATTGTACTTTTACCCTAAAAACAACACGCCAGGTTGCACCACAGAAGCTAAAAAGTTTAGAGATAATTACGAAAAATTTAAAGCAATCAATGCAGAAATTGTGGGGGTTTCATTAGATGATAATGAGTCGCACAAAGGTTTCAGTAAACAGTACCAACTGCCTTTTGATATTTTATCCGATACAAAAAAATCTGCCGCAGAGTCTTATAAAGTTTTAGGCGGTTTTGGCCCAGTGGAATACACCAAGCGTGAAACCTTTATTATTGACCCTGCTGGTGGCATTGTATATCACTTCGAAAAAGTTAGCCCATCAGAGCATGCCACCAATGTTATGGCTAAGTTAAAAGAACTACAAAAAGACTTGGGTTAATCTAGTAGTTTGATTTATAGGTATTTGAAGTTTTCATACTGTTGCTTTCTATTAAGTTTTTCTATTTCATTAGCAGCAGATGCCGAACAAATCGACAACAATATTGGCCATACTATAATCAAAAGAAGCCTTGATAGCGATAAAATCAATGAACTCTTAGTCGCATCAATGTTAGCTGAGGAATTAGCTCCGAGTTTAACTCCAAAACTTTTAGAAAAAGCTCTTATTGTTTCTGAATTAAAAGTTTTACCTTACCAACTTGCAGTTTATTATTGCTTAAATGCTCTAGCCTCAGAACTTTGTCAAAAAGATGAATATACAATAAAGCTGGCTGATAACGACCATAATAATATAGAACCATATTTATACTTGTTCGTTAACAACTTTGAAAATGAACAATGGCATTCAGCATTCCAGTCTTTACAAAAAGGGCTTCGTACTAACGAAACCAATAGCTATTACTTACAAAAACTTCAATTGGCACGCAAAGTATTAAAATATCAAGGTTTCCCCAGCAACATTCTCAACTCAACTGCAGAAAATATAGCACTATCAAAATATCCACATTATTACAGCAAACTAATGAGTTTTTGTCCTAAAGCAGCAAAAAAAAGCTATGAATGGAAGGATTTATGTTTAACGCTAGGCTTAAGACTGGAAAATTACGGTGATACTATTTTAGCAACCATGGTTGGATTCGGAATTCAAAGAGATATATTAAAGCATAGCAAAATTGATAGTGAGATTAGATTATACAAAGACGTGATGAAACGCCGTGATGCTTATATGGCCATTAGAAATCAATTTAAGAAACGGTTTAAGCCGCTACTAGACGCAGACAATCGTCCTGAGTCTTTTTATGATTTATTGATAAAAAATGGACAGTTTGCAGTACTTCAACATTATCTAAAAAAAGAGTAGTTTCCATTATTGGAACTTACTCACCTCGATCAACTGACTAATTTCATTGTTACTGAGCCATAGCTGGCCATCCTCTATGGTGGCCTGCAATTGCATCGTCCGCTCTATCATAGACTCTAACCCTGCCACTTGCTCATCGCTAAATGCATAAACTTCTAAGTTTTTATAATCTCTAACCTTATTAGCTAAAGCTTTCCACCATATGGCGCTAGCATTCTCATCGTAACTATAAACCAACACTTTTTGCGCTTTATGGCTGGCCTTTCTTAGGCGAGTTTCATCAGGACGACCTAAATCAATCCATAACTCGATATCATCTGTGTA
This sequence comes from uncultured Kangiella sp., assembly GCA_947498625.1. Lineage (GTDB taxonomy): Bacteria > Pseudomonadota > Gammaproteobacteria > Enterobacterales > Kangiellaceae > Kangiella. The sequence goes on along the minus strand of CANMKR010000002.1, from coordinate 282,559 downwards.
ATTCTTAGCCCAAATTTCCGGCTCACCCTCTTCTGATAAACCCTTAGTGAACTCCAGTCGCTCTTGAACATTTAAAATATAAGCTACCAAACGAACCATCATTCGCTTATCACTTTCCGACGGATGCTGCGCAATGGTTAGATTTAACTCATCATAATAATGGTTATCCAAATCTGAAATATTGACCGTTGCTTTAAAAATCGTAGCTTTAAGAGCCATTTGAATTAGGAAGTACTAAAGTCGTTTTTTGATATTTAAAATTAGTGTCGAAATTAATGAAATCGACATCTGAGCCTTTTCTAATAATAACTTGAGTATCATTCAATAAAATTCTGCGGTTGTCCCAGAAATCTTTTGGGTCTTCCATACAGTGATTTATACAATGATTATTATCTAGTACGTCCAAGTTCTCATTACCAACAACCTTGATTTTACCTTTATCAAAAGATAATAGTAATAATTCATAATCATTACCATACTCATCTTTCATTTCAAAATCTTGTTCATATTTTTTTACGTTTTCTTTTGTCGCAGCCCAAGCCATCAAGACATACTTATTGTCATCCAGTTTAATAGATTTGATTTCATCAGCTAAAACATCAACATAACCTTTTACCTTCTTAGAGCTTATTATTTGATGGTCATTAGGATCTATAATAGTTATATTTAGAACTCCGCTCTTATCATTGCCTTGAATAATTAACAAGCTATCAACTCTCATTACTGTATTTATACTATGCTTTAAGTCGACAGATTTCATTTCAGCATCATATTCATCTACATAATATAAGCTTGTTTGTAGCTCAATATCTTTTGAACGGTAGGAGTCGTCAGCAATAAAGAAATAAGTCTTATTGAATGCTGAATATTGTGAAAACCAGCCTCTAGGATTTGCAATAGGAACAATTAGCCGAGGAGACCAATCTTCGTTTAAGAATAACTGCATTTCTTCTCCTTTTGGATTAGAAGCACTAAAACTATGATTAGTTATCTGGCTATTTGCGGATGGGTAGAAATCTATGTCCCAGTCGCCTTTGGGGAGTTTATCGAACGGTCTAAAGGAAAAGCTTTCAGAATCAAAGTCTAAAGTCAGCAAATAATTATAAGGAGCTTCACTTTGTTGCTGATAAACATAATGGTTGGTTATAAACGAAAAATAATCACTATAAAGTGTCGACTCCTTATCAAATTTCTTAATATCCTCTGAATATACTTGTTGATATGCCTTATAGCCATCAACACCATTCCAAGAATATCCATCATTTTGCAAAACTTCTCGTATGTCCATGTTTTGCCTGAAAACATCAAAAAATACTGTGATATCGCTAAAGTTTTTTTCATCGAGATTTTTTAAATGTAAATCCCGAACTAACTTTTTACCCTTAGCGTTAACTTTAAAGACTTTGAAGCTGAGAAAGTCTCTCGACTCATAGTGAACAACTATCTTGTTGCCGACAATTAAAGGAGAATTAAAATTATTGATTCCATCATACTCGTTAGGTAGAAACTCAACTACATAATGATCTAATTGCTTTATCACACCTTGGCTTTCTTTGTAGCGAATAATTTTATTGGCCTGTAGCTTAGGGCTAAAACCAAAAACCACCAGCAGGCCGTTTTTGACTCCAATATGAAAAACCCAGTCCTCATTCAAAGGGTTTATATTAACTATATCCAATAACTTTGAACTGTTTTTGTCTATTACATATAAATTACGATGATCTACTGAATAGAGTAAGCTACCAGATTGGGTATTAAGATTTAAACTGTTTGTATCCGAACTATGATGCATCTCTGCCCAAGGAGGCATTGGACCATGAGACAGTATTACTACGCGCTCTTCATCTTCAGAAGCATAAGAAATTGAAGATATAGCTTGAAAGCTTAATAATATAAACAAATAGAAAGTTTTTTTCATAAGAGTCATTTTTCTATAAAAGCTACTTATCTATAAGATTAACAGTAAGGTATTACTTTTCAAAGAGTTATCTTTACAAGCTCACTAAATGAATCAATCAATTTATACGGTTGAAAAGCTATTAGTTTACTTTTTGTTTGAGCACCAAAAGTAACTCCAATCGAATAAGCTCCTGCACTATTAGCCATTTCTAAGTCAAAACTGGTGTCGCCAATCATAACGACTTCTTTAGGCTTGGTATTGGTTTTTTGCATTAAAACATCGAGCATATCAGGTGCAGGTTTTGCGTTATCCACTTCATCAGCGCCAATAGTATGCTCAAAATAATGCCTTAATCCTGATTCATCCAAAACCCTATCTAAACCATGACGTGCTTTACCCGTGGCAACGGCTAGCATGTGGCCTTTTGCTTTAAGTGTTTGTAGAACCTCTTCCACACCTTCAAATACTGGGGTTGGTGTTTGATCAGCTTCTACATACTGATAACGATATTCTTCAGTGATGGCTTTATGACATCCGAGATCGGGAAATAAGATATTTAAGCACTCCGTTAAACCGAGCCCTATAATTCCTTTTACAGCCTCATCCGTTGGTACTAATAAATCAAGCCGGCGTGCAGATTCTTGCATAGCTGAAACGATTCGACCAGTGGAGTCCATAATAGTACCATCCCAGTCAAACACGATTAGCTTGATACCAGTAAGCGGTTTAGCCAATAGTATTCCCTGCTCGAAGGTAAGTTAAAGTTTTTTCCAACTCCTCAGGCAAAGGTGCTTCGACGGTAATCGGTTTAGTATCTACTTGGATTTTGAACTTTAAAGAATAAGCGTGTAAGAATAAGCGTTCTGACAGCTTATTAGACTTAAGCGATTGATTGATTTGGTCAACTCCGTATTTTGGGTCGCCAACTAAACCATGACCAACGTATTGTGCATGCACCCTGATTTGGTGAGTCCGCCCAGTAATCGGCTCCGCGGAAACCAAACTAAAACTATTAAACTTTTCAATCACTCGAAATGAAGTCAATGAGGCTTTACCTTCCTCAGTAACTCGAACCAAGCGTTCACCAGACTTGACTTGATTCTTTGCCAAAGGCGCGTCCACTTGTTTCAATTTTTCTGACCATAGGCCATTAACTAGCGCCCAATAACGCTTAGTCATAGTTTTTTTTTGCAATTGCTGATGCAAATAACGTAAGGCACTGCGTTTTTTTGCTATCAATAAACATCCCGAAGTATCCCTATCGAGTCTATGAACTAACTCTAGATAAGGCGCTTTCGGTCTAAGTGCTCGTAAGGCTTCAATCACACCATAACTCATGCCGCTGCCGCCATGCACCGCCATACCATGCGGTTTATTCAGCACTATCACCCGCTCATCTTCATAGATAATAGCTTTTTCTAAGTTTTGAACTTTGTTTAAACCTGTGGGCACGTCTGTTTTAGATTCGGAGACTCTGACCGGCGGAATACGCACTGAATCACCTTCAACGATTTTGTACTCGGCTTTTACTCGGCCCTTGTTGATCCTAACTTCACCTTTACGCAGCATTTTATAAATACGGCTTTTGGGGACGCCTTTGAGTTTTTTTACCAAGAAATTGTCAATTCGCTGTCCTGCTTCTTCAGGCTGCACTTCAACAAATTGCACTTTTGGATAGGAGATTTCGCTCATGCAGCGCACTATACCGGAATTTAAGCTAGCTGAGCACCCCTTCATTGGAAAATAGATGTCCCAAGGCTCAAAATAAAATCAATAAGTTATATTCATGATAAAGATTGCTACCCATGCTATGACTGGCTATAATGCTTTCCGTGAGCAAATGCTCCAATGAAAGGCTTGATGAGCAACTTTCACTTTATATTGGTTTAATGATAGCCATATACAAGAAAGCTCTGCGATACAAATACCAAGCGAAAAATTTACGTTATATCCGAATGCGGAAATAGCAGGAATATAAAAGTAGCGCTATCAGCAGTATAGAAAAGAACTGTTTGAATTGAATTAATAGCGCGGTTAGATCGGCTTCTTTTGTGCAGGTTTGAATACAGAAATAGACCTTAAGACATAAAATAGCCCATCATTAATAAGTAAAAATCAACATTAAGTATCGCATTTAACTATATGATATTTATAAAAATATGGTCGTTTATATGACTCAAGGAAGACAATAGAGAGTAAGCTCTACAGTTTCTTATAATAAGAAGCTGGCTTTTCTGTTTTCTGGTTTTTACCTCAAAATTCTCCTGCCTACTGTCGCATTCTATTTAAAAAATAGAGAGACAATCATGAAAAGAATGTTAATTAACGCAACTCATCATAACGAAGAGATGCGTGTCGCTTTGGTCGATGGCCAAAGATTATTCGATTTAGATATCGAACTTGCAGGTCGCGAGCAGAAAAAAGGCAATATCTACAAGGGTAAGGTCACCCGTATTGAACCAAGTCTTGAAGCAGCCTTTGTCGATTATGGCGCAGAAAGACACGGCTTCTTGCCCTTAAAAGAAGTCGCCCGCGAATATATGCATAATCCACCTTCACGTGGCCGCCCTTCTATTAAGGATGCGCTAAAAGAAGGTCAGGAAATCATCGTTCAGATCGATAAGGAAGAGCGTGGTAATAAAGGTGCAGCCTTAACCACATCTATCAGCCTTGCCGGATCTTATATGGTATTGATGCCCAATAACTCTCGCGCAGGCGGTATTTCTCGTCGTATTGAAGGTGAAGAGCGTCAAGAGCTAAAATCCGTCATGAGTCAAATTAATGTCCCTAAAGGCATGGGCTGCATTATCCGTACCGCAGGTGTGGGTAAAGAATTTGATGAGATTAATGGTGACTTTTCTTATCTTTTGAATTTCTGGAACAGAATCAAAGAAGAAGCAGACAAACGCCCTGCTCCATTTTTTATCTATCAAGAATCAAACGTTATCAATCGCGCTATTCGTGATTACTTACGTCCTGATATCGGCGAAATCTTAGTCGATAGAAAAGAAATTTTTGAATTAGCGAAATCAGAACTGGCTAAACAACGTCCTGATTTTGTGCGCAAGATAAAGCTCTATCAAGATGATATTCCTTTATTTAATCGCTACCAAGTAGAAAGCCAAATCGAAAGCGCCTTCCAACGTGAAGTTCGCTTACCTTCTGGCGGTTCAGTAGTTTTTGACCAAACTGAAGCCTTATTATCGATTGATATTAACTCTGCTCGCGCTACTAAAGGTAGTGATATTGAAGAAACAGCATTACACACCAACAAAGAAGCCGCGGAAGAAATTGCTCGTCAATTAAGGTTGCGTGATATTGGTGGCCTTATTGTGATCGATTTTATTGATATGGGACCTCCGCGCAATCAAAGAGAAGTTGAGAACGTATTAAGAGATTCAGTGAAGCGTGATCGTGCTCGAATCCAAATTGGTCGCATTTCAAAATTCGGCCTATTAGAAATGTCTCGTCAGCGCTTACGTCCGTCTTTAGAAGAGTCAAGTCAGCACGTTTGTCCGCGTTGTACAGGCCATGGTGTGATTCGTGGTACTGATTCTTTAGGCTTATCCATTCTTCGCTTAGTTGGCGACGAAGCCATGAAAGAATCAACCGCTGAAGTGCATGTGATAGCACCGGTTGAATTGGCAACTTTCTTACTCAATGAAAAACGCCGTAAGATTGAGCAAATCGAAAAGCAACAAAAAGTACGTATTATTGTAGTACCTAATCCGCATATGGACACGCCGCATTATGAAGTATTGCGTGTTAAAGCGGATGAGGCTCATCAAGGTTCTAGCTATGACATGGTCGATGCACCAAGCCAAGTTGAATACGTTCGCTCTACTAACCCTGATCTTGCCGCTAATATTGAAAAAGCAGCGATTCAATCAGTACCAGAGCCAGCTGAGCAAGTAGCGCCGAAAAAAGTAAAAGCTAAAAAACCGGTTAAAAAGAAACCTGTTAAAACACACAAAAAAGACGGCTTCTTCAAGCGCTTATGGGACAAACTAACGGGTAATGACAAAAAGAAACAAAGCCGTGATAACAACCGCAACCGTGGTAGAAATAACCGTAATAATCGCCACCAAGGTAAAAACCGTAATCGTAATTACAATAAAAATCGTCAAGACCATAAACAACAAGGCCAGAAAAATAATCAACAAAACAAGCAGCCACAGAAACCATCAAAAGCTGCTGACAATAAACAGCAAAACTTTGTAGATAATAAAAAGCAGCAAACTAAGCAGCCGGTAAACCAACAGGCCAACAAAGGTCAAAAGCCACACAACAAGCAAGCAGCTAAAAATACGCAAGCTGCAAAGCCTAAGCACCCGCCTCGCCCAGAGCGAAAAACTCGTGTAGAAAGAATGGCTACTGTTGATGGAAATGTTGCAGAAGCAAATAAACAAGCGGCGGCTCCGGTCGGAGTAAATCAAGCCGCACAAAAGGCGCCACAAGCGAAGCCGCCAGTAAAAAGTGAACCTAAGGTTCGTAAGCCAAAAGCTTCTCCAGAGGAGTTAATGGTTTATAAGGCGCAGAAGTCACTTGAACAGTCAGTTAAGACCGTTATTGGTGGCGCTGATAAAGTTGCTTCGAATGATCTTAATCTGAATGAAGTTAAACCCAACGGTGTCAGTGTTGAGTTAACAGACGCTCAACCAGTTGAAGCTATTCAAGCAGCTAAAGCCGATGTAAAAGAAGCTGTCGTAACTGCTGTGAATGAAACAAAAACTGAGCAGCCAGTTGTTGAAACTCAAGTTACTGCTATTGAAAAACCAAAAGCAGTCAAACTAATAGAGCTTTCTGCATCAGCACCTGCAGCAAGAGCAGTGACCTCCGATCCAATTCCAGCATTAACTGAGATGACTAGAATTGAATTCGCCGAGGGTGAAATGATTACGCAGAGCATTCTTGATGCATCAGTTAGCCATAGTTCAAGCCAAGCAGCTAAGACTAATATCGATTAAGAATAGTTAAGCATAACAAACCTTATAAGCTCTCTTTACTGAGGGCTTTTTAATTCAGGATTTATGTTAGGTTTTCTACGAAACCTTTTGCAATAAGGTTACTAACTGGCGGCTATTAGGAAAGGAGCAGCTAACACCAGCTGCAAAGGTTATAAGGTGTTAGTAAGACTCAAGATTTAAAAATATTAGATGCTTGATAAATATTCTTCGCTGTAAATTTGCACACCTAACTCTTGTGCCTTTTTGAGTTTCGAACCGGCCTTTTCGCCAGCAATCAATGCATAGGTGTTTTTAGATACTGAACCGGCAACTTTGGCACCTAAAGCTTCAAGCTTTGCTTTAGCTTCTTGACGACTATGATTGGTTAGAGTGCCCGTAATAACGAAAGTCTTACCTTTTAGAGTTAAATCTTCTTCAGATTTCTTCTCAATAACAGGCCAATGGATGCCTGCATCAACTAAAGCCGCTACCTCTTTTTGGTTTCGAGGGTTAGCAAAGAAACTTACTAGATGTTTTGCAACAATGGGCCCAACATCGTCAACCTCTTCTAAAGTTTCAGCAGAGGCTGCTTGAATGGCTTCTAAGGTTAAAAAGTGTTGTGCTAGGTTTTTGGCGGTTACTTCGCCGACTTCTCGAATGCCTAATGAATAAATAAATTTTGCTAAAGTAGTCTCTTTACTAACCTCGATTGCATCTATTAAATTTTGAGCAGATTTATCGCCCATTCGTTCTAAATCGGCTATCTGTTGTTTTTCCAATCGATACAAATCGCTGATACTCGAAATCATTTCTAGCTCTGAAAAAATGTCCACCAGCTTATCGCCCAACCCATCGATATCCATAGCTTTACGAGAAGCAAAGTGCTTAATGGCTTGTGTCCGTTGTGCAGCACAAATTAGACCACCTGTGCAACGTATAGCCGCTTCGCCTTCTGCTCTTTCCACTTGAGAGCTGCAAACAGGGCATGATTCTGGCGAGAAAATTTTAGCTGCGCTAGCTGGTCGTTTTGACTCTACAACACTGACGATCTGAGGGATCACATCCCCAGCTCTTCGCAATATAACTGTATCGCCAATCATAATGCCTAAGCGTTCGATTTCATCCATATTATGCAAAGTAGCGTTACTGACAGTAACACCGCCAACAAAAACTGGGTTCAGACGCGCTACTGGCGTTAAAGCCCCAGTTCGACCCACTTGGAAGTCTACATCAACTAGTTCCGTCATTTCTTCTTGCGCCGGAAACTTTAAGGCGATTGCCCAACGTGGCGCTCTAGAAACAAAACCCAACTGATTTTGTTTTTCAATGTCATCAACTTTGCAAACCACCCCATCAATTTCAAAACTTAATTGATTTCGCTTCTCTAAAATAGCATCAAAATATTTTAAAACTTCATTTGCGCCATGAGTAATTTTAATTTCAGAAGTAACGGGCAAGCCTAAAGTTTTAATTTGTGCCAAACGCTCCGAATGACGACTAGCCAATTCAAAATCATCCGAGACTAAACCTGTAGAGTAGGCATAAAAAGCCAACTGGCGCTGGGCAGTGATCTTAGGATCAAGTTGGCGCAAACTGCCTGCGGCAGCATTTCTAGGATTAGCAAAAACTTTATTCCCTGATTCTATAGCTGCTTGATTTAAACTATGAAAAGCTTCCAGTGGCATAAAAACTTCACCCCGAACTTCAAACATTTCAGGAGGTTGCTTACTTCTTAATTTAAGAGGAACCGAATTTAGAGTGCGGATATTTAATGTAATATCCTCCCCTTGATTACCATCCCCACGAGTTGCGGCCCTAGTTAACAAACCCTTTTCATAAATAATACTTACGGCTAACCCATCGAGTTTCGGTTCACAAATATATTCGATATCTTGAGAGTCTTTTAGACGCTCTTTGACTCTTTTATCAAAACTTAAAAACTCCTCACCATCCATTGCATTATCCAGCGACAACATGGGCATTTGGTGAGTCACTTGGGCAAAACCTGAATCTGGCTTAGCGCCAACTCTTTGGCTGGGAGATGAGGAAGAAATAAGTTCAGGATGATCCGCTTCTATTTGCTGCAGCTGGCGCATTAAACGATCGTATTCTGCATCGGGTATTTGCGGATTATCTAAAACATAATATTGATAATTATGTTCATCAATTTCACTACGCAGCCTACTCAGCTGCGCTTCTAATTGTTTAGTATCGGACATTTTAAGATTGCTTTAAAAGAAGCTTACGCTCAAATTCTTGAATCTGTTCTTTATGGTGGGCTTCAATTTGTTTGCTAAAGTGAGCTTTGCTTGAATCAATAATGTAACCACCCAATTCAGAAACAATGGCACGGCAAGTTTTAATCATTAGATCGTAAGCTTTCATCGGATGCTTGGCGCCTGGTAACGCCATAAAAACAGCGAGCCCTTTAGTTTCTAGCTTATCCAAATTATCCAAGTCAAAGGTTCCTGGTTCATACGCATTGGCTAAACTAAATTGCACCTGCCCGCGACCGGTGGCTTGGCTATGGCGGTGAAAAATATCCATATCGCCATGGCGCATACCTTGATCGAGTAACGCTTGTACCAGCCTTTCACCTTGAAATGGAACATCGTTTTCGGAAACTAAGTAGAGTGTGAAAATCAATTCTGGTTCTGCTTGCATACTTGGTTCTTGTTCTTGCTCAAACAAAGATGCTTGGCTTGGTTCTTCTATCTTAGGTTCTTGTCTCTCTTCTTTAATAGGCTCTAATTTATCTTTATCAAAACCAAATAACATATCGTCCAGCACTGGCACAGAGGTTTCACCAACTTCTGGTTCTGATTTACCATTTGCGGTTTCTGAATTAACAGCTGCTTCACTCACCTGTTGTTGACTAGCTTTTGGTTCTGCTTCGGCAGTTGATTGTTTCTGTGCTTCAGAAGCTTTAATTTTTTCTTGAATAACTTTTTGCTGCGCGGCTTCAACCAATCGTACTTGGCCCACACCATCCATATCAAAACCTTCGCGATCGCTTGATTTAGAAAATTGTTGCTCGAATCTTTTTTGATCTTGCTTTTCACGACGACTAACTTGGCGTCGCTTAGCATCAAAATAGACAAAGCCAATGATGATTAAACCAACGACCACTAATAAGATAAATAATACAGGATCCATTTTTATACCCTATTTACGAAGCAGCTAATGCTGCAGCCTCTTCTACATCAACTGAGACCACGCGAGACACACCTGGTTCACTCATGGTTACACCTAATAATGTATGCGCCATTTCCATTGCTATTTTGTTGTGCGTAATAGCAATAAATTGTACCTGATCGCTCATCTCTTTCACCAGATTAGCATAGCGACCAACATTCGCATCATCTAACGGTGCATCAACTTCATCCAACATACAAAACGGTGCTGGATTCAAGCGGAAAATCGAAAATACTAATGAGATAGCAGTCAGCGCTTTTTCACCGCCTGATAATAAATGAATAGTAGAATTACGTTTACCTGGGGGGCGAGCCATAATAGATACACCCGTATCGAGTAGGTTTTCGCCTGTCAGTTCTAAATAGGCATGGCCGCCACCGAAGACTTTGGGGAATAACTCTTGAACCCCACTGTTAACCTTATCAAAAGTTTCTTTAAAGCGAGTGCGAGTTTCATGATCAATTTTTCGTATAGCCGCTTCTAACGTTTCTAGCGCATCGGTTAAGTCATCATTCTGTGCATCTAAGTAAACTTTACGCTCTTCTTGGGCTTTATGCTCTTCAATAGCCGCTAAATTAATAGCACCCAGCCTTTGTATTTTTCCAGTAATGGTTTCTATTTCGCTTAACCATTGCTCCTCGTTAGCGCCCTCGTCTAATTCTTTTATTAGATCTCTAGGATCAAGTTTCGCTTCTAACAATACTTCTGTCTGAGTATTTTGCTTAGTCGTGGCTTCTTGCCAATCCATACGCAATTTCTCTAAGCGTGAGCGAACACCTTGTGCTTGTTGCTCTGCTTCATGTCGTTGACGTTCTATCTTACGCATAGAGTCATCAATTTCCGAAAGCTTATTGCGAGCCTGACGTAACTCTTCTTCGACCGTTAAACGCTTTTCTAAAGCTGCTTCTAATTCGATCTTATGTTCTTCTGTCGGATCTTGATCTAAGTTTAAACGATTATCGAGTTCTACTTTTCTAGCAGTTAAGTCACCAATTTGGCTATTAACTCGCTCAAAACCCGAGCGAGTTGAATTTACTTCAGCTTGCAACGAGCTGACTCTAAGCGCTAACTGATGCTCTTGCTCTTTCGTTTCACGAGCCGTTAAACGTTTATTTTCCAATTCCTGACGCTTTGATTCGCGTTCAGCTGTCAAGTGTTCGCGTTTATCGGTATCAGTAGCCATAGCATCAACCATTTGCTCAATAAGATTGCGACTTTTGGCTAAAGCTTGTTCATCTTCTTGAATTTGCAGTGCTATATCTTTACGCTCTTTTTGCAAACGCTCCATACGAGTTTTTGTTTGCTCTAATTTTGCTTGTTGAGAGCCTACTTTAGTTCGTAGATCGGTATAAGTTCTATTGGCTTCAGTTAATTGAGCTTGTTTGGTTTGCCACTGGCTCTCTTGTTGTTTTAACTGATCCGCTAGCGATTCTTTTTGTGCTTCAAGTTCGTCAAATAAAGCCTGCTTTTGTTCTAATTCGCTATTAATTTCTGCTAACTGGGCTTCTCTTTCGATAACTCCACTTTGGTTTTCTTCTTGGCGCGAGACTCTTAACCAATTAGCACCCATCCATAAACCATCAGCAGTAATAACCGATTCATCATCTTGTAAGCTTTGGCGTAAACGTAAGGCCACAGACAGATCATCCGCTAACTTAACTTTATTCAAACGTGATGCCAGTGAATCTGCACCTTGTACTTTGCTTAACAAGGTATCTGCCGCCGGACTGATTGCTTGATTAACCGCTTCAACCAGCAAGACTTTACCGCTAACTAAGTCCGACAGAGAATTCGCATAATTACTCAAATCGTCAGCAACTACCGCTTCTAAATGGTCACCAAGAACCGTTTCAACAGCTTTCTCCCAGCCAGAATCGACTTTAATTTGCTGAGCCAGCCTTTTGTTATTAAAGATCTTTTCTTTTTCCAACCACTGGATTGCAGACTCATTATCATTGCCAAGCGCCGCGCTTTGTAGCGCTTCTAGCGAAATCTTTCGTGAATCCAAAGAGCGGATTTCACTGCGACTTTGCTCAAGAGATTGATTATGTTCTCGTTGCTTTTGACGGATCTGATTGATTTGCTCAACCGCTAAAGCGACCTCTTCGTCTAACCGTTCAGTTTTCTCTTCAACCAAGCCTAACTCTTCCGCCATTTTAAGCATTTCGGCTTCGATCGGTTCAGCTTGGTGGCTTTCTATTTCAGAGGATACTTGCTCTAAGCGTTTGCCATAGCGGGTTAAATGCGACTCAAGATGTTGAATTCTGGTTTTCTCAACTTCGGTTTTTTGAGCATTAGCAGAAGCTTGTTGATTAAACGCATCCCATTCTTGTTGCCACAAGCGCATACCTTCTTCAAAATCTAGCAATTGTTGCTGCTTCTCTTCAACCAAACCTTGCTTGAGCTCTAAATCAGGTTCTGATTGCAGCAGTTCTGTCATTAACTCTTCAAGTTTAGACTCATCAAACTTTAATTGATCTCTTAAACGGTCCAATGAAGCCTGAACCTGAGTCTTATCTTCAAGTAATTGCTGTTTTTGTTGTTTAGTATGCTCGATAGCTTGCTCAAGACGAGCAATATCGGCGCCAATACCATAAAAGCGACCTTGTACTTCTGAGTGAACGTCCGTTAATTCTGTATGCAAATCTCTCGATTTTTCAATTTCTGCATCTGCCTTGCGCTGATCAGCAACTCTAGCTTCAACTTCAGTTTCCATTTTTTGGATAGCTTCATCTAGGCTTTCGATGGTTTGATTGAACACCTGCCAACGAATAGCAGCAAGTTCAGCGCGCAATTGACGTTCAGTAGCTTTATATTCTTTATAGCGCTCGGCAGAAGTCGCCTGGCGCTTGAGGTGAGCCAGTTGTTTACCTAACTCATCGCGTAAATCACTTAAACGATCAAGATTCTCGCGAGTGTGCTTAATGCGATTTTCCGTCTCACGGCGACGCTCTTTGTATTTGGAAATACCCGCAGCTTCTTCCAAGAACACCCGTAACTCGTGAGGCTTGGACTCAATTAAGCGGGAAATCATGCCTTGTTCAATAATGGCGTAACTTCTTGGGCCTAAGCCAGTACCAAGAAAGATGTCTGTGATGTCTTTGCGACGGCAACGTGTACCGTTTAAAAAATATGCTGACTGTGCTTCTCTGTTAACTTGTCTTCTAACAGCGATTTCATTGTAATTAGCAAACTCACCCTGAATAGTGCCATCGGAATTATCAAACACCAACTCAATACTGGCTTGACCGATCGGCTTTCTACTGGTGGAACCATTGAATATGACATCAGTCATGGCATCGCCACGAAGATTCTTGGCAGAAGACTCACCCATGACCCAACGAACAGCATCGATCAAGTTGGATTTTCCACAACCGTTAGGACCTACTATTGAGGTTAGATTACTGGGCAATGAAACCGTAGTTGGATCTACGAAAGACTTGAATCCTGCTAGTTTTATTTGTTTTAATCGCATTTAATTATCGTATAAAAATCAACCAGTTATACTGGCCTATTATTGTCATTTGCACAAGCTCAACTTCCCTGAAAATCATTCTGTTACAAAATCAAGCTTTCTTGTTGTTAACTTTTAAGTTTAAATGATTTTAAGCAAATTAACAGCCCAAAGAATAAAAAAATCCCAATGGCGCAAAATAGTTTCCAAGGAGCCCATTACCTAGGTCAAGGTTTTAAAATGCTCACCCAAAAAGGCATAAAACGTTATGTTTTTATCCCTTTAAGTATCAATCTTGTTTTACTTTCTATTGCTTTGATTTATGTCATTAGCCAAGTGAGTGATTGGACTTTAAGTATCAATAATTGGCTAACGGGTTTAGGTGCTTTTGAATGGATAATGACTTTGGTCTCTTGGTTGATTTGGCCGCTAGTGATTATTGCTATCGTTTTATTCGTTTTTTTCTTCTTCTCCATGATAGCTAACTGGATAGCTGCACCCTTTAATGGCTTATTAGCCGAGGCTGTCGAGAATAAATTACGCGGAAAACCATCGATTCCAGAGCAAAGCTTTAAAGAGATCATGCAAGATGTACCAAGACTACTAGGTCGCGAGTGGACCAAACTAAAGTATTACCTGCCTAGAGCTTTAGCCTGCTTATTAATATTATTTGTTCCTGTCTTAGGAGCATTGCTATTTCCCGTTATCTGGTTTGTTTTTAGTGCTTGGATGATGTCGGTGCAATATATTGACTACCCCATGGATAACCATAAGGTTCCTTTTGAGGAGATGTTAGCAAAGTTAAGAAATTCTAGAACAGGCACTTTAGGCTTTGGTTCTATGGTAATGCTACTGACCATGTTACCGCTGGTGAATTTATTAGTTATGCCTGCCGCTGTGTGTGGAGCAACTAAATTATGGTTTGAAAATCATCGATAAAAAAGCCCAGCAAATGCTGGGCTTTTTTATCGTAAGGATTAGTTCCCAATATGTTTTTTCAAAAACTGTTCCATTTTTGTATAGAGCTCAATCCTGTTATCCAAATCGTAAAAACCATGTCCTTCATTTGGCTTGACCATATACTCATAAGGATGGCCCTTTTTATCCAAAGCTTCCGCAAGATCGTAGGCATTTTGTACATGCACTCTTTGATCATCACGTCCATGAACAATCATAACGGCAGCTTTTAGCTTATCTAAATGAAAAATTGGGGAGCGCTCTTTGACAAAGTTTTTATCATCTATTCCCCACGCTTCTCTAGCAAATTGCTGGCCGGACTTTCTAGACCAGATATCAGACTTTTTAATCAAGTCAATATCATATAGGCCGACATAGCCGATAGCACATTTATACAAATCTGGTTCTTTCACCACACCCATTAGGGCTGCGTAGCCACCATAACTACCGCCATAAATACAAAGTCGATTTTTATCTGCATAACCTTGCTCAACCGCCCAAAGAGTTGCGTCTGTTAAGTCGTCCTGCATTTCAGCACCAACCATTTTGTATGCATCATACTCAAAGTCAGGACCTCTACCACCTGAGCCGCGGTAGTTAATTTGCAAAACGGCATAACCCCTATTAGCTAAAAACTGAGCTTCAGGATCAAAACGCCATGAATCTTTAACACCGTAAGGGCCACCATGAACTAGCAATACCATAGGGAGATTCTTTTGTTTGCCATTCGGTAATGTTAAATAACCCTTAATATCTAATCCGTCCCTAGCTTTAAATGAAATAGGATAAGATCTCGCCATGGATTTTTCATTCAACCAAGGAGTAGCACCCATTTCAAAGTTTAATTTATTGTTTTCGATATCGTATAAATAGAATTGCCCAGCTTGTTGATCACTTCTGACAGAAACTATTGCTAGCTTACCGTCTTTCGTGGGCGAGCCAACACTTACAAAATGGTCAGGGAAAGCAGCTTCAAAAGATGCTTGGATTTTCGCTTTAGTAGAGGTCTTATCGAAGAACTCAATAACTGGATAATCAGGTTCTCTCTGAATACCTACAATTGTATCGCTATCAAATTCAAACTCTCTGATATAGCGTTCAATATTTGCATCGCCTTTTACCTGCTGTAACAGGTCAATGTCTTTATTATCTAGATTAACAGAGTAAATACCTTTTTCTATATCGTCAGTTTGAAGAAAAGCGATGAGCTTGTTATTTTTATCATCGAATTCAATTGGACTCACAAACCCTTCTGTTGTGTTCAATGATAAAAACGGATACCAATCACCATTACTTTTCTTAGCTGTAACATGAGTGATATTCCTATCATCTTCGTCAACACCAATGCTTAAAACAGGTTCGCCACTATTATTAATTACTAAGCGACCTCGTTTTTTTGGACCTTTTTCTAGTAATGTATAAACACCAGTGTAAATATTAAATTGATATATACCTGGTTTAGCTCCATCATACATTTGAACAAGTATATTTTTGCTGTCTTGAGGCATTAAATCTACTA
This sequence comes from uncultured Kangiella sp., assembly GCA_947498625.1. Classification (GTDB taxonomy): domain Bacteria; phylum Pseudomonadota; class Gammaproteobacteria; order Enterobacterales; family Kangiellaceae; genus Kangiella. The sequence goes on along the minus strand of CANMKR010000002.1, from coordinate 266,588 downwards.
TCGAAAACCCTCGAGGTGCGGCTCTTCGCTTACCTCCTGCTTTTCTCTTAGAAGGCCACAATTGTATTTTCTGAGTCCCGTCAGCATTCCCTGCAAAATAAAAACCCGTTCTGGCTGGTTGGTCCAAGGCTCCAACCTTTCTATTCATTTCTACAATTAAACGCTCATCATTAGCCCAGAAAAAATTACCTGCTTCATCTTCAGCAGTTGTAAACTCAAACCTTTGAGTAATTTCCTTTGTTTTCCGGTCAAGTACATAAACTTGTTTTTTATCAGACTGCTCTGAGCGTACCGCCAAATACTTACCGTCAGGCGATATTCTTAGTTGATCTGCTTGCGGACGTTGGAAAAAATCTTTTACAGGTAATGTGTTCGCAAAAGAGATTATTGGTAAAAGTAATACGAATATTATTACTTTAATACTAACGTTTTTCATACATTATTCTCTTATTAATAAGTACTAATAATTCTACTGTCTTTTCAAAAAAAATAAAGATAAAAAAAGCCACCCGAGGGTGGCTTTATATATCAATCGATATTGTATTGCTTAATTTTCTAACTCATAAGCAAATTCTAATTGATAAGCTCTTCCGATGCCTGCACCTGGGTATGCGAAAATGTTATACCAAGGGAATTGGAAGAATGCGTGAGTTGAATCACGAGGAGGACCTTGATCCAATACGTTGTTAACAATCAAACGAGTAGCGAAGTTGCTGCTCCAGTTGTAACCAACTGATAAATTGTAACGAATGTACGGATTAACACGGCCTGGAGCTCCACTTCTAGAAGTCGTAGAACCAGTACGTAAACCAGTTAAACGAGCATTCCAGTCATTCATCGCCCAACCAAGACTAGCAGTTACACGAGAACGAGGAACCCAACCACCTGCGATAGGATCATCACGTAAATCAATTGGTTGACCGTTACGAGGCGTGAATTCACGCTTAATCATAAATGAGTAGTCAACATCTAGATTCCACTGACCATAATCGGTAGATAAATCATAGTTGTAATACACATCCAAAGCATCAATTACTAACTTATCAGCATTCTCAGGAGAAGCGTTAAATCTAGTAATAAAAGAAATGCCTGTAGTAGGATCAACTTGACGATCTAAACGAGCATCAACATAAGCTTGTACATCTGCAGTACAGCCGTCAGTCGCACATCTAAATTCATCATCCAAGATGTCTTGTAAGCTTTCAGTCTGAACTAAATCTTCAAGAGAAGTTCGGTTCCAAGTAGCCATTAATGTTTGACCTTCAGATATCTCAGCTGAGAAACCCGCCCAAGCAGAATAACCAGTTTCATCTTTCAAAGGATCTGCGCCAACATCAGATGGGCCAACACGTTGAACGAATACGCTTACAGCATCACAACCATCTGGATCAAATCCAGCAGCAGAGCCATTTTGTTGAATATAGATATCCTGACATTGAACCAAATCAACGCCTGAAGAGAAGAAGCCTGTAGTAGTAAATACTTGTGCTAAATCTGGAGCTCTATAACTTTGCGAATAACCCATGCGGAACAAGAAATCATCGCCAAATGGACGCCAAGTAAACTTAGCAGAAGGCGTGAAACGAGTACCAATTGAAGAAGAGTCAGAATCGTAATTATCGAATCGACCGGCTAATTCTAAGTTAAACGTTTCAGTCAATGGGATATAAAGCTCACCACCAAGTGCTGTACGCTCACGCTCACCACCACCTTGATAGCCAGTTAGGTTCCACCAGCCAGAGCCTCTTAAATAAGGCTCTAATGGACCTTGAACAATTCTCTCATCCGGAGTGTATTCAAACTCTTGCTTTTCATACTCACCAACTAATGCATAAGATAATGGACCAGCATCCATATCCATCAAGTCACCACTCATTACGAATTGTAAACTAGTAGTGCTGGTTTCATTACCGTAACGATTTGTGCCAATAGCATCATTTACTAGAGCACGTGTAGTATCATCTAATGCAGTAAATAAGTTATCACGTAGTCCAAATGTACCAGTACCAGACCACCAGTTATCACCAAAGAAACTTGTTCCTTGATAATCACCTAAGAATGTAGAAATAACATCTTCAGACTTGAACCATGGTCTCTCGATATCAAGATCATATGCAGAATAATTAGCGCTTAGTTCCCAATCATGAGAGCCCCAAGAACCAATCAAGCCAACAGAAACACTATAGCTTTGATCTTCATTTTGCGTACTCAAATCACGACCTAACTCATCACCCGTAAAGCCACGTTGACCTAAGAACCAGTTAGGGAAAGGACCAAACACAGTATTTACAACATTTGTAGTATCAAAGATGTCTTCAGAAACAAATAGCGCATTTCTAAATGAACTTGATTCACTCTGACCATACAACACATCTGCAAATAACTCTAAATCGTCATTGATTTGTTGGCTACCATAGAAGAACAAATTGTGAATTTCTCTTTCGTTACGGAAAGTTACATCGCCTGCACCGTCCAAACCACAGAAATAACCTGCACCTTGGCGTAAAGAGCGAACGGTACCATTGTTGGTTGCTTCACAAGTACCAGGTAACGGATCTATATAACGAGTAGTTGGATCAGCAAAGTTGTTCCAATAGTTAAGGTTTAAGTTATTTCTTAACAAAACACCTTGACCAAATGGATAGTCTAAATCTGAATCAAAATCTTCAAAATCTTCACCTGCCAAACGATCATCTTTACGATATTGATAAGAAGCAACTAAATTACCAGAATCCCAATCAAAACCAGTAGTAGCTTGGAATCTAACATTAGTTTTACTTGTAGCTTCCGCAGGAGCTCCAACTACTAAGTTGAATGAAGTGGCATCAACATCTTTCTTCAAGATTAAGTTAATAACACCAGAAACAGCATCTGAACCGTAAATAGCTGATGCACCAGTAGTCAAGATTTGAATTTCCTGAACAGCTGAAAATGGAATGTTTGCTAGGTTAACTGTAGTTGTATCAGAGTTAAACGGAGCCGGATAGTTCGCTACACGACGACCATTAATCAAATACAAAGTATTACCTACGCCAAAACCACGCAAGTTCAATGTTTGAAGATCAGGAGTAAAACCGCCAGCAAACTCAGTACCTTGAGTTGTGCCTGAGTTAATACTTAAGCTCTTCAATGCATCAAATACAGTTGTGAAGCCTTTTTCTGTTGCGATATCTTGATTGATAACGATAACAGGAGCTGCGCCTTCAACTTCAGTTCGCTTGATTCGTGAGCCAACAACAGTGACTTTGTTAGTTTCACCATCTTCATCTTCATCTTGCTCTGCGGCAATCAGAGGATTGCTCAAAGCAATTGTAGCAGCTGTGGTGGCTAGCAAGGCCATCTTAACAGCGTTATTTACTTTGCTACGGGTTGTCATAATATTACCCTCTTTTTAATATTAGAATGTTGCAATATATTAATTAATATACACTAATCCCCTAGAAAGGGACTAGTAGAAAGAGCATATCAAATAACAATAGCAAATGTAACTAATTATTATAGTTTTGGCATGATTTGATAAAAATGTAACCTTTTGAAAATAATAGGATTATCGTGGTTATATTCTTAGTAATTTGTTATTTTGCGAAATCCCACTCATATCGATACTAAGATTTGGCTATCAGCATAAGTTATTTTATAACCTTACTTCTTTACAACCAGTGTAATATATAAGAATTTAAACAATACCTTAAAAATAGGAGTTTACGGGGTTATAACTTTTGTTATGGCAGTTCATTCACTGATATTTAGGATTTAGCTTATCGACGAATTTCTCTAAGCGTTTGGCAGAGATTGGAAATTGTGTTTTTTGCCCTTGTGAAAATAATGAAATCCGAAACTCTTCGAGCATCCATAAAAATTCAAGGTATCCTTTAAAAGGTATTTTAGAAGACTCTTCCAATTCAATTCGCATATCAAGCCAAGGATTGATTGTCCCCGCAGCTTGGTTTTCTTTAGTTAGATTTTCTTTGGCTTTGTTGATTCTGGCAGTTAGTGCTTGTAAATATCTAAGATAATCGTGGTATTTATCCACCCCATAGCGGTAGCTAAAGTCATCCACAAACAGATAATCTAGTTGCTCTTTAATATCATCTTTTAGATCGATGAAATTATTAGATAAGCCTTTGGTGCTAGCTAAAATCTGAGTGCGTTGCTTTAGAATTTTGGCCAATAAGCTTAAGGATTCTTCAGTTCTAGACACTAACTCTGAGCTAACTTTTTTCAGGCAATCATCATAAGCAGTTTTGGTGCTTGGCACACTGCCTTGAATCGACAGTTTTATTTGTGCCAAAAATACTGAACTGACTAAATCTTGATATAAGCAGAGCGAAGTTGCTCCTAAGGATAAAGATTGTTTAACCGAATTACTTTTTATTAGGTACTTAAGCTTGTCATGATTGTTTATAGCGATTAAACGACATACTCCTCGCAGGTGCGTTTTGTCAGCATCTTTATTGCTCACCGAATAAATAATGCGCACTTTATCTTGAGCATCTTCTATCGCATAAAACACAGGTATATTGGTTCCCGCCTCTTTGATTTGACCTTGAGACTTAAACTCAAAATCCCAATCTGTATAGGTTTGCTTCGCCTTAGGTTTCGACTTAACACTAACAGTTGCGGCTTTCTGCTGATTGGTTTTAACCTCTAAAGTACGGCTTGAATCTAACAGTCTTTTCTTATCATTAACAAACTCATAGCGCATCAACAGGTGTTCTGGCAGATTAATTTCTGCCCAAGCTTCTTGAGTTAAAATAACGCCTGTCATTTTATAAAGTGTTTTACTAAGAATATCTTTTAAAGTTCCTGTTTGCTCAATAACCGCTTCATAACAAGCTTTTGCATAGTGCGGTACTGGCAAGAAGTTCTTCCGAAAACGTTTAGGCATCGAGCGGATCAAAAATTGTATTTTTTCTTCTAGCAATCCGGGAACCAACCGCTCAAAATCAATATCAGAAAATCGATTACGCAAACTCGATGGAATAATAACGGTTACTCCATCCTCTTTATGCCCTGGTTCGAAGTGATACTTCACAGGTAAGCTAATGGACTTAATACTAATAGTTTCAGGAAATAGATTAGCATCCTGTCGCTCCTCACCAAGCAGCAATTCCTTGTTGAATTGCAAGGCTTTAGAGTTTTTTTCATCCTTTTTTAGCCATAAATTTAAGGTTTTAGCATTGCAAACTTTAGGAGGAAGTTTTTGCTCAAACCAATCTACCAATTCTTTTTCAGGAATGCGCAAATTGGCTTGTCTAGCTTTAGCTATTTCTTGCTCAACTTCTATTTTAATTTTCTCATTAGCAAGAAAAAATTCTTGATTAGAGTTTAATTCGTGCCTGACAAGCCCATGCAAAATAAAAATACTACGAGCTTGCAAAGGATCCACTTTTGAGAAATCAACTTTACGATCAACGACTACTTTTAATCCAAATAAGGTTTGCTGCATAGGAGCGATAGCCGTTCCGCGGCTTTTACTCCAATAAGCATCATAATAATGTGTTTTTAATAAATGAGACGCAACCTCTTCAATCCAACTTGCTTCTATAAAAGCCGTTAAACGGGCATAAGCCTGGGTGGTTTCAACCACTTCAAATGCCATTAACCATGCAGGTTGCTTTTTAAAGTTAGTCGATTGTGGATGAATAAAATATTTAGTTTGCCTTGCAGCCAAGTAGCCTTTTTCAATATCTTTTTGCCCAACAAAACTTATAAGGCCTGCCAGCAAACACTGGTGGAAATTTCTATAATCAACAGCTGCCTGCTTTTTATCATCATTCTCAAAGTTTTTAACCGACGGTAATTTTTGGTTTTTCTCAACTAATAATGACTTTAACTGACGATAGGTACTGCGCCATTCTCGATAGGAATTAGGATTAATCAGCTCTTGACGGCAATAGTCCTTAAATTGCTTATTCGATAGCTCAGCTTGTTGCTGATGTAAATGTTCCCATAAGTTAACAATCGCAATAAAGTCAGACTGACTATGAAGATATTTCCGATGCTTTTGATGAGCTAATTCTTTTTTATCAAATGGCCATTCGCGAGGATCTTTGACTGAAAGAAAGGCCGCTATCACCAAGCATTCATTAAGTTGCTGCTTAGCCTGTCCTTCCAATAAGATTCGAGCCAGTCTCGGCTCTATCGGCAGGCGAGCCATCTGTTTGCCAATCGATGTTAATTGCTTATTTGGATCTATCGCTTGTAGTTCAATTAATAAATTTTGTCCATCGCTGATTTGCTTAGCTGCAGGCTGATCAAGAAATGGAAACTCCTCGACATCGCCAAGACCTGCTTGTTGCATCTGCAAAATAACCGAAGCAAGGTTAGTTCTTAGAATTTCTGCATCGGTAAATTGCGAACGGTTATCAAAATCTTCCTCTGAGTAAAGACGAATACAGATGCCGTCGGCTACGCGGCCACAACGGCCTTTGCGTTGATTGGCGCTGGCTTGTGATATTTTCTCAATCGGTAAGCGCTGTATTTTATTACGCACAGAGTATCGACTAATGCGTGCAAAGCCAGGATCAATCACAAAGCGAATGCCGGGAACTGTTACCGAAGTTTCTGCTACATTGGTTGCCAATACTATTCTTCGTTTTCCACCGGAAGCTTTAAATATTTTCTCTTGTTCGCTAATCGAAAGGCGAGCATACAAAGGTAAAACTTGGCAACTAGAAAACTGCTCTTTCCTAAGATGCTTAGCAGTTTCACGAATTTCAGCTTCACCAGATAAGAAGATCAATATATCCCCTGCATCAACAGCCATAATTTCTTCAACGGCCTGACCAATTTGCTGCACTTGAGGTGTAGGGTTTTCTTCATCGGTAGGACGGTACCAGACATCTACTGGATAAGTTCTACCACTGACTTCAATTACTGGAGCTGGTTTCTTATCTTGTTTAAAGTGATTAGAAAACCGTTCTAAATCGATCGTTGCCGAGGTGATAATAATTTTAAGATCTGGGCGTTTTGGTAGTAGATTTTTTAAATACCCCAATAGAAAATCAATGTTCAGACTCCGCTCATGAGCCTCGTCAATAATAATAACTTGGTATTGCTGCAGTAGCGGATCATGAGTTATTTCATTGAGCAAAATACCGTCCGTCATGATCCGAACGGGGGTAGCATTATTGACTTGGTCATTAAAGCGAATGCTATAACCTACGGTCTCGCCCAATGGCGTTTCCAACTCTTCCGCTATTCTTCGGGCAACGCTAGTAGCGGCAACTCGTCTTGGCTGGGTGTGACCTATCCGCCCTTCTATTCCATAGCCTAATTCCAAGCAAATCTTAGGTAACTGGGTGGTTTTACCTGAACCCGTTTCACCTGCAACCACAATCACTTGATTATTTTTTATTAACTCTGCAATTTCATGACGCTTATTAGAAATTGGTAAAGCATCATCAAATTTAATCGCTCGATTAACTAGGCGTTGCCGTTTTAATTTACATTCAGAAGAGTCTTTAATCAGTCGGTTGAACTTAGCCATTAATTTATCACTGGCTAACTTTTGTTTATGTCTTTTTAAAATGACATTTGCTAATTTTTTCAGCTCAAACTGATCCACAAGCAAACATTGCTTGATCAACTTATTATCAATTTGAAATGGCTTAGTCTGTTCTTTTGTCATTTAAGTGTAGAAATTAGTTAGGTAATACAGCCATAGCTATAACTTTCTGAGATATTGCTTTCTGAGATATAGCTTTCTGCAATTTAATTTAGGCAATAAAAAATCTCTTGCTACTAAGTCTACACTTAATAACAAGAGATCCCTATAGACGAACTTTAACGAACTCTTATAACTTCCAGAATTCGTGCGGCGCTCTGATCTCACCAAAGTATTTTGCTACTGGTTTAATAAAGTCTTTATCTTCCCAATAACCGGTGTGACACGCTGGATTCCATGAAGTCGCAGCAGAACCAACATTAATCTCTTGATCTTCATCGACCATTTGATTGTATGCTTCATTCACATTTTTCATTGGATAGGCAACTACATCATCTTTATCATAAAAGTTTAGCCATTTAACACGCTCTTTTAAGCCTTCTTCCAACTCACTGCCTACCTTATTAATTGGGCGACTAAAGTCACCTGTTTGAGTAGAGTAAATTGGTAAAGGAGATGCAAAAGTAATCACGCCAGCCAAGGTTTTGAAGGCTTCAAAGTTGGATAAGCTTTCATTACTATGCTGTAAATCATAGAAATAGTTAGACATGATCACTGAACCAAAAGAATGCGCCATAATTACTAACGGCGTATCGTCTTGATCAATATTACGATGTGATGCGAACTTGTTTAAACTGGTTTTGATGCGCTCATGGATTGCATCATATAAACCCGATTCAGCACCTTTGCTGTAACTGTTACCCAGGCGCATAAAGTCGATAAAGATATTACGCAAATCCTTGTAAGTTAACTCTTTCTTGTAATCCAGTTTTTGCAAAAGGTCTGCATCATGCTCTTGTACTAAGTCTCCCCAATAGATCTCATGGAACAGTAAGTCATCTTCCAAGCGATTGTTTGGATCAGCCTTTAAATATTCTTCTACGATTCGGTGTTTCAGCTCTACTGAATAGAATTCTTTTTCCGATCCGATACCATGAATAATGGCTACGGCAAGGCGTTTCATAGGGGCTCCTCAAATTATATTTATAGTTAAACCCCACTATATTCTTACAAACCCTAAATAAGTTCAAGTAGTTAGCTGTGATCTTATGCAAATAACGACGGAAAATACTGGTACGATGTCTTTAGGGCATGTTAAAGTTAAGAAATGAACTCAAATAAGTGGATTTATCAATGTTAACGATTTCATTAATTCTGGTTTTAGCCATAACTCTCTACCAAAGAGCTAGCTTAAAAGTTACCAGCTTAGCCATTATAGCGGTATTGCTAATTTGGGGATTTGTTTATTCTGTTCCCTACATACATTGGATTATCAGTGCAATTATCTTGATTCCGTTGAATGTTCCTGCGCTCAGACGTCCGATATCTGCAAATATCTTGGGCGTTTTCAAAGGCATTATGCCGAAAATCTCTGATACCGAACAAGAAGCCCTAGATGCCGGTACGATATGGTGGGAACAAGAAGTTTTTGCAGGCAAACCTAATTGGAAACGTTTTCACAATATCCCAAAAGCTACTTTAACTGCTGAAGAAGAAGCCTTTTTAGCTGGCCCAGCAGAAGAATTGTGCTCAATGATCAATGAATGGCAGATCACCAGCATTGATCGCGACTTACCACCAGAAGTGTGGCAATTCATCAAAGACAAAGGTTTCTTTAGCTTTATTATTCCTAAAGAATACGGCGGTCTGGGCTTTTCTGCTTATGCACAATCACAAGTTTTGATCAAAATTAACTCTTTAAGCCCAACTGCCGGTAGTGTGGTATCTGTTCCAAACTCGCTTGGACCAGCTGAGCTATTGATGCATTACGGTACCGAAGAACAAAAGAAATATTATTTACCTCGCTTAGCTGATGGCCAAGAAGTGCCTTGCTTTGCGCTAACAGCGGTTGAAGCTGGCTCTGATGCTGGTGGCATCCCTGATAGCGGCGTAGTTTGCAAAGGTCAATGGAATGGCGAAGAAGTTATCGGCATTAAGCTAAACTGGAATAAACGTTACATTACTCTAGCCCCGGTAGCCACTTTGTTAGGTCTAGCATTTAAAATGTATGATCCAGAAGGCTTATTGGGCGACAAAAAAGAACTGGGTATCACTTGTGCCTTAATTCCAACCGATACTGATGGCGTTGAAATTGGTCGCCGTCATTATCCGCTCAGCACCCCATTCCAAAATGGGCCAACCCAAGGCGAAGACGTTTTCGTACCTTTGGACTATATCATTGGTGGTCAAGCTATGGCAGGCCAAGGCTGGCGCATGCTAGTAGATTGCTTATCCGCAGGACGCGCAATCTCGTTACCATCAGGAGCTACCGGCGGTGCCAAAATGGTGGCCTACACAACCGGCGCTTATGCTCGCATTCGTAAACAATTCAAAGTGCCTGTGGGTTATATGGAAGGCGTGATGGAAGCATTAGCCCGAATAGCTGGTAAGACTTATATGATAGATGCAGTAAGAACTTTCACTGCCGCTGGTATTGATACAGGGGAAAAGCCATCGGTTGCTTCTGCTATTGTTAAAATGCATACCACCAAACTTGCGCAAGACTGTGCGATTGACGGCATGGATGTTCATGGCGGTAAAGCCGTAATGATGGGGCCAAAAAACTATCTAGGCCGTGCTTACCAAGGTGCGCCGATTTCAATCACCGTTGAAGGTGCCAATATCTTAACCCGTAGTTTAATTATTTATGGGCAAGGCTCTATTCGCTGTCACCCTTACGTTTTAAAACTAATTGAAGCTTCACAAAACGAAAATAAAACCCAAGCCATCAAAGATTTCGATAAAGCATTATTTGCTCATATTGGTTTTGCCATGAGCAACAAAGTGAGAACTTTCTGGTTAGGCTTAACCGCCAGTTTATTTGTGCGTAAGCCGCAATCGGATTTCACAGGTCGTTATTATCAAAGGATCACCCGTTTTAGTAGTGCCTTAGCCTTTCTATCAGACGTGATCATGGGCGTTTTAGGCGGTGAATTAAAACGTCGTGAATCCATTTCTGGCCGTTTGGGCGATATGTTAAGCAACCTATTTATCGCTAGTTCAATCTTGAAGCATTTCGATGACAAAGGCCGTCCAGCGCATGATCAAGACGTTGTTAAGTGGTCAATGGAACATTGTTTATACGAAACGCAAATGGCGGCTGATGGCGTACTGCGTAACTTCCCTATCGGCTGGATGGGTAAATTATTGCGTATCGTTGTATTCCCGCTAGGATTACCCTTATCACCTCCTTCGGATAAATTGGGTAGAAAAGTTGCAAAGCAGTTGCAACAACCTGAAGCCATGCGCGAAGAACTAACTCACGGTATTTATAAGTCAGAATCACAATACAGCAACTTGTTTAAAGTGGATAAAGCACTTCGACTACAGCTACAAATGGAGCCGGTAGTAGCTAAATTCTCGGCGGCATTAGGCAAAAAGCCATTGAATCATGAAGTCGTTAGCTTCGCCAAAGAAGCTTTGGATGAAGGACTTATTAGTGACGACGAATTTAAACTGGTCGTGGAAGCTGAAGAAGCCCGTTTAGATATCATTAATGTTGATGATTTTTCTAAAGAAGAAATGAGTAACACTTTCAATAGTTAAAAGACTTTTTTAGTTAGTTCCAAAGGCTGCTTTTGCAGCCTTTTTTATTGCCTGTAGCTTTTTTAACTCGTTGCTTTTTAGGGTTAAAAAAGGCAAAGTAGCTTTTTAGTTCAATGATGACGGAAGCCCATGGATAAAAGCATGATGAATAAAAAAGTGCCGAATAACAAAAGAATCAATTCAATTTTACTGGGAGCCTTTTGCTCTGTTGCAGTTTTAACCCCAGCAACTTCTTATGCCAAAGACAAGCCTAAACTTAGTCAATCAACCTACGATATTGAAAGTAAGGTTGTAGAGTGGCGTCGTCATATTCATGAAAATCCAGAGCTTTCAAATCGAGAGTTTGAAACCGCTAAATACATCACCAAACATTTGCAATCTCTTGGCCTAGAAATTCAAACTGAAGTTGCGCATACCGGCGTTATCGCAATTCTAAAAGGTGCCAAGCCTGGTCCAGTCGTTGCTCTTCGCGCTGATATGGATGCCTTGCCTGTTAAAGAGCGCACTCCTGTGAGTTTTGCTTCTAAAGTGATTGCTGAGTACAACGGCGAGCAAGTTCCTGTGATGCATGCTTGCGGACATGATACGCATGTTGCCATTCTAATGGGAGTAGCAGAAATTTTAACCGGTATGCAAAGCGAGTTAGCTGGCACAGTAAAATTCATCTTTCAGCCGGCAGAAGAAGGCTCACCCGTTGGCGAGGAAGGTGGCGCAGAATTAATGGTTAAAGAAGGTGTGCTAGAAAATCCGAAAGTTGATGTGGTATTTGGCTTACATATAAGTTCGGGCATGGACGTAGGTACTATCGGCGTTAAACCAGAAGGTATTATGGCGGGCGTAGATGATATGAAAATTACCATTAAAGGTAAGCAGTCGCATGGCTCTACCCCATGGAATAGTGTCGATCCAATCGTTACCAGCGCCCAAATTATTAATAGTTTGCAAACCGTAGTAAGTCGTCATATGCACCTTACTAATAGTCCGGCGGTAGTTACTATCGGTTCTATTCATAGTGGTGTTCGCTCTAACATTATTCCTGAGAAATTAGAAATGTTAGGAACCGTCAGAACTTTCAGCCAAGCTGATAAAGAAAAAACCCGCAAGCTAATCACTGAAAAAGCCGAGTTAATTGGTAAGAGTATGAATGCAGAGGTGGAAGTACAGATCCCCTATTCTTCTAACTACCCAGTGACTTTCAATAATGTGGCTTTAACTCAGCAGATGTTACCTACACTAGAATCCGTGGTAGAAAAAGTAAATATCATTAAGCCAATTACTGGAGCGGAAGATTTTTCTTTCTTCGCCAAAGAAGTACCAGGCTTATATTTCTTCTTAGGAGGCAAACCTAAAGGTACTCCTGCTTCTGAAGCGGCAGCACATCACACCCCAGATTTCTTTATCGATGAATCGGGAATGAAATACGGTGTTGAAGCATTAACCCAATTAACCCTGGATTATATGAAATCTCAGCAAAAATAATTAAGTAGCTTATAGCTGACATTCTTCTAATCTCCAAATGCGCCTTTGTTGGCGCATTTTTTCTGTCTGCAATTCTTGGTTGTCTAACTTAATTGTTACCATACCTGCACAACCGGTAGACAGCTGACGATACTGCATTTCATTATAACGCTTCAGCACTGCAGCTTTTGGAAAACCATAGCGGTTAAATCTATCTGTGGAGTGTATGACTAATGGCGCATCCACCGTTTTTATAAACGGATAGGTTGAAGAGGTATTACTACCATGATGAGGAGAAATTAAAAGATCCGCTTTTAAGTTGAGCTTGTCTTTAGTTAACAAATGTTTTTCAGCTTCTTTTTCAATATCGCCGGTCAATAAAACAGAAGTTTTTTTAGTGATGATTTTAACTACACATGAGCGGTTATTCTGTTTTAATTCCCCGAAACCTTTATAGTTAAAAGCCTGCAGTTCTAGGTTGTTAAAATTGTATTGATTCAGTGATTGACAAGCCTCGTTGTCAATCACTTCTTCTACAATAAAAGCATTTTTTATTGCCTTTGCGCCGCCTGAGTGGTCTAAATCATTATGACTGATAATCATTAAATTAATCTTATTAATTCCAAGTTTTCTTATAGCTGGGATCAAAGTTGATTCCGCATAAGAAAAGCCATCATTAGCAAAACCTGCATCATATAAAATTGCATTTTCTTCATTATAAATTAGATTGGCTAGCCCATGCCCTACATCAAACACTAGCAATTTATAAGTTAGATCTTTTTTTTGATTCAAGGTTATAGTTAAAATAGTTAGACATAAAGCCATAATGGGCAAAGCCTTTAATCTGCCCATAGGAATTAATATAAACAAGTAAACCAATACCAAAAGAACCCATACAGGCTTGTTAATATAGGCTTTTAAAAACAACCCTAATGACTTTAATGACTCTAAATTTATCCAGCTAAGGATTGACGATAAGGCGCTATCGATAATAGCTACTGGATAATTAATATCAAAAAGCATTGCCAACAAACTGGCGATAAATATCAGTGGCAAAATTAGGACACTGAAAAGAGGAATTAACACTAAATTTATGGCAAATGAAATAAAACTGATTTGCTGGAACATAAAGACAACCATCAACGCCATGCCCAAACTAATTTGCCATTGAACCTTTATGCCGAGTAAAACTTTGCTTTGCGGGATTACTCTGCCAAACAAAACCGTACCAATAATTGCGATAGATACAAAGGTTAACCAAAAACCATAGGAGAGAATGCTCACTGGATCGAAGAGTAAAACTATCAATGCTGCAACTGCAAGAGCTCGTATGAGACTCTTATGATTTGAGGTTGAAATGGCAATGATAAAAACGCCCCACATAATCATCGCTCTAACGGTCGCTATAGAAAAACCCGCTAAAGCACTATATAAAACCGCAGCAACTAAACTAATAAAACCGGCTATATAAATTGGTGAAATGCTAAAGCCTAGTTTGTTAATTAAGTTCAAGAATTTATAAGATAACCAAAAGCACAAGCCAGCGATAATACTAATATGCAGTCCAGAAATTGCCAGTAAATGACTAATACCCAAGGCTTGAATGATTTGTCTTTGCTTAGCACTGATAAGGGATTTCTCCCCAATTAGCAAAGCCTGAAAAATACCAGCATTTTCATGTTCAGATAAATGTTCATAGATGAATTGCCTTAGAGCATATATTGAGAAATCAGATGCCAATGACAATCTTTTAGCATCACTATTTTTGATGTTCGCTTTTCCACTAATCGACTCCAGAAAGGCTTGTCGTTCTGCATCATAGCCAGCAATATTAAGTGCTGAAGTAATTGGCTTAATGCTCACCTTAAACTGCCACAGCTCGCCTAGTTTAGGGATCTCAACAGCTGCGACCTTTTCTATGTCTATATCTTTGTATTGATACCAACTGACTTTAAGCTTTAGCCCTTGCAAATTCTGCTTATCACTAGTTAGCACTATTGCTTTAAATTGGATCAGACCATCATAAACTTGTGGAATTGAAACCACTTTGGCTTCTATAATATGAGATTCAGTTAGTGGTTCACTGATTTGCTTAGATAGCCTCAGTTGCGAGTGAATGTTTAACCATAGCACTCCGACAGCAAAGCCAAGGGATAATAAACAGACCGTTTTTGAGCGGTAAGATTCTTTTTTGATTCTTCCTAATACTACTAGCAGAAACAGTATTGCGATAATGATTAATGAGCTTTCTAAAAGTGAAAATGGCTCTTTTAACCAAAAAATACTGCAGCAGCCTATTAGGAAGCCCAATATCCATTTGAGCATAATGTTCCTTATAGAATAATTTTTAATCAATTACAGTATAAATTTTATAGCCGATGCCACGCAAGTTTTTAAAAAAAATTTCGCCAGATCATAAGAAAATCAAAGAAAATCGTTTCTTAAGCATTTTCGGAGGCTGGCTACATGAGCCACAACTGTGGCATCTAAATCGCTACTCAGCTTCGATGGCAATCGCTATTGGCCTATTTTGCGCCTTTATACCAGTACCATTTCAAATGGTCATAGCTGCTGCATTAGCCATCATGTTGAAAGCAAATTTGCCGGTAGCGGTAGCTACTTGCTGGGTCACTAATCCAATTACCATTCCGCCGATGTTTTATTTTGCCTATAAAGTTGGCGCTTGGACCTTAGGCACCCCAGAAAGTCCATTTGAATTCGAGCTTTCCATGCAGTGGTTACAAAATGAGCTAGTACTAATATGGAAGCCCTTTTTACTCGGTTGCCTTATTTGCAGTATCGTTGCATCCATATTAGGTTATTTCAGTATCCAACTGGCTTGGCGTTATCACGTAGTAATGGCCTGGCGAGCTAGAAAAGAACGCTGGAAAGAGAAATTAAAAGAAAAACTTCATATTGGTGAAGATAACTAGCTTTGCTTTACCAATTTTTAAATAGAGTTCAACCTGAGCTTTTAATATCCTTGAAAGCATATATCAACTTATTAATCTCATCATTTTTTCTTTTTAAGGCAAAAAAGCTGTATATAAATCAAACAATTTCCTGTATATTGCGCGCAAGTTTGAGGATATCAATGATAGCTAAAAAAATATAATGAATACTATTGTTGTTGTTGATGATAGCAAATTCTTTTGCCAACTCATCAAAAAGCAAATCGAAGCAGAACTACCTTATAAAGTAGAGTACGCCACTACTTATGCAGAAGCGCGCCAGCTAATGGAGAGTATTAATCTCGACTCTGTCGACGCGGCACTTCTTGATTTTCGTTTACCTGATGCACCAAATGGCGAGATTATCCAACTCTTAGTTAACTACGAAATCCCTTCGATTGTTATGATCAGCGATATTACAGAAAAAATTCGCGATTTTATATGGTCTCACCGTGTAGTCGATTATGTTATTAAGCACGATAAATATTCGATAGATTACATTATTAAATCCCTGGCTCGACTTAGGAAAAACTACAATACCGAAATTCTTGTAGTAGACGATTCAAAAACCAATATCACTTTTCTTAAAAAGCTTCTCGAGGTTCATGGTTACACCCTGATTCTTGAAAGCGCGCCAAAAAAGGTGCTACAACAAGTACGGAATAACCGAAACATAAAAATGGTTATTACCGATTATCATATGCCTAAAATTAATGGTTGCGAATTGGCTAAGAAACTTAGAATGCAGTTCAATAGAGATGAATTGGTCATTATCGGTATTTCTGCAAATGGTGATCCATTAATGGCAGCCAATTTCTTAAAGCATGGAGCAGATGACTTCATAACTAGACAGACTTTATTGGCAGAAGAATTTTATCTTCGAATCAATCAACACTTAACCCGCATTGAACAAGTCGAAGAATTAAAAGCTTTAGCAACTTTAGATTACCTTACAGGAATCAACAATCGTCGCCACTTTTTAGAACTCAGCAAGCACTGCTATAAGAAAAACTTGAGGTACAAAGAATCTTTTGCATTTGGTCTAATTGACATCGACCATTTTAAAGAAGTGAATGATACTTATGGTCATCATGTGGGTGATGTTGTTATTAAGGAAATCGCCTCAATTTTAAAAGATAATATTAGAGCATCTGATTTAGTTGGAAGGTTTGGCGGTGAAGAGTTTGCTGTCTATATCGACAAGGTAGATCTCAAAAATACCAAAATTATTTTTAACAAACTGAAAGATGCCGTAGAAAATAGAGTTATCAAAGTCAACGGTAAAGCTGTTAAAGTCACTATAAGTATTGGCATATGCACTCAAAAGCTAGCAACTTTAGATGAAATAATCCATCAAGCTGACATGAAACTATATCAAGCTAAAGCTGAAGGTCGTAATAGAGTTTGCATCAGTGCTGAAGATAAAAGTATAGAAAAACTTGCCCGTTAATCCATACCAGTTAATTGCCCATCTTCTAGCTTAACTTGTCTTTGCATCTTACCGGCCAACTCTAAATCATGAGTCACGGTTACAAAGCTAGTGCCTAGCTCTTGGTTTAGCTCGCACATCAAATCATAAACTTTTTCAGCAGTAGCATGATCAAGATTACCCGTCGGTTCATCCGCTAATACCACTAATGGCTTATTAACGATTGCTCTGGCAAAGGCAATTCTTTGGCGCTCGCCGCCAGATAGTTCTGCAGGTTTATGCAGTTTTCGATTCGATAAATTAACTTTTTCAATTACAGCATCGGCTTCAACTAACGCTTTAGTACGATTCATGCCTTTAATGATTAACGGCATAGCGACATTTTCTTGCGCCGTAAACTCAGGTAGCAAATGATGGAATTGATACACAAAGCCAATGTGTTGATTACGAAAGTCACCTTGAGCTTTGCGCGATAACTTATGAATATTCTGGCCATTAATAATCACTTCACCAGAGTTAGGTTTATCCAGGGCTCCAATTAAATGTAGCAAAGTACTTTTACCCGAACCGGAAGCACCGACGATTGCAAGCTGCTCAGATTTCCCGACGGTAAAGTTTAAGCCTTCCAAAACATCAACCTGCAAAGCCCCATCTTTATAGCTACGGCTTAAGTTACTCACTTCTATTAAATTACTCATAGCACTGTTACTCATAGCGTAGCGCCTCCGCTGGTTGAATACGTGAAGCCTTCCATGCAGGATAGATAGTTGCAAAAAGACTAATGGCAAAAGAATAAATACCTATTTGTATAACATCTTTCATAATAAGGTGAGTCGGCAATTCATTCACAAAATACACATTCTGCGGGAACACTCGAACGTCGAAAGTGACCTCTATCCAACTGACAATATCGGGCAAGTAGGTTGCCAGCAGCATACCTAAAACCACCCCTACCACTGTTCCAATCAAACCATTGATAAAACCCGAAGTCATAAAGATTTTCATCACAGAAGCAGGACTAGCGCCCAGAGTTCTTAGGATCGCGATGTCCGACTGCTTTTCGTTTACCAGCATCACCAGCGAAGTGACGATGTTAAAAGCCGCCACCATAATGATAAAGATTAAAAGAATAAACATTATCTTCTTCTCCATATCAATAGCGTTAAAGAGTGTTTGGTGCTGACGCGTCCAATCAGACAACAAATAATCGCCTTTTAAGATGTCATTCACTTCATAAGCAGTATCATAAGCTTTCATCACGTCTTGCGTTTTTAACTGTAACGCCGTTACGCCATCTTTAATTCGCAAAACACTCGCCGCATCATCCATATGTACGAAAGCCAAGCCTTGATCGACTTCTGATTTAGTATCGAAAATACCAACAACCGTAAATCGCTTACTGCGAGTATTGATCCCCGCAAGGCTCATCTTGGTTTGACTTAAAATCAATAGAGTAACTTTATCGCCAACACCTGCTGCTAAGCGTCTAGATAAAGTAGAGCCAAGAATTATGTTGTACTTACCCTTTTCTAAATCATCAATAGAACCCGCTTTCATATTGGCCGGAACGACAGAAACTTCGGATAATTTTTCCGGCAAGATGCCTTGCACCATGCCAACTTGATTCAAGCCAAAATGTCGAAACATGGTTTCCGACTGAATATAGGGCGAAGCACCTAGTATTTGAGGACTTTGCTTGACCTTTTTTTCAACTTCTTGCCAATCTTTAAGTTCACCTGAAAAATCTTGCACTAATACGTGTGGCGAAACGCCTAAAATACGATCTCGTAATTCCCGCTCGAAACCATTCATTACCGACATCACGGTGATCAAAACCATAACGCCTAGCGCGATCCCCACCATAGAAATAATGGATATCAGTGAAATAAAGCGATCACGGCGCTTTGCACGGGTATAGCGGAGTCCAACAAATAAGGAAAAAGGTAATTTCATAGTCTCTAAATGGGGTCAGAGTCGATTATTCTGACCTTTGTTATTTGTAATTCTGTACTTGTTTAAAATAATTGACTCTGACCCCATTTAGAGGTGCAGCCACATCTTTGATAGGCGGTATAGTGAATGGTTCACCTTTTAAAATCAACCAATTCTCAATAATTTGGATTATACCTTGAAATTATTTTACTAAGTATTTGTTTTTGCTATTATAAGGGCAAATAAATAAGGAATTTTAGCCATGAAAAAATTAGCAGTCTTACTTTTAGCCAGCGGACTTGGATTCGGTGCCAATACTGCGATACTCGCTGATGAAGTAAAAGTCCCTGTAGGCGCCCAAAAGCAAGCAAACGTTGAAACTCCTAAACGTGGAATTTCTAAATCGCAAGTTCGCAAGAAGTTTGGTGAGCCATCATCAATGTCTGGACCAGTTGGCGAGCCGCCAATTTCTACTTGGCGTTATGAAAATATGACCGTTTATTTCGAATATAACCATGTGGTTCATGCCGTAGTGCATGCTGATTAGGTAATGGCGCTACTTAGCGCCTTTATCAACCTCTAATATCTCATCTAGCGATTGCCTAAAACCCCGAAAGTGGTATCTTAAGTGAGTATCAGCTATTCTTTGTGTTTCTAAAGCGAGATATCCCGTCTTTTCTAGCATCTTCTGACCGACTTCTGATTTATAAAAAAGTCTAAGAGTTGAGCTATTTCTTTTTCAGTAAACACGTTTAAGTATAATTCTTTAAAGTCATTAAAATAAGCATCGTCAGCCATAACATCAGATACCAAATTAGAAATTTCCTCTTTAACTTTCTTTACCTTTGTATCATCTTGTAAATTTAATTTAGATAAGAAAATTTGCTCTAAAGCCCTTGTCATATTTTCTTCTGTATTCACAAGGCGATGGATTTCTTCAACCATATCATCAGTGCTAACTTCATTAGTACGAAAGCCTGAAGATAAAACAAATATAACTACCAAAAAAATATATTTCTTAATCACTATCTCTTCCTTTATAATTAATGTTACTTCAACTGCGCCAAAATATAAGGCGCCACCACTACTGTCCAAAATTCAGTTTCAGGCTTGCAGTTTGCCTTCACAAAATCAACTGGCATCGCTTGAATTTTCTCTTCATTAATCAGCTTGCCAATTTCTTCGCCATTATCCATCGACATATCTGCCGCGCAATTAATCAAATCAACGCCCTTTTCTACTAATAACAAATTACCTTTGGCAAAAAAGCGCTCTATTTCTTGCCAAGCGACAATCGCGGTTTCGCCATTTAACTTAGCCACCAGCTCTTCTCTTGGCGTTAATTCGGTAAAGCTATCGGTTTCTTGCTCAGTTTTATGATTCATGGTTTTTCTCTATGGCACTGGTATTCATATGTAAAGTGGAAGTTGGGAAAGCAATTTCTGCGCCTTCTTGTTCAATGATATTCATGATTTTAAGCAAAACATCTTGTTTAATTTCGTGATACTCAGCCCAATCGCGCGTTTTGGTAAAGGTATAAATAAAGAAATCTAAAGACGAAGCGGCAAATTTATCGAAATTCACCATAAGGGTTGCAGTTTGATCGATCTCTTCATGTTGTTGCAACATAGCTTTAACTTTAGCAACAATGGTTTCTACTTTTTGCCAATCATCGTAGCGCAAACCAATAGTCTCATTGATTCTGCGGTTGGTCATACGCGAAGGATTTTCTACCGAGATATTGGTGAAAGTAGCATTCGGCACATACAAAGGTCTTTTATCAAAAGTTCTGATGCGAGTTTGCCGCCAGCCAATGTTTTCGACCGTGCCTTCTATCTCTTTATCCGGCGAGCGGATCCAATCACCAACTTTAAAAGGCTTATCTAAGAAGATCATTAAGCCGCCAAAAAAGTTTGCCAATAAATCTTTAGCCGCAAAACCAACAGCGACACCGCCGATACCACCAAAAGTTAAAACGCCGGCGATAGGAATATTTAATAACTGGAATATAATTAAGGTGCTGATCACAATAACAATCAGACGCAATAATTTACTGACGGCTAAAACGCCAGTCTCATCAAGCTTTACTTGATAATCATTATCGCTATCAAGAATGGTCGTTTCGACTTTATTAATTAACCGAATCAAGCCTAAAGTAATGGCAAAAACCACCAATACTCGCTTCAAACTACTCAGTATCTCTGCCGAGATAACAGGCTCATCCAGATAAGTATTTTGTACAGACTCTAAACCAAATAAAAAACCTATAATGATAATGGCCATGGATACTGGTTTATTTAACGCATGTAGGATTGCGTCATCCCATAAATTCTTAGTAGCTGCAAATCGCTTGACCAAGCGAGCATTTAAAAAGCGCCACAGCATATAAAAAACAATGGTTAAAGTAGCAATCGCAATCAATTGCCAGTAACTTGGCAATGCAGCTAGCCATTGCTCAAGTTTTGAAGTGGTTTCAGTAATTGTTGTCATATTCGGTTAATAGTGATTAATAACTTTTGATAAATCTTAAGTAAGTGTTAAGCCAGTTTTTGATTAATTTGTTGCCACTTTTCGCTATCGAACACCTTAGCTAAATTATATTCGATAGCTTTACCTGCCATGGTCGCAATGCGAGCAGAGTTTTCACTATTTACAACTAACTTGGCAGCATCTGCCAGTTCTTGCGCTTCTTTTGGATGATTGCACACCAAAACCATATCGCAACCGGCTTCAAGCGCAATATCCGCTCGGGCATGATAATCACCAGCGACAGTCGCCCCTTCCATGGATAAATCGTCGCTAAAGATAACGCCATTAAAACCAAGCTGCTGACGCAAAATATCCTGCAACCAAGTTTGTGAAAAACCCGCTGGATTCTTATCAACTGACGGATAAATAACGTGCGCTGGCATCACCGCTTGGTAATCTTGCGCTAACTCAGAAAAGACTCGCATATCCTGTGAAATAATTTGTTCACGCGGTCTATCATCAACCGGTATTTCTATATGCGAGTCGGCGCGTACTGAACCATGCCCGGGAAAATGCTTAGCCGTTGTCGCCATGCCATAATCATTCATGCCTTTAATAAAAGCTCGACCTAGCTCGATCACTTCGTCAACCTGACTCGAAAAAGCGCGATCGCCAATCACTTCACTTATCTCACGATTTAAGTCCAGTACTGGGGCAAAACTAATATCAATCCCAACACCCTGCACTTCCATCGCGATCATAGCACCGCAGCTATAAGCTTTTTCTTTAGCCACTTCTATCTCTTGGGTTTGCTGTAAAAGTTGTCCCATTGGCGGAATAACACTGAAACCCTCCCTAAAGCGCTGAACTCTACCGCCCTCATGATCCACAGCAATAATAATATCGCCCGCGGACTCTTCGCGTACAGCCATACATAAATCGGCGACCTGATTAGTCGAGGCATAGTTGCGGCTAAATAAAATCAAGCCACCAACCATTGGGTTTTTCAATAAATCCCTTTCGCGACTATTAAGAGTTAATCCCTCTAAATCCAGCATTAATGGGCCATACATAAGAATTGCAGCTCCAAAATTTGTATTTTTTTAATAATTGGCGTCATTCTACCCAATTCCTTCACAAGACACACTAGTGCAATCTTCTAAAACAACCGAAAATAGTTATAATGATTGGCTGATATCTTTGGGAATATCGATTCTGAAGAGCTGAAATATTGATTCGGCTCCAGTAAATGACAAGAGAGACAATTATCTATGAAAAACTTTAGGAAAAGCATTGCGAGCACGCTAACCATCGCAGCATTATTTGGCATAACTGCCTGTAGCGATGCGAACAATGACACAGAACAATCTACGGAAAGTCCAAAAGCAGTCGCCAGCAACAAGGCACCTACTGCTGAAGAAGCAGCTGCTTTTGTTGATAAGGCTGAGCAAGAGTTATCTGATCTATCCGATTACGGCGCTAAAATTGCTTGGGTGAACGCAAACTTTGTTACCGAAGACACCACTGCGTTAAATGCAGAAGTTGGTGAGCGCTACACCAAATTAGGCGTTGAATTAGCGAACAAAGCAAAAAGATTCAATGGCTTGGACTTACCTTATGATGTAGCACGTAAATTGGAAATGATTAAGCTTGGCTTAACTTTGCCAGCACCATCTGACGCTGATAAGACTAAAAAATTAGCAGAAATCACTTCTAAGTTAGATAGTATTTATGCGCAAGGTCGTAGTCCAGATGGCCGCTCTCTTGGTCAATTAAC
The DNA here is from genome assembly GCA_947498625.1 of uncultured Kangiella sp. GTDB lineage: Bacteria > Pseudomonadota > Gammaproteobacteria > Enterobacterales > Kangiellaceae > Kangiella. Next base: position 243,357 of record CANMKR010000002.1, on the reverse strand, counting down.
TCAGACTTTAGTCAAATCTCGTGATCCAGAAGAACTGTTAAAAGCTTGGCAAGGTTGGCGCGAAATTTCTAAGCCTATGCGTCCGCTTTATGAAGAAATGGTCGCTATCGCTAACGAAGGTTCCAAAGAGTTAGGTTATAAGGACACTGGCGCTATGTGGCGCTCGAAATACGACATGCCAGCCGATGACTTTGCCGCAGAGCTTGATCGTCTATGGGGACAAGTCAGTCCTTTATATGATGCCTTGCATTGCCACGTTCGTGCTGAAATGAATAAGCAGTATGGCGATGAAGTTGTTTCTACTGAAGGTCCGATGCCAGCACATTTATTCGGTAATATGTGGGCGCAGCAATGGGCTAACATTTATGATATCGCAGGCCCTAAAGACGGCGCTAAAGGCATCGACATCAATCCTTTGTTAGAAAAATATTATGGGGTTGACCATGAAGTAGTAACCCATGCAGAAAAAGAAACTGCGGTTAAGAAAATGGTTAAAACTGGTGAAGACTTCTTCTCGTCACTAGGCTTTGATCCACTACCACAAACTTTCTGGGATCGTTCCTTATTCGTCAAACCACGCGACCGTGATGTGCAATGTCATGCTTCGGCTTGGGACTTGGATAACAAAGAAGATATCCGCATTAAAATGTGTACAGAAATCAACGCCGATGATTTCCAAACGGTACACCATGAGTTAGGTCATAACTATTATCAACGCGCTTACATGAACCAATCTTTGTACTATAAAAATAGTGCTAATGACGGTTTCCATGAAGCGATCGGTGATACCGTTGCCCTTTCAATTACGCCAAAATATTTAAAGCAAATTGGTTTAATTGATGCAGAGCCAGATGCGTCAGCGGACGTTGCTTTATTAATGCGTTCGGCTTTAGATAAAGTAGCTTTCTTACCATTTGGTTTATTAGTTGATCAATGGCGTTGGAAAGTTTTTAACGGTGAAATCACGCCAGAAAACTACAACCAAGGCTGGTGGGAACTGCGTGAAAAGTATCAAGGTCTAAAGCCTCCAGTAGCGCGCAGCGAAAGCGATTTTGATCCAGGCGCAAAATATCATATCCCTGGTAACACACCATACTCACGTTATTTCTTAGCGCATATTTTGCAATTCCAATTCTTCCGTGACATGTGCAAAATGTCAGGCAACGAAGGCCCTCTTCACCGCTGTTCTTTCTACGGCGATAAAGAAGCTGGCGCTAAGTTAAATGCGATGTTGGAAATGGGTGCATCACGCCCATGGCCAGATGCACTAGAAGCCATGACCGGCCAAAGAGAAATGGATGCTACCGCAGTACTAGAATACTATGCACCACTTAAAGCATGGTTAGACGAACAAAACAAAGATCGTCAGTGTGGTTGGTAAAACATTAAAAACACGTCATCCCCGCGCAAGCGGGGATCTCATTCAAACATAATACAAGATTCCAGCTAGATTCCCCTCTGTTTGGAAATGACAAAGATAAAATAAAGCTCGACACAGCGATGATTAGTCTATAGAGTGTGCAGCAGCTAGAAAGCAAGTCTATTATTTACATCACTACATTTCGCAGTTTTTATTCGTAATATCTCGTCCTGCAGTTTTTAAGTCACAGTCTATTTTCAAAGCAATTCATGCCTAATGAAGGCACACTTTTATTTAAAATACAGGATATTATTATGTCTAACACAGTTAAAGGAACCGTTAAATGGTTCAACGAATCTAAAGGTTTTGGTTTTATCGAGCAAGAAAACGGCCCAGACGTTTTTGCTCATTACAGCGCTATTAGTAGCTCTGGTTTCAAAACCCTTGCAGAAGGTCAGCCAGTTGAGTTCGTAGTAGCTCAAGGTCCAAAAGGCCCACAAGCTGAGAACATTGTAGCCGCTTAATACGACTACTCTTTTAAAAAAGCAGACTTTCGAGTCTGCTTTTTTTATGCAAAATCCTCACCTGTACACACCAAACTGACCACCCGACCAGAATAACCTGACCACCAAATTCAAAATGCCCTGACCAGCCTACTGCCATAAGTTAACCATTTTCAAAAAGGAATATTCGGAAATTTAACAGCAGCGCTCGGATACCTAATTAGAAACCTCTCGGAGAGAAAACTGGAATAAGCTCGGAGAATTACTGGTTTGAAAACTTACTGGCACCGCCCCAACTTCCGAGCCAAAATGCCAGAACCTCCGAACCCAAACCAGTAAGCTCTCCGAAGTCTACTGTTAAATATCCGAATTTCAGACAATTAAAAGCCGTCTAAATGACGGCTTAAATGTAATAATTAATTATTCCCTACTTATTCTTATAAAAAAAGCCAAACTACCGCTTTGCTAATTAGATAAAAATCATGTTAATCGCATCTAATGAGGTCAAGGTCTTCCCAAACATCTTCATAAGTTTCAGTTATCAAAAATCGCCATCCCTCAGGAAGCCCTAAATAAGGCATAACAATATCGGCCCACTCTTCTATATGATGGCCATGAAGAGGAGCAAAGAAATCTGGAGCATCAGACCACTCTCCAGCCCATATATACCAACCACTGGTTCCATTTTCTTCTTTCACCCTCATACCATGAATAGGTCTAATTCCTTCTTTAACACCTTGAGAAATACCAAGCTTCAAATTTAGATCACAAGTTTGAAACTTTGCAGAATACTTTTCACAAATGTCTCGTTGATTAATTTCAATTTCGTTCATCATTTTAAGTCCAACTCTTTTATCATTTTCTTACCAAAAGCACCTAGTTGTCCTCCCTGAATAGGCGAGCATACTGTACAGTGAGGCTGAACTGCATTTAATTGTCTTTGCTGCTGTATATTTACTCGTCCCTCTCGATAATATTGTACTACAAGAGGATCAATGTGATCCGCAATTTGTGTAGGTGACACATTACCACAATCAACACAAGGCTTACCTTGCACGCTCGCTCTTTGGGCTGGCGTAGGGCCAGCATTAGATGGCCTAGTGTACTTTTCTGTAATATTGGGGTTAGGAACAAAATTTTCATCTGGTACCCCTGATTTTTTATTACTTGCAGTTACGGGGCTAAAGCCTACATCAGCAACCCTCTCTGTGGTTTTCAGAGCAGCGGTAGATTGGATTACTTTAGCTTCTGCTACTCCTGTTACAATACTTGCTATCTCAACACCCATGGCCCCGTGAGCATTTCCTTTATTAATATCTACATTTAGATCCAGTGGCGCGTAAGGTATATCAAATGCTATAGCAATAGGATTATAGTCATGAGTAAGGCCTGTCAAGAAATTGCTTGTATCTTGCACTGCCCATTTCCAGGACTGCCATGCGCCATCTAAAGTATTCCCTAATGTAATATCTTCAGAAAAACCCTCTAAAACAACAGTCTTAGTTCCTGGTAACTGTCTCATGATTTGATCTGTCGACCATACCATAAAACTCATCGGCTCTATTGGCGTATGTGTCCAATTACCATTATTAGTAGCTGCCGTAGGTTGGCTTTGATTAGAGTAACTCGGAATTTCTGTTTTACAGGGTTTTCCGTTATCCATACAGAAGTAACCCGTTGGATCAGTTCCTGCAAATGGGTTATTCATAATATAGGAATACGGATTCAGAGCTTGAGAATTTCCTGGCTCCAAAATAAACGGATCAACTGATAAGAATCGACCTAGATTGTAATCATACGCGCGTCCATTCATATGAATGAGCTCGGCATCATCAAGATGCTCATGATCAGTGAAACCTCGATCGGTAAAGGGCTCTCCACCAACAGCTTCATATAATGTTGGCGTTGTTAAATCACCATAATCCCCTTTCCTGGGTTTACCAAAAGCATCGTAACTGCGATGTTCGGTCACATTTCCTAAATCATCCGTTAACGTTATAACCGAGCCCAGCCTATCTCTGTGGGTAAAACGAATATCCCACTCAGAATTACTACCGGTGATGGTTTTAGTTTGAATGGCAACGTCACCAATATAGTGCTTGTAAACCGTCTTGGTGGAAGTCAGGTTGACTTTAGTTTCGACCTTTTCAAAAAGTTTATCCACATAATATGTGGTTTCTGTAACGCCGCCTGGCAATCCCTCTTTAACTTGCTTATAGCGCATTAAATCAGCGCCATAACTAAAGGTGCTCTTGATAGTACCTTTTTCGATGGTTAATGGTTTATTAAATTCATTATAAGTTATCGTTCGTCCATCGCCAGATTCCATATTGCCGTTGTTGTCATATTCGTATACCGCTGTGCCGCCGGATTTTTTGCTTATCCAGCGTGCAGCGTTAGGACCTGCGTTGCCACCAGCATTTTTATCAGCATTACCATAAGCGTAATTGGTAACATAATCTCCTTTCTTAGTGAAATTACCGACTGGATCATAGGAATACTCAATAGGATCTATCGTTGTAGGAGTGCCATTATTAATAGTACGTTGGCTTAAAACTAAACGGTGCAATCCATCGTAATCGTAATCTTCAGAGTTCGTGACACCATTAGCGCGAACCGTTTGCATTTCAAGATTACTAAAATCGTCATAAGTATAGGTTAACTCATGGCGTAATTCGTCACCATAAGTAGTTGCTGTTCTGATGCTAAGCATTTGGCCCGTCGCTGGATGATACATTGGGACTGAAGTATCAATAGCTGATTCTGTGAGCAAGCCATTGGTTTTTAACTGCTTAGTAATTTTTCCGTGATTATCTAAGTCTTTAATCTCTTGGTACACGTAACCACCATTGGCATTCTTAATCTTAGATAGATAACCCTGAGGGTTGTAGTCATAAGCAAGGGTTAAACCTGTGGTCTGATATTTCATGCCTTTAGGGCGACCGTAATTATGGTCTACATAATAAAAAACATTGTCGTTAACATAACTACCATTTACATATGTTCTATAGGTATTATGACTTAGATAATCTTTACCAGATGATGTCTTAGCATAGTAATAATACTTAATACGACGGTTATTACTATCATTCGTGTTCCACTCATAGTGTAGCATCCCTAACCTACCAGCACTTGAGGTGTTATCGTAAACCCAACGCCCAGACCATTGATTGTTAGTCCAACGATGTGTCATTCTGCCTAAAGTATCGTAAGAGTAAGTTAACTCAGTTAAGTTTGCGTCTTTTTCTTTTTCCACTTCGCCAAAGGTGTTGTACCAAAAGAATTTCTTACCCATGTTCGGGTCATCAACGTATTCTTTCTGACCTAAAGCGTTGTACTTAGCATAGATAGGATTACCGTTAGCATCTTGCAAGGTAATCGGATTACCGGTGCCATCGTAGGCATAGCGGGTGTAGTTGTTATGCGCATCTTTAGTCCAGACCAGTTGACCCAGACCATTATATTTACGAGCCATTTCTAAACCGCCCGCATTGATGTTGGTTACAAAGCCATCGTACTGATAAGTCGTAGGCAAATGGCCACCATCCGATTGTGGCGTTCGCTTCTTGGTTAAACGACCTAAAGCATCGTAAGAATCGTAATAAGTATACTGCCAAGACGAGACACCGCCATTTGAAGTGGCTTCATGAGTTTTCTGACCTTTGTTATTAAACTTGTTTAAAGTGTAATACCAATGGTCGCCGTCAAAGTTATGAGTCATCGAGAAGTTTTCTCGATTAAAACTATCAAAATACTTTATGTGTCTTGGAGAGCCTAGTTGTCTAGTTTCAACACGGTATTGCTTACCAGGGAAATTAAGACACCAAGCACTGCCACCGTTCACCCCGCTACACCACCAGTAAGCCGTGTATTGAGTTGGCTCACCAGGAAGCTTAGTCGAATGAACTCGACCAAAGGCATCGTAGGTCATTAGGGTTTCTTGTAAGTTAGGGTCGGTAACTTTGGTTGCTTGACCGTGAATCGGGTCAACTTCAGTCGTCGTCACGTGCCCTTTTGAGTTGGTTACGCTATTAACGAAATAACCATCAGCTGTGTAAGTGGTTGACACATTACGGTCAGCCATATCAGCGCCCGTATGGTGCTTACCTTTACTGGCAACTGTTAGCGGTAAACCATGATTATTATAACTGGTATCGATTTGTGAAGCGTGACCTCCACCAATAGTTGGGTTCGTAACTATATTAATAGGTTTACGGTTAGTTGCATGATAAATGTAGCTGGTTTCAAGTTGTTTATCGAAGTCGGTTCCTGGCTCAAGAACGGGGTAATCCGACAAGTTTCCATAACTAGCATAAGTCGTGACTTGTTGCTTATCTAATTTACAGTACCACCATTCACTCAGCTTGCTGGCATCATAAGTATGTTCACTACGAGTCCTATTTTGCTTGCCAGCATTTTCCACATAATAAGTATTCACCGTTTTCGGGCAAGCGCCGTGTTGAGCCGCATCAAACACATAAGTCGAAGTATTTTTGTGCGTCCAACCACCTTGTAGACTCATGTTCTGAGCTTGGCCAGAAGTCGTTGCATAATGAATTTGTTGCTGCTGATTTGGAGTCACTAAATAACGGTTATCAGCAGTATTGCCATCAAAAACTTGTTCTGAGAAATCTGTTAGAGCACTTTCAATTATTTCAGATGTCTTAACTCCGTCACGCCATAGGTCCCACTTATAACTTGCCAAGTTAATTACGTTATTGGAACAGTCTTCACCGCTACTGACTAACAAGCAAGTTCTAGTTTGTTCCAACTTACCAGCCAACGGGAACTTCTGATGAAAGTCCGATACCGAACGAATGTGTTTAGCTGAATCAGTATCCGATAAATCATCAACAATGATTGAACGGAAACCTTGTAAGCCACGTCCTTCATTATTATAAATCGCTTCGCGATAGCTATATTGTTTCTCATTTAACCCGCCAATACCGTTGGAATATTTAAAGCTATCCACCACATACATGGATGAAGTAAAGTAAAAATGCTTATCATCAATGTAACGACTGGGATCATTTAGGCTGGGAACAGAATAGAAATCAACGCCTGTGCTTCTTTCATAAGCTAGCGTTTTGTAATTCCATTGATGTTCATTCCCTAACCCATCTACAACGCTAACTAGCAAATCTGGTGAATTAAAATCGTTATTGACTCCAGCTCCTTTTGAAATATAGCGATAGGAACCACCTACTCCTTGAGTCATTCCAGCAGGTAAACTTTCATCCCATTGAAAACTACCCCTCATTCCCATTGTTAGATTTGTGCTTACGGTCGCATCCGTTAATCCATCACCATTGATATCGGGAAATTCATTTGAGCCTGGCCCATTATTATTTAGATATAGAGTATCACCATTAACTTCAACTAGGCTGTATTTGCCGTTAGCCTGCAAAACAAATTTAAAGCCTTTGGCTTTGTATATACTTTTATCCCAAAATCCTTTATCTAAATCATATAACTCACCATCGGGACTAGCGGTATAAGCGCAAACATAAACATCGGTATTATCTGGGGCAGTTGTACCTCCTATTATTGCAGACCAAAGCAACCCACTATTATCATAATCAGAGTATAAAAATGATTCGTATGTATCTTGCTGATAATATGGAGCAACCCAATTCCCTTCATGGTCATAGTGTCCTTCTATTAACATACCGGCAGAGCCTGCTGTCACAAGAGTTGTAGTTGTCATAGCCATGCTAACTAATATCTCTGCTTCCGATGTTGGCTGCTCATTCCAAAATCGACAAAATCTTACCGCTGGCTTTTCTGAAATTGGCAATATAAGTTCGGCAATGCCGTCATTATCATAATCCATACTGGTTATAGTCCCAGCCAGTTTTGGGGTTCTATTGGGATACAACTGACCACATGCATTTTTAACATGTTGCCAATCGAGTAAAGCTTTATCAGTTATACCGGCTGTAGAATTCGTATTTTCAGCAACTTTGAATGAACCTCCTCGATTGATTTGGTAGTGCCAAGTTTTGCTACGAGAGTCATCAAAGTTGGGCACAAACACATAATCCTCTAGTCCATCGCCATTAATATCAAGCCACTGATGATACGTTTGTGACGGACGAGCATTGGAATCAATCCCCAATGAGGCAAACGAGTGTGTTGTAAACCCAGTACCGGTGTTTAAGAAAATGTCTTGACTAAATGAATTGGTATTACAAAAGTTATTAGCAAAGATAATATCCTGTAACCCATCACCATTAATATCTGACCACTTCTGAAAAGTTACCCCTTGATCGCTTGTGTCATCTGATTGACTTTGAATATAGGGGAAGTCTGTGAAAACAACTTGTGAAGCAAAAGCCGGTGATTTTTTAGTTCCTATATTTAGGCTGTATGCGTACCTAGATTTGATGGCATTTTGCTGATACAAAGACTCTGTTTTAAAAAATAAATCTAATTTACCATCAGCATTAATATCAACAAAACTCGCTACGTTGGTAATTTTATACTTTAAATTACTTTTTGGAGTATTAACAGAATTGATTCCTGTTGCTATTTTATTTTTAATTGCAACATTACTAGATTGTAAATCCAGTTGTAAAATAACAAATTGACTATCACCATTACTTAATTTTTCAATCGCCAATACTTCGGATGTGCCATCATTATTAATATCGCCAAATGGTTCCTGCATATTTTTTCGAGTATAACCAAAATCAAAATCAACAAGTTCTTTTAATGCAGTGATGTCACCTGAAATATTTGTTGTGCCAATATAATATTGGGTGTCACCAAGAACCAATCCTCCGTTAGGGTCCCAACTAATACTTGCAGAATCAGAAATCAATACTTCTTTTCGACCATCACCATCCAAATCAGCTACCGGGTAATAACTTCTTTTGGAATTATCAGTCTGAGCCCAAACTTTTTTAACATCGAACTCAGTTGCCGAATCATGCCAATCAAAGCTGGTTGCAGGAAGACATATAGCGCTACCCGATCTAAAGCTACACTCAGTGATATTTCTTATTAAGCTTCTTTGAGTTGCATTACTTTGTTCACCATATGTTAAGCGGTACTCTCGAATTGTATTGGATTGGTATTTAGTAACTATCGTTTTTAATCTCTGAGTAATCCTTGTTTCTCCACCAGCTAGAAATGAGTTAGATTTATCTGGGCGTGTTTCATACACAAAATAAACCTGTCTATCGCCATCGGAGCCATTGGTGCCGGTATAATGAATCGCGTTTATTGGGTATTCACCATTACCATAATTATTATAGTTATAGGTAATAGTATTACCTGACAGGTCTTGAGTTTCTTGAATTGCCCAAGACATGGTTTGCAACTTACCACCGGCTTTATGTCTTGTTTGGGAATTAGTTCCGTATTTACTGATATGACCATTTTTATACTCAACCTTTAACCATGAGGTTGTACTATTAATAGTTCCATATAAGGTTATCCTAGCGAAACTATCCAATTCGGTACGGTACTGAGAACCAGATAATCCATAGGTACCGCTGGTTTTAATTAATTTCTGCCCATCTAAACACAGTTTATCGTCTGTACCGTAAGTAACACTCTTAGTCTTCCCCTCTTGGGCATAAGTTGAACCACATCTGTGGATCGATGAGCCGGCAGATAATGACCAACCCACACCGGCAACGCCGTTGCCTGAACGCGATGAGTAATTCAAAGAAACTGACGGCTGCATGCCGGCGCGTCCCGGTGGGATGACAATTGGAATATTGTAAGTTGCTGCGCCGCCCGATACACCTGCTTGCGCTTCTAGAGCCCCAACATTACTATCTCCATTTAAGACCGGAGTATCTCCATTCCATGCGGCATCAGGAATTGAGCCAGAAGTATTTTTCCAACCAGAACCTCCAACATCACTAGGAATTGAGACCACGACATTAGCACTGGTTATATCAGAGCTACAGCCCGCGCTATTACAAGCTCTAGCTTTGTAAGCATAAGTACCATTGCCATTACCAGCTATTGACGTATTGGTGCTTAGCCCTGTAGAGATCCAAGTGCCCGACCATAAGCCATCAACAGATTCTTGATACTCGTATCGAGTTGGAGAATTAGTAGAGTTAGACCAGCTAACCGTATAGCTTCCATCCGAGCTACTGCTTCCATCACTAATATCAATTGAATTAGGTTTGCTTGGTATCGTTACTAAAGTAACTGTAATTGTGTTACTGTTTCGCGCAGCGCCACATTGCGGTGTTGCAAGAATATGGCATGCTTTAACTTGGTAGTAATAACTTCCAGCTAAACGACCGCTCAAGGCTACGCTAGTGACATTCTGAGCGGTGTTATTCCAAACACTCCAGGTTCCATTGTGATATTCCCTCCACATAAAGTGGCTTTCACCACTAACATTCGACCAGCTGAGTGTAAAGTCTCCAGAAGATGATGCTGATGGGACTGTGGCACTCGAAGGCGTGCCTGGTGTGGGAGCAGTTGGGTCGCCAAAGCCTCCTGGAAAGGCCACTAACGATAAACTAGTACTTGATAAAGTTGCAATCAGCAATAATGTGAAAAAAAAACGGAAGAATTTCATGAAAGTCCTTTTATCTAGTTGTCTATTAATATGGGAATATGTACCTTCTAATCGCGGGATTTAAACATAAAATAGACTTTTTTTCAAAACCGAATAAAACGAATTTTTAGGTAGGCTGTAAGGTGTTGATTAACAAAAAATCATGTGAAATCTTCAATCAAGCTAGCAATCAACTCTATAGCTTTTTCAACCGTTTGTTGACGCACTTGCACCCTATTTCCCTCAAAAACTAATTTATGAGCACCAGCTCCTAAAGCATGCGCATAACCAAACCATACTGTTCCAACCGGCTTATCATCTGAGCCGCCATCTGGACCTGCGATACCACTTACGGCAATGGCAATGCGCTTACCTTTACCAGCGCGATTGTAAGCGCCTTTGGCCATACTTTTCACCACATCCATGGAGACAGCGCCAGCCGCCTCGATCAGCTCCATGGGAACGCCTAACATTTCGTGTTTTGCATTGTTGGAGTATGTGATAAAAGCTCTATCGAACCACCTCGAACTTCCGGGTAAATCAGTGCAAGCTGCTGAAATCATGCCGCCAGTACAAGATTCAGCTGTAACCACCATCAGTTCTTTATCGATTAATTTTTGTGCGATCAATTTAAGTTGTTCTAATTGTTGCAAGCGCCACCTACTGGTTTTCTTTATTTATGTTTATAGCCAGATCCGTTAAGCTATAGACAATAGATAATGGCATCATAATATAATAATTACTCCATGGCGAAATCCGATCAATCCACTGCAAATGATCCTGCTTTGCAGCAGCATACTCCAATGATGCGCCAATACTGGCGACTTAAAAACGAACATCCCGATTATCTTCTCTTTTATCGCATGGGCGATTTTTATGAGTTGTTTTATGAGGATGCTAAACGCGCTGCTGAAATTTTGGATTTAACTCTGACCAAACGCGGTGCTTCTGCTGGCGAGCCGATTCCAATGGCTGGAGTTCCGTTTCATGCGGTAGATGGTTATTTAGCGAGACTGGTTAAACTAGGCGAATCGGTAGCGATATGCGAACAGATTGGCGATCCCGCCACCAGTAAAGGACCCGTTGATCGAAAAGTGGTTCGCATTGTGACTCCGGGAACCCTTTATGATGAGAACCTGTTAGATGCCAATTCAGAGCAACTGTTAGCCGCGGCCTACAAAAAGTACAATAGCTACGGGCTGGCTTGTATTGATATGGCTTCTGGCCGCTTTTGGTTATCTGAATTTGATAATAAAAGTGATTTCCAAGCGGAGCTTTACCGAGTAAAGCCTGCAGAAATAGTTATTAGCGATGCACTACAAGAAGATGGTTCTCAATCTCTTCTTGGCAACTTAGAAACCAGCATTAAGTGGAAGCCTGACTTTGCATTCGATTATGAGCAAAACCTTACGAATTTATTAACACACTTTCAGGTTAAAAATCTAGATTCTTTTGGCTGTGACGATTTTAATTTAGCCGTGTGCGCAGCTGGCGCAGTTTTAACCTATGCAAAAAACACTCAGCTGAATTCGTTACCTCATATTCGAACTTTGCAGCGTCACCAAGACAGCCAGCAGCTAACTTTAGATCCTGCTACGCGTCGTAATTTAGAGCTCACTGAAAATTTACAAGGCGGCACTGCAAATACTTTATTTGAAGTATTAAATTCCACCAAAACGGTCATGGGTGCTCGCCTATTAAAACGCTGGTTACATGCGCCATTAAGCACCAAAGATCAAATTGAGTCGCGCCTAGATGCGGTTTCTCAAATTCAACAAGAACACCGATTTATTGAGCTGCAAGAAATCTTAAGTGATATAACCGATATCGAGCGAATATCCACCCGACTGGCCTTAGGCAGTGCTAACCCTCGCGACTTAAAACGACTCGAAAATGGTTTACGTGCATCGCAAACTTTAAACCAATATTTATCCGATAATAAACTTTCGATTGATTTAAGTTCCACCATTGATAGCTTAGAAAATATTCAAGTGCTTTTGAGTCAATCAATTGTTGAGCAGCCTCCAATGGTTATTCGTGATGGTGGCATGATTGCCAATGGTTTTAATGCTGATTTAGATGAATTAAAAAGTCTCGCTTCTGATGCCAGCGACTTTATGTTGCGACTTGAAAATGACGAAAAAGAACAAACCGGCTTAAGCACTTTAAAAGTTGGTTACAACAAGGTGCATGGCTTTTATATAGAAATATCCCGAGCACAGTCTGAGCAAGCTCCTGCACATTACATTCGTCGACAAACTTTAAAGAATAATGAGCGATTTATTACGCCTGAATTAAAAGAATACGAAGAAAAAGTCTTATCCAGCAAATCAAAAGCCTTAGCGCTGGAAAAGAAAATTTACGCAGAACTCATCTCCGAGTTACAGCAGTATGTAGCAAAAATTCAATCCACCGCCAATGCAGTCGCTGAGCTTGATTTGCTCACTTGTTTTGCAGAACGCGCAGAATCATTAGTGCTTAACCGCCCTACTTTAATCAATGACAACTCCATCAATATTCAACAAGGCAGACACCCGGTAGTGGAATATCATTTGGATGAGCCCTTTATTGCTAATGATTTAGTTTTAAATAAGTCTCGCCGCAGTTTGATTATTACGGGTCCTAATATGGGCGGTAAGTCGACTTATATGCGACAAACTGCCTTAATAGTTCTAATGGCGCACATTGGATGCTTTGTGCCGGCACAAAGCGCTGAAATAGGCACAGTGGATCGAATTTTTACTCGTATTGGTGCTTCCGATGATTTAGCTTCAGGCCGCTCAACCTTTATGGTTGAGATGTCGGAAACCGCTAATATTTTAAATAACGCCACTAACAAGAGTTTAATTTTACTGGATGAAATCGGTAGAGGCACTTCAACCTTTGACGGTTTGGCATTAGCTTCTGCGACGATTCAATATATCCATGAAAAAATTAATGCCTTTACCCTATTTGCAACCCACTATTTCGAGTTAACTCAACAGGCTGAGTCTTGGGATAAAATGGAAAATGTGCACTTTGGTGCCACCGAACATCATGACTCTGAAGGCTCAAATTTGATTTTCTCGCATAAGGTTAATGATGGCGCAGCCAGTCAGAGTTACGGCATTCAAGTTGCACAGTTAGCAGGCTTACCTAAAGTAGTGATCAGCGTCGCAAATCAGCTATTACAACATTTTGAACAGGCAGGCACTCATGAAGCAGCAATTCCGGAAATTGAGCTATCGCAAATAGAACAAATAACCCAACAGGAATCAGAGGTTGAGAAGACTTTAAAATCTATTGAGATTGACGAATTATCGCCAAGACAAGCACTCGATCTATTGTATAAACTTAGAGAATCGCTAAAATAGCGCCTGTAATCTTGATTTCAATTATTGACCGACCTAGGAAATAGCATGGCCTTTGTAGTAACTGACAATTGTATTAAATGTAAGCACACCGATTGTGTTGAAGTTTGTCCTGTGGACTGCTTTTATGAAGGTCCCAATTTTTTAGTGATTAATCCTGATGAGTGTATTGATTGTGCTCTATGTGAGCCAGAGTGCCCTGCCGAAGCTATTTTTGAAGAAGATGATGTGCCAGCAGGCCAAGAAAATTTTGTTGAATTAAATGCAGAGTTATCAGAAATTTGGCCAAATATTACCGAGAAAAAAGATGCGCCGGAAGATGCGGAAGAATGGGATGGCGTAGAAAATAAATTGCAATACTTGGAAAGATAACTGTTTTAAGTATTCATTAAAAAAATAACAAAAAAGGCCTCAATTGAGGCCTTTTCTAAATCGACTCTACTCTAGCGTCATCTCCGCGAAAGCGGAGATCAAATTGAGTTGTACTGCCTGCTCAAGATTCCCACTTACGTGGGAATGACAGCAAATATTAAAGGTCCCATTTACTATTTAGGAATAGCCATTGAGCTAGTAAATGGCTTAACCCCAATGGCTTGATAGATTTCATCCGGCTTATAAAGATTCTTACCTTTGATCACTAAAGATACTTTGCGCAAATCGTTCATATCCTCTAAAGGGTTGCCGTCAATAAACACTAAGTCGGCCTGTTTACCTTGTTCGATAGAACCATTGGTTTTATCTGCGCCAACCACTCGAGCAGAATCAATGGTGCCAAGTTTTAAAACGTCAGCATTTGAAATACCGGCATCGGCGTAGGTGATCAATTCACGGTGCAAAGAAAAACCGGCAATGTTGTCGGTACCAGGAACAATTTGTACACCGCCGTCATGTAGCTTTTTTACCATAGCACTTAAAGCTTCGGTGGACTTATTGTATGCGTCTCTTTCATGAACTTTAATATCTAACACAGCGGTTTTAAAACCCCGCGAGACGGTCACTGGCAAATGCTCATAAATATCCTGCATTTCAGGGTTCACTACGCCAGCTTTGGCTTGTAACAACCAACGGAATACCATAAGAGTCGGATCAATAACGGTACCCTTTTCTTTGAGCTTAGCAATAAAGTCAGTAACTTCTTTAGAATCTAAATCTAGCTCACCGGCTTTTTCGCCAACCATGGTGAAACGTAAGCGTTGACGCGTGTCGACATTCTTACCCAAGAAATTCAAAAACAGCATATTAATATGTTGGATTTCATCAAAGCCTGCATCTACCGCCTCTTCCGCGGTCATAAAGGCTGGAATGTGGCCACTTAAACGCATACCCTTGCTATGGATGTGCTCTGCTAAGGGTTTGACCCATTGAGGCTCCATAGAGCTGTAGGTTTTGATTTGTGGGTAATCGTTTTCCGCATACCAATCAACCGCAGCTTTAGCGGACTCTAAAGAATCAACCGTCTTACCCATTTTCATGGCATAAGGGCTTTCACGATCCATAAAACCTGAACGATAAACATCGGCGCCAATAATTTCATTGGCCTCACTCATACGCTCGATAGCGGTAATATTGTCATGAGTATTACCCATATCACGCACATTAGTAACACCGGCTGGCATATTTAATAAGCCATCACTTTTAGATAAATGACCATGCATATCCCATAGACCTGGAATTAAAGTTTTTCCTTTGGCATCAATGGTTTTAAAAGGTGAGTTAGCTGCAAGTTTGGGGACAGATTTACCAATCATGGAAATCTTACCGTCCATGAGCATGATATTTTGCCCTTCTACTAACTCGCCTGAATTTACGTCCACATAATTAGCATTAATAATTAAAATCGGATCATTAACGGTATGAGTATGTTTTTGTGCTAAATCTTTTAGGTAATCATTATCAGCTTTCTTTTGAATATTACTCAGCTGTTCTAGATGCTCTCTACCCCAACCTTCAGGAATAATGCCAAACCATCCACCGCCATCAGTAGCAAAGAAATTATAATCATCGTCATACCAAGCAAAGTTTGGCGTAAATCCGAAACCAGCAATGCCAATTAAATGAACATCTTTTTTCTCAGTACCGTTAGTTAAAGTTACCGTATCCAATTTAACTAAACTGGCAGTACCTGCCGGTAATAATTCAATTTTATTATCAGGATCTTTAGCTAATGCTTTGACTAAAAGAGAATTGGAAACGCCAGTCCCATCAATAGGCACATAAAACTGATCGCCTTTAGATTCTGCTTGTCCTGACTCATTCAAACTTTTCCAAACCGACTTACCATCGGTATAAGAAAACTTTTCATCAATAGGAGCACCGAAGGCTGAAATACCTTTAATTTCTTGATTAACGATGAAGCCTTGCTCATTAACTTCAATGGTTTCTTCGGTTTCAATGCGGCGATTGTTCCAGCCCATTTTGAGCTTGGCATTATAAAAGTTACCATCTTGCTTAACTTTTAAATCACCTGCCGAGTCTTCTTTATTCCAAATGTTGTAAGTGACTTCCGATTGATTTTTCTCAACACTGGCCTTGGAACTTGACTCAGTAGCAGTCTTAGTCTCAGTAGCCGCTACAGCCGTTTTATCAGCTGTCGTTTCAGTCTTTTTTGAATCCTTATCACAGGCGGTTAAAGTTAAGCCAAGCGATAGAAGCACCGCTAAAGATAATTTATTAAATTTCACATCAGTTTTCATACTAGTCCCCATAACTAAACTGTTTAAAGCTTATAAATTAAATGCGCAATAAACAAGCGACTAATGCATTTACTGACAATAAAAAGGCAATAAAAAAGCTCCCGAAGGAGCTTGTACAAAAAGTTATGGCTTATGCGTATTGTTTCGCAAGCTGTAACCAAATCGCCTTTTGTAATTCAAATTTCCGTTTGAGTTGTTGGTATTCTTTTCTTAAGTCCAAGTTCTCATAGGTTTCTGACAACTTATCTCTTTTCGCTTCTACCCATTGTTTTTTTGCTAGGTAAACTTCGTTCAGCTTTGCCACTAATTCCTCATACTCAGACTGAAGCATTTGCATGATTTCTTCTGCATTGTGCAAATGTGCCGTTTTTTCCTTAGCTTTTAGCAGTAAGGTTTCTGCTTTTGCTTTTTCAATTTTATCCTTTGAAACCACTTTTAAGTTTTTAGTAACTCCGATCCAACTTAAAGCTTTAATCCACCACTTTGATGGATCGAAATGCCACCAACGAACGCCATTACGATAGTCGTATTGAAATTTATGGTGGTAATTATGGTAGCCTTCGCCGCCAGTTAATACAGCCAATACAATATTATCGCGTGCAGAGTTCTCTTCTGTATAAGGACGAGTCCCCCAAATGTGAGCAAGAGAGTTGATAAAGAAGGTTAAGTGATGTGACCAGACCAATCTAAATACACCTGCGATCAATACCATCTGCATAACATTACCGTGAATTAAGCCCAACAATACTGGTACTAGAATATTTCCCCAAATAGCTATCTTCCAATAGTATTTGTGCTGGAACATCACAATCGGATCACGCTTTAAGTCTGGGCAGCGATCGTATTGCTCGTCATAACGCTTGTCTTGGTTTTCGCGCTTAAGCAACCAACCAATATGCGAATGCCAAAAGCCTCGACTGGCTGAATAAGGATCTTTATGATCATGATCCACATGCTTATGATGGATTCGATGATCTGATGACCAGTGCAAAGCGCTGTTTTGTAGCGCTAAACAACCACCAAAAGCTAGTAACGCTCGTAACACTGGATTAGCTTCATAAGCCCTGTGTGACCATAAACGGTGGTAACCCATAGAAATTGCGGTGCTCGAGAACAACCAAAGTAACGTTCCCCAAATCCATGGTGATAAATCAAAACCATAAGCGAAGCCATACCAAGGCACGACGGTTATAGCTACTAAGAAGCTCACGCTAAAAAATATGATGTTTTTCCAAACCAGGATAGATTTAGACTTTTGCATATCGCTGACAACCCTATTAAACTGCTATTGAGCGTACACATGTACGCTTAAATTAGAAGCTAGTATACCATTAATTTTAATAAAGGCAATTCAGCGAACACCTGTACACTTAACTAATTGTTTTTTATACTGGTCAAGAATCAATCGGGGATGATTATGGCAGAAACACGAGCCTTACAAAAAGAAAAAACGCGGCAAGCAATCATTGAGGCGGCACTTACTCAACTAACTGCTGAACACGGCTTTAGCAACTTAAGCTTGCGTGAAGTTGCTCGAGAAGCTGGTATAGCTCCTACCTCTTTTTATCGTCATTTCGCCGATATGGAAGAATTAGGGTTGACCCTAGTGGATGAAAGCGGTGTCACTCTGCGTCAACTAATGCGTAAAGCGCGTAAGCGTATCGAAAAGAAAGGCAGCGTTATTAATACCTCCGTAGATACCTTTATGGAATTTGTTCAAAAAAACCCTAATATTTTTAGATTACTACTCAGGGAGCGCTCAGGCACTTCAGCTGCTTTTAGAGATGCGGTAGCTCGAGAAATTAATCACTTTAAAGATGAACTGACGGATTATTTGATATTCGAAAACAATTATCCACAAGATCATGCTTATGCATTAGCAGAAGGATTAGTGACATTGGTATTCAACTCAGGAGCCGATTCATTGGATTTACCCAAACAAAAGCAAAACGAATTGCAACAAAGACTCAAAAAACAACTCCAATTTATTGCCATTGGCGCGACAGCGTTGAATGAAAATAATATGCAAGGGGATAAAAGATGAATGAGAAAATAAGGGTAGCTTTAGCGCAAATAGCGCCTGTTTGGCTTAATAAAGAAGCCACTATCGATAAGGTAATAGACTCAATCAAGCAGGCTGCGGAAAAAAGCTCAGATCTGGTTTGTTTTGGAGAGTCTTTATTACCCGGCTACCCTTTTTGGGTAGAAAATACAGGTGGCGCAAAATTCAATGATGACTTTCAAAAGTCTTTGTTTGCCTACTATTCTTCTCAAGCGGTTAGCATCAAAGCTGGCGATCTAAATAGCATTCAAGTCACCTGTAAACATCATAATATTGCCTGTTATTTAGGAATTATCGAACGGGCCCATGATCGCTCTGGCCATAGCCTTTATTGTACGCTTGTTTATATTGATAAAAACGGTGTTATAGGTTCAAGCCACCGTAAGCTAGTTCCAACCTATGAGGAACGTTTAGTTTGGTCTAATGGCGATGGCCATGGTTTAAAAACCCATGCTTTAGAGGCTTTTACCCTAGGCGGGCTTAATTGTTGGGAAAACTGGTTACCTTTAGCCCGAACTGCTTTATACGCTCAAGGTGAAGATTTGCACGTGGCAGTTTGGCCTGGTGGCGATCATAATACTCATGATATTACTCGTTTTGTTGCCAAAGAATCTCGCAGCTACGCTGTTTCAGTTTCAGGATTTTTAATCAAAGAACAGATACCAAAGAATTTACCTTTTTACGATGAGATCATTGATTTAATGCCCGATTCAATGGCCAATGGCGCTTCATGTGTTGCAAAGCCTAATGGCGACTGGTTGTTGGAACCGCAAGTTGGCAAAGAAGGTATTTTCATTGTAGAGATTGATCACAATGAGGTACGAAAAGAACGCTCCTTAATTGACGTTACCGGCCATTATTCAAGGCCTGATGTAACCCAATTAATAGTCAACAGACAAAGACAAACTATTGCCGAATTTGAAGACTAATTAATAGGCATATAAAACAAGCATTTCTAGTCGGTTAACATTATTTGCTCGAAAGCTTTCTGATGGTCACCACTCCCTTAATAGCGATTACCAACAAGCCAGTTGTGGCTACTAACGAATTAATAATTAATGTAGCATCCACCCTCATGTCACCAATGGAATAAAGGCCTAATGACACAGTTATCATTAAAGTACCAAGCACCATACTTTGCTTGGCGGCGGCTTGATTAACGGGATACCAAATTTCAGGGTTCTTCACGCTCGCAGGAGTTCTAAAACCGTACCACCAGTTTGGTTTTATTTTGTTAAACATTAATGGCAAAGACAACAAGATTAATAACACTGAAAAAGCGATAAACGATAAAGTAATAATGTTTTGCATAACAGCCTCCTTTATAGACTTAACGATAAAGTCAGGCTTTTATTCCCTAATTATTCTTCATCTTTAGAATTATTTTTATCCTCTTCAATTGCATCAGGATATTTTTCAGCATAGAGCTCTTTGGCATATTCCTTTAAGTACTCATGGCGCCACATTAAAATCACAATAAAAATTACTGCAGCCACAAATACTAACAAGGCAAGAATGCCTCTTGCAAAAACCAATGAGGCAAATGCCAAGGCGATAAAACTTAAGCCGCAATGCTTATAATACAAGGCCGCGCGTAAATTGACCTTTCGCCAAATCTCTTCATCAGCAAGAGTTTCCATAGTCCTAACGCCGGTTAATTCATTTTGTTTGAAATCAGGGCTAGCACGTTTATTCGATAAATACATAAAGATTAAACCTACCACTAACAAACCAGCAAAATAAACGATCATGCAAAAAACTCCTTCACTTTTTCAGACACAAACTTTACATCAGAACTGCTAATATCTAAGTGCATCACCCAGCGCATAGTTTCCGATGGAATAATAATGATATTGTGCTGCTTTAAATGATTTGCAAGGCTGGTTGCAGTTACCATATCCGTTTTCACAAACAGCATATTGGTTTGCACTAAATCTTTATTGATTGCTAATTGCGGAATATCCTGTAAACGTTCGGCTAAAACTTTAGCGTTGGCATGATCAATCGCTAATCGCTCTACATGCTCATCAAGCGCGTAAATTCCAGCAGCAGCTAAAACGCCCGATTGCCGCATTCCACCGCCAACCATTTTTCGCCAACGACGTGCCCAATGAATGATTTCTTTATCGGCGCATAACACAGAACCCACTGGCGCGCCCAAACCCTTAGATAAACAAATAGACACTGAATCTGCGTGTTGCGCTAAGTCTTTTAACTCGCAGTTTAATTCGGTAGTGGCGTTGAATGCACGTGCACCATCTAAATGAACTGACAAACCTTTTGACTTGGCAAAGTCATAAGCCTTTTGCATATACTCCAAAGAAATCACTTTACCGTTATGGGTATTTTCAAGGCACAAGAGTTTTGAACGTGCAAAATGCACATCATCCACTTTAATCACTGATGACACTTTATCTAAATCTAAAGTGCCGTCTTTCTCGACTGGTAAAGTTTGCGGGATAACGCTTCCCAAGACCGGTGCCCCACCCGCCTCATACAAATAGGTATGATAACCCTGCCCTACAATATACTCTTCACCGCGCTGACAATGACTTAATAAAGCTACTAGATTCGACATGGTTCCCGACGGCACAAACAAAGCATCCGCTTTACCCGACATCTCTGCCAATTTATCTTCAAGCTTCTTAACCGTTGGATCATCTTGAAAAACATCATCACCAACCGCCGCAGCAGCCATCACCTTACGCATACCTTCAGTGGGTTGCGTTACTGTATCACTTCTTAGATCAAGCATTTATAATTTTCTTCTATTTTTGATACCATATTATTCAATTGATAATAGTATATAAAGCGTTTAAATGTAATGGAATATTATTTAAAAATAAAAGCATTAGGAAACTTCCCAAAAGTTAGCATCACAGCCGAGCAATATAATGATATTGAGTTATCAAAAATCATTTTAGACCAAGCTATGGCTCTCGAAGAAAATTTAGATTTAATCCTTTCGAATTACTATGAGTTTGAAAAAGAAGCGCTTGAGATATCACTTTCCGATGCTATATACACTAAGTATGAATATGAAGATTTCTACATTAACAGATTAAAATTAAATCAACGACTATCTAACTTACTATCATCTATAAGATTATATTTAGATAACATTACCGGCCATGTTCAAAGAATAATGACCGATGGCGAGATAAGTAAATGTAAGATCAAAAAGTCATTATCAAAAGAATACGATTTAAATTTTCCTTATAGATTTATGGAAGCTCTTAGAAACTATGTTCAACATAACGAAACTCCTGTCCACAGTGTTACGCTTGGTAGTAAGCATGAAAGCAAGGAATCTAGAACCCTAGTATATGAACTATATTTTGCCACTCAAAAAGAAAGGATAAGCAAAGATGGTAAATTTAAAAAAAGCGTTTTGCTCGAAATGCCACAAGAAGTTGATTTAAAAGAATCAACCAGATCTTATATTCAATCAATTGGAAAAATACATCAAAGTGTAAGAACACTAATAGAACTTAAAGTTGTTAACGCAAAATCTACATTTGAGAGTATGATAAAAAAATACAAAGTTCACTATAAAGAAAAAGCTATTGGATTATTTGCGTATAGATATTCTAAAGATCTCAAGGAAGATACTTTGATCTTATTGGAGTGGAGTGAGGTTCGGGAAAAATTAATAAGAAAAAACTCAAATTTATCCAATATTGCTAATCAATATGTCACTAACCGTATCAAATTAAAATAAATACTGTAAAAACAAAAGGCGCCAATAGGCGCCTTTTTTAGTTCATGCTAAAACTTATAGCGAAGCTAAAGCATTGTTCAAAGTCTGACTCGGACGCATCGCCTTCGCCATCAATTCCAAGCTTGGTGAATAGTAACCATCTATATCCATCGCTTGACCCTGTACTGAATTTAACTCTTCAACGATTTTAGCTTCGTTGTTGGTTAAACTTTCTGCCAGTGGAGCGAATTGAGTGGATAAATCCGCATCATCGGTTTGCTTAGCTAATTCTTGTGCCCAATACATGGCTAAGTAGAAATGACTACCACGGTTATCCAGCTCATTCACTTTACGCGATGGTGATTTACCGTTAAGCAATAACGCTTCCGTCGCATTATCTAAAGCATCAGCAAGAACTTGGGCTTTCTTATTGCCGGTAGTTTGTGACATATGCTCTAGTGAAACGGCTAAAGCTAAGAACTCACCTAATGAGTCCCAACGTAAGTGGTTTTCTTCATTGAACTGTTGAACGTGCTTTGGCGCTGAACCACCCGCGCCCGTTTCGAACAAGCCGCCACCATTCATTAATGGCACGATAGATAACATTTTGGCCGAAGTGCCTAGTTCTAAAATCGGGAATAGATCCGTCAGGTAATCACGCAATACATTACCGGTAGCAGAAATGGTATCTTTGCCATCTTTAACACGCGCTAAAGTAAACTCTGTCGCTTCAATAGGCGCCATAATATGGATCTCTAAACCATCCGTATTATGGTTTGGTAAATACTGTTCTACTTTCTTGATAATTTGCGCATCATGAGCTCGGTCTTTATCTAACCAGAAAACAACCGGTGTGTTAGACAAGCGTGAACGATTAACCGCTAATTTCACCCAATCTTGAATTGGCGCATCTTTAACTTGGCAAGCTCTCCAAATATCACCAGCTTCAACCTGATGTGACATTAGAACATTACCATTGCCATCGACAACTCTTACCGTTCCGTCAGCTGGTATTTCAAAAGTCTTATCGTGCGAGCCGTACTCTTCAGCTTTTTGCGCCATCAATCCAACGTTAGGCACTGTACCCATAGTCGTAGGATCAAAAGCACCGTGTTGTTTACAAAAATCAATTGCCGCCTTGTAAACACCCGAATAACAGCTATCCGGAATCACAGCTTTAGTATCACGGGGATTGCCATCAGGACCCCACATACGACCAGAAGTACGGATCATAGCTGGCATAGAAGCATCAATGATTACGTCTGAAGGTACGTGTAAATTAGTAATACCTTTATCTGAATTTACCATCGCTAGGTCAGGGTTAGACTCATAAATTGCTTTGATGTCAGCTTCGATTTCAGCGCGTTTCTCGTCAGAAAGCTGCTCCAATTTACCCACTAAATTACCAAAGCCGTTATTAACGTTAACGTCTAGCTCTGCGAATGTATCGCCATGCTTAGCAAACAGTTCAGCAAAATAGGCGCGAACACCGTGACCAAAAATAATTGGATCTGAAACTTTCATCATGGTCGCTTTCATGTGCAAGGAGAATAAAACACCAGACTCGCGAGCATCAGCTACTTCTTTTGTTAAGAAGTCATTTAATGCTTTGACGCTCATGAAAGTTGAATCCATTACTTCGCCAGCTTGCAAAGGCACAGAATCTTTTAATACAGTGACAGAGCCATCGTTAGCCACTAATTCAATACGGGTATCCGTTGCTTCTGCAACCGTTACTGATTGCTCATTACTACGGAAATCTCCAGCGGTCATACTGGCTACATGCGATTTAGAATCTGACGACCAGTCGCCCATGCGGTGTGGATTATTCTTAGCATAATTTTTAACAGCTTTTGGCGCACGGCGATCTGAATTACCTTCACGCAATACCGGATTTACCGCAGAACCTTTAATTTTGTCATAACGCGCTTTGATGTCTTTTTCTTCATCATTAGCAGGATTATCTGGGTAATTTGGTACTGCAAAGCCATCACCTTGTAATTCTCGGATAGTGGCTTTTAATTGCGGAATAGAAGCACTGATATTTGGCAACTTAATGATGTTTGCTTCTGGTTGTTTAACCAATACGCCTAATTCAGCCAATGCATCCACAATACGCTGTTCTTCTTTAAGATAATCTGGGAAAACTGCTAAAACACGACCCGCTAAAGAAATATCGCTAGTTTCGACCTCAATACCGGCCGCCGCTGTAAAGGCTTTTACAATGGGTAAGAATGATTGAGTGGCTAGCGCTGGAGCTTCATCAGTAATCGTATAGATAATTTTAGACATACTTTATCCTGTGTTCTGCTTCTTGAGATTGGATATGACAGTTTTGACAAATCCAAGTGATTTAATGGCGCGCATTATACGCCAAAATGATGCCATCTGCACAGCCAACCGCCCTATCTAGCCTGTAAAATTTTGAAAATAGCGTTACAATGTGCCCAACACATAAACACCTGTCTAAATCTTGAGCAGAAATAACTCCAGTAAGTCTACAGCAGCACAGTTGATACTGTTCAATAAGCCTTTTAATACGCTGTGTCAGTTTACTGGAGAAGATGGTGACTCAACCCTTGCCGACTTCATTAAAATCCCAAAGGTGTATGCCGCAGGTCGCTTGGATAAAGATTCTGAGGGTTTGCTGCTATTAACCGATAATGGTCAGCTGCAACACCAGATCGCAAACCCAAAAAATAAAATGGAAAAAACCTATTGGGTGCAGGTTGAAGGCGAACCTCTTAATAGTGATCTAGAAGATTTAAGGCATGGGATCGAAATTCAAGATTATGTGACTAAGCCAGCCAAAATTAAGATGATTGATCCGCCAAATGTTTGGCCGCGCAATCCGCCAATTCGAGAGCGTAAAAACATTCCTACAAGCTGGTTAGAAATTAAAATTAAAGAAGGCAAAAACAGACAGGTCCGTCGTATGACCGCTGCGATCGGCTACCCTACTTTACGCCTTATCCGTGCAGCTATTGGCGAATGGCATCTTGATGATATAGCGGTTGGCGAATATAAATCAATGGAAGTGACTGTCTCTAATCAAAGTCATAATAAACGTCGGCGCTTGCCGAGCAAAGTCAGAAATGGGCAAAAGAATAGCTCGCACAAACTCGCTAAAGGTTTAGCTAAGAGATCAAATAGGCTAAAATAGCGCCACTATCCAATAAGAATTCTTATATGTTACCTGTTCACGTCACCGTTGCGGCTGTTATTGAGGGCCGTGGAGAAAATCAAGGTAAGTATTTAATGGTCGAAGAGCACGCTTCCGATGGTGAAGTTGTGTTCAATCAGCCAGCTGGGCACTTAGAAGAAAATGAATCGATTGAAGCCGCTATTATCAGAGAAGTGGCTGAAGAAACTGGCTTGGACTTTAAACCAACCGCTTTAGTCGGCACCTACTTGTTAAATCCAGCAACTAATAACCATCACTACTTGAGATTTTGCTTTACCGGCTATATCTCAGGAGATAGTAAACTTGAGCCACAAGATGATGATATTATTGCTGCGCATTGGATGAGCAAAGAACAAATACTAGATATTCTGCCGCAACATAGAAGTGGTTTAATTGTCGACTGTTTGAAAGATTATCTTTCAGGCAAAAGAACACCATTAGAATCTTTGGCCTTCAGTAATAATGAAGAACTTCTTCAATCGGCTGGAATTAACTTCCTGAATAATTATCAATTATGAATCAACAGCAACCTCAAAAACCAATTTCTGAAACTAAAGTTATTGTCGGCATGTCAGGCGGTGTTGACTCTTCTGTTTCAGCGTATCTATTGAAAAAACAAGGCTATCATGTCACTGGCTTGTTTATGAAAAATTGGGAAGAAGATGACGATACCGAATATTGCACCGCTGCAGAAGATTTAGCCGACGCGCAAGCAGTTTGTGACAAACTGGATATTCCGCTTAAAACCATCAATTTTGCCGCCGAATACTGGGATAATGTTTTTGAATATTTCTTAGAAGAATATCGCGCTGGGCGAACACCTAATCCAGATATCATGTGTAATAAAGAAATTAAATTTAAAGCTTTTCTGGATTATGCACAGTTACTAGGCGCAGATTATATTGCCACTGGTCACTATGTTCGACGTGGCGAGAAAGATGGCAAAGCCACTTTAATGCGCGGTTTGGATCCTAATAAAGACCAATCCTATTTTTTATACACAGTGAGTCATGACAAGATTGGCAAGACCCTATTTCCAGTGGGTGAACTTGATAAGCCTGATGTAAGAAAAATCGCTGAAGAACAAGATCTAATAACTGCTAAGAAAAAAGACTCGACTGGAATTTGTTTTATTGGTGAAAGAAAGTTTAGTGATTTTTTACAGCAGTATTTGCCGGCTCAACCTGGAGACATAGAAACCCCAGAAGGCAAAGTCATCGGTAAACATAATGGTTTGATGTATCATACTCTAGGGCAAAGGAAAGGCTTAGGCATTGGTGGCCTTGCCGATGCCAGCGAAGATCCTTGGTTTAGTGTAGATAAAGATTTAGAGCGAAATGTTTTAATTGTTGCTCAAGGCCACGAGCACCCTCTTTTGATGAGCAATTCTTTAATCGCAAAGAAGTTGGATTGGGTGGCAGGTGAAGCTCCAGATAACAGCTTTAGTTGTACCGCCAAAAATCGTTATCGCCAAGAAGATGTTGCTTGCAAAGTCAGTCGTATTGACGAAGACACTTGGTTAGTGCAGTTCGCACAACCTGAACGCGCGGTAACACCTGGCCAATCCGTAGTTTTTTATCAAGATGATATCTGCCTTGGCGGCGGCATCATCGAGCAAATAAATAGAATCTAATATGTTTTTTAACTCTAACGATAACTTTAAAGAAATCACCATAGCATTAGCCGGAGTATGCCAAGCGATAGACTGCGTACAATCTATCGCACGCAATGGACAAGCCAATAAAGATGATATGCAGACTTTATTTGGGGCATCTTTAAAACTCGAAGCAGAATCTACCGAAGCGATCTTTGGTGACGTTAATAATTTAAATACTGGTTTTAAATCAATTGTTGTGCAACTCTCGGGGAATAAAACAGAACCTGACTTTGGACGTTATTTGATTAATGTTATTACTTTAGAGAAGCAGCTGACTGGTAAACCGCAACTATTAGAGTTGATTGCTAGCAGAATATCTCAAGCTAATCGCTTAGTAGACTACAAAGATTCAGATGAGGAAATTAATTTTTCGACTATTGAGCAACTCGCTGGAATCTATAAAGATAGTATTTCAACCTTACCTACCAAGATTCAGGTTACCGGCAGCAGTAAATTTTTAGAGCAGTCAAACAACCAACATTTAATTAGAGCCTTGCTATTAGGTGCTATCAGAAGCGCTGTATTGTGGCGTCAGATAGGCGGCAAAAAGCGTCATTTTATATTTAATAAAAGCCAGCTCATTAAAGCGGCTAAAGATTTCCTTAAATAGGTAAAATTTCAGCAGTTAGAAATTAAGGTTTTGCGCCTCGCATAAAAAGCGCATCAATGGCTCTGTTTTCTTATATTCTTTATGCAGGATCTGCGGTAAGCCTTTTGAATAGAGTTCTTTTCTTTTAATGTCTTTTATAACAATAAAATCTTTGCGTTTTAGATCATCGATATTCGGGTGATCCTTTTGATAACCTCTTGGCGGATTGGTTAAAGCATTTCCCACAAACTCAAAGTCATGATTCATGGGTTTATTTTTCTTTATTTTATTCCAAGCACCGGGCGCTTGATCGATCAATTCCCGGATATTACGTAAAGCTTTTGATTCTGGATGCCAAATACCCGCGCCGATAAAACACTCCTCAGGGCTAATATGAAAGTAATAGCCTGGTGCATGCACATCTTTTCCAAGTTGATGACGAAACTGTACTCCAATATTAGTTTTATAGGGCGTCTTGTCTTTTGAGAAACGTGTATCTCGGTATGGTCGCATCATAGAACCGCCTATTTTTTTGGAAATAGCGACAAAGTGCGGGGTTAAGGTTTTCAAATAAGGCTTAAAAGACTCGATCAAATTCAAAGTGGGCGTACGAATTATGTCTTCATATACTTTTTTATTCTCATTAAACCATTCTCTATTGTTGTTTAGCCTAAGCTGCTCTAAGAAATCAAAAGTTTTCTTTGAATACATTATAGCTGACACTCCTTTTCCGTAACCTTCCAAACTATAGGCTTCCAATAGGTTTCACCAATAGATTGCAGGCGCTTAGTGCTATCAAACTCTGCTGCTAGGTGATAAGTCTTATTTGGTTCTACATCAATAGTTAGTTCTTTTCCACGCACCATGTTTGGTCTTTTAATTCTTAAGCCTCTGGCAGCAATTAACTCATTTAATTTGACCAGGTTTTCACCTGGCTTAACTCTAATAACATCACGAGTTCTCATAACATTATTCTTATTAACTTGATTAAACATGACTGGATAAAAATCATTAGTTTCTGGAGGTCTAAAGAAAATAGACAAGCGACCACAACTACTATCGTCGACCGCAACATCATTATTGGTGCTAACTTCTTGCTTGTCATCTACTAGTGTAGTCAGTTTCCAAGGAACTTCATTAGTGCCTTTCACAAAACCCTTTAACTGCATAGCCTTATCGCCTCTTAAAAGAGTCGCCTGTATGCTTTGACCGTTAATCAGCTCTATACTTTTTGCAAGCTCTACTTTATTACCATTGACCAATAAGGATTGAACTATATCATTAGGTTTGATCCCTAAAAGTGCAGCTTCACTTTCTGGTGTAACGACAATCACTTTATTTTGCTTATTTAGGACAACACCAAATTTTGCATTTGGTTTTAATTCATTCTGTATGGATATTTTTATATCTTCAACATTTGCACCAGCTTTAGCCTCAAGCTCAACAATTCTTGAAAGCGTTTTATCAATAGAAAACTTAAGCTCTTTTGCCAGCTTAGCTGCTTCTGGGGATTGATAATCCTTGGCAAAGCTCACTATAGGGAAAAACAAAAGCGTTAGTATAATAATTTTCTTCACTGGATACTCCTAAATCTGCACAATCAATTTATCAGCTTGATAAATATCTTTTAATAAATGCAGCTGTTGAATTCTTTGATTTAATAAATCCACAACTAAGTGCTTATTCTGATCATCACTGACTAAATCTTGAACTTGGTTATCTAATTGCTGGATCCGATGATTGATCCTACTCACCTCTAGAAACAATTCAGGCTGTATTTCATGTTGGCTGTATAAATTAATAGAAGTTTCTAACAAAGATGATTGCTCTAAAGCCATGCTTAAAGGATCTTCTGCTAGCTCTTGCTTGCTAAAAGGAATTAAGACTACTATAGCTATAGAGGCTGCCGCCATCCACCAAGCCCAATGGGGTTTGCTTGAAACTTTAGTAACTTGATTACAACTGTCTGCAATCAATTGCTCTAATCGACTATCTACAGCTTTATCTGGGTTCTTTAATGCAGATTCATCTAGCTGACGCTTTAATTCACGTTCTAATGAACTCATATTCACTCTCCTACACCACTGTATGAAGCTTTGGTGCTCAGATTATTCAGTTTTTGCAAACTTCGCCGATATATTTGTTTACTGTTAACTTCCGATATACCAATTTTTCCCGCGATTTCTTGATGCTTGTACCCCTCAACCAAAAACAAGTTCAACACCAACCTCTCTCTGGAATTTAATACAGTTAAATACTTTTCAATATCCAGACTGGTCGTTTCAAAGCTTTGAGATTCAAAGCTATCAATATCAAATTCTGTATCTAAGTTTTTAGATGACTTATTTAGATAATCAATAGTGACGCGGTAACTTAAAGTTTTTAACCAGCCGTTAAATTTTTCAGGCTCTTTTAATGCCTTAATTTTTAGAATAACTTTCTCTATTACCTGCTGCAATATGTCCTCAGAGGCATCTCTATCTTGAGTAATGCGATAGGCTAAACCATAAATAGCTGACTTATATTGATGATAGATATGGGTTAATGCAAATTGGTCTCTTTTTTGCGCCTTTAATATTATTGTATTAGGTAATCGCTGCTTGAAAGACACTGTTAGCCTTGTAAATAATTTAACTTATTGACCTGTTGAGCGATTGAAAGGTGACAAACGAAATCCTTTTTATTTCGATAATTTAGCAAAATAAACCACCCAGTAATCTAAATGAGGACTCCGTAGATTTCTTGCATAACCTACACCTAGCTCTGTTTGCCCAAGATAAAAGTCATGCTCTGCCAACAAATGGGTTCTATGAGGGTAAGACGTTTGAAAGCTTAGCCAAACATCATCCGCAAACTCTTCGCCGCCAGCTACTGCCTCAACCGTATTAAATTGTAATCTTTCATCTGAGGGTAATCGCACGCCGTAAAAGGCAAGCCGGTTATTTGGTCCATCAAATCTACCTTTATGAGAAACCTCTCCAGCCACAGCCATTTCTTGCGCTTTAATCGCCGCAATTTCAGCAAGCTTTGCATTGCAATTAATGACCAAGCGCTGCTGTTCACTATCTGTGGCAATAAGTTGAGCCAATTCTTGGGCTTGGGAGTTTGCGCCGCATTGAGAATAAGACTCTGGCCGAATTAGCTTCTTTGGCGATTCACTTATAGTGCTACTCTCTGTAACCGATGGTGTTGTTGCTGGCTTTAGATCTGATGGCGAGGAAGATACTAGGGTTTGGTTTGAGCTTGAGGTAGGAAATGAACTCGAACCATCAATATTAGTAACAGGTTGCTCCTCTGTTAGAGAGCAACCCACTAAAAGCAATAAAAGAAGCAGGCTAAGAAATGTCTTCATCTATTCGCTTAATATAAAGATCTTGCTTGGCATAAGGGATTTCAATGCCCTCATCGCGGAATCTTTTATGGATTGCCAAAATCAAGTTATGTTTTACGCGGCCTCTAAACTCAGGCTTATCTATCCAAAATTGCAATTGAAAATCCACACTTGAAGCGCCAAAGGCTTTAGCACGAATTCTTGCTTCAGGATATTTCAAGACCAAATCATTTTTTCCCGCTTCTTCTTTGAGTACCGTCACGACATGATCTAAGTCCGTATCGTAAGCAACGCCAACTGGTAGTCTGACACGAGTTTTCTCTGATGGACCACCACTTTCATTAACGATCTTAGCATTACCCATCACTGAGTTAGGAATAGTAATTTCGATATCATCACGAGTCATTAATCGAGTTGAACGAATTCCCACATGCGTTACTTGCCCTCTTTCGCCGGAGTCGAGAACAATATAATCGCCAATTTTGTATGGTGAATCAGCGACAATAAAAAAGCCGGCA
Organism: uncultured Kangiella sp.; assembly: GCA_947498625.1. GTDB lineage: Bacteria > Pseudomonadota > Gammaproteobacteria > Enterobacterales > Kangiellaceae > Kangiella. The sequence goes on along the minus strand of CANMKR010000002.1, from coordinate 211,880 downwards.
AATAAATTGGCCAATGTATCTTTTGCAGCAAAACCTACAGCGATACCGACAACACCTGCTGAGGCCAGCCATGCAGTGGGATCTTTACCCCATAGCAGTATTAAGAAATAGGAAAAAGCGCCAATTAATAAAATCTGGCTAGCAATGTTTAATATCGGAAGTGTTCTCTCTTCAATAAAAGAAAAACGCTTTCGATTATGGCTAATAGCTTGAAGAACAATTTTTGAGCCTTTTAAAGATGAAGTCATTATCGAAATAACCAATATGCTCATCACGACTCGTTTGAGTAACATCTCAGTGGTTGACTCAAAAATTAAAGCATCAACAGCTAGCATCAAGGAAATAAAGAAAATAACGCTAAAAACAGTTTTCGATACAATAGCGATGATCTTATCGTCGAATTTATTAGTGGTTTTAGAGGTTAAGTAATTAGCAACTTTCTTAAATGCCCACTGTACAATTTTAGCGACCACATAACCGGCAGAAATAACTACGATAAATAATAACCAAGGATATTCTTGCAATTGTTGCCAATAAGGCTGCAAAAATTCGGGTAACCAAGATTTACTATTAAGGAAAGCTTCTTCGACTTGTTTAAGTGTCTCTACATCTTCTGGAATTGTTTTTTCTTGTTCTGCCATAGTTATTATAAAAAAGGCTTAGAATGATTGCATTCTAAGCCTTTTATCATGAATTTAATATGAAAAAGATTCACTTCGCGAAGTTCTAGGGTAGATCGAATTCAGCACCCTCTTTTTCAACTTCTGGTGGCATCAGATCTTCTTTCTTAACGCCTAATGCTAGAGCAACAATACTGGCAACGTAAATCGATGAATAGGTACCAATAAATACACCAACAATTAAGGCTGTGGCGAATGCATGAATGGTTTCACCACCAAAGAAAAACAATGCCAATAATACTAACAAAGTAGTTATCGATGTCATCAAAGTTCTTGCCAAGGTTTGGTTTAAAGAAATATTGATAATATCTTCGGATGTGCCTTTACGCATTTTCAGGAAGTTTTCGCGAATCCTATCAAATACAACAATTGTATCGTTTAGTGAGTAGCCAATAACGGCAAGAAGCGCTGCTAATACCGTTAAATCAAATTCCATCTGAGTGATCGAGAAAAAGCCTAAGGTAATAATGACATCGTGAGCCAATGCTGCCACAGAGCCTAGTGAAAATTTCCACTCAAAACGTAAAGCCACATAAATCATGATGCAGATCAATGCCACGATCATGGCTAATACGCCCTGCTCCTTCAGCTCTTCACCCACCACAGGACCAACATAGCCTTTATATTTTTCAACCACACTCGAATCGTTAGATTTCAGTAAATCTATCACTGCAACGCCCACTTGGTCACCTGGCATAAAGTCCTGATCTGGAATACGGATTTTCACATCTTGTGAAGTACCGAAATTCTGAACAACAGCCCCTTTAAAATTTCCATCAGAAAGCTGCTGACGAATACTGCTCAAATCTGCAGCTTGGCCATATTGGATCTCGACCGATGTACCGCCAGTAAAGTCGAGGCCAAAATTTAGACCACGCATTACTAGCGAGCTAATAGAAGCAATAATTAAAAGCGCAGAGAAAACCATCGCAATCTTGCGAAGTTTTAAAAAATTGATTTTGGTATTTTGATTTAAAATTTGCATAATTATTTACCGCCCTATATCGAAAGTTTATTCACGGTTTTGCCACCGTAAATCAAGTTAACAATTCCTCGACTTACAAAAATAGCAGTAAACATAGAGGTTAAAATACCTACAAACAATGTAATCGCGAAGCCTTTTACTGGCCCAGTTCCGATTGCATATAAAATAATGGCTGCAATCATAGTGGTAATATTGGCATCGGCTATGGTTGATAGAGCTTGGGCGTAACCTTTGTCGATAGCTTGCGCTGGCTTGGTACCAGCTCGTAACTCTTCTCGGATCCGCTCAAAAATAAGCACATTAGCATCAACCGCCATACCTACAGTTAAAACGATACCGGCAATACCAGGAAGCGTCAGAGTAGCTCCTAAAATAGACATAATGGCTGTAATCAAAACTAGGTTTAAAGTCAAAGCAATATTTGCCACTAAGCCAAATAACTTGTAGTAAATCAGCATAAAGACTAATACTAGTGCAAAACCGATAATGACCGAAGTCATGCCCTTTTCAATATTTTCAGCACCTAAAGTTGGGCCTACGGTTCTTTCTTCGATAAAGAAAGTTGGCGCAACCAAGGCTCCTGAGCGCAAGTTAAGGGCTAAATCTTTAGTTTCAGCTGGCGTGAATTGTCCTGTGATATAGAAGTCGGTGCTAAATTGGCCGTTAATATTTGGTGCGCTAATCACGCGCTCTTTTTGATTCGAGCCGACTAATTTCCTTTCGCCATCAATAATTTCAAATTCTGGCTGTGACTCAACCAGTATCATTGCAAGACGATTACCAACATTTTTAACGGTCGTCTCAAGCATTTTACCGCCGCCCACTGAGTCTAATTTGACATTAACAATAGGTTGCTGATTTTCAGGGTGTTGGCCTGGGTATGAATCTATTAAATGCTCACCGGTTACCTTAACTTCATCATAGATTAAGATCGGGAAGCCATTTTCGTCGGCGAATTCAGTGGTACCTGCTGGAGGTCTCTGACCTGCAGTAAAACCAGCCATCGCCTCTTCATTCACTAACCTAAACTCTAGCGTAGCCGTTGCGCCTAAGACTTGTTTGGCTAAGGCTGAATCTTGAACACCAGGCAATTGCACAACAATACGATCTGTACCCTGACGTTGAATTTGCGGTTCAGCTACCCCTAGCGAGTTAACACGTTCGCTTAAAATCAAACGATTTTGGTCAACAGCAGCGTCACTAATTTCTTGTAAGCGAGTCGGTGTAAAGGTTGCGCGAATTAAATCGATACCATTACGGGTAATTCGCTCTAACAACACCCGGTCTTGATGTGCTTGATACAAGTTACCATAAGCACGTTCAATATCCTTTGGTTTTACTTGAAGTAAAACGCCATTCTCAATGGTTTCGATACGACCGCGAATACGGCCTTCGTCATCATCTAAAAGTGTTCTTTTAAAGTCGCTAGAAATTTGTTCGATTTGCTTTTCAATGGCTTTATCCATATCCACTTGCATTAAAAAGTAGATACCACCACGCAAGTCCAAACCGAGTTTCATTGGCTTGCCACCTAAACCACTCAACCAATCAGGAGTCGCGGGCGCTAGATTTTGGGCAACCACATAATTAGCATTTTTTGAATCTGGATTTAACAAATCATTAGCAGACTTTTGCGCCTTCAATTGACTGTCTATATCGCTAAAGCGGGCAACTACTTTTTGATTATTTTGCTGCTCAATCGCAATCAGGTTCAGATTTTCTTGCTGCCACTGCTCCTCAACACTATTCAACTGGTCACTAGTTACTTGTGTATCACGTAAACCTGTTAATTGTACTGCTGGGTTTTCGCCAAAAATATTAGGCAGTGCATACAAGGCTGCAATGGCAATCACCATTACAATCACAAAATACTTCCACTTAGGGTAAGTATTAATTGGTCTTTGTACCTGATTCGGTTGATCAAAAATCATAAGTTATCCGTTAAGTTTTACTTCTTTATATTTATATCATTGAAATAAAGTGAAATTTTGCTGGCTGACGCGGCAAAAGTTAGCGCAGACACGGAGCCTTATTGTAAATAAGGTGAGTATCGAGCATAACTTTTAACAAAGTCAGGCATAAAAATAGCCTTTATTAGGCTTCGATGTCCTTAATAGTACCCTTAGGTAACGTCTGAGCAATCGAAGCTTTTTGGAATTTAATTTCTACGCCTTCGCTAATCGTCAATACGATAAATTGGTCGTGAATTTTAGCGATACGACCTACGATACCACCAGTAGTCATGACCTCATCACCTTTTTCTAAACCTGCAGTCATGGCTTGGTGCTGCTTCATTTTCTTTTGTTGTGGACGGATCATCATGAAATACATGATTAATAACAAAGGAACGAACATAATGAAAAACTGCATTAAACCGCCGCCTTGTGACGCACCTGCTGTTGCTAAAACCATTTCTATAACCTCGTAATATTTATACTATTTTTTGTTTATCTAAGCTCGGCGTTTCTTTGCCTTGCTTAGCATAAAATTGTTCTACAAAGTGCGACAATGTACCTGTTTCAATTGCCCTACGCAATCCTGCCATAAGATTTTGATAAAAATGCAAGTTATGAATAGTATTAAGCTTAGCGCCTAAGATCTCATTACACTTATCAAGATGATGCAAATAGGCCCTACTGTAATTTTTACAGGTATAACAATCGCACTCAGCATCTACCGGCCCAGTATCGATTTTATTGCGACTGTTACGCAGTTTTACAACCCCGGTCGAACTAAATAAATGGCCATTTCTTGCATTTCTGGTAGGCATTACGCAATCAAACATATCCACGCCACGTCTAACTGCTTCAACAATATCTTCTGGTTTACCCACGCCCATCAAATAGCGAGGTTTATTCTCCGGCATTTCTGGAGTTAAATGATCCAGCACATTGAGCATTTCATCTTTCGGCTCGCCTACTGACAAGCCGCCAATGGCAAAACCATCGAAATCAATGTCAGCTAGAGCCTTTAGGGATTCTGAGCGCAAATGTGGATACATGCCGCCTTGTACAATGCCAAATAAAGCCGTTGGTTTCATATTACGTTCTTCAAAACCAGCGTAATGAGCATCTTTAGAACGCTTAGCCCAACGCAGTGATAACTCCATAGAATCACGAGCTTCAGCTTCTGTGGCCGGATATGGTGTGCATTCATCAAATATCATCACTATGTCTGAACCTAACTTACGCTGTACTTCCATGGCCTCTTCGGGTCCAAGAAAGACTTTCGAGCCATTCACTGGCGATCGAAACTCAACACCTTTTTCGCTGATTTTGCGCATCTTTCCCAAGCTAAAGACCTGAAAGCCGCCTGAATCCGTTAAAATGGGCTTATCCCAATTCATAAAATCGTGCAAATCACCATGCTGCTCAATGATGTCAGTCCCAGGGCGTAGCATTAGATGAAAAGTATTCCCAAGAATAATTTCAGCGCCAAGAGCCTTAATATCTTCGGGGGTCAAAGACTTAACAGTGCCATAAGTGCCTACTGGCATAAAAGCCGGAGTCTCAATGGTGCCACGCTCAAATTTAAGCTGGCCTCTTCGAGCCATACCATCAGTGTTAGATAATTTAAATTCCATCGCTGTAACCTTAGGCCTTTTGTAAATGATAAGCAGGATTAGTAATAAACATAGAGTCACCATAACTAAAAAAGCGGTAGTTGCTTTTAACCGCTTCATTATATGCATTTAATATAGTGTCTTTACTGGCAAAAGCACTAACTAACATCATTAAAGTAGATTCTGGTAAGTGAAAATTAGTTATCAGCGCGTCAACTGATTGAAACTGATAGCCCGGATAGATAAAGATATCGGTTTCACCTTTAATGGGTTGGATATTACCTGATTTTGAAGCTGATTCTAGACAGCGTACTGAAGTGGTACCAACCGCTATAACGCGCCCCTCTTTTACGCGAGCAGCATTAACTTGGTCACACACTTGTTGACTCACTTCAAACCATTCAGAATGCATCTTATGTTCTGTAATATCATCAACTCGAACTGGGGAGAAAGTACCTGCACCCACATGCAAAGTCACAAAAGCAGTATCAACACCCTTTGCTTTAATTTGAGCCAATAGTTGGTCGTCAAAGTGTAAGCCCGCAGTTGGAGCCGCTACAGCTCCATCTATTTCGCTATAAACCGTCTGATACCGCTCCTTATCTTCCAACTCATCTTCACGGTCAATATAAGGCGGTAATGGCATGTGACCCACCGCATTCATCACAGATTGCCAGTCACTATTTTGCAGCTCTAACTCGAAAAGAGCTTCATTACGACCTTTAATCAATAATTTAGAGCCATCTTCTAAGATGATTTCTGTATTTGGTTTAGGCGTCCGATTAGAGCGAACGTGCGCTAAAGCGATAACATCGGAATCAATTCGTTCAATTAATATCTCAATTTTCCCGCCGCTGGACTTCTGTCCAAAAATACGAGCAGGGATCACTCGAGTATTATTAAAAACCAACAAGTCATTAGGCTGTAACAACTCGACAAGCTGATGAAACTGATTGTGCTGGATACTGCCTGAAGTACCATCCAGACCTAATAAACGGCTATCAGTACGATTTTCGGTCGGATAACGAGCAATTAACTCATCAGGTAAATCAAAGTGAAAATCAGCTAAAGAAAGCTGGGAATTGGATGTTTGAGAGCTGGTTTTACGGTTGTTTAAAGACACTAGACACACTCTGACCTTACGGGGTCATAAGTAAAAGTGCGCATAGTTTAGCGATTTAACTTAAAAAGGCAAGATTTATGACTTTTTGGACAGTTCTTTGTAATTAGCCAACTTATCAAGCATTTCCTTGGGAACTTTGCCGTAGCCGCGCATTATCTTATTAGCTTTCTTTTGGTATTTAATTACTTGTTTATTGTTGGCCTGTGCGGCATAAATAATAGCAAATTAAGCTGATTATGATTAGGTAAAAAAAGCCGACTAACGCCGGCTCTATGTTATTTTAATCTAAATGCTTTGCTAAAAACTTTTCCATTTTTTTATAGAGCTCAATTCGATTTTCTTCTTTTCTAAAGCCATGCCCCTCATTTCTTTTCATAATCCATTCATCGTCACTAAGAGCTATGCCTCTATCTTTAAGTGCATCTTTTAAATCAGTCGCATGCTGCTTAACAACTCTAGGATCTCTTGCGCCATGAACAATCATGAGTGGAGCTTTGATTTTATCGACATGTTCTAAAGGTGACATTCTCGCCATAAGTTCTTTATCTTCAGGATCACCAATTCTGACTTTCATTATTTCTTTTTGTGGTTCCCAGTGCTTCGGCATAGATTCGAACAAAAGACCAACATCTGTCACCCCAACGTAATTTACACCACATTTATACAATTCAGGTGTAAATGCAAGTCCAGCCATAGTAGCGTAACCTCCGTAACTGGCACCATAAATACATACTTTATCTGGATTGGCAATTCCTTCTTTTACTAAATATTTCACTGCATCAGTAAGATCATGCTGCATCTCAGCTCCCCATTTTCCGCCATATCCAGCTTGTTCAAACTCCCTTCCATAACCTCCAGAACCTCTGAAGTTAACTTGGACAGTAGCATAGCCACGGCTTGCAAAGAATTGGTGCTCTGGATTAAAACCCCAGCTATCTCTTACACCAAACGGACCGCCATGAGGGTTGACGATTAATGGTAAGTTTTTGCCATTGGAATCTTTTGGAATCGTTATGTAACCATGTATGTCCCAACCATCCCTACTTTTAAACTTGAAAGCTTTCATGTGAGATAAATCATTAGGATTTAACCACTCCATTCTTGGAACTAAAGGGGTTAAATTATTTTTTGTTTCGTTAAATAAGTAATATTGCCCCGGATCATTGTCATTATTTACAAAAACAATTTTTAATGATTCGTCTCTTGATTGACTAGAGACACTTACTCTTTTATTTGGAAATGCAGCCTGCAAATTACTCATTAGCTTTTTAGTAGCTTTGTCAAAATAAACTGTCTCAGGGTACTCATAGATATACGAAATGCCTAATAGCTTCTGTTGTTTTCTAGAAAACATTAGTCCTGAAACATCGACCACATCGTGTTCAAATATTAGTTCACCCAACTTATTTTTATTTGGGTCATATTTATATATAGCGTTCTTATCTCTACCGATATTAGAGTTTACATACATAGTTTGATTATCGAAGTCGAAAGCTATAGGTGATATTCCTTCATCATGGATATTAAATTCTCTGATAACACGAAAATCTTTCTCACCCTTATCTTTGTAGTGGAACTTACCTTGCAAACCTTTTAATGAATATGCACCTCTAACTTCACCATCGTTATCGACGATCCAGCTAGCTACATCTCCAGGATTTTTTGCGACCAGTTTCATTTTCGTATTTTTTTTACGCTTATCACTCCATCGACTATCAATCGGGAGTTTATATAGATCAGGAGCAGTAACCTTGCGTCCATTAAACTGAACGATGATATGATCAGGATCTTCAGGTAGTGTGTGAACAACACTTGCAGATCTAATGCCAGAAGCACCCGCTCTTGAACCAACGAGCGTAACAACTTTTGGTTCTTTTTTAGATGTGTCAATTTTAAAAAGGGAGAATGCTTCGTTACCATCACTATCCATTGTAAACACGATATCTTTATCATTAGCCCAGAAAAACCCTGCAACATCCTGTTTTCTAAAACCTGTAATCGGCTTAAAATTCTTTAAACCATCAGTTTCCATTATTACTATATTTCTTCGTTCATTAACCGGAGATAAAAGAGCTATATGTTTACCGCTAGGAGATAATTGCAAGGCAGTAAATTCAGCATTACTGAAAAAATCTTCTACTGAAAGATTCTTTGCACTCGAGAAGCTTGGCGACGATATTAAAACCATCAATATTAAAAAACTTAGTTTCAAAAACACTTTCATATATTAGTTCCTATTTTCATTCACTCAGGTATAGATTATCCAAATATTAGTATTAATGCGTATGACAAATTGTTACTGGCTGTTTCTTTTTTCTAGTTTATTAATATTTCATTTCACAAAAAAGCCGGCTCATGCCGGCTTAACTTTGACTTACATCAGCTACATATAGCTTTTCATCCCTGTATTATGAAATTGCTCCCTGCCTTCTCGCCAGCCCCCAAGCCATTCTTCTTTGGCGTTAATTTCTTCATAAGGACACACTTCTTTTGATTGACCATGCAAAGCAGCATTGAATCCTTTTGAGTGAGCTCTTTGAAGCTTATCTCTTTTTTGTCTTTTCATGTTGTTTCCTCTTATTGTTGACGAGAAGTAAGACTTAATTTTTTTGCAAAAAAAAGCCGATTGCCCCTTATGAGACAATCGGCTTTATTTAATCTGTTTGACTAAGTCTTACCATTGATATTCTTTTAATCTTGCTTAACTACACCTTACTATTTCTAGCACCTTTATCAAGTAAAATCGGCAATTTATTGGTTAATATGTAAACAATCAATAAGTTATCAGTTACAAATAAATCAGCTTGTAAATAGTCGTACTAGTAATTAACACTAAACTGGTCTTACCTGGCGTGATTTGATAAGACTCCAAGTTTACGTTTGCGTAAAGGTAAGGTATATTAATGCCACTTCAATTTTATACGATTAGTTGATTAATGACGGTAGCCGAAAAAGAGTACACAATCAGTGATCTAGCAAAGGAATTTGAGATCACTTCTCGCTCGATTCGTCATTATGAAGACGAGAAACTCATAAGCCCGGAGCGACGTGGCACTCACCGTATCTACTCTTCTCGAGATCGTGTCCGATTACAACTGATTTTACGCGGTAAGCGATTGGGCTTTTCTCTAGCTCAAATTCGTCAAATTATTGATTTATACGATCTACCTGAAGGTAAGCAAAAGCAAACCACTTTATTACTGGGATTAATCCAAGAACGTCGTGATGCCCTATTACAACAACGTAAAGATATTAATTTTATGTTGAAAGAGTTGGAAATGCTTGAGTCGAAGCTCGACTAGATAAGACATATTGAATTAAAGCGCATTAAACATAGCCAAATTAACTGTAATACCGAATTAACTATTTAGATATTAAAGAAACATTGAGGAACAACCATGTACCCATCTCTGAATTTTGACCTTGGCGAAACAGCCGACATGATCCGCGATATGGTTCGCGGTTTCGCTGAAAAAGAAATTGCTCCAATTGCTGAAAAAACAGACGAAGACAACCTTTTCCCACATCACTTATGGAAAAAGCTTGGCGACTTAGGTTTATTAGGTATTACTGTTGAAGAAGAGTATGGCGGTTCTGGCATGGGTTATTTAGAGCATGTAGTGGCGATGGAAGAAATCAGCCGTGCCAGCGCTTCTATTGGTCTAAGTTATGGCGCTCACTCAAATCTTTGTGTTAACCAAATTCGTCGTAACGCTTCCGAAGAACAAAAGAAAAAGTATTTACCTAAACTGTGTTCAGGTGAACACGTCGGTGCTTTGGCTATGTCCGAACCAGGAGCCGGCTCTGATGTCGTTTCAATGAAACTAAAAGCTGAGCTTAAAGGCGACAAATATATTTTAAACGGTAATAAAATGTGGATCACTAACGGTCCTGAAGCTGATGTGTTAGTGGTTTATGCTAAAACCGATATGGAAGCCCACTCGCGTGGCATTACAGCTTTTATCATTGAAAAAGGTATGAAGGGTTTCTCCACAGCGCAAAAGTTAGACAAGCTAGGGATGCGCGGCTCTAACACTTGTGAACTAGTATTTGAAGATTGCGAAGTACCCGTTGAAAACGTGATGGGACCTTTAAACGAAGGTGTTAAAATCTTAATGAGCGGTTTGGATTATGAGCGCGCAGTTTTAGCTTCAGGTCCATTAGGCATCATGCGCGCCTGTATGGACGTCGTAGTGCCTTATGTTCATGAGCGTAAGCAATTTGGTCAAGCCATTGGTACTTTCCAATTAATACAAGGCAAGGTGGCTGATATGTACACTATCATGAACGCTAGCCGCGCTTATGTATATGCAGTAGCCAAAGCTTGTGATCGCAAAGAAACCACTCGTAAAGATGCCGCCGCAGCTATTTTATTTGCTGCAGAAAACGCTACTAAACTTGCGCTTGATGCGATTCAAATTTTAGGTGGCAATGGCTATATCAACGAATACTCTACTGGACGCTTGTTGCGTGACGCTAAGTTATACGAAATCGGCGCCGGCACTTCTGAGATTCGTCGCATGTTGATTGGTCGCGAGTTATTTAACGAAACTAAATAATCTGACTGTATGAAGCTTGAAATTCTTTTAATAATAGGTGGGGTTTTTCACATTGCATTTGCAGTGTTCCACCTACTGTTTTGGAAACTGTTTAAATGGGAAAGTCAACTAGCGAAACTGCACCCTATTAACAAGGCTGCAATGCAAGCTATGAATATTGCACTTATTGTTATTTTTTTATTCTTTGCCTATTTATCATTTTTCTTGCAAGACGAATTAAAATCAGAATTAGGGATTTACATCTTAGGCTTCATATCATTCTTTTGGTTAGTTCGAACGATAGTTCAGTTTAATTTATTCAAGAACGACAACTTCAAAAAGTCGTTATTTTTTGGCACATGTAATGCGCTGTTCATTATTTATGGTTTTGCAACATCGCATTTAGTTAAAACTTTGTAGGTACTAATATGAGTAATCAAGATCCTATTGTTTTTGTTGGCATGGCTAGAACCCCTATGGGTGGTTTTGGCGGTTCTTTATCAAGCGTTAAATCGACCGAATTAGGTTCAATCGCCATTAAAGCAGCTGTTGAGCGTGCTGGAATTAAAGCCGAAGACGTACAAGAAGCCATTATGGGCTGCGTACTGCCTGCTGGTGTTGGTCAAGCTCCAGCTCGTCAAGCGGCACTAGGCGCTGGTATGACGGTCAACTCTACAGCCATGACCATCAACAAAGTCTGCGGCTCTGGCATGAAATCAATCATGTTAGCTCACGATCTTTTAACCGTTGGCACCAATGAAGTTATGGTTGCAGGCGGCATGGAAAGCATGAGTTTAGCTCCTTATTTATTACCAACTGGTCGTTATGGTCAGCGCTTTGGTCATGGTAAAACATTAGATCACATGGCTTTCGATGGTCTTGAAGATGCCTACGAAGGTTCTGCTATGGGGGTTTATGCTGAACAAACCGTTGAAAAATACAGTTTTACACGTGAACAGCAAGATGCTTTCGCCATCGAGTCATTAACTCGTGCCAACGCAGCTATTAAAGCTGGTCACTTCAATAACGAAATCGCTCCAGTAACGGTTAAATCCCGTCGTGGTGATACCATTGTTGATACTGACGAGCAGCCACCAAAAGCTCGCCCGGATAAAATTCCAGCATTACGCCCTGCTTTCAAAAAAGATGGTACGGTAACCGCTGCTAATGCTAGCTCTATTTCTGACGGTGCCGCCGCTGTTGTTATGATGCGTCAATCAGAAGCTGAAAAGCGTGGCTTAAAACCAATAGCTAAAATCGTTGCTCAAGAATCTAATGCTCGAATCCCAGCTGAGTTTACTATTGCTCCGGTGGGTGCGATCGAAAAAGTCATGGCTGCTGCGAACTGGGCAAAGGATGATGTGGATTTATTTGAAATCAATGAAGCTTTTGCGGTAGTGACCATGGCTGCTATGAAAGATTTAGATTTAGACCATGCCAAAGTCAATGTCCATGGTGGTGCTACTGCTTTGGGTCATCCTATTGGCTGTTCCGGTACTCGAATAGTAGTGACCTTAATTGAAGCATTACGTACTCATGGCAAAACAAAAGGCGTTGCTTCATTGTGCATTGGTGGTGGCGAAGCCACAGCAATGGCAATTGAGTTAGTTTAATTAACTAATAAACTTCAAAGGAATTTAAGATGATTCTCACTGAAGAACAAACCATGATTCAAGATATGGCAAAGGGTTATGTGCAAGAGCGCATCGCTCCTTTTTCTGAAGAGTGGGATAAAAACAAAACTTTCCCAGCTGATGCCTTGAAAGGTTTAGGTGAACTTGGCTTCTATGGCATGCTAGTACCTGAAGCTTGGGGCGGTTGTGAGATTGGCTATACTGCAATGGCTTTAGTGTTAGAAGAAATTGCCGCAGGTGATGGCGCCTGCTCTACCGTGATTTCTGTGACTAATTCCGTTGGTTGTATGCCAATATTAAATTACGGCACTGACCAACAAAAAGAACAATTTTTGAAGCCATTGGCTTCTGGCGAAATGCTTGGAGCGTTTTGTTTAACCGAGCCTCATGCAGGATCCGATGCGGCTGATTTAAAAACTAAGGCTGTGCTTGAAGAAGACGAAAATGGCAATAACTACGTTTTAAATGGGGTTAAACAATTTATCACCTCTGGTAAAAATGGTGATGTTGCCATTGTGTTTGCAGTGACTGATCCAAGCGCTGGTAAAAAAGGCATTAGCGCCTTTATAGTTCCGACTAACACGCCTGGTTATATTGTTGCCAACATAGAAGATAAAATGGGGCAAAACGCTTCTGATACAGCACAAATCGTATTGGAAAACTGCCGCATTCCTGCCGCTAATTTATTAGGCGAAGAAGGACAAGGCTATAAAATTGCGCTTTCTGGTTTGGAGGGTGGACGTATAGGTATCGCCGCGCAAGCCGTTGGCATGGCCAGAGCCGCTTATGAATATGCACTCCAGTATTCAAAAGATAGAACTTCTTTTGGTAAGCCCATTTTCCAACATCAAGCGATACAGTTTAAATTAGCTGATATGGCCACCCAAGTGAACGCGGCTCGTAATATGGTGTTAGATGCAGCTCAATTACGCGATAACAATTTGCCTTGCTTAAAAGAAGCTTGCATGGCAAAACTTTTTGCGTCTGAAGTTGCAGAAAAAGTTTGCTCCGATGCCATTCAAGTTCTTGGCGGTTATGGCTATTTAAAAGATTATCCAGTAGAACGAATTTATCGTGACGTTCGGGTTGCACAAATTTACGAAGGCACTAGTGAAGTACAAAAAATGGTAATTGCTCGTGCAATTGCTAATGATTAAATAGATTAGGATCTAACATGCCAGTTATTAAATCTACAATTAATTCTCGTAGCGCAGTGTTTCAAGAAAACGCTGACGCCATGAGCGCGTTAGTCGATGACCTGCGCGACAAGATGGAATACATCACTCAAGGTGGTGGAGCCAAATACCAAGAAAAACATTTATCTCGAGGAAAATTATTACCTCGCGATCGTGTTCGTAAATTACTCGATGTAGGCTCACCATTTTTAGAAATTTCGCAAATGGCGGCATGGGACATGTATGACAACCGAGTCCCAGCGGCTGGAATGATTGCTGGTATTGGCCGAGTTTCTGGTATCGAATGTATGATCGTTGCAAATGATGCAACGGTTAAAGGTGGTACCTACTTTCCAGAAACCATTAAAAAACATTTGCGCGCTCAAGAAATAGCTGAGCAAAACAATTTGCCTTGTATCTATTTAGTAGACTCAGGCGGTGCTAACTTACCGCAGCAAGATGAAGTATTCCCTGATAAAGAACACTTTGGTCGCATTTTCTATAATCAAGCCAATATGTCTGCAAAAGGCATTCCGCAAATTGCAGTGGTCATGGGTTCTTGTACCGCAGGTGGCGCTTACGTTCCTGCTATGGCGGACGAATCCATTATTGTTAAAGAACAAGGGACTATTTTCTTAGGTGGACCGCCGCTAGTTAAAGCGGCAACTGGTGAAGTAGTTTCGAGCGAAGATTTAGGTGGTGCGGACGTTCATTGTAAGAATTCGGGTGTCACCGATCATTATGCTGTCAATGATGAGCATGCTTTAAAATTAGCTCGCCAAGTGGTTAAAAATTTGAATCGCAAAAAGAAACCTTTTGTGACTATCGAAAAACCAGTTGAGCCACTTTACCCTGCTGAAGAACTATACGGCGTAGTTAACAAAGATCCACGTAAGCCTTTTGATATTCGTGAAATCATTGCTCGTGTGGTTGATGGCTCTGAGCTTGATGAATTCAAAGCCATGTACGGCAATACGCTAATTTGTGGCTTTGCTCGTATCCACGGCTACCCTGTAGGTATCGTGGCTAATAACGGTATTTTATTTTCGGAGTCGGCACAAAAAGGCGCCCACTTTATCGAGCTATGTTCTCAGCGTGGGATTCCGTTACTTTTCTTGCAAAACATTACTGGCTTTATGGTTGGCCGTAAGTATGAAAACGAAGGCATTGCAAAGCATGGCGCCAAAATGGTTACCGCTGTTGCTTGTGCTAAAGTTCCAAAGTTTACTGTCATTGTTGGCGGTAGTTTCGGCGCTGGTAACTATGGCATGTGTGGTCGCGCTTACTCTCCTCGTTTTTTGTGGATGTGGCCGAATTCTCGTATTTCAGTTATGGGTGGCGAACAAGCGGCTAATGTTTTAGCACAAATCAAGCGCGATAATTTTGAGCGCACTGACCAACCCATGTGGTCAGACGAAGAAGAAAAAGCTTTTAAAAAGCCGATTGAAGATCAATATGAAGAGCAAGGTCACCCTTATTATTCAAGCGCCCGCTTGTGGGATGATGGCATTATCGATCCTGCGGATACTAGAACCGTTTTAGGTTTAGCCCTTTCTGCAGCCATGAACAAAGAAGCCGAAGAAACCAAGTTCGGCGTCTTTAGAATGTAGGAGTTGATAACAGTGCAAGAAGCTTTAAAAATTTCTATTGATGAAGGCCAAAACAAAGAATCTTCTATCGGCTCCGAAGGTCGTGGCGTTGGCTATATTACTTTAACTCGTGGCGAGATCCATAACGCTTTTGATGATCAGTTAATTGCTGATTTAACTTCAGCTTTTGCAGCCATGCAAAATAATGATGACGTTGAAGTAGTGGTTTTAAATGCTGAAGGTAAAAGTTTTTCCGCCGGTGCTGATTTGAATTGGATGCGCCGCATGGCAGATTATTCTTGGCAAGAAAACTTTCAAGATTCTCAGGCCTTAGCCAAACTGATGAATACTATTTATAGCATGAGCAAACCAACTGTATGTGTGGTTCAAGGTGCTGCTTATGGTGGTGGCGTTGGCTTAGTAGCATGCTGCGATATCGTCATCGCATCTGAGCGTGCGAGCTTTTGTTTATCAGAAGTTAAACTGGGTTTAATCCCGGCAGTTATTAGCCCTTATGTGGTAAAAGCGATTGGTGAACGCCAGGCACAACGCTATTTCCTAACCGCTGAGCGCTTTAAAGCCAATCAAGCAAAAGATTTTGGTTTAGTGCATGAAATTACTGCTGAAGATGAATTACAAGATAAAGCTAATGAAGTCATTGGCACCCTACTTTCTAATGGTCCGCAAGCAGTGGTTGCTGCAAAAGATTTAATTCGCGCGGTTGAAGGTAAAACTATTAATCAAGAATTGAAGGATGAAACCGCTAAACGTATTGCTGATATTCGTGCCAGCGAACAAGGCAAAGAAGGTTTAAACGCATTCTTAGAAAAAAGACCTGCAAACTGGTCAAAGGAATAGAATTTATGTTTACCAAAATATTAATTGCTAACCGTGGTGAAATTGCTTGCCGCGTGATTAAAACCGCTCAAAAATTAGGTATTAAAACAGTAGCGGTTTATTCAGAAGCTGATAAAAATTCTATGCACGTTGCCATGGCTGATGAAGCCATTTATTTAGGCCCAGCTGCAGCTCGTGAATCTTACCTTAAAGGTGATTTGATTATTGAAGCAGCTAAGCAAACAGGTGCTCAAGGCATTCACCCCGGTTATGGTTTTTTATCAGAAAATGCAGATTTTTCTAAAGCTTGTTTTACCAACGGTATTGAATTTATTGGCCCGCCAGAAGACGCTATTATTGCGATGGGCTCTAAATCTGCGGCAAAAGAAATTATGCATGAAGCCCAAGTGCCTTTAGTTCCTGGTTATCACGGTGAAAATCAAGATTCAGATTTCTTAAAATCTGAAGCAGATGCAATGGGCTATCCTGTTATCATCAAAGCCACTGCCGGCGGTGGTGGTAAAGGTATGCGTATCGTTTGGAAATCTGAAGAGTTTGAATCTAACTTGGCTTCCTGTAAACGCGAATCTGCAGCTTCGTTTGGTGATGATCGAGTTTTAGTTGAAAAGTACATTACAAAACCTCGTCACGTTGAAATACAAGTTTTTGCGGACAAGCATGGTAATGCAGTGCATTTATTTGAACGTGACTGTTCGGTACAACGTCGCCATCAGAAAGTTATTGAAGAAGCTCCAGCACCTGGGTTGAGTGAAACAACTCGCCATACCATGGGACAAGTGGCTATTCGCGCAGCCAAAGCCATTGGCTATGTTGGCGCCGGCACGGTTGAGTTTTTATATGATGAAGATGGTTCTTTCTATTTTATGGAAATGAATACTCGCCTTCAGGTTGAACATCCTGTTACTGAGTACATTACTGGCCAAGATTTAGTGGAGTGGCAACTAAAAGTTGCTTCAGGCCAGAATTTACCTTTAAGCCAAGAAGAACTATCGATAAATGGCCATGCGTTTGAAGTTAGAATTTACGCAGAAGATCCGCGCCAAGATTTTTTACCAGCAACCGGTACTTTATTACACTTAGATACGCCTGCCGAAACTCAGCATGTGCGTATTGATACTGGTGTCCGTCAAGGCGATACGGTGTCAGTGCATTACGACCCCATGATCGCAAAGTTAATCGTATGGGATCATGATCGTAACGCTGCATTAGCACGTTTACGTGGCGCTTTGGCTCAATATCAAGTGGTAGGCGTTACTACTAATACTGAATTCTTATCAGCTTTAGCATCGAATCAAGCTTTTGAAGATTTGGATTTAGATACTAACTTTATTGAACGTCATAAAGACGATTTAATCTTAGATGACTTGGCTGCAGACAATGATACATTAGTCGCAGCTGCAATTTATCAACTTTTAAAGCGCGAGCAAAAAGCGCAAGCAGTCGCAGCACAAAGCGATGATCCCTACTCTCCATGGAATCAAGTGACCGGATGGCGTCTAAATACCGACAATCACCATACTTTGGATTACAGAGATTATGTGGATGGCATTGCCAATGAGTTAGCGGTAACTGTTCACTTTAGAAATGATTGTTATCTTTTAGAATTACCATCAACCGAGCTAAAAGTTTTATCGGCCAAATTAATTGACGATGAATTGCGTTTAGACGTTGAAGGTCGTCGTTTTAATGCCAAAGTGGTTGCTGACACTAGCAAATTGCATGTTTTTGTTCATGGCAATTATCAGATGTTGGAAGTTGTTGATAAAGGTCTGGCTGATGAATCAAGTGATGCTGGCGGCCGTTTAACTGCTCCAATGCCAGGCACTATTATTGATGTGTTAGTGGAAGCTGGCGATACCGTCGAAGCTGGTCAGCCACTGGTAATTTTGGAAGCCATGAAAATGGAACATACAATTAATTCGCCAAGTGCTGGAACCGTTTCAGAGGTTATGTATGCTGCTGGTGATTTAGTTGAAGATGGCGCTGAATTGTTATCACTAGATAACGCGGAGTAAAATATGGTCATGGTTTCTGAAAAACCTATCCTGTCCCCCCATGTCAAAATTGTAGAGATGGGGCCAAGAGACGGTTTACAAAATGAAAAGCAACCAGTTTCAACTGAAGTAAAGTTAGAACTGATCCAGCGCTTAATAAATGCTGGCGAAAAACACATTGAAGCCACCGCTTTTGTTTCGCCTAAGTGGGTTCCGCAAATGGCCGATCATCATGAAGTAATGTTGAGGTTGAAAAAACTCAACTCTGACGGTGTGATGTTTCCAGTACTAACACCCAACCTAAAAGGTTTTGAAGGAGCCCTAGCAGGAGGCGCAAAAGAAGTGGCCGTTTTTGCAGCTGCTTCGGAAAGCTTTTCACAAAAAAACATTAACTGCTCCATCGCTGAATCGATAGAGCGTTTTAAGCCTGTAATGGATGCAGCAAATGAAAATGGTATTTTAGTACGTGGTTATGTTTCATGTGTTTTAGGTTGCCCATTTGAAGGTGATATAGCAGCAGAAAAAGTTGCCGAAGTTGCTAAAGCTTTATATGACTTAGGCTGCTATGAAATTTCCTTAGGCGACACTATTGGTACAGGCACACCGGCCAAAGCACAAGCGATGATTAAAGAAGTGGCTAAATACGTGCCAATAAATCATTTAGCTTGCCACTTTCATGATACCTATGGCCAAGCATTAGCCAACTTGTATGCTTGCTTAGAATTAGGAGTATCAACCATTGATTCGTCAGTCGCTGGAATTGGCGGCTGCCCTTACGCTCCAGGCGCTACTGGAAACGTCGCCACTGAAGATGTGGTTTATATGCTCAATGGTTTAGGCATTGAAACAGGAATAAATTTAGAAAAGTTGGTTGATGCTGGAGTTTTTATATCTGATGCACTAGGTAGAAAACCTGTATCCAATGCGGCAAAAGCTTTGCTATCCAAAAGAGCAGCAAAATAAAGAATTTTATATAGAAATTTAAACGAGGACTGAAAATGTCAGGTTTTAATAAAGTCGTAACGAGTTACGAAGAAGCCTTAGCGGGCTTTACCGACAATATGACCGTGATGGTCGGGGGCTTTGGCCTTTGTGGTATCCCAGAGGGTTTGATTGAGCAAGTGAACAAGCTTGGCTCTACAGGCTTAACTGCGATTTCAAACAATGCTGGTGTGGATGGCTTTGGTTTGGGTAAGTGGTTAGAAAAACGCCAAATCTCAACTATGATAGGCTCTTACGTTGGTGAGAATGAATTATTTGAAAAGTTATTACTCTCTGGTGAGATGGAAGTAATTCTTACACCGCAAGGTACACTGGCTGAAAAAATCCGCGCCGGGGGTGCTGGAATTCCAGCTTTCTTTACTGCGACGGGTTACGGCACTCAAGTGGCCGATGGTAAAGAAACTCGTGAAATTGACGGTCGTAATTATGTGTTAGAGCCATCATTAACCGCTGACTTTGCGTTAGTTAAGGCTTGGAAAGCCGATACTATGGGTAACTTAATATTCCGTAAAACAGCTATGAACTTTAATCCGATGATGGCAACTGCTGGTAAAATCACGGTTGTCGAAGTTGAAGAAATCGTTGAGGCGGGTGAGTTAGATCCAAACTATATTCACACACCAGGTATTTATGTTCAACGCGTGATCAAAGGTGAGTTTGAAAAACGCATCGAACAAAGAACCATTAAACCATCTTCAGAGAAAGCATAAGGAGCGCACAATGGCATTAACACGTGACCAAATCGCCATGCGAGTGGCGCAAGAAATTCAAGATGGTTATTACGTCAATCTTGGAATCGGTATCCCTACTCTGGTTGCAAATTACGTTCCTAAAGATATGGATGTGATGCTGCAATCGGAAAATGGCTTATTAGGCATGGGTGAATTCCCGACTGAAGAGACTATTGATCCGGATTTAATTAACGCAGGCAAGCAAACGGTAACTGCGGTAACTGGCGCGGCTTATTTTTCTTCAGCAGAAAGCTTTGCCATGATCCGTGGTGGCCATGTTGACCTAACGGTACTTGGTGCTTTCGAAGTTGACCAAGAAGGCTCTATCGCTTCTTGGATGATCCCTGGTAAATTGGTTAAAGGGATGGGCGGTGCTATGGATCTAGTTGCTGGCGCTGAAAACATTATCGTAACGATGACTCATGCCAATAAGCACGGCGTTTCTAAAATTCTGAAAAAGTGCTCTTTGCCATTAACTGGCGCAAACTGCATTAAGCGAGTCATTACTGAATTAGCCTTTATGGAAATTAAAGACGGCGCTTTCCATTTATTAGAAAGAGCTCCTGGTGTCAGTGTAGAAGAAATCCAAGCTTTAACCGAAGCAGATTTAGTCATCAATGGTGATATTCCTGAGATGAAATTTTAACTAGCGCTATTATTCAATAGACTAGTTTTAAACAATTGATTTAGACCAGCTACTTGCTGGTCTTTTTATAACAAATAATTAATAGACAGTTACAATTTTAAGCTATAAAAATATGCAGCTTTGTCTATGATGTAGGTAACAAATTACTAGCTCATTTAAGCTACAAAACTGGGGGAACCAATTAGGTATAACGTATGAAAAAACTAATATTAACAGCAGCTTTGACTAGCATGGCTTTGTCTGCAACAAAAACAGCTATTGCCGATGAAGGCATGTGGCAACCACACCAACTTCCAAGTTTAAAAAAAGAACTTAAAAAAGCCGGTTTAAAATTAGACCCAAGTGATCTTACTGAATTAACTGAGTTTCCGATGGGTGCTATTGTCAGCCTTGGCGGTTGTTCAGCAGCCTTCCTATCACCGCAAGGCTTAGTTGCCACTAACCATCACTGTGTTTATGGCAGTATTCAATTCAACTCAACTGCTGATGATAATTTGATAGAAAAAGGCTTTTTAGCTAATTCATTAGATAAAGAACTTAAAGCAGCTCCAGGTAGTCGTGTTTATGTTACAGAAGAAGTTAGTAAAGTTACCGATAAAGTTATTGGGGATTTAGCAGATAATTTAAGTGGTATCGACCGTTACAAAGCTATCGAGAACAATCGAAAACAACTAATTGCGGACTGTGAGTCAGAAGAAGGTTATCGTTGTCGAGTGAGTTCATTCCATGGTGGCCTTGAGTATTACCTAATCAAGCAAATGGAAATTAAAGATGTTCGTTTAGTCTATGCTCCAGCAGGCGCTATCGGCAAGTACGGTGGCGACATTGATAACTGGATGTGGCCACGCCATACCGGTGATTTCTCTTTCTATCGCGCCTATGTCAGCAAAGACGGTAAGCCGGTTGAGTATTCAGATGACAATGTTCCTTATGAACCAAAACACTTTTTGAAAGTAAATGCGAATGGCGTACAAGATGGTGACTTTGTGATGATCGCAGGTTACCCTGGTAGCACTAACCGTTATAGAACCAGCGTAGAAGTAAAGGACCAATTCGAATGGTACTACCCTACTTTCAGAAAAATAGTTCATAACTATATTGATATCATCGAAAAAAATGCACCAGAAGGTTCAGATGCTCGCGTTAAGTATGCCTCTACTTTAGCTAGTCTTAACAATGTAGAAAAAAACTGGGGCAGCATGATTGAAAGTTATGGCAAAGGCGATTTTTTACAACGTAAAACAAAGCTTGAAGCTAGCCTTGCTAACTGGCTGGATACTGATAAGAAAATGAGTAAAAAGCATCGTGACTCTATAAATGCTTTAAATGCTTTAATCCTAGAAGATCAAAAAGAGCAAGAAACCGACTTAAAACTTTGGGCAATGAGCCGCGATGCTTTAAGTACTACCGCTGCCAACTTATACCGTTTAGCACTTGAAAAGCAAAAGCCAGATACAGAACGAGAGCCAGGTTACCAAGAGCGTGACATGACGCGTTTTGAAGAAGGATTAAAACGTTTCAATCGTCGTTGGGATGAAAAAGTCGCAAAAGAACTCTATAAGTATTTCATTACCGAATACGCCACCCTACCAATGGATCAGCGTGTCAAAAGTTTTGATAAAACGATGGGCATTGGTGAAAAATTAGACTCGGCCAAGTTTGCCAAAACTCTTAATCAGATGTTTGCTAATACCAAGTTAACCGATGAGAAAAACCGTTTAGACTGGATGAATAAACCTGTTGAAGATTTTAAAAATTCTACCGATCCCTTTATTCAACTTGCAGTTGCTACTTATGATGAAAACTATCAACGTGAATTAAAGAGCAAGCAACGCTCAGGTCAATTCCAACAGCTACGCCCTAAATATATGGCGGCCATGATTGATTACTATGATTATTTAGGTAAACCAATTTATGCTGATGCCAATAGCACTTTGCGTGTCACCTACGGTAACGTTAAAGGCTACTCACCTAAAGACGGTGTTTATTCGGTACCCTTTACTACTTTAGAAGGTTTATTAGCCAAACATACCGGTGAAGAGCCATTTAACTCTCCAGAAGCGCAAAATAAGCTTATTAAAGAGAAAAAATATGGTAACTATTTAGATAAGTCACTCAATAGCGTACAAGTGAATTATTTAACCACTGTCGATATCACAGGCGGTAATTCAGGCTCATCAACTCTAAATGATAAAGCAGAATTCGTTGGTTTAGTTTTTGATGGTAACTATGAGTCCATTATAGGCGATTGGGACTATGATCCAAATCTTAAGCGCGGAATACATGTGTCCAGTGCTTATATGCTATGGGTTATGGAGCATATCGATGATGCCCATAATTTAATTAAAGAAATGACTATCATTCGATAGAATTAAAAAAGGGGCTCAAAAGAGCCCCTTTTTTTCATTAGAAAACCTCTTAATTTATAGCTACAACTGCTTGTGTAAGCTATAAATTCACAGTAATCTGTGTATATGAAATTGCTGCACAACACCATGAAAAACCTACTAATTCTGATCTCGCTAGTGTTTATGCCTTTGGCATATACTAACAATTCGACTTTGCAGCTATTTAAGCCCAGTAAAGAACTTCGTATAGGTGCTTTTAACTCTCCGCCCATTATCATTTTAGAGGAAGGAGAAACGCCTAAAGGATTTATGGTTGACTATTTAGAGGCTGTTGCCGAAGAAGAAAACTGGCAAATAACATGGGTTCCAGACTCCTGGAATGGCTTGCTAGAAAGAGTCAAAGTTGGGAATATCGATATTATACCCTTTGTTGCTTTTAAAGAAGAGCGAACTCAATTCATAGACTATAGCAGTGAAAATTTCATGACTGGCTGGGGCCAAGTTTATGCTTCAAGGAAAGATGCTTTTCAAAGTGTTATGGACTTAGAAAATAAAGATGTCGCAGTTTTAAAAAATGAAATTCACGGTCTTGCTTTTGTAGAGCTCTGTGAAACTTTCGGGGTAAACTGCAACATAAAAGAAGTTATTAATTTTGATATAGCCTTTAGATTATTACAAGATAACAAAGTTGATGGTGTGGTTGCAGGTAACTGGGTTGGGCATGATTACCTGGAAAGATTAGACATTGCGCCAACCAGTATCATTTACAACCCCAAAAAAACCTTATTTGGCGTTCCCAAAGGAACTAACGCTGATTTAATTAAAACCATCGATTCTTACGTTGTGAATTGGCGTAACGATAAATCATCGGCTTACTATTTGGCTCATAAAAAATGGCTAGACGTTCATCATACCTCTAACCTATCAAGCTGGATGACTTCGATAATTTTTGTATCTATTGGACTTTTATTTGCCAGTATTTTTATTGCTTATATATTAAGGCAACAAGTAAAAAAGCAAACTGACTCACTAAAGAGACAAAGCGAACAAACCCGCCAGATTATCGACTTAATACCTCACTTTATTTACGCAGCGAATGATAAAGATGAAATCTTCTTGATGAATAAATATGCCACTGAATTTTGTGGTGTTAACCCGCAAAATTATGAAACTTTCCCCAAAAAAGATTTACTGGAAAAGTATCAGATAACTGCCGCGCTATTTGGCGGCGATCAAGCATTACTCAATGAGGCTTCTCAAAGCTATCAAAGTGAAATAAAAACCCGCAGCGCCGCTGGTGAAGAGACCTATTTCAATCTGATCAAGGTACCTTTCGTAAGTAGCTCTACCGACTCAAACTCTGTGGTTGGCGTTGCAGTGGATGTAACCGCATCAAAACAGTATGAAAAGCAAATTGAGCATATGTCATATCATGACCCGTTAACTCAATTACCCAATAGAATCTTACTCAATGACCGTTTGAAACAATCGCTTGCCCTCGCCGTTCGACAAGGTTATAGCGGAGCCATTTTATTAATCGACCTAGACGACTTTAAAACCTTTAATCACAAGCATGGAGTCAAACTGGGTGACCAATTACTAAAGCAAATCGCTGATAGAATTTCAGGCTTAATTAAAGTCGGGGATACGCTGGCACGATTGAATTCTGATACCTTCGTGATTCAACTAAATGAGCTATCCATAAAACCGCATGAAGCCCACGATACCGCTTTTAAGGTTGCCAATAAAGTTCAAGAAGTTATCGGCACTCCGATTAATATTGATGGTAGCTCGCTCTACATTTCCGCAAGTATTGGTGTGGTTATTTATCCATTTGATGGTAAACATGTTGGGAATATTATACCTCGTGCAGAAGCTGCGATGTTGCAAGCTAAGCTCAGCAAGAATGATAGTATTGTGCGTTTTACTAGCGACATGGAAACTGCAGTCTTTCATAAGCATCTTATTAATAATGAATTACAAAATGCTATTAATAACCATGAGTTTGAACTTTTTTATCAGCCGCAATTTTCTCACGAAGGCATAAGTCCTATTGGCTTTGAGGTCCTTATTCGTTGGACACATAATAAGCATGGAGTCATTTATCCTAGCGACTTTATACCAGCCGCTGAAGAAAATAATCTCATTATTTCTATCGGTTATTGGGTTATCGAGCAAGCCTTTAAAGATCTTCAAAAGTTGCAAACAACTTCATTAAAAGATGTATTTCTAGGGATTAACCTTTCTGTGGTGCAAATAAAAGATCCTAAGTTAGTCCCTTTGATTAAGAAGTTACTCAAACAGTATAAAGTCACTGCTGAGAGTATAGAATTTGAAATCACTGAAACGGTAATCTTTGGCGATATTGATGACTCAATAAAGACTCTAAATGAGATTAAAAAACTGGGCTGCAAAATTTCAATTGATGATTTTGGTACAGGTTACTCGTCGTTAAGTTATTTAAATCAGTTACCTTTAGACAAGCTTAAGATCGATCGCTCGTTTATTAAAGACATCGAAAAAGATAAAGGCAGCCAAGCCATTGTGAAAACCATTGTGAATATGGCCAAGGATTTAGGTTTAACCGTTCTAGCAGAGGGCATCGAAGAAGAGTCTCAACTTGAATACTTACGCTCAATCGATTGCCAATACTATCAAGGATATCATTTCAATAAAGCCATTTCCTTTAGTGAAATGCTAGCAGATTACGATACCCACTCTTTACCTAAATCCATCAAAACGGTTGATATAAATAAACCCGCATAAATTTATAAATTAACCAGGCTATTTATTAAAATTGTAAAAGCATTAGATAAGATAACCATCCACGTAATAAGAGTGCCGTAAAAGCGCCCTTTAGTAATACCTATTGATTGTCCTAAACCATAAGCGTGGAGTATTCTCGAAACAACTAAGAGAGCTCCTGAGATATTTACCCAAATAGCAGATCCTCCATTGATTTCTACAAATGCAATCAAGAGCAAAGCAATAGGCACATATTCAATTGCATTAGCGTGCACTCGAATTTTTTGAGTCAGTTCTTTATCACCTTTATCGCCAATGCCGATGCGCTTTCTTCTGCGCATAACGACCACTTGGTATGCTAAGACTAGAATTAAAATACCCAGCATCGCTGCATAGATTGGAGTAAACACTAAAGTCATAAAATACGTCCATAAAAAAGCCCACTAATAAGTGGGCTTAGTATTACACGAAGCGAGATTAAGCTCCAACAGTAACTTTATTCTCAATAGGAATGGTCACTTGGTTTGCTTTTTCTTTATATTCTTCCATTTGATGGAAATTCATATAAACGTAAATTTCGTCAGCCATAGAATCGATCTTAGTCGCATACTCTAAGTACTCTTCAGGTGACGGTAATCTGCCCAAAACTGCAGCAATGGCAGCTAATTCAGCTGAAGCTAAATAAACATTAGCGCCTTGGCCTAAACGGTTGGGGAAGTTACGAGTAGAGGTTGAAACCACTGTTGATTTAGGGGCTACACGAGCTTGGTTACCCATACACAATGAACAACCCGGCATCTCTAAACGAGCTCCAGAACGGCCAAAGATATTGTAATGCCCTTCTTCCATCAACTGATGCTCATCCATCTTAGTTGGCGGCGCAATCCATAAACGCGTTTGCAAAGTACCAGCTTCTACTGACTCTAGTAACTTAGACGCCGCACGGAAGTGACCAATATTGGTCATACAAGAACCGATAAATACTTCATCAATCTTATCACCAGCAACTTCAGATAATAAACGTGCATCATCAGGATCATTTGGCGCACACAATACAGGCTCTTTTAATTCGCTCATATTGATTTCAATAACCGCTTCATATTCAGCATCTGCATCAGCTTGCATTAATGACGGGTTAGCTAACCACTCTTCCATTTTAGCAACACGGCGACTTATAGTACGCTCGTCACCGTAGCCATTAGCGATCATCCATTTAAGTAGGACCACATTAGATTGCAAGTATTCTGACACTGAGTCTTGACTAAGTTTAATCGTACAACCCGCAGCAGAACGCTCAGCAGATGCATCTGAAAGCTCAAATGCTTGCTCTGCAGTTAAGTTCTCTAAACCTTCAATTTCTAGGATACGACCAGAGAAAATATTCTTTTTACCCGCTTTTTCAACAGTTAAGTAACCATCTTTAATGGCTTGATAAGGAATCGCATGCACTAAATCACGTAAAGTGATACCAGGCTGCATTTCGCCAGTAAACCTAACCAATACAGATTCAGGCATATCCAATGGCATAACGCCTGTTGCTGCCGCAAAAGCAACCAAACCAGAACCTGCTGGGAATGAAATACCTAATGGGAAACGAGTATGCGAATCACCGCCAGTACCTACTGTATCTGGAAGCAACATACGGTTTAACCAAGAGTGGATAATACCGTCGCCTGGACGTAATGAAACGCCACCACGATTCATAATAAAATCTGGCAAGTTATGCTGCGTATCGATATCAACTGGCTTTGGATAAGCAGCAGTATGACAGAAAGACTGCATGACTAAATCTGCAGAGAAGCCTAAACAAGCTAAATCTTTAAGTTCGTCACGAGTCATAGGTCCTGTAGTATCCTGCGAACCTACAGTAGTCATCTTCGGCTCACAATATTGACCAGCGCGCACGCCTTCAACACCACAAGCTTGACCCACCATTTTTTGTGCCAATGTAAAGCCTTTAGTCGATGCTTCTACTGCATCTGGCTTGCGGAAGAAATCTGCCGCTGGCATACCTAAAAATTCGCGAGCGCGCGCCGTAAGACCGCGACCAATAATAAGTGGAATACGACCGCCAGCTTGAACTTCGTCTAATAAGACATCAGTTTTTAACTCAAAAGTCGAAATCACTTCACCAGCATCATTTTCAACTTTACCTTCGTATGGATAAACATGAACTAGATCGCCCATATCCATTTTAGAAACATCCATTTCAATCGGTAAAGCGCCTGCATCTTCCATCGTATTAAAGAAAATTGGAGCTATATTGCCACCAAAGCAGAAACCGCCATCACGTTTATTCGGCACGTGAGGGATATCGTCGCCCATGTACCACAAGACCGAGTTAGTCGCTGACTTACGTGATGAGCCAGTACCTACAACGTCACCCACATAAACTAACGGATAACCGCGCGCTTCCAGTTCATCAATTAACGTAATTGGACCAATTTCACCTTGCTTATCAGGATTAATACCCTCTCGCTCATTCTTAAGCATTGCCAAAGCATGCAAAGGAATATCAGGACGAGACCAAGCATCTTGCGCTGGCGATAAGTCATCAGTATTAGTTTCACCAGGAACTTTAAAGACTGTTAATGAAATTTTGTCAGCTAAAGCATCTTTAGATTTGAACCACTCAGCGTCAGCCCATGATTGAACCACTGCTGCAGCTACTGCATTACCATTTTTAGACTTTTCAGCCACATCATGGAAAGCGTCAAACATCAACAAGGTGTGCTTTAATTGCTCACCAGCCAATTCAGCTAAGTCAGAATCATCCAGTAACTCAACCAAAGTCACAATGTTATAACCGCCTAACATAGTGCCTAATAATTTAACCGCATGCTCTTTAGAAACTAGCGGTGAAGAAGCTTCGCCTTTAACGATAGCTGACAAGAAACCAGCTTTTACGTAAGCAGCTTCATCAACCCCAGGCGGAACACGATTGGTTAATAAATCAACCAAAAACTCTTCTTCACCCGCTGGTGGATTTTTTAGTAATTCGATTAAGCCACTGACCTGTTCGGCACTTAATGGCAATGCAGGAATACCCTGCTCGGCTCTTTCTGCAACATGCTTACGATATGCTTCTAACACGCTAAAAGTCCTCGTTATATTCTTAGTGTCTTTATTTAAGCCTTGATCGCTTAAAAAGCAACCAAATCTCTTAAAAATTCGGGTTGCGATTATAGCATAGCAACCGGTCATTTGTATGTTTTTTAAGGCGCTAAACGGATCTTTCAGAAAGTTCGAGAGGCTGATAATCGAATGTGATATTCTGTATTTAATCATAGCATTTCGTATAATCAATGAGCAAAGTATCAATTTTTTCACCTGCTGGTGACTACTCTGAAGTCCCCTACTATTCAGGCAAGGTCTCAGCTGGCTTTCCTGGGGTAGTCGATGAGCATATGGAAGACTCATTAAGCCTCGATCATCTTTTAATTAAAAACCCAGCCACCACCTTTTTTGCCCGAGTTGAAGGTGATTCCATGATTAACGCAGGAATTTTCCAAGATGACATTTTGGTGATTGATCGCTCTCAACATGCTCAAGACGGCGATATCGTAGTAGCTTTGCTGGACAATGAGTTCACGGTTAAACGCCTTAAAACTAAAGGCAAACTGCGTTTGCAAGCTGAAAACCCTGCTTATTCGGATATTTTAATTAATGGTGAGCATCAACTTACCATTTGGGGCGTGGTTACCGGTCTAGCACGCAACTTTTAAACATTACTAAAGATGAATAATAAACCTGAAAAAATTTACGCTCTTTGCGATGTAAACAGCTTTTATGTTTCTTGTGAGCGTATATTTAGGCCCGATTTAGCGCATAAACCCGTTATAGTGCTGAGCAATAACGACGGTTGCATCATATCACTCTCTGATGAAGCCAAGGCGCTCGGTATCAAAATGGCGGTGCCTTATCATGAAGCAAAGCCTATTATTGAAAAAAACAAAGTCATCACCTTCTCATCCAACTATGGCTTATATGGCGACATCTCTAATCGTTTTAATCAGCTTCTTAGGCAGTTCTGCGACCAAGTCGCACCCTACTCAGTGGACGAATCTTTTATGTGCTTTGAGGGCTTTAAAGAAGACTTAGTCAAACATTGTCAGCATATTGCTGAAGAATTAAGACGGACTTTATCACTACCCACCTGTATTGGCTTAGCACCAACCAAAACATTAGCAAAACTCGCCAATCATTATGCAAAGAAACATAAAAAATCGACTCATGGTGTTATCGATTTATGCTGCCCTCGGCAACGCCAATGGGTTTTGAAGCAAATACCAGTACATAAAATATGGGGGATCGGTTCAAAGTTATCGGTAAAACTTAGACAGCAAGCTATCAATACCGCTTGGGACTTGCATAATGCTGATTTTAAAGTTTTACAACGAATGTTTTCCGTCAATATGGAGCGAACCGTTTTAGAATTACGCGGACAGCCTTGCTTAAATTTTGAAACCATGCCGCAGGCAAAAAAATCCATATTAAACTCACGCTCATTTGGCAAAGCCATTACTAATTATTACGATCTTAAAGAAGCTTTAAGTTACCATGTTACTCGTTGTTGCGAAAAACTGCGCAACCAAAATTCATTAGCAAGCGCGATAACTTTATACCTCTATGCCAAAAAAAATCATCAAGATAGAAACTACCAATACCAGCCACAAATCACTTTAAAATTTACAGAAGCTACCGATGATACAGGCTTGTTTATT
The DNA here is from genome assembly GCA_947498625.1 of uncultured Kangiella sp. Taxonomy (GTDB): domain Bacteria; phylum Pseudomonadota; class Gammaproteobacteria; order Enterobacterales; family Kangiellaceae; genus Kangiella. Next base: position 181,546 of record CANMKR010000002.1, on the reverse strand, counting down.
CAAGCCATTGAACAAGGTTTACAGCGAATTTATTCGCCCAACATTAAGTATAAAAAAGCTGGCGTAATGCTAATGGGGATTAGTTCTAGCACAGGACATCAATCGGATTTATTTGTACCGTTAAAACGTCGTCCAGAATTAATGCAAAGCCTTGATAATATCAATCAGCGCTACGGTAAAGATATGGCAAAATTCGCTAGCTTAGGCTTCAGCAAAAAGTGGGCGATGCGCGCTAATTCCTTATCCGCTCATTACACCAGTCGCTGGAATGACATTTTAGCCATTCTTTGAGTATAACTATGTAAAAAACAGCCTGCATATTTATACTGCACCTGGTTTCGTTATTAAATGGCTTCTTGTGTTAGTGTTTGCTCTTGTGACTCCGGGATTGCTTTTTTTACTTTAGTGGGCGGATATTTATAATGCTGCCTAAAGGCACGACTAAAGGAAGCTAAACTTTGATAGCCAACCGCATACGCGATCTCACTAATGCTACCAGCAGTTTCTATAAGCATTTGATGGGCTACTTCTAAACGACGTTTTTTTAATAAATTCATTGGTGTACAGTTATAAACTTTTTGCGTATATCGATATAGGGAGCTACGAGTCATATTTAAAGCAGAATACATTTGCTCAATATCAAAATCACATATTCCTAAATTTTCAGTTATCAAGCTTTCAAGTTGTTCGCTACGTCTAGTTTGTTGATCAGAAAAGTTTTCAAGGTATTCTTTACTATCGAGAGACTCCTTATATTGATTTAGTAGTAGCGTTGAAATTCTTTCTTTATGCGCAAGATGATTTCTCACACGCGCTAATAACTCATCATTATCAAAAGGTTTAGTTAGGTAATCGTCTGCTCCTATTAACAGGCCATGAACACGCTGTTCATTCTTGGACAAGGCCGTCAGTAACATAATAGAAATATGGGCTAGCTTTTCATTCTTTCGTAAGTTTGCCGTTAAATCAAAGCCATTCATTTCCGGCATCATCACATCAGCAATTATTAAATCAGGCTGCTTAAATTCTGCAATGCAAAGAGCTTGCTGACCATTTTCTGCTTCAATGACATTGTATTCTGGCTGTAATATGCCACAAAGTAAGTTACGAATTTCTGCATTGTCGTCGACCACTAAAATTAATTTGGTATTCTCAACACTTTCAATATCATCATTTTCATGGCGACCATTGTCTTCTAATGAGTAAACCTGACTATTGATCTCCATGGCACTATTGTCTAAAAAGGCTCTGCTTTTAGCTAACACTTGCTGTGAATAATGATCGCGCCCCTTCCTAAAGATCAACTTAACCTGACAACCCTCTCCATTGATGCTGGAGATCTCGGCTGCCCCGTGATGCATTTCCATCAACTCTTTAACCATAGATAAGCCAATACCAGTTCCTGGTTTTTGTTTGCTAGCAGATAGCTTTCCTTGATAGAACCGCGTAAACACATGCGGTAATTCTGCTGCTTCTATACCAGGTCCATCGTCGATCAAGTCTAAAACAACATGTTCACTGTGCTCAACCATGGTTAAGCTCAATCTGCAATCATCACCGCAGTACTTACTGGCATTAGAAAGAATATTAGCGATAATTTTTTCTAGATGAGAGGGGTCAAAATACAAATTGAGATCGTCAGAAAAACCCTGTTTCTCAACAAACATATTCTTCTCTGATAACTGATATTGAAAACGATTAAGACAAGATTCTATAGCCTGTTTAAAGTTAATTTTAGACACCATCATGGGTAACGATTTGCTATCCATTTTCTTAATATCTAAAACTTCATCTAATAACGCCATCATATGTAAATTATTATGTAAAGCTGACTCTAGCGATACAGCTGACTGTTCTTGATTGTCGGCTAAAAATTGTTTAATCGGACTTATGGATAAGGTTAGAGCCGTTTTAAACTCATGTGATAAGTTATTAAAAAACCTTTGTTTAGCTTCATTAACTTCCGTAATACGCTGATTAAGTTCCGCTTCTTGGTTGAGCAATTTTTTAAGATTCTTTCTTTTTTGAGCCAAGGCTAACGCAATCAAGGAAAATGCAACAAGCACTAACACTAAAATCCAAATTTTCATTTTCTCCGTTTGTATTCGTTGAGCATCGATGGCCGACTGTTGTGTCAAACGCAAAATTTTCTGAGACTTTTCCTTATCAGCATACTCTTCCTGTAAAGCCACTAAAGATTGCTCACTGGTCTTCTTCATTAACTCTAATAGCGCACTTTGATATTTCTTTTGATAACTAAAGGCTTGTTCAAAGGAGCCTGCTTTTTGATATGTCAGAGTGTAATCTTCATACACCCAGGTCAACGATTGAATATCTTGAATTTCTTTATAATAATTTTCTGCATCTTTTAGTTTCTCAATGCTTTTATCAAACTCTCCGATTTCTCGATAGGCTATAGCCATATTGTTTGAAGTTATTGCCATTGAGTACATTAGATTCTGTTCGTCAGCTACTTTTAGAACACGCTCTCCAATAGCAATAGCTTCATGATACTTATTCTCTGTTAACTTATTATTTAGACTGATAATCAATCCCTTTATCATTGTTCTATAAGCACCTATTTCCTTAGAAAGCTGCATCAGCTCTTGTTGCAAGCGATTACTTTCATCCATATAACGTCGATAATCTTCATTTTGAGCAGCAACTTCCGGAGGAAGCTTGTTATAAATTTCAACAGCCCACAAATAGTAAATATTCATCTTGTCAGACAAAACACCGACTTCTAAATATTGATCCTTAATCGTTTTAGAAAAACTCAATAGCTCGTCACTAAGTTCAATCGCTTTACTGTATTTTTTTGTGTAGTAAAAAATTTGTACCAACTCATTCTGAATGGATAATTCTAGATCAAGCATTTTATACTGGCGTGATTTATCAAGAGCTTCGGTCAAATTCCTCATCGCTTCTGCAAAGTTATAATCTCTCACTTGCAATGAACCAACGAGGAACAAATACCAAGCATTAAGCTCCGACTGCCCTTCACTCGTATATAAATCTTTAAAGGGTTCTAATAATGACATAACCTTTTCAGTTTTTTGTCGAATTATTAAAACATGGCTTTTCAAAATTGCTAGCCTAGGCTGGAAACTTTGCTCTTCAGAGTAACGGGCCTCTAATATTTCTATCACTTGGTTAGCTTGATTAAACTTCTCGGTTTTTAGGAGTAATTCCGCCAATAATACATGCGCATCAAAAAACACTTGCTCGGAACTAGTCTCCAAGCTGTAGTCGTGAGTCTTCAAGAGCTGGATAGCTTTTAAAGGATCATGGTTCTGTAATGCTCTAGCTTGCTCTAATAACGAATTTACAGAGTGCGAAGCTTGGGCAAATAAAGCGATCCCCAGTATGCCTATGTACTTTATAGTACCTTTGATTAGGTTCATTATACTTTCTGTTTATTCTTTTAATTTTTCATCATTGTTACTAGTGTCTCGCTTATGGTCAACGAAAATATCAGTGACGAACTAATCAAAATGCGAGATTTGTTGTGGTACTTTCAGTCAACAACTAGCACTTTAAGCCTAGTATTTATGCATAATTGCAACTGTTAACACCGTTAACCTATCAAGAATGCTGGAATTCCATGTCTACTAACTGAGATTTTGGGACAAACATTTAACCAGCAAATCACGTAGATTAATTGCCGAGTATTCGTATGGCTAAAAAAACATCCATATATAAATCAATAATTAATGAATACCAACACCATAAAACCAATAATGGGAGGCATTAATCAATGCGCAAGAATAAATTTTTACTATTAATAATAGTATTTCAGTTTTGCTTAGCAGGCATAACTATAGCTGGGGAAAAATTCAATCAGTCCGTCGACCTCGGGGGGAGTCGGCAAGGAACCTGGTATATACCGGACAGCCCACCCACAGGCTGGATATTGCTACAACATGGTTTTCAAAGAAATAAAAATAACCTAGACGATCTCGCCACATTTTATATGGATAACGGCTTGATGGTGTTAACTATCAATAGCAGTGTCACGCGAGGAAATCGAAGTCTAGCCCGAAATGTGGCTGACGACTTGATCGACAACCCACTAACACCACCAAATGGAATCCAATTACCGGATAACTTAGTGATTGCAGGTCACTCAGCTGGCGGGCTCTTTATGAGTTACTTAGGTGGTCGCCTGATGGAGCGTAATTTCGATGGCTTGAGAGGCGTCATACTGTTCGATCCAGTGGATGCGAACAACGGCATGAACGCTAACTTGCAAGCCGTTATTAACAACGGTTTGCCTGTACTATCGATTCTTGCTAACTCCAGTTCATGTAACTCCAGCAATAATGCCTTGCAGCCACTTCGTGCACTTAGTGATTTATATGTTGGTATTAAGTTGACCGATAATTCCAAACATACCGATGTGGAAGGCAGTTCTACCGGCGGCATACTCAGGTTTATATGTGGTGCGCCGGCTCAAAAGAATGTTTCTTATTTAAAAGATTTTTCACTCAATTGGGCAAAAGATATGATGAATGATACCTATTCATCAGATTACTATTTTGGTGGCGCTAAAGTCGAACAGTTGTTAGGAAGCGGAGACGGCGAGTTGATCAAGGAAGTGACGCAGCCAGAACCACCGATAGCAGACTTCTCCTTCTCAACTGACGAACTCGATGTACAATTCAACAATAATAGCATTGATAACGATGGCAGCATTGACTCCTACTTCTGGGAATTTGGGGATGGTCAATCATCAACTCAAGAAAACCCCTCTCACAGTTACGCAGCAGCAGGTAATTACAATGTGATCTTAACGGTTACTGATAATGATGGCCAATCAGATAGCAACAGTAAATTGGTCACTGTAAACGAAGCTACAGTAATACCGAGCGCAAGTTTTACCTACTCGGCGAATAATCTAAGCGTAAACTTTACGGATACCAGCAGTGCCAGCAATGCATCTATAGCGAGCAGAGAATGGAGCTTTGGTGATGGCAACAGTTCTAGTGAAACCAATCCAGTTCATGTCTATAGCCAAGCAGGTAGCTACAGTGTCACTCTTACGGTCACTGATAGTAATGGTCTAACTGACAGTAGCGATCAAGAAATAACAGTAACTGCTGGCGACGGTGGCGGTTCTGGATTAGAAAACGGCGCTGTATTAAACAATTTATCAGCATCGAGAAATGATGAGCTCTATTATCAAATGAACGTTCCTGCAGGTGCTGAAAACCTTCAGTTCAAAATAAATGGTGGTTCTGGCGACGCTGACCTCTACGTTCGCTATGGCTCGACTCCAACGACTAGCCAATATGATTATCGCCCCTACAGAAATGGCAACAATGAAACCGTGACCGTAGCATCACCAGAGGGCGGCGAATGGTTCCTAATGATAAGAGCTTATCAAAGCTTTTCAGGGGTAACATTATCGGCTTCTTATGAACTAGGTGGTAATGAAGTACCAACTGCCGGCTTTAGCTATGCAAAAGATGGGCTTAGCGTTTCATTTACAGATGATAGTTTTGACGCAGATGGAAGCATTGTTTCTCGACTCTGGAGCTTTGGGGACGGAGCGGAATCCAATGAAGAGAATCCTATCTATGCTTACTCTCTCGAAGGCTCTTATACCGTGACATTAATGATAGAAGATGATCAGGGCGCAACAGCCGTCAGTAGCCAAGTTATCGAAGTCAGCTCTGATGGGGATGACACCCTAGAGCTTAACAATGGCGACGTAATAAGCAATTTATCTGCCGCCACTGGCGAGGAATTAAACTTTGTATTAAGAGATTTGCCAGCCGAAACCGTTGAGTTAATCCTTGCAATCCAAGGTGGCGGTGGTGACGCTGACATATACGTTCGATATGGTTCCGCCCCGACTCAATCGCAGTACGACTATCGTCCTTATCGAAACGGTAATAACGAAACTGTTAACATCCCATCAGCTCAGGCTGGGGACTGGTATGTGATGATACGAGCCTACCGCAGTTTCTCTGGGGTAACGCTATCAGTATCACACACCGTTAATTAGCAGCACTTAGCCAGAGCAGCGCTCTTCTGTTCTGGTTTTTTTATTTGAAGAATTGGGTCAGAGTTATTTTATATTAGATGGTTTGCCTACCCCCCATAGGGAGTTTCATATTAACTTCCTATAGGAAATCCTAAGATTTGAACTATCTAAATATACTAACTCTGACCCATTTAATTTTATCGATATAGGAAAATGAAAAAAATACTTTAGATGAAGCAGGACATGATCCAATAAACCGGTTTAGCCTTTACACTTTATAATCTGCCCCTTACCGAACAAAAAAACCACTTTCCTCTGTAGGAAAAACTCATTTAACCGTTTATCTAAGGTTATTTAAACGTGATCAGCCGTTGATAATAAGGTAAAATCTCGCCCTTACATTTTCCTCAACTTTTGGGATTTTTTACCATGCAATTGTCTGCATTAACCGCAATTGGACCAGTCGATGGCCGTTATGGCTCTAAAGCAGCGGATTTCCGCTCCATTTTCAGTGAATTTGGCTTACTTAAATATCGCGTTACCGTTGAAGTTCGCTGGTTACAGGCTTTGTCTGCGGCAGAAGCTATTAGCGAAGTCCCAGCTTTTGATGCAGAAGCTAATGCACTTTTGGATTCTATCGTTGCAAACTTTTCTGAAGATGACGGTATGCGTATTAAAGAAATTGAACGCACTACTAACCATGACGTTAAGGCGGTTGAGTATTTCCTAAAAGAAAAAGTTGCCGCTAATGCTCAATTACAAGCCGTTAATGAGTTTATCCATTTCGCTTGTACTTCTGAAGACATCAACAATTTGTCTTACGCTTTAATGTTAAGCGAAGGCACCGAAGCATTAGCAGAAATGCAAACTCAAGTTTCCGATGCTATTCGTAATTTAGCCGCTGAATATTCTGAAATTCCTATGATGGCTAGAACTCATGGGCAGCCAGCCTCTCCTTCAACTATGGGAAAGGAAATGGCCAACGTTGTTTATCGTTTAGAGCGTCAACTTCAGCAAATTAACGCGCAAGAAATGTTAGGTAAAATTAATGGTGCTGTTGGTAATTACAACGCGCATTTATCCGCTTATCCAGAGTTTGACTGGCAATCGTTCGCTGAGCAATTCGTCACTTCTTTGGGTTTAACTTGGAATCCTTATACGACCCAAATTGAGCCACACGATTATATGGCAGAATTGTTTAATGCCATCGCACGTTTCAACACGATTTTAATCGATTTTGATCGTGATGTTTGGGGTTATATTGCTTTAGGACATTTTAAGCAAAAAACGATCGCCGGTGAAATTGGTTCTTCAACCATGCCACACAAAGTTAACCCTATAGATTTTGAAAATTCAGAAGGTAATTTAGGAATAGCTAATGCTCTATTCGATCACTTTGCGATGAAACTTCCTATTTCAAGATGGCAACGTGATTTAACAGACTCGACAGTTCAGCGCACATTAGGCGTAGCTTTTGGTCATAGTACTATTGCGTATCAAGCAACGCTCAAAGGCATTTCAAAATTAGAAGTGAATGAACAGTCTTTACTTGACGAATTAAATTCAAACTGGGAATTGCTAGCCGAGCCGATTCAAACGGTTATGCGCCGTTACGGTATCGAAAACCCTTATGAAAAACTAAAAGAATTAACGCGTGGCAAGCGCGTAACGCAAGCAGATATGGCTATCTTTATTGATAGTTTGGAATTACCTGACTCTGAAAAATCACGTTTAAAACTATTAACACCAGCGTCTTATATTGGCAATGCGATTTCACAAGCCAAAGCTATATAGGCCATACGATTAATATTTTTAATTCTGCAATTAGCGCCGATGTCTTTTTCGAAGATTATTGGCAAAAAAAGCCCCTCTTAATTCGAGGGGCTTTTGCTAATGAGTTTATCCAAAATTTAATCACTCCAGAAGAATTAGCTGGCTTTGCTTTAGAGGATGAAATCGAATCCAGATTAATAACTCAGTTTGAAAATCAATGGGGCTTAACTCACGGCCCTTTAGATGAAAGTGTTTTTGCGACACTGCCGGAAGAAAACTGGACATTATTAGTTCAGTCACTGGATTATTTTCATGAGCCTTTACATCAGCTGATCCAGGCTTGTGATTTTATGCCTCGTTGGCGCTTAGATGATGTGATGGTTTCCTTTGCGTCAGATCAAGGTAGTGTTGGTCCGCACTTAGATCAATACGATGTATTTCTAATTCAAGGTTCAGGCACAAGGCGCTGGCGTGTAGGAGAGAAAAACCAAGCTATCACTAAACATTCACCTCACCCAGAAATCTCGCAAATAAAAGCGTTTGCTACAGATTTGGATATTACCGTAAAAGCTGGGGATTTGCTTTACATACCGCCAAATACGCCGCATTGGGGCGAATCTATCGGCGACTCTATTTGTTATTCTGTCGGTTTTAGAGCGCCAAATTTAGAAGCCATAACCCAACAACTACTCGATGAATCTGCTGAGCAATTAAATCGTTTATGGAGTGATGAAAACATTCTAGCAGCAAGCAGTTCTAGCGGTGAAATTAATGCTGAAATTTCAGCTTGGGCGCGCGACGAAATTCACAAGCTGACCGTTGATAAAAAGTTAAAGATTGCGGTAGGTAAAGAAGTCACCCAACTAAAATACCCAGAGCTGTTAGCAGAAGTCAGTTTGTGTGAAGCACAAGAGCTTTCAGAGCTGGCTATTGTCTCATCTTTTAAGCTTAACTCAATAAGTCGACTTGCCTATTTCCAAGAAGGCAATGATTTAATGGTTTTTGCCAATGGTCATTATATTTCCGCTAACCCTGAAGTTTTAGAGTTAGTTATTGCTTTAAATAATTACCAGACAATTGCGCTGCGAAACTTTAACATCAATAGCGATAGAGCACGTGATTTTTTATGTGAATTAATCTTAACTGCGGCTATCGAATTTATAGAATAATCATTAATGAGCAGATACCAATCCAATCAAGTAAAACGCGAAACGCATGCGCTGATTAAAATTGCTATTCCTGCAATTCTCGCGCAACTAGCACAAATGGCGCTGGGAGTTAGCGACACTATCATGGCAGGTAACTATTCACCCAATGCCTTGGCTGCTGTGGGCACTGGCTTTAGTTTATTTGTGGTTATTTTTTCATTGTTTATGGGGATGATGATTGCCATTAATCCAATGGTTGCACAGCTCAATGGGCAGCAACAGGAAAAGCAAATTGGTAAAGTTTTTCAACTGGGTTTTGTCATGGCGGTTATTTTTGGCATCATTAGTTTTATTGCCTTAAATCTCTCACGCTACCTACTGGATCTAGTGGGAATCCCTGAAGCCATAGTCTCGACCACCAGCGATTATTTAAGCGCATTAAGCTGGGGCACCATTTCTGCCTATTTATTTTTAGCCCTACGTTCAGGCAACGAAGGTTTATTTTCAACTAAAGCCATAATGGTCTGCTCCTTTTTAGCAATCCCTTTCAATATTGTTTTAAATTATTGGTTTATTTTTGGTGGCTTAGGTGTTGAAGCTATGGGCGCTGTTGGCGCTGGTTATGCCACCAGCATTGTATGGACTATTTTGTTCATTTCATTAGCGGTTTTTACCTTTACTCACAAGCCATTTAAAAAATATGACATCCTAAAAAACTTCAGTTGGCCAACCATAAAGCTCACCAAAGAATATTTCCATATCGGCATCCCAATTGCTTTAGGAATGGTCATGGAAATTGCTATGTTTGGTGGCATGGGAATCTTTATTGCCCGCTACGGCGAACAACTAGCTGGCGCCCATCAAATTGCCATGAATATCGCTGGCGTTGCTTTTATGGTGCCGCTCGGTTTATCGGTTGCAGTCACTGCTAGAGTTGGCTATTGGCTTGGACAAGAGCGCTTTGGACAAATGCGCTTAGCTGGCTATTGTGGTATTGGATTAAGCCTTGTATTTCAGGTAGTTACCGTTACTATCATGCTGCTACTTCGATACCAAATCGTAGGCTTTTATACCAATGATTTAGCGATTATTGAAATAGCCGCTGGGCTAATTTTCTTAGCCGCTATTTTCCAGTTCTCTGATGGCTTGCAGGTTAATGCCGCTGGCGCATTAAGAGGCATGAAAGACACCACCATACCTATGCTTTATATGGCAATTTCATACTGGCTAGTTGGCTTTCCTTTGGGCTATTACTTAGCCGAATTCGAAGGCATGAAAGCACAAGGCTTTTGGATTGGTATTATCGCAGGGTTAACTATGGCAGCTATTTTACTGCTAGGTCGCTTTATCCGAAGAACAAAATCCCTGCGAGATTAAACTAGTTTTATTAAAGTTTCCAATAGCCTAAAAATTTGCGCATTTTATAACTGCGCAACAAATTTAAAGGCTTCTTTTTAGCTTTTTTGCTATCATTTTTTAGCAACTCAAGCGTTGCGTTTAATATGCGATTGGCAGACAGGCCATCACTGTAAGGGTGTAAATCCTTGGCATATTTAGCAATAGATTCTCTTAAATTAGCTGAAGGTTTAAGTGCCAGCTTTAAGGCAGCTTGCAACTCATTAGGCTGTTTAATATCGATTAGATAATTTCCAGGCTGGCTATTGTTCAGTGTTATCGTAGGTTTATTCAACAAGGAAAATTCACCAATAATCGATGATGTATCGGATATCATAATATCCGCCCACTGCAACAGCTCATTAACACCCTCTTCCTGACAAACCTTTAGACTGTTAGATTCTACGGCAAGGTATTGTTCAATAGCATCCTGTGCCATTTTAGGATGAAATTTAATTAAAATTTCATATTCTTCCTTGTCGCTTAGGTTTTTTATTTCTGAAAATAACTCATAAGCTGCGGTAAGAGATGGCGAAAAAGTCGGTGCAAATAAGATCCTAGTTTTGTCGGAGTCATTTTTATAATCTAAAGGCTTAGTGGTGAATAAAGGATCGAGTTTCGACCAGCCGGTTTCTTTTACCGAGAAATACTGATGTTTTTGCGCCAACTGTTTAAATGGCACTGTGGTTGCAGGGCCATGAGTACAATATAAATCAAACCAGCCTCGTATTTTGAAGTGGCCTTTTTTCTTCCACTCCAGACCATGAAATACTTCGACTTTGACGCCCGGAATAAAATTTGGCACTTGGTTGCCTGGAACAAATACCGCATCGGCATTAAAAGCAACTGCTGCCTGAACATTTGCTAGTACTTCTTCAGAATCGATAAACAATTTTTTATTCACTTTATCGCCAGCGACAAACCAACTAACCGTATGACCAGCATTTTGTATTTCACGCTGCAATGGTCTTAAAATTTCAAAAGAATAGCTTTGTGATATGTAGAATAAGAATTTATAAGTTTTCACGATAAAGTTCATGGCGCTAAATGTCTGAAAATTATAGCATTTAATAATCCGCTTGGGGACTAGCAAGCAATTACTGAGTAATAATTGCGAAAATCTTGATTAGGCTATAAGATCGCTCTGTTTTTAATCAGTATTCAAACTTTACGATGAACCCATATTCAGTAGACAATTACCAGCGCCCAACTCTTGAAACGCCCAATGGTGAAGAGAAGGTTCTTATGCACTCTTGCTGTGCTCCTTGTGCAGCGGAAGTTATGGAAGCGGTTCATCATTCTGGTATTGAACAAACCATATTCTTTTATAATCCAAATATTCATCCGATTGAAGAGTACGAAATTCGCAAAGATGAAAATAAGCGTTTCTGCGATAAGTTAGGCATCGAATTTATTGATGCTGACTACGATAAAGATAACTGGTTCGAGCGCGTTAAAGGACAAGAAAATGAGCCAGAACGTGGCGCCCGTTGCACCACTTGCTTCGATATGCGATTCGAGCGCACCGCCCTCTTTGCGGAAGAAAATGGTTTTCATCTTATTTCTAGCACTCTAGGGATTTCACGCTGGAAAGATATGGATCAAATTAATGGTTGTGGCTTAAAAGCTGCTGCGCCTTATGACCAAGTGGACTATTGGACTTTCAACTGGCGCAAACAAGGCGGTGCTCAACGTATGATTGAAATCTCCAAGCGTGAACAATTTTATCAACAAGAATACTGTGGTTGCGTTTATTCCTTACGCGACACTAATCGCTGGCGTCAAGCCAACGACCGCCCACGGATCAAGCGTAATATTAAATTCTATGGATTGGATGATCCTAGACAAGAAAAATAAAAAAGCCGCTAATTAGCGACTTTTTTGAACTTTTGTTTATTTAACTTTTTCCATTGGCCTAGGATTTCTTGGCGGCGTCGGTTTTGGGATCTTAACTTTATGAATTCTTGGTTGAATTCTAGTAGGATTCTCAGGTACCACCGGACGTCTAACTTGCGCAGGCTTGTTAGGCTCTACGTTTTGTCTATCGCGTTGACGAAGGGTTGCTCTTTCTAGTTCCTCACGGTTCGGCCCTTGCTCAGAAAGCGGCTGAATGCGATTAGTAGGCCCAGGTGCGGCATTCAAGTGAGAATGATTTTCCCGTGAGCGATAGCTGTGTCTGACTGAGTGATGATGAAAAGCACCATGTATCGGACAATAGTTATAACGCGAGTAACCATAATATGGTGAACGCCAGCGATAACCAACATGTCCAAACCAATAAGGGTCCCAACTACTAAAGCTAGAAACATAGACTCTTGATTCACGTTCTTTCCACAGATGATGACCGCTAGAGTCGACCACTGGGAAATTAACTTGATGTTGACCAATTTTGCCTGGCATCGATTGATTCAAAACACCCACCACCGTGATTTCTTTACCTTCTTTATAAATTAATGGATCAAGGAAGCCTTGCACTCTAGCGATAAAGCGACCGCTAGTATTAGCATCTCCAACTGGACGAGCTCTAGCATCTAAAGGCAAATTTACAATTTCAACTAAAGTATCCTGCTCAAGATTTTCCACTCGAGCAACGATTCCGCCCCAGCGTACCTGACTGCCAACAAACGAATCCGGAGACTGAGCGACCCTAACAAAACTGGTGTTAGGTTGTTCGAAATTAACCGTTTCAGGGGCTAAAGAACAAGCTGATAACAAACCAACGCCTAATATGACGCTTGAGAGTTTAATTAATGGCTTTCTAAAGCATTGATTTAATTTATAAAACAAAGTGTTTACCTCACCTTTAATGCTTGTTCCGATAAGCGATAGTCATTTGATTTCCTTATGAATAACCCAGTTATAACATAGATGGCTGAATTAAAACTGAATAGGGCTCAAAGATACAGCTAGTATGCAAACAACTCTACCTTATGTTAAGGCTTACCCTGCTCTGCCTTCTTCTTAGCGACATTATTGCGCAAGTACACTGGCTGAGCTAGTTCAGCAGGTTGCGCCTTACCAAGGGCCAATTGAGCTTTAACCCAAGGCAACATAGCAGAAGCTTTAGGAAAGCTGGTTGCAGCTTCTTGCTTAATTTCTAGAGCTAAAACATCCGTTAACTCGGATTGATAAGTTTCCCAGCCTGAGCCTGTCGCGTAATATGATGACTGAGACTTGTTAGCAATAGTGACATCTTCTGGCCTAATAACCTTTTCATCACCTTGTAAAACCATTAAGCCATCTTGCGCTTGATATTGCGCCCAATAAACTTCTCCCATGCGAGCATCGATTGCTGGCAATACATCCTTTTGATGATGATTATCATGGGCAAATTGCGCCATAGCTTGTAAGCTCGAACAACCGACAACAGGAACCTCTGCACCAAAAGCCAAGCCCTGAACAATTGAAACGCAAATTCGTAAACCGGTGAAAGCACCTGGTCCTTGACCATAACCAATACAATCAAGTTCTGATAACTTAAGATTGGCTTGTTGTAACACTGAATCCACCATTGGTAACACCAAGTCACCATGTTGACGCGGTGCTACTTGATAGTCTTCATATAAATTACCTTCAACTTCTAAGGCAACGGAACAAGCTTCAGTGGAGGTGTCTATTATTAGTATCTTTTGCATAGGTTTACTGATTTAAATTTTCCAAAAATTCTATCACAAGCTTTTGACTTCTAGTTCTAGGTAACTCCGGCAAACTGCTTAAAAACTCTTTACCATAGTTGTTTGCGACCAATCTTGGATCACATAATACCAAAACGCCTTGATCTTTTTGATCTCGAATTAAACGTCCTGCGCCTTGCTTTAAAGCGGTAATCGCCTCAGGAATTTGCAAATCATAAAAAGGATTTCTGCCCTGTTTACGCATTGATTGCACTTTAGCTTCAATCAATGGCTCATCTGGCGCGGCGAAAGGTAATTTATCTATCACCACTAAACTCAGCGCCATACCTTTAACATCCACACCTTCCCAGAAACTTGAAGTCGCTAACAAAACGGCATCGCCTTGCTCGCGAAATGCTTCGATTAATTCATTCTTTGGTCTTTCACCCTGTATCATTAATTTACTCGATTCGATTTTGGATTCAATCAACTCTCGAACTTTATTGAGTGCATAGTAGCTAGTAAACAGTAAAAAGCTGCCGCCTTTATTGGCCTCTACTAAAGGGAAAACTTTATTGAACCAAGATTCAATATATTGAGGATTTCTAGGATCAGGTAAATCTCTGGGAACATAGAGCAGAGATTGATTTTGGTAGTCAAAAGGACTATCCAGCATCAATTCATTGGCAGAGTCTAAACCCAGCTGCGATTTAAAGTGATCAAATTTTCGAGCTTGGCTTAACGTTGCAGAAGTAAAAACCCAAGTTTGGGCACCATGCTCAAGGCGCGACTGAGCAAAAGCTTCAGACACATCTAATGGGGTCTCTACGACCGCAAATCCTGTACGATAAGTTTCAACCCAACGCACTGAGTCCTTCGCCAGATCCTGATCTTCAAACAAAACCAAACTTTGCAAAATTTCTACCGAGCGACGATGGCAGGCATCGAGACCTTTACTGCGAGTAGCGTTTAGATCTAAGCGCTTGCTTAAAGCTTTCATCTCTCTTAATAGCTCCATCAAAAGATCATTTCTAACTTTAACATCAAGTTGTAACCAATTGATTTTCCTGCCAGAATCACCCAGTTTTAAACGGATTTCGTTTACCGCTCCTTCAACTCTTCTCACAGCAACGGAAAGCTGCCTATCATCTTTGGCTGTAGTCATAGCTTCTAATTCCGCATCACGACAAAGCTCATTGACCTGACGGCTAGTTAATCGATGACCATAAAACGCATGAGCGATTGCGGCAACTTGGTGCGCCTCATCGGCAATCACAATATCCGCTTCTGGTAATAGCTCACCAAAACCATCTTCTTTCAACACCATATCAGCCAGCAATAAGTGATGATTAACCACCACTAAATCTGCTTCCATCGCTTTTTGTCGTGCTTTGACTAAATAACAATCGGCATAATCGGGACAATCTGCTCCTAAACAATTTTCATTGGTAGAAGTCACGTAACCCCATAAGGGATCATTATCATTCAGATCAGGACATTGAGTTAAATCGCCAGAAACGGTTTTATTAGTCCACTGTTTCACTTTGACTAAAGTATCGGCCATAGAGCGGCTTTTGAAGCGCCCTGAGTCGAGATTTTGTTCCAATCGATAGCGACACAGGTAGTTATTTCGTCCTTTTAATAAAGCACGCTCTTTATGGATGCCTAACGCATCGAAAATACTCGGTAAATCTCGAAAATAGAGCTGATCTTGTAAGTTTTTGGTGCCTGTAGAAATGATGATTTTTTTATCAGCATCATCTGCTGCTTTAATCGCAGGCACTAGATAAGCGAAAGTTTTGCCGGTTCCGGTCCCTGCTTCTATGCAAATACTGGTTTCACTGTCGATAGCAGCTTCAATAGCTTGGGCCATCTCTATTTGCGCATCACGCTCGACATAGCCATCAAACGCTTTTGCTAGCAAACCATCGGTGGCAAACAGCGCTTTTATACTTTTCTTAGACACTAATTGAGTTGATTTTGTAATAGATCAAATAGTAATTCGATATGAATAGGAGAGTCATTTAAGGCGGGAATATAACCATACTCTTTACCGCCGGCCGTGATAAATATATCTCGATTCTCTACCGCCAGCTCTTCAAGCGTTTCAAGACAATCAGAAGCAAAAGCGGGACTAATCACTTGAACACTGGAAACGCCGTTTTTGCCCCAATCTTCTAAAGTCGCGTCGGTATAAGGCTTGATCCACTCTTCGCGCCCGAAACGTGACTGGAAAGCAATTTGATACTGTTCTTTATTTAAGCCCAGTTCTTTGACCACTAGCTGAGTGGTTTCATGACACTGCTGATCGTAGGGATCGCCTTTCTTGCTAAAGCGTTTTGGCACCCCATGATAGGAGAAAAGCAACTTTTGCGCCTGCCCATTATCTTTCCAATAAGCTTTAACAGAATCAGCCAAACCTTTGATATATAAAGGATGTTTATGATAGCCATTAACGTAGCTTAACTCAGGAACGAAAAACCGCTTTTTGTAGAACTTGCTGATTTGATCGAAAATTGCCGCATTGGTTGCAGACGAATATTGCGGATATAGGGGCAATACAATAATACGCTCACAGCCTTGTGATTCTAAAGATTCTAATGCTTTAGGGATCGAAGGATTGCCATAACACATGGCTAACTCAATCGGCACGTAACTTTGAGAATCGTAAATTTCCACAGAATTATCGAGCTTGTTTTGTAGTTCCATCCGCTGAGCTTGACTATAAACCATCAAAGGTGAACCTTTATCGGTCCAAATTGATTGGTATAGTTTAGCGACTTTTGGCGGGCGTGTTCTTAGAATGATGCCGTGTAAAATTGGGCACCAGATCATTCGTGGAATCGATACGACGCGCTTATCGTGTAGAAATTGAAATAGGTATTTACGAACCGCTTGCGAGGTTGGCGCATCAGGCGTTCCCAAGTTACACAGTAAAACGCCCTGCTTTTTACTCACGCAATAAGCCTCTTAAACCTTAATTAAGCTTCTAAGCCATTAAAGACAGCATCACGAATGTCTTCAACTGAGCCAACACCGGCTACTTTAAGGTATTTTGGGGCAGCTTGAGCGTCTTCTTCTGCCCAATTTGAGTAGTAATCTACTAGAGGACGAGTTTGCTCTTGATAAACGTTTAAACGATGCAAGATGGTTGCTTCTTGGTCGTCATCGCGCTGAATGAGTTCTTCACCAGTCACATCATCTTTGCCTTCTTCTTTCGGCGGATTATAAGTAACGTGGTAGACGCGACCTGAAGCTGGATGAACACGACGACCACTTAATCTTTTAACGATTTCTGCATTATCCACATCAATTTCAACCACGAAATCAACGTCAATGGAGTTTTCGCGCATGGCGTCGGCTTGAGGAATGGTTCTTGGAAAACCATCCAACAAATAGCCATTATCACAATCTGACTCTTTCACACGCTCTTTAACGATGCCAATAATAATATCGTCAGAGACTAATTCGCCTGCATCCATCTTCTTTTTTGCAGCCAAACCCATTTCTGTGCCAGCTTTAACTGCGGCGCGTAACATATCGCCAGTAGAAATTTGTGGGATATCGTATTTATCTTTCAAAAATTGTGCTTGAGTACCCTTTCCGGCACCTGGCGCGCCCAATAAAATAATGCGCATTTATCGCTCCTAACGAACAAAAATAAGAAAAAGCATAGTAGGCGCTAAGATACTTGGAATAGCCACTTAGCTCAAGTAAAAATCACAAATAATCTATGACTATTTCCCATAATTTAAGCGATTCGATGCAATCTAGTAGTCAGCTGAACATAAGCTCTTTTATTAACGAGCGTTTTAAGGTTTTAAAAGCTAAGCCTCAGCTACAAACCTCATCATAGATAAGCTGCTGGCTTACTGTTGCAACTTTTTTACGATTTGAATAACTTTGTGTGTTAAGAATTGGGGGAAAACTAACCTCTACACAAACCCCTGAGCCTTGCAACATACCCCAAAAGTGAGCACCAAAAGGAAAGTCGGCATAAAAAGCATATTGGTCTCTAACTTGGTCGGTTAAGGGCTCGCCTTTGTTATTAAGGTATTTCAAGCCAATGGCTTGTATATTAAGTTCAGGGTGCAAGTCGCAAATCGCAAAGAGGCTTGATTTAAAGGGCTTAACAGTTTTTCCATCAGTAGAAGTGCCTTCAGGGAATATAATTAAGTTTTCTTGGTTAGAAACACGGTTAGACAACTCTTTCAGCTGTACCTTGATTTCGCGACTTCGCCGGTTGATAAACACCGTATTTTGTAGAGTGCTAAGCCAGCCAAATAGCGGCCATTTTCGAACTTCAGCTTTAGAGACAAAAGAAGCTTTGAGTTGAGAACCTAGGATGATGATATCCAAATAAGAAACATGGTTGGCTACAAATAATATAGGAGCTTGCTCGCTCTTCTCACCAATTATTTTAAGCTTGACTGCAAATAGCTTTAAACAGCCCTTATGCCAAAGCCTAGCAATGGTTAAGCGCTGATCAAGCGGGATTGCCACCACAAAAACCATTAGTGCAAGTCCTGTCCATAAAAGAAAAAAAAGCACTCTTATAAAAGCTTTTAAGATATTGAAAGCTTTTTGCATCTTTATTTTTTACCTATTTCTTGAACATAGCTTTTGAAGGTATCAAACTCCACATACAAAAAAACGAAAGTGGTATTAAAAATAGGGTCGGTATAATAATGGTCACTAATTTTCCCACCCATTTTCAAATAACCGCGAACCAAAGTCGGTAGCTGTCTTTCTTTAGCAACATTTTCCGTTAGTAAACTTGAAATAGGATAGGCTGACTTTGTAGGCTGGGGCATCAGCTCTTCTTCAGCTAAATAATCACGAGATAAAAGACTCAATACATTAGCATGCACCGCTGCTTCTTGGCCTGGAAAACTTGAGATACCAAACATCATATCGACTTTTAAATGGTTGATATAGTTCATGGCACTCTTCCAAATCAATAATAGTATAGAGCCCTTGCGAAACTTTTCTTCAATACAAAATCGACTAAGCTCTAAGCAGTGCTTGTTTTTGGCTAACAATTGATCGAATTGATAATATTCTTGGGAATAAAATTTTTCGCTTTCAGGCAAGTACTGACTGTTAATCAAACGCAAGGTACCTACTACTTGATCGCCCTCTTTTCCATGATGGATAACAATTAAATGATGCGCATAATAATCTCTTGTTTCAGCAGATTTTCGTTGTTCTTCTGATAAATGCTTGAAGAATATTTTTTCACGTAGTATTTCAATTTGCTGAATTTCTTGCTTGGTTTCAGCAAGTTTTACCGTATATTTGCCGGCACTAATTTTGCAAGGTATTTCAGCAACGCTTGCTAAAATTTCTTTAGAAACGCCTTTACTCATACTTTCACCATCTTTGTTAAGTTTATGCTTGCAACCATCGTTGTAAAATCTTCTTCAGTTTAACTGGCTTAAAGCCACGTTCTTTATTTTTTTTGCCAATTTTAAATGCCCAATCCCATTGTTTAAACATCACTTTATAAGCGTAAAATAAAGAGTTCTTAGGATCATAAATATGCGCAGCCTCTGCAGTAACGCCATTCACTTCCAGCACTTTTATATTTTGACCCCGTTTAAAATTATCAATAGTATCGACTCGAACATCAAAACGGCCAAAATGAAATTCAGGAATGGCTTTCGCTAGCTGTTCAATAGCGTCAGATAGCTTCTCACTAATATATTCGTTGGCATCTAAAAACAAAGCACCGCGGCAATGGCTACCCACATCGACTAATTGATACGCCTCACCCTTTACTAAAACCCTATCTATTTGCTGACTATGTCTTTGCAAAAAAGTTGGCGCCATCATAACTGCGCGTGCATCTTGCAAAATCAAAGTTTCTAAAGTGTTTACTCCATTACCGGTAACCGATGGGAATTTCTTGTTAACAATAGAGTAAATAAAGCCTTTTTCTTGTTCTGGCGGTTTAATATAAAAAACTCCAAACTCTTCTCCAGCAATATATTCTTGTAGCAAAGTGGTTTGTTGCGAATGCTTTTTTAAATAACTGACGGCAGAAGCCTCATCCTGAATAATGGCAACATTAGTCCCTCGATAACCATTATTAGGTTTTAATACCAGAGGATAAGTTAAGTCTAGTTGTAGAAATTGTTCACTATTGGTTGATGCATTTAAAATATGCGAAGCAGGCACAGAAGCAGGTAAAGCAGATGCTAGTGGCTCTAAAGTATTCGATTTGTCATCACCAAAAATCCCGCCAAAATCCATTTTTGGATTAGCAATACTGAATAGCGTCGCTCCACGGTATCTCAACGCAAGCCAGAAAATATAAAAAACGATAGGGATATAGAATAACCAAACTGGCCAAAACTCCCAGTGGGTATATCTACACCAACGAGAAAATAGGAGTCTTCTACTTCTTAAAGAAAGCATTTAAAATTAACTAGCGCTGGATTCAAACTGCCTAGTTGATGGCGCCTTCGTCATATTGCCATCAACAGTGAAACCTTTTTGTCTTAGTGCAATTCCGATAATGGCTAAGTGATGGACTGTGTGGCTTTGTAAAAACTGCATTTCACGCAAGATACTGGATTGTGACACCATATCTTTTAAACTTGGATTGGTAATTAATGACACCGCGATGACATCATCCAATGGCGGCATTGATTCTAATTCTTTAATTAGCTCTTGAATCACATCTATAGCAGTCATTGCGCAGGTCTGACAGCCAATGCAGCGCTCTCTTGAATCATAGTTAATAGGAACTTGCATATCTAAGGCTTTAAAGAAAATTTGATAGTGCTCCAAGATATGTCGAACATGTGCCCCTATCGTTATACTGTTCAAAACCTCTAAATTATCATTATAGAAATCTTTATCGCTTGCATGTATGCGATTTAGCAACTGCGCTAGCTCTTGCAGCAACACTTTATTATCAAAAATAGCGACTTGTAATAGATTCAAAAGATCGACCTTTTCTTATATTTGTAGTTAAGATTTAGTTCCTAGCCGATTATTACAAAAAATATGAGATTATGCGAATAGCCCAGATAATGTTTGCTTATTACTTCTTGATAATCAATGGCTTAATAAAGTAAGCCATTATCGCTCCAGATAATGCGCCCAAGCCATTTGCTAATAAATCATACCATTCAAACGAGCGGTTAGGTATTAGCTGCTGTAATAACTCAATTAGGAAAGAAAAAAGAATGACTGCAATTATTATTTGCCAATTTTGTCGCTTATTAGAAGCAAAACGGCAAATGCCGGCCAAACCAGCATAAGCTATGAAATGCCCTGCTTTATCCCAAATCAAATTAGCGGGAAGACTCTTACCCGGTAGCAGCGAAACCGTGAAAATTGCCAAACAAGCAACCACGAAAAGTACCTTAAAAAACTTACTCGTAAATATAAACATCTTCACTCATGATTTGTTAACGGTCTAAAAGCAAAAAACCGCCTGGAACTTAACTTGCAGGCGGTTTTAAATGCACAAACGCTATTATTGGGCCAATTTTAGCAATAGCTTATTTAGCTTACTAGCAAAACTTGCTGGATCTTCTAATTGACCGGACTCAGCCAACTGAGCTTGATTGAATAAAACTTCAACCCACTCCGCAAATTGCGCTTCATCTTGCTCACTGTCCACTAATTGAATAAGTGCATGCTCAGGGTTTAGCTCAAATACTGGCTTAGTCTCAGGAACTGGCTGTCCCGCTGCCTGCATCATTTTAATCATCTGCAATGGCATATCGCCTTCTCCAGCTACAATGCAAGCCGGCGTATCAGTTAATCGCATTGTGATTTTAACGTCGCTAACATTATCGGCTAATACTGTTTTGACTCGTTCAACTAAGCCTTTATTTTCTTCCGAGGCTTTCTCTTGGGCTTTTTTATCTTCAGCATCTTCAAGATTTCCTAAGTCTAAATCACCTTGAGTTACAGATACAAAACGCTTGCCAGCATATTCTTGCAAATGCGACATAGTCCATTCATCGATACGATCAGACATTAATAAAACTTCCACACCCTTTTTACGGAATACTTCTAAATGCGGGCTGTTTTTAGCTGCTAAGAAGCTTTCAGTAGCAATATAGTAAATCTTTTCCTGCTCAGGTTTCATACGCTCTATATATTGATCAAGCGAGACATTTTGTACTTTTGAGTCAGTATGCGATGAACTAAAGCGGAATAATTTGGCGATTTTTTCTTTATTAGCAAAATCTTCACCAGGACCTTCTTTAAGCACTTGTCCAAATTCATCCCAAAACTCTTGATACTTATCAGCATCTTTCTTGGCCAATTGTTCAAGCATTTTTAAAACACGACTAACCATTGCGCTGCGCAAAGATTGAGTGGTTGCAGAATCCTGTAAGATTTCTCTTGAAACGTTTAATGGCAGATCGTTTGAATCTAATAAACCACGAACAAAGCGCATATAAATTGGCAAGAACTGCTCAGCATCATCCATAATAAAAACACGCTGAACGTATAGTTTTACGCCACGCTGACGGTCACGGTTCCATAAATCATACGGTGCTTTCGAAGGAATATACAATAAACTCGTATACTCTTGCTTGCCTTCAACTTGATTGTGTGCCCATGTTAAAGCATCTTGAAAATCGTGCGAAATATGCTTGTAGAATTCTTGATACTCTTCGTCTTTAATTTCTGACTTTGCACGGGTCCATAGAGCCGTCGCTTTATTCACCGCTTCAAACTCAGGAGCTTCGGTACTCTCTTCGACATCGTCATCCGCAGATGGCATTGACTGCTTGTGCATTTCTACGGGCAATGAGATGTGATCTGAATATTTACCAATGATATTCCGTAAGCGGAAATCTTCTAAAAACTCATGCTCATCATCTTTCAAATAAAGAATAATGTCGGTACCACGATTAGCTTTAGTTGTAGCTTCAATGGTAAATTCGCCATCTCCTGCTGACTCCCAGATCACGGCATCAGATTCGGCATCACCAGCTTTACGAGTAATAACGCTAACTTTATCTGCAACAATAAAGGCAGAATAAAAACCTACACCAAATTGACCAATCAAATGCGAGTCTTTCTTTTGATCACCTGTTAATTGTGTAAGAAACTCAGCTGTACCAGACTTGGCAATGGTCCCTAAATGTTCAATCACGTCCGATTGATTCATACCAATGCCATTATCAGAAATGGTTAAGGTTTTAGCCTCTTTATCGCTAGTGATGCGAATTTTCAATTCTGAATCACCCTGATAAAGCTCAGCATCTTTTAATGCCTTAAAACGTAGTTTATCCGCTGCATCAGCTGCATTAGAAATAAGCTCTCTTAAGAATATCTCTTTATTGGAATAAAGCGAGTGCACCATCAAGTGCAATAATTGTTTTACTTCTGTTTGAAAGGAATGTGTTTGTTTTTCAGTTGTAGTAGACATTTTTAAACCCAAATTAAGTATAACTATAAAACTGCAAACTATTTGGGGGTTAATGTTATAGATTCAAGTCATAGCTTTAAATATAAGCATAAAAAAAGGAGCCTAAGCTCCTTTTTTCGTAGTCGGTAAATTACATTTGTATGTCTATTCGATTATCGCGAATAAATGTGCGTTCTTTATATAATTTTGAGTTTTTCAAATCTAAAGGATCTTGATTAAAATTAGCTCGATTGGGTTGTGCTGGAGCAAACTTATTCGTTGTGGTTGGGCAAGCACCTGTCGCTTGATAATTCAATGCCGCTGCTAGCAATGCTTCGGTTGGATCACCTAATGCCTTTGTAAAATCATCCGGTACGGTACAACCTTTTACGAAGTCTTGCCCATTATCCGTAGCAGACGGAATAAACCCATCTGCGTAGTCGCCGAAGCCTTTATCGTTTTCTTCTCTGAATTGAATAGTGAAATAGGTTGTTCCACAATTATCTGTTGGGAAGAAACCATAGGGCTTTCCGCAAGTAGTATCTCCAACTAAAATCACCTCAACGTCAATACCTCTTAAACCGTTGATCAAAGCCTCACTGGCTGAGCAGGTTGAGCCTGTTGAAAGAACAAATACTCGATTCAAATTTAAATCAGGTAAAACACCTCCTGGTGCCGTGGCTTGATCAGATGTAGTACTAAAAAAAGGAGTTGGGTTATTTGTATTACCAAAAATATCCACACCGTTAAACTTGTCGTTATAAACATTAGTTCCGTAGATTCTATTTTGGGTTCTCGTAGGTCCTGCCACCATATAGGCTAATTGACTAGAGATAAATAAGAAACCTCCACCATTATAGCGAAGATCAATTACTAAATCTTGAACTCCCTGATTAGAGAAATCAACAAATGCATCAATTAACTCTTGTTCTGCTATGCGAGTGCCAAAAGTATTAAACTGCATATAACCAACGCTACCGGTTGCAGTATTAAGCACAGTTTCGTTTTGCACAGGATCACTAGTGACACTGGTTGCAGTTAAGTCGACAGTACGCGTTGTAGAAGCACCCAAATCTCTAATAACGAACCTATGAGTCTCACCACTATTGGGGAATAAGCCTGCATTAAGAGTATTCACATCTGAACCATTAACAACGTCTACCCCATCAATTTCTAAAATTTCAGCTCCACGCTCTATATTAGCTGCGCTCGCAGGGGAATTAGGCTCATTATAAGCAATTAATATCTGTCTCGGAGGTGCTGTTCTTATTAACCTAAACCTCATACCATAACCAGCAGAAGAGCCTGTGCTAGCTTGCTGTTGATAATCATCTGTATCCTGTGTGAAATGAAAGTTATCTCTATTATTACCAGAATTGGTTAAAGCGTCTGTTTTTAACTCTTCAAAATAAGTAATTGGATTATTGAAATTCGCAGGGTTTTGGTCAACTATTTCATCGTACCAAA
Source organism: uncultured Kangiella sp. (assembly GCA_947498625.1). Lineage (GTDB taxonomy): Bacteria > Pseudomonadota > Gammaproteobacteria > Enterobacterales > Kangiellaceae > Kangiella. The sequence goes on along the minus strand of CANMKR010000002.1, from coordinate 156,775 downwards.
GGTAGGTTTCATCACTCCAAGAGCGCAACCAAAAATTCTCTTCTAGCGTTGAACCCTGAACATCTGGCCAAGGATCACCATTAATGTCTGTATCCGAACGTGGATTTTGACATCGAGCTTCAAAATTACTTGAAGGATCAAAAACTCCTGCAGTCCATGTTGGTGTCCCGCCAGAACCTGAGCCCGGTCCGGGTCCTGAACTATCACTACCACCCCCGCAAGCAGCAAGAGTAATAACACTCAAAATTAAGAAGAAATTTTTATTGATTTTAGTCATAATTTTCAACCCTTTATACATACAAACACAACACAAATCCTAACTTTAGTATAATGGATAAAAAGTGAAAGCCAAACCATTAAACAGTTATCGAAAATTAACTTTGATAAATACGCCTGTCTGAAAGAGATTGCATCAATGTGCCTCCATCAAGATATTCCAACTCACCACCAATAGGTACACCGGATGCTAAGCGCGAAATGGTTACTCCTGATTTATTGAACATCTCAGAAATAAAGTGAGCTGTCGCCTCACCTTCTACCGTAGAATTAGTCGCTAATATAATTTCCGCTGGTGATTCATTAATCACCAATTCTTTTAATAAATCTAAACCTATATCATCAGGCCCAATTCCATCTAATGGTGATAAATGCCCCATCAATACAAAATATTTTCCTTTGTAACCTGCTGTTGCTTCTATTGCATAAACATCAGCTGGTGATTCGACTACACAGAGCAAAGCCCCATCTCTGGCAGCAGAATCGCAAATGGTACAAACATCATTTTCAGTGAAATCTCTACAACGCTGGCAATGCTTAATCCCTTTAACGGCCTGTGCTAAAGATTCAGATAGATGGCTAGCAGCATCTATATGGCGCTCCATCAAATGATAGGTCATACGCTGAGCAGACTTAGGACCAACACCTGGCAAACAACAAAAGGCATCGATCAACTTTTTTATTAAAGGTGACTGCATACTAAATTCTAATTAAAATGGTAGGTTCATTCCCGGTGGTAAATTCATACCTTTAGTCACTTCAGCCATACGCTCTTGCGAAGTTTGTTCTACTTTACGAACAGCTGCGTTTACCGCTGCCGCTACTAAATCTTCTAACAATTCTTTCTCGTCTTGCATCAGGCTTGGATCAATTTCTATTCTTTTAACATCATGACGACCGGTCATGGTCACTTTTACCATACCTGCACCCGCATCTGCTTCTACTTCCATTGAAGCGATTTCTTCTTGCGCTTGTTGCATTTTTTCTTGCATTTGTTGGGCTTGTTTCATCATACCGCCCAATCCACCTTTACCAAACATGGTTATACCTCTAATAGTTTATTCTAAATAACTCACTGACGGCTTTATCAGTTGAGCATCAAAGTGTTTTATTAATTCTTGACTAAATGGGTGTCGCACCAGAGTTTCACAAGCCTTGGCATGCTTTTCTTTCAGCAAACGCTCAAAAATCATGGCTGGAGTTTCGCGCTTAGCTTCGGAAAAAGACCAGTCTATCGATATCGTTTTATCATAAAAACCAATTAGAGCCTCTTCGATACCTGCTTTTGCACTATCGGTACAGATTAAATCCAATTTAGGATCCACCTGGATGCTCGCCTGATTATCACTTTGCCAATCAAAAAGACTGGAATGTGCAATTTGCTCTAAAGTACCCACCAAGCCTAATTTTAACACGACTCTTGCCCAGTCATCGCTGACTTTTTCAAGTAAATAGCTTTCTTTACTCGTCTGGTTTAAGTTAGCAGGAACAGCTGCTTGCTCTTCCGATTGCACAATTATCTCGCGTTCCAAAGCTACCGTCTCTGATAACTCTTGTTTTAATTGATTAAACCGATTATCTAGCGGCTCATTTTCTGCACGTTTTTCTAGCTCCTCGACTTCATCTACACCATCAGGAATTGATAAGGGCTGCTTCGACGTTTCTTCAAGTTCATCTTCAATACTTTTGCTAAAAGCTTTAGGCGCTTCTAAGGGTTGAGTATCATGAAGGCTTTCAATGGCACTGCTAGCAGTACTGCTAACCTGATTTTTTTCAACACTCAAATCTTTCTCAGGCTTATGCTCAGCTTTAATTTTTGAGCCAGCGTCAGTGGCATTACTACCCAATCCCAAAGCTGCATGCAAACTGGCTAAAGGATCAACTTTTGAGTTTTTCTGAGGTTTTTCTAGGCTTTCTGGTTGCGGTAATTTAGAACTATTAGCATCATTACTTTTTGACTCATGCAACAGTTCAGTTGTTGCTTGACTATTTGCAGCTACTTTAGGGGCCTTATCAAAAGCAGGCTCCTCTATAACCGCTTCATCGGCTTCATCAAGATCGCCCCAATGATAATCCGAGTAGTCGTATTCAGTACTTTCAATCTGCTCCGGTTTGGGACTTTTAGAGGGCAGATCTGTTGAGAGAGTATCTTGACTCACTTGAAGTTTTGAGTCGGCTTGATTTAGAGTCGATTGTAGGCTCAGGTTTTCTATTGAATTGTCTTTTAGTTCGGAAAGTTTTTTATTATCCGCTAAAGGGGTTTTCTCAACTATTTTTTTTTTGCAGAAACCGTTTCTGTAGAAGCTTGATTGGGTGTAGCAATCTGAAAAGCGAGCATTCTTAACAAAGCCATTTCAAGACCTTGCTTGGGGGTCGCTGCCCATGCCAAGTCTTTTCTAGCATGCAAACCCATCTGATAATATAACTGTAGATCTTGCGGGGACAATAATTCTGCATACTTTTCAATGTAACTGGCAGCAGAATCCAATAGCACTTGTGTGGCTTGAAAGATAGCAATTTGATGCAGCCTGCTAAGCAATTCTTTTAAAGCATCTGCAAAATCAACCGGGAAATTGCTGATCTCTGCTACAGCTTCTATTGCAAGTTTAGAATCTTTTTCCGCTAGCGCATTTAAGAGCTTATCCATAAAACGGTGGTCAATGGTACCCAACATACTTCTAATGTCAGATTCATTAACTTTACCATCAGAAAATGCTATAGCTTGATCTAATAAGCTTAAGGCATCACGCATACTGCCTTCTGCTGACTGTGCGATCAAACTCAAAGCCATCGCTTCAAAGCTAATGCTTTCTTGAGATAATATATATTCCAGGTGCTTACTGATCACCTCTTCATCCATATGTTTTAAATGAAACTGTAAACATCTGGATAAAACTGTCACCGGAAGCTTTTGCGGATCAGTTGTCGCCAATAAGAAAATCACATGCTCAGGTGGCTCTTCTAAAGTCTTTAATAGCGCATTAAATGAGCTATTAGAGAGCATATGAACTTCATCGATTAAATAGACTTTGTAACGCCCTCTGGTAGGACGATATTGGACGTTATCCAATAACTCGCGAGTATCATCGACTTTAGTTCGTGACGCTGCATCAACCTCTATCAAGTCGACGAAGCGGCCTTCATCGATTTCCACACATGAACCACACTCACCACAAGGTGTAGCCGTTAGGCCATGAGTTTCACAGTTAAGACACTTTGCAAGGATACGTGCGATGGTAGTTTTACCGACACCGCGGGTACCAGTAAATAAGTAAGCATGGTGCAAACGCTCAGTTTCAATGGCATTAATCAAGGCACGTCTTACGTGTTCTTGACCTTGTAACTCTTTGAAATTTTTAGGGCGCCATTTACGAGCGAGCACTTGATAGCTCATATTTTATTCTTAGTCGCTAGGAGGAATTTAATGAGCAAACTTTACCATAATTAGACTATGCTATGGAATAGCTTAATCAAGGCTTTGTCCTGCTTATATGAAATTATTTGGTTATTAAGAAATCAAGATGGGATGGTTATTGAAACGAGACAAATAATAAAGGAAATCTTAAGTAAAGACTCTGCTAGCCACACCCCGGCACACGAATCAACTGCTACCGTTGCTCCCTTCCGGGCCTGGCGGGATTCACAATCTATCATTGCGGGGGGACCAGCAGAGCCGCCGGCATTATCCAACAAAAGCGATTATTAAGTAAAGGCTTAATTAGAGCTATTTAGCAGATTTTTTAACAATTTCAATTTTGACTAAATCGGCATTCTCACAAGCTAAGATACCTTTATTGCTAACCAAAAACTTTGTGTTTTCGACTTCAATAATCATATTTTTAACCGCTTTTAGCTGATCTCTACGAGTAAATAAGAAATGCTGATGGTTTGGATCTGGACCAATCATTATCAAAGTGCCAAGCTCCTTGTTACTAGACTTAACCACCTGAATAGCCCCATTTATATATTGCAAACCAACCTTATTATCCGATTGCTCCGCTTTATGCCATCGACTTATAGCAAATCGCCACGCCCCTCGCTTACCCGGAGAATTAAGGGCTATTACCATCGGAGTCGCATTTTTAATAACAAGATGTTTATGCTGGTGCTCCTCTATACAAGAACCACCTAGACTTTGATTCACTGCTTGCCAGTCAGTTGGCAGCCCAGACCGGCAATCTTTCATAGCGCTTTCAAAAGCATCAGAGCTTGGGTAAGAGTCTAGTTGTAACTCACTGTTAATTAAGGCTTTTATATCATCAAAACCCCATATAGCTTTAGCCTCAACATCCACAGGGTAACGATCACTTGCTCTAGCGATATACTTCATTGAATAGCGGTAAACCATCTGCAACAGCTTTTCATGCATAGCTTTGTTGTTAGGCGTTAAAAACTGATAATTTAAAGGTTTACTAGCATTGAATATACTGAGCTCTTGCTTTATTTTCGAAGTAAAACCTAACATATTCAAATATCGTGAGTTTTCATCATGTTTATGATTCTCATGAACTTGTTCTGGTCGATAAGCCTTTGCATAATTAAATGCAAAAGAGCTACTTTTGTTTGGGATATTTTTATCTTTTGTTAGTTTTATTTCTGTCACTAAATTATCTAAGTAGCAAAAAGTATTCCAACTTTCTTCTCGATTTAAAGTATAGGGCTCCATTGAAGCCATTAATGCTGTCCTACAAAATGAAGACTTTATACATTTTGATACTCTAATAATATTAGTAGGATCATCCTTTACACTTATTTCTGTAAGTTTATTAACCTCTGCAAACTGGTAGAGTTGAAATAATTCTTTCCATAAATAGCTTGGCAGAGATTTATCAAATTGATAGTGTTCTAGTTTAAACAAGGTCAGATAATGAATGGCCAAGTTTATTGCAGAAGCTAATTTTTTGGGCAATCCAAAAACCCATTTATTATTGCTTTCTAATTTAACTACACACTGCTTAGTAGCATGAGTCATTTCTCTGGTAAGTTGATGCAGGTGAATATCGACGTCTTTATTTATTAGAATTGCATCATCCGAATAATCTCTAATCATATTACTTATATTAGAATATTTATTATGTAATATTTTTATAATAGTCAATGCATCAGACAGTGGTAATTCACAACGATTCAGGTCAAAGACAATTTTTTTGGTTTTTAATATTTCAGCTTTGATCGTTTGAGAGTCACTGATTGCAAGAATCGATTTCAAACGCCCAGGTTCAGTTTCCGTAAGGAATTGTTGACCTTCTAATACTTCTGGGAAGCTTAAGTCTAACTTTTTATTCATGTTATGCGCTATATGGAGTTATATTTCTATTTTAAATATATCTATTAATATCAACTTTGAAGGCTTTGTTATTATTGATTAACAAAGTTGACCATACGAGTGAGTGGCGCCAAGGCCTTTTTACTCAAATCTTCATCTACAAAAATTTCATTTCCATTGTTTTCAAAAACATTCGATAGTAGCTGCAACCCATTCATTTTCATCCAAGGGCAATGGGCACAGCTTCGACAGGTTGCCCCCTCGCCTGCGGTAGGAGCTATAATAAGCTCTTTATCAGGCGCAGCTTGTTGCATCTTAAAAAAGATACCTTTGTCAGTAGCAACAATCATTTGTTTTTGTGGTAATTCTTTAGCCGCTTTAATCAATTGAGAAGTTGAGCCTACTATATCGGCCAAATCAACTACTTTTTGCGGTGATTCAGGATGGACTAGTACCGCAGCGTCCGGGTAAAGTGACTTAGCTTTTTCTAACCCTTGGAATTTAAACTCATCATGCACAATACAAGCGCCCTGCCACAATAACATATCTGCGCCGGTTTTATTTTGAATATAGCGCCCTAGATGTTTATCGGGTCCCCAAATGATTTTTTCACCTTCACCTTGTAAATACTCAATAACATCAACCGCAATACTGGAAGTCACTACCCAATCAGCCCTTGCTTTTACGGCAGCAGAAGTATTGGCGTAAACAACAACTGTACGATCAGGATGCTGATTACAAAAATCATCAAATGCTTCAATTGGACAACCTAAATCTAAGGAGCAGGTGGCCTCTAAAGTAGGCATTAAAACACGCTTTTCCGGGCCTAAGATTTTTGCTGTCTCTCCCATAAATTTCACCCCGGCGATGATAATAGTATCCGCCGAATGGTTGGCTCCAAATTTTGCCATTTCCAAGGAATCACCAACAAAACCGCCGGTTTCTTCTGCCAAAGCTTGAATTTCAGGATCGGTATAATAGTGCGCAATTAAAACCGCATTATGCTTTTTTAGCAGAGCTATTATTTTTTCCTGATAAGCAGATTTTTGTAACGGTGTTAGGACCTGTGGCGGTTTTGGGAAAGGTATATCTATATCAATAATTGGAACATTGGCTGTATTCATTTACAGGATTGGCGCTTTATTAATAGTCCTATGAGTATATTCTTATTCGTAAAAGTATAAAACAATTTTATTCTAACATTATGTAGCGTATGATTATTTGCAAGCTCAATCGAACATTGGAATTTTCTCAGCTAGTGTCTAATAACTATTTCTCTGCAAGCATTTGTACAGCCTTAGTTTTTCTATTAATAGCCTGCGCAGAGGATAAACCCGAACCTAACACTAGTACTAACACCGCTGAATCCATCAAATACCCTGAAATCGACTATAGCTATCAACTGTATGGAAAAATACTAGAAAATAAATACCAGTGGTTAGAAGATAGTAATTCTGAAGCAACCCAAGAATGGTTGGAAATCCAAGAAAATAAAAGCCAAGAATATTTTGATAGTAAAGAATTCCAACAACTAAAAACCAAACTAGCAGCAAAAAAACATGTTAGCTTCCCATTTGTTGATATGCGACACTATTTCTATTACTTAATCCGCCTAGATAGAGCAAACAATAAAAATAACTGGCAATTCAGTTTATATAATAAAGTCACTCATGAGTTAACCAATACCGATTTAGACATTCCGCAAGATAAAAAAATTATCTCTATGTCGCTATCACACTCTGGCAGATTTGTTGGCATTCTTGAAAAACAAGTGAGCAACTTTAAGTGGCGACTATTCGATACTTTTACAAATAGTTTTTTATCATTGTCGCTGCCTGTTACCACCCATAAAACCCAATTATCTTGGGTCAATGATAATCAATTTATTTTCGTTAGTAACAATAATGTGTCTATAACTGATGTGTTTGGACACCAACAAGAAACTTTATTTAATCTGGCAGATCAACCTAAAGAAGATGAGCAAATAACTGAGTGGAGCAAGCTAGAAGCCCATTTAATTTTTAATGATACGAAAATCTTTATTTCAGCCAAAAACACAAATACCAGAGAGAAAAAAGCATGGGTTATCAATGGACTTGATAAATTTGCTGAAACCTCAGAGATCCTTTTTTCATCAAAAGCCGAACTCGAACTGGTTGGCTCAAATGACGGTAATCTTTATTTCCTTACTGACTTGGCTGCCTCTCGAAATAGAATTATCAGTATCGATTTAAATAAGCCACAAAGGCGTTATTGGAAAGAAGTTATCGCTCAAACTAACGCTGTATTAATTGATGCTCGCTATTTAGACAATCAATGGCTGCTACACTATCGGGATAATGGGCAAAGCAAATTATTTTCATCCAAACAATATGGCAAAAATAAAGCGCCTATCGTCTCGCCACCCTATTCCGAGATACATTTTACTAAATCCAAAATAAACAATAAAAGCCAACTTTTAACTCTTGAAAGCTTTAATCAAACTGCTAGCCCTCTAGAAATTAAAGATAATAATTTAATCACTATTTTTAATAATAACGATTTGCCAGGCGGCTTTAACGAAAGCAATAAGCCTCGCTATGCGCATCAATTAAGCTTCTATCGCAGTGAAGATTCCAGCAGAATACCGATAAGCTTATTAGCAAAGGAAAAGATCGCTAAAGATCAACCAGTTTTATTAATCACCAACCATGGTTTTGGATTAGATGATGATTATCATCACTCAGCTTTGTTGGAGGCTTTCTTAGATATAGGAGGAACCATTGCTATTGCTCATATTCGCGGTGGCGGCACCTACGGCAAAAATTGGCACAGGTCCGCAATTAATAACAAAAAGAATAAAGCCATAGAAGATTTACTTGCCGCGCAAAACTGGTTATTAGATAAGAATTATACATCAAGTGATCAATTGGCAGTTCTAGGCGATCATTATAATAGTTCTACCATCGCGCAAGCTATCAATAATCGAAAATCTAAGTTTTCTTCTGCTCTATTTATGGATGGTTATTTTAAGTTAGTAGAATACTCACAAGCCAAACCCTTACAAAAGAATTGGCAGGATGAATATGGAGAAGTGAATAATAAAAGTTCTTTGGAACAGCTACTATCCATAGATCCTTTTTATAATATTAACAAAAAAACATACCCTGCATTATTTGTATTTAGTCAAAGTCATCTAAGCGACAACATGCAATACTTGTCAAAAGTCCAAAACCATAATAGCAATAACTTACCTTTGCTTTTTTCAACTAACGAGGCGGAGCTATTGCCCGAAGCTTTATACTTCTTGCGTCAGCAGTTAACAATAATGCCGTAAATGATTAGATTAATTCAGAAAGAAAAACGTCATTACTGACTTCATTTTGCGCAAAGATTTTCTCTTCGCACCTAATTCCCTCTTTACATAACTGCGCTAATATTGGCTCGTAAATATCTTTTGTAACTGGTAATTGCAACCCTTTACGAGTGTAGCTGCAATCTAGCATAAGTTGACTTGCGATAGCTGCCGGATAAGCTACCGTTTTTGACATCGCTGAGTAGCCTGAAGCATCACCCTCGGCCCTTAAGGTCGAGCTAATAAAGTATTCTTCACCTGACTCTTTTTCGATGACAAATTTATGCTGCAAGATAACCATATCGCTTTCATTATCTAAATACTGCAATTTCTCAACTAACAGCTCGCAAAAAACATCCATTGGCGTTGCTTTGACTGTGATCGCCTTGTCAGAAAAACAATCAAGCCATTCCAGTGCTGCTAAAGCGTCTTGACTAATTGACTCTTGCAAACTCTCGATAGAAGCGCCTTCATTGATAGTTACTAAAAAATCGCTCCAAGACTGTTCTGACACGTCTATAGCATTTAAAGAAAGTAATCCAAGCTTATGAGCTGCTTGAATAATTTCACTAAAACCCTGATATCTTAAAGTGCCTCTTAAAATAGTTTTTGCTTCTTCGATCCCATAAACGCCTTTATAACTTATAGACTCACGATTTGGATATCCTTCTAACTCTAGACCCGTAATGCTTAAAGGTTTGGTCCAGCTCATCAGCTGGTCTGAAGAAATAGTAATTGGGTTGTTATTGTTTAAATATTTAGCTTCATTTAACAAAGCCATAAGAACACCGCGAGGCGCCCAAGAAAACTTATAGCCTAATGGATTATTATTTGAGTCAGGCGCTGGAAGACCACCACACCAGGAAACAAAGCTAGAGACTTTTTCACCCTTGTCGTGGGCCTGGTCGATGATTTTCATTGCGGATAAGTGATCGATACCGGGATCTAAGCCTATTTCATTCAATACAGTTATACCGGCTTCTTTAATATCCTTGGCAAGGCTCTTCATCTCTTCAGATTCATAACTAGCAGTAATCATATTAACTTTAGCCTGAATAGCAGCCTTTGCAATAGTTGGATGAAATGGTGCTGGCACCAAACTCACAACTAAATCAAAACCAACTAGAGCGTCTTGAACTAATGCTTGATTTGACACATCAAGTTGAAGGTATTTTACAGAATCAAAATTTTTGGCTAATTCTTCTGCCTCAGACAATAAATAGCTCGCTATGGTAATATCATTTTCAGTACGTCGCTTTAAAAATTCAACCAATGGTTCTGCAACAAAGCCAGCACCTAATACTAAAATTTTCTTCATAATAAATTCTTTAGTTTAACGTTTGATAAAGTGCCGTTAACAATGAGCCTCCCAGTATATAACTTCGAGATGGAGACCAACCTGTTTCTTTGTTCGGCAAATTAGCATTATCTTTAAAGGGCATTTCTAAAGTTAAAGCTAAACAGTCAAAATTTTCACCTACCCAATTACTGGCAATAGTTAAATTGGATTGGCCTGGCTCGTCTTTCGGATAGCCATAGTCTGTTTGAAAATCAGGGTTTATAGCTTTTAAGTTATCGGAGAAACTGGCTTCTAAGTGTTTGATTGTATCAGTATAACTGGGATTACCCTCACTTCCGGCCACAAAGATATAAGGCAAGCCTTCATCTCCATGCAAATCCAAGTAAGCTTCCACACCTGTTTTTTGCATCATTGCGCGAACATAAAAAACTTCTGGGCTTCTTTCTTTAGACGGTTCTTGCCATTCACGATTAAGGTTTGCGCCAGCAAAATTAGAACGCAAATTACCATGCACAGAACCATCTGGGTTCATATTTGGAACAATATAAAAGCAATAAGACTTTAATAATTTTTGTGCTATCGCATTATCTTCATCAAGCAACTGCTCAATCATGCCTTCAGCACACCATTCAGCCATAGTTTCACCAGGATGCTGGCGGGCAGTAATCCAAATTGGTTTATTTTTCGAGTCGCCAATTAATAATAAGTCAATATTTCGACCTTCAACGGTTTCACCTAACACTAGATGAGAGCAATTAGCTTCACATTGCGCTGAATGAATCAACTTTTGATGACGTTGATAGCTATAAGGAGCAAAATATGCAAAATAAACACTATTAGTTTCAAACTTATGAGAAAAAACCAGCTGTTTATTTTCATAAGCGGTTTCTATTCTAAACCAATAGTCACCATCGTAAGATGCGGCTACTTGATAATCTTCCCAACCCTTTTCATAGGAGCAGTTTGCAGCATTTAAAATCGAAAATTTGAAGTCACTACCTACTTCAGCATTAGCATTAAAATGAAACCACTGTTTAAATTCTGAATTTGTATCATCGCGAATTTCTAGCTGAACTGAATTTTTTTGAATGGACTTGACAATTATATTTCCACTGTCGAAGTTTTGATTAATGTGCATTTTGAATCTTCTCTATTTAAAAATTAAAGGGGCTAATTAGCCCCTTTATATTAATCTAATTATTGTTAAAAAGTTGGTGCAGGTATATTTATAGATAATATTGTGCTAAATGTTTCATCACTGAGTTCACTTGGCATCGAAGGAAAAGGTACAGAGTCGAATAAGGCTTTTTGTACGGCTTCATCTAATATCTTTTCACCTGAAGAACGAGTAACACCACCACTGACTAAATCACCATCGCGATCAACTTCTATATTGATTTCGACAACCCCATGGGTTCTACCTTTCTTAGGCCTATTAAACACAGAGTTACCATACCTTTTCATTAAGGCTTTAATTGGATACTCAAATTGTGGAGTATAATGCCTTTTAATAGCATTGGTATAACTAGACTCGATTGCAGCTATCTCTTCGGGCGAAGGGCCTGCAGGAATTTCTACAACTGGCGGTTTATTTGCAGCTTCTTCGGCAGCTCTAGCCTCCTCAGCTAACCTTTGCTTTTCTTGCTCCGCTTCTTGCGCTTTAACTTGCGCCGCAAGTTGGGACTGTTTTTCTTCTTGTTTTGCAAGCTCTAGCTGGCGTTGACGAGCCTCCTCAGCCGCTTTTTCTTGAGCAATTTTGCGCTCTTCTGCTAAGCGAGACTCTTCTTCCTTTTGCTGTTGTAAAGCAATTTGCTCTTGCAGTTTTTTATCAAATACCGCAACTCTAGCCTCTGATGGTTGGATAGCTTGATAGCGTGTTAACAGTGTATCAAAGTTAGTTTGTCCTAAAATAGCTTCTTTAAATTCGTTTGATGGAGGTAAATCCCCTACCCAACTCTTTAACACCATATTAAATAAGTCCGGAGATAAATCGGCATTCACTGAACCATTAATGGTAACTCGAGTAGCTTGTCCCGGAACAAAATCAATCGTTATCACATCATTTGCTTCTAAGTTTTGCCCCATTACATTGGCAAAATCTCTAACTTGCTTAGCCAAAGCTAAAACTTCACTCGGTTGGTTATTACTTCTTATACGCTCAACCCAAAACCTTTTTAAACGTCGACCAGATAAAGTATCTGCCAAAACTTTCATTTCCATACGTTTAGGGCTAACATCGGTCAATATAGATTGGGAGTCGGTGCTTTTTTTACTCAGATAAAGAGCATTAATAAACCAATCACTACGTAGCTCGCTTTGAATTGCAATGCCATTAAGTTGCAATGTCACTGAACCTACGGTAATAGTTGCAGCCGAATGAAGTGTTGATGGCAGCAGTGCCAAAAACAGAAAAACTGATAAGCTAAAAGATAATATTTTATTCATTATGTAATTAATTGAGTATTTCTATTAAGGTTATATAAATTTACATAAGTCATTTTAAGGTCTATACCTTTAATTGCAAGTAATATATCATCAGCTTCAAGCTACTGTTTTTAATAGCTTTTAAATGTACATTAACCTTTAAAAATATAAGAATATGTCCAACACTGTATTGTTAGTAGAAGATGACCACAAATTAGCCGAGCTCACTGCTGATTTTCTTCAGATCAATGATTTTGAAATTAAGATCATTGATAATGGCGCTGATGCGATAGAATATGTCCGAACCTCTCCTCCACTTGCCATTATCTTAGATGTAATGTTACCTGGCGTTGACGGGCTGGTAGTATGCCGGCAGGTACGTGAGTTTTTTCAGGGACCTATTTTGATGCTCACGGCGATGGATAATGACATTGATGAAGTGGTTGGATTAGAAACCGGAGCCGATGATTACCTAACTAAACCGACTAAACCAAGAGTTCTACTGGCTCATTTGCGAGCTTTATTACGTCGAGTAGAACAATACGACTCTAATCAAGTCGAATCTTCAGAAGTTCAAGTAGGCCTGGTGGCGATTGACCCTAAAAGTCGTTCTGTAAAAATTTCTGGCACAAATGTCCACCTAACCACCGCCGAATACAACTTACTTTGGTTACTCGCAGAGCAATCAGGAAAAATCATTAGTCGGGAAGAGTTACATCAAAAAACCTTCCGCCTCGAATATGATGGCTTGGATAGAAGCATTGATTTACGAATTTCTAGGTTACGCAAAAAATTGGGCGATGACCCCAAAACTCCCTACATCATCAAAACCATCCGTGGCCAGGGCTACCTTCTTGCTCAGTAAAAGCTAGCCATAAGAGTATCTCCTAATGAAAAAGCAATTTACGATATTCTTGTTTGCCCTAGCTCTAGTCAATGGCATCGCTGGTATTTTATTATTTTATGTATACTTCCCTTGGTCTAGCAATGTGGACTATAGAACCAGTCAGCAAGAAATCCGTGGTGACCTACTTGACCTGAACTTGCGGATGGCATCCAACGAGTACCGTTTTTCTAAAGCTATTGTAGACCGGGCTAGTTTCGACTTAAACCGAAGCATTAATCAAAAGCGACCTTCAGAGTTAGAGTTGTCAGAAGATATCTCAAAGAAATTGGTCAAAGAGCGTTACCAAGTTTTTATGGAGTATGAGGAAGGCCCGGTCGGAATTTTAAAGTTAAATGAGCAAAATTACTTAGTTCTAGGCCCATATGAAGCTACTTATGATGATGTTAAGCTTAAAGATGGTTTTGCCTATCTATTGTTATTGCTCTTGTTTAATGGCGCCTGTTTATGGGCCGGCTTAAGCTATTTGCGTTCTAAGTTTTCAAAAGCCCACCAAGCAATAAATCAAGTTGCTTCCAGTATCTATTTAGATAAACAAGATGATGTATTTGAAAATGTTGCCATCAATACTCCTGAGATCTCCTCTAAGATATCCATGTTGCAAAGCGAGCATAGAAAAAACCTACGCAACCAAAGAGATCTAATGCATGCCGTTGCGCATGAATTTAGAAGTCCCATGGCTCGTATCAGCATGGCGGTTGATTTACTGACAGCAGGACAGCAACCCCAAAAATCAGAACAATTAAAAATTGATATAGAAGAATCTCTGGAAGAGTTGGACGCATTAGTAAAAGAGGTTCTGGATTATTCAAGATTAAAAGATGGTCAACAATCTTTAAGCCCAAACTATTTCAATATGATTGAGCTGATAGAATCTGTCATCAATAAAGTCTCTCCTTTGTATCCTACAAAAATTTTCGATATAGAAACCGGCGATCAGACAAGCATCGAATGCTTTTTAGATCAAAAACTTATCGAACGAGCCTTATTAAACTTAATTAGAAATGCCGCTAAATTTAGTTTTTCAAAAGTTTTAGTTTCAGTGCAAAGCAATCAAGCTAATCTAGTGATTAGTGTAGCCGATGATGGTAATGGAGTTCCACCTGGCAAGCGTGATCGTATTTTTGAACCTTTTACCCGCTTGGATCACAGTCGAAGCAGAGACTCAGGCGGTGCTGGTCTTGGCTTAGCCATTGTTTGGGGAATTGCCAATAGACATCAAGGAAAAATTGAAGTGAAAGATAGTGGCTTACTTGGTGGGGCGGACTTCCACCTTAAAGTACCTTTTAAGATTTCACCATAAATAAAACTTTTTAGTCCGTGAAATTCAAGTGGCTAACTCTATCCAATCTAGCCCTTGTTTTTGATTAGCCACTTTGTAGGTAACCGCCTTATTTTCAAAAGTGGCTGCTAATAAGTTCTCTACTATTTTAGGGCAGTTATTCTCCTCACTTAAATGGGTAGCAACCATCAGTTCTAACTGATCAAAGTCCAGCTGTTTGAGTAGCTCGATAGATTGCTGATTATTCAAATGGCCAAGCTTTCCACCTACTCGACGCTTTAAAGACATAGGATAAACGCCTGTCATGAGCATTTCATAGTCATGATTCATTTCAAGCAACAAAGCATGACAGGTCTGCATTTTCTCAATAATAGGTTGAGTTATAGAACCTAAATCGCTAACCACTGCCAAACGCTTGTTATTATATTGCAAAACAAATTGGCAAGGCTCTCGCGCATCATGCGGAACTGAAAACGCTTCTACCATTAGTTTGTCAATAGAAAAGTGTTCAAAGGGGCTTATCGCACGAAAATTACACTCTCCTACTTTCCCACTTAAGAAAGTACCCTGAGTGGTAAATACAGGAACTTTTAATCGGCGACTTAAGGCTCCCGCACCTTTAATGTGATCTTGATGTTCATGAGTGACTAAAATCGCATTCAAAGATTGAGGGTCAAACTCTAATGTTGCAAATCTTTTTAAAGTTTCTTTTACAGTAAAGCCACAATCAATTAATAGGTTTGTACCGCCTGCAGAAACTAGAGTACCGTTTCCTTTAGAGCCAGAACCTAAAGAAGCTACCTTAAATACAGTGTTGTTCATACAGAGAAATGCCGCTAGGCTCTTACTAGTAACAACCTAGCGATAAATATATTAGGATTAATTAGAGTTCTTTCTTACGAAAGGCTGCTTTAAACTCAGGATAGATTTTACCCACTAAGTTAGGTGACAGTTTTTCACCAGCTTCATTTTGGAAGCTTATACTGCTACCACCATTCGCCAAGGTATCAATTAAAATACGGTAATTTCCAGGCAACATATCTACTCGAGAGTTGGTATTTTTGCCAAATAAAGAACTCCAGAACCCAGAATCTTCTGCGACCTTAAAGAAGAATAAACCTTGCGATTGATCTCTATCGATAATTGGTAGATTCAAAGATTCTAAGACGGCAGGAGTTTGTTGCCAAATTGCTTGAAAATCTCTATCTGAAACAATCGCAATATCGCCATTAGGGTTAGTTCCCAAACGGGTTTCTATGATACCTTCTTCTAGAATTCGAGCACGCGCTTGACGGTCACGAACACCATCATAATAACCGATAAACTGGTTTAAAAACTGTTTTGCCACCCGGTTAGAGGTGCTGATATCTTTCCAGTTTCCATCAATTTCTTGCTGGCTAGTAAGGTGTATTGCCTGAACCGCAAATTCATTGGCATTTTCAGCAATCAGGTTTAATGAAAACTTATGGCGTTGATCATCAATATTGTAAGAACCTAAACCTTCGCCAAGCCCTTCTTCTTCATCCGACAACCAGCCCGTCGTTAAAGCCTGATTAGAGACTGTATCAATCTTAATACTATTGGCTTCCACAAAACCATCGAGAAATGATTTTAACTCACTCGATTGCCCCCGTAACCAAACCGTTGGATAGCTCGCATCGGTATCTTCGCGAACACCATCACCACCTGTAAGGAGTAATTGTGGCGGTTCTAAACTCAGTAGACTGCCCTTGGCTTGACGATTAACTATTACTGCACCTTCAGGGATCTGAAAACTATCGTTTTGGATAATTTCATTAGCATTGGCTGGAATTTGTAAATCCTTGCCTTGCTTGCTATTTAAATAGCTTTCATCAATATCTTCACGACCGTCATTAGCGGAAAACCAACTACAACCAGATAGTATTAAATTTGCTCCGATGGCCATGGACAACAGAAGGTATTTTTTATTGTGTTTTAACATTTGCTTGTTCCAATGCTTTTAAAATAGCAGGTTGAAAATTATTTTCTAAAGGGGTCAATGGTAACTTGATAGCATCTCCTATCAGTCCCATTGCATACATCGCCCATTTAACGGGTATCGGGTTTGCTTCTAAGAATAAATCTCGATGCAATAATTCAAGTTTTTGATCAACAATCTGTGCTTGTTTATGATTGCCATCTAAAGCTAACTGACACATTTCGCTCATTAAAGCTGGTGCCACATTAGCCGTCACCGATATAACGCCATCACCACCCTCTTTTATAAACTCTCGCGCAGTAGCGTCGTCACCACTTAATAACTGGATTGGAGTCTTACAGTTAGTAATAAGTTCCTTAACTCTTGAAACATCGCCGGTTGCTTCTTTGATAGCCACGATATTCTTATGCGCAGATAACTTGGATACAGTTTCAGGCAACAAATCACAAGCAGTTCGACCTGGTACATTGTATAAAACCACAGGCACTTTGGCAGCATCGGCGACCGCAACAAAATGCTGATATAAACCCGATTGGGATGGTTTACAATAATAAGGCGTTACCACCAGCACAGCGTCGACACCTAAAGCCGCAGCCTTATTGCTCAAGCTAATAGTTTTATCGGTGCCAATCGCGCCACTACCTGCAATCACAGGCACTCTGGAATTAACCTGTTGAACCGTTACTTCTATTGCCGCTAGATAATCACTTTCTGAAACAGTAGCAGATTCACCAGTCGTTCCCATGACTACTATGCCATTGGTACCTTGTTCGATATGCCAATCGCATAGTTTACGCAATGCGCTAAGATCAATACTTTGATCGCTTTTCATTGGTGTGACAATCGCAACTATACTGCCGTTTAACTTCATTTTGGCACTCGGTAGACTTAGACTTGGTAATAAGCCAGATATGGTATCGATGCAAGCCTTTAAAAACAAGCTTAAATAGTGGCTATTGGCGGTTTTAGTCATTAAAAATTTACCACTTGCTATCTATTTTTTTCTGACGTAGAGTTAAATTATGTTTTTCATTAGCGATCGTGTAAAAAACGTACAGGCAAGCAATCAAAAACATAGATACGGTTACCAAACTGCAACGATAAATTTTAAAAAAGAACTAAAAAGTGCCTCAAACTATAAAACTTAAGAACAAAGCCCCAAATTTTACCCTGCCAGCTACTGGCGACCAAGCGTTGTCTCTAAGCGATTTCAAAGGCAAAAATCTTGTTATCTATTTCTACCCAAAAGACAACACTCCAGGCTGCACCACTGAAGGGCAAAATTTCCGCGATCTGCATAGCGAATTTGAAAGGCTCAATACGGTTATTTTAGGTGTTTCACGAGACAGTGTTCGGGTTCATGAAAACTTCAAAAAGAAACAAGAGTTTCCTTTTGATTTACTTTCCGATGCCGACGAAGAAATGTGTAATGCTTATGACGTCATTAAATTAAAAAAAATGTATGGCAAAGAATATATGGGCATTGAACGCAGCACTTTCCTTATTGATAGCGCTTCAAAACTGCAGGCTGAATGGCGCAAGGTAAAAGTTAAAGGACATGTTGATGAGGTGCTTGAAGCTGTAAGAAATTTATAAGAAAAGCCCGCTCTTTAAGTGCGGGCTTTTTTTTAACTTACAAAACCTAACTCAGATAATTAGCTAAAACGATAAAGAGGATAAAGAATGGTAAGAAAGAAAATCGATGGTAATAGATTATTTGTACTCGACACCAACGTTTTAATGCACGATCCAACCGCTCTTTTCCGTTTTGAAGAACATGATATTTTAATTCCTATGGTGGTCCTTGAAGAACTGGACGCCGGAAAAAAAGGTCTATCCGAGACCGCTCGTAACGTTAGACAAGTTTCCCGTTATATAGATGATTTAATGTCCTCTGCAGAAGATGGCGAAGACCCTATGGTCAATGGCATTCATCTAGGTGCTTTACCGCAAATTGGCGATATCACTAAACATGGAAAAATCTACTTCCAAATTCGAGAACATACGGATCGCCTGCCAGACTCATTACCAAGCTCTAAAGCTGACAACACTATTTTAAATGTAGCTCTAGCCTTACAAGAGAAAGAGCCTGAAAAAACAGTCACTTTAGTTTCTAAAGATATTAACTTACGAATTAAAGCGAATATCGTTGGTGTCCATGCCGAAGACTATTTTAACGACAAGGTGCTTGATGATGTTGAACAGCTGCATACTGGCTATTACGAATTGCCCAATGATTTTTGGGACAACCATAGCCGCGATATGGACTCGTGGCAGGAAGATGGTCATACCTATTATCGTATCAAAGGGCCACTGGTTGAAGATTGGTTCACCAATCAATGTCTTTACCATGACGCCGATCATTTTGAAGCCATAGTTCGTTCTATTGAAAATGATGATGCTGGTGAACCTACTGCACTGATTGAGCTGCTTACTGATTATCGCACTGATAGTCATAATGTTTGGGGGATTACCGCCAGAAACCGTGAGCAAAGTTACGCCTTAAATCTATTGATGGATCCTGAAATAGATTTTGTCACTCTGCAAGGCCCTGCCGGTACTGGTAAAACGCTATTGGCTTTAGCGGCCGCACTAGAACAAGCGATTGAGCTAAAACGCTATAAAGAAATCATTGTCACTCGAGTCACAGTTTCGGTGGGCGAAGATATTGGTTTTTTACCAGGAACCGAAGAAGAAAAAATGACTCCTTGGATGGGTGCCTTAATGGATAACCTAGAGGTATTAGCGCCATCGGATAATGACGAATGGGGAGCTGCCGCAACTCATGACTTATTACGCAAGTGGGTGAAAGTTCGCTCATTAAACTTTATGCGCGGCAGAACCTTCTTGAATAAAATTATCATTATCGATGAAGCGCAAAATTTAACTTCAAAGCAAATGAAAACCTTAATTACCCGAGCAGGACCGGGCACAAAAGTTGTGTGTATGGGTAATGTTGCACAAATTGATACGCCCTACCTCACTGAAACCACTTCAGGTATTACCTACGTGGTAGATAGGTTTAAAAACTGGGGGCATGCCGGCCACATTACTTTACAACGTGGTGAGCGTTCAAGATTAGCCGATTTTGCTTCGGATATACTATAAAAATGTAGTTTTATATTCGATGGCTGAGATAACACTCAAAGACACTTCTAGAGTAAAAATACAAAGTGCATTACTAGATCATGGCGAACTGCACATTTATATGAATGATTATCAAAAGTTTTTAGTTACTAATTGGATTAGCCGTTTTGATAAGAAAGGCTTCATAAAAACTTTAGCTTTTGTATTTATAAGTTTACTTTCTATATTTAACATCCATGTCCGAAAAGTTATAAATGTCTATACAAACTTAACAGTAATGCATGACTTTAGAGTTAGCATTTTTAAAAAAGACTCGGGAATTGAGCTGAGCTTACTCAGGAAGTGACTTTATCTTCCAAAGAATCTTCCTGCCCCTCTTTATGCCCTTTTACTGCATCCAGCACCGCATTCACCAAAATGGCCAATGGAATAGCGAAAAATACGCCCCAGAAGCCCCACAAGCCACCGAACAATAGAATAGCGCCGATAATGGCTACCGGGTGCAAGCTTACGGCTTCAGAGAACAATAACGGAACCAATACATTGCCGTCTAAAATCTGAATAATGAAATAGGCAATGGTCAGGATATAAAACGGTTGACTAAAACCCCACTGGAAAAAACCTATCAACAATACCGGAATAGTGACTAGGGCCGCGCCTACGTAAGGTATCAATACTGAAAAACCGACTAATACACCCAATAACAAGGCGTAGTTTAGCCCCATAATGGCGAAGGTAATGTAGGATACGGTTCCAACAATGATGATCTCCATCACTTTGCCGCGAATATAGTTACCAATTTGTCGATTGACTTCGCTCCAAACCGATTCAGCTAGTTGCCTCTCTTCTGGTAACCATTGTCCAAACCAACCTAATAAAAGGTTTCTATCTTTCAGGAAAAAGAAAACTAACAAAGGAACTAATACTATATAAATCAATAAGCTAGCAACACCAACTAAAGAAGAAACTGAAGCGGATAATAGCCCTTGCCCAATGGCACCTAGTTCAGTTCCTACATTGGTAAGAATATCATTTACCTGTTCCGTAGAGACTACATTGGGATACTTCTGCGGAAGCTCTAAAATTGCTTGTTTTGCTTTTGCGCCAATGCTTGGCAACTCAGAGACTAATAAGCTTCCTTGTTTCCAAATAAGCGGAACCAGTCCTAAAACGATTAGAAGTGTCACGGTAATAAAACCTATGAAAACTCCTAATACCGCCCAGATACGCTTCACTCCGCGCTTTTCAATGGCGGTCACCACCCATTCAAGTAAATAAGCTATCACAAGAGCCCATAATATGGGCGCTAAAATCTCGCCAAGCGTTAAAATAAAAACAAAACCTAACAATAACAACATAGACAAAACTATGGTTGCGGGGCTTGAAAAATTACGCTTAAACCAGCGAGTAAAGATTGATGTCATAAGTGCTACTAATAATTGTTTTTACATTTTCGTTAATGATTATAGTGAATAGCAGTATTGAATGAATAGTAAAAAATCTATTTTTAAACAAATACTTCAATATACTTTCACACATTTACCTATTTATACAAAAGACTATTTGAACTTTTTATGATTCAGCACCATCATATAGTGTAATGATTGAGTTATAGTCTCATCTTATAAATTGCAGTGCTAAATAAAAAGCTCCTAAATTAGCGGTTCTTGCCATTAAAATTGTGCTTAAAGTATGTTGAAAACATTAATCAAAATTAGTTCCATCAGTTGCTTATGCTTTGCCTTAGGGCTGAGCGCGCAAGTTGGTAATCAATTACCCAAACTGGGCGAAGCTGCCGGGGCAACATTATCAATCGCTAAAGAGCAGCAAATCGGCGATCAAATCATGTCACAAATTCGTGGCAGCCGTTTTGTAATGCAAGACCCTTTGGTCAATGACTATATTCAGCAAATTGGCTATCGCTTAGTAGCGGCCAACCCAGACGCTTTAGGCAGAAGTTTCCGCTTCTTTATCATTCAAGAACCCAGCATCAACGCTTTTGCCCTTCCTGGCGGTTATATAGGCATTCATTCAGGTTTAATAACTGCTTCGCGTAGCGAAAGTGAACTGGCTTCTGTACTAGGCCATGAAGTAGCGCACGTGACTCAACGCCACTTAGCTAGACGCTTAGAAAAACAAAGTCAGCTTTCATTACCGTCTATTTTGGCTTCGATCGGCGCTATTTTAATCGCTACTCAAAACCCAGAAGCAGGTATGGGTGCTCTAGCTGCTACCCAAGGTGCGACTCAGCAATCTATAATTACCCACACCCGAGAAAACGAAAAAGAAGCGGACCGTATCGGAATTGCCATGTTGTCAGGTGCTGGCTTTGATGTGAGAGCTGCAGCTGACTTTTTTGAAACACTTTCAAGGCAATCGCGTTTTGTGCGTAAACCACCTGAAATTTTATTGACACACCCGCTCTCAGAAAACCGTAAGAGTGATGCAGAAAGACGCGCGAGACTTTATCCCAATGTAGAGCATCAAAGTTCAGTGGATTATCAATTAGTAAAAGCTAGAATCAAGAGCTTGGAAAATCAAAGTAACGAAGCTTACTTTTCCGAACTTAGTGCCAAAGCGAATAAGTCCAAATCTGATATTGCAGATCAATATCAATATGCAGAACTGTTAAAAGCGCGTGGCAACAATCAAAAAGCCATTACCATTCTCGACAAGCTTTATCGGCAGATGCCAAATAATCACATCGTGCTTTATAGTTTGTCAGAAGCGCATTTAGCCAATAACTCTAGTAGAGCCGCGCTACCATTGTTACAACAACAGTTACGTCGAAACCCTGGTAATACTAAACTGGTATTAGCTACTGCTCATGCTTATATGTCAATGCAGCAACCACAAAAAGCCGAAAGCCTATTACTGCGCTACGCCGACTTAAATAAAACCAACCCTAATTATCTTTTTGCCTTAGCTAAATCTCAGCAAGAGTCGAATCATATCCCAGAAATGCACGAAACTACCGGGCAATATATGGTTCTTGTTGGTCAATATAAAAACGCAAAAAAGCACTTTGAATTAGCGCTTGGACACTTTTCAAAAGATCCCTATGCGCAAACCCGAATTCAAGCGCGACTTCAAGATGTACGGCAAAAGCTACGTGAATTACTTGAAAATAGAAATCGCAGAAGCTGATGTTAATTAGTTCTGGGTATTCACCACTGAACTCTCAACTTTCCGAATAATTGCCAGCAAAGACTCTTTGGTTTGAGTACCTAATAAAGGCCCTATCATCTGCCCTTGCGGGGTAAATAAATAATTAGCTGGCAACCCGGTTGGCCGCTCCATTGGTAAATAAGGCATCGGCTCGCTGGCCAGCATAGGGTATTGCATTTTGTATTTTACTTTTTGCGCTGCAAGTTCTTGATTAGTTAATTTATCGTAACTCACAGCCAAAACCTGCACTCCACTCTTATTCAAAGCATTAAGCTCAGGTATTTCTTTTATACATGGCGGGCACCACTCAGCATAAAAATTAACCAGTAGCCATTGGCCTTTATAATCATCCAGTGACTTACCTTCTCCCGAAAGCAACTGAAACTGATTCGCTGGCTGACAAGCCCCTAAAAATATAACTGTTAAGATAAAAAACAGCTTGGTTTTTACTCTTGAATAAATAATCATAAAATCAGTGGTTTAGCTTAAAAAAGCAGCCTTTAATAGTAGCAAAAGTGAATGTTATAAGGCATTATAATGGTTTATTGTGTGACAACAAAGAGCCAATATTCCTCTTGAATGAATATTAGTAAATATTAAGGACGATCATGGATTCACTGAAGTTAACCTTCCCCTCTTTTCAAAGCGGGCAAGAATTTATCACCCAAACTGATCCTAAAGAAATTCAGGCATGGCTTGATCAACTCGCTTACGTTGAAACCACTCAAACCTTAAATGAACTTACTCGTACTATTAGTACTTTAAATCGTTGCCCGCAAAAATTAGCCCATCGCGAAAAAAACTTAGAAATTCTCAGCCAGGGCTATTTGACTTTAAGCCGTCATATGCGTGAACAACATGACAGGCACAAAGCTTTTGTCGATAAAGCTCAATACAAAGCACTGCATAAACTCTCTACCGAAATGGCCTTTGGCTACAAGCGTTTAATCGACGAGCTGACTGAACAAAAGTTTTTAATGCGAAAGAGCCGTCTAGCTGAAGCTATCAATTATGCCCAGCACTATCTTGGCATTATGCTGATAGAGCAATATCAACTGTACCAACCAATTCCCAGTTATATTTGGCGAGAATTACATTTACTCTATGAATATGCTGAAAGCTCTGGTTTTTCTGATAAAAATTTATCTAAAGTTTTACCTGATGCTTTAGAGCCCTGTCAGACCATTCGTCAAACCTTCGCGCGTAGTTGTTTAATGTCTGTAATTGATCCATACCATGTGGAAGACAATCAACATTGGCAAATATTTAAATACCTGGCTTATTATTCAAACCTAGCAGAAATAACTGCAAACCTAAAAAAGTACAGCCCTACTCGTTGTTTTGTGATTGATTTATCCGATAACGACAAACCGCACATTGCTCATGATGATAATGACTACGACAATGATGAGTTGATTAGGCTGTTATTAACTAACTCATTGCTTGAAAATATTGAAAATCAAATTGCCGAATACGAAGCTAAGGGTAAGTTGCCAGACGAGGGTTTTTATCACGGTATAGAAGCTTCTAATGCCTTAATTTTACTCAAACGTATCTACGAATACTGTGACACTTACAAAGATAGAGAGCACAGCCGATATCCTTTGATGACTCAAGTTGATACCATTTGGGGCTTATCTGCAATCAAGCAAATTCTAAATCATGAAGCAGCTTCAGAGAACTCAATAAACTCAGTCTCAAAATTAAAAGATGTGATTGGTGAACAATACAAAGCGCCGTTTAATTGGCTCGCAGTGAACCATAGTGAAGGTGGTATTTGTTTACAAAATAAAAGTAAGCAAGTTGAAGAACTGCATATTGGTAACCTAGTTATACTCAAGCGTTATATTAATAAAAACCCGCAGAAACAGTGGCAACTAGCTATCGCCCGTTGGTTACAAACGGGCACCCGTCGAGGAACTAGTATCGGTTTAGAATATATCCATGGCAGTCTTGAGTTTGTAGAGTACCTTACTAAAAACAAGCAAGACCGAACTATTTCACACGAAGTATTGCTCGTCAGGCCTTTTGATCAATCCAATCCTTTTTTAATTACCGCAAAAAATTTAATTGGTGGTCACAAAATAATCCAGATCAATATGCAAAATGAAACTAGAGAGCTCCATTTAACGCATTTATTAGAAACCAATTCAAAAATCAGTATTTATGGTGCTAGATTTTAATTGAAGACATTTATTAAACTTTCTTCACTTCTAATCAATCACACCATTCAACAAAGGCACGCTTAATTCTTGATCTAAATGCAAATTTGCAGACTCAAGTCTAGCAACTAAAACATCATCGCTATTCGCTGTTTCTTGACTGTTAGGTAAACGCCAATCACCTCTTCGATAGATATCGGCAATAGTTAAATCTTCGCCATTGACTGTTAGGCAATAGGCTTCTTCTTCAAGCTTGGCGACAAAATGTAACTCGATCAACTTATCAACCACATTGAAAATAGTTTGCTCGTGCATCATCGGAAACTCCTTCTTTAACAAAGAGAGGTTTACTGTAAATTCTGCTTTCTGAGCTTTGGCAAAAAACTGCGCCACTTGCAAAGCTGAAATAAAGGGATCTTGCGAACGCTTATAGCTGACATCAAAACGATGTAGGGCATAACAAATTACCGCACCAAACAGTAATATCACCCAAGATAAAAAGACCCAGAGGAAAAATAAAGGAATGGCAGTAATGGCACCATAAATAACTTCGTATGTAGAAAACTTGGTGACGAAAATGGCAAAACCATATTTGGCAACTTCAAACAAAACGGCAGTGATTGAAGAAGCCAATAAAGCTTTTTTAAAACTAACCCGACTGTAGGGTGTAATAGTATATAAAGCGGTAAATGCGAATACGATAAGGATAAAAGGCAAGCCAATGCTTAATATACCACTAATTTTATCAAATACAGGCAAAGCGGCGAACGAGGAGGAAGCTAATAAGCTAGCACCAATTAAGATTGGCGCCATAGTTAACATAGCCCAATAAGCTAACCACTTATGAATCCCTTGGCGTTTATTGGTCGTTTCCCAAATGGTATTAATCGACTTATCAATCGAGCGCATTAATAATAATGCTGTAATAAATAAGAAAATAAAGCCAATCGCAGAAAGATTCTTCGACTTAGAAACGTAATCATTCAAGTACTCTTGAACTGCCAAGCCCTTCTCAGGGAGTAGGTTTTTAAAGATTAACTCTTGAACTTGACTGTTTAATCCTTCAAAAGCAGGAAAAACCGCCATCAAACTAACCGCCACGGTCATTAAGGGTACTAGCGCCAACATGTTATTTAATGTTAGCTCAGATGCCATTGCTGTGCCTTTTTTCAGATTAAATTGGCTAAATACGAACTTTGTGAAAGCTTTTAGCCATTGCCACCTTTTTTCCATGTTCATTTGCGCCTAAAATAGCCCCATAAGATTTTTAACTATTAAATCATAGGACAAGCTAAAAAGTCATGAGTGAATTCAATATCTTACATAATCCTCGCTGCTCGAAGTCACGTCAAACATTGGCACTGTTACAAGAAAATGGTATTGAGCCGACGGTTATAGAGTACTTAAAAGATACTCCGAGCAAAAATAAAATTAAAACTATTATAAAATTATTAGGTGTAGAGCCGCGCGATATTATGCGTAAAAAAGAAGCAGAATATAAAGAAGCGGGATTAAATAACGAATCGCTAACAAAAGAGCAGCAAATTGCCTTGATGGTGGAATATCCAAAAGTGATTGAGCGCCCTATCGTTTTCACCAAAGATAAAGCTGCTGTTGGCCGTCCACCAGAAAATGTTCTTGAGCTTTTAAAATAAATTATAGGAACCTCACTTGAACAAAATTTTAGTTTTATACTATTCACGTCATGGCAATACCCGGCAAATGGCACGGTTAATTGCCCGTGGAATCGAAAAAGTTGAAGGCTGCGAAGCTTTATTGCGCACTGTTCCAGAAATTAGCGCTAATCATGAAGCTACGTCTGACGATATCCCACAAGATGGCGATCCCTATATCTCTATCGAAGAATTACAAAATTGCGACGGTTTAGTGCTAGGTAGCCCTACTCGCTTTGGCAATATGGCGGCACCACTTAAATACTTTCTCGATCAAACGTCTGCCCAATGGCTTTCTGGGGCCTTAATCGGCAAGCCAGCATCGGTCTTTACCTCTACAGGCTCATTACATGGTGGTCAAGAAACCACTTTAATGACCATGATGATTCCTTTATTACATCATGGCATGGTGATTTCAGGCATTCCTTATTCAGAAACTGAACTGCTGAGCACTACAACGGGCGGCACCCCTTATGGAGCATCTCATGTAGCAGGCGGCGATAGTAAAAATGCAATTAGTGATGACGAAAAGAAGCTGTGCATCGCACAAGGCAAGCGACTTGCTGAATTAGCTCTCAAGCTAAAATCTTAGAAGTGACCCATATGAATATTCATCTTAAAAAAGCGCTAAGAGCTCGTCTAATTGCCGTAGCTTCATACGTTGCAATCGTTATAGCCTTACCCATCTTTATTTGGCTTAACCACCAACATATGGCTTTCAAAGCAATTTCATTAATACTCTGGTGGTTACCCTTAACCATAGCGCTACCAGGAATGTTTAAAGGCAAAACCTACACCTATGGCTGGACGGGGTTTATTATCCTACTGCCCTTCTTCTACGCCTTTTACTACATTATCGAACCCGATAAACTCTTTTGGTCAGTTAGCATTGTGGTTTTATCCATCGTCTATTTCTTAACCTCTATGAGCTATATAAAGCAATACGCATTATCGCAAGGGATTAAAACTAATGCAGAGGCAAAAAAAGCTAAGGGTATAGAGTAATGAGTGATCTAAATAAGTGCCAACTTCAACTCATGTCGGCTGCAATTTTTGAGATTAGAGAGTTACTCTCACATATATTAGGAAGTGGCACTTCTACTCATGATGATGCTGTAAGATTAGCTGCGCATTTATCATATGCTCTTCATAACGAAGCACTTGCAGTGCTAGAGGGTAAGCCTATGTTTGACATTGAGAGTGCACGTGAAAAGGTTTCTATCGCTCAAAATATTGTTTCTTCTAATTTCTCTGATGAATTTAATATTTTATTAAAAAAATAAATTTCACCCAATTACTCTTTAAATTTTTCTGAATAAAAAAAGCATTAGTCATCAACAACAGGGCATTATCGATAGTGAAACTCGGTTAACTCCAATATGATTCCCGCTTTCACGGGAATGACGTTACTTAATATCAAACAATCCTTTATAAGTCCTAAACCTTAAAAAGTGATCACATAAAACTAATGCTGCCATAGCTTCAACAATCGGCACCGCTCTTGGCAAGACGCAAGGATCATGTCGGCCTCTTCCATGAAATACGGTTTCTTCTCCTTGGGTGTTCACTGTGGCTTGTTCTTTAATAATGGTAGGCGTTGGCTTAAAGGCTACTCGAAATACAATGGGCATGCCGTTAGAAATTCCGCCTAATACGCCGCCGGAATTGTTGGTTTTTGTTTTTACTTTGCCATCTTGATTTATAAAGACATCGTTGTGATTGGTTCCTGTTTCGAGTGTTCCGGCAAAGCCAGAACCAATCTCAAAGCCTTTGCTAGCATTAATCGCCATCATGGCCTTGGCTAAATCAGCTTCAAGCTTATCGAACACCGGCTCGCCTAAGCCAACGGGGACTGAATTAATACGACACTCAACCACGCCACCTAAAGAGTCACCAGACTTTCGGGCTTTTTCAATACGCTCTATCATTTGTGCAGCAAGATCTAAATCAGGGCAACGCACCGCCGTTTGTTCTATGTTAGCGAGATCTATTTGTGATGAGTCTATATTTAAAACCAAGTCATTCACTGACTTAACGTAACCGACAATATCCGCACCTAATGCTTTAGTTAAGATTTTCTGGGCAATAGCGCCAGCAGCAACATGACCTGCGGTAATTCTGGCTGAACTTCTTCCGCCACCCGCAACATCACGGACTCCGTATTTTTCTTGGTAAGTAAAATCAGCATGACTAGGACGATAAATTTTAGCCATTTCTGAATAATCTTTGGATTTTTGATCCTGATTTTCAATCATCAAACTTATTGGAGTACCTGTCGTTATTCCATTAACGGTCCCCGATAAAATTTTAACCTGATCTTTTTCATCGCGACGAGTGGTGATTTTACTTTGCCCTGGACGGCGCTTATCCAAAAAAGGCTGAATATCTTGTTCGGTAAGCTCTAAACCCGCCGGACAGCCTTCAACCACAACGCCGATAGCCTTGCCATGTGACTCACCCCAGTTAGTAACTTTAAATAATTTCCCAAAACTATCGCCGGCCATGAATGCTTCTCTTAATAATGAATTTAAATTTCTTTTGTGACAATACCAATCTGTTCAAGGTATTGCCAATAGTGTGGAAATGATTTTTCTACTGCTTGCGCCTCTTCAATTATGATTCCAGGGACTTTTATCCCCAACAATGCTAATGACATCGCTAAACGGTGATCGTGACAACTTGAAACCTTTGCCGCGGATAATTCTGCATTACCCATAATCTTTATATAATCTTCACCAAAATTACATTCAACGCCGACTCGTTTTAATTGCTTACATAAGTCCACAATCCGATTGGATTCTTTAAAAGCTAAGTGAGCAATATTAGTAATATAAGTTTCGCCACTAGCAAAAGCTGC
Organism: uncultured Kangiella sp.; assembly: GCA_947498625.1. GTDB lineage: Bacteria > Pseudomonadota > Gammaproteobacteria > Enterobacterales > Kangiellaceae > Kangiella. The sequence goes on along the minus strand of CANMKR010000002.1, from coordinate 127,082 downwards.
GATAACCGCAAGCGTTGGAACTGCATCAGGCATATTACCCATATCAACAGTAACTGCTTCTAACGGCTTAGAAAAAGAAACGACTAAATCATCACCTTGATGCTTAACTTCTGCGCCCATTGACTCTAATACTTGTGGGAATTTTGCCTCACCCTGTACCGAGTCAAAGTCATAATTTTTAATTTGTATTGTCGTTTCGGCAATTAAAGCTGCCGCCATAAAATAACTACAAGAAACCACATCGCTAGCAACATTGATTGTCGGAGCTTGTAACGCTTGTGAATGTTCGATTAAAAACTCTCGCTCAGATAAGCGCTCAACCTTTCCTGAAAATTTCGCTATCGATTTTAAAGTTAATTCAATATAACTTTCAGAAACAGGATTGGACTTCAGTTGAATCAAAGTGTTTTTATTGGCTTTGAAAGCTGCTATCAATAAACCGCTTAAAAATTGACTAGAACGTGAAGCATCTAACTGACAGTTTCCGCCGGCTATTGGCCCAGACAACTCTATCGGTAGATAACCATTGTTTGACTCAACCTTAACCCCTAGCTCTGATAATGAATCTATGATTTCCTGCATCGGTCTGGAGCGCATCTGCTCACTAGCATCAACAATCACTTTTGCTTCAAGAGTTGCGGCGACTGCCGTGATAAAGCGACTTAAAGTTCCACTGTCCTGACAATTGAGCTGTATCTTATGTCGCGGGCTAAAATTACTAATTCCTATAATTTGAATAACATCATTAACGCGCTCTACTTTGGCCCCTAGAGATCCAATGGCTGCTAAAGCCGCCCTAATATCATCATTATCAGGAACATTGTTTAACACCGTTGTACCATCAGTAATAGCTGCAATAGCAATATACCGGTTAGCTAAGTACTTACTGCCAGGTATAGAAACTGTTGGTTTTATTATATTGCTGCTTACTAGCTGCCTAGCTGCCAAGTGCTCACCTACTGTTACTGTCGCTTTATTGTTATGTTTATTTATTACGCTTCTTCTGGTTGCAGAGCCTCGAAAATTTCAGCTAACTGCTCAACGTCACGATCATTTAATCCATCTGATTCCACTGCGTCTTCTACAAACAAAGCAAACTCAGCAAACCATTCAAGATCGTTTAGATCCCCTTGTGGGATTAAATCCACCATAGGGATCAAATAACCTACTAAAAATAATTTCTCTTCTTCAACTTGTTGCTCCATGGCCAACAGTTGTTCTTTGATCGTTTCCGCTATCGACATTGATAAGCCCTTCTCGAATTAAGTTATGCGCTTGATGGGCTGCGGTCGCTATGGTTTTAGCGTATTGCGCAATGGCATCAAGCATAATTTGTGGCTCATTATAGTATTGATTAATGATCTTCACTAGAGCAGAACCGGTAATTACACCATCAACACCAGCTTCAGCGGCTTGATAAACATGTTCAGCTGTTGATATGCCAAAACCTTGTACTAATGGAGCACTGTTAAAGGCTCTTAGTTTTTCTAAAAAATCGGTTTTAGCCTGATTGGCGCTCACCTCTGTTCCAGTAATACCTTTACGGCTTAAGACATAAGTATAACCTTGTGAATGCTTGGCCACTTGACCCAGTGTCTCATCCGTTGCATCAGGCGGTGCAATAAAAACGGTATCGATATTATGAGCCGCTGCCTGCTCGGCAAACAATGAAGCTTCTTGAACAGGACAATCAGCCACTAAAACTGAGTCAACACCTGCTTCTTGCGCCATTGCGTAATAGTGGGAAATACCTTGGGCAAAAACTAAATTGGCATAAGTTAAAATTCCGATAGGGATATCCGGATATTGCTTTCTAACTTTCTGAATTAATACAAAGCCATCTTTCAAACTAAAGCCATTGTCTAAAGGACGCAAGCTGGCTTCTTGAATCACAGGACCATCAGCAACCGGATCGGAAAAAGCAAAACCCAACTCTAAAGCATCCGCCCCACTTTCTATGAGTTTCTCAATAATTTGAAAAGAATGATCAAATGTCGGATCGCCAAGTAATACAAATGGAATATAGGCTAATTCGTTATTAGCTTTTTTAGTCTCAAACATCTTTTGATAACGCATTAGCTCTTACCTCTTTGAGCAAGCTCATCCATAACCATAGTTAAATCCTTATCGCCACGACCAGATAAGTTGAGCAGAATATTCATTGGCACAGTAGCTTCCTCCGCAAGTTTTTTAACATAGGCAAGCGCATGGGAAGATTCCAATGCGGGAATAATACCTTCAGTTCGTGAAAGTTCTTGGAAAGCCTCTAAAGCTTCATCGTCACTAATGCCGACGTATTGAGCACGTCCTGTTTTCATTAAATGCACATGCTCTGGACCTACCGCAGGATAATCTAACCCGGCAGATACTGAATGAGACTCCACTATTTGTCCTTCTTCAGTTTGTAAGGTTTGAGTTCTAGCACCATGAATAATACCTTCAGTACCTTTAATCAATGTTGCGCCATGCTCCTTTGAATCTAAACCTTTTCCTGCTGGTTCAACACCGATTAACTGCACATTTTTTTCTTTGATAAAATCCGCAAAAATACCAATCGCATTAGAGCCGCCGCCAACACAAGCTACAACGGCATCCGGTAACTGACCAATTTGCTCCAGCATTTGTTGCTTTGCTTCTTCACCGATAATTTTTTGATAAGTCTTTACCATCTTCGGAAATGGGTGTGGCCCCGCAGCGGTTCCCAATAGGTAGTGAGTAGCATCGTATGAAGCCGCCCAATCTCTTAAAGCCTCATTAATCGCGTCCTTTAAGCTACCGCTACCATTATCAACTGCAATAACATTTGCCCCCATTAATTTCATTCGAAAAACATTAGGCGCTTGCCGATCAATATCTTTGCTACCCATATAAATAGTGGCTTCTAAGCCTAATAAAGCGCATGCCAAAGCCGTTGCTACTCCATGCTGGCCAGCACCTGTCTCAGCGATAATTCGATTTTTGCCCATACGCTTTGCTAATAAGGCCTGCGCCAAAACTTGATTAGTCTTATGCGCGCCACCATGCAATAAATCTTCTCGCTTTAAAAAAACGCGGACGCCATTTTGTTTAGCGAAACTAGAGCATTCCGTTAACGGTGTTGGACGGCCAGCATAATCATTCAATAACCGGGTCAATTCGGATTGAAATTCTTGATCGATTAAAGAGTTTTCAAATGCTTCTTCAAGCTGCTGTAACGCCGGCATTAAAATTTGTGGCACAAATTGACCACCATATTGCCCTATATAGGGACCTTGATACTCATATTGACTTTCTACTGCTGTTGTCATCTTGAAAAACCTTTTACTTTGCAATTTTTAAATAAGTTATCGAGCTTGTTCGGACACTTAATTCCAGCTGCCAACTCGCTACCACTGCAAATATCTAGCTTGCTAAAACCCAGAGATTTAAGCTGCGCTACATTATCTGCATCCAAGCCACCTGCTATTCTAAACATGGCTTTATTTGTCTGTATTGCTTCACTTTCTAACAGCTGCCAATCAAAAGCCTCACCTGTTCCGCCTTGCTGTTCTTTAAGTTGCGTATCTAATAATATTTCTGAAAGATTTTTGTAATCAAAATCGGGCAAACCGCCATTAACATGAACCACTTTAGATATAAAAAAATCATTGCCTAACTCTTGTCTTAGCTCATCAATTAACGTTTGAGATTCATCTCCATGCAGCTGCACGCCATTTAATTGATACTCGGTGATTTTGTTTAAGATAAAATCCATAGTTTGATTTTGAAACACACCAATCAATGGCTTATTTTCAGCTGATAGAAGCTGCACGACTTTACGCTTGGACTTATCGGCAAAAATCACGCCAATACTTGAGGTTGCTAACTTATCAACCAAAGACAGATCTTGTTGATTGGTTAGTCCGCAGATTTTGATATCTCCATAAACCAACTCAGCACAAGCCATTTCGAGGTTCTCTTTGGACATTAATGACGATCCAACTAAACAAGAATCTGCATATTGCGATAGCTCCAAAACATCTTGATGAGAATTGATACCTGACTCAGTCACAATCACTCTATCTTTTGGAATTGAATCAAATAACTGTTTGGTATTGTCTAAACTTGTCGATAAATCTTTTAAATTTCTATTATTAATTCCGATTATTTCAGCGCCTAAATCTATTGCTCTTTGCAATTCGGTTTTATCATGAACTTCCGTTAAAATATCTAACTGATAGTTCATTGCTTCTTCAGCGCAAACTCTATATTCCTCATCACTCAAAACTGAAAGCATTAATAAAATAGCATCCGCGCCATAATATCTAGCCTGTCTTATTTGCTTAGGCTCTAAAATGAAGTCTTTACATAGAACTGGCTTATTCGTATTTTTTGCTACATATTCAAGGTTCTTATAACTTCCTTGAAAGAAACGCTCCTCGGTTAAGACCGATATCGCATCTGCATATTGATTGTAGATAGGAACTATTTCCGTTAAATCAAAACTTTCTCGAATGAGTCCCTTTGATGGCGATGCTTTTTTGCATTCCATAATAAAGCCAAACTCTGGTTTTGATAATGCTTGCTTTAAACTTCTTGTACTTTTTTCAGTAGGCACTACATCTTGGGAATTGGTTACCAATTGTCTTTTATAGTTAACTATAGCGGCTAAGACATTAGACATTTGAAGCCTCCTTAATGAGCTCTAAATGTTCTTTTACCTTGCCCGATAAAATGGTCTCTTTTGCTAGCAAAACCCCTTCTTTTAAAGACTCAGCTTTATCATTTAAAAACAGCAATGCGCCTGTATTGGCTGCAATCATATCAGTATGAGCTTCAGTACCCTTGCCGGCTATCACTTCTAACGCTGCTGTTAAATTATCTTCAACAGAAGCCACTTTTAAATCATCTATAGAATATTTTTGTAAGCCAAGCGCCTCAGGGGATATCTTCATTTCAGTAATGCTGCCATGATTTAGCATGACAGCATAAGTCTCCGCATGTAACGCAATTTCATCTAATCCTGCGCCATGTACAATCAAAGCTTTTTTAGTGCCCAGAATATTTAAAATTTCAGCAAAAGGCTTACAGTACTTTTTATCGTAAACACCCAACAGCTGAATTTCTGGCTCAGCAGGATTTGCCAAAGGACCAATTAAATTAAAGATAGTCCTAGTTTTTAATGACTGTCTAATCGGCATCACATGCTTAACACCATGATGATAATCAGGAGCAAATAAAAAACAAAAATTAGTACTATCCAGCAGTTCTTTACTGGCAGTTGGCGATAGATGAGTATTAATGCCTAACGCCTCCATCAGATCAGATGAACCACACTTTGACGAAACAGATCTATTTCCGTGCTTAACCACTTTTACGCCAAGCGTAGCTGCGACAAAAGCTGAAATAGTCGATACATTAATGGTATTAAAACCATCACCTCCAGTGCCACAACAGTCATTAGTCAGGTAATCGGTTTTCGGAAATTCAACCGCACGCTTTCTTAAAGCATGCGCGGCACCGGCAATTTCTTCGACCGACTCACCTTTAGTCTTCAGAGCCGCCAATAAAGCTGCCGCCACAGGCATCTCCACTTGACCTGCCAATAATTCATCAAAAGAATCATTCGCCTGCTCAAAGCTTAAGCTTTGCCCTTGGTAAATAGTTTCAAGCATTTGCAACATGAGGAATTTCTCCATTGGTTTTATGATGATTTACAACCGCTTTAAAATTATTGAAAATATTGGAGCCTTTTAAGGTCATAATGCTCTCTGGGTGGAATTGCAGCCCAAATACGGGGTAATCTTTATGCTCTATGGCCATAACTTCTTCCGCATCAGAAGTGGCGGTAACGGTTAATTTTTCAGGCATATTTTTTGCAATTAAGGAGTGATATCTTGCTACAGAAATACTATTACCTAACCTTGAAAATAAAGCCGACTCTAACAAATCAATCAGTGAGCTTTTACCATGAATGGTTTGTTTAGCATGAGTAATATTTGCCCCCATAGCCTGCGCAATCACCTGATGACCTAGACAGATTCCAAGCATTGGTTTTTTGTCATAAAAATCTTTTACTAACCGTAGGCAGTGCCCTGCATTTTCTGGGTTAGATGGACCTGGCGAAATAATGATTGCGTCATGTTTTAAAGCCAGCGATCGCATTTGAGAATAATCAATATCATTGCGACAAACTTTCACCTCAATATCTTGCGCATTTAATTCGTATCGAAGGTTATAAATAAACGAATCATAATTATCGATTAATAAAACTTTCATGCCGCCACCTCAGAATCGCTAGTAACACTCAAGCAGGCACTAAGTACAGCTTTTGCTTTATTATCAGTTTCCTGTGCTTCTTCACTAGGTATAGAGTCGAAAACAACTCCAGCGCCCGCGGTAATGGTTGCCATGTTATTTTCAACTAGGGCTGAGCGAATAATGATAGCGCTGTCAAATTCATCATTAGCATTGAGCACTGCAACTGCGCCACCATAAAATCCACGGCTTTTTTGTTCATAATCGCGGATAATTTCCATTGCCTTAATTTTCGGTGCCCCGGTTAATGTCCCCATATTGCTACACGCCTTATAGGCATCCAGAGAGTCAATATTTTCCTTTAGAACACCTTTCACCTCTGACACTAGATGCATCACATGCGAGTATTTAACAATCTTTTTTAACTGAGTTATTTTGCGTGAGCCATTGCGAATAATGCGCGCCAAATCATTCCGAGCCAAATCAACTAACATCATATGTTCAGCAGCTTCTTTTTGATCTTCAATTAACTCATATTCAACTTGCGAGTCACGCTCAAAATCTATGAGATTATTTCTAAATGCTCGTTTTCGCGTTCCCGCAATTGGATATAAGCTTACTTCCTTTTGCGATGTCACTTTAAGACAGCTTTCTGGGCTTGCGCCGAATAACTGTTTATCGCCAAAGTTTAAGAAATACATATAAGGACTTGGATTAGAACTGCGCAGCTTTTCATAAGCAGCAATTGGTTTAGGGCAATCCACATGATAATCACGCGATAAAACCACCTGAAACACATCACCATCAATAATATGCTGTTTAGCTTGCTTAACTTGGGTTTCAAACACTTCATCCGATAAATTAACGGATACTTTATTTGAAACAGTAACCTTTGGCTCTTGAGCTTGGCTGTGCTCTTCTTGCAGAAACTCTTCTAACTGAGTTATGTTAAGTCCTAATCTAATATCATTAGTAGCATTTTGACCGAAACCTTTTACGATAATTTGCGCTGAGTTGTTATCCATTGATTGAATAAGAAGTTGATCAGCCAAATAAAAAATATAGTCATCGTAAGACTTATTGATCTTCGGTAAAGCTTCAAACTGATCCACCAGATCAAAACTAAATGCACCTAATAATAGTGAAGATTCATCGTTTTCGAGATTACCTGTTTGGATAGCCGATTGAACTAATTTCAAGACGTCTAAAATACTGGATTGGGCTAATCGCTCATCTTCATCGGTAACAATTGGCAATGGATTTAAAACAAGCTCTAAACACAATTCAGCTTTTTTAACACTAAAATCACTCAGTGCGTCTGTATCTAATCGCTGCAAAAAAGCGACACCATTGTCATTAAGAGCAGTTAGCATTACTCGATTGTTCAACGCCTTAATTTCCACTGCGCTAGATATCGCGATAATGCTTTTTCTATGAGCTTGAGTGCCAGCTTCAGCCGTTTCGAGTAGCGCTGTATGCTCTTTTAAGCCCTTATCACAGAGCCTTTTATACACCTCTAAAGGACTTAAGGATAAGCTGATCTTTTTTATCAAAGTATTAACTTGCATTACCACCTCAAACTGCAGCTGCCAAAGGTTTAAAAGTACGACCGCTTGCTTCAATAAAGGGCTTAAGCTGTTGTAGTAACTCAGAAAAATCCGTTGGCGACAATGCTTGAGCAGCGTCAGAAACTGACTCTACAGGTCTTCTATGACACTCAATAATAAGACCGTCAGCACCACAAGCCACTCCAGCCTTAGCCATTGGTGAAACTAAATTTCTAACTCCAGTACCATGCGAAGGATCAACGATGACTGGTAAATGACTTTTTTCTTTAATATAGGCTACCGCGTTTAAGTCTAAAGTATTTCTAGTGGCTGTTTCAAAAGTGCGAATACCTCTCTCGCAAATCATTACGTTAGGATTACCAGTAGCAACAATGTATTCCGCCGCCAATAAAAGCTCTTCGATAGTCGCAGATAAGCCACGTTTTAGTAGAATTGGTTTTTGTGTTTCGCCGACTGCTTTTAGCAAAGAGTAGTTTTGCATATTGCGAGCGCCAATCTGGATAGCTGAAATATGATTAGCCACATCATCTAAATCTTTAATATCCATCAATTCAGTAATAGTATCTAGCCCGGTTTCTTTACCTACCTGCTCCATGATTTTCAAACCTTCAACACCTAAACCTTGGAATGAATATGGGCTGGTTCTAGGCTTAAAAGCGCCACCACGTAGGACCGTAGCACCCGCAGATTTCACGTATTGTGCGGTTTCTAATAGCTGCTCTTCATTTTCAATAGCGCAAGGTCCGCCCATCAAGGCGAACTGCTGGGAGCCTACTGGGGTGTTACCTAATTGAATAACCGTATCTTGCGGATAAATTTCTCGACTAACCAGTTTATACTTACTTAAAACGGGTTTTACTTTCTCAACTTGGGGATATTTCTCCAAATTAAGCGCATCCAAAATTCGTTCATCACCTAAAGCGCCTAAGACCGTTCTCTCGACACCGGGCATATGTAGCGGTTGTAGGCCGGCAGTTTCAATTTCATGCAATACTTCCTTGGCTTGGGCTTCGGTGGTATTGGCTTTTAATATAATAATCATAGTGTTTTCCTGACTGTAAATTTTAAAATATGTTTCAAATAGGCATAAAAAAACCCGCATTCTTTTCGATATGCGGGCTTTGGAATGGATAGTTTTATTAAATAAAAAACTCCCGAACAAAAGCCCGCCTTAGCCATAGCCACCAGCAATGCATTAAGTTGTGAGTTGTTAGTTGATTCATAAAGTTATTCATAAAATTAGTGCAAAAAAAAAAGCCCGCTTTATGCGGGCTTTGTAATCTTTTCTGTTAAACACATTTTCTGTAAAACATAAGTTGCCCGCTACCTAAGTAACGTGCCACCAAGAAATATTTGCGTTTAATCTTTTCATGTCGCTAATCTAAAGTAATAAATATTTAGGGTCAAGCTTTTAATTCAATTTGTTTTACTTTTAGCTTCTGGTTCTTAAATATCACGCCTGAAGTTATCAACTTTTACCTTTGGCAAACTTTTCGACTTGCGCTTCGGTCTTGATGCGATGACTGCCTTGCTTATCTAAAAGACGCTCAATACCGGAAGTTAAAGACCAGATCTCCACTTTAGCTGCTTGATCATGCCATTCAGCTACTGTCAGGCCTTGAGCGAAAGAGTCTAAATAGGCTACTCGATTACCTAATTTTGCAGGTAAGGCTTCAATTTTCAATAACTCTTTAGCTTCATTCACAACCGCTTCTGCTGAGTTGGTTCTTACTCTATAACGATTCCAACAAAGGCGTGTCTCTAGATGTGTATTCGCCTTTTTCGCTTCTTCCACAATCTCAGCTAAGTGTTTGGTTGACCAGACTTCCACTTGCGAAGGACTTAAAGGAATTAACGCTAAATCAGATAACATTAATACCGCGCGGGTAATATTAGTAATTCTGGGGTGACCATCAATCAGAATATAATCGTAATCATTAAGGTTATCTCTGACTAGTTTTTGCAATTGAGCAAGGTTCTTAGCAGTTTTTACCTGCATATTCTCAATAACATACTTCTCATTACGAATTTGATACCAGGTTTCTAAAGAACTTTGCGGATAGTCAGTATCAATCATTAAAACATTAGATCGATCGGATAAGGTTGACGCTATATTTGCACACAGAGTTGTTTTCCCTGCACCACCTTTCATTTGTACAAAACTTAAAACCTTCGCACGCATTGCTTATCCCCTCTTTCTTATTTATTGATAGCTCATAATTATTCTACATCGGAAATGTAGATTGGCAAGTATCGGCAGGGATTTTACGCTAAATAATTGATAGTAAAAGAAAAGCCCCAGAAATGGGGCTTTTTTAAAATTAAATAAAACTTAGCAAGTCGAGCCTGATTCAGGCCAGCAAGTTTTGCCTTTCCAACCTTTATTACCAGCTTGGTCGATAGTAATAGTACCATCTGAGCTGGGCTGAGAACCTGTTGGTGTTGCGGTAATAGTATAAGTTGAAGCCGTCACATTACTAATAGCAACATTGTAATAAGCAGTGCCGCCATCAGCTGGAACTTGAGTCGAAAACAAAGCATTACTCGCACCAGTATAACTAAAGTTATTATTCGCTTTAAAGCGCTCTACTGCCTGTGAAGCAGCTAACACAGCCCCCATTGCATCAGCACGCTTAGAGCGAATCACCTGATTCTGATAGGATGGAATAGCGATAGCAGCCAAAATAGCCACTGCCGCGACCACAATCATTAGCTCAATTAAACTGAATCCTTTTGGGGTCTGGCTAAGTTTATTAACACTCATTACTTCTTCTCTCTCCATTTAACGGTTCTAACGCCACCTTTATAGAAGTCGCAATTATCACCCGTACATACAGTTTGTGTACCTACCAGTGTAGCAATTGAGGTGTCTTCAGGGAAGAGGATCGTCACACCTGGCGCAATACCAACATAGTTAACATTGGTATATCTATCTGTCGGATCCGCTAACAGTCCTGTTGTAAAAGCTCTAACAGATGGAGCTCCTTCTAACAGGCTGACACCATATAATCTGTTCACGGTAGAACTAACACCACAATTAGATCCCTGAGCTGGGATAAAGGTTGTGAAGAAGACGTTAAAATCAATAGTGGTACTGTTCGCTAATACTTTTTCACCAGCACCTAGTTTTATATACCAGCCAACATCACCCGCAGCAATAATGTCATCTAACTCATAAAAGCTCGTTTCACCATTAGCATCTACAGTACCGGTAGTTACATCAAATAATTTATTTGGTGTTATAGGATCATTATCATTGGAAGCTTGATCACCCGTTATTTCGCGGTCAAAAAAGGCGTAGAATTTATCTATTGAGCCATTGTTTTTAGGGTCGCTTCTATGGCCTGAGCCAATAGCTACTGTGGCAAAACTTACCCCTTTATAGTCTGCGAAAACCACATCTGGTTTTGCATAAAATCGATAAGAGCCATCTGTATCAGAACCAACATCAGCCAGTACATCAACGGTAGTAGTAGTCGCGGTTAAATCAGCACGGTATATTTTACCGCCAACATCCGCCGCATAAATACTATCAACTACTTCATCATTATTCAGATCAATAAATGTTAGATTAGAAGCAATACTATTTTTGATAACACCGGTTCCAATAAGCGTAGTTGCTGAAACGGTAGCAGGAACACTGGCGGTACTTTCATAGAAAGGTAAGCTATAGATGGCATTTCCTTTAATGCCAGTAATAGGGTTTATAGTATTAGTTGTATCATCATAATAAGTATCAAACCCACCTGGAAATACAAGGCGCTTGACATACTTATCGGTATTATTAGCCGGTAACTTTACAATAACGGGTAAAGACCATGACTGAGCTAAATTCGCAATGGTTGCACGCTTTTCGATATCGCCCGCAGTGTTATAACCCAATTGCCCCGTTGTTAAATCAAATTGGTCTGATACCGTGAATAACATTTGCGGAGGATTGGATTCACTACTAACGTCCATAGCATAAATATTATTGCCACCTCTTCTCATGCCAAAATATAAGTGATGCTTTTGATCACCATTAGAATCCACAAAACTATGAATATGCATTTGTCCATCTAAACCGTATTGGCGCTCAACGTTAGTCGGATCTAACGATTGATCGGCTCTCCAAGTTTCAACTTTGTTCAATAATTGACGCGGGAAGAAAGACCAAAGCTCATCACCTGTTGCTGTGTCTATTGCATGTAGATAGCCTTCATTAGTACTAATAAAAGCAACCGTTTTGTTAGCATACTCTAAAATTTGCGGACGTGAATGCAGAGCATCACCAAAACGATTAGTACTACCGTTAACTCGATCTCTTATCCAGTCAAAATTTTCCAGAGCTTCGTCTTTCGTTAATAAAGCATTGCCAAATAATGCCTTAAGAACTATTAGGTTAGTATCATTAACATAAGTTTTAGTAAAAGTTTCTGTAAGTTGATTAAGGCTATTTGAATTCAAGTTACTATAGACTTTGGGAGTTGTACCCACGGAAATCTTTGGCATTGCTCCGCCTAAACCAATTTCATTACCATCAGCCACAATTGGATTAAGAGGATCTGTATAGTCTTTTACGAACCAGTGACTTTCGGCTGTATCTAAGAAAGTACCATTATTTACATCAACTGCCACAACGCCGTTTGCATCAACAATATTACCTTCTTTTAAGCTATATTTTTTTAAGTTACCAGACCAGGTTTCTTTACCTTCTGGTTTAAACATCGCCATATAAAGATTATTACTGTGCTTCAAACGGTTGCTTTGGCTTAAGGGAACACTTGGAGCAACAAAAGAAGTACTGTCTTGAGTCGACAATAAAATATTCTTAAATACTTGCGCTAACTCTTGCGCATCAGTTGGTTTGAAGAACAACTTCTCGCCATTTAGTGTTGATGCTGTATTTTCTAAAAATGTCTCAGCAACAGCATCATTCAAGGCAAAAGCTACCGTAGATGTATTAACGGTTGAGCCAGGGAAATTACTTTTAACGTCGTTAACAAAATAGTGCGCAGAAAGATTTTCCGTACATTCTTTACCGTAATTGGTAGCGTTTGCACTGCCTGATTCGCTATCGTCGCAATTGCCTATGATTTTTTCTACACTACTATGGGTATTGCTATCAAAGGCTGTCGGTGTACCATCGGTTAACAACACAATCGAGTTATTAAAACCGCAAGCACCATCTAAAATTGGAGAGGGAACTGCTGAACCATTTTGAGTATAGGAGCCGCCTAAATATTGAGTCGCTCGATAGTAGCCTTCAGCTGTTGGAGTTGACGCTACCGGCCACATATTGAAAATTGAATTGACCAAGGTGTCACGGTGAGTTTCTCCGGCAGTGACTTTGCCTAATGGCCTAATTTGCTCAATTAAATCAACATTTGGATTTCTAGCATAGTAATCGCTACCGGTTGCATAAGTCATCATACCAATTTGATCGATATCACGAGTAACAGTTGTATCACCAAGAAAGTCATAGATAGCTTCTTTTAATTGTGTAACTCGATTGTCTTTATAATACCAACGGTATCTTTCGCCATTGTTTAGTCGGCCTAAATTCTGTTTCTCATCAATGTATCCAGGGTAAACGTTCCAAGGAACCCAATCTAGCCAGTAATCTACCCCATTATCTTCGTACCAGAATACTTGAAGGTGCGGATATCTCGCTTTTGAATTTACTGATGGATCAGGCAGTAAAGCAACAGCATCATCGAAAGTAAAATTATTCTTCGTTACCGTCCACTCTTTGACGATAAGCTCATCTTCAGCGGCAACAACATTACCATCGCCATCCACATGAATACCATCAGCGTTAACAGCGAAGTACTCTCGTCCATTGGGATAAAAAGCCATGGAGCCTGATAAATCAAGAACCAACATCATATTCGCTGTTTTAGCTTCGCCAAAGAAAATCTCAATGTCTTCAGACATTGCAGGAGAAGCTACCATTGCGGATATCACACCCGAAATAGCGACTAACTTTAATTTTTTAAATAAATTACTAAACATTTTAAATTCTCCTGTTTCTATTAAGAACAAGCTGAAATCAATAGCGACCATTGATCAATTTGACTGGCAGTTTCATCGGCATCAAGAGCTCCATCGCCATCCTTATCTAACCAGCCTTCACCGTCATGTTCAAAGACATTACAACCGATAGTATTGTCCGAAAATAAACCCGATGAATTACCAGTACATTTCTGGGCTTTTAAACACTCTCTGTATTCGGTTTTGGTTTGCGCAAGTAAAATGCCACCAGACTTATCAATTGAGGTGGGCTTTGTACAATTCATTGTGACTTTGCCTTTCTCATCTAAACACGTATCTAAAGTCGCATTAGGACTAAGGGTTACAGCTTGAGCCAAAATGGTTTGGTCGTAACGATAACTTTCTATAGTTGCATTATTAGAAGACTGAGCGCTGTGAAAAGTTACACTTTCTTCTTGAACGTTAGCTGATTGCTTTTCAGATAAGATTCCTGAGCGCATTATTGCTAAGCCAACCACAGTCAGGGCAGCTAAAAGCAATAAACTTGTCAGTAACGAAAAGCCGGTGTTTTTATGGTTAATCATCATATTTAAATCCCGAAATTCGACGTGAAAGGTTTATTCAATACAACAACGGTTGATTCATACTTAAGCCTTACTTTTTTGTCATTTGAAGCCACCGTTTGATCTAATAGCTGTATTGTTCTTGAAGTATTACTGCTTGAGGTATTAATATCTGAACTTACAATCAAGCCAAATCTGACGCTGTGAATTCTTGATCTATCAGTAATGTTTGCTGCGGTAACGTACTCGATTCCGCTGGAAGTTACCTGTCCATATAGTACTTGGAAATTTTCCACATTAGATATAATAGGTTGGCTGTTACAAACTAATTCTTTGCTACCGTTTACACTATAGGTGTTAGTAATAAGAGAACCGCCTGCAACACTAGCACCAGTGCAATCAACTGCTTCTGAACCGTCAGCTGCGCAACCATTATCGGCATCGGAGTTATCACATGATTCATATTGTAATGAAATTGAATCCGAACCTGTGCCTCCATCTAAAGTTGTTATATTTGCTGGAAAAGGGCTAGAGAGCGTATATGAAGCTGCATTGTTATTAGCCCAACCTGCTTTTGCAATATCATCTTGTAAAACACTTAGGGCTAACTGAACATCCGACTTAGCATTTAATAAGCCTTGGCTGGTTCTATTAGTTTGGGTACTAGAAAGGTATACCGTAGCTGCTGCAGCGATCAACAGCAATCCTAAAAGGCCGCCGACCATCAGCTCTATCAAAGTAAAACCTTGTTGGTTTTTCATACTAGGCAATAATTTTAAATTTGTTCTTTTCATATTTAGGGCACCAATTCCACAATCACACAAGAAAACCCTTTATCAACACCTGTGGCCGCTACTTGAGCAGCCGTAGCTCCAAGCTGTGTTTGACAACGGGTATTCTCAATTTCAACCTCACCTTTTCTTAAATCTTGCTGCCAAGCCACGTAAACCGCCATTTTCGAGCCCGGACTACAATTATCTGAGTCATCAGCACCTGCATCTCGATCAAAACATGTAGCGCCAATCGCCGCGTTTTTCATACCTGAGTTATCTAAAGCTAAACAGACTTGATCAATATCGGACAAAGCTAGCTCACGAGCTGTACAAGAACCGGTGCATTGATTTGATGCTGTATAGGGCGTAGCTCCAGCCTGACACCATTTATAATAAGAACCTGATGATCCGTTATTGGTATAAGGGTTGGCTAATTCGACTGTATTACCGTCAGCGTCAGTACCTGAAACAGACTCAGGCTCAGTAGCAAAATACTCTCGATTTGCTCGAATCTTACTGGTCGCATCCTCAATAATGGCCACAGCTTGCGAGCGCGAATAACTTTCTTGGGTTGTGGTTAACGTTTTAATCTGAATCGCCGCAATTCCCAACATTCCGATAGACAAAATCAAGATAGTAATAAGGACTTCCAGCAGAGTTAAACCCTGAACTTTATAATTCATCATGAGCAAGTTGCCTCAGTAATTCTAATAGAACCAGATGGAGCAACATCAATTTTTTTGCCTTTCTTGTTAGTTCGACAAAATGTAACGCCATTAGCACCCCAATGATTAGTACGGCTTTGCCCTGCAGAGTTAAAAACAACAGTCCCCGTGGCAGATGAAGAATCAACGCTGATGCTTTTTCCCACTTCATTTTGCTGATAAATTTTGGTAGCAGGTGTTGCTGTTTCATAAACTTCCCAGCCTCCAGACCAGCCAGAACCAGAATTAGCGAGGGTAACACTGGTATTACGCTTTATAGCCTCAGAGCGAGCAATTGAAAGACTGGAATACAAATCATTGGCAGAAGCCGTTAATCGATTTGAATCCACAAACTGAGATAAGCCGGGCACTGCAAAAGCAGCAACTACAGCAATTATAGCCGTTACTATCATTAGTTCCGGCAAGGTAAAAGCTTTACTTTTTGAATTTAAACTCATTTGCTTAACATCCATCCTAAAATTGTTGGTTATTAGCTGGTTTTGAATATCAGTATATTAATTTTGCTGATAAAGCTAAAACGACCTTATTCTGCTAGGTTGATTTATACCGTAACTGATTGTAAATAACAGTGAAATTTGGATAAATGGTATTAATTAGATGATAAGCGGTGAATTTAGGCGATCAACGCATTGAATTCACAATGAATTCAATGCGTTATGGTCACTATTTCTAACGTAACTCTGCAGGTAATACAAAAACAATGTTTTCTTCGACACCATCGGATTCCTGAGTGGTTTTTCCGCCATTTTTTTCAAGGAATTCAATCACTTCCTTTACTAAAACTTCTGGCGCAGAGGCTCCAGCAGTCACTCCAACCGTTGAGATACCCTCTAGCCACTCTTTTTGGATCTCTGTAGCATTGTTGATCAAGTAAGATTTACGGCCTTTATGGACAGCTAACTCCTGTAATCTTGAGGAATTTGACGAGTTTTTAGCACCAACAACTAAAATTAGCTCACACTCTTTAGCCAGTTGCTTTACCGCATCTTGACGGTTTTGAGTGGCATAACAGATATCATCCTTTTTTGGGCCTTTTATATTAGGGAATTTTAGCTTTAAGGACTCAACGATTCTTTGAGTATCATCCACTGACAAGGTGGTTTGCGAAACATAATAAAGCTCGTTTTCGTTATTCACTTGCAATTGATTAACATCAGCGATGTCTTCTATCAAATAAATACCTGCATCTGCGTTATCATATTGGCCCATAGTTCCTTCTACTTCCGGGTGGCCCCTATGACCAATCAAGATACACTCTTCACCGCGACGGCTGTGACGCGCAACTTCCATATGCACTTTAGTCACTAACGGACAAGTCGCATCAAACACTTTTAAATTTCTTTCTTTAGCATCTTTGCGAACCTGCTGCGAAACACCGTGGGCACTAAAGATCAGGGTGGAATCGCGTGGCACATCATTTAAATCTTCGATAAAAACCGCACCTTTATCACGTAAGCCATCCACTACAAATTTGTTATGTACCACTTCATGCTTTACATAAATAGGCGCACCAAAAATCTCTATGGCGCGATTAACGATTTCTATGGCTCGGTCAACACCAGCACAAAAACCACGAGGATTGGCTAAAATAATTTCCATTGATGCTATCTCTAACTTTTAAATCACGTTTTTAATGATTATTTAATTTCTAAAATCTCTACTTCCAAAATGATCTCTTGGCCAGCTAAAGGATGATTGAAGTCAACTTTTACTGAATGGCCTTGAGTCCCGCAGATCATTCCAGGAATAGAGCCACCGCCCATTTGCTCAAATGCAATAATAGCACCCTCTTCTAACTTTAGATCTGCTGGAAACTGATCGATATCCATAAAATGAATATTATCAGGATTTTCAGGACCAAAAATATCGCTGCCTGCTAATTCAAACTTTTTAGTTTCGCCCTGCTGCATGCCAAGCAATTGCGACTCTAATGAATCGGTTAGACTACCATCTCCCAAAACAAACCAAACAGGTTTACCGTCAACTCTAGTAGAGTCTGCTGCTGAACCATCTTTTAATAATACATTAAAATGAACTAAAGCTCTTGAATCAGTTTTAATCTGCATTTATCAATCTTCTTTAACTTTTAATTTGAAACCATTAATTTCTTAACAATTAATGACCAGTTTTTTGAGCTTGAGTTTCAGGGTTCTTAATTGAATCAATTATCAAGAGACCAACACCAATCAAAATCACACTATCTGCTATATTAAAAGTTGGCCAATGCTTTTCCACGCCATCCCAAACAATATACCAATCGATAAAATCAATGACCTTACCGTCATTGAAGATCCGATCATAAATATTGCCGAAGGCACCGCCTAAAATTAATGACAAACCTGTGTTAACAAGCTTGTTTTGTTTGGGCGTTTGCCACATCCAAAAAATTAAAGCTATTACAATCATAATAGGCAAAACAATCAGCATAAAAGTCCAGCCTTCAAAAGAACTGAACGCAGCACCTTCATTATAAGCCAGTTTGAAATTGAAATAAGGCATGACTTCGATAACTGGTCCGTAAAAAGCAGGCGCTAATTCCTTATCGGCCCATTGTTTTGTCCAATAATCGGCTACAAAAGCAACCACAGTTAACCAGAGCCAAACAAAGCCTGACTCTTTAATTGGTAGTAATTTTATTTTGTTTTTAACGCTATCTATAAAGCTCATTAAGCGAACTTCCTTACTTCGCCATCGCCTACTACATTTTCAACACAGCGATTACAAATAGTTGAATGTTCGGTAATAGATCCTACATCTTCACGCGACACTTCTTTTCGATAATGCCAACAACGCTCGCACTTTTCATTATCCGATTTTTCAATAACTAAGCTAAGCCCTTCCAAATCAGTAGCTTCGCCATCTTTCGACTGCTGTAATTTTGCTTGAGAAGTAATGGTTACAAATCGAATTTCATCTTCTAGTTTAGAAAGCACAGTAAACAACTCATCGTTAACACAAAGCGTGACTTCAGCTTCTAATGAGCCGCCAATAACACCCTCTTTTCGTTTAGCCTCTAATGCTTTATTCACTTCCGTTTTAACCGCAGCAATAGTTACCCAGTCTTGCTGTGATAGGACTAACTCTTCAGCTGCAAACAAACCTTGGTACCATTCCGCCACGAACACATTCCCTTCGCGCTCACCATCAATAGGCTCAGGAATATGTTGCCAAATTTCATTAGCAGTAAAGCTTAAAATGGGCGCCATCCAACGCACTAAAGCTTCTACGATATGATACATAGCGGTTTGACAAGAGCGCTGTGCTAATGAACCCTTTTTAGCGGTGTACTGACGATCTTTAATGATATCTAAATAGAAAGATCCCATATCAATCGAACAGAAATGCTGGATTTTTTGCGCAACAACCCAGAAGTTATAGTTGTCATACGCTTCAACAATTTCTTGCTGCGCTTTAAGGGCCTTATCCACTGCCCAGCGATCCAGTGCAATCATGTCTTCTTTGGCAACTAAATCCGTTTTAGGGTTAAAACCCTCTAAATTGGATAATAAGAATCGCGAGGTGTTTCGAATACGGCGATAGCTATCGCCAGTTCTTTTAATGATTTCGTCTGAAACCGCCATTTCCCCACGGTAATCCGCAGAAGAAACCCACAGGCGTAAAACGTCTGCGCCGAATTTATTGATCACGTCTTTAGGCGCTACAACATTACCCAAAGACTTTGACATTTTTTTGCCGTCCTTATCGACCACAAAGCCATGCGTTAAACAATGCTTATAAGGGGCTTCTTGATAAATTCCGACAGAAGTAAGCAGCGACGATTGGAACCAACCGCGGTGTTGATCAGAACCTTCTAAGTACAAATCAGCTGGACGATTTAAATAATCACGCGCCGCTAACACACAATAATGAGTGACTCCTGAATCAAACCAAACGTCTAAGGTATCATCAATTTTTTCGTATTTATCGGCATCAACTAATTCAGCAGCATCTAAATCGTACCAAGCTTGAATACCTGTCGTTTCAATTTTTTCTGCCACTTTTTCCATCAGCTCAGCTGAATCAGGATGCGGTAAGCCTGTTTGTTTATCAATAAATAAACACAGCGGAACGCCCCAGGTTCTTTGACGAGAAATACACCAATCAGGGCGCGACTCCATCATAGATTCGATGCGCGCTTCGCCCCACTCAGGTACCCACTTAACCTTTTTGATTTCTTGCATGGCGGTAGATTGCAAAGCATTTTGCTGCATTGAAATAAACCACTGCGGTGTAGCGCGGAATATCAATGGGGTCTTAGTACGCCAGCAATGAGGATAAGAGTGGCGGAATTTATCTTGATGTAACAAGCGTTCTTTTTCAATTAACAAATCAATAACAGGTTGATCGACTTTATAAACATGCTGACCTGCAAAAACTGGGGTTTCGTCATTAAAAACGCCATTAGCCATCACATAATTTAAAACACCTAAACCATACTTTTTACCCACAACAAAATCGTCAGGACCGTGATCGGGAGCGGTATGCACCAAACCAGTACCTGCATCTGTCGTAACATGTTCACCACAAATCACGGGCAAAGTCTTATCGTAAAACGGATGTTGCACTTGCAAGTTTTCCAGCGCAGAGCCTTGGCAAGAGCCAACCACTCGAGACTCTTCAATGCCAGCTTCTTGCATAACACTTGCAACTAAAGCTTCTGCTAAAACGAAATACTCATCGCCGGCTTTCACTAACTGGTAGTCTAGCTCTTTATGCACCGTTACCGCTTGGCTTGATGGTAAAGTCCATGGAGTTGTCGTCCAAATAACGACGGAAGCTTCACCCGTTAATTCTGGATTGCCAAATGCAGTTAAGAACTTTTCTTTATCCGCTAAAGGATAACGCACATAAATGGAGAAGGATGTTTTATCTTGATATTCGACTTCAGCTTCTGCTAATGATGAACCGCCAACCACACTCCAATACACTGGCTTAGCATCTTTTTTCAGGTGATTATTTTTAACTAAACGAGATAAGGCTCGAACAATGTTTGCTTCAAAGCCAAAATCCATGGTCAGGTACGGATTATCCCACTCACCTAAAACGCCTAAACGAATAAAATCTTCTCGCTGAGCATCCACTTGTTTTTGCGCATATTGACGACATTTCTCACGAAATTCGGCATGAGAAACTTTAACGCCTGCTTTGCCAACTTTCTTTTCAACATTGTTTTCAATCGGTAAGCCATGACAGTCCCAACCTGGAACATAAGGTGAATCAAAACCGCTTAGAGTTTTGCTTTTTACCACCATGTCTTTAAGGATTTTATTTACTGAGTGGCCAATATGAATATTACCATTGGCATATGGAGGGCCGTCATGCAAAACAAATTGCTCGCGACCTTCACGCGCTTTACGAATTTGCTGATACAAATCGTTTTTTGCCCATTGCGCAAGCATTTTTGGTTCGCGTTGCGGTAAATTACCTCGCATTTCGAATTGCGTTTTTGGTAAGTTCAAAGTGTCTTTGTAATCACTCATTAGTATTCTCAGTATTTACTTTTCAGTATTGATTTTTAAAATAATGTTTAGCTGTTTGAATATCTTTTATGATCTGCTCTTTAAGCAAATCTAAGGTCGCAAATTTTTGTTCATCCCGAATCTTCTTTAGCGGTTGAACCGTTAATTTTTTACCATAAATCGATTCGGCAAAATCCAACAAATGTATCTCTAATCTTTCTCGATAATCACCCAAGGTTGGTTTAACACCAACATTGGCAACGCCGTTCAAACTTTTATTGCTGTTAGTATTAGCGTCAACAATAGTAACTCGAACTACATAAACACCTTTTAGCGGGCTCTGCAGTCTTTTTAAATTTATATTGGCCGTAGCGAAGCCTAACTTTCTGCCCTGCTTTTCACCGTGGGCAACTTTGCCGGTTATTTTATAGCTTCGGCCAAGCAAGCCTTCGGCAATATCAAAATTGCCATTAGCAATTTCTTGTCGCACTTTGCTGCTGCTGATACGAATTTTCCCCGTCAGCTCACTATCAAGAGGGAAAGTCACTGACTGATTCGCTTCAACCACAAAGTGATAGCTTTTTAATAATTCAAAATCGCCTTTTCGTTGATGACCAAATCTAAAGTCATCACCAATAAATAAATGTTTAACCTTTAGTCTTTCGACTAATACTCTGCGCACAAAATCTTCCGCAGAAAGATTGGCCAACTCCTCAGCAAAACGTAAACACAAAACAAAGTCGACACCAAGCTCTTTTAAAGCTTCTATTTTGTCGGTTAATTTAAATAACCTTGCCGGAGCTTTAGTTGGCCGAAAAAACTCTTGAGCATGAGGCTCAAAGAGCACCACCACACTTGGCAATTTCAAATCATTAGCTTTAGCCGTTAAACGCTTAATAATGGCTTGATGCCCTACATGCACTCCATCGAAATTGCCAATAGTTGCCACACAGCCCTTAGCAAAGAGTTGTTCTGGGCAATTATAAAGTCCGCGTAATAGGCGCATTTAATAGATTTAAAGCAAGGTCAAAGCGGGCAATTATAGCCATAAATGACGCAAGAATTAACCTTTTAATCATAAGAATCAGCTTAAGATGGCAAACTTATCTTCAATATGCCATTATCTTGCCCAAGACTTTTTATTTTCCTATATAAATTAAAGACTTAAACATGACATCAAAAGCTAATCCGCAAACTAAAAAATCGCCCAGGGTGCTGCTCAAGATAGAGCAGCAAATTGCTTGGGTGCAGTTAAATCGAGCCAATAAAAGAAATGCCTTGGATATGGCTATGTTCGAGGCTATCCGAGATTGCCAAAAACAGATAGCCAAAGACCGGTCTATTCGCGCAGTCATAGTTACTGGTAATGGCGAAGATTTTTGCTCAGGCTTGGATATTAAAGCGGTCATGAGCAATAAATGGAACGCGGTTAAGCTGCTATGGAAATGGCTGCCAGGTAATGCCAACTTAGCGCAAAAAGTCACGGTGGGTTGGCGTCGGCTTAAAGTGCCGGTCATAGTCGCGATCCATGGACGTTGCTGGGGCGGCGGCATGCAAATAGCGTTAGGGGCTGATTTTAGAATTGCCAGCCCCTCCTCTTCCTTATCCATTATGGAAACCAAATGGGGATTAATACCGGATATGGCTGGAAATCTAGCGCTACGAGATTGCATGAGCAAAGACCAAGCCATGAAACTGAGCATGACCGCTGAAGAAATAAGCTCGCATCAGGCACTAGAACTCAACTTGATTACTGAAATATCCGAACAGCCCATTGAGACGGCTAAACAATTAGCGGAACAAATCAAACAACAATCTCCTGATGCCATCAAGGCGATTAAGAAGCTATTCCACAAGCGCTGGCAAGATTTTGACCGTTACATTTTGGCCAGCGAAACCTTATCTCAATGGCGAATACTTCTCGGTAAAAACCAAACTATTGCCGTTAAGCGTCAGTCCGGTAAAAACATCGAATATAAATAAAATGAACGCACGATCTTAACGAATGATCTGAACGAATCAACAGAACGAATGACCTGAGCAAATAATATGCACAAAATACTATTAATAATCATTTCAGTTGGCCTTCTAGCCGCCTGCGAAACTCAAATGAAACCTAAAAAGCTAAGTTCTAACGATTTAGAAAAAGCACGAGAAGAAACTAGAATAAAAGCCGATATGGCAATGCAAGACGCCTATTTTCAGAGGCTTAGTATGGAGTGCGGCAAAACCTTTGTCGGTAAAACAATCTTTCCTGATGATCCTAATCATGATTTTGCAGGAAAAACTTTAATTGCCCATCTGCAATCTTGTACCGATCAAGAAATACGGATCCCTTTTCAGGTTGGCGAAGATAAGTCTAGAACCTGGATCATTACAAAAACTGAACGAGGCTTATTATTGAAGCATGATCATCGTCACAAAGATGGTACTCCAGACGAAATCACTATGTACGGTGGTTACGCTGGAAACTACAAAGGCTCTAACGGAGGTCCTTTCAAGCAACACTTTTTAGCAGATGAACACACCGCCAAATTAATTTCAGCCGCTAAAAGCAATGTTTGGACCATTAGTTTAGACCCAGAAAAGATGGAGCTCACTTACGACTTAGAGCGGCATCAAATGCCAAGATATACAGCAAAATTGAATAATCGCCTAAAGTGAACAAGGCTATTAGTCCGGTTAAACCCTTACAAACTGTACGTTCATTCATGCCATGTAAATTAAATTGACACATTTTTATACAAAAAAATCAAAAACTTAGCGAAATCAATGACTTTACTGAACTTTGATTTGCTATTTTTCATTTGTAATATCAAGTTTATGTGATACAGTTAACACTGATTGATAGATCCAGTTATCATTGGTGGGGCGATGTTAGTAACAACTAAAGTATCAGTAGCATCCCTAGAAATAGGTATGAATGTGATCGATTTAGATCGCCCATGGACTGATCTGCCCTTTCCTTTGCAAGGTCTTGTGATTCAAGACCATTTTGAAATCGAAGTTTTAAGAAAGTACTGTAAATTTGTTTATATTGAACATGATTATACGGGCACTACATCCGGGCATATAAAGCCCAGTCAAAACTTCACCCCTTCTTTGCACAACAAAAAAGCCTTTACTCGTAAAATTCGAGGGCTTCAGCCTAAAACTGAACTGAATAACGAGCTAGCAAGAGCCCACAGCGTTTACATGCAAGCGCGAGAGCATTTAGAAAAGATTTTTAAAGATGCTCGCGAGCATAAAAAAATAGCATTGCGAGAAACAGAGATTATCGTTAATAAGTGTATCAGTAGTATTGTTTCTAATGCCAATGCCTTGTTTTGGTTAACGCGCATCCAAGATGTTTCTAAAACCGAGGCTAACCACAGCCTACGCGTAGCCATTTTATCGACCGCTTTAGGCCATTATATTGGCATGAACCGTAAAGAGCTGACTCAGTTAGGTTTAGCCGCTTTATTGCATGATATAGGTAAAACCAGAATTCCAATCGATATCGTGAACAAAAAATCACAGTTATCGGTTGCCGAAAGACGGGTTATGGAGCGTCATACTAGTTTAGGTTTCGAGCTTTTAAATGCTGATGCGCAATTAGAATCAGTCATTAAGGAAGTGGCACTAAACCATCATCAACGCCCTGATGGCAAAGGCTATCCGCACCAATTAAGTAATAGACCTTTGTCTTTGTTTACCCGAATTGTTTCTATTGTTGATTGTTACGATGATATGACTCACGAAATGTCTCACTTTAAAGCTACTTCTCCACGTTTAGCTTTAAAAGAAATTTATGAGAATACAGAGAGTCAATTTGATAAAAATCTTGCCAAAGCCTTTATCAAAATGGTTGGTATATACCCATCAGGTTCACTGGTAAAAATGACTAATGGTGAAGTTGCAATGGTGGTTTCAGCCGAATCAGAGTCCAAGCTATCTCCTAAAGTTGAGGTCATTTACGATAACAAAGGCAAGATGTGCAAACCGCTTATCATTGACTTACAGAAAAAGCATAAAGATAAGAATGAAGAGATTTATAAAATAGCCGGCTCCTTACCCGATGGTAGTTTAGGTATGGATATGCAGCAATACATCAACAGCCGTTTAAGTGCTGAGGCTTTTTAAAGTCCGCTTGGAAACTTATCTAAACACCTGAAACTAATAACCATCTCCAAACAATACACCCTGAACTCCGCGCACCGTCCAATCACCAGTACCGCCGGCTGCTAACGGCATCTTAGGATATTTACGACTACCTTCTTCTAGTTCATCATTATTAAGTATATAAGCCATCTGACCTATTAATCGACTAGCCTTTACTTGGGTATTCCAACTTCTATAGCCATTAGGCCAATCTAAGCTATATTGTCTTGGACGAGTACCACCCCAGCCTGGGATAGTACCAATTCCGTCAAATCGCTCAGCCAGCTCTTCTACACCTGCTTCTGCCAATAAAAAGTCCAAGCGAGAAATAACACTGGCTGCAATTCGGCTATTCCAGGTTGCCATAGGTAAGCGCCCCACTAAGCCATTTAAGTGGTCAGTACAAACCGCTGCTAAATAAGACCAACCAGAGTTCATTTTGGCTGTAGCATTTTCATTTCCATCAACCGCGGCTTTAATAACCGCTTTCACATTATCAATAGTCACATCCTTTTGAGGTGTACCACTGATTTGAAACAGCTCATTGGTAGTTTTTACTGCCATATCGCGCCACTCTTGATCCCACTCCTCACCTTTATCTAAAGTTTTCGCCAACTCATTAGCGCGGTAATAGAGTGGATTTAAATTGGCATGGTGCAGAGAATAGCCAATACGAGGTTTCGGCCAAAAGAATGCCAATAAACGATTATCCCAGCCAGAAACGGTATCCCCTGCGGCTTGCTTTAAATAATAAGGCTGAAAAGGTGCATCCTGGATCCAATCAACCATAGCGCGCACGAAATCAATATCTTTAGCATCTTTTGCAGGGACATAAGGTGGGTAAGTATCTTCTCCAATAAGCTCAATGCCTTGATCATCAAGCACCACAGGATCTTTTGAGCGCACTTCTATATCCGCTTGAACACGCGACTCAGCATAGGACATATAATCATCTTGTTCGGCAAAGCTCATGGCATTCCAGATTTGCAATGCACTTGCAGATAAATTAGCCGCCATAACTTCACGACCTTTCTCATCGGTTAAACTACTGATTTCAAAAAGCACTTTGTAATCGCGTAAGAAAACATCATCCACTTGCTGATCATTTCTAAAAGACCAAGGCACCATCATTCGACATAGCATTTCCATACTGAAACGCTGCTCATTGCGAATAAAATCACTCAACGAGTTGTCACTAGCGCCAATGGGCATTTTGCCAAACTTCCAATCGATTTGATGATTAACGCCATCGTTATTTTTAAAGCGTTTAAACCAAACTTTCCAAGCTGCAATAAACAAAGCTTTATTAATAGCAAAATGTTCTGCATGCTTAAAATACATCATTGAATCGGTAGCTGGATTGGCTTTGTTCATAACTCATCAATTGGTTCATAGTGGATAATCTAACCATATCGAGAAAGCTTTATTAGTGCAATCATCGAAATTGGTTTTTGTCTTGCAATTCAAGCCACTAAAACTATTCCACCTATTATGTCGATACTAACTAAGCTATAATTTCGGCAAATTTCATAGAGCCACAAAATATCCATAGAAAATGATATCTGAACTTCTTCTGCCCATTCCAGAGATCAAATCCAAAACCCCTTTTATCAACTACTGGCGTGGATTAAGTGGTTCAAGTCGTGCACTAGCAATCAGTCAACTAGCCCATTCGTTAGATTCACCTATGGTAATTATGCTCGATGATGCGCACGATTTAGGGTTGCTGGAAAAAGAAATTGGCTACTTTCTAGAATCTCAATCACTTGAAATTCCCTTACTGGTATTTCCTGATTGGGAAACCTTGCCTTACGATAATTTTTCACCGCATCAAGATATCGTTTCACAGCGTCTATTAAGCCTCTATCAATTGCCAAGATTAAAACAAGGGATTGTTTTGATTACGGTAAATAGTTTGTTACTTAAAGTCGCACCCAAAGACTATATCGAGCAAAACAGTCTAATGTTGCATAACGGGCAAGCACTGGACATGCACGAAGTTCGTTCTTTATTCGAACAAGCCGGCTACCAAAATGTGAATCAAGTGTTTAGTCATGGAGAATATGCAGTCCGCGGCTCGATTTTGGATCTGTATCCGATGGGTTCGGAAAGACCCTTAAGAATTGATTTTTTTGATGATGAAATTGATTCTATTCGCTATTTTGATCCTGAGTCACAGCTCTCCGATGAAAAAATCTCCAGCTTTGAATTATTACCGGCTAAAGAGTTTCCCACAGATGATGATGCCATATCTCAATTCAGACAAAGTTTTCGGAGCGAGTTTGATGTGGACTTGCAAAAAGTATGGCTCTATCAAGAAGTTTCCAATGGTGCTTCGCCGGCAGGTATCGAATATTATTTGCCATTATTTTTCGATGAGCTAAATACTTTTTTTGATTACTTACCAGAACAAACCTATTACTTAAGTTTAAGTGACTTTGGAGCGAACTTAAGTAACTTCTGGCACGAAATTACTGAGCGCTACGAGCAGCGTCGGCACGATGTTGAGCGCCCTATTTTAGCACCAAATCGACTCTACTTATCCATACAAGAACTGAATCAAAAATTAAAAACTAGCCTGCGGATACATTTTGAACCCACTCAATCGGATAGTGATTTTTTGACTGCACCGATTCCTGCGTTAACTATAGAACATAAAGCGCAAGATCCACTAAAAGCATTACGTAGTTTTTTAAGTCATTGGCCTGGCAAAACCTACATTGCGAGTGAATCAGCTGGACGTAGAGAAGCGCTAAAGGACTTGTTTGCTAGACACGATATAAAAGTCACTACTTTAGAAGCGCTAGCTGATCTAAACAAATTAGCCGATGATGAAGTCGCTATTGGTGTTGCACCTTTACATCAAGGCTTTGCCTACCGCAATATTGCCCTGATCACAGAAGAAGAATTATTCGGCGAGCAAGTTCTACAAAAAAGAAATCGTGAGGATAAAGCGAGCCCGCAAGCAGAAGATGTCATTCGCAATCTTGCCGAGCTCAAAGAAGGCGATCCAGTTGTGCATTATGAGCAAGGCATTGGCCGCTATCGTGGCATGATAAAGCTTGATTCTGGTGACATCGAAGCTGAATATTTAATGCTTGAATATTCTGGTGGCGACAAATTCTACCTACCCATTCAATCGTTACATTTAATTAGCCGCTATTCAGGTTCAAATCCGGAGCTTGCGCCGTGGCATAAACTGGGCAGCGATTCGTGGGATAAAGCCAAGAAGAAAGCCGCCGAAAAAGCCCGCGATGTAGCTGCAGAATTACTGGATGTGTATGCTCGCCGAGCAGCTAAAGAAGGTATTTCTTATGAGTTAGATGAGGCCGATTATCATCGCTTTGCAGCAGAATTTAGGTTTGAAGAAACCGTTGATCAAACCACCAGTATTAACTCCATCATTCGAGATATGACCTCCAATCAACCGATGGATCGGCTTGTCTGTGGTGATGTGGGCTTTGGTAAAACTGAAGTCGCTTTAAGAGCGGCATATATTGCCGCGCAAGCAGGAAAACAAGTGGCTGTGTTGGTTCCAACAACCTTACTGGCTCAACAGC
Organism: uncultured Kangiella sp.; assembly: GCA_947498625.1. GTDB lineage: Bacteria > Pseudomonadota > Gammaproteobacteria > Enterobacterales > Kangiellaceae > Kangiella. The sequence continues at coordinate 98,105 of CANMKR010000002.1, read as the reverse complement.
ACTTCGAAACCTTCTCCGACAGGTTTGCTGATTGGCCCATCAAAATAGCCCTGCTATCTCGCTTTGCAACAGGCAAAGAAACCAAGCAAACATTAGCGGGGTTAAAAGCAGGCACCGTTGATATAGTAGTAGGCACCCATAAATTAATCCAAGGCGATATTGAATTTAAACGTTTAGGCCTGCTGATTATCGATGAAGAACATCGTTTTGGTGTGCGACAAAAAGAACAACTAAAAAAATACCGTAGCGAAGTTGATATTTTAACCTTAACAGCGACTCCTATTCCGAGAACGCTCAATATGTCCATGTCAGGTATGCGCGATTTGTCGATTATTGCAACGCCGCCAGCTAAACGCTTATCCGTGAAAACTTTTGTTCGCGAATATAACAAGCCTTTGATCAGAGAAGCTATTTTAAGGGAAGTCTTACGCGGCGGTCAGGTTTACTTTTTGCATAACTCAGTTGAGTCTATCGAACGCGCGGCCAATGAGTTGCAAGAACTATTGCCAGAAGCCAGAGTACGATTTGCTCATGGTCAAATGCGTGAAACACAGCTAGAGCAAGTTATGCGTGATTTTAGCCATCAGCGTTTTAATGTTTTAGTTAGTACCACTATTGTCGAAACTGGAATTGATAACGCCAACGCTAATACCATGATTATCGAGCGTGCCGATAAATTTGGTTTAGCGCAACTCCATCAATTGCGCGGACGAGTGGGACGCTCTCACCATCAAGCTTATGCTTATTTATTGACACCTGCCGAGCGAAAAATTACTCGTGATGCAGAAAAACGCCTTGATGCTATCTCGCAACTTGAAGATTTAGGTGCAGGTTTTACCCTCGCCACTCACGACTTAGAAATCCGTGGCGCAGGTGAGTTGCTTGGAGACGAGCAATCAGGACAAATGCAAGCGGTTGGTTTTAATCTCTATATGGATATGCTGGAGTCTGCGGTGCAAGCATTAAAAGATGGCAAAGAACCCAGTTTACAACAGTCTTTGAAGCATAAAACTGAAATTGATTTAGATGTGGCCGCGTTAATTCCAGATGATTACGTCGGCGATGTAGCCACCCGATTATCGCTTTACAAACGCATAGCCAATGCTAAAACTCAAGAACAGTTAGAAGCCTTGCAGGTAGAGTTCATAGACCGCTTTGGTTTATTACCCGATGCGCTGAAAAACTTATTTGTTATCACCCAATTAACCTTGGATGTTGCTAATTTAGGCATTTCTAAAATTGATTTAGTGAAATCAGGGATACGGATTGCCTTTACCCAAGATACCCAAGTTGACCCAACCAAACTCATTCGCCTTATTCAAATGAATCCAGCCCTATATAGATTTGAAAATAATGTCATGTTAAAGATACTCACTGAAGAAGAAGAGTTAGAACCTTTATTGAAAATGATCCGTTTGGTGATCGAAAAAATTTCAGAATGAAATTAGAAACCAGAAGGTAATATTTCGAAAAGTCAAGACTACCTATTTTAATTGGTCGTGCTAAACTTTCTGTTCCAAAAGAGTACTAACGATACTATGAAAAGAATAATTACATTAATAACCCTGGCTTCTGGCTTATTAATCACAAACTTTACTTTTAGCAATAGCGCAAAAGCTCAAACTGTTTTTGATGTGGAGTTTGTATTTTTTAAACGTTTAGATGCAGACGGGCGATTAAACTATTTGGCCAAAGATGAAAATTTAGTTTCCCGTCAAAATTATACTTTAAATCAACCCATTTCTTTGCCTGATGGTTATCAAAGTTTAAAGCGCTCAGAAAGAAGGCTAGAAGGTGTTTTTAAACGTTTAAGAGCGAGCGCTAATATGCGCCCGCTATTACATTTGGGCTGGCGCCAACCATTAGAAGATAAAGAAAACGTTTCTTGGTTGTCCTTTTCTGTATCCGACGAACCTGAACAAAAAGGCCTATTAGATTTTATTGGTAAGATTCGCTTTAGTCGCAATAAAGGCTTATTAATTGAAAGCCAAATCAATGGTTTTCGCGCAACCCTTCCAACAGACTTTACTGAAGACTTGGGCTTGGCTGCTGATAATACTTCTGAAGCAGCAGATTTAGTTTCTGAAAACACTACTGAAGAGTCTGAAGAGGATCTTTCTGAAGTTCAGATACCAGATCCTTTAGCAGGTCACTTTTTATTAGAAGAAAATCGAAAAATTAAAATTAACGTTTTGAATTATTTTGATCACCCAACCATGGGAATACTAATCAAAGTCACGCCTTATCAGGCAACTATCGAACAGCAAGAAGCACTAGAAGCTGAGCAGGCTTTACAGACATCAGAAATTAATAAAACCAATAAGGAATCGGAATGAGTAGTATCATAGTTTTAGGTGCAGGGATGGTCGGTAGCGTAATGGCTCGCGACCTATCAGAAAAATATGATGTTACGGTTGCGGACATCAATAAGCTAACATTAAGCACTTTAAAAAAGCGCCAACCTCAACTCAATACCCTTGAGTTAGACTCCACCGATTTAGAGGCGCTAAAAAATGCTATCGCGCCTTTTGATTTGGTGGTTTGTGGCGTTCCTGGTCATTTAGGCTTTATGACTTTAAAAAACATTATCGAAGCCGGCAAAGATGTAGTGGATATTTCTTTTGCGCCAGAAAACTGTTTGGAGCTGGATTATTTAGCTAAAAAGAACAATGTTACCGCCGTTATCGATTGCGGTGTTGCTCCTGGTATGGATAACTTATTATTAGGTTTTCACAATACTCGGATGGAAGTCGAGTCTTTTGAGTGTTTGGTTGGCGGTTTACCGAAAGAGCGTCGTCGCCCGTTTGAATATAAAGCACCTTTTTCGCCTATCGATGTCATTGAAGAATACACCCGCCCTGCTCGTTTTATTTCTCACGGGCGCATGGTAACGCGCGAAGCACTCAGCGATAGAGAATTAGTCGAATTTGACAGAATAGGTACTTTAGAAGCTTTCAATACCGATGGACTGCGCAGTTTGATGTTCACCATGAAGGATATCCCTCATATGAAGGAAAAAACTCTGCGCTACCCTGGGCATGTGGAATCCATCAGAACCCTAAAAGCCAGTGGTTTTTTTAGCGAGGAGCCAGTACAAGTTAACGGTATGGAAATCACGCCCTTAGAGTTTACTTCTAAAATTTTAATCAACGAATGGAAGCTAAAACCTAAAGAAGAAGAGTTTACCGTTATGCGAGTAACTATTCGAGGGCAAGAAGGCGGCAAGACCAAAGAGTACATTTACGATTTGTATGACGAGTATGATGTCGTTAAAAACGAAACCTCTATGGCTCGCACTACTGGCTTTACTGCTACTGCCATTGCGCAACTACTGCTTAAGAATAAATTCGATAAAAAAGGCGTTTTTGCACCTGAGCATATTGGCGGCCATGCCGATTGTTGTAAAACAGTCATTGACTATTTAGAAGAACGTCGTGTACGTTACCGTTTAGATGAAAACACTTTAAGTTAAGAATTCAAAATTTAAGAGAATAAAATGAAACCATTATCAGAAGAAAGCTTAAACGAAGTACGTAAAAACTTTGCCTTTTTTGATCGCGATGGCAATGGCGAAATCGACGTTGAAGAGTTTGAGAAGTTGCTGCAAGTTCTAAGTCCAGATGCCACAGAAGAACAAGCCAAACGAGGCTTTGACATCATCGACGAAAACAATGACGGTCATATCGACTTCGACGAATTCTTAGAATGGTGGCAAACCTGCTGGTGGGAATTCTAAAACCACTTGCTTAAAATGACTGCTGAAGAACCTACCCTTGTTTATTGTCGTTCTTGAATTTAACGTGAAGCCAGGCTTAGAAAATAAATTCTTAAAGTACTGGCAACTCACCACCGATATTATCTATAAGAACTTCGGAAGCTTAGGTTCGCGACTTCATATCTCTGATACAAACACCTATATTGCATACGCTCAATGGCCTAGTTTAGACGTGTACGAAACTGAACAAGATTGGTCTGAAGTGGATATAGATATACGGAACAAAATGCGAGAAACCTTGATTGACGGACAAGTTAAGATCATTAATAAATTCGCTGTTATGTCAGATCTTACTAGATCAAAACCGTATCAAGAATAATAATTTCGACCTTTTAATTACTTTTAGTAATCCAAACACCCTAGTTCAATAGCTTATCTAAATCACTTATCCGACCAGCTTTAAAACTGCTCATTTCTTAGTCATGACCGTTAAAATTCACTGGCGAAAATGCCCTTCTGGTGGTATGGTAGCGCCGCATATTATTTCGGGTAAATTACCATCTCATTAGTTGGTTTTAATCACTGTTTGCCCTAATTTATTTAATTTTAGAGGTTTCCTATGGATTTCTTAAAAGAACTTGGTATCCAAGACATCAATCAATCAGCAAGTTGGGGCGAAGGCTACACAGACACTCAAGACGCTGGTGTTATTGAATCTTATAACCCTGCAACTGGCGAATTAATCGCTAAGGTTTATGCATCATCAGCCACTGACTACGAAAAAGTGATGTCAGAAGCAGAAACTGCATTTGCAGAGTGGAAAAAAGTTCCAGCACCATTACGTGGTGAGCTAGTTCGTAAAATTGGTGATGCTTTAAGAAAACATAAAGACGCATTGGGTAGTTTAGTCGCTGCTGAAATGGGCAAAATCAAAGCTGAAGGTGATGGCGAAGTACAAGAGATGATCGATATGGCGGATTTCGCCGTGGGTCAAGGTCGTATGCTTTATGGTAAAACCATGCACTCTGAGCGGCCAGAACACCGTATGTACGAACAGTGGCATCCTCTTGGTATCACTGGCGTTATGTCAGCGTTTAACTTCCCTGTAGCGGTTTGGTCTTGGAACGCATTCATCGCCGCTATTTGTGGTAACACTACGGTATGGAAACCTTCTCCAAAAACACCTTTGTGCGCCATTGCAGTACAAAACATCTGTAACCAAGTTTTAGAAGCTGAAGGCCTTAAAGGTATCTTCGGTTTATTCATCGACACTGATGAAAACAAATTAGCCAATACTTTCATTGAAGATAAGCGCGTTAAGAAAATGTCTTTCACAGGTTCTAGCGTAGTGGGCCGTATGGTTGGCGTTAAAGTTGCTGAACGTATGGGTAAAGTCTTGTTAGAACTTTCAGGTAACAATGCATTAATCGTTGACGAATCTGCTGACTTGAACTTAGCGGTACCTTCAATCGTATTTGGCTCAGTTGGTACTGGCGGTCAACGTTGTACCACTACCCGTCGTTTAATCGTTCACCGTAGTCGTATGGATGAAGTCGTAAACGCCATCGTTAAAGGTTATGGCCAAGTTAAGATTGGTAATCCATTAGATACCGATACATTAATGGGTCCATTAATTGACGAGCAAGCCGTGCAAAACTTTGAAAACTCTGTTGCTAAAGCGGTAGAAACAGGCGGCGAGATTCTATTCGGTGGTAAGCGTATTGATGGTCCAGGTCACTTCATCGAGCCAACCATTATTCGTGCAGAAAATGATTGGGACGTCGTGCAATCAGAAACTTTTGCTGCGATCTTATACGTGATGCCTTTCGACACTATCGAAGAAGCCATCGCGATCCAAAACCACTCAAAAGCAGGTCTTTCGTCTGCAATCTTCACTAATCACGTTCCAAACGCTGAAAAGTTCTTATCTTCAGTAGGTTCTGACTGCGGTATTGCAAACGTCAATATTGGTACTTCTGGTGCTGAAATTGGCGGCGCATTCGGCGGCGAAAAAGAAACTGGCGGCGGTCGTGAAGCAGGTTCAGACGCTTGGAAAGCATACATGCGTCGTCAAACCAATACTATCTTCTGGGGCGACACCCCTACTCTAGCCCAAGGCATTACTTTCGACCTAGGCTAAGCTTATTTCAGGCCACATGAACTGTTATTAGTTTAGTGGTCTTTTTAATTATTTTGTTGTCCAATTTTATATAGAGTGACGAGAAAAACTAATCTCTAGAATAAGGAGAATTTTATGGCAGTTTTTAATCTAAGAGCTTATGACGATCACGAACAAATCGTTTTTTGTCGTGACGTTGAGTCTGGTTTAAAAGCAATTATTTGTGTCCACAATACCAACCTTGGCCCTGCAGTTGGCGGTTGTCGCATGTGGGATTATAACTCTGACGAAGGCGCTTTAATTGATGCTTTGCGTTTATCACGCGGTATGACTTATAAGAACGCTATGGCCGGTCTAAAAATGGGCGGCGGTAAATCAGTCATCATTGGTAACTCTAAAACCATGAAGTCTGAAGAGTTGTTCCGCGCTTTTGGTCGCTTCGTTGATAAATTAAGCGGCAAATACATTACTGCTGAAGACGTGGGCATCAACCCTAAAGATATGGCTGTGGTTAATAAAGAAACCAACCACGTTTTAGGGCTGGAAGGTAAATCAGGTGACCCTTCTCCTGTAACTGCTTACGGCGTTTATAAAGGCATTAAAGCAGCAGCCAAGCATAAACTAGGTCGTGATGACTTAGATGGCTTAAAAATCTCAGTGCAAGGCCTGGGTCATGTTGGTTATTACCTATGTGAACACTTGCGTAAAGAAGGCGCTGAATTAATCGTTACCGATATTAACCAAGACAATATTGATCGCGTGGTTGATAACTTAGGCGCTACCGCTGTAGGTATCAATGAAATCTACGAGCAAAGTGTTGATATTTACGCACCATGCGCTTTAGGTGCAACGGTCAATGACAATACTTTGAAGCGTTTAGATACTAAAATCATTGCTGGTGCTGCGAATAACCAATTAGCAGAAGATCGTCATGGTGATATCTTAATGCAACGTGGCATTCTTTATGCGCCTGATTATGTCATCAATGCTGGCGGCATCATCAATGTTTCTTTTGAAGAAAACTATGATCAAGCCAAAGCACTAGAAAAAGTAGACGAAATATACGGCACTTTGACTGAAGTCTTCGAAGCTTCTGATGCTGAAAAACGTCCGACTAACGTTATCGCGGATGAATTAGCGCGTCAACGTGTGGCAGCGGCTAAATAATCAAATAATTAGTGTTAAATAAAAAAGCGGACATGGTGTCCGCTTTTTTATTACTCAATTATTTACAATCTCAACTTAATTAACTCTATAGCTTCTTCACACCACTCTACAATCGCCCCAACTTTCTTAACCCCCATCATCAGTGTTAGCTGCGGATAAAAGCTTTCATCTGGAACATCATAAGGAAAGTTATCGACCTCAGACTTAGCTTGCTCTAATATCCCACACAAGTGCTGATGCCATTGATGCATTTCTTGGTGCAAAGCCTGCATAAACTCAAGTTTCTTTTCAGTTCCACTCAGACTATTTAAAAAAAATGTTTGCGCTAAATAGGCGTGCCGTTCGGTATGCACCACTGGCCCCTGCTCTATCCAATCAACTAATTCTTCTATGCCTTGTTGAGTAGTTTGATAAACTTTTTTATTGGGGCCTTTGCTAGACTCTTCTTCAGTAATAGAAAGCTTGCCATTATCGGCAAGCTTTTTAAGTTGAGGATAAATTTGCGAGAGCTCTGCTGACCAAAAGTTACTGAAGATTTCGTCAAACATTTTCTTGACGTCATAGCCACTTTTAGGCTCTTGTAAAATACCCAGTAAAATATGCTGTAAACTCACTATGTCAGCCTCTTATTCTTGCTATTAAATCTCTTTGAATTTCTTCTGATAATGGCGCTTCCAAATGAACTGTGCAGGAATACCAATTAAAGCTGGTAAAATCCAAGGAATAATCGCAATAGTACCCTCTAAACCAATATCAAAAATTCGAGTAATACCAAATACGGCAAAAGCAGTATGGAAAGCTATGCCTGCGCCCAGCATTGAGTTCAAGTGCTCATATAACCATGCTTTTGGTGAGCCCTGCTTACCTCGAATATACTGTAGGATTTGAAAGCCAGTAAGAATACCAATTGGGCTTAAGGCTAATAAAACGGCCATAGAACCTGGCTTAACTATTAAGGCAAAGCTTATAATGAAGATACTTGCTGCAAAACAAATAGCTAACATTGTTTTCCAATAAGCTGTGTTCATTACCTTAGGATCCTTTTTCGAATCTAAAACTGCCACGCCAAATGCAATAATTACGTAGGTGACAATGGATAAGTAGCCTAAGAACAACAAGAAAGCATAGTTATTCGGTGAAACGTTTTTTTCGATGATTTGGGGGATATACAAAAATAGGCCCGCTAATGCCGATAAAACAACCACCCTACCTAACCAGCTCCAATATTTACCAGTTTGACGATGAATCTTACCGCCCTTTTTGCTAAAGATCGGGATCCAAAATAAAAACAATCCAACAAAGCCACCAATAATGTGGGTGTATCGAAGAATTTCATGAATGATGTCCATTTGCTCACCTCTATATAAATTTTTATATAGATTACTATATAATTTTTTACATAGTCAAGCTGGGCTTAATTAGAAGATGTTACTAATTATGAACTCAGGCGCCTAGAACGGTAGATAATACCCGCTAAATTGGCACTTAAGATCAAGCTTGCCCCGATAATTTTATTCGATGTCATCGCTTCATTAAGCACAAAAAAGCTTAATAGCATGGCCAAGGGGACATATAAATAATACACAATGGAGGTCACCACGTGATTTAATTCGGTAGTGACTTTGACCCATAAGGTATGCCCAATGAGTGTGCTAAAAACACCCATAGCCGCAAGTCCCCACCAGGCCTCCGAGCTGAGTTCCAAAGTAGATTGGGGTAAGAATGGTAGTGCTACAGCAAACACTAACATGGCAATAAAAAACTGGCCAAATGCCCTTCTTTGATTATTAATCGTATTATATTTTTGATGCAGTAATGGTAAACAGGCATACAAAAAACCTGAAACCACCCCAAGAATTAATCCTAAGGTCATTTCGTTTTCAAGCGAGAACTCAGGCACGATAAAATAGACGCCAATAAAAGCTGTAACCACACAAGCAAACTCAAATAAGCTGGGTTGCTGCCCTTTAAAAAACCAACCCAGTAGCAGTAAGTGAGCACCGTAAGTAGAAACGCCAATGGCGGCTATCGCTGCGGTAGAAAACTGAATACTGTAAAAATAGGTGAGCCAATGAATAGAAAAAATTAAACCGATAATGGTGATGGGCAACCAGTTTTTCCTTTGCGACCAAACCGATTGATTAATTAATTTGGCAAAGACAAACAACCCAACGACCGCAATTGCCAAACGTACGAAACCGACTACCCAAGCATTTACTTGGATCATTTTTATGATCACTGGAACAATTGCCATCGCAAAGACTGCAACCACTGCTAAAGAAATTAAACGCCAGAAAGAGGTTTGCATCTGAAGACTAAATATTACTGAGTTTAAAGTGTTTAGTACGGATCCCCATTAACATCAAAAGTACACAATAGGAAACAATAGTAGCGCTAATAGTCGCCACGATCATGCCAATAGCTTCTACCCGATTCCAAGCTTGCCACTGCTCGATACTAAAGTCGAAATACCATAATCCGGCTAGTAAGAGTCCACTGGCAATCACTAATTTTAAAATCCAAAGCGCCGTTGACTTTGAGATTTTTAATTGGTCATGCTTATGTAAATACCGGTACAACAATATGGCATTAATAAAGGCTGAAATACTGGTGGCAATGGCTAAACCGACATGGCCAAAAGGCTTAAATAAAACCAGATTTAAAACAATGTTACTAACCACGGCAATGATGCCTATCTTCACTGGCGTTTTAGGATCCTGGCGCGAATAAAAGCCGGTCAAGAATACTTTAACCATCATAAAGGCAATTAAGCCTAGTGAATAGGCTTGTAAACTTTGGCCAGCTTTAAAAGAGTCATGCGCGTCAAAAGCACCGTGTTGGAATACGCTGATCATAATCGGTTCGGCAAGCCATAGTAAACCGATAGCCGCTGGGATCCCGATCATTAATACCATACGCAAACCCCAGTCTAAAGTGCCTGAAAAATGTTGCATATCATTTTTGGCAAAATACTTAGACAAGGTTGGTAGTAATACCGTCGCAATCGCAATGCCAAAAATGCCTAAAGGAAATTCCAACATCCGATCCGAATAATACAACCAAGAAATACTGCCCTCTTCTAAGAAGGAAGCAATTTGCGAGTCAATCAGTAAGTTAATTTGGCTGACCGATGCGCCAAAAATAACAGGCAGCATTAATTTGAAAATTCTCTGTACCGAAGAGTCTTTCCAAGCCCATTGCGGCCTGGGTAAGTAACCTGCCTTCCATAAGAAAGGAAAAAACAATAACAGCTGCAAAACGCCGGCAATAAAAATACCCCAAGCTAAAGCAACATTGGCATGTTCCATATGCGGAGCAACAAATAACGCCATACCAATAATGGATAAATTCAATAACACTGGCGCAAAAGCTGGCAGAGCAAATTTATTCAAGGTATTCATCACAGCGCTGTACATGGCCACCAGCGAAATAAAGAAGATATAAGGAAAGGTAATTCTTAATAGTTCCGACGCGCGAAAGAATTTTTCTGGATCGGTATGATAAAAACCATAACCAAAAATCCCCATTAAAAGCTGAGGAACTATAACCCCAACCATGGTAATTAAAAATAAGAAGCCACCTAGGGTTCCTGACACTTTACTGAGTAATAAAACCGTTTCTTCTTTAGTGCGCTTTTCATGGTATTCAGAAAAGACGGGCACAAAGGCGGTGGCGAATGCGCCCTCACCAAATAAACGACGTAGGAAATTTGGAATTTTCTGAGCCAACAAGAATATATCGGCTCGCCCTTCTGCACCGAGCAAGTTGGCTAGGACAATGTCGCGCGCCAAGCCCAAGAACCGTGACATCATGGTCCAAAAGCTAACGATAGTGCTGGATTTGAGTAAATTTGCCATTATGGCTTCTCTTTGGGCTTATTAAGCTCTAATTATGACTGCTTAGTATTATTTATTGCTGGCAAGTTTAAGGCAAAATAGAGCGACTCACCAGCCAATCCAATCAATTGCCAGACAATTGCCATAATTTTCTTAGAATCCGCCAGAAAACTGCTAAATCGGAGCGATTTTTCTTGAAAATATAAGGAATAACCGGTATATTTCGCGACCTTGAATTTATGTATTTTTTCGTGAAACCTTTTTTAGGAGAAACACCTTGGCTAACATCAAATCTGCCAAAAAGCGTGCAAAGCAAGCTGAAAACCGTCGTCAACACAACGCTAGCCGTCGTTCAATGTTACGTAGCTACTTAAAGAAAGTAGTTTACGCTATCGAAGCTGGTGACAAAAAAGCTGCTCAATCTGCATATGAGCGTGCTGTACCAATGATCGACGTAGCTGCAAACAAAGGCTTAATTCACAAGAATAAAGCTGCACGTCACAAGAGCCGTTTAAACGCTCGTATTCAAGCGCTATAATCTAGTTTTTCTATCTAAAACCGATTAGAAGCAAAAAGAATATAAAAAGCCGCACTGGTCTCCAGTTGCGGCTTTTTGCGTTAAGTTGAATTTGCTCACTAGGTTTTATGATTTATCAGTGATAAGGTGATTCTAAATTTTAACACCCGTTTAGCCTGTAAAAATCATTGTGAAAAAACTCTTTAACTATGTCAAATTAATCACTTTTTCCGTTTTAGTCTTAATTGGCATTCAAGCGCCTGGTTTAGTTTCTGATTACGGCAAAAATTTAGACGCCCGCCTAGCTGAGTCTAAATTATCCATAACACCTTTCCAAAACACCGCCGATAAACATTTTAATGGTGACATAGAAAAGCTAATCAATCATTACAATGGTAATGGAGATCAAGTGTTAATCGAGGGCGGCGAGTCTATTAGCCAAGTATTAATGCGCCATCAACTGTTACAAGAAGCTCAAGCTAGTTTTAAAAGTTCTACGTTTGCTAGTTATCAGCATACCTTGCTCAGCCCTATTAGCGATATTCGTCAGCAAGTTTGGGATAGCTACGATTTTCAGGTATTACTGAATAAAGAAGTGTTACTCTTTGGATTAATTTTCGCTTTAGTCATTATGATAATTGTCGAGCTATTCATAAGCTTGCTTGAATTATTAAAAAGAAGAAAAAACCGAGCTTCGCTAGCCTAATAAATTTAGTAAGGCATGTAACTGGGTTTGTTGCTCAGAGCTTAACTCGCGCACTTTGCTGACGATTCGTTCAATCCTTTGGCTTCGAGTTTGTTCTATCAAAACAATACTTTTACGAGTGGCAGAAACAAAAACCACTCTCTGATCGGCCCGTGATTTAGCTTTAATCACATAGCCCTCTTTTTCTAGGCTTTTCACGATACGAGTTATCGCTGGCGCACTGACCTGCTCCATCGATGCCAACTGATTCACCGTCTTCGAGCCCGTGTAAACCAAAATGGAAAGAATCGACAAACGCTCAGGAGTTAATCCCGAAGTGACATCATTCTTTCGCGCATCCCGCAATATATGAATGCTTAGGCTATGTAATGCACTGGCTAACTGGTTTTCTAGCGTATCAGCCACCCCTTCGGGCAGATTTAAGTTTGACATTGGTTAAGTTTTGAGGAATTATTTAACAAAGGTTAAATATATCTTATCTGAATAGGACATAAAAGCAATGATTACTGGGGTTCAACAAATACACGTGCAAGTAGAAGATATTAACCGGGCAATTGATTTCTATCAAAATACTCTAGGGCTGCCATTAATGATGTCTTTTCCAGAGCAAAATATGGCGTTCTTTGATTGTGCCGGTACTCGACTTTATTTAGGTAAAAATCCTGAATATGAATCAAAAGCATTTATTTATTATCAAACGCCGAATATCGATAAAGCTTATCAAGAACTTGTTGATAAACAGGTTGCTATTATCAAAGAACCGATGATGATTCATAAAACCGATGACTCTGAAAGCTGGTTATGCGCATTTAAAGACTCAGAGGACAATACTTTGCATTTAATGCAAGATAAAAGAATATAGAGGCTTTAAACGTTTTATGGCGACTTTTCCTGCCATACCACTTGATCACGACCATTGCTTTTAGCCTGCAACATACGATCATCGGCCAAGGTTATAATAGATATAGGATCTACAGACTCAGCGGGGCATTCAACTATGCCTGCGCATAATTTCAGGTTCAAAATTAAATTGGGGCGCACCTCAACTCCTTGAGATAGCTCCTTTCTGATCTGATGCATGATATTCAATACTTCTTCTTTAGTGTGATTAGGATAAAAGATCACAAACTCCTCACCACCCCAGCGTGCGACTTGCGAAGATCTTTCCGCAAATCGTTGTAAAACATCGGCAACTGCCTGCAAAGCCAAGTCTCCAACGGCATGGCCAAATTTATCATTAACATCCTTAAAATGATCAAAGTCCATAAATACAAACGATAACGGACGTTTTGATTTGCGGCTTTTGGCTACCTCGGCGGGGAAAACATGCTCAAAATAAGCTCTATTTTTTAAACCTGTTAAACTATCAGTTCCAGAATATATGACTAATTTACGAGCTCTTGATACAAAGCTATAAGCAACGAGGGTGAATAAAATTAAAATGATAATTCTTGCGACCTGAATATACCAACTAAATGCACCATACTCTATAGACTCTTGAACAAGATCGGATAAATCGAATCTGTAGACAAAGAATACTATTAATAAAAAATACTGCGCTATAGCCAGTACACCAGCAAATAGAGTAATTTGCGGATTGAGCCTTAGTGTTGTGGAAAAAATTAAAACTCCGTAGATTTGCCAAATAACTAAGCTATTTGTTGCTATCAGCGGATTGCTATAGATGGCGACAAGGAAAAGAACTAGAGTAACAACCGAAATATCCAAAGCAGTTAGAACCCAACCAACTGCAGTAACGTAAATTTGTTTTTTAATTAACCAGTAACTAAATATTGCGATAATGCATGCAGATAGGGCTATGCCTAATGAAATAATAACCTCTGGTCGATTATCTTCAAAAACAAAATATAGAATAAATGGAATGAGTCCTATTAATGAATGAATAGTAACCCGAATCAGTGCAATCAAACGTTCGCCAGAATAGTTTGCCTCTAACAACAAAGTATCTGAAAAGCGATTTCTAACGTTCAAAACCTCTCCTTATGTCCTTTTCCTCAATTCGCAAAAAGTTCTATTTAATTGCGAAACATAATACTTTTTATCCTAAAAGCTATGCAAGCCATTGAATTTATTAAATCAGAATAAAATCAATCATTAGATTAATTTATACATATAAGTTAACACGCTAATCCGAATTGTAAAATTTTTCAACACTCATCGTACCAGTCTGGACATCTCTATTTATGTGTATAAAATTACGTCCGTTTCCAACTGTACGAGAGTAAATCATGAAAAACATAACATCTATAATTAGCTTAGTAGCGCTAACCTTACTTAGTCAAGCTGGGTTCGCAAAAGTTGATGAAGCCGCTGCAGCTAAATTAAAGGGTGAGTTAACCCCTATCGGTGCAGAACGTGCAGGTAATGAAGATGGCACTATTCCTGCTTGGACTGGCGGTATTCAAAATACTCCTAGTGAATACAAAGTTGGTGATCATCACCAGGATCCTTATGCCGACGAAAAACCTCTGTTCGTAATCAATCGAGCAAACTTAGAGCAACATAAGGATAAGCTATCTGCTGGTCAAATAGCGATGTTTAAGAACTATCCTGACTATAAAATCCAAGTTTTCCCGAGTCATAGAACTGCTTCTTATCCACAAAAAGTCTATGACTATTCGATTAAAAATGCAACTCAAGCTACTTTAAGCGACGATGGCGCAGGCCTAAAAAGTGCACAAGTAGGTGTGCCCTTCCCTATACCTAACAGTGGTTTAGAAGCCATTTGGAACCACTTAACTCGTTATCGTGGTGAGTCAGTTAAAGGCGAGTACTTACAAGTAGCAGCGCAAAAAGATGGTAACTTTACGCCATTCAAGTTCACACAAGAAACTTTACAGTTCTATGTGCAGGAACAGCCTGAGAAGAACGACTTTTTGTTCTTGTATAAGCAACGTGTAACGGCTCCATCAAGAAAAGCGGGCGAAGTCGTATTGGTTCATGAAACTTTGAATCAACTTAAAGATCCTCGTCGTGCTTGGAGATATGACCCAGGTCGACGTAGAGCATCTCGTACTCCTACTGTTGCTTACGATGCTCCTGCATTAGGCGCTGATGGTTTAGCTACAGTTGATAATTTCGATATGTTCAGCGGCTCTCCAGACCGTTATAACTGGAAATTAGTTGGCAAAAAAGAAATGTATGTTCCTTACAATGCTTATCAGTTGCACAGCAAGAACCTTAAATATGAAGACATCATTCAGCCAGGCCACTTGAACCAAGATTACACCCGTTATGAATTACACCGTGTGTGGGTTTTAGAAGCGGAATTGAAAGAAGGCGAAGACCATATCTATTCTCGTCGCACCGTTTACTTAGACGAAGATAGCTGGCAAGCAGTATTAATTGATCATTATGACAATGACGGTGACTTATGGAGAGTAGCTGAAGCACACGTTATCAATTACTACGAAGTACCGGTTCTTTGGAGTACCGTAACCAACATCTACGATTTGAAAGAAAAACGTTACGTTGCTCAAGGTTTGAATAACCAAGAAGAAATGTACAGCTTCAATGGTGAGAAGTTTAAGTACAAGCAATTTACTTCATCAGCGTTAAGACGCGAAGGAAGATAAAGTTAGCTTAGGTAAGATCAAAAAAGCCGCGTTAATTCGCGGCTTTTTTATGGTCAATTCATATTTAGCTCAGAGGTTACTGCTTATACTCGATTTCAACACCATCTTCTTCAAAGGTATCGCCATCTTCATAGTCCCAGTCATCATCGCCCTCAAGCTCACCAGAACCTTCAAACGTATCACCATCCGTTGCTTCGGCTTCAAGATCATCCCAAGCTTCATCATCAGAAACTTTAGACTCACCTTGAGTAGGCCAGTTAAACTCTTGAGCCACTTCTTCACGTTCAAACTCGCGTACTTCAGGGTGCTCAATAAGATACTCCATAATGTCATTACAGATCACTTGAGTGCCCTCTTTTTTCACTGCCGACATTTGATAAACAGGGCCATCCCAATCGAGACGCTGCAAGAAATGATTTACTTTTTCTGTGACTTCTTCTTCTAGCATCAAATCGGTTTTATTAAAGACTAACCAAACGGGTTTGTCTTTTAGGGAAATATCTTTGCTATCAGAATATTTATACAGCTCATTCATGATGCCATTAAAATTAGCCACAGGATCCGACTCGTCATAAGGCAATAAATCAACAATATGCAACAAAATTCGGGTTCGTGCTAAATGGCGCAAAAAGCGAATACCTAAACCAGCACCTTCTGCCGCACCTTCAATCACTCCAGGAATATCCGCCACCACGAAGCTTGACTCGTTATCAACCCGCACAACCCCTAAATTCGGAATCAAGGTCGTAAAAGGATAACCAGCTACTTTTGGCTTAGCTGCGGATACCGCTCGTATAAAAGTCGATTTACCTGCATTTGGAAGGCCCAACAAGCCCACATCCGCTAAGACTTTCATCTCTAAGCGCAGTTCGCGGGTTTCACCTTTAGTACCGTGGGTAGCTTTACGCGGCGCTCGATTAATCGAGCTTTTAAAGCGAGTATTACCTAAACCATGAAAACCGCCTTTGGCAACCAGCACTTCTTGCCCAGGCTTGGTTAAATCACCAATGATTTCACCAGTCTCTAGGTCAGTTATTTGGGTGCCGACAGGTGCCTTAAGGTATAAATGCTCACCTTTCGCCCCAGTCATATTATTACCTTGGCCATTCTCACCGCGTTCTGCTTCATAAAAGCGAATAAAGCGGTAATCGACTAAAGTATTTAATTCAGGATCAGCCATTACAATGATGCTACCACCATCACCACCGTCACCCCCATTAGGGCCACCGCGCTGGACAAATTTTTCACGTCTAAAGCTAACAATACCGTTACCGCCATCGCCTGCTTTGACTTTTATGGATACTTCATCGACGAATTTCATAGTGTCATTGTGCCATATATATAATAGTCAGTCATTGCGATTGGCTTTAGCCGGCTCGCAATCTAGATTTTCGATAAAAATAGTATGAAGATTACTCTGCTCATATATGAGCTTAAAATAACCTGCAAAAAAAAGCCCCGACAATTGCCGAGGCTTTCTCATCTCTTATAAAGAGGTTAAGCTAATTCGAATTAAGCGTCGATAGAAACAAACTTACGGTTGTTTTTACCTTTAACTTCGAATTTAACTTTGCCGTCAGCTTTAGCAAACAAAGTATGGTCACGACCAATACCTACGTTAGCACCAGCGTGGAAACGAGTACCACGTTGACGAACAATAATAGAGCCTGCAGAAACTTCTTCACCACCGTAGCGCTTAACACCAAGGCGTTTACTTTCGGAATCGCGTCCGTTTTTAGTACTACCACCAGCTTTCTTATGAGCCATCGTTTACTCTCCCATGAATTCTTTAGCTTGAGCGATCCAGTTATCACGCTCAATACGACCTTTGAAGCTTAATGCTTCGTCAAATTTAGCGATATCTTCAGCTGTCCATTCTGCGATTTGCGCAAAACTAGTGATGCCGTTATCTGCTAATTTACCTACGATTACAGGACCTACGCCTGAAATACGAGTTAAGTCGTCACCGTCTGTTTTCTTAGCTGCTTTTTTTGGAGCCGCTTTCTTAGCTGGAGCTTTTTTCTTAGCGCCGCCAACAACGATGTCGTTAATTTTAACTTCAGTGAACCACTGACGGTGGCCCATTTGTTTCATGTGGTGCTTACGACGCTTGAACTTTAAGATTTTAACTTTCTTAGCGCGACCGTGTGTTACCACTTCAGCTGAAACAGAAGCACCTTCTACTAATGGCTGACCTAAAGTCACGTTATCGCCATCAGCAACCATCAATACTTCTTCAAAATCGATATTTGAGCCTGTTTCCGCTTCGATCTTCTCTAAGCGTACTACTTGACCTGCTTTAACGCGGTGTTGCTTACCACCACTTTTGATTACTGCGTACATATTTATTCTCCGGTTAACGACCTTTCTGTATCTCTCAACAGAATGGTTAATATGTATAGCTACTTTTTAGTCTAACCCAGTAAAAAACTAAGATAGACCGTTTGAGGGCGCGAATTTTAAGGGAATTCACCCTCTGAGGCAAGTGCTATCTACTAAATAACCAATAAAAATAAGGATTTTCTTCATTTTTTGGTAAAACGTCACTGAAGCAGGTCAGATCAGCAATAAAATCCTTAATAAATAGCCCTTAAGCCGCAATTAGCACTTGACCAAATGTCCCACTCTCACTAGGATTGCGAGGCATTTTAATGATAAACAATCGACAATTCCAGCTGTAGACATGATGACACTTGAGCAAATCCGCGCTTTAGTAGAAAGCGAATTTGAAAATACTAACCAAATTATCTTGGATCGCCTCCAATCGGATGTGGTTTTGGTTAACCAAGTGGGTCAATACATTGTCGCTGCTGGCGGCAAACGATTGCGCCCCATGCTACTGCTATTAGCGACTAAAGCGCTTAAGTTTCAAGAAGATCCTAAAAAATCTCAGTCTATTTTAGCCGCTGTCATCGAACTTATTCATACTGCTACCCTATTGCATGACGACGTTGTTGATGAATCTGATTTACGTCGCGGACGCGAAACAGCCAATTCCATGTTTGGTAATCAGGCCTCTGTGTTAGTTGGCGATTATCTCTACAGCCGTGCTTTCCAGATGATGGTTGAAGTAGGCGAAATGCGCGTTATGGATGTTTTATCGGATACCACCAATCAAATTGCTGCGGGCGAAGTGTTGCAACTGATGAACGTCAATGATCCCGATGTGACCGAAGCCAGCTACTATGAAGTGATAGAACGAAAAACGGCAATTCTATTTGCAGCAGCTACTCAATTGGCTGCAATCTTAAGTGGTGCTGATCATAAAATCGAACTAGCACTCAAAGAGTACGGTATGCAACTCGGTATAGCCTTTCAGTTAATTGACGATGCGCTGGATTATGCTGCCGATACTGAAGAGCTAGGCAAAAACGTTGGCGATGATTTAGCAGAAGGCAAACCAACCTTGCCATTAATCCATGCAATGGAGAATGCCGATCAAGCTGGCGCAGAATTGATTCGTAGCACCATCGAAAATGGCGGTTTGGATAATATGGAGGCGATAATGCAGATTATCAAATCCACCGACTCAATTGCTTATACCTATCAAGCTGCAGAAAAAGCAGTGGAAAAAGCTTTAAACGCTCTATCAGTTTTAGAGCCTTCCGCACATAAAGATGCATTAATCGCGATTGCTAAATTATCTTTAAGACGCTCTTCTTAACAACAAATAAAAACAACGCCATCTTTAACTAGTCCGACCATAAGCCCTTAAATCTATTGATTTATTCGTCGATTTATTACCAGCCAAGTTTTTATTAGATTGCGATGCAAATAATTATTATTAAGGCTCGCGCCTAATAATTTTTTCTGAGATAATGTTGCGCAATTTTATATGTATTGATTTTGCAATCCTGTATGAACCCCTGATTGCTTCGGTACCATGATTTTGACGACACATTCAGGAGTGGAGAATGTCACTTGACCTTAGCCAATATGGCATCAGCAACGTTGCGGAACTTATCTATAACCCTTCTTACGAATTATTATTTGAAGAAGAAACTCGTGCCGACAATCAAGGTTATGAACGTGGCGTTATAACTGAATCTGGTGCCGTAAACGTAGATACAGGCATTTTCACAGGCCGCTCTCCAAAAGATAAATACATCGTCATGGACGATGTGACTCGTGATACTGTTTGGTGGTCTAAAAACGGCGTTAACGATAACAAATCCATTACTCCTGAAGTTTGGAGCGATTTAAAATCTCTTGTCACCAAACAACTTTCTGAAAGTCGCTTGTTCGTGGTTGATGCATTTTGCGGTGCAAATGAAGATACCCGTTTAAAAGTACGCTTTATTACCCAAGTTGCATGGCAAGCACACTTCGTTAAAAACATGTTTATTCGCCCTTCTGATGACGAGTTAGTGGGCTTTGAACCAGACTTTGTGGTGATGAATGGTTCTAAGACGACTAATCCTGATTATGAAAAACATGGCTTAAATTCTGAAAACTTTGTTGCCTTCAATTTAACCGAAAAAATTCAGTTAATTGGTGGCACTTGGTACGGCGGTGAGATGAAAAAAGGTATGTTCTCAATGATGAACTACCTGTTGCCACTTAAAGGCATCGCTTCTATGCACTGCTCTGCTAACGTTGGCAAAGATGGTGACACGGCAATCTTCTTCGGTTTATCTGGAACCGGTAAAACAACTCTTTCAACCGATCCAAAGCGTGCTTTGATTGGTGATGACGAACATGGCTGGGATGACAACGGCGTATTCAACTTCGAAGGCGGCTGTTATGCAAAAACCATTAAGCTAAGCAAAGAAGCTGAGCCAGATATTTATAATGCAATCCGTCGCGATGCCTTGTTAGAAAACGTGACTGTCGATGCCGATGGTAAAATCGATTATGACGATAACAGCAAAACTGAAAACACTCGTGTATCTTACCCGATTTATCACATCGATAATATCGTTAAGCCAGTATCTAAGGCTGGGCATGCGAAAAAAGTCGTTTTCTTAACTGCCGATGCTTTTGGTGTATTACCACCAGTTGCCAAATTAACTCCTGAGCAAACTCAATATTATTTCTTGTCAGGCTTTACCGCGAAATTAGCCGGCACAGAACGTGGCGTGACAGAACCAACGCCAACTTTCTCATCATGTTTCGGTGAAGCTTTCTTAAGCTTACATCCAACTCAGTACGCAGAAGTTTTAGAGAAACGCATCTCTGATGCTGGCGCAGAAGTTTACTTAGTTAACACCGGTTGGAACGGCACAGGCAAACGTATTTCTATCCAAGATACACGCGGCATTATTGACGCGATTATGGATGGTTCAATTGAGCAGTCTAACTTTACTCAATTACCTTACTTTAACTTAGCAATTCCAACTGAGCTAACAGGCGTTGATACTAACATCTTAGATCCGCAAGATACTTATGCGGACAAAGCTGAGTGGGATGCAAAAGCTAAAAAGCTAGCCGGTATGTTTGTTGATAACTTCAACCGCTTTGCCGACAATGAAGCAGCTCAAGCATTGATAGCTGCGGGTCCTAAGGCCTAACAATATTGTCATGCTCGCGTAAGCGGGAATCATTAAAAAAGCCTAGCTAATGCTGGGCTTTTTTATTTGCGGCTATAAACTAAGGCCAATCGATTAGTTATTTCGTCAATAGCCAAACGACTGATGCTATTAATCCCTAATTCTTTTAGATCTATAATTTCAACTTTTAGCCCGGCATCCATTAAATATAGCTTCGAATCTTCTCCAAAGATGACTTCTTTTTCGCTAAGCCAGACATAATCTTGCACGCCTTTTGGTAATACAATTCCTGTATCGTGGTTTTTATGTTCACCATCAAGAATATAGATACGATGCTGCCCCTCTTCTTCAACGGTGTAGCTAATTTTATTTTCGGCTATTCGTTGCAAACAACGTCCGATATTTTCCACTAACACCTCAACATGATCATTGTCTTCAGTATTTAGCACTTGCAACGTCATCACATCGCCCAACACAAAAACAGCAGCCTCTGCCTTATTTAGCCACGCATGATAACCAATAGGTTCTATTTCATCTGAAATAGTCGATTGATGACCTGTTTCAATAGACAGTTTATTTAAATACTGTTTACCATTAGAATCTGCTACGCCAATAATGGTTAAGAAACCCTCTTGATAAGGCGTTGGTGAATATTCACTGGAGTCTAATGAATTAGAGATATTCTTAAATGATTGAACAGCGAAATTATACGCCATAATATCGGTTTGCGACTTACCGTTTTTATCAGTGATGCCACGAGTGAAATATAAGGTTTTACCATCAGCAGAAAACTTTGGTTGGTTATCGTAGCCATCGCGTTGAGTCAAAGGTTTGAGATCCACGGTTTTATTTTTGCCGGAGGAAATAAGCTTACCTAAATCCAAAATGCCAATATCCGTTGTAGGTAGCGAATAAGCTGTAAAGCTGTACACCCCGAAAACTGAAACCAACAATGCTTTCAAGAATTTCATTATTTTAAATCATCCGAGCTTTGCGCCATAAAGCAAACTACGATATCACCGGCTTGGCGATCGCCGACAGATTTATTTAGTGGAATTCTTTGTTCCTTAAATATAAATGGCGAATCACTTTGAATGGCATAGTGCCTAACATTTTCGGAAACTAATACAGCCCCAGGCTCTGCCATGCTTTCTAAACGGGCAGCGAAATTCAAGGCATCGCCCTCGATATCTAATTGATCAGTAATTTCGTTATGAGTAATTTTCACATCGCCAATATCTAAGCCGATTCTGACTACAAAACCTGCGCCATGTAGAACTTTCTGCATCATTGCAGCGCAGCCCAAGGCATGATTAACCGTGGAAAAGGTCGCTCTTAATGAGTCGCCTTCCATATTAGGATAGCTGGCTTGCCATTGCTTCATGACTGGTTTTAATAAACCACGGAATAAGGCAAGCTTTTCAGTTCTCTCACGGTTATCCCAATTTGAGAAGCCTTTTAGATCAGTAAATAAAACTGCCATGCGACGCATTTTTGCATCACTGTCTTGCTCAGAAAGCTCTAGAAGTTTTGGCCAGTAACGATCTTTAATACCTTGCATCGATTCGCGAATTTCGGACTGAAGGCGGCGTTCTGATTGCAAGCTGATCTGAATGGATTGCAACTTATCGGCTTCAAGTTGCAAACTCGATTCGAGCATTGAAGGATTCAAGCCACCGGTATCTTCC
Organism: uncultured Kangiella sp.; assembly: GCA_947498625.1. Classification (GTDB taxonomy): domain Bacteria; phylum Pseudomonadota; class Gammaproteobacteria; order Enterobacterales; family Kangiellaceae; genus Kangiella. The sequence goes on along the minus strand of CANMKR010000002.1, from coordinate 75,272 downwards.
ACTACCATAACCACTATCGTATCGCCTGGCTCATTCCTAATTTCGCGAATACGCAACTTACAACCCCAGAAGCTAGCTTCTAAATGCTCAATCAAGAAGGGTAAGGTCGCTAAATCTTGGTAGGATAAAAGCCTTTGATAATAAAGCTGGAAACTGATTTTATCAGCAAATAATTTTTCAAATTGATTGCGTGTATAGTGGGTATATTCTCGCCCTTTTTGATCCCAACTAGCATGAGTGCATTGAACACCTCGAATAGACCAACCCTTTGTTTGCACTTGCCAAAGCTTTGCTGAACTTAAATCAACCCCATCAAGTTTTGCTTTTGAAAGATTAGCTTCACGTAAATCAACGCCTTTCATTTCACTGCCAGTAAAGTTAAAGTTGGTTAAATCTTGTTGCGATAAATTACAATTATTCAAAGTGCTTCTAGTAAAAATCGTACCATGTAATTCGCAGCTAGAAAGATCAACGTCAGATAAATTAGCGCCATCTAAGTTGGCGTCAATTAAATTAACATTGTCGAGGTTAGCACCAATCAACTTGGCACCACGTAAGTCAATCCCCTCTAGGTTTTGACGTCTTAAGTCAGCACCAGATAAGTTAGCATTTTTTAAATTCTGCCCGCGTAAGTCCTGTTCCTTAAAATCTACATTTGAGAAATCAGCCTGATGACACATTGCGGTTAAAAAATTAGCCTGCAAGACATTGGCATGACTTAAGTTAGCTTGATAAAGATTGGCTGCAATCAGTTTTGCATTGGTCAAATTGCAATAGCATAGGTTAGCTTGTGTTAAATCAGCCGCAATCAAAATCGCGTTCTTCAAATCAGAATAGGATAAATTACTTTTCTTAAAACTAACTTCAGACAAATCGTAATCGGATAAATCTAAACCGCGCAGGTCTAAACCTTCTAAATGCAATTTCTCTTTAGGGTGTTGTTGACGCCAAGCATTCCATTCCATTGCACTAGTCAATAAAATCTTACTTAGCTCTTCGCTAGTTAGCTGGTCACTTGAGTTGTTTTCTTTATCTTCATTCGCATCGAATGAATCGGAATCTTTAAGTTCCATAAGACAGACGTATTTTGATTTAACTGTCCGCCATTTATAGCACAAAGTAGCTTATTTTACGAAATAACTTTATTAAAACATTGACATAGTTAAATAGTGAATCAACAATCAAATAACTCTTTACCACTTACCTATTTAGCGCTTTTTACATCATATGGATAATCAACAACTATTAACGCTCAGAGAAGCTATCAGTAAACTGGATAAGTCCTTGCTGGGTCTGTTTGCACAAAGACGAGCCTTAAGTTTGCAGGTGGCAGAGGAAAAATACAGCAAAAAGATTAATATTCGCGATCAAAAACAAGAGCAAAAATTATTAAAACGCTTGTTAGGCGATGCCAAACTGCTAGGACTCGATACCTCTACCACTCTAAGTTTATTCCATAAGATTTTAGATGATTCAGTACGAACTCAGTATGATTATTTTCTTGCACAAGAAACTGATTTCAAAGCTGCTGGTAAGCTAGCCATTTTAGGCAGCAAAACCTCTTACTCGGCCATTGCTGCGCGAAACCATTTTTCCACAAAACCTTACGCTTATGAGCCACATTATTTTGATAATTTTCAGAGCATTTTTTCGGCAGTCAAAAATGGTGATTGCGACTATGGGATCATTCCTATTGAGAATACTTTTTCGGGCAATATTCCAGAAATCCATGATTTGATCCGGGAGTTTGAGATGAAAGTTATTGGTGAAGAAAAATTAAGAGTAAAACATTGCTTAATAGGTTTAGCCGGAGCTCAACTTAAAGATATTACTGATGTTTACTCGCACCCTCAAGCTATCATTCAGTCTAAAGATTTTTTAACGAAATACAGCCATCTAAATACTCACATGCGCAATAGCACCAGTTCAGCACTGAAGTTTGTAGAAGAACAACAACAAAAGTCCTTGGCTGCCATAGCTAGTGAAGAAGCAGCATTGGATTCAGACTTACAAATTATTGCCAATGGTATAAATAATTATCAAGATAACTTTACTCGCTTTATCCTTATCGCTAAAGCAGCTATAAGGATTCCAGAAGCGGTACCTGCAAAAACCAGCATTCTAATTACGACTCAGCAACAAGCTGGCTCTCTAGCAGATTGTTTGAACATTCTCAAACAACACCAGATAAACATTACTAAAATTGAATCCCGACCTATTATTGGCAAGCCATGGCAAGAGCGTTTTTATATTGATTTTGAAGGTAATTCAGAATCAATCGAGGTAAAAAAAGCCATTCATGAGCTTGAGTTAGTGACCCATGATTTACTGGTTTTAGGCTGCTATCCGTTGCATGATATTTCTACCACTAACCTTAAGCAGCTGCCTTAAAATTATCAGTCAATAGTCTATATCTAGTCCTAAATAAAGTTTAGCTAGACTATTGGCAATAATTATTATCAGCAGTACAATCCGATTAATCTTTTTTAATACTTATAATTATGCATCCCTTTGAAGAATTTAGAGCCAAACGCTTGGCTGGTAATGAAGCCGCTTTAGATACCAATAGTCTTTTAGTTAAGCGCTTATTTGGACTGGATAAAACAGCTTATGGCGAAGGCGCTTTAGATAAAAGAACTAAAGAACTGCTGGGGTTGGTATCCTCAATGGTTTTGCGATGCAACGACTGCATTGATTACCACTTAGAACAAGCGGTTAAATTGGATTGGAATCGTGACGAAATTGATGAAGCCATGGGCGTAGCCTTATTAGTTGGCGGCTCTATCGTGATCCCACATTTACGTCATGCGAAAGCAAGTCTTGAGTTTTTATTTGACGAAAAAGCTGCTGCCGAATCCTAAACTTTTATACTAGTGCTATAAACCTAAAACTTCTTTAATAAAAGGCTTAGTAATTTTTCGTTGTGCTTGCAAAGATGCAGCATCTAATTTGATTATGGACTGATTAAGGCTATTGAGATCCCTTTGTCCTCTAGCCAAAAGATAAGCAGCCAACTCCTCCGTTAGCATTAAGCCTTTTTCTTCTGCCTTCTTTTGTATGTAAGCCTTTTTATCTTCATCCGATAAAGGTTTGATCTCGTGGATATACATAGCACTTAAGCGCGACTGCAAATCCTTTAACTGTATATCAATACCGGTTGGCGCTTCATTCCCGGTAATGATTAGCGCTCTATTTTGTTCTTTAAGCTGGTTATACAAGTGAAAAATCGCTTCCTGCCAATCAAGTGCATTAGCTTGCTCTGTGATTGAGCTGATGTCATCAAGACAAACACAGTCAAACCCAACAAAGCCACTCAGTAATTCAGGTGTCAAACCTTCAGTATCTAGCGGTAAGTAAGCTAAGTTATAATCTTGAAAATCGCTAGCTTGATGAGCGAGCGCTTGTAGTAAGTGCGTTTTGCCGGAACCTCTGACTCCATGAATATAGATAAAGTCGTTTTCAGTTTTAGATAAAGCCCGCAGAGCTGACAAAAGGATAGCATTGTCCCCTGGCATAAAATTATCAAAGGTGGCGTCGACTTTTAATTCAAAGTCCAAAGGAATTTGCAGCATGAGCTAGATACTATTAGCTGTTTGTTCAGATTTTTTTTCCAGATAGGCCTGTCGGCCCAACCACAAATAGTGAGCGCCACTAATAATACAGGTTACGATAATGACCCACTCAAGTGCATTCAGCAATTGTGCATCAATGGCATACCAAGCCATGCTAACTAGAATCAATAGCACCAACAAAATCAGTAAAGCCGTATTCCATTTAGAGATTAGAGAAGGTCGCATTTCATAACGGCCGTAAGTGAAATGGAACCAAGTCGCACCGCTAATAATGATTATATCTCTTACGGTGGCAACCCAAAAAAGGCTCCAAGATATATGACCTTTCATCGCCAGTAGTAATAACGCAACGAATAGCAACATTTTATCCGCTAATGGGTCCGTAATTGAGCCAAAGCGACTTTGCCATTTGAAACGCTTAGCAAGCAGTCCATCTAAACCATCAGAAGCCCCTGCTACCAGAAATATGATTAAGGCAAATTCATAATTTCCTTGCAGCAAATACCATATAAAAGGCGCTATTAAGAGCACTCTTAAAATAGTAATAAGATTAGGGATCAGGCTTAAACTCATGTTTAGTAATTTTTATGTTATTCTGTGGAAATATTTAATCGCGCCAATTATACACTAAAGGCAACTGATTAATGGAAGATTCACCATAAGGATCAGCAGCTGTTCTGCGCAAATTATTACTCATTTGTAAAGCATCAATCAAGTACTGAGTCGAGGATTGCAGTCCTAACTTAAAAAGAACTTCATCTTCTTTAACTTCGATGGCATCCACAGAGCTCACCATGCTCAAATTCTTTAGGATACTTTGCGCTTTGGCGTAGGCTTCAATACCTGTTAAGCCTTTAACTTTTAAGTAATCCGTTTCAATTTGGCTGTTCAATACCACTGCTAATTTAAGTGCTAAACGATCGGCAACTCTATTCACCATTTTTGAGACCACTTGTTGGCTTGAGTTGCCACTGGTGCTAAAGCTCATAGCATCATTACCAAAATCTATACGCCAACTGCCCTGCCAACCATTGCGACCTTGCGATAAAGCTCCCATCGCAATATAGTCTGCATCATAACGCCTTGAAGCGCGTCTTACTGGATCGGAAAATTTGCCCCAAACATCGGCGGCAGAAACAGCTGATTTATCCTCTAAATCCATTAATGGCAATATCACAGGCAAACCTCTTTGGTAGGCTTGTTTGCGCACAGCAATAGCAGCAGAGCCTTGCCCATCGGCAGAAATATCCCGCTGACCATTCACATCGGTTGCGATCCAAAAAGCGCCTAAAGGACGATTTTCATTCCATATAGGCTGAGCAGAATCTTTTAATAAATTAGTTACCGCCCCAGGCTCAAAGCTCACTTTTAACAATAAGGGTTTTCTGTAAATTTTTTGTTCTTCTAGATTAAGCTTTTGATAGCTATATAGACGCATATAATCAGAAGCATTATCAATGCTAGCCTTTATCGCAGCAGAGTTAAGAACCTTCTCATTACCACTAGCACGCACTAACACCTGTGCAAACGCATTACCTAAGGCACGATCTCTAACTTCTGAGGTTTGGTCCTTTACAGGCCAACTCGCTGTGTATAAGTCTTTCATTACCTTTGATTCAAGCGGCATGCTCGCTAAAGCAACCAGTAACGAGACGGCAAACACCCATATAAACTTCAAGTTTTTATCCATGAAGGTCCTATCATTTATTAGCTTAGAGACATTGAATATCGCTATTCTAACAGTTTTTTAATAAGACGCTAGATATAGCTAGTAACTGCTATAAGTTAATGTAAATTTTAATAAGAATATGAATTCTTTGATGATTTTCTGATAACCTTAAAATAAGCTATTCAGTGATTCAGTTCAGATAAAATTCAGATTTGCTTGCTTATAATTTAAAAAAATGAGGAACAAAGAGGAAAACCATGAAAAACCTTAAGAAGCTAAAACCTATAGCCATTGCAACTAGTGTTGCAGTGACCCTTTCATTAACTTCAGGTTGTACGGTACTCGATCCCTACACAGGTGAAGAAAAAACCAGTAAAGCAGTAAAATATGGAGCTATTGGCGCGGTTGTTTGCGGCATTATCGGTTCTACTCGCAACAGCAAGTCCGCCAGAAATGCAGCACTTGGTTGTGGCGCTATTGGCGCAGGTGTTGGCGCTTATATGGATAACCAGGAAAAAGAATTGCGTGATGAGCTCGCTGGTACTGGCGTAGGTGTTCAACGTGATGGCGATCAAATCAACCTAATTATGCCTGGCGATATCACTTTTGAAACGAATCGCTATGATATTAATGGTAATTTCTTACCCGTATTAGATTCAGTGTCTAAGGTTCTTTATAAATTCACTGATACTAAACTAGAAGTTGCTGGCTTTACTGACTCAACTGGCTCTGAGAGTTATAACCAAGAACTTTCTGAAAGACGCGCATCTAGCGTTTCTAACTACTTACGCAGTAGAAATGTTGCTGGTGAGCGTTTAAAAAGCGTTGGCTTTGGTGAATCCTATCCGGTCGCTTCTAACGATACCGACTCAGGTCGTTCAAGAAATCGTCGTGTGGAGCTAACCATTATTCCAATTCAACCAGCTGGATAAATCGATTGGTAAGCTAACGCCCTACCATTTCATCATCGTAAAAACCTTTTATCGATGATTCAAAGAGCGCTTAAGGCGCTCTTTTTTATTGGAATTGCCTTGGGATTAGTGTCGACCTTACCCGCAACTTCTAGTAAAATTGCCAACCAATAGAGGTTCGGCCTTCAATTCAATCAAATAATGGAAATCCAATGAGTGACAAACAATCTTTAAGCTATAAAGACGCTGGCGTAGATATTGATGCAGGAAATGCTTTAGTTGAACGCATTAAAGGGATCACTAAGAAAACTTACCGTCCTGAAGTGATGGGTAATATTGGTGGTTTTGGAGCTTTATTTGATTTACCTACTGGTTATGAAGAACCTGCTTTAGTGGCAGGCACCGATGGCGTAGGCACCAAATTACGCTTAGCATTGAACATGAAAAAACATGATACCGTTGGTATCGACTTAGTCGCCATGTGTGTTAACGACTTGATTGTACAAGGTGCTGAACCATTATTCTTCCTCGATTACTATGCTACTGGCAAATTAGATGTGGATGTGGCTGCGGATGTCGTTACAGGCATTGGTGAAGGCTGTGTACAATCTGGCTGTGCCCTAATCGGCGGTGAAACCGCAGAAATGCCTGGCATGTACGAAGGAGATGACTATGATTTGGCTGGCTTTTGCGTTGGCATCGTTGATAAAAAGAAAATCATTGATGGTAGCAAGGTAAAATCTGGCGATGTATTGTTAGGTTTAGCTTCGTCTGGCCCTCATTCGAATGGCTATTCATTGATCCGTAAAATTTTAGAAGTGTCCGGCGAAGACGTTAATCGCGAATTTGAGAATGGTAAAACGTTGGGCGAAACTTTATTAGAACCTACTCGCATTTATGTAAAGCCATTACTACGCCTATTCAAAGAAGTAGAAGTTAAAGCTATTTCGCACATTACAGGCGGCGGTTTACAAGAAAACTTGCCTCGCGTGATGCCCAAGACCAGTAAAGCCATTGTTGATACCAATGCTTGGAAAATGCCAAAAGTGTTTGAATGGTTACAAGAGCAAGGCAATGTCGATCGCTTAGAAATGTACCGCACCTTCAACTGTGGTATTGGCATGGTGCTAGTGGTTTCTGCAGAAAATGCTAACAATGCTAAAGAGCTGTTAGAAACTTTAGGGGAAACCGTTTATCGCGTTGGCGAAATCGCCAACCGCGAAGGTGATGAAGAGCAAGTCGTTCTTTAATCCTCGTTTGTTTAGGTTAGCTTAAAACAAGCATGACGTCCGTATCAAAAAAGTCCATTGTCGTACTTATTTCCGGCAATGGCTCCAACCTGCAAGCCCTTATCGATGCGCAGTCGCAAGGGCTTTTTAATGGCGAAATCAAAGCAGTCATTTCCAATAAACCTAATGTGTATGGACTTGAACGAGCTGAAATGGCCAATATCGATGCGGTTTGTGTCGATCATACCGAATTCAGCGATAAAGCAGGTTTTGAAGCCGAGTTAATTAAAACCATTGACGCCTATCAACCCGATCTGGTGATTCTTGCCGGGTTTATGAGAATTCTTAGTTCAGACTTGGTTCAGCATTACCTTGGCAAAATCATCAACATACACCCTTCTCTATTGCCGAAATATAAGGGCTTACATACCCACAGGCAGGTATTAGAGAATGGCGATAAAGAACATGGCACCAGCGTTCATTTTGTAACAGCAGAATTAGACGGTGGTCCAATTATTGCCCAAAGGCAAGTAAAGGTTGATGAAAATGATACTGAACAGACATTGGTGGAAAAAATCCAGCAGCAAGAGCACCAGCTTTATCCAGAAGTGGTGGCTTGGTTCTGTGCCGAAAGACTCATCTTCAAACTCTCAGCAGACTCAGCAGCTGCTCGAGCAATATTCGATGGCAAGATTTTATAAACGTCTTATTTGGGTTCAAGCTGGATTACTGATTTTATTATTCGGTATCCCAAAATTGGTTGCGGCCGAAACAGTACAAGAACAAGCAATGCAAGCTTACACTATTGAGTATGACGTAATAGCCAAAGGCGATAAAGTTGGTAACGCCTCACAAAGCTTAGTTCAGCTGAATAATGGCCAGTGGCAAATCGCCATGCAATCAAAGATCAAGTATTACTTCTTCAAAGATAAACGCCAAGAAACCAGCCGCTTTGAATTTATCGATGGTGAAATTTTTCCCATTCAATACCAAAGACTGGCTGACAGCTCCTTTAAAGACTCAAACTTGCTACAACAGTTTGACTGGCAAACAGGCCATGAAACCGGTTCCTATAAAGATAAAAACTGGGAATTGGTTTTACAAGATGGCGTACTCGACCAGCTAACTCAACTGATCTCATTACGCAGCCAGTTAATGGCACAAAAACCTTTAAAACCGATTGTTATCAGTTATCGAGGTGGTTTTAGAACCCATGAGTTTCAAGTGATTGGGCAAGAAACGCTAAAAACTCAAATTGGCGATATCGAAACTGCCAAAATCCAATTGAACGAAAAAGGTAGCAAACGTCAAACTAATTATTGGTTTGCACTAGACAATAAGATGTTGCCAGTGCAGATTCAACGTATCAAAAAAGGGAAAGAAGAAGCTAAGCTAGTGATTACCAAATGGTAATCTTAATAATAAAAAAGGAATCATTAGAATGTCAAACAAACACTTTATAGTTACTGCCCTATTCGGTTTAAATTTTCTTTTAGCAAATACAGCTATAGCTGAAGATAAAAAATTACCGATGGGTTTAACCGTCGAGCGAAGCGTAGCCAATCCGCAACAATTTAACTTTGCCAATGACGATAATATTCAGCCGGATAAAAGTGACTTTCAAGTCATTAACTATGTTTTACTGAGTAACGAAGAAGGCGACCGCTGGGTTACCGTAACCTTAAAAAACACCGCTACCGGCAATCGCATTTTTGGTCATGAAGATATAATGGCTTTATTTGCTGACGGTCGTAGAGAATCACCCAGCAAACAAAGCTTACGTTTCGAAGGTAAAGAATCGCAAACTTTTGCTATCCACTTTGGCAAAAGTCAGTTTCCTATTTTAGAGCTTTATACTAGGAATTAACGCCATTTCATTAGCAAAAAAGCCTGCAATAGCAGGCTTTTATATTCGCTGAAGAATAGCTTTAGGTTTTTGGCAAAGTAACGCCAGTTTGTCCTTGATATTTGCCACCACGATCACCGTAAGAAGTCTCACAAATCTCATCAGATTCAAAGAACAGCATTTGCGCAACGCCTTCATTCGCATATATTTTTGCTGGCAATGGCGTGGTATTAGAAAACTCCAAAGTCACATGTCCTTCCCACTCTGGCTCAAGAGGCGTGACATTTACAATAATACCGCAGCGCGCATAGGTCGATTTACCCAAACAAACCGTCAATACGGAACGTGGAATTCGAAAGTATTCTACCGTTCTTGCCAAGGCAAAAGAGTTTGGTGGAATAATACAAACATCCGATTGAACATCAACAAAACTATTCTCATCAAAGTTTTTCGGATCTACCACACTCGAGTGAACATTGGTGAAAATCTTAAACTCGTTCGAGCAGCGAACATCATAACCGTAACTAGAGGTACCGTATGACACGATGCGCTGATCATTTTGATGGCGAACTTGACCTGGCTCAAACGGCTCAATCATGCCCTCATTTTCCGACATTCTACGGATCCATTTATCTGATTTAATACTCATATTTTCTTCTCTGTCGTCATTGCCGCGTAAGCGGGAATCCTATAAATTACTGCAAAACTGCCAAAGCGAGATTCCCGCCTACGCGGGAATGACGCTCTTAATCTACCCAATGTTCTTTGGAGATTAGCTTGCTATTTTTAAATTTCAATTCACAGCCGGCAAAAGTCATCACACCGCTGCTCAAATATAATCCTGCTGAAGTTTGCTCTTGATTCATTACAAAGCTGTCTTCAAACTTTAGCCCTTCCGTCTTAATCACTTCCATAGATGCGCCAATTTCAAATCTTTCGCAAAACGATTTAGTTTTACGCTGTGCATCATCGAAATAATAGTAAGTTCCAATAAAGCCTATAATAAAAATCATGCCAAAAAATAAACTCCAGTAAAATACTTTTAATAGTTTATTCATTCGATGACTAGCTGTTTTCTATAGTAATCGTCGGAAAATCGGCCCTAAATTCTTTTTCCTGCAATGAAAGCTTTGCTGCAAGTTTCAAGGCTATCATTTTGTATTTATTAGATATTTCACTTTCAGAGTTTTTAACTAAGCTCGGCTGTCCATTATCGGTATCTTCGCGGATCGCTAATGCCAGCGGCAAACTCCCTAAAAGCTCAACACCAATCTCCTTTGCAAGTTTTTCACCGCCACCAGCTCCAAAGATATGCTCTTCATGCTGACAATTAGAACAAGTATGCATTGCCATATTTTCGACCACGCCCAACACTGGTACCGAAACCTTGTTAAACATGCTAACAGCCTTGCGCGCATCCGCTAATGCGATATCTTGCGGCGTTGTCACAACTAAGGCAGCCGTAACCGGTATTTTCTGCGCCATGGTCAATTGAATGTCGCCTGTACCCGGCGGCAAGTCGACAATCAAATAGTCTAAATCTTGCCATTGAGTATCATTGACTAGTTGTTGCAAGGCACCAGATGCCATAGGTCCACGCCAAACCATAGCTTGCTCAGGTTTTACTAAATAACCAATCGACATGGATTGAACACCATGAGCTTCAACTGGATAGATGGTTTTCTTATCCGTTGATTCAGGATGCTTTCCTTGAGCGCCCAGCATAATTGGCATGCTTGGCCCGTAAATATCAGCATCCAGGATCCCAACTGTCGCCCCTAAATTTTTCAAAGCTAAAGCAAGATTGACACTAGTGGTTGATTTACCCACGCCGCCCTTGCCAGAAGCTACTGCGATAATGTTTTTAACGCTGGGCATCGCTTGAACTTTAGCTGGATGCGAGTGCGCATCAATACTAATGCTACAGGTTAACTTATAGTCTAATTGATCACCCGTATCAGCTAGATAGGCGGAGATTTCATTGAGTAACTGACTTTCATAGGCACCTAGAGGAAAACCAAAACGCAGCTCTATGGTTACAGAATTGTCCTTAATTTCAATATTACGAATATTTTTCGACTGTATATGAATCGAGTCAAAAAGCTCGGATTTGAAATTAAGCAGTTGCTCGGAAATTTGTGTTTGCTCGACCATTAAACTTTATGGGAAATAATTATCGTTTGATGGCACAAAGTCTAAGTCTTTTGCCTTTGAAAACCAAGTTGCTTTACAGTATTTCACCAATTAATTAATGAAAAAAATAGCAAAAACCAGTATATTTGCCGCTATTGCACTGATAAAAGCTAAATCGCTAATAAAGCTCAGAATATGACCACACAAAACCAACGAAAAATCCTTGTGACCAGCGCTCTTCCCTATGCCAATGGCGATATCCATATTGGGCATTTGCTAGAATATGTTCAAACCGATATCTGGGTCAGATTTCAAAAGTCACGTGGGCACGAGTGTTACTATGTTTGTGCCGATGATACCCATGGAACGCCGGTCATGTTGCGCGCGCAAAAAGAAGGTAAAACGCCTGAGGACTTTATTGCTGAACAGCAAGCCAATCATGAGCGTGATTTTGCTGGTGCATTAATTGAATTTGATAATTTCCACTCTACTCATAGCTCCGAATCAAAAGAGCTGACCCAAGGCATTTATCTTAAGCTTAAAGAAAATGGTCATATCAGCTCTAAAACTATCAATCAGCTGTATGATCCAGAAAAGAATATGTTCTTGCCGGATCGTTTCGTTAAAGGCACTTGCCCAAAGTGTGACTCAGAAGATCAGTACGGCGATAATTGCGATAATTGTGGCGCAACCTATAATCCAACGGATTTGAAAAATCCTAAATCGGCAGTATCCGGCGCAACTCCAGTACTAAAAGAGTCAGAGCACTTCTTTTTCGACTTAAAAGGCTTTGAGTCCTTTTTGCGTGAATGGCTCTCGAGCGATGGGCATGTTCAATCTGAAGTTCAAAATAAGATGAACGAGTGGTTAGATGATTTACGCCAATGGGATATTTCACGCGATGCGCCCTATTTCGGTTGGGAAATCCCAGGTGAAGAAGGAAAATATTTCTACGTTTGGTTAGATGCACCAATTGGTTATATGGCGAGTTTTAAAAACCTCTGTGATAAAACAGATGGTTTGAACTTTGATCACTATTGGCAGCAAGGCTCTGATGCTGAGATTTATCACTTCATTGGTAAAGATATTATTTACTTCCATACTCTATTCTGGCCTTCAGTTTTAAAAGGTGCAGGCTATAGAACCCCTACTGCGGTTTGGGCGCATGGGTTTGTGACGGTTAATGGTCAAAAGATGTCAAAATCAAAAGGCACTTTTATTAAAGCTAAAACTTATCTAGAACACCTTAATCCAGAGTATCTTCGTTATTATTATGCCGCTAAATTATCTAGCAAAATTGATGACTTCGATCTAAATCTTGAAGACTTTGCGCAACGAGTAAACTCTGACTTAGTCGGTAAACTCATCAATATCGCTAGTCGTTGTTCTGGTTTTATCACCAAACAATTTGATAGCAAACTCAGCTCAGAAATCATTGAGCCGGCATTGCTTAAAGAGTTCACAGATTCCTCGGAACAAATTGCCAACCATTATGAAGCTCGTGACTTTGGTAAAGCTATCAAGTTGATCATGTCACTTGCGGATAAGGCTAACGCTTATATTGCCGAAAAAGAGCCATGGAAACTTGTTAAAAATGAAGAAACAAAAGCTGAAGCACATTTAGTCTGTAGTTTGGGGATTAACCTATTTAAAGTGCTAGTGACTTATTTAAACCCTGTGTTGCCAGCTTTATCGGATAAGGTTCAAGACTTCCTGCAATTGGATAATATGCATTGGAATAGTGCGCAGGAAGTTTTAACTGATTATAAAATCAATAAATTCAAACCAATGATGCAGCGCATTGAAATGAAGTCGATAAATAAGATGGTTGAAGATTCTAAAGAAGACTTAGAGGCTGAAGTTGAAAAAATGCCGCAAGCAGAATTGTCTGATCCGATTAAAGATGAAATTCAATTTGGCGACTTTGATAAAATTGATTTAAGGATTGCTAAAATTGCTAAAGCTGAACATGTGGAAGGCGCGGATAAATTACTTAAACTATCACTGGATTTAGGTGAAGGCGTTACCAAGCAAGTCTTTGCAGGTATAAAGTCAGCATATAGCCCTGAAGATTTAGAAGGCAAATTGACTGTTATGGTGGCAAATTTGGCGCCTAGAAAAATGAAATTTGGCATGTCTGAAGGAATGGTGTTAGCTGCAGGCCCAGGTGGTAAAGACTTGTGGATTTTAAATCCTGAAGATGGCGCTCAACCGGGTATGCGAGTTAAGTAACTACAAATAAAAAGAGTTAAACGAGAAAAGTATGACAACAACTACTCCACTACAAACTGCTCCAGTACAAACTGCTGAAAGCAATGACGTGACTCAAGAGCTAGCAACCCAAATTCCTAATTATGGTCTCACTTGGGCACTCTACATAGGTTTGACTTTTTTAATGGTTGGCATTATCTGGTATGTCATTCGCAAGTGGCACTTTGTGGTGAAATGGTTTATGGCTTCTACTATTTTTGCAGGAGCTCTTACCCCTGCACACCCAGCAGAAGGAGTCACTAGTTACTCGCCATTAGTTCTTAATGCTGTAGTTAATTTGTTTGACGGTTATAAAACAGAATTTATGGGTAGCGTAAAAACTCTCGGAATCGTTTGGGCGATCATCTTTGCTGTTGGAATAGCCGTATGGATATTAATTAAAAAATTGAAGAGTCCTAAAGTAGAAAAGCCAACCAACTTAGACGCGGTGATGGCAACGCCTATAGAACCCACCATTGACGATTCGCAAAAAGATTAATTTACCAACCCTCTTAACTGATAAATCCCCTGAGTTTTAAGGGTAATTACAATTTTTTGCTCGCCATTGTTTTTGAAATACCAACCATGAGTACCAGCGAAAGGCACTGTGATAGTTCCTTCAGATTGACTTGCTGCAGCTATCGCATAACTTTCAAAATACCCGCTGTCATCATCCGTTGGTTCGCCATGGAAATCAAAATAAACCTCGCCTTCTTCAACTGTCCATTGATACGTTAAGGATTGATACTGTTCCAAATAAAACTTATATTCCAACCCTCTCCCCGATTTGATCTCTAATCTAATTTCATCAGACTGAAAACCAATTTGATCGCTATCTTGAGTGTTAACTTTCTGCTTATTGGCGCGGGTGACTGTATTTGGCTCGCCTGTATCGGCTAGCTCAGTTAGGCCTAGCCGCTTTCCGATCCCGAAAGGATCAATATTGTATTCAGCTGGCAGTATCATAGTAACAAGCGCCAGAATAGAAACTGTTGAAGCTATTAGTACTGCTTTGAGTAGGCCCTTTTGGGATAAACCCTCGATAGTTTCTTGTGTCATGTTAAACCTAGTTTAATTAATAAAGTAGCCAGTTAATTGAAAGCCTACCAGCATAAACCCAAAGCTCATTAGTAGTATATTCGAAAAGTTTGACCAGCGTTGGAAAGAACTAAATCGCCGCCAATAACTTATGACAATAAGGATAAAAGCTAATGCAAAAAATTGCCCGAACTCTACCCCTACATTGAAAGCCAATAAATTACTCAGCAAGCCATTTTCTGGTAGCGAAAACTCTTGAAGCTTGGTTGCTAATCCAAATCCATGAAAGAGACCAAAAACAAGAACGGCAACTTTAGTATTCGGTTGTACTGCAAATAGTGTTTTAAAACCACCTAAATTATCAAACGCTTTATACACAATCGACAAACCTATAATGGCATCGATAAGATAAGCATTTAGTTGTATTTTAGATAAGACACCAAAAATCAGAGTTACGCTGTGGCCAATGGTAAAAAATGTCACATAGATCAATATGTCTTTAGGCTTAAATAAAAAGAAAATAACACCAAACAAAAACAGCAAATGATCGTAACCAGTAACCATATGCTTTGCGCCAATATAAAACAAAGGAATGATTGCAGGCCCATCTAATTCTGCCAAAAACTTTTGGGTATTATCGTCTACTCCATGAGCTATTACATCAAAAGAAGATATCAATAACAGTAAAGCAAAAAGAGCCTTGAATACTTTTAACATCAATAGCCTTCAGCTTTAGCATTGGGTCTGCGCGGATCGGGCGAACCATAAATATAGTCCTCTACTTGTATCGATTGGGTGGAGCCCATCGTACTCGATTGCCTTATTTTATGACCTTTTGCTTCAAGCAACCTTATCGCATCTTGATTAATGCTTGGCTCTACAAACAACACATCCGGTAACCATTGGTGATGAATTCTTGCTGTATGAGTAGCTTCTGCAACATTCATCTTATGATCAATGAAATTCACTATTAACTGCAATACAGTAGTAATAATTCTACTCCCCCCAGGGCTTCCCGTTACCAGCTTTAACTCTCCATCTTTTAAAACCATAGTAGGCGTCATGGAGCTCAATGGCCTTTTAAAAGCTTCTATTGAATTAGCTTCACCACCAATCAAGCCATAGGCATTAGGAGTACCGGGTTTAGCTGAGAAATCATCCATCTCGTTGTTTAAAAGAATACCTGTTCCTTCAGCTACGATGCCAGAGCCATAAGAAAAGTTCAAAGTATAAGTATTAGATACCGCATTACCCCACTTATCGACTACAGAATAGTGAGTCGTATCAGGGCTTTCATAAACTGGCTTAGAACCGGCTTCAATTTCCGTCGATGGTGTTGCCTTTTTAAGGTTTACTTTTGCTGCTAATTGCTTGGCGTATTTTTTACTGAGCAACCAATCAGTCGGTACTGGAAAAAAGTCTGTATCACCTAAATGTTTACTTCGATCAGCATAAGCCAGCTTCATCACTTCAGACAAAAGATGAATTTCATCTGCTGTATTAGAGCCTAATTCAGTAACAGGGAAATTTTCTAAAATATTTAGCATTTGTACTAAATGAATTCCACCAGAGCTTGGCGGTGGCATGGTGAAAATTTCATAGCCGCGATAAGTTCCTTTAATGGCAGCTCTAACTTTTGGCTTATAGGCTGCTAAATCTTGCATACTAATAATGCCACCATTGTTCTCCATATCAGCGACTAAACGCTTAGCAATCTCACCTTCATAGAATGCTTTTTTGCCATGCTTTTTTAGCTGTTTTAAAGACCAAGCTAGATCGGGTTGTTTAAAAATTTCACCTTTACGATAATAGTCGCCATCAGCTTTATAAAATGCCTTGCGTGTGGCTGGAGATTGCAAGCGAGAACTTCTTCTTTGCAGGTTACGAGCAAGATCCCAGCTTACTTCAAAACCCTCTTCAGCCAACTTAATAGCTGGGGCAATAACTTGCTCCCAACTCATAGTGCCGTATTCTTTCAGCGCTAAATCTAGACCGGCCACAGTGCCTGGAACACCCGCTGATAAATGACTAAAACGAGCTTTACGGTTATCCACATTACCGTCAGCATCTAAAAATAAATTACGATGAGCTTTTGCTGGCGCCATCTCCCGATAATCAATGGCGATATATTCTTTTTTATCCTTAAGGTAAACCAGCATAAAGCCGCCACCACCAAGATTACCCGCACGAGGCAGTACCACAGCTAAAGCTAAGCCGGTAGCAACTGCAGCATCTACCGCATTGCCACCTTGCAGCAAAATATCTCGACCAACTCTACTGGCAATATACTGTTGCGAAACCACCATTCCGTTTTCCGCAACCTCAGGGTGATGGATAGATTTATAATCAATAATACTTGGGGTCTTGTCATTAGCTTGTAGGCTTAATGATGCCAACGAAAAAGCAATATATAAAAATTGGCGAAGTTTATTCATAGATAGCAGCTTAAAATAGCAATTTCTTTCAAGTCTAACCTATCAAGAGTTGTTTCACAAAGCCCTATCAAGCATAATAGCGACTATCATTTGTGGCTTTCATTTAATTCAGAAAGTCCACAAAAAATCGATTAAAAACAAATGATTAGATTCTAATGAGCGAATACCTATTACTTTTTATTGGCACTGTTTTGGTCAATAATTTTGTGCTGGTGAAGTTTTTAGGTTTATGCCCTTTTATGGGCGTATCTGGCAAGCTTGAGACCGCCATTGGAATGTCAGTCGCCACGACTTTCGTGCTTACCCTAGCCTCTGCTTCAAGCTACATTGTCAATACCTATATTTTAATCCCCCTTGAACTAGAGTATTTACAAACACTTTCCTTTATTTTGGTTATCGCCGTGATGGTTCAATTAACTGAAATGATTATTCATAAAACGAGTCCGATTCTGTATCGCCTACTTGGAATTTTTTTGCCATTAATCACAACCAATTGTGCGGTTCTTGGCGTTGCGCTGCTAAACGTCAATGAAAGTCATAATTTCATTGAATCAATTATTTATGGTTTCGGTGCTGCGGTTGGCTTTTCATTGGTTTTAATTCTGTTTGCCGCCATGCGTGAGCGCCTAGCTGCGGCAGATGTACCAATGCCATTTAAAGGTTCAGCCATCGCAATGATAACTGCGGGTTTAATGTCGCTTGCCTTTATGGGCTTTACTGGCTTGGTTAAGCTGTAGGTGGGTAAGTGGATTTAGTAACTGCAATTATTGTATTTGCCGTATTAGCATTAATTTTTGGTGCGGTATTAGGCTTTGCAGCTGTAAAATTCAAAGTTGAAGGTGATCCAATAGTTGATCAGATCAATGATGTTTTACCGCAAACGCAGTGCGGTCAATGCGGCTACCCAGGTTGCAAACCCTATGCCGAAGCCATCGCAAATGGTGATGAAATCAATAAGTGTCCACCGGGTGGTGAAGCTGGAGTAAAAGCATTAGCTGATCTGCTTGGGCGTGAAGTGATCCCACTGGATGAAGAGCGTGGTGAAGAAAAGCCTCCGCGGATAGCCTATATTCGTGAAGACGAATGTATCGGCTGCACTAAGTGTATCCAAGCTTGTCCCGTCGACGCCATATTAGGTGCACCCAAGCTGATGCATACAGTCATTGTTGATGAATGTACTGGGTGCGATCTTTGTGTTGAGCCTTGCCCTGTCGATTGTATTGATATGCTGGAAGTCCCGCAAACCATCTCTACTTGGAAATGGCAGCAACCTGAGTTAGCCATCAAGTTCAAGGAGGTGAGCTAATGGAGCGTTCTAGTTACCCTTCAGAAATACCCATTTTTGAATTTCCCGGTGGCATACACCCAAAAGAAAATAAACAGCTTTCTAACCAATCGCCAATAGCAAAGCTGCCCTTAGCCAAAGAACTGGTTATCAATTTGAAAGGACAAGCCGGTAACCGCTCGATTCCTTGTGTAGAAATTGGCGAGCAGGTTTTAAAAGGTCAATTGATTGCAAAAAGTGATGGTATTTTTAGTAGTTATCAACATGCTCCAACCTCTGGCAAAATCATTGCTATTGAAAAAAGGCCCATAGCACACACTTCAGGTTTGGAAGATTTCTGCATAGTTCTTAGCGCTGATGGCGAAGAGCAATGGGTTGAATTAAGCCCAGCCAAAGATTTCACAACCTTAAGTAGAAAACAAATCCTAGCCAGAATATTTGAATCAGGAATTGTTGGCTTAGGCGGCGCCTCTTTCCCTAGCCATATCAAACTACAACGTGAAGATGGCATCGATACCTTGATTATCAATGCGGCAGAATGCGAACCCTACATAAGCTGTGACGATCGCTTATTACAAGATAATACTGATGAGATTTTAAAAGGTGCGCAAATTATCTCTCACCTCTATAAAGATTTAAAAATTATAGTGGGTATCGAAGATAATAAACCTAATGCCATTGAAGCGCTGAAAGCTGCGCGAACAAAACTGGAGATGACATTTGATATTGCCGTAGTCGCGACTAAATACCCAAGCGGTGGCGAAAAACAATTAATTCAATTAATTACGGGCAAAGAAGTCACCCATGGTAAGTTACCCGCCGATTTAGGCTTAGTGATGCATAATGTAGCAACTTGTTTTGCTATCTATGAAGCCATTATCCAAGGCAAGCCGATCACTGATCGAGTGGTGACTCTTACTGGTAAAGCCTGCGGCAAGCCGGGAAATTATAGAGTTCCTATTGGCACCCCAATAAAGCACTTATTACAAAGCACTGATACCGCTAAGAGCCAAAAACTGATTATGGGCGGCCCCATGATGGGTTTTGAAATTCAATCTATTGATGCAGGTATAGTCAAAGCCACTAATTGCATTATCATGGCTGATAACAATGAGTTAAAGCCCGAGCAAAGCTCTTTGCCCTGTATTCGCTGTGGCGAATGCATGAACGCTTGCCCCGCATCACTGTTACCGCAACAACTTTATTGGCACGCAAAAGCAGACGAATTTGATAAAACTGAAGAGTATAATTTATTCGACTGTATTGAGTGTGGTGCTTGTGCTTATGTCTGTCCGAGCGACATTCCTTTAGTGCAATACTATCGCTACGCAAAGTCCAATATTCGTAATAATCGGGTTGAAAAAATAAAAGCGGATAATGCTCGCGAACGTCATGAAGCGCGTTTAGAAAGAATTGAAAGAGTTAAACTCGAAAAAGCAGAGAAGCATCGCAAAGCTGCTGAGGCTAGACGTAAAGCCGCTGAAGCCTCTGGGCAAGCTGATGCGAAAAAAGCTGCAGTAGCCGCAGCTCTGGCTAGAGTTCAAGCAAAGAAAGAAGCTAATCAAAAATCAGATCATGAAGCTAGTAACTCTCAACAGGCAGATAAAACCAAGGAGCCAAAGGCGTGATCTTATCTTCACCTTTTGCTAAAAAACCAAACTCAGTCACTGCTGTAATGCTCTGGGTTATTGCCGCATCATTACCAGGACTTGCCGCGTTAATTTACTTTTTTGGCATTGGAGTTTTAATCAATATCAGTATCGCTTCTATAACGGCTTTAGCGACTGAGGCTCTAATATTACGAATTCGAAAGCGCCCAATTAGCGCCACTTTAATGGATGGTAGCGCATTGTTAACTGCTTGGTTAATAGGCTTAGCCCTGCCACCACTGCTTCCTTGGTGGATGACGATTTTAGGAACCTCATTTGCAATTGTTTTTGCCAAACAGGTTTACGGTGGCTTAGGAAATAACCTATTTAATCCAGCAATGGTCGCTTACGTTTTACTATTAATCTCTTTTCCAGTTGAGATGACTGCTTGGATACCACCTGCGGAATTAGCCGGGCAAACTTTAAGTTTTGCCGATACTTTTTCATATATCTTTACCGGCACTAGTAGCCAAGGCTATGACATCAACTCTATTCGGCAAGGGGTAGACGGTTTTACTATGGCGACGCCTCTTGACCATGTGAAAACAGAATTATCCCAAGGTTACAGAACTCAAGAAATCAAAGCCCATGAAATGATGACGGGATTGTCAGGCATTGGCTGGCAGTGGGTCAACTTAGGGTTTTTATTTGGCGGTGTCATCTTATTATTTAGAAAGGTGGCTGCTTGGCAGATCCCGGCTGGTGTCTTGCTCGGCATCTTAGGCATGAGCTTGATTTTAAATGTGCTCAATCCTGATGCATATCTTAGCCCTACATTTCACTGGTTTGCTGGCGCAACTATGATGGGTGCTTTCTTTATAGCAACCGATCCAGTCACCGCTTCAACCACAAAAAAAGGCCGCTGGCTGTTCGGTTTAGGCATTGGAATAATCACGGTCTTGATTCGCACATTTGGCGGCTACCCTGACGCCATCGCTTTTGCGGTTTTACTGATGAACATGACGGTACCGATGCTCGACTACTACACCCAACCTAGAACTTATGGACATGCAAAAACAAAAGGAGTGTCCAATGAATAACTCTAGTTTGCTGGGCAAAATGATAAGTCGAAATGGCCTTATTCTAGCTGTGTTTGCAACTGTTTGCGTTGGGTTGATCGCAACTACCTATTTCATCACTAAAGATACTATTGCTGGCGAGATGAAAGCGGCTCTGGCGAGAACTCTGAACGAACTGGTTGACGCTGCGCAATATGATAACGACGTCAACCATGATTGTATATTGATACCAGAAAGCGAATTGCTTGGCTCAAGTGAACCTTTGATGGCTTATAGAATGCGCAAAGACTCACGACCTGTTGCCATTATACTGGAGTCGATTGCACCTAACGGCTATAGCGGAAAAATAAAAATGGTGGTGGGTGTTTTTTATGATGGTTCCATTGCAGGAGTAAGAGTAACCGATCACAAAGAAACTCCCGGACTTGGTGATAAAATTGATATCTCAAAAAGTGACTGGATAACTTCTTTTAATGGATTATCTCTTGATAATACGCCAATATCACAATGGAAGGTAGCAAAAGACGGCGGTCAATTTGACGCCTTTACTGGCGCAACCATTACCCCTAGAGCGGTAGTCAATCAAATTGCAAAAACTCTTGAGTTTTACCAAGAGAATAGAAGCTGGCTGTTTAATCAGCAACAAAGTTGTAATTCAAAGGACAGCAAATGATTCAAGAATCACAACAAATCATCAAAAATGGTTTATGGTCAAATAACCCAGCATTAGTCCAATTACTAGGTCTATGCCCTCTCCTAGCCGTCAGCAATACCTTTATTAATGGCTTGGGACTCGGCATCGCAACCACTATGGTTCTGGCAGGCTCTAACGGTTCTGTATCATTAATCAGAAACTTTATCCCAAAAGAAATTCGGATACCTATTTTCGTCATGATGATCGCTAGTTTCGTGACTAACATCAGCCTATTAATGAATGCCTATACCTATGACTTATTTTTAACCTTAGGTATTTTCATTCCTTTGATAGTGACCAACTGTGCAATCATTGGACGCGCAGAATCATTTGCCTCGAAAAATAAATTTCTCCCTTCACTACTAGACGGACTAATGCAAGGGCTGGGCTTTACTGCGGTCTTGTGCTTACTAGGCGCTGCTCGTGAATTGGTAGGACAAGGAACACTATTTTATGGTGCAGAGCAATTATTCGGCGAATGGGCAAAAAGCTTAACCCTATCCTTTTACCTAACAGACTCCAAGTTCTTATTCGCCATACTACCGCCGGGTGCATTTGTCTTTTTAGGTTTAATTATTGCCTGGAAAAATAGCATTGATGCCAAGTCAGAAAAAATCAAAAAGGCTTCAAAACAGCAATCAGTAGAGCAGACTTCCGAGGTTTTACTCCATGAATAAACAAAAGCGACAAGAAATCTTTGAACGTCTAAGAGCGCAAAATCCAAACCCTGAAACGGAACTAGAATACAGCTCAACTTTTGAATTGTTAATTGCCGTTATCTTATCCGCACAGGCCACCGATGTTGGAGTAAATAAAGCCACCAGAAAACTGTTTCCGGTAGCCAACACACCTGAAGCTATTTATGCTTTGGGCGAAGAAGGATTAAAAGAGCATATAAAAACCATAGGGCTCTTTAATAGCAAAGCCAAAAACGTTATTTCTTGCTGCAAAGACTTGATAGAAAAGCATAACTCAACAGTGCCAGATAACCGAGACGAGCTAGTTGCTTTAGCTGGTGTCGGTAGGAAAACCGCTAATGTCGTCTTAAATACCGCATTTAGACAAATTGCCATGGCCGTTGATACTCATATAGACAGAGTCTCCAACCGAACCAAAATCGCCCCCGGCAAAACCGTTAGAAAAGTCGAAGATGCCCTTTTGAAATTTGTTCCAAAAGAATTCTTACTAGATGCTCACCACTGGCTGATTCTACATGGGCGATACACCTGCATAGCTCGTAAGCCCAGATGCGGTTCCTGCATCATTGAAGACTTGTGTGAGTTTAAAGAAAAGAATATCGAGTAAATACATTGTTACTATTAAGTCATCGTTCAGAAACATCGTTCTAATATAGTCTTTTGCATAAAAGTATTATAAATAACTGAAGAGAGAATTAATGATGAAAAACTTTAAACTTAAAGCACTAGCAATAACTTTGATAGCCACAATTACTTCTGGCTGTAGCTTCCACGTTGATAGAGGTGACACAGTAAACACTCTATATGAAAACACACAAATGGCAAAAGAAGTATGCGGCGGCGATAATGTAAAATCCGTAACTTTAGATGGATTTAAATGCCAAACAGATAAGTAATTTAGCCTCTTTTAATAGATCTAAATCATAACTATAAAAATGTCGCATTGATGCGGCATTTATGGTTTGCAAATCATTTGGGAATTACTTCTGGCCATCCCCTGCTCTTCAAGCCCGAGTAAATTCTGTTCAAAATGCTTCAACATTTTGTTAAATTATCTTCGACAAATCACATTCTTTAAAACATAAACAAAAACACCAGCTAAAGCTGGTGTTTAAATATGGTAGTCGCGAGTGAATTCGAATCACCGACCCCCACCATGTCAAGGTGGTGCTCTAACCAGCTGAGCTACGCGACTATTTTGAGTGGGAATTCTACCATAGCACTAGATTCTGGCAAGAGTTTATTGCTGCGTTTTTTTCTGCTCTAATTTAACTACATTTTGCAAATGTTTTTTTGACCAAACCAAATCACAAATCCCATCACTTGGATTAAACCCGGTTGGAGCATTCAACAAGATATTACGAATTGTCTGATGTTCAAAGTCATGACAAGCCTTATCCAAATGCTCTAGAATTTTCTCCATTTCACTCCATCCTAGATATATCTCATCAGCGGTCATAATTCTTGTATGCTGCGTACCTGAAACATTGTCACCAATCAATAACTCTTCATAAAGCTTTTCTCCAGGTCTTAAGCCTGAGTACTCTATTTCAATATCACCTTCTGGATTCTCGGGAGATTTAAGCTCAAGCCCCATCAAAGATATGATTTTTTTCGCTAATTCGGCTATTTTGACAGGTTCCCCCATATCCAAAACAAACACGTCACCACCCTTACCCATAGCTCCAGCTTGTATAACTAGCTGAGCCGCCTCAGGTATTGTCATGAAGTAGCGAATAATATCTGGATGGGTAACTGTTACCGGTCCGCCTTGTTTAATTTGCTTTTTAAATAAAGGAACCACAGAGCCTGATGATCCTAAAACATTACCAAAGCGAACCATACAAAAGCGAGTACTCGCTTTAGTTTTAGCTAAAGCTTGCAAAACCAATTCGGCCATACGCTTTGTGGCTCCCATAACATTTGTAGGCCTCACGGCTTTATCAGTAGACACCAATACAAAAGTTTCTACTTTTGAATCAATAGCAGCTTGAGCCGTACGTAATGTCCCAAAAATATTATTACGAACACCTTCAACAACATTGTACTCAACCATCGGAACATGCTTATAAGCCGCAGCATGGTAAAGTGTATCAACTTCATAAGCAGATAAGATATTTTTTAATCTATTCTCGTTTTGGACTGTACCTAAGAACGGCAATATATTGGCATTATGCCCTTCACTATCAGATATTTCTTTTAATTCTTTTTCAATTGCATAAAGCGCATACTCTGTAACCTCTAATAATAATAACTGGTGAGGCTTTAATCTGATAATTTGACGGCACAGCTCAGAGCCAATAGAGCCTCCAGCACCAGTAACCATAACAGTTTTATTAAAAATATTTTGCCTTAGCAACTGGTCATTAGGCGGAACACTATCTCTTCCAAGCAAATCATCAATTTCAACATCCTGAAACTCATCAATCTTCATCTTTCCATCGACGATATCAGAAATACCTGGGATGGTTTGAATAGAAACTCCGATCGGTTCTATTTTCGAAATAATTTTTTTCCTGTTAGCTTTGCTTAAACTTGGCAGTGCTAGCAGTATTTTTTTTGGCTGAAAATAACTTACTAACTCTTTTAATTCGTTTGCCGAGTAGACTTTTAAGCCTTGAACAAAAGAGTTTCTTAATGATACATCGTCATCTACAAAAGCGACTGGGTAATATTCGTTGCCATTAATAAGCGATAATGCCAACTGATGACCGGCTGAACCAGCGCCATAAATTATTACTTTTTCTTTTTGAGTATTGAAACGAGCACTAAAATAAGCTCTTACTAACAAACGCTGCCCACCAATTGTAAGGCACAATAAAGAAGCAAAAATAATACTCGACGCCACTGTAAAGCTGGTTCCATTAAAGAAATATTCAACTAGGAGGCTAGTGACAGATGCTAATGAGCTTGAAATGAAAATGGTAACTAAAGTTCTCAAACTAATAAATCGAGTTATCGACTTATATAGCCCTAAAATACTAAAAGTGATAAATGCTATCAAAATACTCAAAAGCATATGCGTTAGATTTATACTTTTGATATCAATACTAAGTGTATTTTTTATTAAAGCTAATGCAAAATAATATGAAATAAGTATAAAAATCAAGTCCAAGAAAAGAAGAATGGCTCTTTTTTGGCCTCTTGACAACTCGAAAAGTAAATCCATAATTCTAGCAAACATATCTCTTTCCTTTTAAGTGAATCTATTTATCTATAACCCTATCACCTTGACCACTACCCGAAACAGTCATCAGAATGTACTTAAAATAGCTCCGCAAAGACATGGTATCGATCATTCGTTTATCTGTTTTAGCTAGTAATGCAGGTGTGGACATATCTATTTCACTTACTTGTGCAAGACCCGTAATACCTGGACGAACATCAAAAATCTTGAGCAACTCACGCTCTCTTGTTAGCTCCTCTTGATTAAATAGCCCTGGTCTAGGCCCGACTAAACTCATTTCACCTTTTATAACATTCCATAATTGTGGAACCTCATCTAGTTTAGTTTTACGTAAAAAATGCCCAAAGGTTGTGATAGAGCTTGAACTAGCTAGATGGCTTGCAACTGATGCGGTATCAACCTTCATCGTTCTAAACTTGATTAGTATAAATGGTTTTTTGTTTTTACCCACTCGCTTTTGTAGGAATAAAGGTGAACCGGTATCAAAAAGCCCGATCAAAAAAATCAAAAGCAATAAGGGCAATGAAAACATTAGCCCCAAAAATGCAAAAATAATATCAAGCAGCCTTATCATTCGTCACCTTTCTATTGTTTATTATCGAACTAAGACTAGCCTCAACAGTATACGGTGGCTTCCAACCAAGAGTTTCTGTTGTGTGACTAATATCAATTTGAAGAGAACCTACCAACCTGTCAATCACTTCTCTCTTATTTAACATCTTGCCAACTATTTTATAACACCAAGATGATATCGGAATAGATATATTAGTAACTCTTAGTACTTTAGCCATCAACGCAACAAGCTCGGATGTTGATAAATCCTGGTTATCTGAAATAAGGAAAACTTGATTCGCAGCTTTTGGGTGAACTATGCAGACATTGATAAGGTCTATAAGGTTATATACAGAGACTAAACTTCGACGATTATCCGAGATACTTCGAAATGGTGATGGCATGCCTTTTTTAATGAAATTCATTAGTGATGCAAAGTTTCCCTTAACACCCGCTCCATAAATAATAGGAGGTCTAATAATAACAACTTCCATTCCTGTTTTTTTGCTTATATGAAACAACTGACTTTCCGCCTCGGCTTTGGAAATTCCGTAAGGCTCCTCTGGTGCAGAGGCGTCATCAACTGTAAAGGGGCCTCTCCCAGTTGTGCTCTCACCATTTACCTTTATTGAGCTAATAAAAATAAATCGCTTAACTCCTGCTTTTGCAGCCTGCTCAGCTAACTTTATTGTGGTTTCTGTATTAACCCTGCGAAACGTAGAAAGTTGCTCAACCTTCTTACTACTTTTTATATGTGTAAGTGCTGCAGCATGTATGATTAAATCACAAGAGTTTACAGCATCTTTGAAGTCTGCATCTGGGGACATTTCTGCATAAAAATGCTCAAACGCTTCTCCCTTAGGAGGTTTTCTGCCAAGTAATATGAACTCATGCTTCCTTTTTAGCGCTTGAAGCAAATGACTTCCTAAAAACCCTGTATACCCAGTTAACAAAATTTTCATTTTATTCCTCGTATATTTCAAAATGCTTTGCTATTACGTTTTGAATATCAAATTCCCGTTCTGCAAGCCCCCTACCAGCTTTTCCCATTTCAACACATTTTTTCTTATTCTTTAGTAGTTTATCTATTGTTTCTGCAAGGGGTTTAACTTCCCGTGCAGGTACCAACAACCCTGTAATACCAGGTTCTATTGCATCTTTACAACCAGGAACATCCGTAGTTATAACGGCTCTCCCTATTGCTGCCGCTTCAATTAAACTCTTAGGTAACCCCTCTCTATACGAAGGCAGAACCATAATTGTTGACTTTGCAATTGTTGCTGCTACTTCATTAGTATAACCCCAGTGATATACATCCTCTCTGCATATATATTTTTCTAAAGTGAGCTTATCAAGAGAGTTAGGATTGTGAAGGTCTAAGTCACCAACCAGAACAAACTTAGCGTTACTTCCCTGCTTTTTTAAGTAATGAGCAGCATCACAAAACTCTAGCACCCCTTTATCTTTTAGTAATCTTGCAAGGAACATTACTACAGGCCCTTTATCGATTAGAGGTGTAAATGGGTATGCTTTTAAATCAACACCTGAGCCTCGAATTATTCGACATTGGCTCTCTTTAACTATATTTAGTTGCTTAAATACTGATAAATCACTATTGTTTTGAAAAATAACAGATGAACTTGGGTTATTTAGTCCAAGCTTGTACAAAAAAGAGACCAAAGCTCTGATAACTTTCGCCTTCGCACTCTCGTCAATAAATACATAGCCTAACCCGGAAATAGAGAAAACTCGCTTTTCAATTTTTCGAAACCTTGCAGCGAGAGAGCCATAAAGTACCGGTTTTATGGTAACACCGTGGACAATATCAGGAGAAATGTTCTTAAATATTTTGTTTAGTTCCAATAACGTTTTTAATTCTTTAATTATGCTTGTTCCACTTCGAGTAAATTTAACAGAGTGTACGGCAATGCCATGCTTTTTTATTTCGTTAATATTTCCTGTATCTGCGCAAGCGACATGAACATCATACCCCTTTTTAACAGCCTCTATGGCAATAGGAAGCCTATGGGAAATAAAGAACCAATCTACATTTACTATGAAAAGTAACTTTTTAGACGCTTTCATAAACTTCCTTATACAGTGCATAGCTAGTTTTAATACCAAATTTCTCTTGTAATTTAGACTTTGAAGCTGAAACTTTACAATTTATTTCACCTTTATCTTTGTCCAAAAAAGAGTTTATTTCTTGGGCAAACTGACGAACATCCATAGGAGGAACCAACACCAAAGAAGGGCAAGATAATTTGCTGCTATCTCCAACATCAAAAGCGATTGAAAACAAACCAGAGCCAAGGGCTTCAGCTAATGCATTCGGGAACCCCTCAGTTCTAGATGGCATACAAAATAAATCCATCGCATTTAAGTAACTAGGTACATCATCACTTTGCCCAAGCAGCATGAACTTATCATTCAACCCTGAAGCATCTATATCTCGGACTAACTGTGAATTTAAGTTTGTACAATTTTTACCCAGCATTAAGTACTTTACATTTTTAGAGTTTACTTGTTTTGCTATTTGAACAAATAAATCCTGCCCCTTGTCTTTATGAAATCTTCCCACACAGCCAATTAAAATAGTAGACCGGTCAACTCCTAGCCCAGATCTTATTTTATTGCGACTTTCTATACTTCTAGCTAATTGTTCAAATGGGTAGCCATTAGGTATTACGTTAAACTTATGGCCTTTATAACCATATTTTATATGACTTTCGACTGCGGATTCAGCGACAGAAATTATACGCGACGGGATATACCCTGAAAGTTTTGCTAGAATAGAAATTAATAAACGTGTCACTTTACTGCCATCAGGTGCATGGGTATTTCGTACCCCCCAAAAAATTTTCTTTGCACCGGCCATCCTACCAATAACCCCTCCTAGAAAGTCTGCATGATACATCCAAGTTTGTATAACATCATGCTTATGTTCTTTAAGTAATCTAAAAAGTTGATAAATAGATTTCAAAGGATGCCGCTTCAAGTCGAGTGTAACCACACTATCTGCAACTGCTTTGAAAGAATACTCAAGCTCTCCATAAGGTAATAAAGCAACAACCATATGCTTATCAGTGGTTGTTTTTCCGTAGGAACAAAGCCTTAGTAACATGGTTTCGGCTCCACCTGTCCCTAAGCTTGATATTATGTGCAGAATTTTCACTAGTTCGGCCTCATTAATGACGAACCTTTCCAATTATCAAACCATGCCTGGAACATAAGCACATCCCATATTAAGTATTCGTTACTTTCTATGCCGAGCTTATGCTTTTGCCATAGCCTCCTTACATTTTGGACGTTTAATACTCCACTTTCACTTAGTTTTTCTTCTGTTAGCAGTTCTTCTGCCCACTCTAATAGCTCAAATGACAACCACCTCTTTAATGGAATGGCAAACCCTTGCTTAGGCCTTTCAATTAACTCTTTGGGCACGTAGTTATATAAAACATCTCTGAGAATAAGTTTTCCTTTAGACCCGTCTGTTTTGAAGCTCAACGGGATGCTAGCTGCAAAACTAACAAGCTCCTTATCTAACAAAGGAACCCTCGCTTCTAGGCTAGAGAACATAGATGCTCGATCAACCTTAGTTAAAATATCATCTGATAAGTACATTTCCATATCTAAACGCATCATAGAGTTTTCTATTCCGTACTTTAAGAACTCTTGTTCGGATACTACATGGGCGCTAGTTTTGTACTCCACCCCATCAATAACTAACTGCTCTGGCACCTTGCTGTGCGACAGGGTTCTTAAAAAAAAGTCAGAGTATCCCTCTACTTTTAAAACCTCTGCAGCTTTTCTAAGCTTAGTAGCCAGCATTGTTACATTCATTCGCTGAGGTAGTGACTGTCGAATAAAATTATAGAACTTCTCTATTGCATCTAATGGCAGATTTATTAGTATTTTTGCTAGCAAATCCTTAATAAATTTTGGCTTGCTAGCAAATTGTCCCATTATTTTCTGAGTATAAAAGTAGCGGTTATATCCGCAAAACAACTCATCTCCGGCATCTCCTGATAGGCAAACAGTCACCTTTTTTCTTGCAAATTGGCTGACTAAAAAAGTTGGCAACTGAGAAGAGTCAGCAAATGGTTCAGAGAACATTGTGGGCAAATTTGGGATTACATTTAATAGAGTCTGTTCATTAACAATTATTTCATTATGATTGCTACCTATATGTTTAGCTACTTTTTTCGCATGAACGGATTCATCACAACTCGGATCATCGAAACCCAATGAAAAAGTATCAACTTTTTGGGTTGAATTTGATTGGCATAAAGCTGACACTAAAGATGAGTCAACCCCACCAGATAAAAAGCTTCCCAAAGGCACATCAGAAATCATCCTGCTAGCAACAGCATTGTTAACAATTTCATCAAGTTTAGTGACAGCCTCACTATATGAATCTTTGTAGCTCTCAACATGTTCCGGTTTAGAATAGTGCGTTTTAATATTTAAGTTTATAGCGCTTAAAATGTTATCAATTGACAATGCATGCTCATCTAAGCACAAGGTAAAGTATGTACCAGCAGTAAGCTTTTTTACTCCTTCAAAGATACTATGAGGAGCAGGGACATAATTGAACCTGAAGTAAGACGACAAAGCATTTCTATCTATATTGAAGCTAAACTCACTCTTACACTTGACGGCATTAAGATCCGAGGTAATAAAAAACTTACACTCATTAATACCATAATATAAAGGCTTCTCTCCGAATGCATCCCTAGCCACATTGATTGTGTTGCTTTCTGTATCATAGAATACAAAAGAAAACATGCCTTCTAGTAAAGGTAAAGTTTTACTGATTCCATATACTATGAGCATATAAAATAATGTTTCTGTATCTGAAGTACCAGAAAACTCGGTATCGTCTAAGTACTTAGCTCTTAACTCGAAGTGGTTATATATCTCTCCATTAAAGACTAAATAGAAGCGACGCTGGCCATTAGAAAATGGTTGAGCACCATGCTCAGATGTGTCTTGTATCGCCAACCTAACGTGACCAAAAGCTAAATTTCGTTCAGGGATGTGAAGCACACCTTGCCCGTCAGGCCCTCTCCACTCGATATGATTATTCATTACTTGAACTACTTTATCTAATTCACTATTCGAATCAGTGGAATATAAAAAATTATAACCGCACATAAATCATCCTATAAAAACTCTGAACCAATAAACCCATTGCACACTCTGATATATGAAAAGGAAAGAAAATAACATGAATCCCGCACTCCCTTTAATCCCGGCTAATGCAATCAATAAAAATGGGTATTGAATAACTAAAAAGCGACTACTGTAATCACCAACGATAGTAAATAAAATGAAAATTACTAGGTTAAATACAACAAAAGAAAAAAATGCTGTTTTGTTACCATGGTAAAAGAAAAGCAACATGGGTAATAATAAAAACCAAAAAAACGAATAAAGTAAGGAGACCGCGTCTCCATCTATATCAGCCCTTCTATCACCAAAATAAGTAAGAACCAAAGCTTTACCAGCAACAACGGTAATAGCGAAAGAAAAGGCAAGAAAAGAAGTGTATAACTTAAAATTAACGCCCTTATATTTTTTTGCTAATAACCAACCCAAATAATAAACAGGGAAAATTAGAATAGAGGATGTATGAATGAATACCGAAATTATCGCAATAACTAAAAACATCAATGTATGCCTCGGGCCGACAATTATAGCCCAAAGAAGCAATGTAAATGCTAGAGCATTTCTATGTTGCGACATAAAAAAATCAACTAAAAGAGGATTAAAAAGAAACAGCAAAACCAAAAGAGGGTGGATGTGCTTCAATAAAAATAATGAAACAGTGAAAACCATAAAAAAAGAAAGCGACCATAAGAAAATATCTGGGTCTAGACCCAACTGGGCAATTACCAACAAAAAATAGCCCCACAATAGCTCAGAAGTGAGAGCTCCAAGAATAGTACCCGACGGGTTTAGGTATGACTCACCATATAACCCAAGCTCATATATCCTCTCTACATAATTTCTGTAGTCCTCAAATCCTACCCCCCTAATTTCCTCCCAAGGTAATAATGTGAACACAAATGACAGTAACAAAGCTAAAATAAACGTCACTCCATTTGAAAGATTAATCTTATTACTTTTCATAATAATTTTTTAAAGCAATCTATATAGCTGTCAAGACTAAAAACTTTTAAGCTTTCATGATCTACATAAGAAAAATAGTCAAGATCTTTCTTAACTTCCGATATAAGTAATGCTAACTTGCTAATATCTCCAACTGGAATTAAGTACTTGTTTGAAATGTTAAAGATTTCAAAAATTTCCCGTGGGCCATAATCACAGTCATAGGAAACGCAGGGAATTCCACAAGAGAGAGCTTCAATTAACCCGTTTGGCATTCCTTCCATATATGAAGCTAAAACATATATTACACTCTGATCTTTATATACATAAAAAGGATTAACTAGAAATCCTTTAAATGACACTTTGTCTTCTATTTCAAGAGTTTCGGCCAGTGCTTCCAATTCTTCTCGAGCATGTCCATCTCCCACTATATCAAGACTCATCCCACTGTCACTTTCGAGAACCTTTGAAAAAGCAGTCAAGACATCCTCTACTCCTTTACTCTTTTCTAACCTACCAACTACTATAATTTTTTTTCTTCTGCATTGTACGCTTGGATGTAGCGATATTTTAACGCCCGAAGGATTATAAATAACTTTATAATTCCTTAGTTTAACTGAAAAATCCCTTTCAAATGCCTCAAACATACTTCGATTTGGAAAAATAACACCGTCAGCAACATTATATACTGCAGGAACTAATAACCTTAAAAACTTAAGTTTAACTGAGTTAGACGATGTTAGCCGTATAAAGAGATTTGTTGTTTCACGAACGAATACCTTGCACTTACTTAATTTAAAAAAAGACATTACTTTAATCA
This sequence comes from uncultured Kangiella sp., assembly GCA_947498625.1. GTDB lineage: Bacteria > Pseudomonadota > Gammaproteobacteria > Enterobacterales > Kangiellaceae > Kangiella. Next base: position 42,171 of record CANMKR010000002.1, on the reverse strand, counting down.
AAGTAGTTAATACAACATTACAATGAACAAGCGTTGTAATTAACACTGCTTTCCGATTTAAAAGTAACTTAAATATTTTAGGGATCGATGCGAAAAGAGTTCCTTTATTTAAACATATCCATTCTATATTAGCCCCTACTTGATCCTCAAGCTCCCCTCCCTTCTGCGTAATAAGCTGTACTGCTATATCATCGCATTCGGATAACCCCTTTGCTGCAAGCAATAAAGCTCGCTCTGCTCCACCAAACTTCAAAGATGGCAAGAAAAATATAACATCTCTTTTACGCACTTATATCTCTCTTTCTAAGAAGTATTCTTAACGAAAACAAAGTTACAACAAGACCGGCTAGGTAAGATATCAAAGTCGTATAGATCCCTATTTCAAACCCCAAACTTGGCATGAAAAAGAAATTTAAAGATAAATTTGTTATAGCCATTATTGCAGAGCTAAGCAGTATCAAACCTACTTTCTTATATAATTGAAGGACTGTAATCATTGAATACGAGTAAAAACAATATATAGCAGTCATCAAAATAACTATATAAAAGTAACTCCAAGCAAACTTTTTATAAGGATCCCCTAATCCATACTTTATAATTAAAGGAGAAAGTATTAGCAATATTATGGAAACACCCGCTAAGTAAAAAAAAGCTTTTTTAAAATTACCTCTGACAACTTCTGTAAATGCACTAAATGACTGATTAAATGCTCGTAAAGCACTTGGATATAAAACTAAAGTCAAAACCCCACCTAAACCAAAAACAAGCTGAGAAAATAGATCGTATGTAGCTGCATAGATTCCTACCTCTGCATCACTAAAGTAATGCTTGATAATTAGCTTATCGCTACTAGAAACAATATACATCAAACCAAAATTTAGACTTAGCGGCAAACCATAACTAAGTAACTCTTTAAGCTTTTGAATATCGAAATATTTACAACTTATATCTTTCCATCCAGAATAAAAAGTATAGGCGCATGAAAAAAACTGAAAAAAGCAAATTAATATAATAATAAGCTCAGCTGTCACAGCTCCATTTACATAAATTGCAAATGAGAAAGCCATCAATAAAAATGGCTTAATTATTACAGCTACACTATACTCCTTTTTTTTACCTTCAATAACAGCCCACTGGGTCAGCATTTCCAGTAATGAAAAACCATATGCCAAAATCAAAACAACGAAATAAAATCTATCAATGACTTTGACAAGGTATAAAATTAATACCGCGCTTATTGTAAATAAAAAAATTAATAAAGAAGTATAGATAGCTGTTGATTTTAAGCTTATATCAACTTCATTATCAGAGTTTAGATATAGTCTATTGACGCCTAATGACAACCAATTAAAGATAGTGACCGAGAGTAACAAAGAAAGAGCAAGGTAATACGAGTATAATCCGAACTCTTCAGGCGCTAATGAATTTGTAAGAAAGAAGACCGTTAATATAGCAAACCCGCCAGGGAGTACCTTAGCGGGCAAATATAAGAGTATGTCACGCATAAGAATTTACTACTTCAAATTTGTTACATACCAAGCCATTGCTTCCTTAATTCCTTCTCCAATTCTGAATTGTGGCTCATATCCAAGGTTTATTCGCGCCTTATTAATATCCGCTTGAGAATGCCTAACATCTCCCGCTCTAAACTCTTGATAAATAGGTCGTTTAGTTACATTTACATTATTCTCTGACAAAGCATATTCAATCGCTTTGTACAAATCGTTTAATGTTGTTCTATCTCCTACAGCTACATTATAAACTTCATTTTTTGAACCCTCAGGAGCTGTCGCAGCAAGAATATTCATTTGTACAGTATTAGCTATATAACAAAAATCTCTTGATGTTTCACCATCACCATTAATGAAGACATTCTCATCTCTGATCATCGCTGCCGTCCACTTAGGAATTACTGCTGCATAGGCACCATTGGGATCTTGTCGTTTGCCAAACACATTAAAGTAACGTAGACCTATAGCCTTAAAGTTATAAGTTTTTGAGTATACGCTTGCATACAACTCATTAACATATTTAGTTACTGCATAAGGGGATAAGGGATTACCAATATTTTCTTCTATTTTTGGAAGTGCTGGGTGGTCACCGTAAGTAGAACTGCTTGCCGCATATGTAAAGCTAGCAACTTTCTCTTCTTTTGCTGCATGCAGCATATTTAAAAAACCACTAACATTTGAAGCATTTGAAGTTATCGGATCTGCAATCGAGCGGGGTACGGAGCCTAAAGCAGCCTGATGAAGTATATAATCAACACCTTTTACTACTTTTTTACACATCTCAAAATCACAAATGTCACCTTCAACAAATCTAAAGCGAGCCCACTGCTCTTCTGATGTTAATGAGCGGACCTCATCAAGATTCACCTGGTGCCCAGTTGCAAAGTTATCTAAGCCAACAACTCTTTGATTTAGTTTTAATAATTTTTCTAATAAATTCGAACCAATAAAACCTGCAACACCAGTAATAAGCCATGTTTTGGGTTCATTTTTTAATTGCTCACAAATTCTTTCAAATCGATTCATATTTTTACCTAGAGAACTGAGTTAGATGCTAGTTAAAGCCGCATGTCTACAGTTGTTTTGTCTAACACATATTTTAAGTCATATAACACATGCTTATCTTTACCGTATGAGCGAATTACATCTACACCCATTTTTTTAAACTCGTTATGCCCCACGGCAAGAATGATGGCATCATACTTTTTCTTTTCTGGCTTCTTTTTAATTTCTAAACCGTATTCATCAATCGACTCTTTGTTTGAACACCAAGGGTCAACGATATCAACATTAATATTGTACTCTTTTAGCTCATCAACTATATCAACTACCTTGGTATTACGAAGATCAGGGCAATTCTCTTTAAATGTGAGTCCCATAACCAAGATATCGGCACCCTCAACATGTATGCGCTCTTTAACCATTCGCTTAACGAGCTGTGATACAACATACTGCCCCATACCATCATTCAGACGCCTACCAGCCAGTATCATTTCAGGGTGATAACCTACAGATTGCGCTTTATGAGTTAGATAGTATGGATCAACGCCTATACAATGACCACCTACAAGACCAGGGCGGAATGGGAGGAAATTCCACTTTGTTCCAGCCGCCTCGAGAACTTCAAGAGTATCTATTCCAAGCTTATTGAAAATTATTGAAAGTTCATTAATAAGAGCAATATTTACATCCCTTTGCGTATTCTCAATAACTTTAGCAGCTTCCGCAACTTTAATACTTGAAGCCTTGTGAGTACCTGCCGTAATAATTGACGCATACAAACTATCAACAAAATCAGCAATATCCGGGGTTGAGCCAGATGTAACCTTAAGAATATTAGTTACACGGTGCTCTTTATCACCAGGGTTAATACGCTCTGGAGAATAGCCCGCGAAGAAGTCCTCATTATATTTAAGCTTTGAAACGCTCTCTAAAACAGGAACACAATCTTCTTCTGTTGCGCCTGGATATACTGTTGATTCATAAATAACAACATCGCCTCTCTTTATAATGGTGCCAAGCATCTCACTTGCTTTAATGAGAGGAGTAAGATCTGGTTGCTTATACGAATCAATAGGTGTCGGAACTGTAATAATAAAAACATTACACTCTTCAAGGTCATCTTTATTAGCTGAAAACTCCAAGTTAATTGCTTCAGACAGCTCTTCATCACTTACTTCAAGTGTACTGTCTTTACCTTTTTGTAATTCATTTATACGGGAATTATTAATATCAAATCCAAGCACATTATACTTCTTACTAAACTCAACCGCTAAAGGAAGGCCTACATAACCCAAACCTATAACCGCAATTTTCACATCTGCTAAAATCATTACTTTTCAACCTTAATAAAATAGCTTTTAAATAGAATAAATAAAATTGATAACATCAAACCTAGAAACATCGATAATATGACTATAAGAGCACGCTTGGGCTTATTCTTTTCCTCAGGAATTTTTGCAACGCTTATAGTTTTAAGAACATACTCATCGGAAACTTGTGCCAGCATTTTTGCTTTGTGTTGCTCTTGAATAAGCTGGCTAAATACAGATCTAATTTCAGCAATATTCGTTTGAGTTATATTTTCTTCCAAATACTTAATACTTTTATTAGCTTCATCTAAAGCTTTGTTCCTCATAAAAGTATTTATATCTGAAATTAGTAGGTCAACCCATTTTTTAGCATAAGAAGGCTTGTAATACGTTAAGGAAATCCTTATAAAACCAGACTCTTTATCTACACTTATGGATAAACGCTTTTTAAATTCTTCATATAGCTCCCAACTCGTCGGCTCAACAGTTTTTCCACTTGGTGGAATACGAACCCATCTTTTAGAGGCTTCATCATATAGTTCATCATCTAAGATCAGCTTATTATTGCTTCTATCCCAACCCTTCGCTGCGAATATAGGAACCTCTAAATTATGCTTTTTTATAAAGTTTTCAGCAAACTCCCAACTTTTGAGAATCTCCATAGCAACGATTGAATCAGAAGTCCCTCCAGATCCTAAATCTACTCCTGCAAGACTTGCCAAACCTCCAAATTGAGATGCTAAAGAGGCTAAAGCTCCACCACGCTCACCCTCTACAGGCTTAACAACAGCTGTAGCTTTATATTCATCAGATAATGATAGAGCATATAAAACGGAAGCCAGCGAAAATACAAAAACAGTTCCAATAATCCACAACTTTCCTTTCCATATAATAGAAAAAACATCCATTAAATCTATTTCACTATCAATCTTTTGCTGGCTCTCAATACTCAAAAGGCTCACCTTATTTATAATTTCATTATCCATGACAGAGATAGGTTGAATTTTTCTTTTTGATGTTCAAATGTGTCAATAGCTTTATCCCGTGCATCTAACTCAATGCTAAACGACCCAAACTGCGTTGCCATTTGATAATTCAATTCAACCTGATTAAAACTAATTGCAGCATTTGAAATAGTATGCCGGTTGCCATTGTTATCATTATTTAATTTTACCTTTGCATAGCGTATTTGGTATTTATTATTCTTGTTATCTGTTCCTATCAACCCTATCGACAAGGACTGAGTATCATTGTCGTAAGTTGAACCTAATGAGCGCCCTTCATACCTATACCCCGTTTGGTATAAGGTATGCTCGTAAGTAACATTTGGGGAATAATCATTCTCTGTATCAGAAAATTCAATAAAACTTTTAATATTATTGCTGAAATATTTAAAGTTGGTTTTATAACCTATTTGATAGAACTTTCTTGAGGGTAAAAAGCCTGCTTCATCTTCGCCAATAAGTTGCCCATAAATAGAACCAAGATATTTTTTAGTAGGTATACGCCATTTGAAGTCTATACCTGCCAACTGATTTCCCGGTTCTTGGCTTCTATCATCACAACCAAGACCTACTTCATCACAGTTACTATTACCAATAAAAAGCTCCCATAAACTAGAGAAAGAGTTAGGGCGTCCATCACCAGCCCATTGCGCAGTTCTTCTTAAGCCAATTTCTAGCGAATCTAGCGGTTTAAAGTTGACACTCATACCTAGCAGTTTTGCATGAGGAACAAAACGATCACTTTCTAATTGGCCTGCAAAGGCATTAAAGGTCCAGGGGCCTATCCATGATAACCATTTCGATTCAAAAGGATCAGAATAGTTTCTTTGAACTGAAATTGCTGGTACTGGACGAGCATTATTAGAAAGTATGAGTGAGCTATCCCAACCTGGTCCCCACCATCTTTCTTGCGCACCCAGCGAAACTACCCAATTGCCCCAAATAGCAGCAAGGTAAGAATTATCTAGGCGCTGCTCTTCTCCATCAATAGGATCAAGTGCTCTCGTGGCTTCGATATTCCAAGCAAAGTTTTTGCTAACTCCCGTAGTCTTAGAAGTGATTTCAGCTTTTTCTCTTCTATCATCACCAAAGTGACGTAAGATTTTTCCTTGATTACCTGCTTTTAAACTCAAGTAGCTGTGCGTATCTAGCTTGGTTTCAAATTGACCTTTACGTTTTACCCGCTTAAAAACTCTTAGCTCAGATTCAGATAAGTTATCAATATTTGCATTATTTAGATCATTTAAAATTGGCGCCCACATTAATGGCCAAGTAGAAATTGGGATTTTAATAACTCCAATATCCGATAAATATTCAATATCTGCTCTTAACCAAGCATCACGAGTATCCAGCCAAGGTTCAGCTTTAATCTCACTGCTTAACGAGAACAGTAGTGTTATAAGAATAAGTCTTTTCATTAGAAACTATTTACAGCAGCCGCCCCTAAAGCTAATTGATACACAATGGAACTTACCTTTGTCCAAAGCTCTAAATTATCCACACGAGAAGTATCCAGAGGCACAACAATGGTATCGCCTGCTTCAATATCAAAGTCTGAATAACTTAACCAACTATTGGCATTCGGTAAAACTACAGAGCCATCGGCTTTAACAATATATATAGCATCAGAATTAGAAGTTTCTTTTTCACCACCGCTTCTTTCAATATAATCATCATAATCTAATTTTTTATCATATAAGTGCGAAGTAGGAACCTGTACTTCGCCAACGACCGTGACCTCTTGACGGTGGTTTGGAACAAACAAAGAGTCACCATCTTTTAAAACGACATCGTCTACACGTCCTTCAAGCAAATTGGGTAAATTAATCACTAGACGACCTGTTGCTTCGGTGGTATCTAGAACTTCAACTAGGGATTGAGCTGCAGTTATATCAGATGATTTACCTATATTTTTATTTTCAAGTTCTGCAGTAGCTATCTCTTGGCGTAATCTTTCTTTCAACTTTCGCAATTCTTTTTCTTCGTATTCGCGCAATTCTTTTCTTGAAAATACGGCAGCTTTCAATGAGCCATATTGATTAATTCCGCCCGCTCTTTCTATTAATTGAGTTAAAGTTTCACCTCTTTGAATTCTATAGGTGCCTGGGAATTTCACTTCGCCTGAAATTTTGACATTTGAGAAATCTCGGTATTCAGGAGTAACTTTTATTTGCAACTGATCGTGTGGCTGCAATTTATAACTGACCGCTCCTAAAAATTCTTGTTGTAAATCTATTGAGAAATGCCCCACTTTCGCTTCTAAAGGATCATTCAAATCATAACGAGTAACTTCTGCTTCTACCGCATATGCTGACTCAATTAAACCCCCAGCAGCATTAATTAAATCGACAGGATCCATGTCATCTGTTAAGGGGTACTGTCCAGGAAATTTAACCGCTCCTGTGATAGAGACTATTTTTGATGGTTCGTTTAAATTTGATTGAGCTTTAAGATTTGCTACAATTTTAGAGATCAGCTCGTTACGCTGAACAATCGCCTCTTCAAGTTGAACTAATTCATCGCTATCCTCTGCAAAAGGTTCCATTAGAGCATTACTCAATACAATAATCACATCACGTGGTTGCAATAATTTATTCTCTACAGAGCTCTTATCGTTAAATACTTCCAATAAATTTATCTTTAATGGTATGAAAGCTTTGGTGTTCTCTTTTTCACGAATCAATAAGGCAAAATTTAAATTAGCATTTGGTTTTAACAAATTAGAGGAAGCTATTACGTCAGAAACGCGGATACCTTTTTCCCAACTTTGAATGCCTGCTCGATAAACATGACCTTTTAGTTCGACTATATTTTCTTGCTTTTCAAGAACAGGATAAACCTTAACCAAGTCTCCATTACGGACCTTTTGATTCTTTCCTTGACTGCTCTTCAAATTAACATCGACTACCGTCATCGAACCATTAGCATCAACCCTTTGCACTCGGGTTGCTTCAGGTGCAGCATTAGGTAGTAAGCCGCCGGCTAAAACTAGCAACTCAGCCATTGTTCGCTCATTCTTTAACTCATAAATAGCTGGGCGAACAACCTCGCCAGAGACCGAAGCAGTCTTTTTTACTGAAGGTATAAATATGACATCACCAGCTTGTAACCTACGGTCACGACGAGTATCGCCTTTTAATAGCAAATCATATAAATCAATAGTGCTTATTAACTGGCCATTTCGCTTAAGTTGTATATTTCGTAAAGAGCCAATGTCTTTAACACCACCACTAACATAAAGCGCATTTAAAATAGTAGACAACGACGATACGGTATAAGCACCCGGTTTATAGGCTTCACCTAATACAAAAATTTGAATCGAGCGAAGCTCACCCATAGAAATATTGGCTTGAACGCCAATGATTTGCTCTTGAATTTGATTGTTTAAATTATTCTTTAATTCTGTATAACTCAAACCCGCAACATAGATAGGACCTAGATTTGGAAATTGTATTGCTCCATCTCTACCTACTTGCAATTCATAACTTGAATTTTCTTTACCGTAAAGCTGCACTCTAACCATATCCCCTGGGCCAACAATATAATTAGCAGGTACAGGAATATTTCCAACAGGGGTATACGTTGTCGGCTCGCCAGCAAATAAATCATAGCCAAACTTTTTCAAAGGCTGATCGACTTTTGCTAGTTCCTCATTTGTTTTTTGAAGCTTATTTTTCTTTAAACCAACCGAGTTTTCATCTTGAATATTTCTAGGTAAAACGGCTGGAGTCTGAACATCTAAAAAAGTTTTATCAGTATCTGTTTGTTGTTTCAGAGAAGCACATAAAGAATCCACATCGTAACCAGCCGCTCTAGCAGCTTGCTTTTGCGCTTCTGTAGCACCTTCACATAATCGTTTAGCTTGTGATAAATCTGGACTATTAGCCATTACAAGCTGTGACGATATGGCAATCGCGAGCATGGTAATTTTGATTAAATACTTCATTGTCATTCTACCCCTAAAACCCTTTCACTATAAAATACGGATTGAGTAATGATTCTTTTTGGTTGTACATTAATTCTTCATTAGTTTCATAATTTAGACATTCACCGCCAGCATATTTTACTACAGCATGAGCGGCTGCAGTATCCCACTCAGAAGTAGGTCCCAATCTAGGATAAATATCAGCTTTGCCTTCAGCAACAAGACAAAGCTTTAACGATGAGCCCATTGAAACTAACTCATAAGGTTTGAGTTGCTTTATGTAACTCTTAAATTCCTCAGATTGATGAGAGCGGCTACCCATAACTTTCAGAGCACCATCTGTAGAATTTTTATTTACTTGAATCCTGATACACTCATCACTACTTTGCTGCTTCCAAGAGCCCATTTCCTGAGCGCCATAATAACAAGTTTCTAACACTGGTGCATACACTACACCAAGAATGGGAACTCCATCAGAAATTAGGGCAATATTTACTGTAAACTCGCCATTCTTTTTAATAAACTCTTTAGTCCCATCCAGCGGATCAATTAACCAGTACCTATTCCACTTTGAGCGTACTTCCCATTCAATATCACAAGATTCTTCTGAGATGATTGGGATATCAGGAGTAAGAGTTTTTAACTTACTGCAAATTAACTTGTGCGAAGCGAGATCTGCTTCAGTCAATGGAGAAAAATCTGATTTTGTCTCAACAGAGAAATCTTGCTGATAAATCTTTAAGATCTCTTTACCTGCAGACTTTGACATTGCAATAACTTCTCTAAGAAGTAATTGCAAATGAGGTGAAGATGCTGAGCTATTCAAATCCATCGTTATTATAGTTTAAGGTACGCTACCGCCCTTAGGTTATGGCTCCCAAATGCCCAAGTCGAAATGCATATTATGCTGCATACAAATTTTGGGAATATTATAAAGGGTTATATACTTATATGGAACCTAACTTCTGTCATAAAAGTGTCAAATAAACACTTATTTTTCAACTTTTGTGACATCTTGATCAGCAACTTGTATTTTGATGGTTTTACTAAGGATATTTAGCAAAATAATAGAGCGTTCTTCATCACATGCTGATTGATAAATGCCTTCAAAGTCTTTAAAGGCACCTTTTGTGATTATGACCTTGTCCCCTTCTCTTGGTGCATTGGTTTCCAACGTTTTGCTATCAATAGCATCAGTATCCACTTTTAACTGTTGAATCAATTGCTCAGGGACTTTCGCGACCTCAACCCCAAACCTTACAAAATCTCTGACGCCGCGGGTAGAACGTATTTTGCTCCAATTAATATCCTCATCACTTAGCTTGATAAAAATGTAATTGCTGAATAATGGCTCATTAACCATTTGCCGCCTGCCTCTAACTATTTTTTCTAACTCAATAGTTGGGTAGAAACATTCAATTTCTTGATTTTCGAGATTTTCCTTTGCCCTTAACTGCTGCTTAGGTTTAGCCTGAATAAGATACCAGTGGCTCACTGTTCAACATCCAACTGTTTTAAAAATTCTTGGTATTTTCCTTCCAGTAAACTTATTAGAGGTTGAGCTCCTTGCTCTTCGACCAAATTTCGATACTCATTTTGCTTTAATTTAATAAAGCTTATTCCTTTGAATCTAAAATCGTAGATAACCCATTGTTCTTTAAAGAAATAAATTTTCAAGTCAAGATGAATATCAGGGAAGTTGTCGATCATTAACTGGGCAGTTAGCCAGCCTTTATTTTGCTTTTTATTAAGCTGAATTTTGCTTGCTAGCGGCTTTTGACCGTTATATTGCTGGAATGACTCAAACAGATAACGTTTCATAGTAATATAATAAGCATTAATCAGCTGCTGCTTTTTATCTGCCTCTACTGATTTCCACAACTCTTTGCCTAAAATTGAACGAATGGTTAATTCTGCTGACCAGCGAGACATCAACTCTTTATCTATGAACTCCATTAAAATATCGGTTTTAATGGGTTTTGGGTTACTTTTAGCAAAAGCTTCAATTTTGTTAAACTCGCCCTGAAATTCTTGAATAATTTGCTTTTCTAGGTTTTCTGAAGAAGCAATGGAGTGGTTTGCAAACATCAGCAACAGGGCTAAAAGGCTGGTTTTTGTCAATTTTAATAATAGTTTCATTATGAATTCCTGATGCTCAACTCTCGCAACTTTGCGATCTTGTCACGAGTTTGCGCAGCCTTTTCAAATTCCAAATCTTTAGCAAAATCAAGCATTTGGCTTTCTAAATCACCGATTTCTTTAACAATTTCGCTCATCGACTTAGCGGCATAATGTGCTTCCTTCTCAGCTACTTTGCGAGATACGGCTGCATCACGTCCGGTATCCATCACATCGGTAATTTTCTTGGAAACACCTTTTGGCGTTATGCCATGCTTTTGGTTAAATTCTTGTTGGATTTTACGACGACGATTGGTTTCACCAATAGCCCTTTCCATAGAGCCCGTGATTCGATCAGCATATAAAATAGCTTTACCTTTTAAATTACGTGCTGCACGACCAATGGTTTGAATCAATGAACGCTCTGAACGTAAAAAGCCCTCTTTATCAGCATCTAAAATAGCCACTAAGGAAACCTCTGGCATATCCAATCCTTCACGCAATAAGTTAATGCCGACTAAAACATCAAACTCGCCTATTCGTAAATCACGGATAATTTCCATTCTTTCGACCGTATCTATATCGGAGTGCAAATACCTTACTCGAACCCCATGCTCGGATAGGTAATCGGTTAGATCTTCCGACATACGCTTAGTTAATGTTGTGATTAAAACCCTTTCATTAACTGCTGTACGCTTGGAGATTTCTGATAACACGTCATCAACTTGAGTAGTAACCGGTCGAACTTCAATTTCAGGGTCAATCAGACCGGTGGGCCTGACTAACTGTTCTACTATTTGCCCATTATGCTCTTCTTCATATTTTCCTGGCGTAGCCGAAACAAAAATCGTTTGCGGCGTTATTCGCTCGAACTCTTCAAACCGCAAAGGTCGATTATCCAATGCTGAAGGCAATCTAAAACCAAACTCTACTAAGGTTTCTTTTCGCGAACGATCACCCTTATACATAGCGCCTATTTGCGAAACTGTAACGTGCGACTCATCAATAATCATCAAGGCATCAGGAGGCAAGTAGTCCAGTAAACATGGTGGCGGCTCACCCGGTTTCGCTCCCGATAAAAAGCGTGAATAGTTTTCAATCCCAGAGCAATAACCCAGTTCTTGCATCATCTCAATATCAAATTTTACCCTTTGCTCTAATCGTTGTGCTTCGACCAACTTATTCATCTCGTATAATTGGGCTAGACGCTCTTTTAATTCTTCTTTTATTTCCTCAATCGCATCTAAAATCGTTTGCCTAGAGGTCACATAGTGACTTTTAGGGAAAATAGTAACTCTGGATAAGTTTTTTAGAACTTCACCTGTTAGAGGATCAAAAGTTTGAATAGACTCAACTTCATCATCGAATAGCTCTATTCTTATAGCGTTTTGTTCAGATTCAGCAGGATAAACATCAATTAAATCTCCTCTCACTCGATAGGTAGCACGCTCTAAATCAAATTCATTACGAGTGTATTGCAACTCAGCTAAACGCCTTAATATAAAGCGCTGATCAATTTGATCACCAATCTTTAAATGCATCACCATACTATGAAAAGCTTTCGGATCACCAAGACCATAAATAGCTGAAACCGAGGCGACAATAATGGCATCTCTTCGCTCTAATAAAGCTCGGGTAGCGGATAGCCGCATTTGCTCAATATGTTCATTGATTGAAGAGTCTTTCTCAATGAAAGTATCGGAAGAAGGAACATAGGCTTCTGGTTGATAATAGTCGTAATATGAAACAAAGTATTCGATGGCGTTATGCGGAAAAAACTCTTTCATCTCACCATACAGTTGAGCGGCAAGTGTTTTATTGGGCGCCATAATAATAGCTGGCCGTCCCGATTGGGCGATGACATTAGCAATGGTATAGGTTTTACCTGAGCCAGTTACCCCTAGTAGGGTTTGATGCGATAAACCGTCTTCTAAGCCTTCTAACAATTGTGAAATCGCTTTAGGCTGATCACCTGCAGGTTCAAAGGGTGACTCAATTTTAAAATCCTGACTCATAGCTTATTTTGGCTTGGGTGCAACACTAACTTGGAGTATGATTGGCGCTATTGTCGCACATTGTTTAGCGGCATAGAAAACTATTTACTTTTTTTGACATTAGTTATTATTTTGAGGACTTATCGTGACAATTAAGCTTTCTGATCGCGTTCAACTAGTTAAACCATCCCCTACTCTAGCGGTAGCCGCTAAAGCTAAAGAACTAAAACGCCAAGGCCGAGATATTGTGGGCTTAGGCACTGGTGAGCCTGATTTCGATACTCCACAACATATAAAAGATGCAGCAGTTGAAGCGATTGCCAATGGCGCCACAAAATATACGCCGGTAGATGGCACCGTTGAATTGAAAGCTGCAATTATCGATAAATTCAAACGCGATAATGATTTAAGTTATGAGCCAAATCAGATCCTAGTGTCTTGTGGTGGCAAGCAAAGTTTCTACAACCTTTGCCAAGCATTATTAAATGAAGGCGATGAGGTTATTATCCCTGCCCCGTATTGGGTTTCATACCCTGACATGGCAATTTTAGCTGGTGGTAAACCCGTCATTATTGAAACCTCTATCGAACAACATTTAAAAATCACTCCACAACAATTAGAAGCCGCTATTAACGATAAGACCCGTTTATTCGTTATAAATAGCCCGAGTAATCCTACTGGTGTTGCCTATACCAAAGCTGAGCTAAAAGGCTTGGCAGATGTTTTATTGAAATACCCAGACGTTTTAATTGCCACTGACGATATGTACGAACATATCCTTTGGAGTGATGAACCTTTTGCAAATATCTTAAATGCTTGCCCAGAGCTTTATGAGCGGACCATAGTCTTAAATGGCGTCTCTAAAGCTTATGCCATGACGGGGTGGAGAATTGGTTATGCTGGAGGGCCTTCGGACTTGATTGGAGCCATGAAAAAAATTCAATCGCAAAGCACCTCTAACCCAGCTGCGCCAAGCCAAGCGGCTGCTACGGCGGCACTAGCAGGTGATCAATCCTGTATTAAACCCATGTTGACAGAATTCAAGAAGCGTCATGATTATTTAGTTACAGCCTTAAACGCTATTGAAGGTGTGACTTGCTTGCCAAGTGACGGCACCTTCTATGCCTTCCCGAATGTCCAAGGCCTCATCAATAAGCATAGCTGCGACTCCGATTTAGACTTAGCTGAACTGCTGATTGAAGAAGTAGACTTAGCGTTAGTTCCAGGCTCTGCTTTCGGTGCACCAGGTCATATGCGTCTATCTTATGCTGCCAGTATGGAGACTTTAGAAGAAGCTGTAGCTCGATTAAAAAAAATGGCCTAAAAAGCAAAAAAATTCATAATAAAGTGTTGACCAAAACCCGAAATATGTCTATTATCTCGCCCCGTTCAGCACTTATTATGTATAACGTAAAAGTCTGACAAACGACATAATTCCCCTTTAGTTCAGTTGGTAGAACGGTGGACTGTTAATCCATATGTCGCTGGTTCAAGTCCAGCAAGGGGAGCCATATTTTAAAGGCCTTACAGCAATGTAAGGCCTTTTTTATTATCTATTAATTATCTATAAAATTGGCTTGCCAAAAAGCACTCTTAGGGTAAAATGCGCTTTCTTTCGGGGTATATTACCCATCTTAAGAAAGGGCCCGTAGCTCAGTTGGTTAGAGCATCCGACTCATAATCGGCAGGTCCCCCGTTCAAGTCGGGGCGGGCCCACCATTTAACTCCAATCTTCCTTAGAGTAACATCGAATTATAGGCTCTTTCTTAATACTGCCTAAGTATTGCTATCTTGCTGAAAATCAAAGAGGCTAGATACAGAAATCAATATAGTTGCGATAATTCCGTAGGTAAGCCCGACCACGACGCCTACATCCAAAATGCCACGCCAGGGTTGAGGGATAAAACTAAAAACTATTACCAATACGATAATCGCCACCGTTAAGACATACGACAAAATCATATCTTTTTTGGCAGTGGCAAAATAGTTCATGCAAAATAAAGGAGCCAGTAGCAATTTGAGTGTGCTCGGAGTTGTTTCTAACTGCTTCAACCTACCGGCAAACTTAATGGAGTAACTGTTTTGAAAGCCTTTATAGCCTTCTGAGTAAGCCATAAAAACCGTATTAACGACGAGTAAAATCCAATGATACCAATGGTATTCTAGGTTCCAAGAATCCTGGAAGTGCCCAAACAATCTAAATACAGCATACCCAAGAAGCAAACAAAAACCTAACAGAGCCCAAGTTTGAGCTAGCCTAATTGATAACATTAATAAAACTGAAATTGCGAGATTAAATAAATTTTATCATAGAGCTTTTATCAAAGCTCCATTTATAGCTAGCCAATTAAGTTTTTTACTTAAGTCTATAGCTTTCAATGTGTTAGTCATCAATGTTAATAAATGTAATATCTAGGGATTTCAAAGAGCAATTCTTATATAATACGATCTAGTTGTCACAAATGTGGCTTTTACAATTGAGGATTAACAGATGACACGAATAAGCTTGATGTTAGTAATAACAAGCATTTTTTTGTTTTTGGTATCTTGCAAACAAGCAAGCGAAAAACTAGCAGAGCCTGAAAGGAATAGCCAAATGATCGTTGCTTTTAAAGCCGATATTACTAATGAGCAGATGTCTAATCTCTTGTCATCAGTAAATTCGAGTGTCATGCAGAAAATAACTGACGATGGCGCTTATTTAATTCAGACAGAAAATACTGACGATATTGATATGATCCTCAAGCAACTAAATTCAAGTGAGCTGGTTCGATATGCCGAACCTAATCACACTATGAAGAAATCAAAATAGTGGTACTTTTTATGAAAAAGAACTTTATATATCCCTTACTTTTAACAACTCTTGCTGCAGGCTACTCTGCTAATGTCAGCGCTAAGCTTCTTCCGCAAGCTGATAAAGAAGAGTTTGTACCGAATCAATTAGTCGCTAAGCTAAAGCCAGCTCCTTACGTTTCTAAATATCAGTTAAGCAATTTGGGCGTTTCCGTTGAAATGCTTAAAACATCTGACGATTATGCTGTTATTAATGTTATTGATAAAACTTCAAACCTTGATCAGAAGATTGAACAGTTAATGAATTCCGGTTTATATGAGTATGTTGAAAAGAACTATCGATATTACTCAACAGTCACGCCAAACGATACCAACCTATCTAATCAGTGGTATATAAATAATACGACGGTAAGCGGTGCTGATTTAAACATGTTTGCAGCTTGGGATATTCAAAACTCTGCTCCAAATACTCTAGTTGCAGTCATTGATGATGGGTTTGATTTGAATCACCCAGATCTAACCAGCAGTTATATTAATAATGGTAACTGCTTTGCATCAGACTCAACTTACTGTGGAGGCACAACTGATGCCGGCTTCACTGCTAATGATCAAACACATGGAACTTGGGTGGCCGGGACATTTGCAGCAACCGCTAATAATTCAACAGGTATTGCTGGAGCGAGCTGGCAAGTCAAACTTTTACCATTAAAAGTAGATTTAACTGCTTCTGCAATTGTCCAAGCAGTCGATGAAGCTATTGCCCAAAATGCCGATATAATTAACATGAGTTTTGGTGGCCCAGGATTCAGTCAAGCGAGTTTAGATGCTTATACTCGAGCAATGGACGCAGGTGTATTATTAGTAACCTCTGCTGGTAATGGGGATATGAACAACGATAAAGGACAAATTGTATATCCTGCCAACTATGACTTACCCAATATGATTTCCGTTGCTGCTTCTAACAATACGGATCGCATAACTTCTTGGTCACAATGGGGTTCCTTCACAGCAGATATCGCAAGTCCTGGACAGGGGGTTTTTACAACTAGTATTAATTCAAACTATCAATCTGTCTCTGGCACTTCTTTCTCAAGTCCTTTAGTTGCAGGTGTTGCCGCATTAATCAAAGAGAACACTAATGCTACTGACTATAAACAAATAAAAGCTCATTTATTAAACGGCGGAGAAGAAAGTGTGGCGACATTATCTAAGTCTTCTTTTGTTGGTATGACCGCCACAGGTAGACTAGATGCTGTGAAAGCTTTAACTGCTCCAGTCGGTGGCGTAATCAAAATCACTGGCGTGGTAATAGATGATTCTACTTCTGGCAATAATAATGGCGTTTTGGACCCAGGCGAAACAGCTAATCTTTTAATAACCATTGAAAATGTATGGTCAACAGAAAACAACATTACAGCTACGTTATCAACTAGTTCGTCAATAGTTACTATTGATAGCAATCAAGCCAACCTTGCAACTTTAGCTCAAGATCAATCAGCTGAGTTAAGTTTTGAAGTGACCGTAGATGACTTTTTAGGAAATGAAAGTGAACTATTCTCTCTAGCTCTATCAAGTGATAATGGAGCTTTGGATACCAGGCATTTTTACCACGAAATTAGCAAAATAAATATCAATGAAACTCACAGCCAAGCATTTCAACGCTGGATTTGGGATGAATACCATGCCTATACGGTCAACGTTCCTGCAGGCGCAACCGATCTTGAAATTACTACTACCTCGACCAATTCAATTGATATCGATCTGATAGTTGCATACGAAAAACCACCGGTATACAACATCACTTTAGACCCACCGGAAGGAGAAGGTTTTTTTGTAACCGATAGAAACAACCCTGATGTTTTTGTGAGTGGTAATCAAGATGGTAATGAAAATGTAACCATAGCGTCACCGAAAGTAGGTGTATACCACATCGTGGTCGTTAACTTTGCGCAAGTAAGTCATGACTACACTATTACTGCCAATTTAAATGCCCCTACTCCCGGTTCGTTCGAAGTAAACCCTTCTGCTGTGACCGTAAATGAAGCCGATGGCACAGCGACAATTACCGTTGAGAGAGGCGGTTCTCAAGGTGCTGTAACTGTAGATTTTGCAACTAGCGATGGCACAGCTATTGACGGCTCTGATTATACATCGATCTCAGGTACATTAAGTTGGGCTGACGGTGATAACACTGCTAAAACAATTAATGTATCTATCTTAGACGATAACGCAGAAGAATCTTCAGAAACATTTACAGTTGCTTTAAATAATGCGACTGGTGGAGCTACAATTGGCACTAACGCCTCAGCAACTGTAACTGTTAACGATGACGACAGCCCTGGAACCCTCCAATTTAGCGCTAGTAGTGCAAATGTTAATGAAACTACCGCAAATGTAACTGTAACGGTCACCAGAGCTGGTGGTACTAATGGCGCTGCATCAGTCGACATAGCTACCGCAGATGGTTCAGCAACTGCAGGTTCGGATTATGAAGCAACATCTGGGCAGTTAAATTGGGCTGACGGTGAAGATGGAAGCAAGACATTTACGATCAACATCATCGACGACACAGTAGATGAGTCTAATGAAACCATTAGTGTAACTTTGTCGAATGCTCAAGGCTCTACATTAGGTTCTCCAGCTAGCATGACAGTCACTATTGTTGATAATGATGCAGCACCAACACCTCCTCCAACAAGTGGCGGCGGTGGCGGTGGCTCGATGGGATGGTTAATCTCCTTAGTTTTATTATTAAGACTAAGAAAAAGAAAAGCTGTCTAGATATTATGTTCCAAAAAAAGCGCTGTATTTACAGCGCTTTTTTTATACTCTGGTAATAAACTCTAGTATCCAATCTTGATATTGATAAACCAATAAAGCTGCAAAGCTAAGCATGAATACAACCAAGGCTTTGATTCTGTAATAAAATAACGGAACCAAGATTAAGGTGATGGCGGTGGCGAAAAGAATACCGAAACCTAAAGAAACCCCCATTGGAATTAAGAATTGCGCTTGAGTAGATTTATCGAAAATGATGGGAATTAAACCAACAAAAGTGGTTAACGATGTCAGCATAATGGGGCGTAAACGTCTTATGCCCGCATTCAATACCGCTTCTTTTCTAGCAATCCCTTTCTCGCGTTGCTTGTTAATATAGTCCACTAACACCAAGCTGTCATTGACCACTACACCGGTTAAAGCAAGCATCCCAAGAATTGACATCATGCTCAAAGTTAGCCCCATTAACCAATGTCCAAGCACCGCCATAACTGCGCCTAGGGGTATCACGGCCATTACGATAAATGGCTTACGGTAAGACTTAAATACAATCGCTAATAGAACATATATCGCTAGCATCACAAATAAAATACTGACGTAAATGCTGCTAAACAATTCGCTTTCTTCTCTAGCTTCGCCTTCTAAACTGTATCCAATTCCGGGAAAGTTTTCTAAAAGCTGCGTGACATCATTATTAATACCTTCTCTGATGGTCAGGATATTGCTATTAGCTTTATCCACGTCCGCTGTAATATTAATAGTTCTGCGACGATCGATTCGGGTAATAGATGATGGGCTATTGCCGTAGGATAAATCCGCTAATTGATGTAAAGGTAATTTGCCGCCATTAGGAACTTGGACTAACAAATTTCTTAATTCATCTAACGAACTTCGCTCTTCTTCTGAAAGTCGCAGCATAACCCTAACATCGTCACGGCCGCGCTGGATACGTTGCACTTCTACGCCAAAAAATGCACTTCGAACCTGACGAGCAAGACTGCTTAAATTCACACCCAAAGCTTCAGCTTGCGGTTTCAAATCAAATTGAATTTCTTGCTTACCTTTGGAGAAGGAGTCGGCAATATCAAAAACACCGTCGGCATTGGCTAAAATTGTTTTAACTTGTTCTGCGGCTTGGTTGAGCTGAATGGTATCAGCGCCACTGAGTTGGATATCAATGGGGTCACGGCTACGCCCTATTTCTGCTCTAAAATTCAAAGTTTCAGCGCCAGGAAGCGGGCCTATTAATTGTCGCCACTCTCTAACGAGTTGACCAATAGAAACATCGCTCGCTCGCGCTTCCGGAGGAATAGTTTCAAACATCACCCGACCACGATTTGAGCTAGCACTGCGACCACCAGCACCGGATATGGAAAACACGTGGGTAATCACACTTTCACCGGTTTCAGCATCACGGTATTTCTCTTTTAATTCGATCGCTGCGTTAGTGATACGTTGAATGTAGTCGTCCGTCACTTCAAATGGTGTACCAGCAGGCATCGATAGCGAGTTACGTGCAGTTTCGCTCGGAATCCGAGGGAAAGAAGAAAACTTGGTATGCCCTAAAGAAACCGCAAAATAAATGATATAGAGCAAGCCAATAAAAAAAGTTACGGTAATTGCCCAATGACTGATGGCAAAGTTTAAAACAGGTTTGTAGAACTTAACGATTCCAGCCTCAAAGCCATTGGCGAACTTTTGCTGAAAACGCTGAAAAGCATTACCTTCTTCCTGCTTCTTTTTGAACTTCATATGACCTAGATGAGCAGGCAAGATCAGTTTCGATTCCACCAGCGAGAAAAATAAAACCGGGATAACAATTAAGGGAAGCTGAAAATACCATTTACCCCAACCGCCAGGTAGAAACAAAATAGGGACAAAAGCTATCATGGTAGTAATGATTCCAAAAGTCACTGGAACTGCAACTTCTTTAGTACCATTAATCGCTGCTTCTAAGGGCGGTGAACCACGACTTAAATGGTTATAAATATTTTCACCGGTCACAATTGCATCATCAACCACTATCCCCAGCACTAAGATAAAAGCAAACAAGCTGATCAAGTTAACTGTAGCACCCATTTCTGGGATCAGAGCAATACCGCCAGCAAAAGCAATGGGGATCCCAAGACTTACCCACAAAGCGATAGTTGGACGTAAAAACAATGTCAGTAAGATGATAACCAAGATGCCACCCTGCAACAGGCTATAATTTAAGGTGGATAAACGTGCTTTAAGCCCTTTGGATTGATCGCGCCAAATGGCAACTTCTAAGCCAGCTGGAATTTTTCCCTGTTTAGCCGCTACAAAATCTTTTATTTTTTGCGCCACTTGAATTTCGCTTTGATCGCCGACTCTAAAAATTTCAAGTTCTATAGCTGGCCTTCCATCAAAACGCGTATTCAAACCCTGTTCTTCAAAGCCATCTTTAATTCTAGCAATGTCTTTAAGTAAAATTCGAGTACCGTCAGCTTGTGTCAAAATGGGTATTTCTAAAAATTCACGCTGAGTATAAGACTGACCTTTTAAACGTAATAAAATATCGCCTTTATCCGAGCGCACTTGTCCGGCAGACAAATCAAGCGAATCATTATTAATGGCATTAGCAATTTCTTGTAAAGTTAATCCATATTCATTAAGCAAATCCTGATTAACTTCAATAGCAATTTCAAAAGCTCTAACGCCAGAAGTTTCAATCTGGGTTATGCCTTCAATGGTAAGCATTTCTTCTTGCAAAATATCAGCGTATTCACGCAATTCTTGCTCAGGTAACTCACCTGAAACCATTACACTAATCGTTTCTCGATTAAACTCACTGCGGCGGATAATCGGCCTTTCCGCATCAACCGGCAAAGTGTTTAAGGCATCAACTCTACTTTTAACCTTATCTAATAAAAGCTCCATGTCGTAACTATCTTCTATTTCGATAATAACCGTTGAGGAGCCTTCTGATGAAACCGAGCGAAGCTTATCAATACCTTCTAAATCAAATACCGCTTCTTCTACCCGAGTAGAAATAGTTCTTTCTGCTTCTTCTGGAGAGGCTCCTCGAAAAGGAACTGTAACGGTGATAGTGTTAATTTCTATACTAGGAAAGCGCTCTACAGTTACCCTTTTGAAAATAGTAAAAGCACCGGCCAAAAGTATAACCACCATGAGCATATTGGCGGCTACTGGATTTCGTGCGAACCATGCAATCATTTGGAATCTCCGTTGGTCGCTTTGGTATTTTTAGCTTTATTTTTTTTAGCTTCAGTATTTCCTAGTTTACCTTGCCATTTTTTTGCTGGAGCTTGCCCTTTTATTTGCAAGCTAGCGCCATCAGCCACAAATCGAAGTGGCGTTGTAATTAGTTGATCACCTGCGATAACTCCAGATTTGATTAAGCTCATATCCCCGCCTTGCCACTGGGTATCAATTTTTTGCCGTTCCAACTTACCATTTCGATAAAGATAGACCTGACCATCGTCATAAATATATTTGCTGGGAATAACTATAGCCTGCTCAAGGCTAACGCCAAAAATTCGAGCATTCACAAACTGACCGACTTTAAGTAAAGGTTCATTTTCTAAAATGCCGCCATCAATAATTGCGGTTACAAACCACTGTCTACTAGCTTGGTCGATAGTGCTATCGCTGCGATCTAAAGTCGCTGGCCAGCTTTTACTGAAGGTTCCAAAATCAGCAACAAGCTCGACCTTGCTATATTGATTAAAGCTAGGTAAAAATTCAACTTTACTGGTGGGGATTGGTAAACGGATCTCCAAATTCGAGGTCGAGAATATGCTAGCAATAGGAGTATTTTGATTCACCAGCTGCCCGAGATCCGATAACTTACTGATGACTTTACCATCATAGGGCGCAATGATATTGGTTCGTTCAAGCGCTAATTCCGACTTTTCTAAACGGGCTTGAGCCGCATCTAACTTTGCTTTAGCAGAAGCGATTTGAGGTTTACGAAGCACCAGTGATGAAGCTTTTTTATTAGGATTGATTTTCTGCCAGTCGCGAATGGCCTGCTCTGCTAATGCTTCTTCTTGTTGCAAGCTTAGTTTTGCATTAGCTAACTCTGCTCGAGCGATAGTCACTTCAATTCGATAATCTTTATCATCAATTGTCGCTAATAAATCACCTTTTTTAAAACTACGTCCTGACTCTAGTTTGTCGCTGACTGAAGTGATAATACCTGATGCTTGTGCCACCAAGTTACCAGAAGTTTTAGCTTCGATATTACCAAATGAATCAATATAAACTTGAAAAGGTTTAGGCTCTATAGTTTGAACTTCTACAATGACCGGCTGCTCAAATTGCGGACGCTTCCTAGGTTCTGGCTTAGTAAAATACATTGCCGCGATTATCGCAACAATCAAACCGATGATTACAAAAGGCAGTATCTTTATTAGTAATGTTTTTTTCATTTTCATATTAATTATATTATTCGTAGTAGTAAAACCGATCCTTTACAAAAAATGTCTTTGAACCTTAATTATTAGTAACCATTAAGTGTTTGTTCTTAATTGTTCGGCCAATGGTTTAACCTGTACTAAAATCATTGCCAGAATGGCAAAAAATAATGCAAACACCATAAATGAGTTTATGTTTACAAACTGTGAAAACAAGTACGGCGCAACACCTGTTGAGCCAATCATAATCGCACCTAACATGGAGCGAATGGAACCTATATGTTGGGTACCAAAAACTTCGGCATAATAGGCATTAACTATAGGCCCAGTGGCCGCCACGGTGACGCCAGCTAAAAACATAAAGACAATCAGCCAACTATCAGTGCCGCCTTGCCAAAGACACAGTATGGCTAATATGAGTGGCAATAGAAACCAGTTTAAAAACACCCGCGGGTGATATTTATCAACCCAAGGCCCGACTAATAAAGCACCAACAAAGTGGATCATGCCATAAATAGCCAACCCAGTCGCTAACCATTCTAAGGACCAACCTTTTAAACCCGCCCAAAAGGTTTGATGATAAAACAAGGCGGTAATTAAAAATGCCGGAGCAATAATCGCTGGCACCAAACACCAAAAGCGCCAATCTTTACTCAGCTCTTTTCTAGTCCATTGCTTCTGCTTAGATAGGTTTTGTTGTTCTACCAAGCGTTCAATAGGTTCCAGCTTAGCTTTATGCAATAACCAAAACAGTAACGGCATTAAAGCCAACAAGGTAAAACCTGAATAAATAAGCCAACTGTTGCTAAAGCCATAGTGCTTTAAAAGACTCACAGCCATCAAAGGCATTACAATTTCACCGATAGCCATACCTTGACTGGAGATACTAACAGCTTTCGCCCTATCTTTAGGTATGTAGCGCAACAAGGTAGTAGTCGCTATATGCCCCATCAAACCTTGCCCACAAAGACGGATCCCTAAATAAGCAAAAAATAGCATCCAAAGGTTTTGACTGAATGCGAACAAGACACAGGATAAAACCAGCAGCAACAAAACGGCAAAGGTAAACGTTTTTACTTCAACTCTATCAATTTTAGGACCTATAAAGAACAAGGTGAAACCACTGGTTAAAGTAGCAATGGAATAAACGAGACTCAACGACTGCTCGTTGATAAGCAAGTCCGTAACTAAGTCTTTATTAAATAAAGAAATGAAAAAGGTCTGCCCTAGATTGCCGATAAATACGCACAAAAAGCCAAAAGCCAGCAGGTATCTATTGTTTTTAATGAAACCCCAATAATTCATCAAAACAATCCTTAAACAGTCATTTTATAAACATTATATAGAAGCCTTACAAAAAGCCCATATTTATTAGCTTTCACTTGCCATTAACGGCTATTTCTTATATCTTACTGCGCCTATGGTGAAGTGTCCGAGCGGCTGAAGGAGCACGCCTGGAAAGCGTGTATAGGTTAATCGCCTATCGAGGGTTCGAATCCCTCCTTCACCGCCAAATGCAAAAATGCGAACCCAGGGTTCGCATTCTTTATCGTATAACCGCCAGTTAAAACCAGCTCTACACAATCCTTTTTAAAAGCGGGAGTAAAAGTCTTTCTCATCTTTAAAACCTCATTAGTTAGTTTCATTATACCTCTAACTAACTGTCCTAATTCATTAGACCATTACAGACATCAAAGGCATTTAACCAAAGCCAGCACTTATAGATTACTTCGAGAAAGGTCATTTGAAACATGGGCACAAACTAGTTGCGCCCAAAATTTGGTTATTGCTTAATTTGTCAGGCGTTTTTGGTACTCTTTAACCTTTGGAAGTTAAGTTGACAGTGCCTGTTGAGTTGTATTAATAAATAGTTAAAATAAGCCTTATGTATTGAATAATAGTTAAATTTATATGGATGATAAACATCAAAGCGTTGTGCTGCACATTAATGCTAGAAAGGTAAATATAGATGTGCAAGAGTATCCTATCTTTTGTGGTATATGCTCCAGTTACTTTGACAAGTTACGTGTTCACTCTGGCTCCCGGTATGGACAAGGAGCTTGTTTGCAATGCGACTGCGGAGCAGAAATAAATCTTCGTGATGGTGATAACATTGTCGACTGGCTTGGCATTTATGCTAGCAAAGAGTCAGAAGTTGCTTCAGTAAAATTTAATTTTACTGAATTGTTTTCTTTACAGAAAAAGCACTTTAATCTAATCAAGGGTGCTTTGGGCTATGATATCTATAAAATCCGGCCAAACTCGGAAATTAGTTTATCTGAACTTATCTGGGAAATAGAGGCCTTTGCTGACTTAGAGGTTGTTCCTGAAAAAGCCTCTATACCAGCTCCTGCATGTGTAGAAGATTGGCTTGGTCTGTTGCAGATGTGTAGACTAAAAAAAAGTTAGTCTCATTAAAGTATGAGGTACCTAATAACGTTTTAGCGGAATTGTTAACATCAACTGATGATAAAGGGCTTCAAAATATTAAGCTTGCTAACGATCATCTCGACATTAAGTCGAGAGGCCTTATTGATGGGCTTTCAGTAAAAATTGCATGGATAGTACTTGTAGGCTTAATTATCAGAGCCATATACAGATTCTTCAGAGATGTTTACCCAAATTTTTGATGATTTTATGAAGCTCGGAGTTGCAAGGCTATTCATCGTTTATTGGGGATGACTTTACAAACACTATTCTAGTTCTACAGAGTCAATAGCCTCTATCAAACTCTACTTTATGCTCTTCTAGAAGCTTGCCTGGCACAAAATGATAATCTTCTTCATCATGCGTATAGGTAACTATTTGCCAATAATGAATTTTACGGTCATGTCTAATTTGAATATTATCAATTATATTCCAAAAGCAAACATTCAGAGGTTTACGTTGCTAAATTACGACAAGTTTGGATTAGATTGTCTTATGTTGGCGTAAGCGTTGAGACATAAGTAAGGGTCATGGACATTTTGTCGAGCGCTTGCTTAGCAAGTGCAATGCAAGATGATTTTGTTATACATTACTTATAGCTTCTCCTAGGCTCTACATACCTATAAGGGCTAAGCTTAGAATTCACACCATTATTTGATTCATCAACAAGAATAAAGAGTTCAACTTTCACATACCAATACATATCGTCATCGGGATTAATACCATATTTCAACTCAACATTATACGCCATGCTGCCAGTGCCTATCGCGCTTATTTCTAGCAACCTACCAGGGTGCTTTTCAATTTAGCTCACGATCTCTTTGACGAGTAGTACACCTGAATTTTCGAGGGAGCCGAGATCTTTTATGATATTTTTCAATACCAATTTATCTTCTTCCGAAATTTCTTTTTTGTACGGCTCTAATCGAACTCTTTTAGAAACCGAATATTTCTCATGGATAGTTTCTTCGATGAATTTCATTGTAAGGATATTCAGCATCTAACATATTAATACGTGAATTCGACTGTAACAGCTCAACATATAAGATTAAAATACCGAAGCTTCGATTTTATAGTGATTGTTTTTTTGGGGGGATAGCGGATCTATAAGCGCGATATAATAACGATAAAATCGACACTTAATTAACGGGTTGAAGGTATTAGGCCCTTTACTGGATCAGTATTGGCAACACTTTGTAAACGTCCGCTTTGTGACGATAACAGATCAATCAACTTAAATACTGATGATTTAACTCATTCCCTCTTATTTCCCTGTTGCGAAATGAAAAAGTGTTTTAGTAGATGTTATATCTTTATGATTTTTATCGAATACTCTAAGAGTCGAGCATGATTAAATTAATATTATTGAATATTACCCAGTAATAAGGCATTTAACAGGGAGTTTTGAGACTTTAATTCGGATGCCAACTTCTACACCGCCAAATAAAAAAGCCCTCTTAATGATGGCTTTTTTTATAACTTCAAACTTATTTATAAAAACTGGAATTGCTTAACTCTTCAATTAAAGCTTCTTGTCCGACAATTGTTAATACTTTAATAATATTTTCGATAAAGTCTTTATAATTATCGCCATTGGCCACAATATTAATATGTCCAACTTTTCGACCCGGTTTTGGCTCTTTGCCATAGTCATACATTACAGCACCGGGAATTTCATCAATCAGTTCTTTCTCTGGAATGAAACCAATTAGATTCACCATCGCTGTTGGGTTAATAATGTCGGTATTCCCCAAAGGTTTATTAGCAATCGCGAGCAAATGATTTTTGAACTGCGAAGCTTCGGTTCCATCCATGCTCCAGTGGCCTGAGTTATGCACACGCGGTGACAGTTCATTGGCCGCGAATTTATCTCCTAAATCGAAAAGCTCAACCGCCATAGTGCCAACATAGCCAACATCTTCCATCACCTTACGGATGATATCCTGTGCTTCTTGTTGTTTAGGATCATTTTGTAAACTTAGCGATAACCTTAAAATGCCTTCTCTATGGTAATTCTCGGCTAAAGGATAATAAGCAATTTCACCGTCTACATTTCTAGATGCTACGATTGAAACTTCTCTATTAAAATTCACCATAGATTCTAAGATACAAGCAACCGGCGCTAAAGAGTCCCATGCAGCTGCAAGCTCGCTTACATCTCTTAAAACCACCTGCCCTTTTCCATCATAACCATCACGGCGGGTTTTTAGAATCGCAGGTAATCCAACTTCTGCTACCGCTTTTTGTAAGTCTTCAAGGCTATCCACCGTTGCAAACTTGGCAGTTTCAATTCCTTGCTGATTAAACATAGTTTTTTCATTTAATCGATCACTGGCTAAAGTTAACGCTTGTGATGAAGGATGAACGGGTTTTACTTTCTCTAATTCTTGAACTAATGCAACTGGAATACTTTCAAACTCATAAGTAACTACATCAGACCAATTTTCTAAGGCTTCTTTAGCTTTTGGATCTAGATAAGGATAAACAAAATGCTTGCCATAAGCTGCTGCGCAAGCATCTTTTTCTGGCGCTACAAAAGCAAAATCCATTGCTAATGAAGACATATCTGTCACTTGTCCAGCTTGAGCTAACATCTGAGCCAGCTGGCCACCGCCAATAATGCCAACCTTCATTTATAAAGCCTCTCTTGGGTCCGCATTATCCAAAACAGTTTGAGTTTGAGTTGCTCTAAACTCTTTAATAGCGATTTTAAACTCAGGGTATTTATTGGCAAGAATACTAGCGGCAAATAAGCCAGCATTGGCAGAACCTGCATCACCAATAGCAAGAGTTCCTACCGGAATGCCCGCAGGCATTTGCGCAATAGAGAGTAACGAATCAACGCCATTTAATGTGCGTGATTTAACAGGAACCCCTAATACCGGCAATGGAGTAATAGCAGCGACCATACCAGGAAGGTGCGCCGCACCGCCAGCACCTGCAATAATAACTTCAATACCACGAGACTCAGCTTGTTCTGCAAACTGATACATCTTTTCAGGAGTTCTATGAGCCGAAACCACCTCAACCTCATAAGGCACACCAATCTTATCCAAAGATTCAGCAGCTTTTTGCATGCAGCCCCAGTCCGACTTAGAGCCCATAACAATACTTACCAGGGGTTGATCTTTATCAAAACTCATATTTATCACTCTCAATCTTTAGCTGAATAACCAACTATAACTATATAGTCGCGTATTATATTAAAATCCGCTTAAGATACCTAGGCTTGTGTTGATAATATTAATCATCAAAATCCAACTAGATACTAATCGGCTTTCAATAAATCCAGCTTTACTTTGTATTCATTCGCTAATTCAGTATTGCCAACGCCTTGCAACATACGAATTATTTTATCGTAAGACTTTAGGTAATTCGGATGTACTTCGATGTTCCTTTTCAAATAATCGATAGCTCTTTGCTTTAAATTCAATTTATGAGCAGCCACGGACATATTATCTAAGGTTTCAGGTTTCATGCTTAGCAAACCAAACGCTTCTTTATCCATCAAATCCAAAACAGCTTTAAGTTTTTCCGGTTGATTTAAGTCAGTTAATAGAATCAACTCATTATAATAAGATCGGTAGTAGCCTTCAGGTTCAAACTCGCGCACTTTTTCAATCAAGTCAGCTGCTTCCTCATAACGCTTTAACTTAATCAACCCGTAAATTTTATTATTTATAATCACAGCATCGTTAGGAGCTAATGGCAAATAACTATTGGCCGCTTGAACCGCGCTACCTGGTTTGGAATACATATATTCTCGAGAAACTCTTTGAGAAAACCACTTAAACATCGGGTGATAGCTATAAGCACCAGTGTCAAAGTTTATTTGTTGCTTCCAATCATTAGTACCAACCTTTTGATTAAACTCATTAAGCTTAGAGTTCCAGGCGAAATTCAATAAAATTATGACTATGGCAACAACTAATGACACAACCATGAGTGCTTTTTTTGCTACAGCGGCAAAGCTTTTCACTTCGAAACCGCTCAGCAGGATAGCTAGATAGGAACTGATCAATAAAATTGGCGTCTGTAATTGCAATGGGAAACTAAAGATTGAAGTTATTGCCATTCCCCCAATTGCGACTATCAAGAAGAGCTCTCTTAATTTGTTAGCTCCGCTCTTCAGCAGGCTTGAGAAAAATACAAAACCAAGAAGTATCCAAGTGGCAGCCATCAAAGCAATACTAACAACACCTAACTCTGCGATAGATTGCAAATAGTCGTTGTGAGAGGAACGGATGGTATGGGTCCTTGCATTACTAAATTTACTAGCCTGATGATAATAATTACCAATACCAACACCTTGAGCAGGATTGGATTTAGCCATTTCTATAGTACCCTGCCACAATTGAAAACGAATCGTTGCCTGATTGCCTTCGGTATTTTCTGCGCGCGTTACAATTTTATCCGCACCCTGCTGAATTTTTTCCCAGAAAGGTTTTATTCCATCATTGCTTAAATTAGTTAATATCAATAGTACTATTATGGCAACTAATGAATGCTTTTTATGATTGGTTGTGAAAGTCTTTAATTTTGACTTTTTAATTTTTAAAACAACAAAAATTAAAGCAATCAGAATTAACTGAGCCAAGACAGACAACCAAGCAGCTTGAGTTTGAGTATAAAAGATAAAAGTTAATAATAAAGCAACACCGATTGCATTCACAGCGAGCCAGTTTGAATTTTTTCCTTTAACTTTCTCATCCGAAAAAAACAAGTATGAACCGATTGGCCATGTCAAAACTGCAATTTGTGCAGCCATATTTTTATTGGCAAAAGTTGATGCTGGCTTAGCTGCTTGCTTGACAAGATCAACCTCAAATAGATACTGGATAATTCCGATAAGAGCGAGCAACATTGCTCCTAACATAAAGAGCTGCAATATTAATCTTTGGTTATGTTTTTCATTAACTTGGAAAACCAAAAAGGCTAACAGCAGCCCAGATATCCATTTGATGGTTTGAGTAACGGCGAAACCTTTATTTTCAGCCCAAAAAATACTAACAACGCCTACCATAATGGTGAAATATAAAACTAATGATAAAGGATGGAAGCTATATCTAATTTGACTTCCTAGATTGGTAACAATATAGAAAACCGTTGCAGCGGCAATTAACACTTGCAGAACAAATGACTTAGTGAACATATGTTCAGCCAAATTAGTTTGATAGGAAGGCGCTAATATGACCGCCAAAGGCAACAACAAACCGACAAAGTAAGCCCAGTAACGTTGATAATTGATTGCTTTAGACTTCAATTCAAAAATTCCTAATTAGTATTTCACAAATATAAAAGGAGCTTATCAAAGCTCCTTCCATTTAGTAAGTAATTTGTTAGCGACTAAGGTGTTACTGACCAGGTGCCTGTTATGGTATAAGTAACGGTGCCGCCGCTAGCAACATCTATTGTCTCATTTATAGAGCCTGTTCCACTATCAGTAGCGTTTGCAGTCCCACTGATACATGAGCTTCCAGAGGTGACGGAACAAGACCATGTGACCCCCGTTAAATTTGAAGGAACTATATCATCTATCACAACCCCGATTGCATCAACACCCCCGTCATTTGAAACTATGATCGTATAACTGGTCGTATCACCAGGAGTATAGGTACTGCCTGAGTCTGTTTTAGTAACAGATATATCCGAATCACAGTCAACCAAGATAGCCCAGTTAGTGGTTGTATCAGAATTTTTTATAGGACCTAGATTAGTACGCGAAATGCTCGAAAACCGACCAGTAAATTGAATGGTTCCAGCTCCTTCAAGCTCTCCCGGTCCTCCTTCTGCATCTGGATCAGGCCCAGTAGAAAATTGTTGGTTAGCATTTAAATCACAACCGTCCAGAGCGTTACCTACCAATGAACCATCGCATGTTTTGGCAGGACCTCCAGCATCCGTTGTCTTCCCAAAGTCACTTTCGATCAAGCTCATTGTTTGGCCGGCAGCAAGATTATAAGTTAAGGTATTAGCATCCAATTGATAAAATAGGACAACTGGATCGGTTACTGGTACTGAAAAGGTAAAGCTGCCAGATACCGATCGTCCTGACTGCCTGACTCTACTATAACCCGAGTTACCATAAACAGTTCCAAACATTTCTGGGTGATTATAAGTCCCATCAGCAGCTGTTTGAAAATCTGTTGGTATTCCAGAATCCATAGCTGCTGTAACAGAAACATAACCTCCGCAAGCAGAGCCGCTTGTTCCAGATGTCCAAATAATAGGCTCGTAATCGGCTAATAAGGAACCGCTTGTAAACAATAAACAAGCAACAAAACACTTCTTCATTAATACTTGCCTACGAAATTAATAAACCAACCATCGTATTCAAAATCAAGGTTTGATAAATCATCACTGAAATCAGTAAAGTTATAGCCTAAGCCTACTTTGAAGTTCTCGGTTAAGTGATAATCTGCACCAATAAGCCAACCTTGGCGTTGATCACGATTTTCTTTGGATTTTAATAGGCGGTACTCGGCTAATGCATCCCACTCTTTAATTAAATGATAGCGAGCTTGCAATGCATACAAATCAACGGTACTTGAGAACCATGGGCCAGTACCTCTGCCTTGCCTAACTTCACCTTGACGATGAGCTATTTTACCTGCTAACTCCCATTCTGGATTTATGCGATAAAGACCTTCTATAGCAACAATATTCGAGCGCTGATCTGAGCCCGCAGTTGTTTGCGCTAAAGTACGCAAATCATATAAATAGGTGTATTTACCTAAAAGCGCCCACTTGTTGTTATTAACCGGACGATAAGCGAAACCTAAATTAGCTTCGGTAAATTCAGCATTTTGCGCTGGGTCATTTAAATCTTCTGTATCCGAATAGTTTATTCTTGCCGCTAAACGCCAATCTTGATCTAAGCGATAAGAAATACGGTTAGTGGTTAACCACTGCTCTCTATTTTCAGCACCAGAATCTTCA
This sequence comes from uncultured Kangiella sp., assembly GCA_947498625.1. Classification (GTDB taxonomy): domain Bacteria; phylum Pseudomonadota; class Gammaproteobacteria; order Enterobacterales; family Kangiellaceae; genus Kangiella. The sequence continues at coordinate 9,970 of CANMKR010000002.1, read as the reverse complement.
CGATATTCAAGCCTTGAAGTCCAATCAAGATCAGGTGAGCGATAGCTACCACTAACTGAGCCTGCTTGACGATCAATCACTGCACCATTGATATTTTCCAGTTCACCATCTTGTAAGTTGAAACCAATATTCCAGCCTGTGCTAGGAATAAAATCTATCCCAAAGGTATGTGCAATACCGGTTTCTTGCGGAGCCTTAAGCTGTTGGCTTTCGTTATAAATAGTTACTTGATTCGATACACGCCATCTTTGACCTAAAGTAATACCGTCTGTGATACTTGGTCCAAAGACATTATCCGTTGTATCCGTCGAATAGGTGTAACGGCCATAGATGCTGTAGTCACTATTCACAAAATAATCGGCAGTTAAACTAGCTGCATCTCCACGATGACCAGAGCTATATTCCGCACCAACAGAAGAGCGCTGACCAAATAGGTAACGAGTGCCAACAGTAATCAAATCGTTGTTATCGTATGTTCCACCGTCATTTTCTAAAGTAAATTGGCCAGTAGTATATAGATCCCAAGTTTCACCAATCCTATGATTATAACGTAGCGCACCTAGCGTTGCTGAAGTTGAGGTACCAGCAATGGTTTCTTCTAACTGACGAACTTCAGCAGTAATTTGAGATTTTGGAGTGATTTTATAATCTAAATTTACCTGTGCTTGCTCTAACTTATTGTCAGCGCCACGCTCGAACTCACTAGCTCGAGCAGACAAGGTTAAGTCTTTAGTTATTTGGCCGCTGACTTCAGCACCTGTCTCAACGGTTTCTTCGTTTAAAGTTCGACGAGCTACTGAGAAACCTGCTTCAGTTTCACGATGCCAAGCACCTGCTGTAAACTCATTCTCGCTCCAACCTAACTCTTTAAAGTTAGCTCTAGCTTCAATAGAATAGGCATCGCCCTCTTTACCAGAAACTTCATCAATAGGATCTGGCGAAATAGGTGCAAAACTAAAGCCACCATTATCCGAGAAGAAACTCGCCGCCTGATTCGCAGTAGTTGATGCATTTTCTATTTTTAGATAAGTGCCGCGTCCAGCTTGTAAAGTCAGATCGACGCCTTGTAACTCATAATCATCGCCTGCGCGATTTTCATCCACAAAAGTACCGCCAATAGCCACATGATCGCCTAGCCATACTTTTGCACGTCCGCCTACCGTAGTTTCATCTGCGCTAAAGCCTGTCGGTAAATATTCGTAATCGACTAATAAGATATTATCGAAGCCATCAAGTGGCTCGTCACGAATAATAGTACCTATATTTTGACGTGAAATCTGATTAAGAGGGCGCGTCAGAATAATACGTCCTTGAATTTCATCAATCTCGTAATCAGCGCCTCTTTTCAAGGTCACAGAGCTTTCAACTCTTCCAGTAGTATTATCACGGATCTCTAATACCACTCTATCGGAGCCCGGTAAAATATCACTATTTCTCAGATAGTAAAGACTACCGCCGGTGCCTAAAAATTCATTATGACCAAATGCTGTTTGAGCTTCTGATGCAAAAGCTTTTAGCTGAGTTTTAGACTCACCTAGTTCTGTCGTTTCGATTGAGCGCCAATTAATCGCGGCGCCATAAAGCGAACGAGAATATTGCGAAAACTCATTCCCAGTGATACCTGTATTGAAATTACCCCAAATCGCCTGGCTCTTATCCCAATCAACTCGAAGGTAGAACTTACCCTGAGTATCAACATCACGATAAACGTTAGAGTCATCGCCATACACAGGATAGTAACGGTCTGGATCTAAACGACGGAAAACGTCTTGTGGATCTTTATCTAGGAAACCTTCGAATAAATCACCAATTTCACGCTCGCGAGTATCCGCTTGAGCCGTGATTAAATACTTACCTTTAATCTTACCTTTTAAGTAAAAAGCCAAACGGCCATTCACTAAAAAGTCATCATCAAAAGTATCGCCATCATCCACCGCTTGAATGCTATCAGAAACATTGTTTTGTGATGCTGTAATATCCGCTAACGCCACCATAAACATATATTTACCAGTCACATCGACAGCTAACTCTTTAGCACCATATTCAGTGCCATCGCCAATTCCAACATTAAACTTGTGCATTCCAACTGGTAATAAATATTCCGTTACGAATCGGCGTTCTATTCCTACTGGAACTCTTTGCCCATTAACAGTAATTTGCTGGCCTTCTGGAATATCTTGACCAAAAATACGAACCCTAGAGCCGTAAATTGGAATGTTTTGTTGACGTAAATTATTAGTGCCAAAAGTTTGACTTTCAATTAAGTCATTTGCAATTTGCTGTTCGGTTTGTTGCTCAGACGTATCTCTAAAACTGTTATCAGCAACTCTAGCTAAGTTTGATTTTTTCTCTTCCTCTGATACCAATAACATGGTTTTTGGGTAGGTTTCATCCATTCGCCCTTCTGCATCATAGGCACGAATTAAATACTGCAGCTCTTCACCCAGCGCTAACTTTTTATCTAAAGTTAATAAACCATCCCAGCCATAACGACCATTATTTTGAACTGTAACATCCATAGTTCTTAATGGCGTGATCAGATCGGTGTCTGCGCCATCAAAAATAACGATTTCTAATTTATCGATAAAGGCGCCATAGTTGTTGTAATAACTAAAGCTAACGTCTTCAGAAATTTTATCGCCATCAAAAGCAATCGTTGATGGTCCATTAAGACTCAACGAAGCACGAGTCAAAGCTGGATCTTCAGTGGCCCATAATAAGCCACCGTTTTTCAGCTGAATCATCATATTAGAATTAACGTCTACCCGTTTTTGATCCGGCGTGAAACCTTTCTCACTGTAGGTATAAACTTCTTGATAACTGACATCAACGCGTCGATTTACGCTGTGAGCTTCATCATCATCGCCTTTTGCTTTAGGACGTTCTTCCCCTAAGCTGGTGACACGGAAAACCAAACCATTTTGCGTTCGACATTCCCCTTCAAAACACTCATATTTTTTAGTTTTTTGCTCAGTATTTTCTTCTTCCGCCGAAAAAGCTGAAGGAACTAAAGCGTACAAAATTGCAGATAGGCCAAATGCCATCATTGGCTTACTATTGAATAAAGTTTTCATAGCTCACCTCCTTCAATAACTGTGAACTCTCTTGAAGATGTTTCCACTCTAACCTCATCTACATAGGATTTATCTACTTTCTTAATCACTTCAGAATAAATACTTTTTGCACGACGAAGACCTAATTGGTAATTGTAGTCGTTGTCTGCACGAGTATCGGTATGACCAGTAAGCCTGATCGCTCCGCCACCATTTTTATTCAAATAATCAGCTATATTCTGAATTAATGCGCTGTAACTTTGTTTAACGACTGCTTTGTTAGTTTCAAAGAAAACAGAACCTAAAATCACTCGTTCACCAATAGTGATTATTTCTCTGCCAGCAACATGAAGTTCCGGCGACGCAATTAATGAAACCTGAAACTCCTCGTGTAATTCCGGCTCCACCAAATCTAACAAAGCATTTCTGACTCTTTGCGCACGGTCAAAGGCAATAGCTAAACCGCCACCATGACCATCAATAGTGATGGTTCCTCCTTGGTATTTATTAATAGCATCTGCCATATCAATTAATGCTTCTTGATACTGAGGTTTTATTTCGGCGCTGTTGTCATCAAATAGAATCGTACCTAACTCAATCTCAACTGCTTCAATACCCCTTGCCTTAGGTTTAGCCTCTGGAATTTTAACACCAAAGTCAAAACTGGTAGGTAAGCCTTGCGTCAAACGCTTAACTCTTGGGTTTTCTGTAGTGAACTCAGAACCTTTTGGCAGGGTGGCAGGGTCAACCTTCATAATAAAGTTTTGACCGCGACCAAAGTCAGCTACATCTATTGCATTCAAGTGGAAGCGACCATAAGCGTCAGTTTCAATAATTAAACCTTCAACTGTTGCAATACGTACGCCTGGAATACCGCGCTCTTGAATGCCATGGTTAGTAATAATGAAGTCAACTTTGTAGTTGCCATCAACCAAAGTAACCAATCTCTCAACACTTAGTTTTTGTGCTGATAAACCTCTAGCTATATCGCCAATTGCATTACGAGTGACAGTACCATCTTCGGCCATAATTAACTCCGAGCCTTCAGCAGTTTTAATCACAACACTGTTGGTAAATTTAGGCTCGGTCATCATTTGACTAATGATAATCTGATGATTGCTGGCTGGATCCATGTAAGAGTTTCTGCCTGACAAGTTCGCAATAGTAATACCATGATTAATAGGTGCACTAGCATCAGACAATGGAACTGGTCCATTACCAGCATCTAAAGTTGTAGAGTTAGCAATATAAGCAGACTCATCAATGCCGCCGGTAACTTGAATGCCTGTCGCCGTAGCATCATCTTGCCAGCCATCAGCATCACGGTCATTGAACACTTTACCCAGGATTGTTGATTGCTCAAAATCAGGGTCAGCGCTCATCAAGACACCAACTTTTGCTTCATTAGAAATCGTTTGGCCAGCAAACTCAGCAACGATGGTATTAACCAACTCACCACGGATCGCTGTAGCACCTATTCGCATCATGTAAGTCACGACTATTGTTTCACCAGCAGCAACGTCAACCCCATCAAAACTAATCGGGCGCCCTGCTGTAATTAAATCATTAGCTGGATTCAAATCATTAATAGAACCAGAGTTTTCAACATAGTTCATACCTAATGGCGGAGTATCCGTTAGGCTAATGTTTACTGCGTCAATTTGACCAATATTCTCAACAGTCACGTTGTAAGTAACAAAGTCACCTATAGATGCTTGACTGACACTAGCCGTTTTAACCAGGCGAATAGCCGGGATGTCGATAACTCGAATAGTAACGGTTGCAGTATCACAGTTAGTTGGATTCACAATTTCACAAATTTGATAAGTGATAGTGTAAATACCGCCTGCAATACCTGCTGGTATAGATACAGTTCCATCATTTGCAATGGTTGCACCTATTCCCGCATCATCTAATACCGTTACTGTGATTAAGCTTGGATCAATTGCAGCGTCATTCAAGGTATCGTTATCGAATGCATTTCCTGCATCGCCACCTGTAACCCCACTGATTGGATCAGCGGTGAAATCATCATCATTAGCTACGATGGCTGGAGCTTCAACTACCACAATAATACTAGCAGTATCACAATTAGTCGGATTCAATATTTCACAAATCTGATACTCTAATGTGTAAGTTCCTGCTGCGGTTCCTGCTGCTACAGTAATTGTTCCATCAGCGTTAATTGTTGCTCCTAACCCGCCGTCGTTAGTAACCGTTAAGTTAACTAAGTTTGGATCAAGGGCCACACTATTAAGTGTATCGTTATCGAAAATGCTTCCAACTACTCCGCCATCAAAACCATTAATCGGCGTTACTGTGTAATCGTCATCATTGGCAACAATTACTGGCGCAACGACTACTATTGTGATTGTTGCTGTATCGCAATTCGTTGGATTCAAAACTTCACAAATTTGGTAACTAATAGTGTAAGTACCTGCTGGAGTACCTGCTGGTACTTGTACATCGCCGTTAGCATCAATGGTGATACCCGTTAAGCCACCATCATTCGTCACCGAAATACTAATATCTGCTGGAGTAATGGCATTACCGCCTAGTGTATCGTTCGGTAGTACATTACCAGCAGTTCCACCTGCGCTACCAGCAATAGGATTACCACTGAAGTCATCATCAACAGCATCAATAACTGCAGCTTCTACAACAATGGTGATTATTGCAGTATCACAATTCGTTGGATTAAGAACTTCACAGATTTCGTAAGTAATGGTGTAAGTACCTGCTGGAGTACCTGCTGGTACTTGTACATCGCCGTTAGCATCAATGGTGATACCCGTTAAGCCACCATCATTCGTCACCGAAATACTGATATCAGCTGGAGTAATAGCATTACCACCAAGTGTATCATTCGGCAATACGTTACCCACTGTTCCACCAGTGCTTCCTGTAACAGGCGTGCCACTGAAGTCATCATCATTAGCATCAATAACTGCAGCACCAACCACTACTGTAACTGTCGCTGTGTCACAATTCGTAGGATTAGCAACTTCACAGAGTTCATAAGTAATGGTGTAAGTGCCAGCCGGTGTGCCCGCTGGTACTTGAACGTCACCGTTTGCATCAATAGTCGCGCCTATTCCACCATCATTAGTGACAGTGACGGTTACGTCTGCTGGATTAATTGGGTTTCCGCCAAGCGTATCATTATCAAACACACTGCCAACAGTTCCGCCATTAATACCATCAATCGGAGCACCGTAGGTGTCATTAACAGCATTGATAACTGGAGGCTCAACCACAATTGTCACAGTCGCTGTATCGCAGTTAGTCGGATTCAGATTCTCACAAATTTCGTAAGTAATGGTGTAAGTACCTGCAGGGGTTCCTGCTGGAACTTGCACATCACCATTTGGATCAATGATTAGTCCTGTAAGACCACCGTCATTAGTAACAGTGATACTGATATCAGTTGGATCAACCGCAATGCCGTTAATAGTATCATCAGTCAATACATTACCAGCTGTGCCACCTGAGTTACCCGAAACCGGTACACCACTGAAGTCATCGTCATTTGCAACAATCGTTGCTGCTTCTACGACTACAGTTGCAGTGGTTGTATCACAGTTAGTAGGATTCAGAATCTCACAAACTTCATAGGTAATAGTATAAGTACCTGCCGGAGTATTCGCCGGAACTATGATGTCGCCGTTAACATCGATACTAACGCCTGTTAAACCACCGTCATTAGTTACTGTGGTAGTTACATCAGTTGGCAATACTGCAACACCATTCAAGGTATCGTTATCTAAGACATTTCCAGCCACACCGCCATTAACACCATTCACTGGAGTAGCACTGAAGTCATCTACAACTGCATCAATTACAGCTGCTTGCACTACAATAGTAACGCTAGCGTTATCACAGTTTGTTGGGTTAGCAGTTTCACAAATTTGATAGATAACTGTATAGGTTCCAACTGCTGTACCTGCTGGAACAATAATGTCACCATTACTATCAATTGTTACGCCAGTAATACCACCATCGCTAACAATTGCGATAGAAATATCACTAATCGATACTGGAGCACCGTTTAACGTATCATTACTGATTACATTACCCGCAGTACCACCATTAACACTATTAATTGGTGAAGCGCTAAAGTCATCATCCACTGCTTCAATGGTACCTGCAGCAACCACTACTGTTGCGGTCACACTGTCACAATTAGTCGGGTCGTTTACATCACAGATTTCGTAAGTAATGACATAAGTACCAGGTGCAGTACCAGGAGGTACTGACAAGGTGCCATCAGCTGCAATTGTTGCGCCAATACCACCATCATTAGTTACAGAAACTGTTACATCAGATGGGTCGATTGGGTTTCCGCTAATGGTGTCATTATCGAATACGTTACCAACAGCTCCACCACTGATTCCATTAACAGGAGTTCCGCTAAAGTCATCAACAACAGCATCAATAACCGGAGGGGCTACTTCAACAGTTATCGTAGCTGTATCGCAGTTAGCAGGATTCGCAATTTCACAAATCTCGTAACTGATACTGTAAGTACCTGCTGGAGTGCCTGCTGGAACTTGCAGATCACCATTGGCATCAATAGTAACGCCAGTTAAACCGCCATCATTAGTCACACTTATGGATACATCAGCTGGATTGACTGCTACCCCATTTAAAGTGTCATTTGTTAGAACATTACCTGCAGTACCACCATTTTCAGAATCAATTGGGGTACCACTGAAGTCATCATTAACCGCATCAATCGGCGAAGGATCAACAACTATTGAAACTGTCGCAGTTGAACAATTAGTTGGATTCAATACCTCACAAATCTCATAAGTAATGATATAAGTTCCTGGCGCTGTGCCTGGAGGTACAGTGATATTACCATTGCCATCGATGGTTGCTCCGCTTAAGCCACCATCATTAGTAATAGTTACAGTAACGTCGGCCGGTGTAATAGAACCACCATTAAAGGTGTCATTATCGAATACACTTCCTACCGTGCCACCGCCCGCTCCAACAGGAGTACCACTGAAGTTGTCATCAGTTGCTACTATTGGCGCTGCTTCGACAACTACTGTTACTACAGCATTATCACAGTTAGTAGGATCAGCAGTTTCGCAAATACGATAAATGATGCTGTAAGTGCCAGCAGCGGTACCTGTAGGGACTTGCACATCGCCGTTAGCATCAACAGTAACACCCGTTAGGCCACCGTCACTTACTAAGCTAATAGTTAAATCAGCAGCAACGACTGGATTACCATTAAGCGTGTCATTACCTAGTACGTTTCCTGCTGTGCCACCATTAACACCATTAATTGGTGTTGCCGATAAATCATCATTTTGCGCGACAATAGTAGCGTTCGAAACTTCTATCGTGACTGTCGCAGTGCTGCAATTAGTTGGGTTGAGCACTTCACAGATTTCATAGCTAATGGTGTAAGTACCTGGAGCTGTACCTGGCGGTATAGATAGGGTTCCATCAGCAGCAATGGTTGCACCGATGCCTCCATCATTAGTCACAGCTATATCTACTTCAGAAGCGATAATTGGAGCACCATTCAATGTATCATTATCTAATACATTACCAATAGTGCCGCCAGCTGCACCGCCAATCGGCGTGCCGGTGAAGTCGTCATTGACCGCGTTAATTACTGGCGCTTCAACTACTACCGTTACCGTAGCAATATCACAATTAAGAGTGTTAGCCGATTCGCAGATTTCATAACTAATAGTGTATGTACCTGCAGGAGTATCTGCTGGTACTTGCACATCACCATTGGCATCAATAGTAACACCTGCTAAACCACCGTTATTAGTCAAGGTCACATCAACGTCTGCCGGAGTGACAGCAACACCATTTAGAGTATCATTAGTAAGAACATTGCCTGCAGTACCGCCACTATTACCGTTTACTGGCGTAGCACTGAAGTCATCGTTAACTGCATCGATAGCTGTCGGCGCAATCACTACTGTAACCGTAGTATTACTACAATTAGTTGGATTTAAGTTTTCACAAATTTGATAAGTAATAGTGTAAGTACCAGCAGTGGTTCCAGGAGGTACTTGAAGATCACCATTTGCATCGATTGTAACTCCTGTAATGCCACCATCATTAATCACACTGATTGAAATATCTGTCGGATTAACTGCAACACCATTTAGAGTGTCGTTGGTAAGAACATTACCAACAGTTCCGCCACTAGCAGAATCTACTGGAGTAGCGCTGAAGTCATCAATAATCGCATTAATTGGCGCTTCTTCAACCAATACCGTCACTACCGCTTGATCACAGTTTGTAGGAGCTGCATTCTCACAAATTTCATAAGTGATACTGTAAGTTCCTGCTGGTGTTCCTGCTGGGATTTGAATATCGCCATTTGCATCAATAGTTACACCAGTCAAACCGCCATCATTAATAATTGATGAAGTAACATCCGCTGGGCTTACTGCAACACCTGCTAACGTGTCATCAGTCAATACATTGCCTGCAGAACCTCCATCTAAACCATTAATCGGAGTGGCCGTAAAGTCATCATCATTTGCCACTATCGATAATTGGTCTACAACAATTGTTACTGTAGCCGTGTCACAAACCCCACTAGCCGTACAGATTTCGTAAGTGATCGTATAAGTACCAGGCGTCGATCCCGCAGGAATAATCACATTACCGTCACTGTCAATAGTCACTCCTGTTAAACCATCATCAATCGTGACTGTAACGGTATCCACATTAGTGTTATCCGCTGGAGCGCCATTAACCGTATCATTTCCAAATACGTTACCAGCCGTACCGCCTGCTGTTGGATCTACTGGTGTAGAGCTGAAGTCATCATCCAATGCCTCAATATCGTCCACCGCCGTCACCGTGATGGTCACGGTCGCCGTGTCGGTATCGCCATTGGCATCGGTGATGACGTAGGTGAAGCTGTCGGTGCC